>NZ_BMYJ01000003.1 GCF_014652215.1 Neogemmobacter tilapiae | reverse complement strand
TGACCAATCGTCCCGATGTTCACATGCGGTTTCGTGCGTTCAAACTTTGCCTTCGCCATCTTGGGCCTCACCGGATTGGGGGGCCGCCTACGGCCCGGGTTTTCCTCGGGCGGCGAGATATTCGTTTGAGGGCGGAAAATCAAGCCACCCTGCGCTTTTCCGAAAGTTCTGGGGTCAGGCGAACCTGACCCCAAAGAGCGCCCGTTCAGGCGATGATCAGGAAGTCGGCCCCGTCGAGGGCAAGGCCGGTATCCAGCGTGGCAAACAACACCTTGGCCGCGCCGCCATTGCCATCACGGTCATAGTAAAGCTGGCCTGTGCCGCTGTTATAGATGATGCGGTCATTGGCATCCGTCGCATTGGCCCCGATCTTGAATTTCGACTGTGCCATCAGCCCTGTCGCCCCGATAGCGGCGAAAATGCTGCGGTCCAGCACGATCTTGTCGATGTTCACCTGCATGTCGTCGACGATGTCGGCGTTGGCCCCACCCAGCTGACTGTTAAAGACGAACAGATCCGCCTCGCTTCCGCCCGCCAGCGTGTCATTGCCCAACCCACCGTAAAGCGTGTCATTGCCGCCATCGCCCACCACCGTGTCGTTGCCGGAACCCCCATCGAGGCGGTCATCGCCCGCGCCGCCGTAAAGCTGGTCAACCCCGCCGCCGCCCGACAGACGGTCATCGCCATTGCTGCCGGTCATGCTGTCAGTGCCTGCCCCGCCATCCAGCGTATCGCGCGAAATACTGCCGGCCAGAAAGTCACTGCCGCTGCCCCCATACAGCTTGTTCGTACCCAGACCGCCGACAATCTGATCATTTCCGGCACCGCCTGTGCCCCGCAAGCTGCCATACTGCGACGTCATGGTATCATTGCCAGAGCCACCGACCATGCGGTCGCTGCCGTCAATGCTTACCATGCTATCATCACCGTTGCCGCCAAAGATCGCGTCATTGGCCATCGGGGTCATGATCTGATCGCTGCCATCGCCACCATAGATGGTTTTGCGACCATCTTCTTCGGGGCTCATGAAAAAGGCCTGGATCTGGTCATTGCCGTCTCCGGCGCGGATCGTGTCGTTGCCAAATCCGCCCGTCAGCGTGTCGCCCAGCGCGGATCCGATCACCAGATCATTGCCGCTCATGAAAGCCAGCAGAAAGCCCAGCGGTCCAGCAAACATGGTTGCGATGAGATCGTCGCCTGTGGTCGAAAGTCCAGTGGTTGACAGGGTTTCCTTGCCGTCATGTTTCAGCAAAAGGCTGGTCACTTCGCCCTTCACGATGCCCGGATTGGGGACCGTGCCAAACACCATATTCTTGCCCTCAATGCGCAAGGCATTGCCGGAATCGCTGTTGGTGATCTTGGTCGACGAGGCGTTCGCCCCGCTCGCCATCAGCGAATAGGCGATTGAAAAGTAGCTTTGCACGTTTGCGCCCGTGACGGCGTCATATTTTCCAAAGCGGAAGGTTGCCATGATGAACTCCTATATCCCTAATGTTGCGATCAAGCGATCAGACGGAAGTCGCCGCCATCCAGGCCAAGGCCTGAATCCAGCTGGGCAATCAGAATTGCCGCCTTGCCGCCCGATCCATCGGGGTCATAGTAAAGATTGCCGTTTGTCCCATCATAGATGATGCGGTCTGTGCCGTCTGCCGCGCTGGAGCCCAAGCGGAACTGGGCCGCCGAAAGAGCACCGCTGCCTGTCAGGGCCGTAAAGAACGACTTGTCCAACATCATCAGGTCTTGGCCGATGGTAAAGTCGTCGATGATGTCGATGTTGCCAAAGCTGGGGGCGGCATCAAAGACAAAGCGGTCATTCCCCGCGCCGCCTTGTATATAGTCCATGCCTGCACCGCTGCGGATCGTGTCATTGCCATTGCCGCCATTGAGCGTGTCACTCCCGGTAGCCCCGACAAGCGAGTCGTCATTGTCGCCGCCTTCCAAGTAGTCAGCACCCCTACCGCCGAACAGCCGATCATTGCCCGATCCGCCATCCAACGTGTCCATTTCAATGCCGCCGAAAATCTGGTCGGCCCCATCACCACCGGCCAAGGTGTTCGGCCCACTGCCGCCAAAGAGGCGATCGTTGCCGTCGCCGCCATAAATATTGTCTATGGAAGCGCCACCATAAAGCTGGTCATTCCCATCGTCTCCGCTGATGGCATCCAGCCCCGCACCGCCAAAGATGCGGTCATTGCCGTCGCCACCGATCAACTGGTCCATCCCGTCGCCGCCCACGAGCGAGTCGTCCGCACCGCCGCCCAAAAGCGTGTCGCGACCGGTTCCGCCAAACAGCGAATCCTTGCCGTCGCCGCCTTCGCTGCCAAAAAAGCCCAGCAACGTATCATTTCCGGCCCCGCCATAGACCTTATCGGCCCCGTCGCCCGCCGCAATACTGTCGCCAGCCGCCGCACCAAAGATGATGTCCGACTTTGACAGCATATATTCGATGGCGAGCGTGGGGTTGGAGTCAAACTTGTTCGAGAAGGTCTTGGCGGAAAGGTTCAGATTGGTGAATTTCAGCCCATTCAAGCCATAATAGCTGAAAGAACCGCTGGTCAGCGTGCCCGCCGTAAAGCTTGGAAACCCGGGGGCCAGTTCATATTGCAGCCCGGTGCCCAGCAACCGCACATTGGCAAAGGGCGGGATGATGGCAATCACACCATTCGGGGCCAGTTGACCAAAGCTGCCGAGGGCGGAAAGCATCTGGCTGAGATACATCGTCAAATCGGATGGTATGATCGGCAGGGTGCCGTTAAGCCTGAAGGTGGCCATGTTCAAATCCTCTCTGTGAATGGCGCAAGCGCGCAGCAAAACCGAAAGGACGTGGTGGCTATGGCCCACGTTTGACGTCGCTTACGGCTACGTAAATTTTAGCAGAATATTTAGGAAGCTTCATGGGAAATCATGCGGAAACGCCTGTGTTTCCACCAAGGAAACACGGGATTTATTGTTGCCATATCGCGCCTGATTGGGCGGCCTTCCAGAGGATCAATTGAACCGATTGTCCCGTGGGAAACCCCGCGGGGCCATCTTGCCCGCACCGGCCCGCGCGCCCTTCCATTCGGTCAGGTCGGTTTCGGTGCGGGTGCGGCCTGCCGGATCTTTCCAAGACAGGCCTTCGGCGGCGTTGAAGGTGATGGCGTCTGACAAGCCACCATCCTTGTATTTCTGCAAACGCACACCCTTGCCCTTGGCCATTTCGGGCAGTTCCGCCAATGCAAAGACCAACAGCTTGCGGTTTTCGCCGACGACGGCGACATGATCGCCCTGCACCTTGTGGCAAACCGCCGTCTTGACGCCTGCGCCCAAGGTCAGCACCTGTTTGCCCGCCCGCGTTTGGGCCAGAACCTCGTCGGACGGCACGATGAATCCATCCCCCGCGCTGGAGGCGACCAGCAGTTTTTCTCCAGGGCGGAAGATCATCAGATCGGAAATATCGCTGTCATTCGGCAGATCGACCATCAGACGGACAGGTTCACCCATGCCGCGCCCGCCGGGCAGGTTGGCCCCAAGCAAAGTATAGAACCGCCCATTCGCGCCAATCAGCAAAATGCGGTCGGTGGTTTCAGCGTGGAACAGGAAGCGGCCTTCGTCGCCGTCCTTGAACTTTACCTCAGAATCCAGCGCCACATGGCCCTTCATGGCGCGGATCCAGCCCATTTTGGAACAGATCACGGTGATCGGCTCGCGGTCGATCATCGCCTCATAGGGCACTTCTTCGACCTCGCCCGCCTCGGCAAATGTCGTCCGCCGCGCGCCCGCGTGCCAGCTATGGCCATACAGCTTTTGCACCTCGGCCAAGTCTTTGCCGATGCGTTTCCACTGTTTGCGGTCATCCGCCAAAAGCCCGGTCAGATCGGCCTGTTCCTTCAGCAGGTCGTCCCGCTCGCGGATCAGTTCCATCTCTTCCAGCCGACGCAAGGACCGCAGCCGCATGTTCAGGATCGCTTCGGCCTGAACTTCGGACAGTTCCCCCGGCCCTGCCCCCGGCCCGAAGTAATCCTTTTCCGACACCGCCCGCCGATGCGGAATATCCCAGCGTTCGGCCATCAGGGCGCGCTTGGGGTCTTCGTCATAGCGGATGATGTCGATCACACGGTCCAGGTTCAGGAACGTGATCAGAAGCCCCGACAGAATTTCCAGCCGCGCCGCGATCTTTTCCAGCCGGTGGCCCGTCCGCCGCTGCAAAACCTCGCGCTTATGGTCCAGAAAGGCCCGCAAAACCTCTTTCAACGAACAAACCTTCGGCACCTTGCCGTCGATCAGCACGTTCATGTTCAGGTTAAACCGAACCTCCAGATCGCTGTTCTTGAACAGCGTCCCCATCAGCATCTCGGGTTCTACATTCCGCGCGCGGGGTTCCAGCACGATGCGGATGTCATCGGCCGATTCATCCCGCACATCGGCCAGAAGCGGCGTCTTTTTCGTCTGGATCAGCTCCGCCAGCCGTTCGATCAGCTTCGATTTTTGCACCTGAAACGGAATTTCGGTGACAACGATCTGCCACATCCCCCGACCGATATCCTCCACCGCCCAACGCGCCCGCAGCCGGAACGCCCCGCGCCCGGTGCGATAGGTCTGACGGATGCTTTCCAGCGGTTCCACCAGCACGCCCCCCGTCGGAAAATCCGGTCCGGGGATCAGGGCGACCAATTCATCATCGGACAGGTCCGGGTTCGCCATCAGCGCCTGACAGCCGTCAATCAGCTCATGCAGGTTGTGCGGCGGAATGTTCGTCGCCATCCCCACGGCAATCCCGCTGGAGCCATTGGCCAAAAGGTTCGGAAAAGCCGCCGGCATAACCACCGGCTCTTCCAGCGTGCCGTCATAGTTCGGGCGAAAGTCTACCGCGTTTTCAGCCAGACCATCCATCAGGGCTTCGGAAAGCGCCGTCAGACGGGCCTCGGTATAGCGGCTGGCGGCGGGGTTATCGCCGTCGATGTTGCCAAAGTTGCCCTGCCCGTTCACCAGCGGATAGCGCATGTTGAAATCTTGGGCTAGGCGCGCCATCGCGTCATAGATCGCCCCATCGCCATGCGGGTGATAGTTGCCCATCACATCGCCGGTGATCTTGGCCGATTTGCGGAAACCGCCCGTGGGCGACAGGCGCAATTCGCGCATCGCAAACAGAATGCGGCGATGAACCGGTTTCAAACCGTCGCGCGCATCGGGCAAGGCGCGGTGCATGATGGTCGACAAAGCATAGGTCAGATAGCGTTCGCCAATGGCCCGGCGCAAAGGCTCGGCAATCGGGGCGGTCTCTATCTTGTCGTTGTCGTCATCAGTGGCCATAGATGCTGTGTAGTTTCGCAGACCCTGCCGGTCCAGTGGCAAAATTTGCACTTTTCAGACCGACTTTTGCCGCGCGCTTGTCAACAGGGCGTGGTAAACCACGGATCACACAAAACGATTCCGGTACTGCCATGCTGAAATTGACCCTGACCCTTTGCGCCGCGATGTTCGCGGCGATGCTGATTGGTGGCCGTGATCACGGTCAGCTGCGCCCCGGCCTTGCAGCGGCCCAGTTGGAGGCTGCGCAAGCCCCCGTGACGGCCCAGGCCGCTGTGGAACCCGCCGAAGTGGTGACGCAAGCTGCCTTTACCCCTGCGACAGCCCTGCCCGCCGAAGTGGTGGCCCCGGCCAATGAACTGGCCCTGCCGCTGGTCCAGCCCGAAGCGGTGGAAACCGCACTGGCCGAGGCTGAGGCCCCGGTGGAAGAGGCCCCCGCCGATGTCTGGTATGTCGCCGCCGATACGGTGAACGTGCGCGAAGGGCCGGGCACCACCTATGGCATTCTGGACAAACTGGCCAACGGCGATGCCGTTTCGGTCGTCTGGCAGGACGACACCGGCTGGGCCAAGATCCGCATCGAAGGTGACGGGATCGAGGGTTACGTTTCGACCGATTTCCTGACGCAGTCGGCCCCCTGATCTTGCAGAAATCCGTTCTGATCACCGGATGCTCGTCGGGCATCGGCTATGACGCGGCCCACGGTTTGGCGAAACGCGGCTGGCGCGTCTTTGCCACCTGCCGCGCGCAGGCGGATTGTGATCGGCTGATCGCCGAAGGGCTGGAAAGCTTTGTCCTCGACTATGCCGACGAGGCGAGCATCACGTCCGCGGTGGCTGAGGTGAAACGCCGCACCGGCGGCACCCTAGACGCGCTCTACAACAACGGCGCCTTCGCCTGCCCCGGCGCTGTCGAAGACCTGCCGCGCGGCGCTTTGCGGGAAATCTTTGAAACCAACCTTTTCGGCTATCACGACCTGACCCGTCAGGTGATCCCCATCATGCGCGCGCAGGGGCATGGGAGGATCGTCAACTGTTCTTCGGTTCTGGGCCTTGTCGGCATGCGCTGGCGCGGCGCTTACGTGGCGACGAAATTCGCGATGGAAGGCCTGACTGACGTGCTGCGTCTGGAAATGCGCGGCACCGGCATCGATCTGATCCTGATCGAACCCGGCCCCGTCACCAGCCGCATCCGCGCCAACGCCATCCCGCATTTTGAACGCTGGATCGACTGGCAAAACTCCGCGCGGGTTGAGGAATACCGTTCCCTGACGGGCCGCCTCTATGGCGATCAGGTCCGCGACCGCTTTGAACTGCCCGCCAGTGCTGTGACGGCGAAACTGGTCCACGCCTTGGAAAGCAAACGCCCCAAGGCCCGCTATTACGTGACGACGCCCACCTATATCTCGGGTGTGCTGCGGCGGGTTCTGCCGACAAGGGCGCTGGATTGGGTGCTTTCCCGCGCCTGACCCTTCGCTTTTCCCCGCAAGCGGCCTAGAATAGGCCAAAGGGGAAAGATCATGCTGCGCGAACCGTTCTTTATCGTCATCACCATCGCCGTTCTGGTGGTGCTGGGCATTCTGCTTTTCGGCATCGGCACCTTTGCCAAAGGTGGTGATTTCAACCGCCGCAACGCCAACCGCATCATGCGCTGGCGGATCTATGCGCAGGCCTTTGCCGTGCTGATCATCGTGATCTTTGCCTGGGGCCGTTCGCAGGGCTGGATCTGATGGTTGTCCTGTCGAAAATCTATACGCGCACCGGCGACAAGGGTGAAACCGCGCTGGGCAATGGATCGCGGGTGGCCAAACATGCCCTGCGGGTGACGGCTTACGGCACGGTCGATGAAACCAACGCCACCGTTGGCTTGGCGCGGCTGCATGCCGAGGGAGATCTGGCCGAGGCGCTAAAGCGCATCCAGAACGACCTGTTCGATCTGGGGGCTGACCTTTGCCTGCCCGATCAGGACAAGGACGGCGAACTGCCCTACACCCCCCTGCGCATGATCGCAGGGCAGGTGGATCGGCTGGAATCTGAAATTGATGCGATGAACGCCCGGCTGACACCCCTGCGCAGCTTTATCCTGCCGGGGGGCACGCCCCTCGCCGCCCATCTGCACCTGTGCCGCACGGTCAGCCGCCGGGCCGAACGTCTGGCGGTGGAACTGGCGGAAGGGGAAGCGGTGAACCCTGAGGCCGTGAAATACCTGAACCGCCTGTCCGACTGGTTCTTTGTGGCAGGCCGGATTGCGAATGATGAGGGCAAAGGGGATGTGCTGTGGGTGCCGGGGCTGACGCGCTAGGCGCTATTCCACCGGAACCCAAATCTCGAACCCACCCTCCCCCGTCGCCCCATCAAACTCGGCGGGGTAATATTCCACCGAGGGGCCGGGGCGCGGTTTCAAGTCAGGGCGGGTCAGCCAATCCTCATAAATTTCCGACCACATCTGGGTCATCGTCGAAATATGCGCCTTTGTCGCAAAACGCGCATAGCGTCCGGGGGTCAGCGACACATGCGCCCAGCCTTCGGGCAGGGTGGTGAGGGCCGTCACCTCTTGGCCGCAGAGATAGTCAAAGCTGTGATCGTCGGAAAAATTATAGCAAAGGCCATACCACTTGTCGGGAATGACATGCGCCGATTGGTGTCCCTCTGCGTCATACTGGCCCCATTGCGCCGGAATCTCAAAGCGCGTCTCCAACGTATAGCGCTTGGAAAGCCCTGCGAAAATCCGGGCGGGCATGGCTTCAACGGCGGGGTCTGTCAGTGTTTTCGGCATATCCGTCCTTAGCGGTTGGGGGCCAAGCAGACAAAGCGCGGCCAGATCATCGGTGTTTCTGATGCGGTTCGGCGTGCGGCCAAATTCCGCCTTGAAGGCGCGGGTGAACGCCTCATGCGAGGCATAAAGCGCGTCCAAAGCCACATGCAGGATCGGCCCCTCACCCCGCGCCAAGCGTTGCGCCGCCTGTGTCAGCCTGCGCCGCCAGACAAAGCGCATCACCGGGTATCCCGTGCGCAGGGCAAAGGCGCGGGTCAGATGAAAGGGCGAAACCTGCGCAACCCCGGCAATGTCGGCCAGCGCCAGCGGATCATGCAGGTTGCTTTCAATATACCAAAGGGCGCGGTCCACAGGGTTCATCTTTTCTCCTGCCTTCGTCTTAACAGCGGGCCTTGCCGCCGTCTTGATCAGGATTGCGCTGGCGCGGCGATCCCGCGACATTGCGCGTCGCAATTTCCCTGTTATGCAGGGGTCAGCCGGGTTAAACCCCAAGCGAAAGCTGAAACGCTGCCCAAGGGCGGCCTAGAATAAAGGGATTGGGCCGATGAAGGTTCTGGTGCCGGTCAAGCGGGTGATCGACTATAACGTCAAGGTTCGTGTCAAGGGCGATGGCTCGGGCGTCGATCTGGGCATGGTGAAAATGTCGATCAACCCCTTTGACGAGATTGCCGTGGAAGAGGCGATCCGCCTTAAGGAAAAGGGCATCGCGACCGAGGTTGTGGTGGTGTCCATCGGTGTCGCCAAAGCGCAGGAAACCCTGCGGCAGGCCTTGGCCATGGGGGCCGACCGGGCGATCCTGATCGAAGCCGCCGCTGATGTGCATACCGACATCGAACCCTTGGCGGTGGCGAAACTGCTGGCGGGCGTGGTGAAAGAAGAAGCACCGGGTCTGGTGCTGGCGGGCAAGCAAGCCATCGACAACGATATGAACGCGACGGGCCAGATGCTGGCGGCTTTGCTGGGCTGGGGTCAGGCGACCTTTGCTTCTGCCTTGGCGATCGAAGGCGACAAGGCCGTTGTGACGCGCGAAGTCGACGGCGGTTTGCAGACGATTTCCGTGGCGATGCCCGCCGTGGTGACGGTCGATCTGCGGCTGAACGAACCGCGCTATGCCAGCTTGCCGAACATCATGAAGGCCAAGCAAAAGCCTTTGGCGACCAAAACCCCCGCCGACTATGGCGTGGATGTGGCCCCGCGTCTGACGATCCTGAAAACGGTGGAACCGGCGGGCCGTAAAGCGGGGGTCAAAGTGGCCTCGGTCGATGAACTGATTGCGAAATTGCGCGACGAAGCGGGGGTGATCTAAGATGGCGGTTCTTCTGATTGCCGATGTGGTCGAGGGTAAACTGGCGACCGACGCGGTGGCGAAAACCCTGAATGCGGTGAAATCGCTGGGCGATGTGCATGTTCTGGTCGCAGGCCAGGGCGGTGACGCGGCTGCTGCGGAAGCCGCGACTTTGGCGGGTGTGTCGAAGGTGATCTTTGCCGGCGCGCATGGCTATTGCCATGGCATGGCCGAACCGACGGCGGCTTTGGTCGTGGCCTTGGCGGATGGCTACAGCCATATCTGCGGGGCGGCGACGGCTTTCAACAAGAACGTCCTGCCGCGCGTGGCGGCGCTTTTGGACGTGATGGTGATGTCGGATGTGACGGCGGTGGTGTCGGGCGATACCTTTGAACGCCCGATCTATGCCGGCAACGCGATTCAGACGGTGCAATCGTCAGACAAGGTGAAGGTCTTCACCGTGCGGACCGCGGGCTTTGAAGCGGTCGGCGCAGGCGGCTCGGCCCCGGTTGAGGCGCTGGGTGCCGATCTGGGCGGCGGGCTTTCGTCCTGGGTCGAGGATAAGACCGCATCGAATGACCGCCCCGAACTGACCAGCGCCGGGATTGTTGTCTCGGGTGGCCGTGGCGTCGGGTCAGAGGCCGATTTCGCCCTGATCTCGGGCCTTGCCGACAAACTGGGTGCTGCGGTGGGCGCTTCGCGCGCGGCCGTTGACAGTGGCTATGCCCCGAACGATTGGCAGGTCGGCCAGACGGGCAAGGTTGTGGCCCCGAATCTGTATATCGCCGTCGGGATTTCCGGCGCGATCCAGCATCTTGCGGGCATGAAGGACAGCAAGGTCATCGTCGCGATCAACAAAGACGAAGAAGCGCCGATTTTCCAAGTGGCCGATTATGGGCTTGTGGGCGATCTGTTCGCGGTCGTTCCAGAACTGATCGAAAAGCTGTAAAGGATTGGGGGCCGAAAGGCCCCCTTCCTACATCATCCGAATGGCATCTTTCGCCACGGTCAGCATATAGCCCCGCCGCGCCACGGTCTTCACCAGCAACTCGCTGACCAGCTGGTTCCCCAGCGCGTCCCGCAGCCGTTTCACGCGGGTTGCCCCTGCCGCCTCGTCGCAATCCGCCGCGTCCCGGCCCGAGATCACCCCTTCGATCTGCGCCCCGGTCAGCACATCATCATCCATCCGCGCCTCGGCCAGCACCGACAGCGTTTCCAGCGCCGCCTCGGTCAGCGCGAATTCCATGTCGTTGATATAGACCGCCCGCGCCTCACGGCTGATCAGCAGCGACGACACCTGAATCCCCGAGCGCTGGATGGCCGAAATCCGCCGGTTCTGCGCGATGATGGTCACCAGAAAGACCAAGGTCGCAATCAGCAGCGCCGTGGCAAAGATCATCAGCACAAAGATGATGCCTTTATAGCTGGTCACCACGTCCTGAAACGTCGTCCCTGACTGCGCCAACAGCTCCAGCAGCTTGATTTCCGCGCCCGTCCGCAGGTCGTCATTTTCCACAAACAGCCGTTCCACCCGCGCGTTGAACGCATTCGCATCCGGCAGGTTCAGGAACAACAGAACCGCCGCCCCCAGCAAGATCACGACAATCGCCGCAATCCCCCCAGCCACCACGCGGTTGCCTGCCTTCAGGCTGTCAGAAGCGGAGGAAATATTCTCCGGCACTCGCTTTCCTTTCTTCCAGCCCCTCGGGCCCGAAGATGGACAGAACGTTCAGCAGAGTCCAGCCTTCGCTGGCCAGCCGTTTTGACAGCACTTTCTTGGCCGCGCCCTTGTCACAATTCTTGTCGGCAATCTTGGCCACACCGTAATGCAGTCGCAGCGGATCATCCTGTTTCGCCTTATAGTCAGCATAGCATTCCGCCTGCGCGGGCAGGGCCAGCGCAAGGGTCAGCAGAAGGGCAGAGGTCAGGCGGATCATGGCGCTGCTCGCAGGCTTGTTGTGCCCTGCAATCTGCCCCCCGCCTGCGTGTTATTCAATATCAAGCTGCGCAAATTCTGCGGTTATCGCCTGACAGACCGGCGTTATTGCGCGACTGGCGGCCCTAGGGTCACGGTTTGGGCATCAGGTTCGCCCTTGCCACGGCAGGGCAGACCACCCGAACAGAAAGGACAAATGATGTCTCCCTGCAACGAACGCCTGCGCAGCCTGCGTCACCGCTTTGTCGCCCTGATCGCGGTTTCGGCCATGACCCTTGGGATCTTTGTCGCCAGCGCCGCACCCTCGCGCGCCGACAGCGACAGCCGGAAACTGATGACCTTCCTGTTTGGGGCCGCCGTCATCGCCATGCTGGCGCATGAGATGAAGGACAAGGACAAGGATGACGGCAAACCCGTCGTCGTCACCCCGGAGAAGCCGCGCGGCCAGTTGCTGCCCGCCGCCTGTGCCATCGATGTGCAGGGTCTGAATAGCAAGAAGGCCTATACCGCGTCTTGCCTGCGCTCTTACGGCTTTGGCCGCCTGCCCGGCCATTGCGCCGTCTCGGCCCGCGTCTACGGTCAGGCCGAATGGCTTTACCCCGCGAAATGCATGCGCGAGGCGGGCTTCCGCACGAAATAGAATTCCGGGCGGGCTCTGCCTTTGGATCGCGTGGCCGTGTCCCCCATTGCCGCGATCCCCCGCCCGGAACACTGGGGGACAGAAGGCCCGAGCAGCTTCTGTCCCCCGACCTTATTCCCGCAGCTTTAGAACGGCACGATTGAACGACCACTGATTTCAGCCTATCGCGCGCCATGGTCCTTTTCAGGTGTCCCCCCATGGCGCGCGCAACCTTTCCCGATTTTCAGTTTGAAACCGAAGCGATGGCGCGGGGTGTCACCCTTGTCGCCGGTGTCGACGAGGTGGGCCGTGGCCCCTTGGCGGGCCCGGTCTTTGCCGCCGCCGTCATTCTTGACCCTGCCCGCATTCCTCAGGGGCTGGCCGACAGCAAGGCCCTCGCGGCGCCCCGCCGCGCCGAACTGGCCCGGCTGATCCATGCGCAAGCGCGCGTGTCCATCGCCGAGGCGAGCGTGGAAGAAATTGACACCATCAACATCCTGCGCGCCGCCCATCTGGCGATGGAACGCGCCGTGCTGGGGCTGGGTTCGGTCGGCCTTGCCCTGATCGACGGCAACCTTTTTCCCCGTGGGTTGACCTGCCCCGCGCAGGCCATCGTCAAGGGCGATGCCCGCTGTTTGTCGATCGCCGCCGCTTCGATCGTGGCCAAAGTGGCGCGCGATGAACGCATGGTGGATTTGGCGCAACAATACCCCGGCTACGGCTGGGAACGGAACGCAGGCTACCCCACAAAGGCCCATCATACCGCCCTCCTAAATCTTGGTGTGACCCCACATCATAGACGCAGCTTTGCGCCCGTCCACAATATCTTGTATCAAGATAATTCCGCAAATAATTGATTTAAAAAGGATTTGACGGCGAATCACCTTTGAATCATCTTCTGTCTCAACAAGCGGCACACCAGATGCCGGGACAGAGGCAGACGATGACAGTAACGACGAAGATCAAAACGTCGGAGGCTTTGCAGCTTCCGCTGAACCAGATCATTGCAGGCGATTGCGTCGATGCGATGTGGAGCCTGCCGCCCGCCAGTGTCGATCTGGTGTTCGCGGACCCTCCCTATAATCTTCAGCTGAAAGGGGCTTTGCACCGCCCTGACAACAGCATGGTCGATGCGGTCGATGACCACTGGGACCAGTTTTCGTCCTTTGCCGCCTATGACGCCTTTACCCGCGACTGGCTGGCCGCCGCCAAACGCGTGCTGAAACCGAATGGCGCGATCTGGGTCATTGGCAGCTATCACAACGTCTTCCGTCTGGGCACCGCGATGCAGGACCAGGGGTTTTGGATGCTGAACGATGTGGTCTGGCGCAAGTCGAACCCGATGCCGAACTTTCGCGGCAAGCGGTTCACCAATGCCCATGAAACCCTGATCTGGGCGGGCCGCGACGAAACCTCGAAATACACCTTCAATTATGAGGCGCTGAAGGCGCTGAATGATGGGGTGCAAATGCGGTCAGATTGGGTTCTGCCGCTTTGCACGGGGCATGAACGGCTGAAAGACGAAGACGGCGACAAGGCCCATCCGACACAAAAGCCGGAAAGCCTGTTGCATCGGGTCATCTTGGCGACGACGAACCCGGGCGATGTGATCCTGGACCCGTTCTTTGGGACGGGCACAACCGGGGCCGTGGCGAAAATGCTGGGCCGCGATTTCATCGGCATCGAACGCGAGGCCGCCTATCGCAAGGTGGCGCAGGAACGCATCGACCGTGTCCGCAAGTTCGACACCTCGGCACTGGAAGTGACCGGATCGAAACGGGCCGAGCCACGCGTGCCCTTTGGCCAGGTGGTCGAACGCGGTATGTTGCGTCCGGGCGAAGAGCTGTTCTCGATTGGCAACCGCCACAAGGCCAAGGTCCGTGCCGATGGCACGCTGATCGGCAATGACGTCAAAGGCTCCATCCATCAGGTTGGCGCGGCGCTGGAAGGCGCGCCCAGCTGCAACGGCTGGACCTATTGGCACTACAAACGCGATGGCAAGATGATCCCCATCGACATTCTGCGCCAGCAGATCCGGGCCGAAATGGAAGCGGACAACACCCGCGCCCACTGACACCACAAACACGACATTCAGACGCCTGCGCTGCGGACCGCCCGCAAGCGCTACTTACCCCGCCGTGTTCATCACGGCGGGGTTTTTTGATCAGACGACGACCTCCATCGCCGCCTGCTGGCCTACGCCAAAGACCCGCTTATAGCGTTCGATCTCGGCCACAGGCCCCATCGCCTTGTTCGGATTGTCCGACAATTTCACCGTTGGCCGCCCATTCGCCGACACCGCCTTGCAGACTACGCTGAACGGGGCCAGCGCATCATCGGCCGCCAACCCGCGGAAGTCATTCGTCAGCATCGTGCCCCAGCCAAAGGACACCTTGACCCGCCCCACAAATTGCCGGTGCAGCGCCTCGATCTGCTCCACGTCCAGCCCGTCCGAGAAAATGACCAGCTTTTTCGTCGGATCCTCGCCTTTGTCCTTCCACCAGCGGATGGCCGTTTCCGCCCCCGCTGCCGGATCGCCGGAATCGATCCGGATCCCCGTCCAGCCCGCCAACCAATCCGGCGCGCGTTTCAGGAAACCTTCAGTGCCATAGGTATCCGGCAGGATCACCCGCAGATTGCCCTCATGTTCTTCCTGCCAATCGGCCAACACCTTATAGGGCGCTTCGGCCAGTTCCGTGTCATTTTCTGCTAGGGCCGCATAGACCATCGGCAGTTCATGGGCGTTCGTCCCAATCGCCTCAATATCCCGCCGCATCGCGATCAGGCAGTTCGACGTGCCGGTAAAGGCGCCCTCCAACCCCTCCATCATCGCCTGCACCGCCCAATCCTGCCACAGGAAGGAATGCCGCCGCCTTGTGCCGAAATCGGCGATCTTCAGATCTGGAATCGACTTCAGCCGCTGGATTTTCGCCCATAGCTTCGTCATCGCCTGCGCATAAAGCACCTGCAATTCGAACCGGCCCAAGGTCTGCAAAACCGCCCGGCTGCGCAGTTCCATCAGCACCGACAACGCCGGAATTTCCCACAGCATCACCTCGGGCCAGCGCCCCTCAAACGTCAGCTCATACTGCCCGTCGCGCTTTTCCAGATGATAGGGCGGCAGGCGCAGCCCCTCGAACCATTCCATGAAATCGGGGCGGAACATCTGGCGCTTGCCGTAAAACGTGTTCCCCCGCAGCCAAGTGCTTTCCCCCCGCGTCAGCGACAGGGACCGCACATGATCCAACTGTTCGCGGAGTTCCCCTTCATCAATCAGATCGGCCAGCCGCACCTTCGATGAACGGTTGATCACCGTAAAGGTGACATTCGTATCCGGCTTGTTGCGGAAAATCGACTGGCACATCAGCAGCTTGTAAAAGTCCGTGTCGATCAGCGACCGCACAATCGGATCAATCTTCCACTTGTGGTTCCAGACGCGGGTGGCGATGTCGATCATCTCTTAACTCTCCAGAACGACGGCCACGTCGATCATTTCATTGCGGGCGTTTTCCAGCGATCCGTTCAGGTCAATCGCCCGGCAGGCGCTTTCCAGAACCGTCACGCCATAGCCCAGCTTTGCCGCATCCACCGCCGAATAGGCGACGCAGTAATCCAGCGCGAGGCCGACCAAAGTCACATGGCTGATCCCCCGGTTGCGCAGATAGGAATCCAGCCCGGTGGCGGTCACCTTGTCATTCTCAAAAAACGCCGAATAGCTGTCGATCCCCGCCCGAAACCCCTTGCGGATAATCAGTTGCGCCGGATCGGTGCGCAAGGCGGGGTGAAACTCCGCCCCCTTGGAGCCCTGCACACAATGCCGCGGCCACAGAACCTGCGGCCCATAGGGCATTTCCGTCAGACTGAACGGCGCCGCCCCCGGATGATTGTCGGCAAAAGACGTGTGATCCGCCGGGTGCCAATCCTGCGTCAGCACCACGCAGGAAAACTCGTCCATCAGCGCATTCACCGCCTCGATGATCTGATCACCCCCGGCCACGGCGAGCGAACCGCCGGGGCAGAAATCATTCTGGATGTCGATGACAATCAGGGCTTCATGGTCAGGACGCATCGGCTGGACCTTTCATTTGCAAACAGGCGTAAGGCGGGCTTTCCCAAGGGTCAATGGCGGGGGAAAGCTCTGGGGCTTGAATTCGGTTCCTTTCAGGTTCACATCGGCCCCATGCTGACCATCGCCGCCCTTTACCATTTCACCCGCTTTGACGACCCCGCCGCCCTGCGCGGGCCGCTTCTGGACCTGTGCCTGTCCCAAGGCGTCAAAGGCAGCCTGCTTCTGGCCCGCGAAGGCGTAAACGGCACCATCGCAGGAACCCGCAGCGGCATTGACGCTGTTCTGGCCCATCTGCGCGCCCTGCCCGGCTGTGCGGCGCTGGAACATAAGGAAAGCTTCAGCGAAACCATGCCCTTTGGCCGTATGAAGGTGAAACTGAAACGTGAAATCGTCACCATGGGCCTGCCCGATGTCGATCCTTTGGCCCATGTCGGCCATTATGTCGCGGCGCAGGATTGGAACGCCCTGATCAGCGCCCCCGATGTCGCCGTGATCGACACGCGCAATGATTACGAGGTGGAAATCGGCACCTTCCAAGGCGCGGTCGACCCCGCCACCCGTTCCTTCCGCGATTTTCCGGCCTGGTGGGCGGCGAACAAGGACCGTTTCCACAACAAACGCATCGCCATGTTCTGCACCGGCGGCATCCGCTGTGAAAAATCGACGAATTTCCTGCTGGGGCAGGGGGTCACCGATGTCTATCACCTCAAAGGCGGCATCCTGAAATATCTGGAGGATGTCCCCCCCGAAGAAAGCCTTTGGCAGGGCGAATGCTATGTCTTTGACGGGCGGGTTTCGGTCGGTCACGGCCTTGTGCCGGGCCAATACGACACCTGCCACGCCTGCCGCCGCCCGTTGTCTGCCACCGACAAGCAGCGCCCCGAATACGAACGCGGGGCCTCCTGCCACCGCTGCCAAGACGAATACACCGACGCCGACCGGGCCCGTTTCCGCGAACGCCAGCACCAGATGGATCTGGCCGAAGCCCGCGGCGAAAAGCACATCGGGGCCGAGGGTTGAAGGCGCAGGGCTGATTGCCTTTCGCCCCGCCCTTCCTTAGGGATAACCCCATGCCCGGCGCGGGGAGGTGCAAGTGGACAATCTGGCAATCTATCCTGATCTTAAGGGGCGTTCGGTGTTCATCACCGGCGGCGGTTCGGGCATCGGCGCTTCGCTGACCGAAGGGTTTCTGCGGCAGGGGGCCAAGGTCGCCTTTGTGCAGCGCCGCGACGGCACTGCCTTTGCCGATGAAATGGCCGAAAAGACCGGCAACCGCCCCCTGTTTATCGCCTGCGACATCACCGACACTGCAGCGCTTAAGGCGGCGGTCGATCAAGCCGCCACCGCACATGGGCCGGTGCGGGTGCTGGTGAACAATGCCGCGAATGATCAACGGCAGGACACGCTGACCCTGACGCCCGACGATTTCGACTGGTCGATGGCCGTCAACCTGCGCAGCTATTTCTTTGCCATTCAGGCGGTTCTGCCGGGGATGAAGGCGGCGGGTGGTGGTTCGGTCGTCAATTTCAGCTCGATCAGCTATATGATGCCCGACAGCGGCTATGCCCCCTATATCACCGCCAATGCCGGCATCACCGGCCTGACGCGCACCTTGGCCGCCGAATTCGGGGCAGACCGCATCCGTCTGAACACCTTGGCCCCCGGCTGGGTCTTTACCCCCAAACAGCTGGAATTGTGGGCCGAACCGGCAGCGGTTGAGGCGCATTTGAAACGGCAAAAGCTGAAAGACATGATGAAACCCGAGGATATCGTGGGCGGAACGCTGTTCCTCGCCTCTGATTCCTCGCGGATGATGACGGGGCAAGTGATGGTCATAGACGGCGGCGTGGTGGTGACAGGATGACGGTGAAACCCGAATGGATTGCGGTGGATTGGGGCACCTCCAACCTGCGCGCCTTTGCAATGGGGACAGACGGCGTTCTGGCCCAAGCCACCTCGGATGAGGGTATGGGCAAACTGGCGCGGGATCAGTTTGAAGGCGCGCTTCTTCGCCTGATCGACGGATGGCTCTCGACGGATAAGGTGACGCCCGTCATCGCCTGCGGCATGGTCGGCGCGCGCCAAGGCTGGGTTGAGGCCCCCTATCGTTCGGTGCCCTGCCTGCCCGTGGACAAGGGCGGCTTGATGGACGTCACCGTGACCGACCCCCGTTTCACGTTCGCCATCGTGCCAGGCCTTTCCCAAGCCAATCCCGCCGATGTGATGCGCGGCGAAGAAACCCAGATCGCCGGGGCCTTGGCCCTGTCGCCCGGTTTTGACGGGGTGCTTTGCCTGCCCGGAACCCATTCCAAATGGGCCCAAGTCTCGGCGGATGAGGTGGTGAGTTTCCAGACCATGATGACGGGCGAGATGTTCGCCCTTTTGTCCGGCCAATCGGTGCTGCGGCATGGGATGGTGGATGCAAAGGGCTGGGACGATGCCGCCTTTGATCAGGGCGTCTCCGACGCCCTGTCCCGTCCCGAACGGCTGGCGGCCATGCTGTTCCGCCTGCGGGCCGAAGGCCTGTTGAACGGCCTGTCCGGCGATGCCGCCAAGGCCCGCCTGTCGGGCCTGTTGATCGGCGCGGAACTGGCGGCGGCGCGGCCCTATTGGCTGGGCCAAGCGGTCAGCCTGATCGGGGCTGACAAGCTGTCAGCGGCCTATGCGCGGGCCCTTTTGGCGCAAGGGGTAACGGCCCGGCTTTTGTCGGGCGATGAATGCGTGCTGGCCGGGCTGTCCCGCGCCGCCGGAAAGGTGTGAACATGACCGACAGACCCCTTATTGCCATCCTGCGCGGCCTGACCCCGCCCGATGCCCTGCCCGTGGCGCAGGCCTTGATTGACGCGGGCATCACCCAGATCGAGGTGCCGCTGAACTCGCCCGACCCGCTGACCTCCATTGCCGCGATGGTGCTGGAATTCGGCGACCGCGCGCTGATCGGGGCGGGCACCGTCCTGACCCTTGAAAACGTCGCCGATGTGGCGCGGGTGGGCGGCAAGCTGATCGTCTCGCCCAATGCCGATACGGACGTGATCCGCGCCACACGGGCGATGGGCATGCAAAGCTGGCCGGGGGTTATGACCCCCACCGAATGCTTTGCCGCGCTGAAGGCGGGTGCGACCGGGCTCAAGATTTTCCCGGCCAGCCTGATCGGGCCGGATGGGGTCAAAGCCATGCGCGCCGTGCTGCCAAAAGACTGCAAGGTCTTTGCCGTGGGCGGGGCCGGGGCCTCGAACTTTGGCGAATGGATCAAGGCCGGGGCCGATGGTTTCGGCATCGGCACGGCGCTCTATACGCCCGGCCTTTCGCCCGCCGAAGTGGGCTCAAGGGCGCGGGAGATTGTGGCGGCCTATGACAAGGCTGTGGGGGAAAAGGCATGATCTACGACAACCGTCTGTGCCAACTGGGCGAAGGCGCGCTTTGGCACCCCGAGCGTGAACAGTTCTTCTGGGTCGATATTCTGGGCCGCAAGCTGATGACCCAGGTCGCAGGCCAGCCCCAGGCATGGGACATGGGCGAAATGTGTTCCGCGATGGGCTGGATCAGCCGCGATGAATTCCTGATCGCCTCGGAAACCGCCCTTTTCCGCTTCAACATCGAAACCGGCGCGCGCGTCGATTTGATGGCGCTGGAGGCCGACAAACCCGAGAACCGCTCCAACGATGGCCGCGCCGACCCTTGGGGCGGTTTCTGGATCGGCACGATGGGCCGCCGCGCGGCGGCGGATGTGGGCTTCGGCAGCTTTTACCGGCTGTATAAGGGCGAATTGCGCAAGGTTTTCCCGAACGTCACCATCCCGAATTCCTGTTCCTTCACCCCGGATGGCAAGACGATGTTCTTTGCCGATTCCGCGCTTTACAAGGTCTTCCGCGTCGCCTTGGACGCCGAGGGTTGGCCCGTGGGGCAGCCCGAAACCTTCCTCGACTTCAGCGCCTCCCAGGCCGAGCCGGACGGGGCGGTGGTCGATCAGGATGGCCTGTTCTGGGTTGCCCTCTGGGCCGACGCCCGCGTCGCCGCCTTTGCCCACGATGGCGCGCAAGTGCACAACATCCCCATTCCCGCCAGCCAATGCACCTGCCCGGCGTTTGGCGGGGCGGATGGCAAGACCCTCTTTGTCACCAGCGCCCGCGAATGGATGTCTTACGAGGGCTTGGCCCAATACCCGCAGTCTGGCGCGACCTTTGCCTTTCCGGGGGTGGCAATGGGGCAGAAAGAGCATCGGGTGATTTTGTAAATGCCCCCCCGCACCAAAAGTTCGGGGGTCTTCATGCGTGAAAATAGGGTAAGCTGTTGTTAAGGGCGGGGTTCATCTGAACCGCGACCCAAACCCTTCCTTGCGCTTGTCCCGCTCCAACCCGGCTGTCTGATCGTGACCCCTCATCTGCTGCAAGCCACCCTTGACGTTTTGCGCGACGTGGAAACCGCCGCGCGGCCGGCGGATGCTGTGACCTCGGCTTTCTTCCGCGCCCGCCGCGATCTGGATGACCGGGATCGGGGTGCCGTGCTTGAGGCGCTTTATACAATGTTGCGCCATCGGGCGCGGCTGGGTTGGTGGTTGGCCCGGCAAAACAGCGCAGATACCCCGCGCAACCGGCTGCTGGCTTGGCTTGTTCTGGGGGAAGGCAAAACCCCAAACCAGATCAAGCACCTTTGGGATGGCCTGAAACCCGCCCTATCCGCCGCCGAAACCACGCTGCTGGCCAATTTGTCAGGCCACAGTGTCGCCCATCCCGACATGCCTGATTCCAAGCGTCTGGAATGCCCCGATTGGGCGCTGGCGCCCCTTCAGCGCCGCTTTGGCGAAGAAGGCTTCGGGGCCGAGATGGAAGCAACCCTGATCCCCCCGCCGCTGGATCTGCGGGTGAACCCGATCAAGGCCACGCGCGACGCCATGCTGCGAGATATGACGGGCATGGGTCTGCGACCGCAGCCCACCCCCCTCTCGCCGCATGGCATCCGCTTGCAAGAACGTCTTTCCTTGGCGCGACTGCCAGGGCTGAAAACCGGAGAGATCGAAATTCAAGACGAAGGGTCGCAGCTTGTCACCCTTTTGGTCGATGCCAAGCCCAAGGAGCGCGTGGTCGATTTCTGCGCCGGGGCCGGGGGCAAGACGCTAGCCATCGCGGCCCAGATGCAGAACAAGGGCTATGTCGTCGCCTGCGACGTGAACGAAACCCGCCTGAAACGCTGCGCCGAACGCCTGCGCGGCGCAGGCCTGCACAATGTCGAAACGCGGGTGCTGTCCAGCGAAACCGACCGTTGGATCAAGCGCCACAAGGCGGGGTTCGACCGTGTGCTGATCGACGCCCCTTGCAGCGGCACGGGCACTTGGCGGCGCAATCCCGATGCCCGCTGGCGTGCCCCGGAACTGGGGCTGGAAGGCCTTGTCGCCTTGCAGGCGCGAATTCTGGCCAGCGCCGCGCGTCTGGTAAAGCCCGGCGGGCGGCTTGTTTACGCGACCTGTTCCGTCCTTTGCGAAGAGAATGAGGATCAGGTCACGGCCTTCCTCGCCGCAAACCCGGCTTTTCATCTGGTGCCGCTGCGGGACGCCGCACCGCATCTGGCGGGCGTAACACAGTCAGGCCACCTCTGCCTGACGCCGGCCCGCCACGGCACCGATGGCTTTTTTGCAGCCATCCTGCAACGCGAGGCTTTGCCCGCCCTAGGGATGGTGGACCCGCACTCCACGGTCTGATGCTTGGCGGCAGCCTAGGCCTGTGTAACCTTTGCTCAAGCGCCACGGTCGCCCCGAAGAGGTGGCGGGCCTTGCTGCATGGCAGGCGACACCCGAAACCTTCATCCGAGAACCGTGCCACTTGATCTCGGGACGATAGAAGATCCGCAAAGAGCCAAAGAAAGGAGTGCCGAAAACCAGATCAAGGCCGATTTCCAACCCCTCATCCGTGGTGATTCAAAGCGGACCCTTGGCCGTGTCGATGTGCCGCAGGATGGCGACCTACTCCTGCCCCGTTTTGGCGACATGGCCCAGCGCCGTGGCAAGGGCATCCTGTCGTGGTCGCAACCAACGCATGGGGTGCGGCAAGCATCGCAAAAACCGCACAAGGCCAAGCGCCATTAGCAAAGTGAACAGCACGGCAAAAAGGCTGTCGGACAGAAAGTGCCGCCCCGCGGCAATGCGCTGCAAGGCGATGGCAACGGGCAGACAAAGGGCCGTTGTCAAAAGAAGGAACCAGAGAATTTTGTGAAGCCGAGGTTTCAGGTGAAAGAGCAGCAACAAAAGGGCGAGCCCCGTGACCGTGGCCCCCGAAACTTCGCCCGAAACAAAGGTGCAGTTGCGTGTGCAGAAGTCCACCATTTCATTCGGAGGGCTGAAAGGCAGGTTCCCGCCGAATTCGGTGATCTGCGCTGGCCTTGCCCGCCCCCAGATGGGTTTTGTCAGCATCTCGACCATCAGCCCCGGGGCGAGACCATAAAGCAACAAGATAAAACCCCAAGCACGGATCGACAAAACGACATTGTAGCCTGCCGCGCCAAGGACGATGCAGATCGCTGCGGCAAGGCAAAGCAAAATGCCAAGATTCCAGACGGCCAGACGCAGCGCCTCGGTCAGCGGATGGCCTTCGATCAGGAAGCCGGCTGAGGGATCGTAAAACAGGCCCGAGAAGCGAAGATCGATTTCAGGCCAGATCGCAAAAAGGGCGAAGCAAAGAAGGATGGTGGCAAGGATCCGCGCTGTCCAGTGAACGGCGCTGAGGTCGGCAGGTTTGTAGATTTCGACCCGGTAAAGGCTCGATAGGGCAGGCCCGGACCTTGCGCCTCCGAGGGCATCGGGGAAAAAGTTCGGCAGCATCTTTGGCGAGGCCCCTGCGAATATTTGATGTGTGGTCGTCTGACCGGATGGCCCGGTGCTGCACTTGTCCTTGGAAGAGGACCAGCCGATCCGCACGAACGGACAGGTGCGATGCACGAATGGTCGGCGTCCGGTTTGATTCCAGCGCTTGGTCAGCTAACTTTCAGGAACAGGCGGCTGACGAACAGGTTTTCATGTCCAGCAGATCACACTTTCACACGCTCGATGGCCTTGTGGCACGCATCGACCCCCGAAACTCTTGGATCGGCTACCTGATCGCCGCAGGCACGCTTCTTGCTATCGGGCTTGCTGTCAGCGAGCCTTCGGCCTCTCAAGGGCTGGATTTGCCCGCGCGGTTCGTCTTTTGGCTGGCCCATGTCGCTTCGGCGTTGTTCCTGTTTGAACTGGCGCAAATCCATCTCGGCCGTATTGCCTTGTTCGAGCGTTTGCCGCCCCTTCTGCTGGTCCTGGCCGTTGGGGTGGTGGGTGCTTTCTTTTTTGCTGTCTTCAATCTTGTCCTGTTGGACAGGATTGTCGAGTTGCTGGACGGCCAGATGGACCAAGAGCCGATCTCCGTTTCCAGCTTGCTGGACGAACTGCGCGACAGTGGTGTGACCTCGGTGCTGTTCTGGGTTCTTCTGAACGGTCCACGTCTGATCATGATCGCGCAGCAAAAGGATGCAGACGAACCGCCTTCTGCGGAACGTCCTGATTCGCTTGATGAGCCGTCGGCCTTTGGCGGCGCATTGCTTGACCTTTTGTCCCGGCTGCCACGGCGTATCGGAACCGATATCGTCGCCATTTCGGCCGAATTGCACTATCTGCGGGTCTATACGCGCAACGGTGAAGCCCTGATTCTGATGTCCTTTGGCCGTGCCGTCGAAGCGCTTGATGTGATCCCCGGACAACCGATCCACCGCTCACATTGGGTTGCACTGGCCCATATCGCAAGGCTTGAGAACGACGGAAATCGGGTCTTCTGTCAGCTGGACACCGGGCTTGAACTGCCTGTCAGCCGCAGCCACCGGGCACGATTGCGCGCAGCTCTTGCGGTCAGGGACGAACAGCAGGTGCTGCAAACCGCCCACAAAATGTCGGCCGTGCCAAGGCAGCCGCCGGGATTGCTGTCCTAGTAGGCGTTACGAGCGAAGCCGATCTTAACCATGGGATCAATCGACTGAGCAGCCAAGGCGGGAGGTCTAGCGTTCTTTTACTTTGTTCCCGATGGTCCTGTGGGCGATGCGGCAGTAGTCAAACGTACAGGAAAGCACGATCAAACTGCTGACCGTTGCCATCGCTGTTCTGGGCCGCATAGGGCGGTTTAGGCCCCGTCGATCAGAGGATCGGGCTGCACCAAAGCCTCAAGCCGCGCCCGGTCTGTGATAATAACGCGGCTGCCGTCGACCTTAACCCCGTCCGCCTCGAGCGATTTCAGCGAACGCGAAAGGTTTTCAGGCGTCATTCCCAGATACGAGGCAAGAAACCGCTTTTCCACGGGCAGCACGAAACTGGCCAAATTGCCCCTCTGCGCCGCTTGCCGCCAAAACCAAGCCGCAATCCTTTCGCGCGAATTGCGCAATTTCAGCCCCTTGGTGTGGCGGATGACGGCGCGGTAACACCCCGCCAATTCGGTCACGACTGACACTGCAAAATCGGGATCCTGTCGAAACGTCACCCGCAGATCGGAGGCTGGGATCAGGATGATCCGCGACCGCTCCAGCGTGCGGGCTGACATCAGATAGGGTTGGTCCCGAACGCAGGCCGCCAGAATAAAGGTGCCCACGGGATGCACCACCGCCATGGTCGATTCATGCCCTGCCCAATGAGCATAAAGTTCCACCGAGCCTTCCATAACGACATGCAGGAAATCCGCAGGATCACCTTGACGGATCAGTTCCAGCCCCATTGGAAAACTTTGCGCATAGGCCTTGTCCATCAGCGTATCAAAGCTGGCTTGCCGCATGTCGCGGAAAAGCGGCAGGTGACGGATCTCGGGCAGGTCTTTGGCGTGCATGGGAACCGATCAGGTCTAGATTGCTTGATCTTTATCAACCAAAAGAGCACGATAAATCAAGTGCCGCACCAAAATTTTCGCCGTACTTCGCAGGCAAACCTCAATCACTGTTGGTTTTGGCCATAGCCCAAGCTGCCACTTGATTCAGATCAAGTTGAGCGCGGCCACCCTGCGCGATGACCCTTTGAAACCGGGCTGATCCGGCACAGGAGGGAACCATGATAGAGGGTTCGACGGTCGCGAAAGGCGATCAGAACAGGGCGCTGGCGCTGTCAACCATCGCTTTTACGGCGTGTTTTGCGGTCTGGACGATTTTTTCGATCATTGGGATCGAGATCAAGAAAGAGCTGTCGCTGACCGAATTTCAATACGGGCTTCTGGTGGCGACGCCCATCCTGACAGGGTCACTGGTGCGGCTGTTTCTGGGGGTCTGGACCGAACGTTTCGGCGGGCGGATGGTGTTTTCGATGCAAATGCTGGCGGCAGCGCTGGCAACCTGGTTGCTGACCTTTGCGACCACCTACATCACCTTTCTTTTTGCCGCGCTTGGCATTGGGCTGGCAGGCGGGTCGTTCATCATTGGGGTGGCCTATGTGTCGCGCTGGTATGACAAGGGCCACCAAGGCACAGCCCTTGGCATCTTTGGCGCGGGGAACGTGGGGGCGGCGGTCACCAAGTTCGTGGCCCCCTTTGTGATGGTGGCCTATGGCTGGCAGGGGGTTGCGAACGCTTGGGCGGCAGGGCTGGCGCTGATGGCGGTCGCCTTCTACCTGTTCGCCAAGGATGATCCCGAACTGATTGCGCGGCGTCAGGCAGGGGTTAAGGCCCCCTCGCTGGCCCAGCAGTTCGCACCGTTGAAGAACCTGCAAGTCTGGCGCTTTTCGGTCTATTACTTCTTTGTCTTTGGGGCCTTTGTGGCGCTGGCCCTGTGGATGCCGCATTACCTGATCGACGTTTATGGCGTCGATGTGCGGACCGCAGGGATGGCGGCGGCGGCGTTCAGCCTGTCGGCCAGCCTGTTCCGGGCCTATGGCGGGCATCTGTCCGACCGTTTCGGGGCGCGTTCGGTGATGTACTGGACCTTTGGTTTCAGCCTGATCCTGCTGTTCATGCTGTCTTATCCGCCGACCGATTACACCATTCAGGGCAAGGGCGGCCCGATCCACTTCAGCACCGAAATGGGCCTTTGGCCCTTTGTGGTGACGATGTTTGTCTTGGGCTTTTTCATGAGCCTCGGCAAAGCCGCCGTCTTTAAGCATATCCCCGTCTATTATCCGAACCATGTGGGCGCTGTGGGCGGTCTGGTCGGCATGATTGGCGGCCTTGGCGGCTTTATCCTGCCCATCGTCTTTGGGGCGCTGCTGGATGCCACGGGGATTTACACATCCTGTTTTGCGCTGCTGTTCCTGCTGGTCGGGATGGCGCTGACCTGGATGCATCTGTCGATCCGCGCGATGGAACGGGCGGTGCATGGGGCGGCGCTGGATGCCCTGCCGGAATTGCCAGAAATGGCCGAAATCCACCACCCCGAGCGGACCCGGATGCCGCGCGTTCTGGAGGACTGGCGGCCCGAGGACAGCCGCTTTTGGGCGGACAGGGGGCGCAGCATCGCAAGGCGGAACCTGTGGCTGTCGATTCCGGCGCTGCTGCTGGCCTTTTCGGTCTGGATGGTCTGGTCGATGGTTGTCGCCAAACTGCCGGCCATCGGGTTTGGCTTTACACCCGAACAACTGTTCTGGCTGGCGGCACTTCCCGCCCTGTCGGGCGCAACCCTGCGGATCTTTTACGGCTTTATGGTGCCGATCTTTGGCGGGCGCTTGTGGACGACGCTTTCCACCGCCTCGCTGATGGTTCCCGCCCTGGGCATCGGCTATGCGGTGCAAGATCCCCAAACCCCCTATCTGGTCTTCTTGATCCTGGCCCTGCTGTGCGGGCTGGGGGGGGCGAATTTTGCCTCGTCCATGGCGAACATTGGCTATTTCTTCCCCAAGGCCGAAAAGGGCAATGCTTTGGCCCTGAATGCCGGTCTGGGGAACCTTGGCGTCAGTGTCATGCAATTTGTCGTGCCCGTCGTCATCACCATGGGCGTCTTTGGTGCCATGGGCGGGGCGGCGCAAAGCCTGCCGGATGGGGGGCAGTTGTGGCTGCAAAACGCAGGCTTTGTCTGGGTGCCGTTCATTCTGGCGTCCACCGTGGCCGCCTGGCTGGGGATGAATGACATTGCCGATGCAAGGGCGAGTTTCACCCAGCAATCGGTGATCTTTTCGCGGCGTCACAACTGGCTGATGTGTGTGCTTTATATCGGCACCTTTGGCAGCTTCATCGGCTATTCGGCGGGCTTCCCCCTGCTGGCTAAGATCGCCTTCCCCGATATGGACGTGCTGGGCTATGTCTTTCTTGGCCCGCTGGTCGGCGCGCTTTCCCGCGCGGGAACGGGCTGGTTGGCTGACCGTCTGGGCGGCGGGCGTGTCACCTTCTGGGTCTTTGTCGGCATGATTGCCAGCGTCTCGGTGGTCATCTGGGCGCTGAATGCCGGGAACTTTACCGCCTTTTTCGCGGGCTTCATGGCGCTGTTCTTCTTTACTGGCGTCGGCAACGCCTCGACCTTTCAGATGATCCCCGTGATCATGGGGAAGGAAGTGCCCCGTCTGATGCCGCAGCTTTCGGGGGCCGATCTGGCGCGCCAGACCGCCATGGAATCGGCGGGCATCGTCGCCTTTTCAAGCGCCATCGGTGCCTATGGCGGGTTCTTTATCCCCAAGGCCTATGGCTCCTCGATCGCGCTGACGGGCAACCCCATCGCCGCACTTTGGCTGTTCCTCGGGTTTTACGGGGTCTGCCTGATCCTGACATGGGCCGTCTACACCCGCCGGGGCGGCCTGCTTCACGACATCGAACATCGCATGCGCCCTGCGGCCCATGCCCAACCCGCTGCATAAGGAGGCCAGCCGATGAGCCATCTCCTCGACCGCCTGAATTTCTTTAAAACCCTGCGCAAGGATACCTTTGCCGATGGGCACGGCCAGACCACGATTGAAAACCGCGACTGGGAGGATACGTATCGTTCCCGCTGGCGGCATGACAAGATTGTGCGTTCGACCCATGGGGTGAACTGCACCGGGTCATGCAGTTGGAAGATTTATGTGAAATCCGGGATTGTCACCTGGGAAACCCAACAGACCGATTACCCCCGCACCCGCGCCGGAATGCCGAACCACGAACCGCGTGGCTGTGCGCGGGGGGCGTCCTACAGTTGGTATCTCTACAGCGCCAACCGGGTGAAGACGCCCTTGATCCGGGGCCGTCTGCTGAAGCTATGGCGCGAAAAGCGGCGGACGCTGGCCCCGGTGGCCGCTTGGGCTGCGATCCAGTCTGATCCAGCGGCGCGGGCGTCTTATACCCGCATCCGCGGCAAGGGCGGCTTTGTGCGGGCAACTTGGGAGGAGGCGACCGAAATCACCGCCGCCGCCAACGCCTATACGGCCAAGACCTATGGCCCCGACCGGGTTTTCGGCTTTTCGCCGATCCCCGCCATGTCGATGGTCAGCTATGCGGCAGGGTCGCGTTATCTGTCGCTGCTGGGCGGCACCTGCATGTCCTTCTATGACTGGTATTGCGACCTTCCCCCCGCATCGCCCCAAACTTGGGGTGAACAGACCGACGTGCCGGAAAGTGCCGATTGGTATAATGCGGGTTATCTGATCCTTTGGGGTTCCAACGTGCCCCAGACCCGCACGCCGGATGCGCATTTTTATACCGAGGCGCGC
Organism: Neogemmobacter tilapiae; assembly: GCF_014652215.1. Taxonomy (GTDB): domain Bacteria; phylum Pseudomonadota; class Alphaproteobacteria; order Rhodobacterales; family Rhodobacteraceae; genus Neogemmobacter; species Neogemmobacter tilapiae. Next base: position 334,928 of record NZ_BMYJ01000003.1, on the reverse strand, counting down.
TATCGCGGGGCGAAGTCGGCGGTGGTGTCCCCGGACTATGCCGAGGCGACCAAGTTCGGCGATATCTGGCTGAACGTGAAACAGGGCACAGACGCGGCGCTGGGGCTGGCGATGGGCCATGTGATCCTGCGCGAATTCCATCTGGATCGGCAGGTGGACTATTTCGAAGATTACTGCCGCCGCTACACCGATATGCCGATGTTGGTGCTGTTGGAGGAACAGGACGGTCGCCTGATCCCCGGGCGTCAGTTGCGCGCCGCCGACCTGGGCGGTTTGGGGCAGGCGAACAAGCCGGAATGGAAGACGGTAGGGTTTGACGACAGCGGCAAGATCGTCGTGCCGAATGGCTCTATCGGGTTCCGCTGGGGTGATGCGGGCCAGTGGAACCTTGAGCAAAAGGCCGACGGCACCGAAGTTTCCCTGAAAACGACGCTGATTCTGGATACCGACCACGACGACATCGCCAGCGTCGATTTCCCCTGGTTCGGCGGCCTTGCCACCAACGGCTTTGAAAACGATCCACGCGGGCAGGTGCTGGCGCGCAATGTGCCCATCAAACGCCTGACTTTGGCCGATGGGCGCGACGTGCAGGTGGCCACCGTCTTTGACCTGCTTTGCGCGAATTACGGTTTGGATCGTGGTCTGGGCGGCAAGAACGTTGCGCGGGATTATGATGCCGACGAACCCTTTACCCCGGCTTGGGCCGAACGCATCACCGGGGTTCGCCGCGACAAGATCATTCAGGTCGCCCGTGAATTTGCGGCCAATGCCGAAAAGACCAAGGGCCGTTCGATGATCATCATCGGTGCGGCGATGAACCATTGGTTCCACATGGACATGAACTATCGCAGCGTAATCAACATGTTGATCTTCTGCGGCTGCATCGGCCAATCGGGCGGCGGTTGGGCGCATTATGTGGGGCAGGAAAAACTGCGCCCGCAAACCGGCTGGGCCCCCTTGGCCTTTGCCACCGATTGGGCACGCCCGCCGCGCCACATGAATTCAACGAGCGCTTGGTATGCCCATACCGACCAATGGCGCTATGAAACCGTTTCGGCCCGCGAAATCCTGTCGCCGACTGCGCCCAAAGGCGATTGGGAGCAGCTTTCGCTGATCGACTACAATATCCGCGCCGAACGGATGGGCTGGCTGCCCTCGGCCCCGCAACTGCGGACCAACCCGCTGGAGCTGGGCCGCAAGGCCCGCGCCGAAGGGATCGAGGCCAAGGATTACGTGGCGCGGGAGCTGAAAGCGGGCCGTCTGGAAATGTCCTGCCAAGACCCGGACGCCCCCGAAAACTGGCCGCGCAATCTGTTTGTCTGGCGGTCGAACCTGCTGGGGTCGTCGGGCAAGGGGCATGAATATTTCCTGAAACACCTACTGGGCACCGATCACGGCGTGTTGGGCCGCGATTTAGGGCAGGAAGGTCGCCAAAAGCCCGTCGAGGCGCGCTGGCACGATCAGGCCCCCGAAGGCAAACTCGATCTGCTGGTGACCATCGACTTTCGGATGTCCACCACCGCTGTCTATGCCGATATCGTCCTGCCCACCGCCAGCTGGTATGAAAAGGATGACCTGAACACCTCGGACATGCACCCCTTTATCCACCCGCTTCAGGCGGCGGTGGACCCGGCTTACGAATCCAGAACCGATTGGGAAATCTTTAAATCCATCGCGAAAAAGTTCAGCGAAGTCGCGCCAGAAGTGTTGGGTGTGGAAACCGACATCGTGCAGCTTCCCCTGCAACATGACACCGCGATGGAGGTGACGCAGCCCCATGTCGCCGACTGGAAACGCGGCGAATGTGACCTGATCCCCGGTCAAACCGCCCCCGCCTATATCGCCGTCGAACGGGATTATCCCAACCTCTACGCCCGCTTCACCTCGCTTGGGCCCCTGCTCGACAAGCTGGGCAATGGCGGCAAGGGCATTGGCTGGAACACCGAAACCGAGGTGCATCACCTGAAGGCGCTGAACGGCGTGCATCGGGATGGCGCGGCCAAGGGGCTGGCGAAAATCGACACAGCGATTGATGCGGCCGAAGTGATCCTGATGCTGGCCCCCGAAACCAATGGTGAAGTGGCGGTCAAGGCGTGGAATGCGCTGACCAAGGCCACGGGGCGCGAACATGCCCATCTGGCCCTGCCGAAAGAGGATGAGAAGATCCGCTTCCGCGACATCGCGGCGCAGCCCCGCAAGATCATTTCCAGCCCAACCTGGTCGGGGATCGAAAGCGAAGAGGTCTGCTATAACGCCGGCTGGACGAACGTGCATGAACTGATCCCATGGCGCACCCTTTCGGGGCGGCAGCAGTTGTATCAGGATCACGAATGGATGCGCGCCTTTGGGGAAACCTTTGTCACATGGCGGCCTCCGGTCGATCTGAAAACCATCAGCCCGGCGGCAGGCAAGCTGAAGGCGGGGGAAAAGCATGTCATCCTGAACTTCATCACCCCGCACCAGAAATGGGGTATCCATTCGACCTATTCCGACAACCTGTTGATGCTGACCCTGAACCGGGGCGGCCCGGTGGTCTGGGTCTCCGAAGTGGACGCTAGAAAAGCGGGGATCCTCGACAACGACTGGATCGAGGTTTTCAACAGCAATGGCGTGCTGACGGCGCGGGCGGTGGTGTCGCAGCGCGTCAAGGAGGGCATGACGATGATGTATCACGCCCAGGAAAAGATCGTGAACACACCGGGCAGCCAGATCACCGGCCTGCGCGGCGGCATTCACAACTCGGTCACCCGCACGGTTCTGAAACCCACCCATATGATCGGCGGTTATGCCCAGCTTTCCTATGGTTTCAACTATTACGGCACCGTTGGCGCCAACCGCGACGAATTCGTCATCATCCGCAAGATGAACAAGGTCGAATGGCTGGACCAACCCGCAACCCAAGAGGCAGCAGAATGAAAGTGCGTGCGCAAATCGGCATGGTGCTGAACCTGGACAAATGCATCGGCTGTCACACCTGTTCGGTGACCTGCAAGAACGTTTGGACCAGCCGCGAAGGCGTGGAATACGCGTGGTTCAACAATGTCGAAACAAAGCCGGGCATCGGCTATCCCAAGGATTGGGAAAACCAGCAGCGCTGGAACGGTGGCTGGAGCCGCACCAAGGCGGGCCATCTGGTGCCGAAACAGGGGGCGAAATGGCGGGTTCTGGCGAATATCTTTGCCAACCCGAACCTGCCCGAAATCGACGACTTTTACGAACCCTTCGACTTTGACCATGACCATCTGAAATCGGCCCCCGAAATGCAGGCCTTTCCCACGGCGAGGCCCCGGTCAAAGCTGACGGGCCAGCGGATGGAAAAGATTGAATGGGGCCCGAACTGGGAAGAGATTCTGGGTGGCGAGTTTGAAAAGCGGTCGAAAGACTACAACTTTGAAGGCATCCAGAAGGACATCTACGGGGAATATGAAAACACCTTTATGATGTATCTGCCGCGGCTTTGCGAACACTGCCTGAACCCGGCCTGTGTCGCGGCCTGCCCCTCGGGGGCCATCTACAAGCGCGAAGACGATGGTGTCGTGCTGATTGATCAGGAAAAGTGCCGGGGCTGGCGGATGTGTGTTTCGGGCTGCCCCTACAAAAAAATCTATTACAACTGGTCCAGCGGCAAATCGGAAAAATGCACGCTGTGCTATCCGCGTCTGGAAAGCGGGCAACCGACCGTCTGTTCGGAAACCTGCGTGGGCCGCATCCGCTATCTGGGTGTCATGCTTTATGACGCCGATAAGATCGCCGAAGCGGCCAGCACGGAAAAGGAAATGGACCTTTACGATGCCCAGCTTGGCGTCTTTCTTGACCCATCCGACCCCAAGGTGATCGCCGCTGCCCGTGCCGAAGGCATCCCGGAGGATTGGATCAAAGGTGCGCAAGCCTCGCCCATCTGGAAAATGGCGATGGAATGGAAGATCGCCTTTCCGCTGCACCCGGAATACCGGACCCTGCCGATGGTCTGGTATGTGCCACCCCTGTCGCCCATTCAGAACGCAGCAGCGGCCGGCCGTATTGCCGCCGAAGATGACATGCCCGATGTCCGCAGCTTGCGCATTCCGGTGCGCTATCTGGCCAATATGCTGACAGCGGGGGACGAAGAACCTGTCGTCGCCGCGCTGGAGCGGATGCTGGCGATGCGGTCCTATATGCGGTCGAAATCGGTCGATGGAATCCTGAACCTTGGGGCGGCGGAAAAGGTGGGGCTGACACCGGGGCAGATCGAAGAGATGTATGACCTGATGGCCATCGCCGATTACGAAAAGCGTTTCGTGATCCCCACAACCCACCGCGAGCTGGTCGAAGACGCCTATGACCTGCGGTCCGGTTGCGGCTTTACCGACAGCAACGGCTGTTCTTCGGGCAGCAACGGCAAATCCCTTTTTGGCGGCGGCAAGACCTTCCGCGCCCCGACGGAGTTCATCCAGTCATGAAAAGCTTTCAGGCCCTTTCCGCGCTGCTGACCTATCCTTCGGCCGAACTGGTCGAGGCGATCCCCACCATTCGCCACATCCTGCATGAGGAGGGCCTGTTCGGCCCCCATCGGCTGACTGACCTTGACCGCCTGCTGAAACGGCTGGCGACGGGCGATCTGTGGGATTTGCAGGAAGACTATGTTCTGCTGTTTGACCGGACCCGCAGCCTTTCGCTGAACCTGTTCGAACATATCCACGGCGAAGGCCGCGACCGGGGCGGCGCGATGCTGGACCTTTTGGAAATCTATCGGGCGGGGGGCCTTGATCTGGACAGCACCGAATTGCCCGATCATCTGCCCGTTCTGCTGGAATTCCTGTCGACCCAATCGCTGGAAACCGCCCATGATGTGCTGGCCGATGCTGGCCCCATCCTTTCGGCCCTGGCCGAACGGTTGGCGCGACGCACCAGCCCCTATGCCGCCGTGCTGGAAACGGTTTCGACCTTTGCCGAAGCGGGGGATGATGCGGCCTCGGCCCTTTTGGCCGCCCAGCCGGATGATGACCCGAATGATCTGGCGGCGCTGGATCAGGTCTATGCCGAAGCCCAGGTCGTCTTTGGACCCGATCCGAACGCCGGCTGCCCTGTCAGCCGTGATCTTCTGGCGCGGATGGATGCGCCCCAACCCCAACCCGCAGAATAAAGGAGGCCCAGATGCACAACTTCATCTTTGGCATTTTTCCTTACATCGCCATCACCGTGATGATCATGGGCAGCATCGCCCGCTATGAACGCGACCCCTTTACCTGGAAAACGAAATCCAGCCAGCTTTTGCGCAAACGCCAATTCATTCTGGGTTCTGTCCTGTTCCATGTGGGCGTTCTGTTCATTCTGGCAGGGCATATGGTGGGCCTTCTGACCCCGATCGCCCTGTTTGACGCCCTTGGCATCAGCCATGGGGCCAAGCAGTTGCTCGCCGTCATCGCGGGCGGCGTGGCTGGAACCTTGGCTCTGGTCGGTGGTCTTTTGCTGTTGCACCGCCGCCTCTTTGATCCCCGCATCCGCGCCCATTCGACCCTTGCCGATACCGGCATCATGGTTTTGCTGATGTTGCAGCTTTTGCTGGGGCTTGGGTCGATCTTTGTCTCGCTGCAACATCTGGACGGACATGAGATGACCAAGCTGATGTCCTGGGCCCAAGGGATTGTCTATCTTCAGGCCGGGGCAGCGGATCATATCACCGATGTCCACTGGATCTTCAAAACGCATATCTCGCTGGGTTTGCTAATCTTTCTGCTGTTCCCCTTTACCCGCCTTGTCCATATGGTTTCCGCCCCCGTCCGTTACCTCTGGCGGCCCGGATATCAGATTGTCCGGTCCCGCCGGGGGGCGCGTGCCCCGGTGCCGGGTGTTGAACCGCTGAAGGGGGACCGCGCATGAAACCGCTATTGCCCCCCGTTTCGGTCAATGGCGTTACCATCGACCCGGCCCGTATCGCCGCCGAGGCGCAGATGCACCCCGCCCCCAAGGGCAAACCTGGCCTGGCTTGGCGGTCCGCCGCCCAAGCGCTGGCCCTGCGCGAAGTCTTGTTGCAAAAGGCCCGTGCGGTGGGTCTGACGCCCGACCCGCAAGAAAGCGCCCCCGGTCAGTGGGAAACCGAGGAGGAGGCCCTGATCCGCCAGTTGCTGGAACAAGCGGTGACCCCTGAACCTGTCGATGACGCGGCCTTGCGGGCGCTTTACGACTCTGAACCCAACCGCTTTCGTGCCCCACCCCTGTGGGACGTGGCGCATATCCTGTTTGCTGCGCCCGAGGAGGAGACCGAGGCGCGGCAAAAGGCTAGGGCTTTGTCTGGGGTAGCCCTGGCCAGTCTTTTGGACCGACCAGCCCTGTGGGACCAGATCGCGCGGGAACAATCCGCCTGTTCCTCCCGCGCCCATGGGGGGCGTCTGGGCCAGGTCGGGCCGGGGGACACCGTTCCCGCCTTTGAACGCGCCCTTCGGGTGATGGATGAGGGTCAGATCGCAGGCCCCGTTGAAACCCCCTTTGGCTTTCACCTGATCCGACTGGATGCCTTTGCATTGGGCGACGTTCTGCCCTTTGCCGTGGTCGCCCCCCGCCTGCGTTTGGCAGCGGAGAAATCGGCCTGGGTTCATGCCGTCCGTGCCTATGCCGAAACCCTTTTGCAATCCGCCCAAGTCGAGGGCGTCAACCTAAAGGCCGCATGATGAAACTGGCTTATGTCTCGGTTCCCGGTCGCGGGGCGACCGATGCCCTTCTGGCCGATGTCGTGGCCGATCTGGAAAAGCAGGGCCTGCGCCTTGCCGGAACGGTGCAGAGCAACCTGCAACGGGAAGGGCGCCGCCATTGCGACATGGATATCCGCATTCTGCCTGATGGTCCGCAGGTCCGCATCAGCGAAGATCGCGGTGAATTGGCGCGGGGTTGCCGTTTGGACAGCGGCGCGCTTGAACAGAGCGTGGTGCAGGTGATTGACCGCCTTCCCGGCGCCGACCTTCTGATCGTCAACAAATTTGGCAAGCGCGAGGCCGAGGGGCGCGGACTGGTTCCAGCCATCATTCTGGCGCTGGAGCTGGATATCCCCGTGCTGCTGGGCGTCAACAACCTGAATTCGGATGCTTTCATAGCTTTTGCGGGGGGGCTGGAAACGCTTTTGCGGCCTGACAGCGAAGCGATCCTGCAATGGTGCGCTACGTTCCATTCAAAGCAGGCCGCCTGAATCTTGCGGTCGGGCGGCTTGTTCTGCGCAGGCCCACTTTGCCAATCCACACCAGCAGCAAGCTGCGCTTTCTGCACTCTGGTGGCACCGCCCCCTTCCGCAGAGCGGCCTACGCATGAAAATCGGGGAAAAGGCTGCGTTGCGAAGGTCAGGCCAACAACTGCCACCCACCGGCTGTCGAACCATTTGCTGTAGCCAAAAGTGGCCGGTCGAGCGGTGGCTTCAGCGATCAGATTCCACCTGAAGACATTGAGAATTGCGTTCGGGCCTGGAGGTAAACTTGTCCGACCTCGTGACCGTAGACATATCGCGCGGCCACGGCCGCGATATCTTCTATCAACATGTACTACATTTGGTTGAAACCCTGATCGCTGACCATCACCGTCAAAGGACGTGTGGACTGGATGAGTCGCCCGCGCCATTCCATCCTGCGCGACCATCACGCCTTTGCCCTTCAAACCCGTCTATCAGATCGTACCCCCGCTCTTCTACTGCAAGCTAGCCTTGATCCTTATGCGACACGGAAGCAGCCACCGGCCCCGCGCATGCTTTGAGCTCGGCTTTCTTCCGCGTCGCCGCATGGACGGATAACTTTTCGCGGCCAAACTCTAGCGCGCTCCTTTGCCCGACGCAGGGCAGCTAAATCCGCACGCCACGGCCTGATCCGGCCGACCGTTGCGGTGGGTTCAGTCCCCCCCGTCACTTCAACCGAATACAAAAATGCTTCCGCACCGGCTTCTCAATCCGCCAATGCCCCGCGAACCCCGGCTCCACCACAAACCCATCGCCCGGATGCAGGGTCACAGCCGCTCCCCCATCCGGCGTGATCGTGATCTGGCCTTCGATCAGGTGGACGAATTCGTAGAATTTGTAACTGGCGTGCCAAGTGCCGGTGGTGGCCTCCCATGTGCCGCTGATCAGACAGCCGTCGATGGACGTATGCTGCACCCAGGTTTTCATCGTCGGGTTGCCCTCAACCTTCACCCAGCCTTCCAGATCGGTCAGCAGCGGCTCGGGTCCGGGGGCGGGAAAGCGGAAAACCATATCGCTCATGACAGTCCTTTCAGGATTTGGCGGGGTTGTTGGCCTGTGGTAGGGCGGCGGGGTGCGGCTGGCAAGGCAAGAAGGGGGCGGGGATGTTGATCCGTAAGGCAAAAGCGTCGGATGCGGGCGATCTGGTGCGGTTCATCAATATGGCGGCGGATGATCTGCCGCTGCATTTCTGGCGGAAATCGGTGGGGCCAGAGGGCGATGCCTTGGCCTATGGCCGCGAAAGGGCGGCGCGGGCGGTGGGCAACTTCTCCTTTAGCAACGCTTGGCTGGCCGAGGTGGATGGCGCGGTGGCGGCCTGCCTTTTGGGCTATCCAGCCGATGAAGAACCGGGCGGGATTGACCCCGACACGCCCGAAATCTTTGTGCCCCTGCTACAGCTTGAGGCTTTGGCGCCGGGTTCCTGGTATCTGAACGTTCTGGCGACCGATCCGGCCCATCGCGGCCGCGGCTGCGGTTCGGCGCTTTTGGCGCAGGCCGAGGTGGTGGCCCACGCGATGGGCAAAAGCGTGATCAGCCTGATCGCCGCCGACACCCATGCCGAGGCGCAGCGGCTCTATCGGGCCAAGGGATACCAAGAACGCGCAAGGCGCAATGTGGTGAAAGGCGATTGGGCGGTCGAGGCCAGCGAATGGGTGCTGCTGACAAAACCTCTGGGGGCTTGATGGCAAAGGCCTGACCCCCCATCTTGCGGGAAAGGGGAACGTCCATGCCATCCATCCTGCTGATCCTGATCATCGGCACCGCTGCGGGCTTTCTGGCCACGCGGCTGATGAAGGTGCAAACCGATGTGCCGACCACCATGGCCATCGGTGTCGGCGGGGCCTTTGTCGGCTGGCTGATCCTGCGCGTGCTGGTCACAATTGCAGGATGGACCGCCGGTTTTGTCGGCGCCGTCTTGGGCGCCGCGGTGCTGATCTGGCTGTGGCAGCGCTGGTCTAACAGCTGAAATCCGGCTGAATCCCTTTCTCTCCCCAGCAAAATCCCTGTGGCCCCAAGACGGCTGCGTCGAAAAATCGACACCAGTGTCGTTTTTAGGGCCCGATGCTTCGCGACTGGTCGTCGCAAATCTGTGACATGCCGCATTTTCGCCGCGTCACAAGAGCGTGAAACGCGCCGGGACGTAACATAGGGAGTTAGACATGACCATCAAGCCACCCCTTACGGACCTGCCCATCGAAACCGCCAATTCCGGTTTTTATGAGGGCTTCAACACCATCGTCACCGTCGGATCGAAAATTCTGGTGGGCCTGCTGATCGTCTGGGCGGCGGCCTTTCCGCAGCAAGCGGGCGATATGCTTTCGGCGGTGAACGGCTATCTGCTGAAATCCTTTGGTACTTGGTACATCCTGGTGATGGCCTTTTACCTTTTGACCTGTCTGGCGCTGGCCATCTGGCCTTCGACCGGGCGCATCCGGCTGGGGGCCGAGGGGGAAAAGCCCGAGTTCTCCACCTTTTCCTGGTTCTCGATGATGTTCGGGGCCGGGATCGGCATCGGGATGCTAACCTATTCCACCGGTGAGCCGATTTATCACTTTTCGACCAATCCCGAAATCATCATGGGCCAGATGCAGGCCGAAAGCGCCGACGTGGTGCGCAGCGCGTTCAAGTGGTCTTTTCTGCATTGGGGGCTGACGGCTTGGGGTTGCTATGCCCTGACTGGGCTGGCCTTGGCCTTTTTCAGCTATCGGCGCGGCCTGCCGCTGACGATCCGTTCAGGGCTGACGCCGCTGTTCGGCAGCAGCCTGTCCGGCGGGCTGGGCCATGTGATCGACATTGTGGCGGTGATCGCCACGGTGCTGGGCGTGGCCGTGACCATCGGCTTTGGTGTGTCGCAATTCGCCAGCGGCTTGCACAACATTTCGGGCGCGGGCTGGCTGATGGCCGCCGATGGCAGCCCCAGCAATGCGGCGATGGTCGTGGCGCTGTTGCTTGTCATGGGCCTTTCGACGCTGTCGGCGCTGTCAGGCGTCGGCAAGGGCATCAAATGGCTGTCGAACCTGAACATGGGCCTGACCTTCTTCTTTCTGGCCTTTCTGCTGCTGTTCGGATCGACGGCCTTTGCACTCAAGGCGCTGTTTGTCGGCATTGGGGATTATCTTCTGGCGCTTCCCGCCATGATGTTCACCGTCTGGCAACCCGATGGCACCGAAACCGGCGATGCCTTGGCCGGATGGCAGGGGTCTTGGACCATCTTCTACTGGGCTTGGTGGATCGCCTTTGCCCCCTTCGTTGGCCTGTTTCTGGCGCGGATCTCGAAAGGGCGCAGCCTGCGGGAATATGTGCTGGGTGCCATGGTTGTCCCCTCGCTCATGTGCTTCATCTGGTTCGCCATGGCGGGGGGCACTGCCATTGATCTGGAACTGAACGGCGGTGCGGGCGGTGCCATTCTCGATGCCAGCCTCTCCAGCCAATTGTTCGTGACGGTCAACCAACTGCTGTCGCCAACGCTGGCCGTCGCCATGTCGGCGCTGCTGGTGGTCTTGCTGCTGACCTATCTTGTCACCTCGGCAGATTCGGCGGTGCTGATCATCAACACGATCAATGCCGCCGGGGATGAGACGCAGAAGGGCCGGATTCACATCGTCGTCTGGGGCGTCGCCCTGACGTTGGTGATCGCCGCCCTGCTGTTCGCCGGGGGTCTGTCGGCCATCCAGACCGCCATGATCATCGGCGCGCTGCCCTTCAGCTTTGTGCTGGCCCTTATGGGGGTGGCGCTGATCAAGGCCATCATCCGCGATGGGATGCGGGAACGTCAGGGCCGCGCCGCTTCCTAACCCAAACCAAGCTTAATCCCTGGGGTCGTTCCATGCCGGAACGGCCCCTTTTTCCTGCCGGGCCGCCCCTGCCCTTACCCGCTGATCCGCTTCATCCCATCCTTCAGGCGAAAGTCTTTGTCCCCCAAAGCCTCCCAAAGCGCCTGACCCTGCCAAAGGGCAAAGGCCAGCGCCGCCTGTTCATGGCCCTTGGCCCCGCCCCCCAGACGCCCCGCCAGTTCCGCCTGCACCGCCACCCGGAAATCCAGCGCCGTCTGCCGCAGCCCCACCTCGCGCTGGCTGATCACCAAAAGCCAGGCCGGAAACGCCCCCAAGGCTTTCAACGCCTGATGCGCCGCCCCATCGGGCAGGTCCGCCAGCCGCGCCTGCAAGGCCGCCCATTCCGCCCGCGCCAAGGCGTTGATCATCCCATCCGCCGTGCCAAACCTTTGCACCAGCGTCGCCCCCGCCAGCCCCGTCGCCCTTGAAACCGTCCCAAAGGACACGGCTTTTTCGCCCCCCGCCACCAAAAGCGGGCGGATCAGGGCAAAGACTTCGGCATCGGATACAAGTTTCTGGCGTCCCATGCCGAAATGACTAAGCGGCCTTGGCCTAAAGTAAAGCCAAATCCGCGCCCTTTTACTTTGGTCCGGCTTCGGCTAATCCCGTGCGGTCACAACTTATCTGCGGACCCTTGCCATGAAATTCACCCTGTCCTGGCTGAAAGACCATCTGGAAACCTCGGCCTCGCTGGACGAAATCCTGTTCGCCCTGACCGATCTGGGGCATGAGGTCGAAGGGGTCGAGGATCCGGCAGCCCGGCTGGGGGCCTTCCGCGTGGCCCGCATCATCGAGGCCTCGCAACATCCCAACGCCGACCGCCTGCGCGTCTGCCGGGTGGAAACGAGGCCAGAAGGGCCGGATGGCCCATCGGTCGAGGTGCAGGTTGTTTGCGGTGCCCCCAATGCCCGCACCGGCCTGATTGGCGTTTTCGCCCCGCCCGGAACCCATGTGCCGGGCACCGGCGTTGATCTGAAACCGGGGGTCATTCGCGGCGTTGAATCGAACGGCATGATGTGTTCCGAACGCGAACTGGAACTGTCCGAAGACCACGATGGCATCATCGAACTGCCCGAAGGCACGCTACTCGGCCAACGCTACATCGACTACAAGGGCCTCAATGACCCGATGATCTGGGTCAAGATCACCCCGAACCGCCCCGATGCCTTGGGCGTGCGCGGCATTGCCCGCGATCTGGCGGCCCGCGGTTTGGGCAAGCTGAAAGACATGCCAATTGTCGCCATCAAAGGCCAATTCCCTTCGCCCATCGGCGTGCAGATTGACCCGGCTTTGAAGGCCAAAGGCTGCCCCGTCTTTTCGGGCCGCGTCATTCGCGGCGTCAAGAACGGCCCTTCGCCCGATTGGATGCAGGCGCGGCTAAAGGCCATCGGGCTGCGCCCCATCTCGGCCCTTGTCGACATCACCAACTATTTCACCTTCGGCCTGTCCCGCCCCCTGCATGTCTTTGACGCGGCCAAGGTCAAAGGCGACCTGCGCATTCATCCCGCCAAGGGGGGTGAGGAGCTGCTGGCCCTAGACGGCAAGACCTATACGCTGGCGGCGGGCCAGATGCTGATCTCCGATGATCAGGGGCCGGAAAGTCTGGCGGGCATCATGGGTGGCGAAGTCTCGGGCTGCACGCCGGAAACCGTCGATGTGTTTCTGGAAAGCGCTTGGTGGGATCCGATCACCATTGCCGCCACGGGCCGCGCGCTGAAAATCAACTCCGACGCCCGCTATCGCTTTGAACGCGGCATTGATCCGGCCTTTACGGTCGATGGATTGGAACTGGCGACGCAGATGATTCTGGACCTTTGCGGCGGCACGCCTTCCGATGTGGTCATCGACGGGGCCATCCCCGACATGACCCGCAGCTATCGCTTTGATCCGGCCCGTGTCGGCGCGCTGGTGGGCCTCGACATCCCCGAATCGGAACAGCGTCAGACGCTCACCGCGCTGGGCTTCCGCTTGGAGGGCAACCAAGCTTTCCCACCCGGCTGGCGGCCCGATGTGCAGGGTGAGGCGGATTTGGTGGAAGAGGTGGCCCGCGTCGCCTCGCTGTCGAACCTCAAAGGCCAGCCTATGGCCCGCATGCTGCCGGGCGTGCCGAAACCCATCCTGACACCGCTGCAAAAGCGTGAAAAGGCAGCGCGGCGGACGCTGGCGGCCTTGGGTTACAACGAATGCGTCACCTACAGCTTTATTGATGCAGGCGCGGCTGCGCTGTTCGGCGGCGGTTCCGATGCCCTGCGGGTGGACAACCCGATTTCTTCGGAAATGTCGCATATGCGGCCCGATCTTTTGCCCGGCCTGCTGCGCGCGGCGGCGCGCAATCAGGCGCGGGGTTTCATGGATCTGGCGCTGTTTGAACTGGGGCCGGTCTTCACGGGCGGCGAACCGGGCGAGCAGCGGGTGCAGGCGACGGCGCTGCTGGTCGGCGCACAGGCGGCGCGCGATCCGCATGGCTCGCGCCGGATGGTCGATGTGTTCGACGCCAAGGCCGATGCCGAGGCGGTTCTGGCCGCCCTTGGCGCGCCGCAGCGCGTGCAGGTCGGGCGCAAGGTCGAAGGCTGGTTCCATCCGGGCCGTTCGGGCGAAATCGGCCTTGGGCCGGTGAAACTGGCGATGTTCGGCGAGGTGCATCCGAAAGTTTTGGCCGCGATGGATGTGAAAGGGCCTGCGATGGCGCTGACGGTCTATCTTGAGGCCGTGCCGCAGCCAAAGGTGAACGCCACCGCCAAGGCGGCGCTGCAAGCCAGCGACCTGCAACCGGTGGAACGGGACTTTGCGTTTGTGGTGGACAAAGGGGTGGAGGCTTTGACAATGGTCAACGCCGCGCAAGGGGCCGACAAGGCGCTGATCGCGGCGGTGCGGGTGTTCGACCAGTTCACCGGCGACAAGGCCGAGGCGCAGATGGGCGCTGGGAAAAAGTCGCTGGCCATTTCGGTGCGCTTGCAGCCGACCGACAAGACCCTGACCGAAGCCGAGATTGAGGCGGTCAGCGCCAGAATCATCGAAAAGGTGGCCAAAGCGACAGGTGGCGTCTTGCGCGGCTGATTGCGCGCCAGAGAACTGCCCAAGGCCCGGCCGAAATGCCGGGCTTTTTGCTGGGCCCTCTGGTCTTTCATCGACAGGGAACGACCGACCTATGCAAAGCAAAGCCACAACGTGGTGACTTTTGCTTTGCATGGCGGTGAAATGGTGAGCCGGTCGGGGCTCGAACCCGAGACCTACTGATTAAAAGTCAGTTGCTCTACCAACTGAGCTACCGGCCCACTGCGGCGGGGGATAGAAACTTAACTCGGGGGGGTCAAGGGGCAATCTGCCAGAATTTCGCGCGATCTGGCAAATTCTTCTGCAAGCGCGTAAACGGGGCCCATGATGCTGGACAGAAACGAATCCGGGTTGCGCTTTGTGAAAATGCACGGGGCGGGCAATGACTTTGTGGTGATCGACTCGCGCGGGAAAGGCGGGCCGATGATGACGGCTGCCTTGGCGCAGGCGATAGGCGACAGGCACCGGGGGGTTGGCTATGATCAGCTGGCGGAACTGCATGGCGGGGGCACGCCGGGGCTGAAGCTGGATTTCTGGAACAGCGATGGAAGCCGGGCGGGGGCCTGCGGCAATGCCACGCGCTGCGTGGCCGATCTGGTGATGGTGGAAACCGGGGCCGATGCGGTGGTTCTGAAAACCGCGCGGGGGGCCTTGCAGGCCGTGCGGGATGATCAGGGCCGGGTCAGTGTGAACATGGGCCAGCCCTTGCTGGACTGGCAGCAGGTTCCCCTGTCGGGCGATGTTGATCTGACGGCCCTTCCCTTGGACGGCGCGCCCTTGGCCGTGGGCATGGGCAATCCGCATTGCGTATTCCCTGTGGCGGATGCCGAGGCGGTGGATTTGCTGACCCTTGGCCCGCGTTATGAGAATGATCCCCTGTTCCCCGAAAAGACCAACGTGGAATTCATCAGCCTGATCGCCCCCGACCATCTGCGGATGCGCGTTTGGGAACGCGGGACGGGCGTCACACTGGCCTGCGGTTCGGGCGCTTGTGCCGCCGCCGTGGCCGCCCATCGGCGCGGCCTGACGGGGCGTCGGGTGGTGATTGATGTCGATGGCGGCCAGTTGGTCGCCGATTGGCGCGAGGATGGCGTTTGGCTGACCGGGCCTGTCGCCTATGTGTTTGAGGGCCGCCTGACCCCCGCGATGATGGCACTGGCATGAACGCCCCGGTCTTTGAAACGCTGGGCTGCCGTCTGAACGCCTATGAAACCGAAGCGATGCGCGAACTGGCCGCCAAGGCGGGCCTGCAAAACGCGGTGATCGTGAACACCTGCGCCGTGACAGCCGAGGCTGTGCGCAAAGCCAAGCAAGACATCCGCCGCCTGTCGCGCGACAACCCGCATGCGCAGATCATCGTAACGGGCTGCGCGGCGCAGACCGAACCCGAAACCTTTGCCGCGATGGCCGAGGTGACGCGGGTCATCGGCAACACGGAAAAGATGAAGCCGGAAACCTGGGCCGGAATGGGGGCCGATTTCATCGGGCAGACCGAAAAGGTGCAGGTCGATGACATCATGTCGGTGCGCGAAACGGCGGGGCATCTGATCGACGGTTTCGGCCGCCACCGCGCCTATGTGCAGGTGCAAAACGGCTGTGACCACCGCTGCACGTTCTGCATCATCCCCTTTGGCCGGGGAAATTCTCGGTCCGTCCCGGCGGGGGTGGTGATCGACCAGATCAAACGCTTGGTGGACAAGGGTTTTCTTGAGGTTGTCTTGACAGGGGTCGACCTGACCTCATGGGGCGCTGACCTTCCCGGCCTGCCGCGTCTTGGCGATCTGGTCATGCGCATCCTGCGGCTGGTGCCCGATCTGCCGCGCCTGCGGATCAGTTCGATCGATTCGATCGAGGCGGATGAGAACCTGATGCAAGCCATCGCCACCGAACCCCGCCTGATGCCCCATCTGCACCTGTCCTTGCAGGCGGGCGATGACATGATCCTGAAGCGGATGAAACGCCGCCATTTGCGGGATGATTCGATCCGATTCTGTGAGGAGGCGCGGCGTTTGCGCCCCGACATGATCTTTGGCGCCGATCTGATTGCGGGTTTCCCGACCGAGACGGAAGCGATGTTTGAGAACAGCTTGCGGCTGGTGGAGGATTGCGGCCTGACCTTCCTGCACGTCTTCCCCTATTCCGCCCGCAAGGGAACCCCCGCCGCCCGCATGCCGCAAGTGCCGGGGGATATCCGCAAGGAACGCGCTGGGCGGTTGCGTTTGGCTGGGGATTTGGCCTTGGCGCGGCACTTGGAGGCGCAAGTGGGCGTGGAACACCGGGTGCTGACCGAAGGGCCAAGGATGGGGCGGACGGAGCAGTTTACCGAAGTGCGGTTTGGCGTGGATATGCCCGAGGGGACGCTGATGAACGTGCGGATTGCGGGCGTTGAGGGTGGGGCGTTGAGGGGGTGAGGAAGGGGAGATAACACTTGGTTGGGATCAATCATAAGCCAGCATCTCACGCACATGCTGCTCATCTTCTGAAGGCACGGTAAGGATGAGTGGTAAGGCGCAAAGAGGTTCGATAACGGACATCAACTCCGACTCCACCCGCGGCAAGACATCTTCGGACGGATCGGGACCGGGGGAATCAGGAGCTATAAGCGCAATCAACTTCGATCCCTTCGCCAAGGATGCAGGATCAAGCCGTCGATCATTTTTCCACACAACTGAAATTCTGCCGACAGCATCACCGCGAAGTGTTTCTTGAATCAGAATGTCGAAACTCACGTATTCGTTTTGAACGCTTCGTTCTACTTCAAGCGATTCAGTCGTCGCGACGACGGTTTGAACAGTCATTATCTTTCTGTAATTCTCGATTTTTCCAATCACGACAACATCAGCAAACTGGATGTATTGGAATCTCACGCCACCCGCCACAAGACAGGCTTGCGCCTGTTGCGTTGCAAAAAGTGACAGGCCGACGGCAACGGCGGCAAAAAACTTGCTGTTCATAGCGCCTCCAAAAATTCTGCCAAGAGCTGATTTCCAGCATCATCTATTCGCATCGTGACGTCTATCCCCGGCCCGGTACGCGCCGAAGGCGCAGGGCCAGCGCCTGCCCGCCCCTTCGGGCTGGCGCTTTGGTGATGTAAGCGCTTTGATCCAAGCCATGGATGCCGTTTGCACCATAAAGCGCCCCGACGCACCGTAGCACGCGCCACCCCACGGTCAGGCGCTGGCCCTGCTTCTGTAGCAATGCTACACAGCCCTCTCCCAACAGGACCGAAACCCATGACCATCACCCAGCAAGACGAACTCGAAGGCCTGCAAGCGATTGGGCGCATTGTGGCCAACACCTTGCAAGCCATGGGAAAGGCCTTGGAGCCGGGGATGACGACGTGGGAGCTTGATGCCATCGGTCGGGCCTTTCTGGAACGCGAGGGGGCCGTTTCGGCGCCCGAATCCACCTATGACTTTCCCGGCGCCACCTGCATCAGCGTGAACGAGGAAATCGCCCATGGCATTCCCGGCGACCGGATCATCCGCAACGGCGATCTGGTGAACATCGACGTGTCAGCCAGCAAGGGCGGCTATTTTGCCGACACCGGGGCAACGTTTCGGATGGGCACGGTGAAGCCTTCGCTGGAACGGCTGTGCCGCGACGGGAAAAAGGCGATGCAGATCGGCATTGCGCAGGTGGGCCATGACAAACCGCTGTCGGGCATCGGCAATGCCATCGGGCGTTTTGCGGCAGCCAACCGCTATACCCTCATCCGCAATCTGGCGAGCCATGGCGTGGGACGTGCTCTGCATGAAGAACCGGGCGAAGTGCCGACCTGGCCCAACCGCGACAAACGGCGGATGCATCGGGGGCTGGTGCTGACGGTGGAACCCTTCCTGTCGATGGGCGGGCAATGGGCGGAATCGGGCGATGACGGCTGGACGCTTTACGCCGACCCCTCCGCCCCTTGCGTGCAATATGAACATACCGTTGTGGCGACCGACAAAGGCGCGATCATCGTCACGATGCCGGGTTAAGGTGTAGTGTCATAGCCCAACGGTCCAAGCCGACACCGATGCCGTTCGGTGTGACTTCAGAGAGTTCAAAGCCGAAGCGTTGATAAAACGCACCCGTGTGCTGACTGGTGATCATATGCACTGATTGCAAGCCTGGCGTCACCCGCGCCAGTTCAAGACGCACCTCTGTCAGATGCGACCCAAAGCCTTGCCCGTGCAAATCCGCCACCACCATCCCCCAGCAAAGCGAGGCCGTGCCGCCATCAATATTCAGCCCGCCACAGGCGATGCATCGGTTATTTTGGCTTAGGACAAGGAAAGGGTTGAACCGAAAATCGGTCTCGACCAGAAATTCGTAAAATTCTGTCCGCTCTTCGGGGGCAAAATACATTGGAAGATTGCTGTCAAAGACTGCAAGACATGCTGCCAGATCGCTGGGTTGATAGCGGCGGGTGACAATATAAGACATTTCATCGCCGAATCGTATCGCCCGGCTCCAGCTTAGGGCTTAGCTCCACCACTTCCCCCCGCCGCGCCCCTTTGGCCGCGATGATCGCAGCGGCGGCTTGGCCGATGTCCAGACGGCAGGCGTCCATGGTCGCCAGATGGCGCGGCAACCCTTCCAGCAGTTCCACCCCGTTGAATCCCGCAAGACCCAGTTTCCCCGGCACGTCGATGCCCTTTTCAAGGCAATATAGCAGCCCCCCGGCCCCGATCATGTCATTGGAATAATACAGGAAATCCAGATCCGGGTTCCGCGTCAAAATCGCTTCGGTCATCTCGCGCCCCTTCAGCAGCGCCGAACCGCCCGAATAGAACTCTTCATCCGCCAGCTTGATCCCACCCTTGGCCAACCCCTCCACAAAACCCTCCAGCCGCTTTCGCGCCCGGTGGTCATAGGGCATCATCGTGCCCAGAAAGCCGATCCGCCGATAGCCCGCCGCCAGGATCGTCTGCGCCATTTCCAGACCTGCCCGCCGGTGCGAAATGCCGACCGCGCTGTCGACCGGCGTGCCATCGACATCCATGATTTCCACCGTCGGAATGTCGGCATGTTCCAGCATCGCCCGCGTCGCATCGGTATGTTCCAGCCCCGCGATGATCACCCCCGAGGGCCGCCAGGACAGCATTTCATACAGGACTTTCTCTTCCTGCTCCGGCCTGTAATTCGTGACGCCCACCACCGGCTGAAGGCCAGTTCCATCCAGCCCTTCGGAAATACCGGTCATCACCTCGGGGAAGACCATGTTCGACAGTGACGGGATGATCACCCCTACCAGATTCACCCGCTGACTGGCCAGCGCACCCGCAATCTTGTTCGGCACATAGCCCAGCGCGCGGGCGGCCAGCAGCACCTTTTCGCGGGTGGCGGGCGACACCTCGCCCCGGTTGCGCAAGACCCGGCTGACCGTCATTTCGCTGACGCCCGAGGCTTCGGACACGTCGCGCAGGGTCATGGGGCGGCGGGGCGGTATCGTCACGGGCTGCGGCCTTTCACGGGGATTTCCCCAGTCTTAGCGCCGCGATTCGCGTTTGTCCAAGCCCGCACTTGCCTTGCGCCCCGTTTGACCGCATGTATGGCCCGCAGGCCCCGTAGCTCAGGGGATAGAGCGACCGCCTCCTAAGCGGTAGGTCACAGGTTCGAATCCTGTCGGGGCCGCCATGCGAAAGGGCCGGAGCAGTGTCGCTGCCCCGGCCCTTTTTTTTACCATCTGCGGAAATCAGATTTCCAGCTTGCTTTCAATCGTCTTCAACTGAATGCGCGCCATGCCCAGATTGGCGTCGGTGCGGTTCAGCGCGACATAGATGAACATCGTCGGGTTCTTTTCCAGCGGGCGGATCAGGTGGATCTGATTGCCCAGCGTGATCAGAATATCTTCGATATAGGTGTCCAGTTGCAGAACTTGCATCGCCTGGCGCTTGGCCTTGACGAAAGCAGTGTTCATGGCCGCTGCGGCGTCCAGATCAAGTTTCCCTTTGCCACCACCCTCGGACGCCAGCATCAAGCCGGTGTCAGTATCCACGAGGCAAGCCCCGATGAAGCCCGAGATGGAAGCGGTTTCTGCGATAATCGACATATTCAGTCCTTTACTCTTACAAGCAGTGTTTCATTTTAAGCCGTACATTCGGCCATTTCATCGTTACAATGTTATACGCATTGCTTAATACAACCACACATAACATCTACCCCTTGCGGACCGGCTTTCCATTCAAGCCCGAATTGCATCTCTCGAAGTCTAGCAGTTGCCGCCTTGGATGGATGCTTAATCTATCATCATGCAACGTTTGTCTATATCAATTTTGAAGAAAAACCCGCGTTTTGGAAGATTGCTCATCACGAAACTCTTACATTCCGGGATTTACGCCAGATTTACGCCAGACTTTCTAGCGGGGATTGTGTAAACGTTTCAGCTACAACCGAATAGCCATCCATGTTCTTCTAATTCATAAGAAATTCGTGCCTTGTGGCGAATCATGTGCCATGATGCCTAGAAGAGACTGAAGGTGCGTGGGAGGCAGATTTGGGCAGGGTCGTGAAAGATGCAGATTGACGACAATCTGCCCAGCGAAGTTTACCGCTATATCGGCAGCCGTTTGCGGCAGATCCGGGTGGACCGGGGTCTGACCCAGACGGGGGCCGCTGCGGTTCTGGGGGTGAGCCCGCAGCAATACCAGAAATACGAGGATGCCAGCAGCAAGATCAGTCTGGTACACATCTACACGCTGGTCGAGCATTATGGAATTTCGCTGGATGCAATCTTGCCCGTGCGGGAAACGCCTTCACCCCAACCCGCACCACCGGCCGATCAGGGCGATGTGGTGTCGGATACCGATCTGGTTGCCCGATTGGTGACAAGTTTCGTCGCTATTTCAGACAGAAGACTGCGACAGAGTATTGTAGAGATTGTAGAAGCCGCGCGATATTCGTCGCGGTAGAGTGCAGCAAGCAGATCATGGTCTTTCAAGCGAAACCCTACGACCCATCCAAGATGAAGCTGTCCAGCGATGGTTGGGTGGTGATCTGCGCTGCGACGCCCGGTGCACCGGTGGTTTCGGTGACCGATAGCTTTACGCGGAACACTGGCTATCAGGCAGGCGAGGTGGTGGGGCGCAATCTGAGCGTCCTACAGGGGACGAAAACTTCGCCGGATGCGGTCGAAATGTTCCGCTTTCTGATGCGAACAGGGGAATCCGGAAGGATCGTGATCCTGAATTATCGCAAGGATGGTAGCGAGTTCTGGAACGTCTGCGATCTGCGATCAATCAAGAACGACGCGGGCGAGATCACGCATTACATTTGCATGCAACATATGGCGACGCTGATCTAAAATCGGCCCCGACCTGCGCCGGGGCTGATTGGTTCAGGCATCCAGGTTCTCAACGCTCAAGGCATTGGCCTGAATGAATTCGCGCCGGGGTTCGACGACATCGCCCATCAGCTTGGTAAAGATGTCATCCGCCTCGGCCACGTCATCCACTTTCACTTGCAAGAATGTGCGGGCCTCGGGGTCCAGCGTGGTTTCCCACAGCTGTTCCGGGTTCATTTCGCCCAAGCCTTTGTAGCGTTGCAGCGACAGACCCTTTTCCCCTTCGGCCAGAATGGCCTTGAGCAATTCCACCGGCCCGTGGATCATCTGCTCGCGATCCTTGCGCACCAGCCGGGCGGGACGGGCGTAAAGCGGTTTAGCGGGGCCAGCGGCCTGCGCCAGACGCCGTGCCTCACCCGAACGCAGCACAGCGCCATCCAGCGTGCGCAACTCTTCCACACCGCGCAGAATGCGCGACAGGCGAATGCCGTGGTCTTGCGTGATCCGGCCATTCCAGCCGCGTTCATATTCCAGCGCCACCATATCCAGCCGCTGCGCCACCTGATCCGCGACGCGTTGCAGATCGGCATCCGCCTGCCCCGCATCAAAAGCCCCGGCCAGCGCCGCCTGTTCCAGAATGTTGCGGGGATAGTTGGTGGGGAAGCTGTCCAGCACCTTGCGGAAGGCGCGGGCCCCTTCGACCACGCGGGCCAGATCGGAACCGGCGATTTCCTCGCCCGAGCCCAGCCGCAGAACCGCGCCCTCAACACCCATCTCGATCAGATAGTCTTCCAGCGCCGCTTGATCCTTCAGATAGACCTCGGACCGTCCGCGCGAGACCTTATAAAGCGGCGGTTGCGCGATATAGAGATAGCCACCTTCGATCAATTCGGGCATCTGCCGGAAGAAGAATGTCAGCAGCAGTGTGCGGATATGCGCACCGTCGACATCAGCGTCGGTCATGATGACGACCTTGTGGTAGCGCAGTTTGCTGATGTCGAACTCATCGCGCCCAATACCCGTGCCCAGGGCCGTGATCAGCGTGCCAATCTCCTGCGAACCCAGCATCCGGTCAAACCGTGCCCGTTCCACGTTCAGGATTTTGCCGCGCAGGGGCAAAACCGCCTGATTGGACCGTGACCGCCCCTGTTTGGCCGAACCGCCCGCGCTGTCCCCCTCGACCAGAAACAGTTCCGATTTGGATGGATCGCGTTCCTGACAATCGGCCAGCTTGCCCGGCAGGCTCGCCACATCCAGCGCCGTCTTGCGCCGCGTCAACTCGCGCGCTTTCCGCGCCGCTTCGCGGGCCAAGGCCGCCTCGATGATCTTGCCGACGATGATTTTCGCGGTGGCCGGGTTTTCCTCAAACCATTCGCTCAGTTTTTCGTTCACCAGATTTTCCACCGCCGGCCGGACTTCGCTGGAAACCAGCTTGTCTTTCGTCTGGCTGGAAAACTTCGGATCCGGCACTTTCACCGACAAAACGCAGGTCAGCCCTTCGCGCGCGTCATCCCCGGTGAAATCCACCTTTTCCTTTTTCGCAATGCCGCTGGACTGTGCATAGGCCCCGATGGTCCGCGTCAGCGCGCCCCGGAAACCTGCCAGATGGGTGCCCCCATCGCGCTGCGGGATGTTGTTGGTAAAGGGCAACACGCTTTCATGATAGCTGTCGTTCCACCACATGGCCACTTCGACCGTGATCCCCGCGCGTTCCCCCACCATATAGATCGGTTCCGGCATCACCGCCTGTTTCGAACGGTCCAGATACTTGACGAATTCCTTGACCCCGCCGTCATAGTAAAGCTCGGTCCGCAGAGGCTCCGGGTGGCGTTCGTCAGCAATGACAATCCGCACGCCGGAATTCAGAAAGGCCAGTTCCCGCAGCCGGTTTTCCAGCGTCTTGAAACTGTATTCCAGGTTCGCGAACGTCCCTTCAGGGTGGTTCGTCTTGGCGCTCGCCAGAAAGCGCACCTGCGTGCCCTTCATCCCCGGTGCTGGACCCACCTCATGCACATGCACCACACAATCGCCGTGTTCAAACCGCGCGCGATATTCCGTGTCATTCCGCCAGACCGTCAGCTCCAGCCATTCCGACAAGGCGTTCACCACCGAAACGCCCACGCCATGCAACCCGCCCGAGACCTTATAAGCGTTGCCGCTGTCATCCGTGTTGTTGAATTTGCCGCCCGCGTGCAGTTGGGTCATAATGACCTCGGCCGCCGAAACACCTTCCTCGGCGTGGATGTCCACCGGGATGCCCCGCCCGTTGTCGCGCACGGAAACAGAGTCATCGGCATGGATCGTCACCGAAACCTCGGTCGCATGGCCGGCCAAAGCCTCGTCAATGCCGTTGTCCACCACCTCATACACCATATGGTGCAGGCCCGACCCGTCATCGGTGTCACCGATATACATGCCCGGCCGTTTGCGGACAGCCTCTAACCCCTTCAAAACCTTGATGGAATCAGCGCCATATTCGCCGGGTTTCTTTACGGGTTCGGCCATGTGTTCTTTGCCCTTCTTGTGGTGCGCATCTTATAGCGGTGACAGGGGGGAATGTCACGCAATGGCCACAAGATTTGGTGGTCAGGTGAAAACAATCACCACGCCAACAAGGATCAGCAACAGACCCGAACCGATGTTGATGCGGTGCAGGTTTTCCGGCGAAGAAATCAGCGCCCGGGCCCGGTCAACAAACAGCGCAAGGACCAGGTTGCCCAGCAGCGGCACAAGCGCGGAAATGAACAAGATGGCGGCGATATCGGGGGCGGTGACGCGGCCAAGGTTAAAGAACCCCGGCAGCACGCCCATATAGAACAGAATGGCCTTTGGGTTGCCAATCACTGCGGCAAGACCGGTCAGAAACCCGGCCCAGCGCCCCGGTTTGGTCAGGCGGCTGTCGGCGGACAGGGCGGCGGCGGGTTTGCGGATCAGCATCGCGCCCATCAAAACAAAGACACCCGAGGCGACCCAGCGCAGCACGCTTAGGAAATCGCCATAGACCGAAAGCACCCAAGACAGGCCAAAGATGGCGCAAATCGGCCAGATCAGATCGCCCAGCACCACGCCCACCGCCAGGGGCCAGGCGCTGGCAAAACCGCCCGACAGCGCCCGGGCAATCAGTGCCACCCAGACCGGACCGGGCACCACCCAAAGCCCCGCCATGGCAAGGGCATAGACCCCCAACTCCCAAAGACTGACCGTCATCAGAAAAGCCCACCCAGCAGATCCAGTTCAGCCTCGTCCTGCCAAGCCGTGTCGCGCAGCGGCAGAACCATCAGGCTGTCGGCCTTTTCATGATGGATCTCTGCGGTCTTGGCCCCGGTCAGATCCAGATAGGTCATCGGATTGGTGACCTTGCGGAATCCCGCCCCAGCATAAAGCCCCGCCGTGCCGAACAGCAGGAAATATTCCGCAGGACTGTTCTTGGCGCGCTGGATCGCGGCCTGCAAAAGCGTTGCCGCCAACCCCTTGCCGCGATGCGCCGGATCGCTGGCCACATCGGACAGGCCTGCCACCGTGATAAGCCGACCACCCAAGCGCATGGAACGCAACTGCACGCCCATATGCGCGACGATCTGGCCATCATCGCGGATAACATGCCGCCAATGATGCCGGGTCATGAAATAAGACCGCCCGCCAAAGTCGGTAGTGAAACAGCGGGCGAGCAAATCAGCAATCTGCCGATCATCCTGCGCGCCCAAATCCTGCTCCACAATGGTTTCGACCGCCCCCGGCAAGGTCAGGCTGCCCCCCGGCCCCAGCGGCCAAAACGGATTCATCGCCACTTCCCAGACATGACCATCCAGATCGGCCCAATAGCCGGAATAGCCGCCCCAAAACACCTTTTCGGGTTGTTTCAGTGCGGTCGCGCCCGCCGCCAAAGCCTGCGCAAAGGCGGTATCCACCTGCGCCTCGGTCGAAAAGTTCTGCGCCAGCGTGATGGCCCCGGTGCCCAATGTGGCCCCCGGACGTCCCTGATCCGCGGCCAGATCGGCCTGCCCGAACAGGCCCAAAACCGCGCCCTGCATCTGGTAAAAGGCCACGCCCTCGGTCCCGTCGCGCTGAACCCAGCCCAGCCTTTCGTAAAAACCCTTGGCTGCCGCCAGATCCTGCACCCCAAGGGTGATCAGCGTGACACGTTGAATATCCATCACAATCCCTCTGAAATCATCGACCGACCGTCCTGTTCATAAACGGTAAAGCCCTGCCCCCGCCCGCCCAGGCTGTCAAACAGGCCCGCCTCGGTGCCCGTCATGAAAGCCTGCGCCCTTAACCCACAGATCGCATCATAAAGTGCGGCACGGCGCGCTTCGTCCAGATGGGCTGCCACCTCATCCAGCAGCAGAATCACCGGTTCCTCGGCCAAGGCCCTTGCATTGGCCAAGATCAGACTGATCAGCAGCGCCTTCTGTTCCCCTGTCGAGCATTGATCGGCGGGCACACCCTTGGCGGCAAAAACGGCCGCCAGATCGGCGCGGTGGGGCCCGTTCAGGCTGCGCCCGGCCGCCATATCCCGCCGCCGCCCCGCCGCCAAAGCCTCGGCCAGATCGCCCTCCCAAGCGCCCTCACCCGGTTCCAGCGTCAAGGCGGCTACGGGAAAGGGCCCTTCGACTTGGCCCGCTATGATCCGCGCCAAGGCGGCCCTTCGATTGGCGTCAATCACTGCCCCCGCCTGCGCCATCTGCCCTTCCAAGGCGGCATACCAATGCGCGTCGCTCACCTGATCCTTCAACAGCCGGTTCCTGTCGCGCATCGCCTTTTCATAACCCAAGGTCGCCTCGGCATGGTCGGGGAAAAAGGACAGCGCCATCCGATCCAGAAACCGCCTGCGCCCCTCAGCCCCCTCAATCCACAACCGGTCCATCGCGGGCACCAGCCACAAGACCCGCGCCAGCCGACCCAAGGCGACCTGCGCCGCAGCCTTCCCATTGATCCGAACCTGCCGCCCCTCGCCCGGCTCCGCCCAAGTTTCCACCTGATGCCCGGCAAGATCGGCCATCACCTTCCAGCCAAGGCCCTCTGGCCGCCGCGAAAGATCCGCCCCATCGGCACGCCTGAGGCCCCGCCCCGGCGACAACAACGAGATTGCCTCCAGCACATTGGTCTTGCCCGCCCCGTTCGGCCCCGCCAAAGCCACAGGCCGACCATCAAAGGCCAGCCGCCCCAATGCATGGCTGCGGAAATGCGAAAGGGTCAGCGACGAAATCAATGCCCCTAACCCCTTTCATCTTGCCAAAAATACCTTGGGGGTCCGGGGGGCTAGCCCCCGGCTTCGGTCAGACGCGCATCGGCATCACAACATAGACCGCCGAAGTGTCATTCCCCTCGCGCATCAGCGTCGGATCGCCCGAGGAATTGAACAGGAACACGGCGTTTTCCCGGTCCACCTGGCTGGCGATTTCCAGCAGATATTTCGCGTTAAAGCCAATCTCCAGCGGCTCGTCCCCATAGGCGACCGCCAATTCTTCTTCAGCGGCACCGCTGTCGGGGGCGTTCACCGACAGAACCAGCCGGTCCTCATCCAAGGCCAGCTTAACCGCCCGCGAGCGTTCCGAAGAAACGGTCGCCACACGGTCCACCGCTTTGGCAAATTCCGTCGCATCCACTTCCAGCCGCTTCGTGTTCCCTGTCGGGATCACCCGCGTGTAATCCGGGAATGTCCCGTCGATCACCTTTGAGGTCAGCGTGATCGCCGGGGTCGCAAAACGGATCTTCGTCTCGCTCACCGAAACCGCGATGATGGCGTCGTCATCATCCAGCAGCTTCCGCAGCTCGCCCACCGTTTTGCGCGGCACGATCACGCCCGGCATGCCCGTCGCCCCTTCGGGCAGGTCGGCGTCGATCCGGGCCAGACGGTGGCCATCGGTCGCCACGCAGCGCAGGACTTGGCCGCCGTCGGCGGTCGAGACATGCATGTAGACGCCGTTCAGATAATAGCGGGTTTCCTCGGTCGAAATGGCGAATTTTGCCTTGTCGAACAGCCGCCGCAAAACCGGGGCCTTGGCCGAGAAGTTGGAGGCATATTCCGAGCTGGCCATCACCGGGAAATCTTCTTTCGGCAGGGTGGCGAGGCTGAAGGTTGACCGGCCCGCAGCGATGGTCAGCCGACCGGAGGCCGAATCCTCGGCCAGGGTCACCAGCGCGCCGTCGGGAAGTTTCCGCACGATTTCATGCAGCATCACCGCCGAAACCGTGGTCGCGCCCGGCCGTTCCACCATCGCGGGGGCGCGGTCCACGACCTCGATATCAAGGTCGGTCGTCCGGAAAGAAACCTGATCACCCTCGGCATCGATCAGCACGTTCGACAGGATCGGGATCGTCGCCCGGCGTTCGACAACCGACTGGGCCTGCCCCAGCGCCTTGAGGAGCGCGCCGCGTTCGATGCTGATCTTCATCCCTGTTACCTTTGTTCGGGGCCGACGACGGGAGCAGAAATTTACCCGGTTCCCACCGGTCGGCAAGCCTTTTGATGACAATCCTTTGGATTGGTCGGGGCGTCAAGGGTGAGGGCCACAGGCATCCCTATCTGGTCACGGATTTCACGCGTGAAAATCGGCACAACCCTATCAAAACTCTGATTTATGCGTAATTCTGAATATGACATGGGGCGTTTTGGTTAGATCGCAAAGGGCGCGGTGAAGGCGCGCCCTTTGCTTGTGGGCGATGGTCTGTCGCCTTATGCCTGCAACACGCGTTTCAGCATTTGCAGATCGTCCGAAAGCTGGCTGTCGGTGGACATCAGCTCTTCGATCTTGCGGACGCCGTGCATGATGGTGGTGTGGTCCCGACCACCGAAGCGCCGCCCGATTTCGGGCAGGCTGCGCGGGGTCAGTTGTTTGGCCAGATACATGGCAATCTGCCGGGGGCGGGCGATGTTGCGCAGGCGTTTCGGGCCGATCATGTCCGACAGGCGGATGTTGTAATGTTCGGCCACTTTGCGCTGGATTTCCTCGATCGTGACCTTGCGGTCCGAGGCGCGGAGGATGTCGGACAGGCAGTCTTGCGTCAGTTCCAGCGTGATTTCGCGGCCCACAAGGCTGGCGAAGGCGAAAAGCCGGGTCAGCGCGCCTTCCAACACGCGGACGTTCGTGGTGATGCGGTGCGCGAGGAATTCCAAGACGCCCTCGGCGAGAACCAGACCGCGATATTGCTGGCGGTATTGTTCGGCCTTGGTTTGCAGAATGCCCAAGCGCAGTTCGTAATCGGTCGGATGCAGGTCAACGACCAAGCCGCATTGCAGGCGCGATTTGATGCGTTCTTCCAGATCCTTGATCTCACCCGGCGCACGATCCGCCGAAATGACGATCTGTTTGTTCTGATCGACCAGCGCGTTGAAGGTGTGGAAGAATTCTTCCTGCGTCGAATCCTTGCCCGCGATGAATTGCACGTCATCGACCATCAGGACATCGACGGAACGGAAGAGTTCCTTGAAATCCATGATCTGGCGTTCGCGCAGGGCCTGAACAAAGCGATACATGAATTGTTCGGCGGACAGATAGAGCACGCGCAATTCCGGCTGACGGGCCTGCAATTCATGGGCGATGGCGTGCATCAGGTGGGTTTTACCCAAGCCCACGCCGCCATACAGGAACAGCGGGTTAAAGGTGACAGGGCCACCTTCGGCCACACGACGGGCGGCGGCATGGGCGAGTTCGTTGGGCTTGCCCACGACAAAGGTTTCGAAGGTGAATCGCTGGTCCAGCGGTGCGCCGGGCAGTTCTTCGGCAGCGCGGGCGACGGGTTTGGCCACCGGTTTTGCAGCCACCGGGGCGCGGGCGGTCACGGAAAATTCCACCCGGTCGACTGACTGGCCAGAGTTG
Organism: Neogemmobacter tilapiae; assembly: GCF_014652215.1. GTDB lineage: Bacteria > Pseudomonadota > Alphaproteobacteria > Rhodobacterales > Rhodobacteraceae > Neogemmobacter > Neogemmobacter tilapiae. The sequence continues at coordinate 305,759 of NZ_BMYJ01000003.1, read as the reverse complement.
TTCAGATGGCTGCAAATGTGGTCGGCAAAATTGCGCGACACCCAATCGCCGAAAAAAGTTGTCGGAACCTCGAATCGGGCGACACCATTGCGCAGGTCAGCCAGACGCAGGGGTTCGATCCAGGTCACATAATTGTTTTTGCCAACCCTTTGCCGAAGCTCTTCACGAATTTTCCCCCACATATCGTTCGTCATTTTGACCCGTTCCAGTCTGTTTTTATATGTTCCGAAGGGCAAAATCCCTCCGCCTACTCGTTACGATCGGCCTTGCGGCCTTGGGTCCGGGGAAACACCAAAAACACGATCCCACCCCGGATCGTGACAAAGGTGCAGATCGGAACCGCAGGCACGGTGCCGACCGATGATCACGCGACAAAAATCCAGACCCCACTGCGGCAGCGCAGCGGCCCAAACGCCGGACTTTCAGATCGCAATCACGTCTCGTCCCCCAGGACAGGTGAATCGCAGGGCCAAGCTAGCGCGGGGTTGAAGGGGGCTGCAACCGAACTTCTTTCTTGACATGAATTTGGTTGAACCGAATCTGCGCGCCCTTGCAAACGGGCAACGGGTGGTATTCAAACCCTTGATTCAAATGAAAAAGCGCGCCAAGCGGCGCGCTTTTGTCAGACAATTCAACGAGAATCAGGCTTGGTTCAGGCCTTTGACGCGCGAAGCAAGACGCGAGATTTTGCGCGAGACGGTGTTCTTGTGCAGAACGCCCTTGGAGACGCCGCGTTGCAGTTCCGGCTGGGCGGCTTGCAGGGCGGAAGCCGCAGCAGCCTGATCGCCCGAAGCGAGCGCTTCTTCGACTTTGCGCAGGAAGGTGCGGATGCGCGAACGGCGCTGTTTGTTCACGGCATAGCGCGTTTCCGACTGACGGGCGCGCTTTTTGGACTGGGGCGTATTGGCCATGTGGGTCGATCCTTGGGTCTGTTCAAACTGTTCGCACGAAAGCCCCAAGCCCCCGTCTGACCGACAGGGATGATTCTTGCCTAAGCGGGCCCACGCGCATGTAACGGGGGCCTATAGGGGAGAATGGGGGAAAAGGGAACAGGGAATCAGCGGTCGCGGAACTGGGGCTGCCGTTTTTCCAGGAAAGCGGCCATGCCTTCCTTTTGGTCTTCGGTGGCGAACATGGCATGGAACATGCGGCGTTCGTAAAGCAGCCCTTCGCGCAGCGTGGTTTCAAAGGCGCGGTTCACCGATTCCTTGACGGCCATCGCGGTGACCTTGGACTTTTCAGCGACCTTCTGCGCGGCCTTCATGGCCTCTTCCATCAGCGATTTCAGCGGCACAACGCGGCTGACAAGGCCGCAGCGTTCGGCCTCGGCGGCATCCATGAAGCGGCCGGTCAGGTGCATGTCCATCGCCTTGGCCTTGCCGACGAATCGGGTGAGGCGCTGGCTGCCGCCCATGCCGGCGACAATGCCCAAATTGATTTCGGGTTGGCCGAATTTGGCATTGTCGGCGGCGATGATGAAATCGCAGATCATGGCGAGTTCGCAGCCGCCTCCAAGGGCATAGCCTGCGACGGCAGCGATGATGGGCTTGCGAGCGCGGGCGATGGTGTCGGCGTCTTGGGCGAAGAAATCGGCCTGAAAGACATCAACATAGGAAAGTTCGGCCATTTCCTTGACATCGGCCCCTGCGGCGAAGGCCTTTTCGGAACCGGTCAGGACGATGCAGCGGACGGTGTCGTTGCGGTCGGCCTCGGTCACGGCCTGGGCGAGTTCCGACATGAGGCGGGCGTTCAGCGCGTTCAGCGCATCGGGCCGGTTCAGGCGGATGGTCGCGACATAATCCTCGACCTCGACGATCAGCGTTTCATAGGCCATGAGAATCCCCGGTTTGGCATGGGCCGCGTCCCTATCTTAGCTGCAATGCAGCAGGCAAGTCACCTTTGACATTGGGGACAGTAAAAGGAGGAACGCCCCGACTGGACGATGCGTTCCACATGGCCGGTGCAGCCGGGGGTGGGGCAGGGCTGGCCTTCGCGGCCATAGACGCGGAAGGCGTGCTGGAAATAGCCGAGCTCGCCGTCGGATTGGCGATAGTCGCGCAGGGAGGAACCGCCCGCCAGAATAGCCTCGTCCAGCACTTGGCGGATCAGAGGGACAAGGGCGGCGGTTTGGGCTTCGGTCAGATCGCCCGCCAGACGGTCGGGCCGGAGGCCGGCGCGGAAGAGAACTTCGGCGACATAGATGTTGCCCAGACCAGCGACGATTTTCTGATCGAGCAAGGCCGATTTCACCGGGGTCTTGCGGCCCTTGAAGCGCTGGATCAGCCATTCTTCGTTGAAATCGTTGCCAAAGGGTTCGGGGCCTATGCCTGCCAGCAAGGGGTGCTGTTCGGCGGTGGCGGTGGGCAGCAGGTCCATCATGCCAAAGCGGCGGGCATCGTTGAACGTCACCCGTGCCCCGCCGTCCATATCCAGCACCACATGGTCATGTTTCGCGGGTGCCGGGTGGTTCTGCACAAATTGGCCGAGCATCGCCCCTGAAACCAGCATCCGCCCCGACATGCCCAGATGCACCAAAAGCGATTCGCCGGTGGAGAGATCGGCCAGAATATATTTTGACCGCCGCCGCAGACGCAGCACATCGGCCCCCGTCAGCCGTTCGGCCATCCGTTCCGGGAAAGCCCAGCGCAGATCGGGCCGTCGCACATCGGCCTGCAAAATCCGCGCGCCCGTCATCACCGGTTCAAGGCCCCGGCGGACGGTTTCGACCTCTGGCAGTTCTGGCATCTTTGACCGCTCCACATTGCAGGTTCCGGCCCGCGCCCTATAAGGGGGTGCAGGAACAGGAACGGCAAGGCCCGCCATGACCGACAACACCACCCATTTCGGCTTTCAAACCGTGCCCGAGGCTGACAAGGCTGGGATGGTTCACGGCGTTTTTTCGCGCGTGGCCAACAAATATGACGTGATGAACGACGCCATGTCGCTGGGCATTCACCGGATCTGGAAGGATGCGATGATGGACTGGCTGGCGCCGCGCCCCGGTCAGCGCTTGCTGGATGTGGCGGGCGGGACGGGTGATGTCGCCTTTCGTTTCCTGCGCCGTGCGCCGGGGGCGAATGCGGTCGTGGTGGACATGACCGAGGCGATGCTGGTCGAGGGCCGCAAGCGGGCCGAGGCGGACAGTCTGGCGGAACGGCTGGATTGGGTGGTGGGCGACGCGATGGCACTGCCTTTCCCAGATAACAGTTTCGATACCTATACAATCAGTTTTGGTATACGAAACGTGACGCGGATCAGCGAGGCACTGTCCGAAGCCTATCGCGTGTTGCGGCCCGGTGGGCGGCTGATGGTGCTGGAGTTCAGCCAGATTCCGAATGCTTTGATGCAAAAGGCCTATGATATTTATTCGTTCAACGCGATTCCCCTGATGGGACAGATCATCGCGGGAGATCGCGACAGCTATCAATATCTGGTCGAATCGATCCGCAAATTTCCGGAACAAGAGACCTTCGCCACGATGATCCGGCAGGCGGGCTTTGGGCAGGTGAAATACCGGAACCTGACGATGGGGATCGCGGCGCTGCATTCAGGATGGAAGCTGTAGTTGCGGGGCCCGCATAACATCATCCGTCTGGTGCGGACGCTGGCGACGCTGGAGCGCACGGGGGCGATTGGCGTCGTGCTGGATGCCTTTCGCGCCCCGCCGCGCATTCGCTTTGCCGCCCATGCGCTGGGCTGGCCGTTCAAATGGTTGGGGTTAAAGGGTGATCCGGCCCTGCCACCGGCGACGCGGGCGCTGACGGCGTTGGGGCCGGCCTATATCAAATTCGGACAGGTGCTTTCGACGCGGCCCGATGTAGTGGGCGATGAACTGGCTTTGCAGTTGAAATATCTGCAAGACAAGCTGCCGCCCTTTCCGACCGAGGTGGCCAAGGCGCTGATCGAACAAGAATTGGAACTGCCGGTCGATCAGATGTTCAGCGAATTTTCTGATCCGGTGGCGGCGGCCTCTATCGCGCAGGTGCATCACGCGCGGCTGGCAGGGACAGGGCAAGAGGTGGCGGTCAAAGTGCTGCGACCCAATATCACGCGGGCATTTCGCAAGGATATTGACGCGTTTTACTTTGCGGCACGGGCGGTGGAACTGCTGGCCCCCTTTGCGCGCCGCCTGCGCCCCATGGATGTGATCACGCATTTCGACGGGGTGGTGCAGGGCGAATTGGACCTGCGGCTGGAAAGCGCCGCGATGGCGGAATTTGCGGCCAACACGACCAAGGACGAAGGGCTGCAAGTGCCAAAGCCGGTGTGGCATCTTTCCTCGCGCCAAGTGATGACGCTGGACTGGGCCGAAGGCGTGAATATGGCCGACAACGCGGCGCTGGATGCGGCGGGGCATGACCGGACGGTTCTGGCGGCGCGGGTGTTGCAGATGTTCCTGAAACATGCGCTGCGGGATGGGTATTTCCATGCCGACATGCATCAGGGCAACCTGAAGGTGGCGGCGAATGGTGATATCATCGTCTATGATTTCGGCATCATGGGGCGCTTGGATGATTACACGCGGCGGGTCTATGCGGAAATTCTGATGGGTTTCATCCGCAAGGACTATCGCCGGGTGGCCGAGGTGCATTTCGAAGCAGGCTATGTGCCGCCCGACCGGGATATCGACGAATTTGCCCGGGCGCTGCGGGTGGTGGGCGAGCCGATTTTCGGGATGGATGCGAGCCAGATTTCGATGTCGCGGCTGCTGGCCTATCTGTTCGAGGTGACGGAACGCTTCGGGATGCAGACGCGGACCGAGCTGATTCTGTTGCAGAGGACGATGGTGGTGGTCGAGGGCGTGGCGCGTTCGCTGGACCCGCATATCAACATCTGGCAGGTGGCCCGTCCGGTGGTCGAGGGGTATATCACGCGGAACGTGGGGCCACGGGCCTTGCTGCGTGATCTGGGGCGGACGGCGCAGGCCTTGGCACGATTCGCGCCGCGCCTGCCGGGGCTGATCGAGGCGCAGTTGCAAAAGCAGAATGCCTTGCCGGAAAAGCCGCCGTCTTTTGGGCGCGAGCGGCTGGTCTGGGCGCTAGGGGGCGCGGGACTTTTGGCCTTGGGTGTCTGGGTCGGGACGTTGCTCTAAGAGGGCCATTTCGGCCCGCGCCGCCTCGGCATAGCCGGGGGCGGACCTTGCGGCGCGCCAGAGGCAATGATCGGCAATGCGGCGGTGAAGTTGTGGGGCGTGGGTCTGGTAACGGGCGACGGTCTCACGATTGGGATAGGTCATCAGAAACAGGTCGTGGTCATCGCGGGAGAGGGGTTTTCCGGCGTAAAGCATCTGCATGGCGGGCGACAGGAAGATGGCCAGATCATGGGCGGGATCGCCCAAGGCGGGGCATTGCCAGTCGATAAGAAGGGGCGGCTGGTCGGGACGGATGACGATGTTGCCCGGGACGGGATCGTAATGCAGCAGGGCCGTGGGATGGGGCCAGACCTCGCGCTTTTCGGGCAGGTCGGGCAGGGTGGGCAGGGCGTGGAGCCGCCCCAGAAGCCGAGCGACAATGGTGACATCCTGCTGCCAGTTTTGCCCCGGCACATGGGCATAGGCGACCCAACCCGCCCCTTCGGCGCGGAGTTCGGGGGCAAGGCCATAGGGGGCAACATGGCGCAGGGCCGCAGCCTCGGCCTTTGGATCATTGGCGAAAAGCGGGCTTGCCCCATTGGGATCATAGACTTTAAGGACAAGATCGCCCTGTTGCCACAGCCGGTTGACGCGGCCGCCGGGCAGGATCTGCCAGGGCGTGGCGGGCCGGTGGTCGGGCCTTTGGGCCGCGAGTTCGGCCAGAATATCGGCAGGGGGAAGCGTCTGATCCATCACGCGGGGACGCTGCCCTGCCGGGGTGCAAAGTGCAAGGGTCAGCCCCGAAGGGCGGTCACGGCGCTGGCGGCAATCTCGGCCCCGCCTTCCATCACGACCATCGTGCCAAAGGCGCCGCTGCGGATTTCGACGACCGTGGCATAGGATTCGACGGGCTTTGTGTCGATCTTTTCCTCACCCTGATAGCTTTCCAGTTTGAAGGTATATTGCCCCTGCGGCAGCGGGTTGCCGGCGGCATCGGTGGGGGCCCATTCGATAGGGGCGCTGCTGACCGGCACATCCTGCCGCGAGACAAGCTGGCCTTGGGCATTATAGACCGCCAGCACCGCGCGCGAAGCCCCTTGGGCCGGGGCAGGCGACAGCGTTACGGGCTGACCATCGACCCAGACTGGGGCGGTCGAGCGCGCCTCGCGTCCGACCCAATCGGCCATTTGGGACAGGCCCATCATGCCAATCTGGCCCTGCAAGCTGGTAAGAAGCTGATTGGTCTTGGTCTGCTGTTCGACGCCCGAGAAGGTCGCGAGTTGGACGGCAAAATCGGCGGAATCCATCGGGTCTTGCGGATCCTGATTTTTCATCTGGGTGGTCAGCATTTTCAGGAAAAGATCGAAATCGGCATTTATCGAGGCCTTGGTTTCCAAGGCCGTCCGCGTTTGGGGAAGGGATTGGGTAATTTCCATAAGTTTTCCTTTAGATGCGCAAATCGAGCCCGCCTTGCTCCGCCGCCGTGGATCGGGGCGGGGCCGGGTCTGTTGACTCGGTCGGGGATGGCGGGGGGGGGGAATCGTCAGTTCTGGCGGGGGTGGTTGTTCGGGCGTCTTGGCCGCTTTGGGAAAAGCTGAAACTGGTGGATTGAAACCCGGCCTGCCGCAGTTCCTGGGCCAGTTGATCGCCGTGCCGCCGCAGAAGTTCCAGTGTCTCAGGGCGCTCGGCGGTGATGGCGATGTGCAGGCTTTCGCCCTCTTGCAGCATGACCATCTGCAATTCCCCAAGTTCGACCGGATCAAGCGTGATGTTGATTCCCCCCGGAACGGGCGCAGCCGCCTGAGCTTGAACCTGTGCGATGAAGCTGGGGGACAGGGTCTGGGCCAGCGGCTGGGCGGCATTGGGCGCAGGGCTATGCATCAGCGGCAGGGGGGCAGAAGGGGATGTGCCGATAAAGTGGGGTTCGAGGGCGGATTCTGTCGACAGCAGGCGGGGGATTTCATCAGGGTTGTGAACGGTTTCGATGTTCGCGCCCTGCGCTGCGATGGGGCGGCTTTCAGAGGGTGTAGAGCCTCGGGTAACGGTGCGGACAACCCTTGACACGGGAAGCGCTGGTGGCATTTCGTGGGTTTCGTCTAAGGTTTCCTGGATCGGGGGCTTTGGGATAAGCCCCTGCATTTCCCACATATTCTCGGCCATCGAACGCTTTGGGCCCAACAGGGCCTTGGGAGCGGCTTGCACAATGACAACAGGCTTTTCAGCGGGATCGGCCGGGACGTCACTGGCACCTTCCGGTGGTGGCGACGCGGCCACGGCGGAAGGCAAAGCGGACAAAGCTGCCTTTGCGGAATCAGCGGCGGCGACCTCTGCCACCGGCCCTGTTCCCTGAACCTGGGGATTCGAAGCCGCCTGTGGAACGGGCGCTGGCCCGGCCACGGTTGGTGCCGAAGGGGCCACAAACGAAACGGCCAGATCCGGCAAGGTCACCGAGGCATCGGGCAGGGCGTCTTCCTCGGTCGCGGCAAAGGCCGCCAGTAGGTTGGACCATTCCCCGCCGGCCAAAGGCATGCCCTGCATCTGTTCGGTCGCCACCGGCATGGCCAAACCCAGAATCGCCGTGACCTGCATTGCTTTCCCCGAAATTTACCAAACAGCGCCAGAATGGCGGGAAATCCTTACTGCTTGTTTACCGCCTTGGCGCAAACTGGGGAAAATCGTCAAAGGACCAGAAGGCCATGATTGAACCCATCGTCGCGGGGCCAAGGCCCCAAGCCGCCGATCCGCTTTGGGCCAAGGCCCAAGCACTGGAATCGGCTTTTCTGTCGGAAATGCTGGGCCATGCCGGGGTCGGGCAGACCCGAGAAAGCTTTGGTGGCGGCGCCGGAGAAGCGCAGTTTTCGTCATTCCTGCGAGAAAAGCAGGCGGAGGCCTTGGTGCGGGCCGGGGGAATCGGACTGTCCCAATCCATTTTTGAGGCTTTGAAACGCCACGAGGCCCAGAAATGACCCCTGAGGAACAGATGCAAGCCTTGGAGCAGGTGCTGGACGCTTTGAGCGGCGATTTGTTGCAGGGTCGGTGGGACAATCTGACATTGCATCGGCAGCAGATCGAGATGTTTTTGCCAGCGTTGGAGTCGCTGGCCGACAGCCCGCAGGCCAAGCGTCTGCGCGCCTCGGCCCAGCGCAATGTCCGTTGTCTCGACGCCTCGGGTCGGGGGCTGCGCGCGGCAAGGCAAAGGTTGGCGGAAGTGATCGCCGCCGCGCAAGGCCTTGCCACCTATGACGGCAAGGGCCGCCGCGCCGCGATGGAACCGCCAGCACCGCAAATGGCCCGGCGGATTTGAGTAAAATTTGTCGCATTCCAAAGGCGGCAGCCGGTTGGGTTTAGCAAAGCCTTAGAACTTTGCCCGCAATCTGACCCTGCATCCCACGACGGGATGGCGCAGCCCCAAAGGTCGGCTGCAAGGGTCGGATGCCCGAATGGCCGTTGGCAACAACGGTGACATGCCGCCGAAACGGGCGGCGGACGCAAAGGAAAAGGCAAATGTCTTCGCTTCTGACAAACAACAGCGCCATGGTGGCCCTGCAAACCATCAAGGCGACCAACAACAAGATGGCCACCGTTCAATCCGAAATCTCGACCGGGAAGTCGGTCAATTCGGCCAAGGACAATGCGACCGTCTGGATAACCTTGGCATTCGACGAATAGGCGCGCTGGGTCTGGATCAGATTGGTCAACTCGCCCGCAACGTCGGTGGTGGAACCTTCGCGGGCATAGCCGACCACCGAACCGGTTGGACCATCCCCTGCGTTCCACAGAAAGAAGGGGCCGGAATCGGGCGAGACCTCATAGGTCTGGTTGTCCATCGCGACAAGGCCGTTGAGATTTGGCACGTCGACCAAGGGCACCTGATAGAGGCGGCGGGTAAAGCCCGTGTCATAGGTGGCCATGACATAGCCTTTTTCGTCGACCTCAACCCCCGTTAGCGAGCCGACGGGCGAACCATTTTTCGTGATACCGGTAGGGGCAAAAGTATCGGACAATTGGCTTAGGCCGCCCTGCTGACCAATCTGACCGATGGTCATGGTCAAGGGACCACCGGCCACATTCAGGGCAATTGTGCCATCGCCCGGATCGTAGGCACCGCCAGAGACCATCGTGACGCTGGCCAGGGTGCCGCCAGCGCCACGCGTGTCATCAAAGGTCAGGGTATATTCCCCAATGACAGCCCCACCTTGGGCGTTGTCGCGGATTTCCATTGTCCAGCTGTTCGAGGCACCGGAGGCTGGAATGGTGGGGGTAAAGCTGATTTCCATCGTTTCGGATGTGCCAAGATTGCCGAAATATTCGACGGTCAGCGGCAAAGAGACGCCCGAGGCGCCCGCCATCGTGGCTGTTGCGGGCAGATTTGCGCCCAGGGTGATGGCCGTGGTCGGATCACCGGCCTGCTGATTGGGGCTGACAATGACCGGGACAAGACCGGCCGTCGTATCGCGCGGGAAATTGGGGATCTGGCCGTTGTCATTGGCGGGCCAGCCAAGCAACACCAGACCAGAAGGCGAGGTCAGCACACCATTGGCATCGGGATAGAACGAGGCCGTTGTCGTCATCATCAGGCCTGGATTGCCCGGTGCACCGACATCGACCTTTTGCATGACCGGCAACATACCCCGACCGCTGATGGCCAGATCAAGGGCATTCGTCGTGGAAACAAGCGTGCCGCGTTCATTGATCAGTCGCAGGGTGGAGGCGCGAACGCCGCCCGCAGAATAGGTGCCAGCGCCCGGCGCTTCCGAGATGACCATGCTTTCAAAGGCGCTGACCATGCGCTTGTAGCCGTAGGTTCCGGCATTGGCGATGTTGTCGGAAATGGTGGCCAAACGGGTGGCATTCGCGTTCAAGCCGGCGACGCCGGCGTTGAGGGCCGAAGAGATGGTCATGGGACAGAAGCCTTTCTGCAACGTCAATTCCAATGGTAACCATCGTTGCGCCGAGGCCTGTTAAGATGATGCTAATGGCGGTGCATTTTCATCGATCCCATCGCAAAAGCACCAGTTCGATGCGGTTGTTTCGGATGGCGGTCGGATCCGCCGTGACAGGCTTTCGATCTGCAAAACCGCTGAAACGTTGGAATCTTTGGCGTTCAAGGCCCGCCTTGGTCAGCAAATCGCGCATGGCGGCAGCGCGGGCCGACGACAGGCTCCAGGCTGGATTGTCGATCATGGTGATTGGATAGGAATGCACATGTCCGTTCACCGCCAACTGATTCGTGGCGACGGCCAGCACGTCGGCCAAGATCGGTGCGATGTTCCGGGTGACGTCTTGCGGTTCGGCACTGTCGATCTGAAACAAGGGCGCCTGCGGCAGGTCAAAGATTTCGATCACCAAGCCTTCATCGGTGACTTTGGTCACCACATGACGGAGTGCCTGTTCCATCGTCATGCTTTCACCGGCAAGTGCGGTCAGCTGTTTGTCGACGGCATCTTTTTGGGCCTGGGCCGCCGCCTGTCGTTGAAGGATATCTTCCGCCGACAGCACGGATTGCGATTTGCCAGAATAGGCCAGGTCTTCGGCGCTCAGAGCGTTGTCACCGCGAAAAGCCCCCGAACCGCCACCCGATTGCGGGCTGATCGGAATCGCCGGACTGAAATAATCCGCCACGCCTTTGCGCTGTTTTTCCGTCGTCGCCCCCAGCAGCCACATCAGCAGAAAGAAGGCCATCATGGCCGTCACGAAATCGGCGTAGGCGACCTTCCACGCACCCCCGTGGTGTCCGCCGCCCGCAACGACTTTCTTCCTTTTGATGATGACTGGCGCGGCATTGGTTTGCCTGGCCATCGTGTCACCCACACATTTCACCCAAGGCCCAGACTGACAGATCGGGGTGAAGCGCCGCTTAACAGGAACATGTTTATCTATTTTGGCCAATCGCCAAGGCTGTCACTCGCCTTCATCCATTTCTTCGGCTTCTTCTTCGGCGACATCCAGATTCCTGTGGTGCAAACTGATTGCCTCGTCCACATCGTCGAAATAGGTGAGCTTTCCGTCCTCAAGAACGGCCGCAGAAGTGCAGAGTTTGCGGATTTGTGCCATGGAATGGGTGACAACAATGGCGCCACTGTTGGCCAGTCGATCCTGCAACACCGCTGCACTTTTCCGGCGGAAATCAGCGTCGCCGACGCTGGTCACCTCGTCGATCAAATAGGTGTCGAAGTGGATGCCCATCGACATGCCAAAAGACAAACGCGACCGCATCCCCGAGGAATAGCTGCGGATCGGAAGATAGAAATGATCGCCCAAATCGGAAAACTCTTCAACGAAGTCCAGCAATTCGTCGGTATCCACGCCATAGACGCGGGCGACAAAGCGCGTGTTCTGCGCACCACTCAGGTCGGGGTGGAATGAACCGCGAAAGCCGACAGGCCAGGAAATTGTGCCGGTGCTGGTGATCTCGCCCCGGTCGATTTCGGTGGAACCGGCGATCATCGACATCAGCGTCGATTTTCCGGCCCCATTTCGGCCCAGTAGGGCAACACATTCGCCCGAGGGGAAGATCATATTGATGTTGTCGGCCACCACTTTGCGACGGCCGTTCAACAAATAGGATTTGGACAGGTTCCGCAGCCGAATCATGACCTCAGCGCCGGTCGCGGATACTGTAGTAAATCAGCACAAGAAGTGCCCAGGCGAGGGTCAGGAAACCCCCGGTCATCAGCAACAGCAACAGCGCCTGCGGATAAAGTGCGCCTTCGGCAAGGGTAGGCTCCACATGGGCTGCAAGGTAGCGGCTTTTGCGATCGGCTTCGGCTTGGGCCGCGTTGTAAAGCATGGTGGTCGCGCGGAATCGTTCTTCAGACACTTCGCGGTCAACCACCAGCCTTTCGTATTCCGCGACTTTCTGGGCATAGCCCGAATCCGCCCGATCGCCGTCTTGCCCCAGACCAATCTTGGCACGAACTTCTTCAATCTGCTTTTTGATGATCGAGATACGCAGTTCGGTCTGTTCAATCTGCGGGCTGCGCGAAACGGTGACGGTCGCCCGCAATGAATCAAGCTGAATCGTTGCTTCAGCCAACTGAACCTCCAGACTGTTCAGAAGGTTCGATTGCCGACGAATGTCTTCCAACGGGTCGATGATCTGGGTCCGCGTGCGGAATTCTGTGATCGCCGCCCGGGTTTCTTTCAAGGTTTCGACAGCTTTTTCCAGTTCAGCCCCAGCATAACGCGTCGCATCTTCACGCGCCGCGTCGGACAGACGGTTGATCATCTGGCTGCTGTATTCCAGAATGGCACGACCGACTTTCTGCGCCTCTTCGGCGGTGAAGGCGCGCACCTCAAGGCGGATCAGGCCGGTCGCCTCATTGTATTCGACCAGCACCATCCGCCGCCAATAGTCGGTTTTTTGCTCAATTGTGGAATCACGCGCAAGGCTGAACAGCGGATCTTTGTCATAGTTGCGGCTGTAGATCCCATAAAGGTCAAGGTCACGGTCAATATCGGCCACAAGATCAGGGCTGCGGATATAGTCATAAAGAATTTCCGCGTCGGTCGAGGCTGATCCCGTCAGCTGGGTCAGGCCGCCGATCATGTCGACCGATGTGGCACCTTCCTCCTTGCGCACCGAAAAGCCTGACTCAGAGGCATACTGATCTTGCGCAAAGCTGCCCAAATAACCCGCAAGCATGGCCACCGGCAGGACAACAACCAGAATGAAGGTGTAAAGCGTCAAGCGGTGGCGACGCTTGACCGTGGCGCGGGCGGCCGGTGGCCGGACACCACTGGCGGCCTCGGCACGGGCCGGTCCGATGGGATGGTTGGCGACCGAGCCATCAGCCATACGGATGGGCGCGATGGGTCCGACAGGCGGAGCGGGGACCGCTGCGGCACCGACGGCCCGTGCCAGACGGGGAACCGCCTTGCTTGCCGCCCCGACACCGGGTCTGCCCTGTTGGCCATTTCGTCTTTTGCGCGGTTCGTCCAGCTTATCTTCTGCCGGTTCCGGCCCGTCCGCCTGTTCGGAATTCACCCGAGACATCCTTTTCCAAAGGGCGGCTTTCTGTGCCGACCCTACCAGCACAGGGCGGAAAACCGTCCCAAGGCTGGAAGCAATTTGATCTTACCACGGGTTTCCTACTATAGACGGGCCAATGAAATCCAGACGCAAAGCGGTTTCGCGGCAGGACATTGCCGGGCGACCGTCTTGAGATCGACAGCACGGGGTGACCGCGCATGAGACGGAAACCGGTTGGCTTTGTTCCAGCCGCCCAACGACCGGGCAGTTTTTCGCTGCCTTGGCGGACCGGACGCTCGGTCGGTGCCTTGGTTCTGCGCGAAATGACAACGACCTATGGGCGGTCTTTCGGGGGCTACCTTTGGGCCCTGCTCGAACCGATCGGCAGTGTCTTGATCTTGACCATCGTGTTCAGCGTCGGCCTTCGGCTAAGGCAGCCCTCGTTGGGCATCAGCTTTCCGATGTTTTACGCCACGGGGATGCTGATCTTTATGCTCTATGTGCGCATCCAGCAAAAGGTTGCGACCTCGATCACCTATTCCCGGTCTTTGCTGCGCTATCCGGCAGTGCGGTTTTTCGACGCCATCCTGGCGCGGGTTTTGCTGAACCTTGTGACCCATATGGCCGTCATGGTGCTGATATTTTCCAGCATGATCCTGTTGTTCGAGACAAGGACCATCGTCGACTTGCGCTGGATTTTGATGGCGACGGCGATGGCAACAGCTTTTGGCATCGGTGTTGGGATGGTCAACGCCTTTCTGATGCCGATGTTCCCGATCTATGCGTCGTTGTTTTCGATTGCGACGACACCACTTTTCCTGATTTCGGGGGTGATCTTTCTGTTTGATGAGATGCCGAATTCGGCACAGGACATCCTTTGGTACAACCCGTTGGTCCATATCATCGCGATGATGCGGCGGGGGTTTTACGGACAGTATGAGGCCAGTTTCGTCAGCCCGCTATACGTCTTTGGTGTGTCGCTGCTCTTGGCGGTGGTGGGCTATATCTTGATCAGCCGCTATTTCCGGCAGATCGTAGACAGAAGTTTCTAAGCCGATTTTGCCGGTATCTAGGAGACATGATGACCGAAGAGCGATTCCCGGGATGGCATGGGACGACGATTCTGGCGGTGCGCCGGGGTGGGCGGGTTGTGGTGGCTGGGGATGGGCAGGTGAGCCTTGGTCAGACCGTGATCAAAGGCACGGCGCGCAAGGTGCGGCGGTTGTCGCCCGGTGGGCGGGATGTGGTGGCAGGTTTTGCCGGATCGACGGCGGATGCCTTTACCCTTTTGGAACGGTTGGAGAAAAAGCTGGAGTCAATGCCGGGTCAGATGGCGCGGGCCTGTGTGGAATTGGCAAAAGATTGGCGGCTGGACAAATATCTGCGCAACCTTGAAGCGATGCTGATTGTGACGGATGGGCGTGATCTTTTCGTGATTACCGGCGCGGGGGATGTGCTAGAACCAGAGAATGACGTTGCAGCGATAGGTTCGGGTGGGAACTATGCGTTGGCGGCGGCGCGGGGGCTGATGGCGACGGATCTTGATGCAGAAGACATCGCCCGGCGTGCTATGGCCATTGCGGCGGATATTTGTGTTTATACCAACGGCAATCTGACCGTTGAGACGATTGAAGGCTAAAGTCAGGGGCAGGGTTCCACCGTGCAGATTACCGACGAAGACATCCGTTCCGCCGTTGCTGCGGGCATTCTGAATGAGGCGCAAGCCGCCAGCCTGACGGCTTTGGCGGCAGCAAGACACGGTCAAAGGGACGCGCTGCCCGCCGATGAGGAGCCGTTCGAGTTCTTTCGTGGCTTTGCCGAAATTTTTGTATCCGTGGGGCTGATCCTGCTGATCAGCGGGATCCTTGCCTTTACCAGCGTGGCGGGCTCGGTTCTGATGCCGGCGATCACGGCGGCGCTGTGCTGGACCTTTGCGCGCTATTTCACACTCAAGCGGCGGATGGCCTTGCCTAGCATCGTGTTGACGCTTGGCTTTGCCTTGGGCGCGGCCGCGGCGATTGGCTTTGGGATGGGCCTTGTCCGGGATGGCTGGCAGACGGAACGGTTGTTCCTGATCGGCTATTTTCTGGTGGTGCTGGCCGTGCTGGGCTTTTGGTATCGGTCCTATAAGGTGCCGTTCAGCTTTGTGCCCATCGGGTTGGCAGGCATGGGCCTGATCTTTGTGCTGACCGACAGCGTCGCCCCCTTGCAGACGGGAATCGCCTCTTGGTCAGAAATGTTCGATCTGCGCACCGGATCGGGTTTTGCTTTGGGCACGCTGATCTTTGGCCTTTGCGCCTTTGCAGGCGGGGTGGCCTTTGACATGCGCGATCCCTATCGGCTGGGCCGCTCGTCGGCCAGCGGCTTTTGGTTGCACATTCTGGCAGCCCCCGCCTTGGTGAACACCGTGGCGCTGACGGCGCTGAATTCTGGCGATATGACGGGCAAGCTTTTGCTGGCGGTGGTCTTGGCCTTGGTGGCGCTTTTGGCGCTGATCATTGACCGGCGTTCGTTCATGACGGCGGCGGTGGTCTATCTGGCGATCTTGGTCGGTTGGCTGCTTCGTGCCGGTGGTGAGACCGCACCGATGGCGGCGGTCTTGTTGGTGCTGGGGATCATCCTTACCTTGATGGGGACGTTCTGGACGCAAATGCGGGGTGCGGTGATGCGCGCCCTTCCGAATTTTCCGGGCAAATCCAGATTGCCCCCCTATGTGACCGTTGAATGACCGACCTGACCCCACGCGAAATCGTCTCTGAACTTGATCGTTACATCATTGGCCAGGCCGAGGCGAAACGCGCCGTGGCCGTCGCCCTGCGCAATCGCTGGCGGCGAAAGCGGCTGGGCGATGATCTGCGGGATGAGGTTTATCCCAAGAACATCCTGATGATCGGGCCGACCGGGGTGGGCAAGACGGAAATCAGTCGCCGTCTGGCGAAACTGGCGCGGGCGCCATTCCTCAAGGTCGAGGCGACGAAGTTCACCGAAGTGGGCTATGTCGGTCGCGATGTGGACAGCATCATCCGCGATCTGGTGGACGCCGCGATGATCGAAACCCGCGAAAGAATGCGGGATGAGGTTCGGGCGCGGGCGTTGAAAGCTGCCGAAGATCGGGTGATCGAGGCAGTGGCCGGGCGTGATGCACGGGAACAGACGCGCGAAATGTTCCGCCGCAAGCTGAAAGCCGGCGAATTGGACGAGACCGAGATCGAGATCGAGGTGACCGACGCGGGTCCAACCATGCCGATGATGGGGCAGGGCATGGAACAGCAGATGCAGGGTTTGCAGGAACTGTTCGGCAAAGCCTTTCAGCGGCGCGAAAAGAAGCGGATGACGGTGGCGGAAAGCCACGAAATCTTGCTGGGGCAAGAGGCCGACAAACTGCTGGACGACGAAACGGTGAAGGCCGAGGCCCTGCGGGCGGTGCAGGACAGCGGCATCGTCTTTCTGGACGAAATCGACAAAATCTGCGCCCGCGCCGATGCGCGCGGGGCGGATGTCAGCCGCGAAGGGGTGCAGCGGGATTTGTTGCCCTTGATCGAGGGGACGACAGTTTCGACGAAATACGGGCCGGTGAAGACGGATCATATCCTCTTTATCGCCTCGGGGGCGTTTCATGTCGCGAAACCGTCCGATCTTTTGCCCGAGTTGCAGGGGCGTCTGCCGATCCGGGTGGAATTGAAACCGCTGACCGAGGGCGATTTCCTGCGCATCCTGACGGAAACCGACAATGCCCTGACGCGGCAATATGCGGCCTTGCTGGGAACCGAAGGGGTGTCTGTGACGTTTGCCCCGGATGGTGTCGCTGCGATTGCGCGGATTGCGGCGGAAGTGAACGGCAGCGTGGAGAATATTGGCGCGCGCCGGTTGTATACGGTGATGGAGCGGGTGTTTGAGGAGCTGTCCTTTACCGCCCCGGACCGGAAGGGTGAGGGTATCACAGTGGATGCGGTTTTCGTGGAATTCCATGTGGGCAGCCTGGCCCGCAATGCCGATATCAGCCGCTATGTCCTTTGACCCGACCCGCCGCTTCCTGATTCTGTCCGGCAGCGCCTTGACTCTGACCGCCTGCGCGCCACGCGGGCGTTTGACGGTTCTGCCCAACGCGCAGGGCGGAACCATCGTGCCGATTTTCGTCGGCACGACGAGGGCGGTAGACCCGGAAACCGACCAGTTCGGCGCGACCGCCTCGGAGCAGGTGCTGTTCGGGCGCTATGACATTTCCGTGCCGCCCGACCGCGAGACGGGGGATGTGCCCGTGCCGCGCAAGAACGGCACCCCCGACCCGCTGCGGCATTTCGTGGCCAAGGCGGCGACGCGGATGCCCGAAGACCTGTTCGACGCGAACCTGTCGGCGGCCCTGCGTGGGGCTGACAATCCGGGGCGCGAGGCGGTGATCTTTATCCACGGCTTCAACACCAACTTCGCCGAGGGTCTGTATCGGCTGGCGCAGCTTTCCTATGATCTGAAATTCTCGGGCACGATCATTCACTATTCCTGGCCCTCCAATGCCAACCCCTTGGGTTATGTGCATGATCGCGATGCGGCGACCTTTGCACGGGATGGGCTGGAAACGCTGATTGGCCAGGTGGCACGGTCTGGTGCCCGCAAGATCTATCTGGTGGCCCATTCGATGGGTGGCGCCGTCACGATGGAAGCCTTGCGCAACATGGCGCTGCGCGGGAACCAAAGCTTGATTGATCGGCTGGGTGCGGTTGTGCTGATCTCACCTGATCTGGATGTCGATGTATTCCGCGGGCAGGCCCATGCCTTGGGCCAGTTGCCGCAGCCCTTTATCATCTTTGGTTCACGCCGCGATTTCGCGCTGAAGGTGTCCAGCACCTTGACAGGAGAGCCTGAACGGCTGGGCAACCTGACAGATCTGACCAAAGTCTCCGATCTGGAAGTGACCTTCTTTGACACGTCGAATTTCAATGTGGACGGCGGCCATTTCAACGTCGGCAATTCGCCGACGCTGATTGCCCTGCTTTCCGGCATTGGTTCGGTGGATCAGGCCTTGGCCGATGATCAGCGGATGCGCGTGGGGCTTTTGCCCGGCGCGATCATCACCGTGCGCAAAGCCACCGGAGTCTTCTTGGCCCCGGTGGCGGTGATTGGTGCAGAGGTGACGCGTTAGAAAACCCGGACCAATGGCCCGGGTTTGTTGCGTTACAGGCTTGTCTTGCCCGCGTTCACCTCCATCAGCAGGCGTTCGGTGCGGGCTTCTTCCAGCCGGTTGTGCAGGCGTGTCGATTCTTCATTGTCACGCATCAGCTTGGTGGCCGACACCGTGGTATGCACCAGCATCAGCGCCGACATGGAATAAAAGCCTTTGGCGGCAAAACTCGCCTCCAGAAAGTAGATACCGCCCGCCATCATGACCGCCGCGACGGCAAAGCTGACATAGGTGAAGGTTGCAAAGGCGGACGAGGGTTTGGTGGGAAGATTGTCGTTCATAATCATCTCCTATCAGGCCGCAGCCCGTTGTTGTTTCAGACGTTCCAGCACGCTTTCGGCGCTGGGTTTCAGGGCTGGGCCATGACCGGCCTCGGCCAGTTTCGCACGCAGCCCATCGACACGGGTTTCATCCTTCAGTTCTGCCATCGCCCCGGCCATCAGATCGGCCTGTTCCTGCCGCCCAGCCAGGCGGGCCAAAGTCGCCTCGGCGGCGTCCAGCGGCGCGTCGCCGCCTTCGGGCAGCACCTCGCGCAGCTTCTGCGAACGGTCCACCGCCACAGACAACCGTTCCCCACGTTGCAGGGCACGCAGCCGCCCCTCCGCCTCACGCAGGGCTTTGCGCAGGCGGGTCACTTCTGCCCCAAACCGGGCCTCTGCGACTTTGGAGCAATCCGCCTCGGCCTCCAGTTCCGCGATCATGCCTGCCGCTTCGCGCGCTAGGGCTTCATCACCCGCCTCCAGCGCGGCCATCGCCCGCGCCTCAAGATCCGCCAACTGCCCGGCCAGTTTCGCGCCCAGCGCCTTTTCCTGTTCGTGCTGCGCCATCGCCAAAGCCACCGCCCGCCGTGCGCTATCAATCGCCCCTGCCGCCTCGCGGATCTGCTGGCGCAAAAGTGGCAGGGCATAGTGGTCACGCGTCGCCTCGGCCGTGTCTTCGGCCCGACCCCGCATCAGCGTCATAAAGAGTTTGATCATTCCGGCCTCCTGTTTTATGAACATCGTTCATGAAACCTGTATCGCATGATTCTGAACGCTGTTCAAGAATTTTGTGAACAACGTTCAGGAATTTTTCGATGGCCGGAAAACGTGAGGAAAAACGGGATGATCTGCGGCAAAGGCTGCTGGATGCGACCGAGGCGCGGATCGTCGCGCAGGGCCTGACGGGGCTGCGGGCGCGCGAAATCGCGCAGGACGCGGGCTGTGCCTTGGGCGCGATCTATACGGTCTTCGCCGATCTGGATGATTTGATTCTGCATGTCGGCGCACGCACCTTGCAGCGGCTGGGGCAGGCGCTTTCCTCCGCCGTGGCCGAAAAGTCCGATCCCGAGGGCGTGCTTCAGGCCCTAGCCGCGGCCTATCTGGATTTCGCGCTGACCCATCGCAAGGCTTGGGAGGCGCTGTTTGACCACAACCCGCCCGAAATTCCCGATTGGCTGCGCGAACAACAGGGCGTCTTGATCGCGGAAATTATCCGGCCCTTGCAGGCCCTGCTGCCGGATGCCGATGAAAAACTGATTCGGGCACGGGCGCGCACGATGTTTGCCGCCGTGCATGGGGTGATCGACCTGTCGCTGGAAGGGCGCTTTGCTTCGGTTGGTGAGGCAGACTTACGCCGCGAATTGCAGGCTTTGGTGGGCACTTTGGTCCGAGGCGCGCAGGCCTAACGGCCCCGCCGCAGATAGACGTAATAGGCCCCACCACCGCCATGTTTCAAATGCGCCTCGGCGGTTTGCAAAACCACAGCCGCCAGCGGCATCTGCCGCAGCCAGACGGGCACCTGATGCCGCAACACGCCAAAACGTTGGGGAATGGGGCCGCCATCGTCCCTGTCCTTGCCCTTGCCGGTGATCACCAACACCAGACGCAGACCATCCGCATGGGCATTCAGCACAAAGCGGATCAGTTCAGGATGTGCCTCGGCCAGCGTCATGCCATGCAGATCAATCCGCGCCTCGGGCGAGAGTTTCCCGCGCGTCATGCGGCCAAAGGCCTTGGCATCCATCCGCAACGGGGCCGCCGCCAGACGTTCGGCTAGGCCGGGCAAAATATCATGGTCCCGGCTGGCATGGGCCTTTTGGCCCAGCGCGAATTTGGGGATGCGTGGTTTCGGCGGTTGTTCCACATTCACCACCGTCGGCAGGTTTTCCACCGGCTGATGATCCACCGGGGCCGCCGCCTTGGCATGCATCGGCACCGCCGTTCTGGCCACGGCCTGCCAAAGCGCCTCTTCCTCGGGGCGCAAGGTGCGACGGCGGCGGGTCATGGGTCAGTCTTCCGGCAGAAGGGCGGCATAGGCCCGGTCGATGGGCAACAGCACGACCAGACGACCCGGATCTTTGATCATCCCCGCCGCCTCGCCCGCATCCCAACCCGTGCCATAAAAAATATCGGCCCGCTGCGCCCCTTTGATCGCCCCGCCGGTGTCTTGCGCCACCATCAGCCGGCGCAGGGGTTTATCGCCATCCTTTTCCACCCAGACCGGCGCGCCCAAGGGCACAAAGGCCGGATCAATCGCCACCGACCGCATTGTGGTGATCGAACGCCCCATCGCACCAATCGGCCCCTTGTTCGCCGCAACATCCCGCAGCTTGCGGAAAAACACATAGGACGGATTGTGCGACAGCAAATCCAACCCATAGCTGCCGTTGCGTTTCACCCAAGCCCGGATCGCCGGGGCCGAGGCTTCGGACAGCGTCATCAAGCCCCTGTCCACCAAGGCCTGCCCGATGGAACGATAGGGATGGCCGTTCTTGCCCGCATAACCCACTCGAACCACATCGCCATTCGGCATCCGAATACGGCCCGAGCCTTGGATTTGCAGGAAATACACATCCACAGGGTCGTTCAGCCAGGCGATCTCCAAACCCCTGCCCGCCAGAATCCCCTGCTGATCAATCTGGTCGCGGCTGTAATATTGCTGGCCTTCAACATGATCTTTCGGCTTGGCGTAAAGCGGATAGATGAAATTCCCGCTGCGCACCGGCGAACCTTCAAGTTCAGGTTCGTAATAGCCGGTGAACAGGGCGGGGGGGTTGCCGATCACCACGGGTTTGAAGAACATCTCAAAGAACGATCGCGCCGCCGCTTCGGTCGTTTCCGCCTGCGCCGCCAGATCGCAGATCGGCCGCCATTCCGGGTCTTTCAGCTGATCACAGGTCTGGCGAAACACCTTCAATGCCGCCAGATGGTTGTCGTCCTCCCACCCAGCCAGTTCGGCAAAGGTCAGAACCTCCACCTCGGCACGGCCAGCCGTCGCGCCAAGCCCTGCCATCAGCAGCGCCAGAACCGCAAGGGCACGACCGCCACGCATCAATCCCCGGTCGCAACCAGTTGCCAGTTCGGATCGGACGAGCCCATCGTGCGGGCAAAGGTCCAGACATCGCGCTGGCGTTTGATCTCGCTGCTGCTGCCCTCGACCACAACTCCGGCCTTGTCGCGCACAACCGTCGTCAGCTCCGCCACAAAACGCACCGAAACTTCGGCCCATTTCGTCGTGCGGTCAAATTCGACCTGATCAATGGCCACTTCGCGGATGCCGACAAAAGTCGATTGAATGGTCAGGCCCTGGGCTTCCCGCGCGGCCACCGCTTCGGAAAAACTGTCCAGAACATCAGCGTTCAGAAAGGGCTTGATGCTTGCCAGTTCGCCCTTGTCAAAGGCGGTCACGATCATCTCATAGGCCCCCCGCGCCCCTTGCAGGAAGGTGCCCACGGAAAAGCCCGCCTCAACCCCCTTCATCGCGGCAAGGTTCTCGGCCTCTTTCGAACCTTCGGTCACATGATCAATGATGTCCCGGTCTGGGCCATTCTCGACCAGCACAGGCCCCGAGGAACGCGGGCGCAGATCATCCAGCGGGATCGGCGGCTTTTCGAAGCCGTCCCTTGTGCCCAGCACGGAACGCAGCTTGAGGATCAGGAAGACGGCGACGCCTGCCAGGACCAGAAGTTGTATCAGTGACGAGCCCATATGGTTTTAACCCTTTCTGCGGCGGTTTCCGACTGGTTTTCCGCCTTTCCGTCCTTATGTAGGGGACGGGTTGGCACAAGTCCACCATCCGACCCTGCAAAGAAAGGTTGTTCGGGATGCAAATCTTGCTGCCGCTGCTGTTGTGGCCCCTGATCGAAATCGGTCTCTTCGTCACCATCGGCGGGCGCATCGGGCTTTGGGCCACGATGGCGATCATTCTGGGCACCTTTGCGCTGGGCATTTTCGTGATCCGCTTGCAGGGCGGTGGGGCCATCATGCGGGCGCGTCAGGGCCTGCGCGCAGGCCAAGCGCCAACGCAGGATTTAGGGCGGGGACTGTTTGGTGTCATCGCGGGGATCTTGTTGATCCTGCCGGGCTTTCTGACCGACGTTCTGGGGCTCATCCTGCTTTTGCCGCCTGTGCAAAGCTTGCTGGCAGGCGCCGTCCTGTCGCGGATGGGGGGGCAAGGCACCACGCGCAGCGCCACCATCATTGACGGCGAATGGCACCGCATGGACGAACCGGGCCAAGCGCCGATGCGCGACATTACGAAGGATTGAGCCGGGCGGACCGGTCTGCTAGACAGTCCGCGGATTTTGCGGCGGCCACAAAGGCCCCGGATATGGGAGAGTTGGAATATGGCCGAAGGTAACGGCGCAGCCCCGGAAGCAGCACCGCAGATTAAATTGCAGGTGATGGCCCAGTTCGTGCGTGACATGTCGTTTGAAAACATGGTGGCACAAAAGGGCCTTTCGGGCGGTGAAGTGCAGCCTGACATTCAGGTGGCGGTCAGCCTAGACGCGCGCAAGCGCGGGGCAGAGCATCAGTATGAGGTGATCAACAAGTTCCGCGTCACCTCGAAAAACAAGGCCAATGGCGACACCCTGTTCCTGATGGAACTGGAATATGGCGCTGTTTTCCACATCGAAGGCGTGGCCGAGGCGCAGATGCACCCCTTCCTGCTGATCGAATGCCCGCGTCTGGTCTTCCCCTTCATCCGGCGGATCATTTCAGACGTAACGCGCGACGGCGGCTTCCCGCCCTTGAACATCGACACGGTGGATTATCTGGCGCTCTATCGCCAGGAAATCGCCCGCCGGGCCGAGGCCGAAAAAGCGCAGCAGGTTCTGTCGTCGTAGTTCTGGAATGGCCCGCCTTGCGCGGGCCTTTTCATTGGCGTTTCAGCCAGATCGCCGCTTCGCCCAGCTTGGCCACAAAATCCGCATGGGCGGCGGCTTCTTCGTCGGTGATACGCGAGGCCAAGGGCGCGGGCCGGGCGCCGGGTCGCCAAGTGCCCGACTGCACCGCGCCGGGTTTTGACTTCGCGGCTGGTTCCGGCACCATCGCCAGATCGGGCTGCCGACCGCCGATCAACTCCAGATAAACCTCGGCCAAAAGCTCGCTGTCCAGCAGCGCGCCGTGCTTTTCCCGCTTGGAATTGTCGATGCCAAAACGGCGGCAAAGCGCGTCGAGTGAGGCTGGCGAGCCTGGGAATTTCTTCCGCGCCATCATCACCGTATCAATCGCCCGGCTGTCCGGCAGGCGCGGAAAGCCCAGGGGCATCAGTTCCGCATTCAGGAACTTCATATCAAAGGCCGCATTGTGAATGACCAAAGGCGCATCGCCGATGAAATCCCAGAACGCCTGCGCCACATGCGAAAACAGCGGCTTGTCGCGCAGGAAATCGTCGCCCAGCCCATGCACCTCGAACGCTTCTTTCGGCATCATCCGCTGCGGGTTGATGTATTGGTGATAGACCTTGCCGGTCGGCAGGTGATTCCACAGCTCGATCGCGCCGATTTCCACCAGCTTGTGCCCTTCGCTGGGTTCAAAGCCGGTTGTTTCGGTATCCATTACGATTTCACGCATCAGCCTTGCCTTTCAGATAGGCCACCAGCGCCTTGACCCCCGCCTCGGCGGCCTCAAGGCTCAGGGTTTCCAGAATATGGTCCGCCCGTGCCCGCTTGTCCCGATCCGGCATCTGCCGCGCCAAAAGCTGCGCAAAGATTTCGGCGCTCATACCGGGCCGCGCCATCACCCTTGCCTGCTGCAATTCGGGTGGTGCCGTCACCAAAAGAACGGCATCCACCTGATCCTCATAGTTTTTTTCAAACAGCAGCGGAATGTCCACCACCACCAGATCCGCCTTTGCCCCCGCCACGAAAGCCTGACGATCCGCCGCCACCAAAGGATGCACGATCCCCTCAATCTGCGCCAAAGCACCCCGGTCACGCGCAATAATGGCCTTCAGCGCCGGGCGCGAGATGCAGCCATCAGCCAAAGCCGCCGGAAAGATCTCCGCAATCGGCACCACCGCCGCCCCGCCCTGAGCATAAAGCCGATGCGTCGCCTGATCGGCATCCCAAACCGGCACCCCCAACTTTCGGAAAAAGCCCGCCGTTGTCGATTTGCCCATGCCAATCGACCCGGTCAGGCCCAGAACGATCATGCCAAAAGCACCGCTTGGCGGGTTTCTTCGTCCACCACAGGCTTCTGCCCAAACCAGCGTTCAAACCCCGGCACCGCCTGATGCAGCAGCATCCCCAGACCATCCACCGTATGGGCGCCGCGCGCCTTTGCCGCCGCCAGAAAATCGGTCATCAACGGCACATAAACCAGATCCGTCACCACCGCTTTCGATGAAATCCCGTCCAGCGGCACCGTGAAATCTGCCTTGCCCGACATCCCCATCGACGTAGTGTTCACCACCGTCACGGCCCCATCCAGCATCTCGCCCGCCTCGGTCCAATCCACCACATGCACCTTGGCCCCGAAATCATGCCGCAAATTCTCGGCCCGGCCCCGCGTCCGGTTCGCCAGACGAATTTCCGGCACCCCCACCTCGATCAGCGCCGCAATGACAGCCCGCGCGCCACCCCCAGCCCCCAGAACCGCCGCAGGCCCCGCCGCCGGGTTCCAGTGTGGCGCGTTCTGTCGCAGATTGGCGATGAAACCCAAACCATCGGTGTTGTCGGCCAGAACCTTGCCATCCTTTTTGAACACCAAAGTATTTGCAGCCCCGATCAGCGCCGCCCGATCCGTCACGGAATCCGCCAGTTTCAGCACGGTTTCCTTATGCGGAATCGTCACATTTGCGCCGACAAAACCCATGCGCGGCATCATTTTCAACGCCTCGGCCAGATCAGCCTGACCGATGTCCAGATGCACGTAATGCCCCTTGATCCCATAGCGTTTCAGCCAGAACCCATGCAGATAGGGCGAGCGGCTGAAATTGACGGGCGAGCCGATGATCCCGGCCAGGGGAATGCGCGGATGGTCGGTCATGTTTCGATAAACCCTCGTTGACCCAAATACAGAAGCACCGGCAAAAGCGGCAGCCCCAGAATGGTAAAGTAATCGCCTTGCACCGCCGTGAACAGCCTGATCCCTTCGGATTCAAGCTGATAGCCACCCGCGCAGTGGCGGATTTCATCCCAGTTGCGCGCCACATAACCCGCCAGCCATTCCGGCGAAAAATCCCGCATCGTCAGGCTGGCGGTTTCAACATGACGCCAGACGGGTTCGGCCTTGTCATACAGCACCACCGCCGAAAGCAGTCTATGGGTCTGGCCCCGCAGGCGGGTCAGTTGTTCCACCGCCTGTTCCGGGGTTTCAGGCTTGCCCCAAACCTCGGTTCCAAAGGCCAAGACCTGATCGCAACCCAGAACCAGCGCCTCGGGGTTCTTTTCCGCCACCTTCCGCGCCTTCATTTCGGCCAGCGCATCCGCCAGATCGCGCGGGCTGGCCCCTTCGCTCAACAGGCTGCTTTTGATCATTTCCTCATCGACACGCGGCCGAATGGCCGAAACCTCCAACCCCGCGTTGCGCAACAGGGTGAGGCGAATTTCCGAACCAGAGGCAAGGATCAGCGGGCGGGGCATCATGGCGGCCTTGTGGAAAAGTCTTGGGAAGGTCTGCATTTGTTCCCCTTGGCCTTTTGGGGGTCAAACGGGCTTTGGCGGCCTTGGTGCCGTCCGGGGTGGAATCCGTCAAGCCCAGAGGTGAGATTTTGTGGCTGTGCAAAGCGGCCAAGGCCTGCTGTGGAAAATTGTGGTTTGCAGGAACCTATCCAAGGCTTCGGAAACTTACCCACAGAAATTTGCGCGCATAGCTTTATGAAAAGAAAGGATGATTCCAGATTCCGCGAATTTTCTTCACCTTGCGTCAGGATCTTTTCCCGATGTGGATCAGAGCTTGCGAAAAGCCGATAATCCCCATACCCACAAGCCCAACAGCATCATCTTTTCTTTCTTATATTTCTTTAAGAAAGAAGAAGGGGCCATGATGACAGACTTTCTGGCGGAACATTACCTCTGGATCAAAACCCTGCATGTGATCAGCGTCATCGCCTGGATGGCCGGGTTGTTCTATCTGCCAAGGCTTTATGTCTATCACACCGAACAGGTCGAACGCGGCAGCGCCACCGATATGCTTTTCCAAACCATGGAAAGGCGGCTTTTGAAGGCGATCATCAATCCTGCGTCTGTTGCCACTTGGATCTTTGGGCTTTGTCTCGTCTTCATTCCCGGTATGGTCGACTGGTCGCAGATCTGGCCCTGGACCAAGGCCGCCTGCGTTCTGGGGATGACCTGGTTTCACCATTGGCTGGGCTGGCGGCGCAAGGACTTCATCGCTGGAACCAACCGTTTGACGGGGCGGCAATATCGCATGATGAACGAGGTGCCGACGCTTTTGCTGGTCGTGATCGTCGCTTCGGTCATCGTGAAATTCTAGGCTTTTCTTGACAGAAGCCTTACACCTGACTATGTGGCAAATTGCGAGGCCGTCCGGCCAGAATCGCATTTCACATTTTTTCACGATCTGACGCGGCGATTTTGCCCTGCGTCTTGGGACTCCTCATGAACGTTGAACGCCTGAATCTCGCCGAACTGAAAGCCAAGACCCCCGCCGATCTGCTGGCGATGGCCGAGGAATGGGAGATCGAGAACGCCCCTTCGATGCGCAAAGGCGAGATGATGTTCTCGATCCTGAAAGAGCATGCCGAAGAAGGCTGGGAAATCGGCGGCGACGGGGTGCTGGAAGTCTTGCAGGATGGTTTCGGCTTTCTGCGCTCGCCTTCGGCCAACTATCTCTCGGGGCCGGATGACATTTACGTCAGCCCCGAAATGATCCGCCAGTTTTCCCTGCGGACCGGGGATACGATTGAGGGGGTCATCAAGGCTCCGCAAGAAAACGAGCGCTACTTTAGCCTAGTGAAAGCCACGAAGATCAACTTTGACGATCCGGAACGCGCCAAGCACAAGGTCCATTTCGACAACCTGACGCCGCTGTACCCGGATGAGCGGCTGAAGATGGAGATCGAGGATCCGAGCCTGAAAGACCGCTCGGGCCGGGTTATCGACCTTGTGGCGCCCATCGGCAAAGGCCAGCGCTGCCTGATCGTGGCGCCGCCGCGGGTGGGTAAGACGATCATGATGCAGAACATCGCCAAGGCGATTTCGATCAACCATCCGGAATGCTATCTGATCGTCCTGCTGATCGACGAACGGCCGGAAGAAGTGACCGATATGCAGCGGACAGTGAAAGGGGAGGTCATCGCCTCGACCTTTGACGAGCCAGCCAGCCGCCACGTTGCGGTGGCTGAAATGGTCATTGAAAAGGCCAAGCGGCTCGTGGAACACAAACGCGATGTGGTGATCCTTTTGGATAACATCACCCGTCTGGGCCGGGCCTATAACACGGTCATTCCGTCCTCGGGCAAGGTTCTGACGGGCGGTGTCGATGCCAACGCCCTGCAGCGCCCGAAACGCTTCTTTGGGGCGGCGCGCAACATTGAAGAGGGTGGGTCGCTGACCATCATCTCGACCTCGCTGATCGACACCGGCAGCCGGATGGACGAGGTGATCTTTGAAGAGTTCAAAGGCACTGGCAACAGCGAAATCGTGCTGGACCGGAAAGTGGCGGACAAGCGGGTGTTCCCGGCCATCGACATTCTCAAGTCGGGAACGCGGAAAGAGGACCTGCTGGTCGAAAAGTCGGATCTGCAAAAGACCTATGTTCTGCGGCGGATCCTGAACCCGATGGGGACGACCGATGCCATTGAATTCCTGATCGGCAAACTGAAGCAGACCAAGTCAAACGCCGAATTCTTTGAATCGATGAACGCCTAAGGGGCGGTTATGGACACGATCTTTGCCCTGGGCAGCGCGCGCGGAAAGGCGGGCGTTGCTGTGATCCGTTTGTCGGGGCCCTTGGCGCGGAACGTGGCGGAGCGTCTGGCAGGAACTTTGCCCGAGCCGCGGCGCACCTATCTACGGACCTTACGCTGGGATGGGGTGGTATTGGATCAAGCTTTGGTGGTTCGCTTTGAAGCGGGCGCTAGCTTTAGTGGGGATGAGGTCGCCGAGCTGCATGTTCATGGTGGGCAGGCGACGGTTCAGGCGGTTTTGCAGGTGCTGGGTTCAAGGGACGGGTTGCGCTTGGCCGAACCGGGTGAATTCACGCGGCGGGCTTTTGAAAGCGGGGCTTTGTCGCTGTCCGAGGTGGAAGGTCTGGCCGATCTCATCGAGGCAGAGACGGAGGCACAACGAAAGCAGGCGCTGCGGATTCTGTCGGGGGCGGTCGGCCAGAAAGTGGCGGCTTGGCGCGCGGACTTGATCCGGGCGGGAGCCTTGATCGAGGCCACAATTGATTTCGCAGACGAAGATGTGCCGGTGGATGTGACGCCAGAAGTTCTGGCTTTGCTGGATTCCGTCTTGCAGGACTTGCGGGGGGAAGTGGTCGGCAGTCGTATCGCGGAACGCGTGCGTGATGGGTTTGAAGTGGCCATCGTCGGTGCCCCGAACGCCGGAAAATCCACGCTTTTGAATGCCTTGGCGGGGCGTGAGGCGGCGATCACTTCGGCGCGGGCAGGCACAACGCGGGATGTGATCGAGGTTCGGATGGACCTTGGTGGCTTGGCAGTGACCTTGCTGGACACGGCCGGTCTGCGGGCGACTGACGATGAGGTTGAAAAGGCCGGGATCGCACGGGCCGTCGCGCGGGCTGAAGCTGCCGATCTGCGTGTCTTTCTGGATGACGGCGATTTGCCGCAGGATGTGGCGGCAAGGCCTGGCGACATCTTGGCCCGTGCCAAGGCTGATGTGACTAAGGGCGAGGGGCTTGCAGTGTCGGGCCTTACGGGCCTTGGCATTTCCGATCTGGTGCGGCGGATTGCCGAGGAATTGGAACAGCGGGCCGCAGGCGCGGGTACCACCACACGAGAGCGGCATCGCGTGGCCATGTTGCGCGCCGTGGGGGCTTTGGAATCAGCGCAAAATGCGATATGGGCGGGCCAAGGTCGGGCCGAGCTGATCGCGGATGATTTGCGGCAGGGGCTTCGCGCGCTGGAATCCTTGGTTGGGAAGGTGGATGTCGAGGATTACCTTGACGAAATCTTCTCCAGCTTTTGCATCGGGAAATAGGGTTGTTTCACGTGAAACACTTCGACGTGGTGGTGATTGGTGGGGGACATGCCGGTGCCGAGGCTGCGGCCGTCGCCGCGCGGGCGGGTGTTTCCGTGGCCTTGGTGACGCTGCGGCGCGAAGCCATTGGCGTGATGTCTTGCAATCCGGCCATTGGCGGCCTGGGCAAGGGCCATCTGGTGCGCGAAATCGATGCGATGGACGGCATCATGGGTCGCGCCGCCGATGCCGCAGGGATTCAATTTCGGCTGCTGAACCGGCGGAAGGGCCCGGCGGTGCAGGGGCCAAGGGCGCAAGCCGACCGCAAACTGTATCGACAGGCCATTCAGGGTTTGCTGGCAGCCGAACCCAATCTGACGGTGATTGAGGATGAAGTCACCGATATCCTGATTGAATCTGGTCAAGTGACCGGTTTGGGCTTGGCCAGTCTGGGATCAATCCGCACAGAAAATGTCGTGCTGACCTCGGGCACCTTCCTGAACGGGGTGATCCATATCGGCGATCAGCGTCAGTCTGGCGGGCGGATGGGCGACAAACCCTCGATTCGTTTGGCGGAACGCTTGGCCGAATTTGACCTGCCGCGCGGTCGGCTGAAAACCGGAACGCCGCCCCGTCTGGATGGCAAGACGATTGACTGGTCGGTTCTGGACACGCAGCCGGGTGACAGCGATCCGACGATGTTTTCCTTTCTGAACAAGGCGCCGCTGGTGCGTCAAATCAGCTGTGGCATCACCCAGACCAACGCCCGTACGCATGACATCGTTCGGGCGAATCTGTCACGCTCGGCGATGTATGGCGGGCATATCGAAGGTGTGGGGCCGCGCTATTGCCCGTCGATCGAAGACAAGGTTGTGCGCTTTGCCGATAAGGAATCGCATCAGGTGTTCTTGGAGCCCGAGGGGCTGGACGATGATACGGTTTATCCCAATGGCATCTCATCCTCGTTGCCGATAGAGGTGCAGGAATCCTATGTCCGGTCGATCCACGGCCTAGAGCAGGTAAAGATCCTGCAACCCGCCTATGCCATCGAATACGACTATTTTGACCCACGTGCCCTAACACTGGGGCTGCAAGTGAAATCGACCGAAGGGCTGTTCTTTGCGGGCCAGATCAACGGGACAACCGGCTATGAAGAGGCCGCGGCGCAGGGCCTAGTGGCGGGGTTGAATGCCGCCAATCGTGCGCGTGGGCAGGCACCCGTTCATTTCAGCCGCGCTGACAGCTACATCGGCGTTATGATTGACGATCTGGTGACGCGGGGGGTGACCGAACCTTACCGGATGTTCACCTCGCGCGCGGAATACCGGCTCACCTTGCGCGCCGACAATGCCGATCAGCGGCTGACACCTTTGGCCGTGGGGCAGGGGATCGTGGCCCAGGGGCGGCGTCAGGCCTTTGATTCCAAGATGGACATGATCGAAAAGGGCCGCGCCGCCTTGCAGGCGTGTCAATTGACCCCGCGCCAGATTGGCGCATTGGGTATTCATGCCTCGCAAGATGGCGCACGGCGCAGCGCCTATTCGGTGTTGTCTTTCCCAGATGCAACCATATCTGGTGTTGCTTCGGTCGTTCCGGACTATGCGGCACTGCCGGAAAGCATCCAAACCCAACTGTGGTGCGATGCGCTGTATGCGCAATATGTGGACCGGCAAGCGGCCGAGGCTGACCTTCTGCGCCGGGATGAGGATGCGGCCATCCCGCTGAATTTTGCCTATGACGGTCTTTCCAGCCTGTCCAACGAACTGAAATCCAAGCTGAACCGCCAGCGGCCGACCAATATCGCCCAAGCGGGGCGGATCGAGGGCATGACTCCTGCCGCGCTTGCAGTGATCTTGGCGCATGTCCGGCGCGCCCAGAAAACCGGGACTGACGCCTGATGTTGGATGTTTCACGTGAAACATTGGAGCGTTTGCGCGCCTTTCAAGCCATCGTTGCCAAGTGGAACAGCAAGATCAATCTGATCGCCCGATCGACCGAGGCCGAGATCTGGACGCGCCACATCGTCGATTCGGCGCAAATCTATGATCTTGCCCCTGGCCATGCCCAGCATTGGGCCGATTTCGGCAGTGGTGGCGGCTTTCCCGGTCTGGTCGTTGCCTGCATTGCCGCCGAAAAAAACCCATCGCTGCAAGTGACTCTTGTTGAATCCGACCAACGAAAATGCGCCTTCTTGCGCAGCGCCAGCTTGGAGCTTGGTCTGAAACCGCAAATCCTCACACAACGGATAGAGGCGATTCCCCCGCTAGGCGCAGATGTTGTATCTGCCCGCGCCTTGGCAAGCCTTGATCAACTTTGCGCCTTTGCCCACCGCCACCTTTCACCACAGGGCGCAGCGATTTTTCCAAAAGGAAAAACCGCCGATCAGGAAATCGAATCTGCCCGGCAGAACTGGCAATTTCACCTGACCCGGATACAAAGTGAAACGGACGAATCCGCCTGCCTCCTCAAGCTGGAAGACCTGACCCATGCCTGACCAAATCCGCCGCCAGGCCCCCCGCATCATCGCAATCACCAACCAGAAGGGCGGGGTGGGAAAGACGACGACTTCGATCAATCTGGCCGCCGCCTTGGTGGAACTCGGTGCTCGGGTGCTGTTGATCGACATTGATCCGCAGGGCAACGCATCGACGGGCTTGGGGATTGAGGCCAATCAGCGCAAACTGTCCAGCTATGACATTGTTCTGGAAGGCAAACCCCTAAAGGACGTTATCCAGCAAACCGCCTGGGAAGGCCTGTTCATCGGCCCCGCCAATGCGGATCTCGCCTCGGCCGATGTGCAGCTGGGCCATCAGGAACGCCGCACCCGCCACCTGCGCGACGCTTTGCGCAACCCGTCGGTGCAGGCGCTGAACCTCGATTACATCCTGATCGATTGCCCGCCTTCGCTCAGCCTTCTGACCGTCAACGCGCTGGTCGCCGCCGATTCCGTGCTGGTCCCCCTGCAAAGCGAATTCTTCGCTCTAGAAGGGCTTTCGCAATTGATGCTGACCATCCGCGAAATCCGCAACAGCGGCAATGCCGACCTGCGCATCGAAGGTATTGTGTTAACCATGTATGACGCCCGCAACAGGTTGTCTTTGATGGTCGAACGCGATGCCCGCGACAATCTGGGTGATCTGGTCTTCCGCACGGTCATTCCGCGCAATGTCCGCCTGTCCGAAGCGCCTTCCTATGCGCAACCCGTGCTCACCTATGATCCGCTGTCCAAGGGGTCCGAGGCTTACCGCGCCCTTGCGCGCGAGGTGACATCGCGGCATTCCCCCTTGATGCAAGAAAAGGGGGCCGCCTGACATGTCGAAACAGCCTGAACGCCGGGGCCTAGGGCGCGGCCTGTCGGCCCTTATGGCCGATATGAACCCGGAAACCCCGGTCGAACAGCGCCGTTCCGTCACGCTGTTGCCGGTCGAAAAACTGCAACCCAACCCACGCCAGCCGCGCCGCACCTTTGCCCCTGAGGCGCTAGAGGAGCTGGCTTCTTCGATCCGGCAAAAAGGCGTGCTGCAACCCATCATCGTGCGGGCGATCTCGGGCAGCGATATCTATGAAATCGTGGCCGGTGAACGCCGCTGGCGCGCGTCGCAAATTGCGCAGTTGCACGAAGTGCCGGTTCTGGTACGCGCCTTTGACGATGATGAAGTGCTGCAAGTCGCCATCATCGAAAACATTCAGCGCGCCGATCTGAACCCGTTGGAGGAAGCAAACGCCTACAAGCAGTTGATGGAGCGCTTTGGCCACACCCAAGAACGTGTGGCCGAAGCCCTGTCCAAAAGCCGCAGCCATATCGCCAACCTTCTGCGCCTGCTGAACCTGCCCGGCGATGTGCAGGAATTTCTGCGTTCGGGCAAGCTGACAGCGGGCCACGCGCGGGCGTTGATCACTTCGGAAAACCCGTCGCAATTGGCGCGGCAGGTCATCGACCGGGGTCTTTCGGTGCGCGAAACCGAAAAGCTGGCGAAAGGCTCGGGGGGCCAAGAAAAACCGCGCCATCCGGGGCTTTCCAAGCATTTCGAAAAAGACGCCGATACGCGGGCGATCGAGGCAGATATTTCCGCGAACCTAGGGATGGGCGTGACAATCACCCATGAACCGGGCGGCGAAAAAGGCACGCTGTCGATCCGCTACAACACGCTGGACGATCTGGATATGCTCTGCCGGGTGCTGTCGGTCATGCGTCGGGACGCGACCATATGAACAAGGCCGAGCCGCCCAGACAGGCGGCTTGAACCGCCAAAATCGTCCAGCGAAAGCCCAAAGCCAGCGACAGCGCAAAGACCGCCGCCATCGACAGGCTGGCCAGCCATTTGGCTTTGCGGCTGATCGCGCGTTTTTCCTGCCAATCACGGATGGGCGGGCCAAGGCGAGGGTGGTGCAACAACCAATCATGCAGCCGGTCTGACCCGCGGGCAAAGCAAAAGGCCGCCAGAATCAGAAAGGGAACGGTGGGCAAAACGGGCAAGGCAATGCCCAGAACGCCCAGGGCAAGACTTGCCAAACCCCCAATATTCCAAAAGAATTTCACGAAAGCCCCTCGCTGATCCGCCGGATGACATGGTTCAAAACCAGCCGCCCCCGCTCTGTCGTGGCTATTCGCCCGTTCCCCATCAGGATCAGACCATCGCTTTCCAATTCCGCCTGAATATCGGCGCGAAGCCCTTTCCCGGCAAGGCCCAGCATCCGATCCAGCGCGATTCCCTCGCTCAGCCGCAGCCCCATGATCAGAAATTCATCCAATCGCTCACCCGGCGTCAAAGCCTCGCGCGGCAGTTCCCCGGCAAGGCCCCGCCCGACCGTCGCAAGCCATTCCCCCGGCGCGCGCGGTGCTTCCGTGGTCCAACGCCGGCTGCCCAAGGTCAGCCGCCCATGCGCCCCCGGCCCGATTCCCAGCCAATCCCCCGACCGCCAGTAAACCTGGTTGTGCCGCGACTCGGCGCCGGGCCTTGCGTGGTTTGACACCTCATAGGCCTGCATTCCGGCCGCCCCGCAAACCTCTTGCGTCACCTCATAAAAGTCCGCCGCCTTGTCCTCATCCGGCAGGCCGCGCAATTGTCCACGCTTGAAACGTTCCGCAAAAACAGTGCCTTCCTCAACCGTCAACTGGTAAAGCGACAGATGGTCCACCGCCATCGCCAAGGCTTCATCCAACTCGGCACGCCAATCCGCCAGCGATTGATCCTGCCGCGCATAGATCAGATCGAAACTCACCCGGTCAAAGCAATCGCGCGCAATGTCAAACGCCGCCCGCGCCTCGGCCACCCTATGCATCCGCCCCAAGCGCCGCAGGTCCTCATCCCGCATCGCCTGCATGCCCATTGAAACACGGTTCACCCCGCCCTCACGATAGGCGCGGAACCGCCCGGCCTCAATCGACCCCGGATTGGCCTCCAGCGTCACTTCCACATCATTCGCCTGCGGCCACAGCTTGCGGATCCGCTCCAGAACCCCCGCCACAACATCCGGCTGCATCAGCGAGGGCGTTCCGCCGCCAAAGAACACCGCGTTCACCAGCCGCCCCGGCACTTCTGCCGCCAGCCGGTCGAGTTCGGCCAGATAGGCCGTCAGCCAACGCGATTGATCAACGCGTTCCGCGACATGGCTGTTGAAATCGCAATAGGGGCATTTCGATTGGCAAAAGGGCCAGTGGACGTAAATCCCGAACCCCCCATCGCGCCAATCTTCCTGCACCGAACCTACCCCTTGAAAGCCGTCACTTCGATCTCGACCTTCATCTCTGGCCGGATCAGCCCCGCAATGACCATCGTCGCCGCAGGCCGCACGTCGCCCAAAAACGCGCCGAGAACGGGCACCAACTCATCCACCAGCGCCACATCCGTCACCGTATACTGCACCCGGACGATATCACCCATTTCAAACCCAGCTTCAGCCAGCACCCGCCCGATGGTTCCAAAGCAATTCCGCCCCTGATCCGCCACACCTTCGGGCATCACCATCGTCGCGTAATCATAGCCCGTGACACCCGACACAAAGCACCAGCCGCCTTTCACCACGGCGCGGCTATACCCCATCGTCGCCTCAAACGGCGATCCTGTCGAAATGCGTTTCATGTGAAACATCCCTCTACCAATTTCCGAAACGCATCCGCCCGGTGGCTGATCTTGTTCTTTTCCCAACGGTCCATTTCGCCAAAGGTCACATCATAGCCATCGGGCTGGAAAATCGGGTCATAGCCATGCCCCTGATCCCCCCGCATCGGCCAGACCACTTGCCCCGGCATCACGCCTTCAAACACCTCATCCTGCCCATCCGGCCAGGCCAGAACCAGCGTGCAGCGAAACTGCGCCAGACGGGGGAAGGGGGCCCGTGCCGCCTCCAACGCCGCCCACGTCTTGCCCATCGCCATCACAAAGTCGCGCCCGGCAGGCGTTTCCGCCCAATCGGCGGTATAAACCCCCGGCGCGCCATCCAGACCGTCCACCGTAATCCCGCTGTCATCCGCCAGCGCAGGCAAACCTGTGGCCTGCGCCGCTGCATGGGCCTTGATCCGGGCATTGCCGATGAATGTGCTTTCGGTTTCCGCCGGTTCCGCCAGCCCCAGTTCCGCCGCCGAAAGCACCGTGATGCCAAAAGGCGAAAGCAGGTCAGAAATCTCCTCCTGCTTGCCCTTGTTATGGGTCGCCACCACCAGCTTTTCGCCCGTGAACTTGCGCATTTATTGCCCCAAAGCCGCCTTTTGCGCCGCAATCAGGCTGGCACAACCCGCCTCGGCCAGATCCAGCAATTCCACCATCTGATCGCGCGAGAAAGTCGAACCTTCCGCCGACATCTGCACCTCAATCAGCTTGCCCCGCCCGGTCAGAATAAAGTTCCCATCCGTCCCCGCCGTCGAATCCTCAGCATAATCCAGATCCAGCACCGACTGGCCCGCATAGATCCCGCAAGACACCGCTGCCACATGGTCCAGGATCGGGTCCGACACGATCTGCCCGCTCGCCAGCAGCTTGTTCACCGCCAACCGCAAAGCCACCCATCCCCCGGTGATCGACGCGCAACGCGTCCCGCCATCGGCCTGCAACACGTCACAGTCGATCACGATCTGGCGTTCCCCCAGTGCCGAACGGTCCACCCCTGCGCGCAAGGCCCGCCCGATCAGCCGCTGAATTTCCTGCGTCCGGCCCGAT
The DNA here is from genome assembly GCF_014652215.1 of Neogemmobacter tilapiae. Lineage (GTDB taxonomy): Bacteria > Pseudomonadota > Alphaproteobacteria > Rhodobacterales > Rhodobacteraceae > Neogemmobacter > Neogemmobacter tilapiae. The sequence continues at coordinate 269,012 of NZ_BMYJ01000003.1, read as the reverse complement.
TGCTTGCCCACCGCCGCCTCACGCCGGTTCCGGCTGTTCGTCGCGCGCGGCAGCATCCCATATTCCGCCGTCACCCAGCCAAGGCCCGAATTCTTTAGGAAAGACGGGGGCTTATCCTCAATCGTCGCCGAACACAGCACATGGGTTTCGCCCATGCGGATCAGGCAGGAACCCTCCGCATGCTTCATCACCCCGGTTTCGATGCTGACAGGGCGCAAATCGCCCAACTGACGGCCTGACGGACGCATGGATTTTCCTTTCTCGATTGTTGCGGCCAGTTACCGCCCCGCGCCCATCCGATGCAAGCCGCGATTGACGCGGGCGCTTTGTGCCCCTAGGTTCCCTTGCCCCCAGATAAAGACCCATGACCGAACGCCAACCGATTCTCTCTGACATGAACGACCGGACCCGCGAAATCTTTCGCCGGGTGGTCGAAGGCTATCTCGCCTCGGGCGAACCCATCGGTTCGCGCAGCCTGACGCGGATTCTGTCGGAAAAGATCAGCGCGGCGACAATCCGTAACGTGATGCACGATCTGGAATATCTGGGCCTTCTGGACAGCCCCCATGTCTCGGCAGGCCGCATCCCCACGCAGCAGGGCCTGCGGATGTTCGTCGATGGGCTGATGGAGGTAGGCGCGGTGGCCGAAGACGACCGCCAGCGCATCGACGCTTCGGCCACCTCAAACCAGCGCGATGTGGCCACCATGCTGGACCGGGTCGGTCAGGCGCTGTCGGGCATCACTCGGGGCGCCAGCCTTGTGCTCGTGCCAAAACAAGAAGCGCCGATCCGCCATATGGAATTTGTATCACTCGGCCCAGACCGCGCCCTGGTGGTGTTGGTTCTGGCCGACGGCCGCGTCGAAAACCGCGTCTTCACCCCACCGCCGGGCCTGACCCCATCCGCCATGCGCGAGGCCGCGAATTTCCTGAACCATTACGCCGAAGGCCGCACCTTGGCCGATCTGCGCCTGACCGTGGCGCAAGACATCACCCGCCGTCGGCAAGAGATTGACGTCGCGGCCGCCGCCCTTGTCGCCTCGGGTCTGGCCGTCTGGGAAGATCAGGGCGAACCCACCGAGCGGCTGATCGTGCGGGGCCGGTCCAACCTGCTGGGCGAGGCGCAGGCCGGCGCCGCCGAACTCGACCGCGTGCGCCAACTGTTTGACGATCTCGAAAGAACGCGCGATATCGCCGACTTCCTCGATCTGGCGGAGGAAGGCGAAGGGGTGCGGATCTTTATCGGGTCCGAAAACAAACTCTTTTCACTTTCGGGTTCCGCTTTGGTTGTGGCCCCCTATATGAACGCTGACCGGCGGATCATTGGGGCGGTGGGGGTGATCGGCCCGACACGCCTGAACTATGGGCGGATCGTGCCGATTGTGGATTATACAGCCCAGCTTGTTGGGCGCTTGATGCAGGACCGGGGTCAGGCATGACGGACGAAAAAGGGAAAGACGAAATGGCCGAAGAGGCAATGGCAGCGCAGGACGAAGCAATCGAAACAGCGGAAACTGCCGCGCTGGACGAGATCGAGGCGCTGAAAGCCGAACGCGATGACATGCGCGACCGTTTCATGCGGGCCTTGGCCGATGCTGAAAACGCCCGCAAACGCGGCGAACGCGACCGGCGCGAGGCTGAACAATACGGCGGAACCCGTCTGGCGCGCGATCTTTTGCCCGTGCATGACAACCTGAAACGCGCGCTGGATGCCGCGACCGACGAACAAAAAGCGCAAGCCGCAGCCCTGTTCGAAGGCGTGGAACTGACCATGCGGGAATTGGTGAATGTAATGCAAAAGCATGGCGTCACCAAAATCGCCCCGGCTGTGGGCGATATTTTCGACCCGAACCAGCACGAGGCCATGTTCGAAGCCCCGCTTCCGGGCACGAAAGTCGGCCAGATCATTCAGGTCATGACCGAAGGCTTCCTGCTGCACGACCGCCTCCTGCGCCCGGCGCAGGTGGGTGTTTCGTCGAACACCCAAGGATGATGCGGTGAAACAGGTCTTCCGGGCCTGTTTCCTGATTGCCCTGTGCGCGGCCTTTGGGCTGGCGGACAGGGCAAAGGCGCAAGATTATCCCGCCTACACAGATGTTTACGTCAACGACTTTGGCAATCTTCTGACAGATCTGGAAGAGACTGAGTTGCGCCACGCCCTGATCGACCTGTTTGACCGGACAGGTGTTGAAGCGGTTGTTGTGACGATGACCACTATGAAAACCTATGGGCATCAGGGCCAGATCGAACCCTTCGCCACCGGGCTTTTCAACCATTGGGGTGTGGGAAATGCGGCGCGCAACGATGGAGTCATGGTCCTTGTCGCCAAGGATGATCGCCAGATGCGGATCGAGCTTGGGGCCGGATATGAACCCGCGATGGATCGCCAGATGCAGCAGATCATCGACCGGGAAATGCTTCCAGCCTTTCGCAACGGGCAGTTTGATCAAGGGATTGAGGATGGGGTCGATGCGCTGATCCTTCAACTGCGGGCAAGGTCAGGCCAGCCCATGGGTCTTATGGAGCGCGCGCTGGATCAGGCCTCACGCGGGACTTGGGCTGTCAAGACTTTGGTCTTTTCGTTACTGGCCGGGGCAGGGGTCTTGATATTCAACCTGTTTCAATCTTGGCGACGCAACCGCCCGCGTATCTGCCCGGTTGATGGTAAGCGCATGGTCCGTTTGGATCAGGTTTGGGAAGACAACCACCTTGAAACTGGTGAGATTGCCGAGGAAGCGCTGGGAAGCGTGGAATACGATGTCTGGGAATGTCCCGGCTGCGATCATGTGACCATCGAGGGTTACAGACGCTGGTTGAGTCGTTACGGGGCGTGCCGCGCTTGCGGCTACAAAACGATGGAGGGAAACTCCACCACCATCCGTTTCGCGACAAAAACATCCACTGGACTAAAGCGGATGAACTATCACTGCTATCATTGCCAACACCAACATTCGGTCGATCACATCATTGCCGCGAAAGGGGAATCTGATTCAGGTTCCGGCTCTGGGTCGGGTCGTTCTTCTTTTGGTGGGGGCAGCTCCAGCGGTGGCGGGGCCAGCGGCAGTTGGTAGGTTAACCCTTCACCAGCCCGCGCAATTCATAAACCAATTGCAGCGCCGCCATCGGCGTCAATTCGTCCGGATGCACCGCCTTCAACCGGTCTTCAACCACCGAGCCTTTCGCCGGGGCAGGGGCCACAGGGGCCGCCATTCGGAACAGCGGCAAATCGTCAATCACCGCCTTCTGATGCGCGGAACCGCCCTCGCGTTCGCCCTTCTCCAGCGCCTCCAGCACCACTTTCGCCCGTTCGATCACCGCCGCAGGCAAACCCGCCAGCCGCGCGACCTGCACCCCATAAGACCGATCCGCCGCGCCCTTTTTCACCTCATGCAGAAAGATGACTTCGCCTTCCCATTCCTTGACACTGACGGTCGCGTTTTCCACGCCCGCCAGACGCCCGGCCAAGGCGGTCATTTCATGGTAATGCGTGGCAAACAGCGCGCGGCAACGGTTGGCCTCGTGCAGATGTTCCAAAACGGCCCAAGCAATCGACAAGCCGTCATAGGTCGCCGTGCCCCGCCCGATTTCGTCAAGGATCACCAAGGCGCGGTCGTCGGCTTGGTTCAAAATGGCGGCGGTTTCCACCATTTCGACCATGAATGTCGAACGCCCCCGCGCCAGATCATCCGCCGCACCCACCCGGCTGAACAACTGGCTAACCAGACCTATTCGCGCTTTCTGGGCCGGAACAAAGCCGCCCGCCTGCGCCAGCAGGGCCATCAGCGCATTCTGCCGCAGAAAGGTGGATTTCCCGGCCATGTTCGGCCCGGTCAAAAGCCAGATGGCCGGGGTCGTGCCTTGGGTCAAGGCACAATCGTTGGCGACAAAACTTTGCCCCTGCCGCCGAAGAGCCCGCTCAACGACAGGATGACGACCCCCAACCACATCAAAGGCACGGCTATCATCCACCACAGCCTCGACCCAGTTTTCTTGCACGGCCAGTTCCGCAAATCCCGTTGTCAGGTCGATTTCTGCCAAGGCCCGGGCCGCATGGCCCAAGGGGCCGGCCTGATCCAGCACCGCCTGGCGCAAGCGTTCGAAATGCCCCTTCTCCAACTCCAAGGCCCGGTTACCCGCGTTCAGGATACGCGTTTCCAGTTCCGAAAGCGGCACAGTCGTGAACCTGACCTGACCCGCCGTTGTCTGCCTGTGGATGAAAGTTTCGTTCAGCGGCGGCGACAGCATCCGTTCGGCATGGGTTGCGGTTGTTTCGATGAAATAGCCCAGCACATTGTTGTGCTTGATCTTCAGGCTTTGGATACCGGTCTGCGCGATATAGTCCGCCTGCATCCCTGCGATCACGCCCCGCCCTTCGTCCCGCAACCGGCGGGTTTCGTCCAGCTCGGCGTCGTGGCCGCTGGCAACAAAGCCGCCATCCCGCGTCAAAAGCGGCGGCTCGGCCACCAGCGCGCGCTCCAGCAAATCATGCAGCCCATCATGGCCCAAGAGGGCCTGACCCGCCTGATCCAGCAAAGTACCGGTCTTGCCCAAACGCAAGCCGACCTGCGCCGCCGCCTCCAACCCCGCGCGAAGGGCCGTCAGATCACGCGGACCACCCCGGTCCAACGCAAGCCGTGACAGCGCCCTGTCTATATCCGGCACACGGCGAAGCACCTCGCGCAACCCGTCCCGCAGCCGCGCGTCCTGCACCAAGGCGCGCACCGCTTTGTGGCGCGCATCAATCACCATCAAATCGCAAGACGGGGCAGAAAGCCTCGCCTCCAGCAATCTGGCCCCGGCCGCTGTCGCCGTCCGGTCAATCGCCGCCAAAAGCGAACCGTCGCGCCCGCCTGACAGGCTTTGCGTCAGTTCCAGATTGCGGCGGGTGGCGGCATCAATCTGCATCGCCCCACCGGCAAGTTCACGAACCGGCGGTCGCAGCAGCGGCAACTTGCCCCGCTGCGTTAGCGAAAGATAGTCGATCAGCCCCCCCAAAGCCGCAACCTCGGCCCGTTCAAAGCCGCCAAAACCTTCCAGCGTTTCTACTCTGAACAAATCTGCCAGCCGCTTTTCGGCGCCCGCACTGTCAAAACTGCTGCGCGCCAAGGCAGTGCAAGCCGCCCCCATATCTTCGATCAGGGGGCCAAGCTGGCTTTCCTGTGTCTCGCTGATCAACACTTCCCGCGGGGCCAGTCGGGCCAGTTCTGGCCCCAGACGGGCCATTGGACAGGCCACCACCCGCAACTCACCTGTGGAAATATCGGCCCAAGCCAGCGCCCCTTCGTCTCGCACTTCGGCAAAAGCCGCCAGAAAATTGTGCCGCCGCGCCTCCAACAAACTGTCTTCGGTCAGCGTCCCGGGCGTTACCAAACGCACCACGTCGCGCCGCACGACCGATTTCGACCCCCGCTTCTTGGCTTCGGCGGGGTCTTCCAACTGTTCTGCTATGGCGACACGAAAGCCTTTGCGGATCAGCGTCAGCAGATAACCTTCGGCGGCATGAACCGGCACCCCGCACATGGGGATCGGTTCGCCCAGATGCGTGCCCCGTTTCGTCAGCGCAATATCCAGCGCCTGCGCCGCCTGCAAAGCATCGTCAAAGAACATCTCATAGAAATCGCCCATGCGATAGAACAGCAAGGCATTGGGGTTCTGGGACTTGATATCCAGAAACTGCGCCATCATCGGCGTCACATTGTCGTCGCTCAATCCGCGTCCCCCTGTTTGGGTAGAAACCCTACAAACTCAACCCCCGCGGCGAAAGGGGGGAACGCTCAGCCCAAAGGCATCAGCCGCCCCGACCCGGTCCAAAGAACAGCCGTGTCGATCTTTTTGCCCGGATAGATCTGGGCCAAGGCGGTGGCATAGGCCGCCATCTGTCGGCGAATGCCTTCTGGAACCTCTGCGACATCCCTCGGTTCCACCGCGTTTGATTTGTAATCAACGGCCAAGATGCGATCTGGCCCAGCAACCAGCCGATCAATACTCCCCAACAGCGGCTGGCCGTCCAGCACCGCTGTTATCCCAACCTCAACCAAGGCCTCTGGCACAAAAATAGCCTCCAAAGCAGGGTCCGTCAGCAATCGGCGGGCCGTGTCCAAGGCTCTTTGTCGCAGGTCAGGATCCGGGATCAGCGCCTCGGCCAACGCGGACCAATCGACAGGATCCTGCCCCGGAAGGTATTCCAAAAGGCGATGCAGTGCCGTGCCTGCCGTTTTGCCATCGCCCGCCAATTCCTTGGCCAATGGCTCTTCGCCCGTCAAAACCTTGGCCCCACCCAAAGAGGATGGAGAGACTGGGCGCGGGGCAGGACGCGGTGCAGCAGCCAGCGCCAGGTCGGGTCGAACCGACAGGGGCTTCGCTTGCGTCACATCGGGGGACTTTGCAGGCTGCGGCCATGCACCAAAGCGGGCCAAAAGCCCACCCTCCCCATCCTCTTCGGCCCCAATAGCCAACAATCCCGCTTTCACGCGATCATACCAGGCTTCGCCTTCGCTCTCGTCATCCGCCGCCGTGCCGTGCGATTTCAGCTTTCCCGCCGCTCCCACGATCAACCAACTTTGTGCCCGCGTCATGGCCACATACAACAGACGCAGACTTTCCCGCGCTGCGGCGGCCTTGGCCTCGGTGACGGCCGCCTGAACCGGAACGGGATTTTCGGCGGCACCCGCTTTCCAAACCAGCGGCCCATCCTCCGACAACCGAACCAGCACATCCCGCAGGGGCAATGCACGGTCGGCCGTTTCCGGCAGAATCACGACCGGCGATTCCAACCCCTTCGCGCCATGGACCGTCATCACCCGGATCAGGTTCTGACCACTTTCCAACTGGCGCTTGATGGTTACCTCATCCGTCTGCATCCAAGCAAGAAAGCCTGTCAGGCTGGGCACCTCACTGCGTTCATAAGCCAAAGCCTGCGCCAAAAGCGCGTCGATGCCATCTTCGGCTTCGGCCCCCAAACGCGCCAGCAGCTTTTCGCGCCCGCCATGCCGCGTCAGAATTTGTTCGATCAGATCGAAAGGCCGCTGAAAGTCTGTCTGGTTGCGCAGGTCCGTCAGAATCTTCAACGCGCTGCCGCCTCGTTCGCCGCTGTTGCGCAACGCTTCCCAAAGATAACCCTTTCGCCCCTGTGCCAGATCATAAAGCTGACCTTCATCCCAGCCGAACAGGGGCGATCTTAGCGCGCCGGCCAGGGCCAAATCGTCCTCGGGCGTTGCCAGAAATGCCAAAAGCGCCGTCAGATCCTTGACGGCCAGTTCCCCACCCAGGTTCATCCGGTCGGCCCCCGCCACCGGAAGCCCGGCCTGTTTCAGCGCCCGCAGGATTTCAGCGAAAAGTTCCGAACGACGTTGCACGAGGATCAGAATATCGCCCGGCGTCAGAGGTCTTTCGCTGCCCTCTTTGGTGGGAATTTGTGTGCCTTCGGCCAGCATCCGCCCGATTTGCTGTGCAATGCGCCGGGCCATGCGCACGGCATGATGTTCGGGCGGCACCAGATCGACGGGGTTGCTCCAATCGTCGTCCTTTGGCTCGGGCTCTGGCAGCATAGGGGGCCAAAGCTCGATCCTTCCCGGCATTTCACCGCGATAGGCGGCATGACGGAACGCGCCACCCAGCGCCAGGGCCGTCGCGTCTGAACCCAAAGCGGCATCGACTGCCGACAGAATAAGCGGGGATGACCGGAAGGAATGCTCCAATGTCAGATCAGCCAGGCCGCGATCCGCGCCATTGGCCAATCTTTCGCCGAACAACTGGCGCATCCGGTCAAATTCCTGGGCATCCGCGCCTTGGAAAGAATAGATGGATTGCTTCTTGTCGCCGACGACAAAGATTGTCCGCGCTTGGTCCGAGGCGCCTTGGCCCGCCAAAATCTCGTCGGCCAGCAGCCGGATCACCTGCCATTGCGCTGGGCTGGTATCCTGCGCCTCATCCACCAGAATATGGCTGATGCCGCCGTCCAGCCGGTAAAGCACCCAAGGTGCCGTTCCGGGCGAAGACAAAAGATCGCGTGCCTTGCTGATCAGATCATCAAAATCCAAGGCCCCGCGCGCCGCCTTTCGGGCCTTGTATTCGGTCAGAAACAAGTCGGCAAAGCGATAAAGCACAGCACTGCGCTGGACCACAGCCCAAGCCAGCCGCAGCGGGCGCGCCATTTCGACGCGCTGCATCAGTTGCTCCAGCTTTTGCTGGATTGGCCCCAGTGAATTGCGCAACTCTTTCGTGGGCAAAGATCCAATCTTGGCTGTGAACGGGGCCTTGCCAGATTTGGTCAGCAATACGCTTTCCAACACGGCCAAGGCATTGAGGCTCGGCGCCGTTTCCAAGGCGGCGCTCAGGGCATTCGCCAACTTTTCATCCGAATCCTTGCGGATCGGCGAGGCGCTGATCTGGGCAACCAGTGTGGCCAGCCAGGCACTTTCGTCGCCTAGGAAGACCTGAGCCAACAGCTTCTGCTCCGTCAGGTCGATGGGCGCCCCCAACACGGCAAGAGTCTTGGTTTCATCAAGCCCGGCTTCGAAACTATCACGCTCCGACAAAATCGCCGACAGAAGATCAAAGGTTTGACCCTCGCTGCCCGTGACTTTCACAAGATCCGCAAAAGCCGCGGCCCCATCCCCTGCCGCCAAATCTTCCAGCACTTCGGCTTGCAATAGACGTGTTGCTCTTTCCTCCATTTCGGTAAAGGCGGGCGATATTCCCGCCTCCATCGGAAAGCGCCGCAACAAACCGGCACAGAAGGAATGGATGGTCTGAATCCGCAGACCGCCCGGCGTTTCGATGGCTTGTGCAAAAAGCCGCCGTGCCCGGTTCAGATCTTCGCGGTCTTGTGGTCCGTCCAGACCCAGCCGCGCAAGATCGGCGGCCAAGGGCGCATCGCCCAACATCGCCCATTTTCCCAACCTTTCGAACAGCCGGTTCTGCATTTCGGTTGCCGCGGCCTTGGTATAGGTCAGGCAAAGGATGCTGCCCGGCTTTGCCCCCTTCAGCAGCAACCGCGCCACGCGGTCCGTCAGAACGCTGGTCTTGCCCGAACCCGCATTGGCCCCAAGCCAGACATTGCCCGCCGGATCAGCGGCCCGCACTTGCGCGGCCGAGGCTGCATCACGCTTCATCGCCGCCCCACTTTCACGGTGCTGGGGCGATCCGAGATGTCCCATTCGCCAAAACGCGAAAGACCATCATAGTCGCTCGCATGGCCTTTCCGCTCCATCGCCCGCCTTGGCGCAAAACCCTGATCCTCACCCAGATAGGTTGCAAAAAGTGTCTCGAAACGCTGCCAGATTTCATCTGGCAATTCGTCACCCAAATCCCATTCCTTGCGATAGGGTTTTGGACCAATCACAAGATATTCCGCGCCCGCCACATCGACCAGCCCCAAATCCCCGAAAGCCCCCCGCTCGGCCATGCCCGCCAGCAACGGCAACTGCTTGTCAAAGGCCTTTTGCTGCGGACCCGAAGGTGGCGTCCCGGTCTTATAGTCAAAAATCTGAACCCTCCCGTCCGGCAACAGGTCAATCCTGTCGGGCCGTCCTTTCAGATGCGCTGCAACACGGTCCAGCGGCACCTTGCCCCCTTTCTCAAGCACAGCGGGAACCGCCCCAAGGCTGGAGGCCAGGAAAACCTGTGCCGATGCCTCGATCCGCCAACGCCATTGCTGCCGTGCTGTCGCCCAAGGCACTTCACTTTCCAGAACCGCGTCTGCCACCCGCAGCAATTGCGCCACCGCATCGCTTTCAGCAAGATTCGGGTCACGCTCTTTCATATAGCGCTCCAGAATACGGTGGATGACTTCCCCTTTCAGCCGCACATCCGCCTCGCGCCGCAGCGCAGGCAAGGGCCGCAGCTTCAGCACCTCCCGCGCATAGATCGCATAGGGATCACGGATCAAGGTTTTGACATCCGTCACCGACAACTCCCGCGGCCGAACCTCGGCCGGCGGCGCCGGGGCAATGCGCGGTTGGCGGCTGATCGCCTCTTGCGGTTGGTCCAGCGTCAAAGCCTGATCCAGCCATGCCTGCCCTCGTGCCCGCATGTCCTGTAGGGCCTGCTTTCCGCCGCGTTCCGGCAAGCCCGCCATGAGGTTTGTCAGCCGATTCACCCAGCGCGAAGGCACCGTCTGCGCTTCCGCATCGCGAACCGCGCGGGTCAGCACGACGACAGGCGCACCGATAGCCTGTTGGTAATCATGCGCTGAAAGGCCGATCTTACGGTCCGGCAACAAAAGCCCCGCCGCTTTGCGCATGGCGCGATTCATCCAGGGGTCTGGCGGCGGCAATTGCGGCCAAATCCCATCGTTCAACCCCCCCAGAATAACCAGATCTGCGCCCTGGACACGGGCCTCCAGCGTACCCCAAATCATCAGCTGCCCATGAACCGGTCGATCTTCGCGCACTTCCCGCCCGTTCAACAAGTTCTCGATCAGCCGCAAATAATCTCTTGGGCCAAGCTCGCCGCCGTGGACGGCCTCGGCTTCCAGTTCTGCAAACGCTTTGGCGGCCATCTCACCAGCCTCTTTCAGCCACAGCTCCCCCGACCCCTCCGCCTCTGGGCCCGCGGCCAGACGCTCGGCCCAATTGCGATGCTTTTGCACCCTTTCAGGCAAGGGCAGAACCGATCTATCGGCCATCTCCCCCAACAGTTGCGTCAGCCAGGAAACCCAATGGCCGGCTTCTTCGACGCCAGCACCCCAACGCGCCAAGGTCTCACCATCGATAAAGGCCGCCCCTTTGCGTCTTGCCCAAAGCTCCAGCTCCCGCGTCAACCGCAGATGCGTGCCGCGAAGCGCCTCGCTGCTGCTGGTCAGCGGATGCTTCAACAGGCTCAGGACCGCCTCAGCCCCTGGCTTGTTCCCGATCAACCCTACCACATGCCGAAGAAACCGCCCCGGTGCCGACAGGGCCAAGGGGCGCCCCGCCGAGTCGTCGGGAACAATCCCCCAACGATCCAAGGCCGCCGTCACTTGGCGCGTCAACATCCTGTCCGGCGAAATCAGTGCCGCCTTGTGCCCATTCAACAAAGCCCCTCGCAGGATCAAGGCAATCGCCTGCGCCTCAATCCGCGGGCTCGGCGCCTCGACCAAAGTCATATCCCTCGTCGCATCCATCAAGTCTGGCAGACTTGGCCCTTCGGCCAACCATTGGTCGGTCACCGGTGCCGGGCGGAGAGAAAGCGAAACAAGGGCATTTCGGCCCGGACTAGGGGCTTCAGCATCCAGCCATCGCCCGATTTGGTCCGGCTCTATGTCCAACAGATCCATCAGATGCCGATACCGGAATTGCGGATGATCTTCCGAGGTTAGCACATCGCCCATCACCGCCCAGACATGGCGCGGCACGTCAAAATCAAAACCCGGCAGAACCAACAACCCGTTCGGCAGCTTTGCCACCGCTTGCATCAAAAGGGCCGTTGTGCCGCGCGAACCCGTCGAACCCGCCAAGATCACCGGATGATCCGGCGGTTGCCTTTGCCAACGTTCGACCAAAGCGCCCACCACCCTGCGTTGGCGCGCCTGCGGGTCCGGCTGGTCAGGATCCGCAAAGTAACGCGCGACAATCGCCATGAACTCTTGTGTTCGCTGCCAATGGGCCGAATGATCTGCCACATCCAGCCCCGATATGACGGCTGGGCTGACCCCTTCGCCCTGCATTTCATCCACCAGATCGGCCAGACTGTCAGCCAGATCGAACAAGGTTTCACGGGGCGAAAGCAGGGCCCGCGCCTCAAGCATCGGCGCGATCAACTGCGCCAACTCCAACCGCCGCCGCAGTGGCGGCACCGCTGGGGGCAGGCCTGGCAAAGGATCGTCAGCCAATTCCGTGATCAGCCGGATTCGGGGCAGAAATCCCGGCCCCGCGGCAACGAACAGTTCGGTCAACCGCCGCCGCATCCGCGCCGTGTTCACAATAAGCAACACCCGCGCCATCGCTTCGGGTGGTTGCCCGGCCATACGTTGCCGAAGCCCCTGTACCAGAAGGGCCGCGAAATCCGCTCCGGGGGGAAGGCCAAAGATCCTGGTCATGGCCGTTGTCCGGCAAGGATGCCTTCCGCCAGCGCGATGCCCTCGGGGCGACCGACATCGCACCATTGGCCTTGATGGACATAACCAAACAACTGGCCTTGCTCGATCTGCCGATCCCACAGCCGATTCACACTGAACACCTGCTCGGCAATATCCGGCAGCCCCTCGGTTCGGGTTATCATCGCACCCGCATAAACAAAACTTTGCGCGCCGCTTCCACGCTGCAACTTGCCCGTCGAATCCATAACAAAATCGCCATGCCCACTATGCCCATTCGCCATATCGACCGGGATGAGCGTCAGAAGTGCGCCCATTTCGGCCCGCCAATGCGCCATGAGCGCCAAGAGAGGATTCTCGCCAGTCCAGACAGCATCGCTGTTCAGCACGATAACGGGGCTTTCCTGCAACAAGGGCATCGCTGCACGCAGACCTCCGCCGGTTTCAAGGATAAGATCACTTTCGTCAGAAAACAGGATGGGCCGCGCGGCAAGATGTTCGCGGATTTGGTCGCCCCGATAATGCAGGTTCACAACGACCTTGCTGATCTTGGCGGCATCCGCCAAATCCAACGCATGATCCATCAGGGGTTTTCCCGCCACGGGGATCAGCGGCTTGGGCCGATCCGCCGTCAAGGTGCCCATGCGGGTGCCAAAGCCGGCGGCAAAAAGCATTAAGGGTGGCGCGCGCATTGCCGGGCAATCCTTTGCAGGTTCTCTTCAGTGGGGGGCGGCAAGATGGCACTGGCCTTGGCTACGTCTGACAGGGCGGGATGGGCCAAATTGCGCTGCAAATGCGCCCAGACACGGGGGATCAGGGGCAGATAGCCGGGCTTTCCGCCATGCAGGCATAGCCGGGCAAAGATGCCGATGATCCGCAGGGCGCGCTGGGCGCCGAGGACGGCATAGGCCGCCGCAAAGCCGGGGTCATCCTGTCCAAACATGGCGCAAAGTGCCGTTTCGGTTTCGGCCGAGACATCGCGGCGGGCGTCCTGGAGCAAGGACACAAGATCATAGGCAGGCTGTCCCATTTGGCCCAGCTGGAAATCCAGCAGGCCGACCCGTCGCAGATGTTGCCGACGGGGTAACCAGATCAGGTTTTCGGCATGGAAATCGCGCAGGATCAGCACCCTTGGGCCGTCCGCATGGCGACGCAGGGCTGTCTCGACAGCCGTTTGCAGCGGGGCGTGGTTGGGTTCTTGGCCAAGGATGGCCGCTGCGTAAAAGCGGGGTGCGAACATCGCCGCCTCGGCCCAATCTTTTGCGCTCAGATCCGGCAATCCGGCGGGGGCGGCATGGCGTTGCAGATGCAAAAGGGTTTCCACCGCGGCCTTGTATAGCGGCAACTCTTGGTTGGGATCATTGGCAACAAGTCGGGCAAACACCCCGTCACCAAAATCCTCCAGCAACAGAAATCCGTTTGCCGTGTCTTTCGCGATGGCCTGCGGGGCCGACAGATGCAAACGGTGCAGATGATCGCTGATCTTCAGAAAATCGGCGGGATCGTCGCCCTTGCCGGGTGGTGCGTCCATCAACACAGCACGCTTTCGCCCCAGGCTCAGGCGAAAATAGCGTCGATCCGAGGCATCGCCCGCCAAGGGCCGGAGTGCAGCCAGCCCCCACCCGGCCTTGGCCAGGAATGCCCTTGCCTCCTCAAGCCGGGGGTCAGCAGACACGCCCCAGCTCCTTCAAGCGCGCCGTCGGCCCCGACAGCCGCGCCACTCGTCCATCGCCTTTGGCCGACAGAGTTAATTGAAAGGCCCCGTCGGGCGCCAGGTCGCCCAGCCGATCTGGCCATTCGACAAGACAGATCGCCCGGTCAAAGGCAGCGTCCAAGCCCAGTTCAATCACTTCGTCCACCTGGCTCAGACGGTAAAGATCAGCATGCCAGATATCGCCGCGCTCGTCCTCATAGGTCTGGACAAGGGTAAATGTGGGTGAGGGCACATCCTCGGCCCGACCCAGCCTTGCCTGGATCAGGGACCGGGCCAGATGGGTCTTTCCCGCGCCAATCGGGCCTTCCAGCAAAAGGGTATCGCCGATCCGCAGCCAATCCGCCAAGGCCGAGCCAAGCCTTTCGGTCGCCGCCGCATCCACCAAGTCAAAGCAAAGTTCCGATCTGTCCATAGCGGCAATCTGACCGTTGCCGCCCCGCCCTGCAAGCCTTCATGCCATACGCAAGGACCGCTGACCCGAACGGCTGCTGTCCGGCGACAAAACCCGAAACGCGGCCAGCGTCGCCCCGCCGTGCAGTGGGCGGAAACGGCAGGCCACCAATCGACCGTCAAACAGACGCACTTCACCCCGACATTCGCCACTGCTGCCCATACGGGCCACAAACCGCTCCGCCTCGGCCCAAAGGTTCGACGGTGCGCTATGATCACGCCACCAGCTTGCCACCCCTTCAATCCCGGCCTCAATCAACTGCGTGGTCGGATCATGACCCCAAAGCGCACCATAGGCGGCATTCGTCATCACCAACTGACCGTTGCCCGCAAAGACCGCCACGGCATCCTCCATCGCGTCGATCACCGACTGGCCCAGCTCCAGATCGGCACGATAGCGTCTTGTGCGCGCCATTTCCGGTGTGATGTCTTCGAACATCAGCGCAAGCGCCCCATTCGGATGTGGTCGCCCGATCACCCGAAAGGTCTGCCCAGACGGCAGATTCCAAGTTTCCTGATACTGGCCGTTTGCAGCAGCCTCCTCCAGTTCAGTCATCTGGTTGCGCCAATGCCGATAGTCACGCGGCTCTGGTATCATATGCCGATCCCGCAAGGCATCCAGAAAGGCAAACAGCGTGGGTCGCACCGACAAAAGATCAGGCGGCAGGCCCGTCAGATCAACAAGGGCCGGGTTGAACAACTGCAACTGGCGCCGTCGGTCAAAAATCGCAAGCCCGGTTGGCAGTTCGGCAAAGGTCTTGGTCAGGGTTTGCATAAAATCCCGCAGAGCGGCCTCGGCCGCCACCGCAGCATCGGCGGGAAGCGCAAAGAAAAGCGTCGATTCCCCGTCTTCCACAGACTGAACCTCGAACCATTGTTTTCCGGCATTGGCCTTTTCGACGAACAGCCGCCGCACCGCCGCCCCTTCCACGCTGACCGCCTGATCAAAGACATGCGGCAAAGGCCAGCGCAGATCTTGGCCGGCATCCAGCCTTTCGACCGCCTCGACCAGATAGGCCCCATTTGCCCAGACGACCTGACCCTTTTGGTCTTGCCGCCAGATCAGATAGGGGGCCCGACTTACAGCGGCCCGCAAGGCGGCAATCTCGGCTTCCATCGTGACCAGTGTTTGCGCATCTGTTCCCACACCGGTCGCATGATCATCCGACACCAGCGCGATGCGGGTCAGCCCACCCCGCAGCTCTGCTTGCAGAAAGCTGTGGCGCCCCGATCCATCGCCGCTGGTCAAGACAAAAGAACCATCACGCGGCAAACCCTCCAGCAATTCGGGAAATTTTGGAAAGCGGGTCGAGAGATTGGCCACCAACCGCGCCCGCGCATTGTCGATGGGTGGCCCTAGCCGCAGCATGGACCGGCCCGAGGGTGTTGCGTCCAGCAATGTCTCACCATCAAACAGAAAGGCCACCTCATCGGCCTGACCGGAAAACAGCCCATGGGGAACTCTGCGTTGACCAACCTGAAGCGCGGCCAAGATCAAGATACCGCCTCCGGCGGCAAAGACCGCAGACAAGGCCAGACCGAGAACAAGCAGCCAATCGAACGCCATCACATCCTCCGGGCCAAAAGCAGGCCCGCCCATGACTTCACCCGCCGAAGGTTAAGGGCAAGTTAATCCTGAAGTTGCCACACGTAAAAGTATTCTTCACAAAGTTGCATATCGGTTGGGATTGTAGTTTTTGCAATTGCCCCCGCAGGCAGAGTGTCGGATGACTGCGGCAGAAAAAACCTGGCTTTGGGGGCCAAGATGGACAGAATCTGGGCGGGTGCAGCGGGCGTGGCGGTGCTGGCTTTTCTGACAGGCAGCGTTTGGTTTGTTGCAGGCGGAAGGGGTGGCGATGTCTTTGCAGAATGTCGAACCAGCCAGATCGCCGGTGGTCCCGGCTTGATTGGTGGACCATTCTCCCTCGTCGATGAAAACGGGAAGACCGTCACCGAGGCCCAAGTTCTGTCCAAACCATCTCTGGTCTACTTTGGCTATTCCTTCTGCCCCGATGTCTGTCCTTTCGACAACGCCCGCAATGCCGAGGCGATTGATCTTCTGGCCGCCAAGGGCTTGGATGTCCAACCGGTGTTCATCACCATAGACCCGGCGCGTGATACACCCGAAGTTCTGGCCGAATTTACAGAGAATTTGCACCCGCAGATGTTGGGTTTGACGGGAACGCAAAGCCAGATCGATGTCGCGATCAAAGCTTACAAAGCCTATGGCAAAAAACGCGAAGACGGCGATCCGGAATTCTATCTGATGGACCATTCCACCTTTACCTATCTGATGTTGCCCGGCTCGGGCTTTGCCGATTTCTATCGGCGTGAAACGACGCCACAACAAATGGCAGACAGCGTCGGATGTTTCGTCGAAAAGATGCCAGAAAGCTGAATGGTGCCGATCCCAATGCAATATTCTTGTAAAAGGGGCAGCATGGGATTAATCCTTTCATACTGGGGAATGAAAGAGGCCACATCATGCACATCGACCTAAACGAATATTCATTGAAAGATCTGAAAGACCTGCATCAGCAGGTTATGCGCGCCATTTCGACATTTGAAGATCGTCGCAAGCGCGAAGCCATTGCGGCACTTGAAGAAAAAGCCCGTGAAATGGGCTTTACCTTTGCGGAACTGTCGGGCGTTGCGCCGACGCGCAAACGCGCACCGGCCACGGCAAAATATGCCAATCCGGCTGACAAATCCGAAACCTGGTCGGGCCGTGGGCGCAAGCCGCGCTGGTTTGATGCCGCGCTGAAAGCAGGCAAACAGCCCGAAGATCTGGCGATCTAAGCAGCGCTGGACAGCCATTTGACAAAAGCCCGGACGGCGGCCCGCTGTCGTCCGGGTGGCATCACGATGTAATAGGCCGCCTGACTGTCGTCACTGTCGCGGACCATCCGCAGTCGGCCCTCGCGGATATCATCTTCGATCAGGGCGATGCTTTCAACGATCAGCCCCAAACCTTGGCGCGCGGCGGCAATCGACAATTCCTCATTCGGAAATTCGGTGCGCGAAATCGTTTCAGGATTGATGCCCAGATAGGAAATTACCTCATCCTGTTCCGGGGAATTGGCGGTGATAATCCATTCCATTTTAGACAAAGTATTTGTATCGGGAATTTCCTGTCCCGCGAACAAATCCGGCGCGCCCGCCACCACCATCCGCGCCGAGGCCAGATAGGTGGAAACAAGGCCTGGCCAGTCACCCCTGCCATAGCGGATGCCCAGATCCATCCCCTCGCGCCGCAGATCCACAATCTTGGCTTCGGGATGCAGGGTCAGGGCGATGTCGGGATATTCGCGCCAGAAATCGCGCAGACGGGGCATCAGCCACTGGCTGGCAAAGCTGGCGGTCAATGTCACGCGAACCGGACGCTCGCCATCCTCAGTGCCAAGGGCGGTCAGAACCCCGGCGATTTGACCAAAGCCGTCGTTCAGCGCCACAGCCAGCCGCCGCCCGTCCGCCGTCAAAACCATGCCGCGCCCTTCCCGCAGGATCAGGGCGCAACCCAGGTGTTCCTCCAGCCCCCGCACCTGCTGGGCCACGGCGGCATGGGTCACGTTCAGCGCCCGCGCCGCGGCAGAAAAGCCGCCCAGACGTGCCGCCGCCTCGAAGGCGCGCAGCGACGACAGCGGCGGCAGGCGCAGCCAATCAATCTCCATCTGATAGATTGCCTAACATATCAAAATTATTCCTGACTCGGCTTTCCCCACAGAAAAGAGCATATCCGCGCCAGACATCCAACCATAGGAGAAAAAGATGTTAGGAATTATCGCAGAAGTCCTGATGCTGGCCAGCCGGCAAGAGCCGGTCAAGACCCATCGCAAAGCCAAACGGGGCTAGATCGTGCAAAGCGCCATCAGTTCCGAATGTCGCGCCACATAGTCCGCCCGCACCTGTGCGGGCGGTCTTAATTTTATTGCCAAGCCTTTGATCACACTGGGTTCCGGACGCCCAAAGAACTTGTCCGCTTCGGTTTCGGAAAACCCGGCAATCTGCACAGCCTCCAGCCAGGCCGAAACCTTATCCGCCGCTTTGATCGCCTTTTTCACCGCCACCGGCAGCGCCGCAGGCAGGCCAAAGCGCAGATGCACCGCCGCCGTCAGCCGCAAGTCCAACTCGCCATAGCCCGGCCCCACCGCCGCCTTCACCGGGCTGATCATGTCGCCGATCACATATTCCGGCGCATCATGCAGCAGTGCCGCCAGCCGCCATTTCGCCAAACCCCCACCCGACCGCGTGTAAATCTCTTCCACCAACAGCGAATGTTCCGCAACTGAATAGGGCCAATCCCCCCGCGTCTGTCCATTCCACCGCGCGACAAAGGCCAGACCATGGGCGATATCCTCAATCTCGATATCCAGGGGCGTCGGGTCCAGCAGGTCCAGCCTACGACCCGAAAGCATCCTCTGCCAGGCGCGGGGTTGTTTCATAGCGTTTCCATGTTCAACAAACCTGAATCAAGACAATGTTTCGCAACCCATATTAAAGCGGCGATTGAATATGGGTGTTTACTTTCGTCCATGATTCCGCGAACTTGAGTATAGATGAACTGAAGGTTGGGAAAGTACTCAAGATGCGGCGCGAATCTGGCACGTGGCGACACCAACTTGAAGGCTACACAGCATTTGTGCCTCATGACTTGCCACCCACGCCGCCTATAGTCTTCGACGACGAACTTTGGGTTCTGAACTCCAACGCAGACCGTGCGCTGGGCAAGCTGAACGGCTCAATTGAGGCACTGCCGAACCCCGAGCTTTTTGTGTTCATGTATATCCGCAAAGAAGCGGTCTTGTCGTCTCAGATTGAGGGAACACAGGCTTCTTTGGGCGATGTACTTGAAGTTGAAGCACAAATTTTTGACCCGACAAGACCCGATGATACGGAAGAAATCCTGAATTACATCGCAGCACTGAATTACGGGTTAGATCGACTTGATACACTGCCCCTATCAATGCGTCTGATCCGAGAAATACATAAGGAACTCATGCGTGGCGTGCGCGGACAGCATGCAACGCCAGGCGAATTTCGTGTCAGTCAGAACTGGATTGGTCCGGCTGGAGCCGGACTGAAGAGTGCCAGCTTTGTTCCGCCACCACCTTCTGAACTGCCAAGACTTTTAGGCGCTCTGGAAAGCTATCTGCATGTTCAAGATGGCCTTCCGCTGCTCGTCAGGTTGGGACTCATCCATGCTCAGTTCGAGACCCTGCACCCATTTCTAGACGGTAACGGACGGATGGGACGGCTCTTAATAGCATTTTGCCTTTGTCAGCAACAAGAACTTGGAAAGCCCGTTCTCTATCTGTCTCACTACTTGAAACGCAACCGGGCACGCTACTACGACCTCTTGCAAGCCACGAGAACAGACGGTGCATGGGAGGAATGGTTAAAGTTCTTTCTAAGGGGCGTTGCCGAGGTTGCAAATGAAGCGGCCGAGACGGCACGAAAGATCGTCCAGATGCGAGAGGCGCATCGCGACGGTTTGATTTCTGTCTTGGGGCGAAGCGCTGGGAATGGGCTCAAATTGCTCGAGTCACTTTACAGGCATCCGATCTTTACTGTGGCTTACGTCGCCGAGCATTTGGACATTTCGGTTCAGGCGGCAAACAATCTGGTTGAACGGCTGGTAAGTATGGAACTGGTCCAAGAGACGACCGGCAACAAGCGGAACCGGATTTTCCGCTATCACTCCTACGTCGCCCTGTTCAGCGACTGATTGTGCCGTGGCTGCCAAAATGCTATCCGCGCCGCGACATCAGGATCAAGGATCGGGACATGCCGCAAGATTACGTCGTCAAGGACATCGCACTGGCCGAGTTTGGGCGCAAGGAACTGACCATCGCCGAAACCGAAATGCCGGGCCTGATGGCCTGCCGCGAGGAATTCGGGGCCAGCCAGCCGCTCAAAGGCGCGCGGATCGTGGGCTCGCTGCACATGACCATCCAGACCGCCGCACTCATCGAAACGCTGGTCGCGCTGGGGGCCGATGTGCGCTGGGCCTCGTGCAACATCTTTTCAACCCAAGACCACGCCGCCGCAGCCATTGCCGCCGCGGGCATCCCAGTTTTCGCCGTCAAGGGCCAGACCCTGACAGAACATTGGGACTATCTGGACAAATCCTTCATGTTCCCCGAAGGCGCGAACATGATCCTCGACGATGGCGGCGACGCCACGCTTTACGTCCTTCTGGGCGCCCGGATGGAAGCAGGTGAGGATGTCCTCGCCGTCCCGCAATCCGAAGAAGAAGAAGTCATCAAACTGCAAATCCAGAAACGGATGAAGCAATCTCCCGGCTGGTTCGCCAAGACCAAGGCGGCCATCAAGGGCGTTTCCGAAGAAACCACCACCGGCGTCCATCGCCTCTATGATCTGCACAAAAAGGGCCAACTGCCCTTCCCCGCGATCAACGTGAACGATTCGGTCACCAAGTCGAAATTCGATAACAAATACGGCTGCAAAGAATCGCTGGTCGACGGCATCCGCCGCGCCACCGACACGATGATGGCCGGCAAAGTCGCCGTCGTCTGCGGCTATGGCGATGTCGGCAAGGGTTCCGCCGCATCCCTGCGTGGCGCAGGTGCCCGCGTCAAAGTCACCGAAGTCGATCCGATCTGCGCCCTTCAGGCCGCGATGGACGGCTATGAGGTCACCCTGCTGGAAGACGAAGTCGCCACGGCCGACATCTTCATCACCACCACGGGCAACCGCGACGTCATCCGCATCGAACATATCCGCGAGATGAAGGATATGGCCATCGTCGGCAACATCGGCCACTTCGACAACGAAATCCAGGTCGCCGCCCTGCGCAACCACAAATGGACCAATATCAAGGAACAGGTGGATATGATCGAAATGCCCTCGGGCAACCGCATCATCCTGCTGTCCGAAGGTCGTCTTTTGAACCTTGGCAACGCCACCGGCCACCCGTCCTTTGTCATGTCGGCCTCGTTCACCAACCAGGTGCTGGCCCAGATCGAGCTTTGGACCAAAGGGCAGGACTATGCGCCCGGCGTCTATATCCTGCCGAAAGCGCTGGACGAAAAAGTCGCCCGCCTGCACCTGAAAAAGATCGGCGTCAAACTGACCGAATTGCGCAAGGATCAGGCCGATTACATCGGCGTCACGGTGGAAGGCCCGTTCAAATCGGATCACTATCGTTATTGATGATAGGGCCCGTGCGGCGGCAAAAAGGTCAGCGGACTACGGTCCCAAATCTTTTGCCGCCGCCCGCAGCGCGTTCAGTTGATGTCTGATTTTCCAATGCGGCTGCATTGACATCGCCCGCTCACCGGCCGCAGCCCCCATATGGTAATGTTTTCGTGCCAAGGCGCGCGACAACAATCTTTCGACCCAAGGCACAGAATTTCGCCGCTGGCGATAAAGCTGGTGGAATTCCATAGGCTCCAAAGTGCCCATCAGCGCAGCCTGCGCCAAGGGCTTCAGGATCCCCATCTTCAACAGCATAGGCGGGATTTTGTGCCCAACGCCCGGCATGACCAGCGGCATCACATTTGGCCCCGTCAGCATCGCCACATGCATCCCATCCAGCCTTTCGCGTGGATCATAGGCCAGATAGACCCGCCGCGCGGCTTTAATGCCCTCGGCCCCGTCCCGATAGCGCGGATCGGTCCAATCGCCCTGCCGCCGACCATAGCGATAACGCAATTCGAAATGGGCCAGCTCCGGTGCCAGGCTCCGCTGTGGCGCAAAGGCAAAAACCGTGCAGCCGGGGACGGCCGACGCAAAAGCACAAGCGCCAAAGCCGCCCATCGACGAACCGTATAAAGCCACTTGGTCATAGTGCTGAAACAGCCGCGCATCCCGAAAATGGTCAAACAGGTCGTAAAGCGTGCTTTCGCGGAACCAGTTCGACGACTTGGACATGACGCCCATGACATCCCAATTGGCCGCCGCCAAAAAATCATAGCCCCAAGGCATCCGATCGGCCGCCTCGCGCTTTGCAGCCAGATTGTCAAAGGTGATGGCCAATCGCCGCGAACCCTGCGGCAGCAGTGACACGACATGCCGGCCCGTGTCGTGATACTCGCCGTTTTGCGCCTGCACCGCATCACGGAGTTTGCCGAACAAGATGTCTTCGGTCGCTGCGCTCATTGGGGCTCTCCTTCGGCATAAACTGCCCGCAACTCTCGTCGGGTGCAACCTGCCGACGAAACTTCCCCCTTGTTCGGTGCAAGACATAGCCTAAGGTCGCGGCTACGGCAGGGCATTGCTGCCGAAAACACACAGGGACGAGGAGCCTTTGGAATGAGCAAGCGGGACGAGCTGATCACGAAATATGCCGACGACCTGAAGAACAAATGCAAGGTCGCGCCGGACATGGATCTGTTGACCAAGGTGACCATCGGTTGTGGGCCGTCGATCTATAGTGCCGACAGCGAAACGGTGGCGGCCAGCGATGACGCGGAACTGGAGCGGGTGAAGAACAATTTTCTGATCAAGAAACTGGGTCTGGCCGATGGGCCGAAACTGATGGAAGCGATCAATGCGGTGATCGACCAATATGGCCGGTCCGAGCGGAACAAGCATCGTGCGGTTGTCTATTACCTTCTGACCAAACATTTCGGCAAAGAAGCCGTGTATAAATGAACAGGCGCTGATCTTTCGCCCGGGTCCGGTGCATGTTACGCCTTGCCGGACCCGAAGCGGACGAAATCATGACAAGCGCACCCCAGACCCGCCCCGATGCAGCGCCGCTGCACGGGCCGGAGACCACCGTCACCCATGTGATCTTTGCCGTGGCCTTTTGCCACATGCTGAACGATCTGATGCAATCGCTGATCCCGGCGATCTATCCGCTGATCAAGGATTCACTGGCCCTGACCTATGGGCAAATCGGGCTGATCACGCTGGCCTTTCAGGGCACCGCCTCGATCCTTCAGCCGCTGGTGGGCCTTTACACCGACAAGCGCCCCTTGCCCTATGCCTTGGCCGCCGGAATGGGCAGCACGCTGGTCGGCCTGATCCTGCTGGCCCATGCGGCCAGCTTTGGCATGGTGCTGATCTCGGTGGCCCTGATCGGTCTGGGATCGGCGATCTTTCACCCTGAATCCTCGCGCATCGCGCGGCTGGCCGCTGGAATGCGCCCCGGCTTTGCGCAAAGCTTCTTTCAGGTGGGCGGCAATATCGGCACCTCGCTGGGGCCCTTGGCGGCAGCGGCGATTGTCGTGCCGCGCGGCCAGATTTCGGTGGAATGGTTTGCCGCCGTGGCGATGCTGGGCATGTTGGTGCTAACCTATGTCGGACGCTGGTTCGTGCGCGAAGGCGCGCACCGGGCCTTGGCGGGCAAAAGTCGGCCCAAGCTGCATGATCTGGCCCCCGGCAAGGTGCGCTTGACCCTGATCTTGCTGATCCTGCTGATGTTTTCCAAGTTTGTCTATTCGGCCAGCTTTTCCAGCTATTACAGCTTTTACCTGATCGAACAATTCGGGCTTAGCGTGGATCAGGCACAGTTCTGTCTGTTCATCTATCTCGCGGCGGTGGCCTTGGGCACCTTTGTTGGCGGGCCGGTCGGTGACAGGATCGGGCGGAAACGGGTGATCTGGCTGTCGATTCTGGGGGTTTTCCCGTTTTCGATCCTGATGCCCTATGTGGGGCTTTACCCCTGCATCGTGCTGTCGGCGCTGGGCGGGATGATCATGGCCTCGGCCTTTCCGGCGATCATCGTCTATGCGCAAGAATTGCTGCCGCAAAAGGTGGGGATGATTGCGGGCCTGTTCTTTGGTCTGGCCTTTGGCATGGGCGCGCTGGGCGCGGCGATCATGGGGCAGGTGGCGGATGCGCGCGATGTGCATTTTGTCTTTCAGATCTCGGCCTGGCTGCCGCTGATCGGTCTGGCGGCGGCCTTCCTGCCCAACCTGCGGGCACGGTGATCAACAGCATTTGAGGTAAATCCCCGACATTCGGCGCTTGCCGGAATCGGGGCTTTGCCGCAGATTCAGATGAACGGCGCAGGATGCGCGGTCCTATATCAGAACACGTGTGTGCAATGGGGCACGTGGGGTGGATGAAGGGCTGCGTAGGGGTGCGCGGCCCTTCGTTCTTTTATGTGGGGCAACGGGATGGCGGCACCCAGAATATACATTCCAAATATTGCATATATAAACAATATCAAGCACATATTCTGTATTTCACGCGTGAAATCGCCTGCTTTGCATAGGCCGGTCGGATCGAAATCCTCCTACGGCTCCACCCCACCCATCTGGCAAACGATGGCCCATTCCGCCTCCGTCACCGGCTGGACCGAGAGGCGGGAATTGTTGACCAGAACCATCTGCTCCAACCCCGGCTGAACCTTGCACTCCTCCAGCGTGACAGGCCGCGCCAAGGGCCGCACCGCCTTGATCATCACACAATCCCAACGCGGATCATCGGTCGTGCTGTCCGGCGCGCTTTCCCGGCAAACCTGTACGATCCCCACCACCGCCTTGCCGATATTGGAATGATAATAGAACCCCAGATCCCCAACCTTCATCGCCCGCATATTGTTGCGCGCCTGATAATTGCGGACCCCATGCCATTCCTCGCCCGCCTCGCCTTTGGCGACCTGCTGGTCCCAGCTCCAGGTATCGGGTTCGGATTTGAACAACCAGAAAGGCATCAGCCGATCACCTTTTTCCATTCCTTGATCGCCACATTGGCAAACAATCCCGCTTTCGCATAGGGGTCTGCTACCGCCCAAGCCGCGGCCGCCGCCCGGTCCGCCACATCCAGCACCACGATCGAACCATTCATCTGCCCCTCACCGTCCAGGGTCGGCCCGGCCATGGCCACGACCCCGCTGTTCTTGATGTGATCCAAATGGGCGGGGCGGTTTTCCATGCGGGTGGCCAGATGGCCGGGTTTGTCTTCACAGATCAGGGCGAACAGGGGCATCTCATTCCTCTTTTAACGGACGGGTCAGCAGGCTTTCCAAAGCATTCTTGACGGTCTGACGACCCGTGACAAGCGCTGCGACCTGCGCCGTGACTGGCATTTCCAGCCCCAACTGTCCCGCCAAACGGGCGACAGCTTGGGCTGTGGCGACTCCTTCGACCGTGGCCGCAGGCGGAGCTTCACCCTTGCCCAGCGCAAGGCCGTGGCGGAAATTTCGGGATTGGGCGGAGGTGCAGGTCAGCACCAGATCGCCAAAGCCTGAAAGCCCCATCAGCGTCTCGGCCTGCGCACCCCGCGCCAAGGCCAGCCGCTGCATCTCGGCAAAGCCCCGCGCCATCAACGCGGCCCGCGCGCTTTCACCCAAACCCGCGCCAATCGCGACACCGCAAGCGATAGCGATGACATTCTTCAATGCTCCGCCTAATTCGGCCCCGGTGACATCTGTCGTGCGGTAAAGCCGCAGTGCAGGCGTTGAAAGTGCCCGTTGAAGCATCTCACCAATCTGCGGATCATCACAGGCAAGGGTTAAGGCTGTGGGAAGGCCGCGGGCGATGTCGGCGGCAAAGGATGGCCCCGTGAGCACAGCGGGGGTGGCAGACGGGCAGGTGCGGGCGATGACATGCGATGGGCCAGTCAGGGCCGATAGGTCAATGCCCTTACAGCAAGCGACCAGTATCTTATGGCTGAAATGAGATTGATACATATCCAGAAAGCCATGCAATGCCTGCATCGGCAAGGTCAGAAGAACGACTTGTGCCGCCGACAAATCCTCTAGCGCAGCGGCTGGATGCAAGGCCGGCGGAAGCCTCACCCCGGGAAGAGCTTTGTTTTCGCGGATCGATGCCATGTCTGCCACCTGGGTCGCATCCCGCGCCCAAAGCACTACGTCACGGCTTTCGCTTGCCAAGGCCACACCGAGGGCCGTGCCAAAAGCGCCTGCACCCACGATGCCGATCATGCCTTGGCCCCCTTTTTGCCCGATCCGATCAGGGCCGGAGCGGTCTGGTCCAAGGGCCAGCGTGGCCGCGCCACCAGTTCCATCCCGTCCAGAGCACCCGATTGAAATCGCTCGATACCCGCCCAAGCGATCATCGCCGCATTGTCTGTGCACAGCGCCAAGGGTGGGGCCAAGAACCGCAGGTCTAGCTCATTGCAAAGCGCCGTCAGCCGCGCCCGGATTTCGACATTCGCCGCGACACCCCCCGCCACGGCCAAGGCGGTGGCATCGGGGCAGGTCAACAGGGCCCGCCGTGTTTTTTCCGTTAGAACGTCCGCCACCGCACCTTGAAAAGCGGCGCAAATGTCGCGCCGATCTTGCGCGCGCAGGCCACCCAAGCCGGTCATGCAGGTGTCCCGCAGCCGCAAAACAGCGGTCTTGAGGCCCGAAAAGGACATGTCGCAACCGGGCCTGTCCAGCAGCGGCCGGGGCAGGGGAAAGCGCTTGGCATCGCCCAGCGCTGCCTCGGCCTGCACAGAGGGGCCACCGGGTTGCGGCAGGGCGAGGATTTTCGCCACCTTGTCGAAGGCCTCGCCGGGGGCATCGTCGATGGAACCGCCCAGACGGGTAAAGCGATCCACGCCATCGACGCGCAGAAACTGGCAATGTCCGCCGGAGACGAGCAGCATCAGATAGGGAAACTTCAGACCATCTGTCAGGCGCGGGGTCAGCGCATGGCCCGCCAAATGGTTAACCCCCACCATCGGCAGACCTGTCGCCAAGGCCAGTCCCTTGGCCAGCATCACGCCCGACAAAACCCCGCCAATCAGCCCCGGCCCTGCCGTGACGGCGATGCCGTCCAGATCGGTCAGCGCCAAACCGGCCTGCGTCAGCGCCTGTTCGACGCAAGTATCCAGCCGTTCGGCATGGGCGCGGGCGGCGATTTCAGGGACAACGCCGCCAAAGGCGGCATGCAGGGCGGTCTGCCCTTCGACAACCGAGGCCATGATGGTGCCATCCGACCGCACCACGGCGGCGGCAGTGTCATCGCAACTGGATTCGATGCCAAGGAAGGTCAGGGGTTTCATGCGGTTGCCTTGGGGGTTCGGGTGGGGGTAACACCCAAAGCATGGTCAGGCAATCCCAACCCATCCCGGTTCTGCTGACACGGCCTTTGGCCGCTTCGCAACGTTTTGCCCGCAGTCTTGCGTCTTGGCCGGTCGTTATT
Organism: Neogemmobacter tilapiae; assembly: GCF_014652215.1. GTDB lineage: Bacteria > Pseudomonadota > Alphaproteobacteria > Rhodobacterales > Rhodobacteraceae > Neogemmobacter > Neogemmobacter tilapiae. Next base: position 241,766 of record NZ_BMYJ01000003.1, on the reverse strand, counting down.
TCCCCGCTGCAATCGGTGCAGAATGTTCCCGTGGACCAACCAAAGGGGGATTTCGCGGCGGTGCTTTTCACCTCGGAAAACGCGGTGCGGGCGCTACAAGGGCGCGGATGGAATCTTCCCCAACTGGCGTTTTGTGTTGGTGATCGCACGGCAGAGGTCGCGTGCGAAGCTGGTTATCAAGCCGAATCGGCGGGGGGCGATGCGTTAACCTTGGCGGAATTGATCCGCACCAAGGGGCTGGCCGGCCCATTCCTGCACCCGCATGGACGCGAGGTTCGGCAGGATTTTGCGGCGCTGGGCCTGAATGTGCAGGGCGTTGTGGTCTATGAAACTTTACCATGCGGGCTGACGGATCAGGCGCTTGCCCTTTTGGCGGGTTCCGGCTCTGTCATTGCCCCGGTCTTTTCGCCACGGTCGGCAGATTTGCTGAGGCAGGCGCGCGGAAATCTGCCGGCGGCCCTGTGGTTTGCAGCGCTGTCGCCTGCCGTGGCCGATGCGCTGATCTTGCGCGCCGGGGATCGCATGGCCATTTCGGAAAGGCCTGACGCCGAGGCGATGGTTGCGGCGATGGAACGGCTCTTGTCGGGCGGCGTTGGGCAGGGCTAGGGTTACGAAAAGGTAGGAGAGGGACATGACAGACACGACGGACATTCCCGATCCTGCACCCGAAGCTGTTCCAACACCGCCCAAACCCGATCGTCCGCGTTCGGCCTTTCCGGGTCTGGTGACCGGCGGCGCGCTGGCGGCAGCGATGGGTTTTGGTCTGTCGATGTATCTTTTGCCGCAGGGCTGGCAGCCGGTGGCGACCGATACGGCGCTGATTGACCGCCTGACTGCGGTTGAAATGGCGCTGGCGGCGATTCCGAAACCCGATACCAGCCTGACAGATAGGTTGGCGGCGGTGGAGGCGGCGCTGGCCAAGCCTGCTGCGGACCTGCCCGATCTGACGCCTCGTCTGGATAAGATCGAAAGTGAACTGGCGGCGTTGAAGGCGCGGCCTGTGTCGGTTGGTCAAGCGGACAGTGCCGAAGCGGTGGCGCGTGTCGAAGCAGCGGCGAAAGAGGCCGAGGCGCAATTGGCCGCCACCAAGGCCGAGGCCGAAGCGACAGCCCGCGCCGCGCGGATCACCACGGGATTGGCACGGCTGACGGCCACGATGGAAAGCGGCCAGCCTTACGCCGAGGCTTTGGCTGTTTTGACTGCCGAAGGCGTGACGGCACCTGAGGGGATCACACAGCAAGCCGACAGCGGCCTGCCTAGCCTTGCGCAGTTACAGGCGGATTTTCCCGCCGCTGCCCGTGCCGCGCTGACAGCGGCCTTGCGCGCAGAGCCGGGTGAGGGCTGGACCGACCGTTTCGGCACTTTTCTGCGCAGCCAAACCGGCGCGCGGTCGCTGACGCCGCAAGAGGGCAGTGATCCCGATGCCATCCTGTCGCGGGCCGAGGCAGCGCTGGCTAAGGGTGATCTGGCCGCGACGCTCAGCGAACTGGCTGCCCTGTCGCCCGAGGCGGCGGCCGAAATGACGGCTTGGGTGGAGCAGGCCACGAAACGCCAAACGGCGCTGGCGGCGGTTGCCGGGTGGCAACCATGATCACATCTCTGTTCAAGGCCTTGTTGTTCTTTGCCCTGATTGCCGCCATGGCGCTGGGCGCGGTCTATCTGACCGATCTGGGCGGCGGCATTCGCTTGGCGGCGATGGGCTATGAGTTCACGCTTGGCCCGTTGCAAACCCTGATCGCCATCCTGCTGCTGTTTGCGCTGGTCTGGCTGGCGCTGCGCATCTTGGCGCTGCTGTCGGCTACGTTTCACTTTCTGAACGGCGATGAAACAGCCCTGTCGCGCTATTTCGACCGCAATCGGGAGCGCAAAGGCTATCAGGCGCTGTCGGACAGTCTGATTGCCTTGGCTTCGGGCGACGGGCATCTGGCGCTGTCACGGGCGCAAAGGGCCGAGAAATATCTGGCAAGGCCGGAACTGACCAATCTGATCGCCGCCCAATCCGCCGAAATGGCGGGCAACAACACGCGGGCGTCCGAGGCCTATAAGGCGCTTTTGGCGGATGACCGGACCCGGTTCATTGGTGTGCGCGGCCTGATGCTGCAAAAGCTGGCCGAGGGGGATCAGGCGACGGCGCTGAAACTGGCGGAAAAGGCGTTGGAGCTGAAACCGCGCCACCCGGAAATTCAGGATGTCCTTTTGCAGATGCAGACGGGGCAGGCCGATTGGAAAGGGGCACGGAAAACGCTGGAGACGCAGGCGAAAACGGGCAGCCTGCCAAAGGATGTCTATCGGCGGCGCGATGCGGTGCTGGCCCTGCAAGAGGCCAGGGGCGTGCTGGACGATGGCGCGAGCGTCGAGGCGCGCGAGGCGGCGATTCTGGCGAACCGATTGTCGCCTGACCTGATCCCGGCGGCATCCTTGGCGGCGCGGGGTTTAGCGCAGAAGGGCGAGGTGAAAGCAGCGACGAAGGTCTTGAAAAAGGCGTGGGACGTGCGACCGCATCCCGATCTGGCGGCGGCCTTTGCGGCGCTGGAGCCTGAGGAAACGCCGGAGGCGCGGCTGAAGCGGTTCAAGGTATTGACCACGCTACATCCGGATGATCCTGAAACGCGGATGCTGCTGGCCGAATTGAATCTGTCGGCCGAAGATTTCCCCGCCGCGCGCCGCGCGCTGGGCGATCTGTTGGACAAGAACCCCAGCCAAAGGGCGCTGGCGCTGATGGCCGCCATTGAGCGCGGGCAGGGGGCCGAGGAATCGGCGGTGCGCGGTTGGCTCGCCCGCGCCGTTTCGGCCCCGCGCGGGCCGGCATGGTGCTGCGACAAATGCCAGAGGGTGCAGGCGGAATGGGCCCCGGTTTGCGCCCATTGCGGCGGATTCGATACGCTTTCTTGGCGTCCGCCCGCTGCTGATGCCGCCGCAGACCCCAGTGCTGCCCTGCTGCCGCTGCTGATCAGCCCCGCCTCGCAAGCACCCGACGCGACGGAAATCACCGAAATTCTGGATCATCGCCCCGAGGCGGGCGATCCGTGAAAAAGGGGCTTCACACCCGTTCCGCTTGGTGATACCTCGCCCCCGTCGCCGCTGTAGCTCAGTTGGTAGAGCACGTCATTCGTAATGATGGGGTCGGGGGTTCGAGTCCCTTCAGCGGCACCACTGCACCAGCAGAAGGTTTGCGGCAAATTCAAGGACGGGTCGCAGAAGACCTTTGATCCTGCCGCTAAATTTGTATCGCGAAGGCGTTCCTTCAGAACAGAAAATCGTCCTTTTGAAGAACAGCATGGTTCATGAGAACGATGGTCCAATCCGCACGACCGTCGCCATTGACATCTCCCTGCAATAAGCCGCTAGCGCGATCATAGCGGACCTGATCCGCCGTGCCGGAGAATTTGGCTTGGCCGATAAAGCGTCCGCCATCCATGAAAGCAGACAGGTTTATCTTATCCCCTGTTCCGAAATCTGCAATGCGATCCCGGTCAATTTCCGACAAAGTGCGAAACACGAACTGATCATTTCCCTTGCCGCCAGAAAGCCAGTCCTGCCCTCCCGCCCCGTCCAGGCGGTTGTCGCCGGAGTTGCCTGAAAGCCTGTCACCTTGGATGGCCCCTGTCAGGTTGAGATCGCGATCACCCTCAAGCCGGAAACTCTCGATCTGCTTGAAATCTTGTGCGTGTAGGGAAACACGGTCGCTGATCAGAGTATCGCTGCCGCCTCCCGCCTTCTCAGAGACCAGCGTTTTTGCGTTGCCCACATAATAAGTGTCATCACCTGCGCCGCCAATCAGCGTATCGGTATTTTCACGCCCCCCTAGAGTATCGTTGCCCACACCGCCGCTGATTCGGTCACGACCTTCAAAACCGAGCAAAAGATCATGGCCTGCACCGCCGAAGAGATGGTCATTCCCACGGCCTGCTCCGACATTGTCGTCGTCCGCCCCACCCGAGAGTCGATCATCGCCGTCGGCACCTCGGAGCCGATCAGACCCCTGATTTCCGGACATGGTTTCACGCCCTGCATTACCAAACATCCGATCGTTGCCCAGGCCTCCGGATAGCGAGGACTGGGCAATCACCAGAATTTCCAACCGATCACCGCCTGCGCCACCGAGCAGGGTTTGGCTGGCAGCATAACCCTGTAGGATGTTCGCGCTGTCATCCCCGGTCGCAGTCAATCCGCCCAACCCCCAGATCGCGGCGTTTTCAACACCAGAAAAATCGTTTAAATTCAGAGAAATAGTATTTGAGTACAACCAATCTTGCCCCGCCGCTGCCGCTGCGCTTTCTACAACCGTCTCTTCGCCGATCAGCCAATATACGTCATCACCGTCACCTCCTTGCAGCGTATCATGGCCACCTAGCTCGTCGGCAAATCCGCCTGAGGAGACCAATGTGTCATTCCCGGCACCGCCATAGACAAGATCATTGCCGAAGCCACCGGTCAGGCTGTCATCCCCGTCATCCCCATGCATGGTGTCATTTCCGGCGTCGCCTTGCAGGAAGTCGTGGCCAGTGCCTCCTTCTATAAAATCATCATCGGTCCCGCCGTAGATCAAGTCTGTGTCGTCGCCGCCTGACAACAGATCGCGACCAAAACCGCCATAAAGCACGTCCTCGCCCTGATCCCCCTGGATCAAATCGTCGCCGCTTTCGCCGGATAAAGTGTCATTGTCCGATCCGCCGATGAGCGTATCGTTGTCATCGCCTCCGGTCAGAGAATCGCGGCTATCCCCACCGGTGAGATGATCGTTGCCTGCTCCACCGTTGATCCGATCTTGCCCGGCATCACCTTGCAAAGTGTCTTGGCCGGCATCGCCGTCGATAAAGTCGTTGCCCTGCCCACCTTGAACCGAGTCATTGCCAGATCCCGCACCAATGAAATCGTCCCCTTCATCGCCGATCAGTGTATCGTCGCCCGCCTCGCCTGAGAGCAAGTCATTCCCCATTCCGCCGTTCAGGCTGTCGTGTCCGCGATCGCCCCACAGGCTGTCATCACCCTGATCGCCCATCAGACTGTCGGCATCCTCGCCGCCGGCCAACGTGTCGTTCCCATCACCGCCCGTGATCAGGTCATTTCCATCTTGGCCTTGCAGCAGATCGTGCCCCTGTAGACCGTTCAGGGTGTCATCACCAAAACCACCTGACAAAATGTCGTTGTTTGCGCTGCCCAGAATAAGTTCGTTGGCCACAGTTCTGCTCCTGATGAAATGCCCGTCTGTATGGGGCAAGGCTGTCAGGAGTATCTAAAACGTTCAAGTGAACAGCTTGGATCGACGGGTCAGGTATTCATGACCCTGGGGGCGCTACAGAAGCCCCTGGAACGAAAGTCATTGGCCAAAGCTTATGATTTCGCCGAGCCTGATCTCCGTTGTTGCCCAAGAGATCCAGGACAGCACGGGCCATTTCCTGCCCTAGTTCAGGCAAAGAGGTGCGAAAACAGGCGGGGGCAGGGTCAAGAAAGCGGAGTTGGGGATTTTCGCGGAAGGTGATGATGCTGACATCGGTGCCTGGGGCGATGCCGTTGTTGCGCAAGGCACCATAGAGGCCAACGGTGGTGGCCTCGGAACACAAAAGGGCGGCGGTGGGGCGGTGGGGCAGGGCGGCCAGTTGGCGGCCAAAGTCATAGCCGCCTTCCTCGGACGTGGCGACGCGGAGAATCAGATCAGGATCGACGGGCAGGCCCGCGGCTTGCAGACCAGCGAGATAGCCGCTGCGGTAATGCTGGCCAAGGTTCACGTCCTTTTCGGGCAAGGCCACGGCAATGCGGCGATGGCCGAGGGCGACGAGTTCAGCGACAGAACGGCGGGCGACATCGTGGAAATCAAGGTCGATCCAAGGGTATTCGCCGGGGGTTTCGCTGCGGCCCAGGGTGAGGAAGGGCATGGCGGATTTGGCGAGCAGCGCAATGCGCTGATCCTGAACGCGGGTGGCGGTGATGACGAGGGCATCGACGATGCCACGGGCCACCAGACGGGCGAGATATTCGACGGGATCATCGGCAGAATGGCAGGGGAGGATCACGAGGTCATAGCCACGTTCGGCCAGGGACTCATGCATGGCGTCGGTGACGATGTAGAAAAAGTTGTCACCCGCCTGATTGGCCGGGCTGCCGGTTTCAATGACAAAGCCAATGGTGTTGGTGGCCCCGCGCCGCAGGCTGCGGCCGGAGGCATTGGCGACATAGCCGAGTTCGGTGGCCGCTTGCAGCACGCGGCTGCGGGTTTCGGGATGCACGCCGGGGCGGTTGTTCAACGCCCGCGAGACGGTGCCGATCGAGATGTTCAGATGTTCGGCCAGACGCCGGATATCGGTCACGAGGGCTGCTCCTGCGCCACGTTGTAAACGTTTCCAAAAATCTGATTGACACGAATCGGCCTGTTATGGAAGTGTTCGTAAACGTTTACAAACCATGCGTGGCAGAAGGGTCTGGAGGGACCGCTGCGTGTGGAAAGGGAGGGGAATTCCATGTTGCGCGCCGTTTTGGTGGGCTGCGGAGCGATGGCCGATGGCTGGCTTCGGGCGCTGAAAGAGACACCGGAACTGACCGCTGCCGTGCAGTTGGTGGGTCTGGTCGATCTGAACATCGACACGGCGAAGGCCTTGGCGGCGCGGCATGGCTTGGATGCGGAATGCGGTGTCGATCTGGGGACGATACTGGCAAGCCAAAAGCCCGATCTGGTGTTTGATCTGGTGGTTCCTCCCGCCCGTCATGCGGTGGTGCGTCAGGCTTTGGCGGCCGGGGCGCATGTTCTGTCGGAAAAGCCGATGGCGAACACGCTGGATCAGGCGCGCGATCTGATTGCCGCAGCGGATGGGGCAGGGCGGATTCATGCCGTGATTCAGAACCGGCGCTTTCTGCGGGGCATTCGGCGGGTGAAGGCGCTGCTGGACAGCGGGGCCTTGGGCGAAATGACGGCGCTGCATCAGGATTTCTTTATCGGGGCGCATTTCGGCGGCTTCCGCGATGAAATGGCGCATGTGCTGCTGCTGGATATGGCGATCCACAGCTTTGACGCGGCGCGCTGGCTGATCGGGGCGACGCCCACCGCTGTTTATTGCCGCGAAACCAACCCGAAGGGCAGCTGGTACGCCCAAGGGGCCAGTGCCGATGCACTGTTCGATTTCGCAAATGGCGTGACGATGACCTATCGCGGAAGCTGGTGCGCCGAAGGGGCGAATACGGCTTGGGAGTGCAACTGGCGCATCATTGGCACCAAGGGGACCATTCTTTGGGACGGGAATGAGGGCATCACAGCCCATGTGGTCGCGGGTGCCGAAGGTTTCTTCCGTCCGTTGACCCCCGTCGAAGTGCCCGATCTGCCCGAGCCGCTGGTCGAAGGCCATGCCGGGGTGATCCTTGATTTCGTGCGGGCGGTGCAGCAGGGCGACAAGCCGTTGACCGTGGGCATCGACAACATCCATTCGCTGGCGATGGTCTTTGCGGCCATCCAAAGCGCCGAAACCGGGGCGCGTGTTCCGGTCACAATCCAAGAGGCCTGAATGTCTGACCCTGCCAAATCCATCCGCATCGGAACCATGATCTCGGCCTCTGGCGGCGAGGCTGCCAAACGCATCGGCCAGATTGGCCATCTGGGCTTTGAAAGTTTTGAACCCTTCTTCTGGCAAACGACTAACGGCCAAAATCTGGCCGAACTGGGCAAGGCCTGCGTCGGCGCAATTGGGGATCGCGATATCAAGATCACGACCTTGGGCATGTTCGGCAACCCTTTGGAAGATCAGCCGATGGACCGCGAAACCCTGCAAGGCTGGAAGGATTGCATCGACAACGCGCATCATTTTGGGGCGACTTGCGTGGCGGGCTTTACGGGCCGCGTCCGGGGCAAGCCTTTGACCGACAGCCTGCCGCGTTATCGTGAGGTCTGGTCGGAACTGGCAAAACGCGCTGCGGACAAGGGCGTGAAGATCGCCTTTGAAAACTGCGCGATGGATGGCAACTGGCAGACGGGCGATTGGAACATCGCGCATAACCCCGACGCTTGGGAGCTGATTTTTAACGAAACGCCGGATGATCATATCGGGTTGGAATGGGAACCCTGCCATCAGATGGTTTATCTGATTGATCCCACACCGCAAATCCGTAAATGGGCGAGCAAGATTTTCCACGTTCACGGCAAGGATGCGACCATCCGCTGGGACGTGATCCGTGAACATGGGATCTTTGGGAAACATCCTTTCGTGCATATGCGGACGCCGGGATTTGGTGACAGCAATTGGGTCGAAATCATCAGCGAGCTGCGCCGCCATGGATACAAAGGGTCCATCGACATCGAGGGCTGGCATGACCCGGTTTACCGCGATGCGCTGGAAATGACCGGCCAGGTCCGGTCGATGAAGTACCTGAAGGAATGCCGTGGCGGCGATTATGTCGCCGAAGACGGTGCCTATGGTGGGGGTGACCCCTCGCTTTTGTAACAACAGGCGCCCGGATCAACCGGGCCAAACCGTAACCCATGGGAGGAGAAACCATGATCATTCAAAGACTTCTGACCTCGGCCGCCTTTGCTGTGGCAGCTGTTCCGGCCTTGGCCGAAACGGTGACCATCGACCTGTGGACGATCGACCGGCCCGGCGAATATCACTATGTGATGGCCGAAGAATTCATGAAGGCCAACCCGGACATCATCGTGAATGTCCGCTCGGTGCAGTTCGAGGATATGGTGAACGATCTGGCCCGCGCGGTTTCGACCGGCGATGCGCCCGACGTGACCTATATCGACAACCCGGAAGTCGCCCTTTTCGCCTCGCGCGGGTTGCTGCTGGACATGAAGCCGATGATCGACAAATCCTCGGTCATCAAGCCGGATCAGATCTACCCGGGCCCCTTGGCCTCGGTCACCTATGAGGGCGGGATTTACGGTATTCCGCGCGGTGCGAACACGATTGCCCTCTATTACAACGCCGATATGTACAAGGCGGCAGGGCTGGACCCGGACAATCCACCGAAAACTTGGGACGAGCTTTATGCGGCGGCCAAGGCGCTGACGAAGCCGGAAGAAAACATCTATGGGCTGGCGTTCTCTGCGGTGGGGACCGAAGAGGGGACGTTCCAGTTTCTGCCTTGGCTGCAAATGGCCGGGGGCGATTTCAACAACGTCAACACGCCCGGTGCGGTGACCGCTCTTAACCTTTGGAAGCAGTTCATCGATGAAGGGCTGGCCAGCCCCGATACCCTGATCCGCGGCCAGTGGGATTCGACGGGCACCTTCAACGCGGGTTCGGCGGCGATGTCGATCTCGGGCCCGTGGGAACTGCCAAGGATGAGCGAAGAGGCGAAGTTCGACTATCGCGTCGCCCTGCTGCCCGCGCCTTCGGCAGATGCGCCGCGCGCCAGTGCCTTGGGCGAAGGCGACAACGTCATTCTGGCAAACACCGATCAGCCGGAAGCGGCGTTCAAATTCGTCGAATACATGTATTCACAGATGCCGCGTGTCTGGAACGAATTCGGCTATATGCCCGCCTATCCGGTGGACGTGGCCGATCCGAAACATGCGGCGGCTTATGCGGTATTCGTCGAATCGATGAAATATGCGCGCAACCGTGGCCCCCATGCCGAATGGCCGAAGATTTCGAAAGCCGTGCAAGACGCGATCCAGTCCACGCTGACGGGCCAAGCCCCAGCAGAACAGGCGCTGGCGGATGCACAGGCCAAGATTGACGGTGTTCTGGGCCAGTAATGGCCCGATGGCTGCGGGGGGTCGCTCCCTCCCCTCGCAGCCCTTTTCCCGCTGAGGTGACCATGCTGCGCTTTGACCGCGTTTTCCGTGACGGTGGGGGTTTTGACACCCTGCTGGTGATGCTGGCCTTGGGCTATCTGGTGGTCTTTTCGGCCTTTCCTCTGATTTACAACGTCGTCATGTCCTTTCAGGAAGTGGACCTGTTTTCGTTGGCGTCCTTTGATCGGCCCTTTGTCGGTTGGGACAATTATTCCGAAGTGATGGGCGAACGGGTTTTCACGCCGATCTTCTGGAACACGGTGCAATTCGTCGGCCTGTCGGTGTTCTTTCAACTGACCATCGGCTTTGGGCTGGCGCTGTTCTTTCAACAGGATTTCCCCGGTGCCACATGGTTGCGGGGCCTGTTTCTGGCAGGCTGGATTCTGCCGGGGCTGGTCGTTGGGGCCGTCTGGGGCTGGATTCTGGCGGGCGATTTCGGGGTTTTGAACTATGTGCTGCAATCTTTGGGCCTGATTGAGGGCAAGATTTTCTGGCTGTCGGACCCTTCCGTGTCGCTTTATTCGGGCATCATCGCCAACATCTGGCTGGGCATCCCCTTTAACATGATCCTGCTGTCGGTCGGTCTGGCGGCCATTCCGGCGGATGTTTATGAGGCCGCCGAACTGGACGGGGCATCGCGCCTTCACCGTTTCCTGACCATCACCCTGCCCCTGATGCGGGCACAGCTTGGGGCGGTGATCAGTCTGGGTGTGATCTTTACCCTGCAACAATTCGACCTTTTCGCAGCCCTCACCCGTGGTGGCCCGTCGAATGCGTCGAATGTGCTGCAATACTGGGCCTGGCAGTTGAGTTTCGAGGAATATCGCATCGGGCAAGGTTCGGTCGTGTCGGTGCTGATGATCCTGTTCGTGGTCATCGTGGCCTTTGTCTATGTCCGCTCAACAAGGAACGAACATGCTGGCTAAGAACCTTTGGACCCGCTGGGTGTTGCTGGCCGTGGCCTTGGTCATGGTCGGGTTCTACCTGTTCCCTGTGTACTGGATGTATATCACCGCGTTGAAAACCAACACGGAAACCTTCCAGAACCCACCGACCTTTTGGCCGCACGACCCGCAATTCCGCTTTGCCGAGGTTTGGGTGAAATATGGCTTGGACAGCTATATCAAGAATTCCGCCATCATCGCGGCGGGGACGGTGGCGCTGGTGGTGATTCTGGGCACGGGTTGCGCCTATGCCTTGGCGCGGGTGCGGTCGGTCTGGATGGATCTGGTGCTGTTCACCGTGCTGATGATGCAGGTTCTGCCGTCATCCTTGATGATCACCCCGATCTTTGTGGCCTACAATCAGGTGGGTATGATGGATTGGCCGCGCACGGGCGTTGTGCTGGCCCAAGCGGCCAAGGTTCTGCCCCTGTATATCGTGTTGGTGCGGGCGGCCTTTACCCAGATTCCCAAGGAATTGGAAGAGGCGGCGCTGGTCGACGGCAATTCGCGGATGGGGGCGTTTCTGTTCATCGCCGTGCCCTTGGCGCGCAACGGGATTATGGTGACGGCGATCCTGATCTTCATGCAAAGCCTTGGCGAATATGTCTATGCGCGCAGCCTGATCACCGACCGCGCCTTGCAACCCGCCACCGTGGGCCTGCAATTCCTGACCGGGCCGAATGCGTCGGACTGGTCGGGGATCATGACCTATTCCGCCATTTATGTGACCCCCATCCTGATCCTTTTCGTGGCCTTGCAGCGCAAGATCGTGTCGGGCCTGACTTCCGGAGCGTTGAAATGACCCAGCAAATCACCCTTTCGGGCATCGAGAAACATTACGGCGGCTATCACGCGCTGAAGGGGATCAATCTGGACATTCCCAAGGGCCAGTTCGTGGCGCTGGTCGGGCCATCGGGTTGCGGGAAGTCGACGCTTTTGCGCACGATTGCGGGGCTGGAAACGATCAGCGGCGGGCGCATCGAAATTGCCGGACGCGACGTGACGGCGGTGCCACCGCGCGGGCGGGACATTGCGATGGTGTTCCAGTCTTATGCGCTTTATCCCCATCTGACGGTCGAAGGGAACATGACCTATGCCCTTCGTCTGAAAGGTCTGTCGAAGGCCGAAGCCAAGGCAAGGGCCGCTGAAATTGCTGAAATCACAGGGCTTTCGGCGCTGTTGCAGCGCTACCCGCGTGAACTGTCCGGCGGACAGCGGCAAAGGGTGGCGATGGGCCGCGCCATTGTGCGCGATCCGGCGGCCTTTCTGTTTGATGAGCCGCTTTCCAACCTTGATGCCGCCCTGCGCGTCCATATGCGCGCCGAAATCCGCAAGCTGCACAACCGGCTGGGGGCGACCTCGGTCTATGTCACCCATGACCAGATCGAGGCGATGACCATGGCGGATCATGTGGTCGTGATGCGGGCGGGTGTGGTGGAACAGCAAGGTGCGCCGTTGGAACTGTATGACCGGCCCGCGAACCAGTTTGTCGCGGGGTTCATCGGTTCCCCGGCGATGAACTTTGTGCCGGGGCGCGTGGGCGAGGACGAGCAGTCGGTGGCGCTGGATCTGGCGGGCAGCCCTGTGCTGCGCTTTGCGGGCAGGCGCCCATCAGGCGAGGCGGTGACGGTCGGCTTGCGGCCCGAGCATCTGGAACTGGGCGGGGCAGGGGGGAACAGCCTGACCCTGCCGGTCGCCTTGGTGGAGCGGACGGGTTCGGCGTCTTACATCGTCTCCGACACGGATCTGATGATTGCGGCAACCGAACGGGTGGCCGATGGGCTTGGGCAAGTGACGGTGCATATCGCTTCGGAACGGGTGCATCTGTTCCACCCGACCACGGGCGTTGCGCTGCGTTAGCGGTTCAGCGGGGCAGGCGCGGGTCTTGGGCAAAGCGTTCCTGCTGAACATCAGTATAAGCCGCGTCGTCACGCGGGCTAAAGATCAGGTTCCAACAGTGCCGCGACACGGCCGAGGGGATCAGCACAAAGGCATGACGCGCCAGAAGAGCCGCGCCAAAGGCCTGCTGGTTGGCATTGGGCGTGCAGGGCACCAGCCAATGCGGGTTGGGCACATCCTGCGGATGGACGACATGGATCAGGGCCGGATCGGGAATATGCGCCCTGGTCAGGATATGGGGCTGACTGTCCAGCACGTGAAAGCCCTTGTGGACGGCCACCTCAAGCGTCGCGGTCGCCGGGTCAAGCGCGGCATAGACACAGCGCAAACCCGGTGGATTCCACCGCCCGCCAACCTGAAAAGCCCCTTCGCCGCTGGCCCAAGTGCCCGCATGGCGGGCCATGTCCAGCCGCCAGAACCAGATGGCCCCGGTTCCCAGCGGCGGAGAAAGCGGGTTCACGTGTGAACCCCGTATTCGATCCGCGTCAGATAATGCTCGACCGCCTCGACCCCCACGGATGTTGCCAAAAGATCGACCGGGCGGCGCTGATCCAGCCCGATGGCGGGGCGTTCGAGCCAAGCCTCAGCCTCGGCGCGCGATCCGAAGATATCACTGGCGCGGCCCAGAATTTCGGCGAATTTCCAAGCGCGGTTGCTTTGATCAACGCTGAGCAGCGCGGGTTCCGCATCTTTCTTGCGCCGTTGCAGGGTGCGCAGGCTGATGCCAATGGCCTTGTCCAGCAAGCTGCCCCGCGACAGCATCCCCACCTCTTTCGTCAGATGCAAAAGCGCGGGTGAGGGCAGGCCGTTCAGCAAAAGGTCATGCGCCTCAAGGCTGTTGCGCACGGGGCGGGTCATCGTCGCCCGACCGCCCAGCAGGGCATAGGTGCGGGCAATGTCCTGTTCGATCAGGGCGGGATCGGCCATGGCTTTCCTCATGCGACAAGTGACGTTTGAAATATGTCACCTGTCGCATAGCATTTCAAGAGGTCAGATCCGCAGCAGCGTCTTGATCGCCCGGCGTTCATCCATGGCGCGATAGCCATGGGCCACATCGGCAATGGGCAATTCCTGATCAAAAACTTTGCCGGGATTGATCTGGCGGGTCAGCACAAGGTCCATCAGATCAGGCAGAAAGCGGCGCACAGGGGCCGGGCCGCCCAGCAGGTTCTTTTGCGAAAAGAACAGGAATTCGCCGCCCAGTTCGACGCCATGCGGCACGCCGACAAAGCCGACCGAACCACCCGGACGGGCCGCGTTGATCGCCTGAAACATCGACTCCTTGGTCCCCACGCACTCCAGCACCGCATCGGCCCCAACATCGCGGGTCATGGCCTTGATGGCGGCAACGCCCGCATCGCCCCTTTCGGTGACGATATCCGTCGCGCCGTATTCCAGGGCCAGATCCTGCCGTTGCTTATGACGGCTCATCGCGATGATCCGTCCGGCCCCCATCTGCTTTGCGGCCAGAACGCCCATCAGACCAACGGCCCCATCGCCCACCACCGCCACGGTCGAGCCGGGCCGCACCCGCGCCGCATCGGCGGCATACCAGCCGGTTCCCAACACATCCGAGACCGCCAAAAGGCTGGGGATCAGGTCATCGTCGGGCATGGTTTCGGTTGCCACCAGAGAGCCATCGGCCAAGGGGACGCGGGCGAGAGGGGCTTGGGCGCCGCTCATGAATTCGCGCTGCACACAGGAGGATTGGAACCCGTGGCGGCAATGGGGGCAGGTGTTGTCGGACAGGGCAAAGGAGCCGACGACAAACTGGCCGGGGCGGATGGTTTTGACATCGGCGCCCACCTCGACCACCACGCCGCAATATTCGTGCCCCATGCGCATGGGGCCGGCAGGCTTGTCGATGCCGCGCCAGGGCCAAAGGTCCGAGCCGCAGATGCAGCTGGCCGAAAGCCGGATGATGGCGTCTGTGGATTTCAGGATTTCCGGTTCGGGCACCTCTTCATAACGCACATCGCCGGGGGCATGCAGGACCGTGGCTTTCATCGGATTCTCCTTTAGATCAGGTCAAGTGTCAGGGAATGTTCGCCGCGCACCAGCAGGGGGGCTAGGCCACCCTCGATGTGACCAAGGCGAATGAGATCGCCGCGATAGCGATAGGCGGCGTGGAAGAAGGCCAGATTACCCCAGCCACGAAAATAGCACAGATCGCCCGCCGCCTCGTCGTTGAAATCGGCAAGCCCGCCTTCGTCCAGCCGCCGCGGCAGATGCGCCAGTTTTTCGTTGGACGAGAAATCTTCGATGGTCAGCGTCAGAGGCAAAAGCGTTATCAGATCGTGGGTCGTGGGATTGTCGAGCAGGCGGTAGGTGACATCCTGATCGGCAAAGCGGCAGCGCAAGCGCATGGATTCTCCTGTGGTTTGGGCATGTACGAAGGCTGGCGCGCAAAGCGATGCGGCAAGAAAGGCCCGTCGTGAAAGATCAGCCATCGGTTTGCCCTTTTGGTTTAGGTAGCGTCAGTCTTGCAAAAAACACCGAGCCGGCGAAAAGCACGGCCGCTAGGAAGAAGGTGCTTTGCCAGCCCGCCAGATCAAACAGAAAGCCGCCAGCAAAGGCGCCCGTGGTGATAGCGAACTGGATCAGCGCCACTTGCAGGCCACCTGCCGCCTCAAGCTGATCGGGCACGGCCTTGGTCATCCAGGTGTTCCAAGCGACGGGAATGGGGGTGATGAATAGGCCCCAAAGCATCAAAAGGAAGGCGATGGGCAGCGCATAGGGACCGAAAGGGATCAGCAGCAGGGCAATCAGGCCCAGCACCAGCGGCAGGCCGATCAGAACGCTGGCCAGATAACGCCGCAGCAGAAAGCCGACAATCAGCGTGCCCAGCAGTCCGGTAAGGCCCAAGCCCAACAAAACCAGCGAAAGAGGATTGACCGTTAGGCCAGTAACACCTTCCAGAAAAGGCCGCAGATAGGTGGAGAGGGCGAATTGCCCCATAAAGGCCAAGGTGATGGAGATCATGCCAAGCGCAAAGACCCTTTGCCGCAAAAGCCCGACCATTCGCCCCACCGAAACGGCCGTATCGGCAGGGAGCGAGGGCACGGCGCGCATTTGCCAAAGGGCGGCCAGCAGGGCCACCGGCACGATGGTAAAAAACGCGCCACGCCAACCGATCAAGCCGCCCAGAAAACTGCCCAAAGGGGCGGCAATGACAAAGGCAAAGGCGGTGCCGCCCTGCAACATGGCAATCGCCTTGGGCAGATCCGCCGCTGGCACGATCCGGGCTAGGATCGCGGTGGAAAGCGACCAGAAGCCGCCGATCGACACGCCAATCAAGGCCCGCCCGAGCATGAAGGTCAGATAATCCGGCGCAAGGCTGGTCAGCAGACCGCCCAAGACCAGAATCAAAGTGTAAAGCACCACCACTGTTCGGCGGTCGATGTTCGACAAAAGGCCATTGCCGAAAAGGCTGGTCAGCACGGCAAACAGGCCGGAAAAGGCAATCGCCTGCCCTGCCTGCCCTTCAGTAATGCCCAGATCGCGGGCGAGGGGGGTCAGGAGGCTGACGGGCATGAACTCTGAGGCGACCAACACAAAGGTCATCAGCGACAGGCAACGCACTGCGGCCCAGGGCTGGGTCGACTGACCTTGCTGCGTGTCAAAAGTGGCTTCCATGAAAGGCCTTTCATCTGGATATGCCGACGCTTCTACCCCCTTGCCAGTCTTTCGATTAGACGGTGTAATCAGCAAGGACTTATCGGAATTTGATATGAATAGGGTGCCGATGGATCGCAAAGATCTGAACGATATGCTTTGGTTCATGGCCGTCGCGGAGGAACAGAGTTTCACCCGGGCGGCGGCGCGGTTGGGCACGTCGCAATCAACCCTAAGCCATGTGATCCGCGCGTTGGAAACTCGTCTGGGCCTTCGGCTTTTGTCGCGCACCACCCGCAGCGTCGCCCCGACCGAGGCGGGTGAGCGGCTTTTGCGCACCCTAGCCCCGCGCATCGACGAGATCGAAAGCGAAGTCGATGCCCTGATGACCCTGCGGGACAGACCGACGGGTCAGGTACGGATCACCCTGTCCGATCACGCCTTTCATTGGATTGTCTGGCCCAAACTGCGGCCGATGTTGCAAGCCTATCCCGACATCCGCGTGGAGCTGTTTCTGGACAACGGTTTTCGCAACATCGTGGAAGAGCGTTTTGATGCGGGGGTGCGGCTGGGGGAAAGCCTAGATCAAGACATGATCGCGGTGCGGATCAGCCCAGACTGGCGCTTGGTCGCCGTTGCGGCACCTGAATACTTTGAACGGCATCCGAAACCGCAGGTGCCGCATGATCTTGTGAACCATGACTGCATCAACCACCGCCAGACCACCTCGGGCGGGCTTTATGCTTGGGAGTTTGAAAAGGACGGGCAGGAATTGCGCGTGCGCGTCAACGGTCAGCTGACCTTTAACAGCACCTCGGCCATGCGAGACGCGCTGTGTCATGGCTTGGGACTGGGCTACGTTCCCGAAGATGTGGTGGCTGAGGACTTGCATCGGGGAAGGTTGGTGCAGGTTCTGGACGATTGGTCTCCACGTTTCACCGGCTATCACCTGTATTATCCCAGCCGCCGCCAAAATTCGGCGGCGCTGTCGCTGGTCATTAACACGCTGCGATAGGGCAGGGGTCAGACCCGATGCCCCGTCGCGTCGAACAGAAAGGCCCGACCCGGCTCCAGCGCTAGACCAACGGTTTCGCCGAGGCGCGCCGTGGCATGGCCCGGCGCTTGGGCGCAGACGGGCCCGGCGGGGGTTTCGACATGGATCAGGGTTTGATTGCCCAAGCGTTCCACCAGCCGCACCGAGCCATGCAGCGGGGCGTCCGGCGCGGTCAGCTGCACATGTTCGGGGCGGATGCCCACTTCCTGCGCGCCTGCGGGCCGCAGGGCAGGGGGCAGGGCTGCCACGTTCAGAAAGCTCATCGCGGGATTGCCGATGAAACCCGCGACAAAGCGGTTGGCGGGATTGTCATACAGTTCCATCGGTGTGCCGACCTGCTGCACCTGACCCGCGCTCATCACGACGATCTTGTCGGCCATTGTCATCGCCTCGACCTGATCATGGGTGACATAGATCATCGTGGCCCCAATCTGGCGGTGCAGGTTCGACAGTTCGATCCGCATCTGGACGCGCAGCAAAGCGTCCAGATTGGAGAGCGGTTCATCGAACAGAAAGACCTGCGGATCGCGCACCAAGGCGCGGCCAATGGCCACCCTTTGCCGCTGCCCGCCAGACAGGGCCGCAGGCTTGCGGTCCAGCAGTTGGTCTAGCTGCAAAAGGGCAGCCGCCTCAGCGGCCTTTGCCAGACGTTTGGCCTTGGGAACGCCCGCCGCCTCGAGCGAAAAGGCGATGTTTTCGGCCACCGACATATGCGGGTAAAGCGCGTAAGACTGGAACACCATCGCGATTTGCCTGTCGGAGGGTTCCAGCATGGTGACATCGCGGCCTGCGATTTCGATCCGGCCGGAAGTCGCCTCTTCCAGCCCGGCGATCAGCCGCAGCAGGGTGGATTTGCCGCAGCCCGAAGGCCCCAGCAAAGCACAGAATTCGCCCTTTTCCACGGAAAGCTGGATGTCCTTTAACGCCTGAAACGCGCCAAAGTGCTTTTCCAGCGATGTCAGACGGACATGGGCCTGATCCGTCATTCGCGCACCCAGACCTGCATGGCGTTGGCCCCCCGGTTGCACCAGATGTAATAGGGCACGGCTGTCAGTTTGGCGGGTGTCTCAGTTGGTGGGGTGTCGCTATACAACGCTGGACTGTCCACCAGACCCAGACCTTCGGCTTCGATCAGGCTGATGCCGCCCAGAAGGTCGGGCGCAAACCGCGCCGACAGCGTGGCCGTACGGGGCAGGCGCAGGCGCGACAGGGGCAGGGTCTGATCGATCTGTTCCAAGCAATAGACCAAAGGCCCACGGCGCAGGGCGACACGGCCGACATCCACCTTGACTTCGGGGTTGGCCCAAGAACGTTCAGCTTGCATCGGCAGGTTCAGGTCAATCACATCGCCCTTGGCCCAAGCGCGGGTGATCCGCGCATAGCCGCGTTCGGGCTTGACCGGCACAGACGCGCCATTGACCGCCAGTGTCGCGCCCTTGCACCAAGCCGGAATCCGCAGGGAAAGCGTGAAGCCGCCCGTTCCTTCCGGTTCCACCGCCACCCGGATCGCCCCATCCCATGGGTAGTTCGACGTTTCAGTCAGCGTCACCTGCCCGCCGGCCACCGGCAGCGTCGCCGAAGCGCCGCCATACAGGTGGATCGCCACTTCACGTTCTGCCAAGCCAAAGACATAGCCCCCGATGCTGGCCACCAGACGTGCCACGTTCATCGTGCAGCAGGGGCAAGGATGCCAATCCCAGCGGCGGTGGGTGCCGTCGCTTTCCAGCTTGTTGTCATAGAAATACTGGGTTCCATCCCGCGAAAGCCCGGCCAGCGAATTGTTGTAAAGCGCCAGTTCCAGCATATCGGCATACTGGCCATCCAAATCGAGGTTCAGCATCCGCGCCGCCCAGAACACCATCGCCACCGAAGCGCAGGTTTCGGCATAGGCAGTGTCGTTCGGCAGATCGTAATCCAGCGTAAAGCCTTCGTTGCTGGCCGAGGGGCCAAAGCCGCCGGTGACATACATCCGCGTTTCGGTCACGTCGCGCCACAGCACCTCGCAGGCCCGTTTCAGCGCGGCATCGCCATGTTCGGCGGCAAGATCCGCCATCGCGGTGTACATATACATCGCCCGCACGGCATGGCCTACCACCTTGGTCTGTTCGCGCACCGGGATATGCGATTGCGAATATTCATAGGTGCCTTGGCCATAGTCGCTGGGCTTTTGCCCGCGCGCTTGCGCCTCGATGTCAAAGTAATGCGGCTGCGCGCCGCGTTCGTCGATGAAGTAGGTGGCCAGATCCAGAAACTTGCGTTTGCCCGTCGCCTGCCAGGCCTTGACCAGCGCCAGTTCCACCTCTTGGTGGCCACAATAGCCGCGTTTCTGCCCCGGACCGCGCCCGAAAACGCTGGCCACATGGTCCATATAGCGTTCCATCACCACCAGCAGACGGTCTTTGCCCGTCGCATGGAAATAGGCGACCGCGCCTTCTAGGAGGTGCCCGGCGTTGTACAGTTCGTGGTTGTCGCGCAGGTTGGTCCAGCGGTTTTCCGGCTCGCGTTCCTGATACCAGCAATTCAGATAGCCATCGGGGGCCTGCGCCTTTTCCAGATCATCGGTGATCGCCTCGATCTGCGCCTCGACCACCGGGTCGCGGCGATGGGACAGGGCATAGGACGCGGCTTCGATCCATTTGCCGATGTCGCTGTCCCAGAAAATCTCGGTCGTGAAACCATCAGGCTTGCGCGGAATGGTCAGCGGCGGCACCGGCTGCGGCAGTTTCAGCGACCGCAGCATGTTGTGCTTTTCCAACTGCGCATATTGGCTGGGGATGGTCTTGGTCAGCACGGTTTCCAACCGTTCCGACCAGAACGGCCCGTTGATCTTGACCTGCGAGAAGGGGACAGAGGCATAGGTGCGCATGGAAACTCCTGTGAATGCGTCAGGCGCTGTCGCGCAGCACAAGGCTGCAGGGCAGGCGAATGGTGCCGGATTGGGGGGTGCCGCGGATCATCTGTACCATGCGGCGGCCGGTTTCGGCCCCCAGCTCGCGCAGATTCATATCGACTGAGGTCAGGGGCGGGCGGCAGGCCTCGACCATGACCTTCCAATTGTCAAAGCCGACCAAGGCCACATCTTCGGGCACGCGCAGACCGCTTTCGCGCAGGGCATCGGCGGCGCCACGGGCGATCCGATCGTTGCCGCAAAGAATGGCATCCGGGCGAAAGGGACCGACCATCAATTCGGTGGTCAAGGCGCGACCATGCGCCTCGGACCATTCGCCGTGCAGGATGGGGCCGGGGGGCAGACCCGCCTGGGCCAAGGCCGCAAGCCAGCCCTTTTGCCGCAGACGCACCGCCTCAAAATGATCGGGGCCTGTGACATGGGCAATCCGCTTGCGGCCTGATTGGATCAGATGGCTGACGGCGGTAAAAGCCCCGCCTTCATCATCGGGCAAAAGCGTCAGATCATCGGGATCATCCGAGTGTGAAAACACATAGATCACCGGCAGGCCAATGCCCTGCAAATCGACCGCAGGGCGGCGGTCGGCCCGGCGGGACGTCACCACGATTCCGTCAATCTGTTTCGCCAGTAACTGTTCCAGATGCGCCTTTTCGCGTTCGGCATCATCCGTCGCATTGCACATGAAAACGCCCATGCCGTTTTCGGACAGTACCCCCTCCAACCCCTCCATGATGGGCATGGTGAAACGTCCGAAACTGTCATTGGAGATCAGCCCCACCGTGCCCGACAACCCGGTGTGCAGACTTTTCGCCAGCACGTTTGGGCGAAAATTCAACGCCTTGACCGCCGCCAGCACCTTTTCCCGCGTCGCGGGGGCCAGTGACCCGGTGTTGTTCAACGCCTTGGACACGGTGCCAATCGACACCCCCGCCGCCCGCGCCACATCATGGATCGTTACAGGACCATTCCGCCCATCACTCATTTCACTGCCCCCGCCAAAAGCCCCGAAACATAATATTTCTGCAAGGCAAGATAGACGGCCAGACAGGGCAAAATCGAGACGATGACCGAGGCTTGTAAAGCACCCCAATCCACAGCGCCAAAATCCCCTGACACAACGCCAGTCAGCATGATCGGCACGGTAAAGGCACTTTCGGTGTTCATCAGGATCAGGGCCCCAATGAATTCGTTCCAGCTGGCGATAAAGGCGAACAGTGCCACCGTGACCATGCCGGGCATCGCGAGCGGCATGAACACACGGCGCAGCTGGAACGCGGTTGAGGCTCCATCGACACGCGCCGCTTCCTCCAATTCCTTGGGGATCGCCTCAAAACTGTTGCGCATGAGATAGACGGAAAAGGGCAGTTGCAGCACGGCGTGCAGGATCGCCAGACCCAAGGGGCTGGCGGTTAGGCCCAGTTTGGAAAACATCAGGAACATCGGCACCAAAAGCGCCTGATAGGGCACCATCATCGAGGCGAGGATGATCAGGAACAGCACCTCTTTCCCCGGCACGGGAAAGCGGGCCAGGGCGAAACCGGCCGGCACCGACAGCGCCAGACAGATGACAATTGCCATGCCCGCCACCACGGCCGAGTTCTTTACATAGACCCAGATGCCTTGCTGATATTCCGCCACCTTGCGGTAATTCTCTAGGCTCAGGGACGAGGGCAGATAGCTGGGCGGCGTGGCCGAGGTTTCTGCCAAGGGCCGCAGCGATGCCAGTGTAGACATGACCAAAGGCAGCAGCATCAGCGCGATGACGGCAATGCAGATGGCGGTGATCAGCCAGCCATGGGCGCGGCGTTTCAGCGGGCGGGCGGGCAGGGCGATGGTCATGCTTTGCCCCGCGATTGCAGCGTTAATTGCAGCGCCGTCATCGCCATGATGACCAGCATCAGGATGACCGACAAAGCCGCGCCATAGCCCAGATCAAAGCGCACGAAACTGTTCTGATAAATCCAGTAGACCGAGGTAAAGGTCTTACCGCGCGGCCCGCCCCCCGTCATCAGGTAGAATTGGTCAAAGGCCAGCATCGAACCAATCACCGACAGCACCGTCGCCATCAGGATCGACCGCAGCGCCAAGGGCAGGATGATCCGCCGCACGCGCAGCCAAAGGCTGGCCCCGTCGATCCGTGCCGCCTCGAACAGGTCGGAAGGGATGGACTGGATGCCCGCCATGATCAGGATCATGCCAAAGCCCACCACCTTCCATGTCACCGAAATGATCACCGCAATCATCGCCGTATCAACCTTGCGGAACCAGACCAGTGGTTGCGAAAGAATGTTCAGATCCACCAGCAAACGGTTGAACAGCCCAACCTGTTGGTCAAACAGCCAGAACCACAGCAGGCTGGAAGAAGCCAAGCCAATAACCACCGGCAGAAAGGTGACGGTCCGCGTCACCCGCCGCAGCGGTGTGTTCGGGGACACAAGCAAGGCCAGCGCAAAGCCTAGGCCCATCAGGATGGGGGTCAGGATCACGGTGTAAAGCAGGGTAAAGCGAAAGGCCGCCCAGAATTTCGGATCGTTGAAGGCGGTGGTGTAATTCTTGAACCCGACCCATTCGCCGCCGCCCAAAAGCGAGGTGGAGGTGAAGGACAGCCAGACCAGATGGACCATCGGCCACAGCACAAAGACGCTGACGAACAGCAGCGTCGGCGACAACCACGCCAGCCCCACCCATCCGTTCCGCTTGATCTTCATCGCCATCCCCTTTGAAAAGGGCCGCCCCGCAAAGGGGCGACCCGATGCCTTAGCGCTGCACGATCGCCATCATCTCGGCGCGGGCGGTTTCAATGGCGCCATCGACATCGCCATCAAAGATCGCCGTTTGCAGCATGGTGATCCAAGGAGAGCTGTCCGAGTTCACCATATCGGCAAAGTGGAACACCCACGGCACATAGCCAGCGGCCAAGGCCTGCGCCGTCACCTGAACCTTGGGGTTCTGGGCGTATTCGTTGTCGGCCAGATCGGTGCGGGTGGTCAGGATCGAATTCTTGGCGAGACCTTCCAACTGCGCCTCGTCCGACAGAACCCAGGTCACGAATTCCCGCGCCGCCGCTTCGTTTTTGCCGTTCGCCGGGATCGCCACCACGTCACCGCCGACAAAGCCCGAGACTTGCCCCGGTTCCAACCCCGGCAGTAGTGTGAGGCCATAGTCGAAATCGGGATGTTCCCGCTCCATCAGGCTGATCAGAAAACCGCCGGTGCCCGCGATGCCGATATTGCCGCCCACAAAGGCTGACACGAAATTCGCGCCTGTATCGACTTCGGCGCTTTCGGGGATCAGACCCTCCTCCCACATCGCCTTATAGGTTTCCAGGACGACCTTGATCGCCTCACCATCCAGCGCCGTATCGTTCGCGTCTTTCGGCAGGATCTTGGCCCCACCCGCCACCATCAGGGGCGAGGTCACAAAGATATTGCAGCCGGGGCAAGAGCCCGAGAAGTAGAAGCCATAGGTATCCGGCCCGATGGCGCGGATTTTCGTGGCCATTTCGTGAATTTCCGCAATGGTCTGCGGCGGCTTTTCCGGGTCAAGCCCGGCCTGACGGAACAGATCCTTGTTCCAGGCCAGCACCGACACATCGGGGGTAAAGCCCACGCCAAAGGTCTTGCCCTCATAGGTGGCAATGTCCTTATAGGCTTGGATATGAGTCGCATAGTTCCCATCGGCGGCCAGTTGTTCTGTCAGATCTGTCAGCAGCCCCGCCTTCATGAAGTCGGGCATATAGATCAGGTCGAACGACACCAGATCCGGCGCATCGCCCGTTTGCGAACTGGTCGCCAGTTTGGTGACAAGCTGGTTGTCGGGAATCGCGGTCAGCGTGATTTTGTTATCATGCGTGCTGTTCCACAGGTTCACCATCAGGGTGCCCGGATCAGCCGCACTTTCGCGCACCCACATGGTCAGGTCTTCGGCCATCAGCGGTGTTGCCGTGGCCAGCGCCAAGGCACAAGTCATCAATCCCCGGCCAAACCGGGGGAGCATGGTCTTCATGGCATATCCTCCCATACCGCCCGGTTCGCCCGGCGGCGTTTCTCCCATTTGCGGTCCGGTTTCGCCGGGCAAGACACCACCGCCACCAAAACCCGCCCTCCTGCGAGATTTGGCTTGAAAGCTGCGATTCTGCGATCGGAAAACCTTTTCCTACCTTAGAAATGCGCGAATCATGCCGAGCTGTCAACGGATTTGTCGTGGCAATCGACGGCAGGTACTATCGACGAAAGATAGGTGCCCACCGCCAGCTTTGCCTTTCGCGCCGCCGCTTCCAACGACAATCCCTGCGCTAAGCCGCACGCCAAAGCGGTCGCCAATGTGCAACCCGTGCCACGTCGGCTTTGACGCTGGCGCGGGGCGGGTAGGGTCAGCGCCGGACAGTTTGGCTGAAAAAGATAGTCGGTGCTTGTATGGCCTGCGCCGTGCCCGTCTTTGACAAGGACAGCGATGGGCCAAGCCCTTGCCAAGGATTCGGCCAGTTCGGCCGATTGTGGTTGGGGCTGTCCCGACAGAAGCGCAAGTTCAGGCAGGTTGGGTGTTAGAACCGAAACTTTGGGGATCATGCGACGGAGACACAGCAGGCCGGACGGATCAAGCAGGCTGTGGCCCGACGTGCTGCTGAGTACCGGATCCAGTACAATGGGACAATTGGGTAAGGCGGCCTCGACCGCCCGGACAATCCCGGCGTTGCCAAGCATTCCGATCTTGACGGCGGCAATAGGCCCAGCCTCGACGGCTGCCACGATCTGGGCCGCGATCATGGTGGGATTGGTGAAGTTGACGGACCGCACACCGCAATCATTTTGCGCGGTTAGTGCAGTAACTACGACCCGCACCGAGAGTCCCAGTGACAGCGCGGTGGCGTGATCGCGCAAGAGACCGGCCCCGGCGCCTGAATCGATGCCGCCGATGAGAAGCAGGGTTTCAGTCATCGCCAAGGGCCAGAAGGGCGATGTCGGGATGGGACAGCGTTTCGGCCATGCGCCAAGCGCGCAAGCCGCTGCGGCAAGCCAGAATAAGCCGTGCCTTGGGCAGGATATGGGGCAGGGTCTGGTGGCGGAGGTCGATGAACATGTCGCCGGATCGCCGGGATCGGGGGCCGATGAAGGGGATGGAACGCTCTGGTTCGGGAGCTTCGTCAAAGCGGAAACTGTCGAAACGCGCCGTGGCGAAATCGAGCGTGAGCATTCGGCCAATGGGCGAAGGTGCGAGACGAAGGATATGGGCCAGCGCCATTTGGGCCAAAGCTGTGCCGAGCATCATGGGGACCGGCCCAAGAACCCCTGCCGTGTCACAGGTGGCGCCCGCGTTCGGCGGTTCGGGAAAGACGGCGCGATAAGACGGCCCACCGCCGCAAAAGCCGCCGGCATAACCCGCCAATCCAACGGCCGAGGCACTGAACAGCGGCTGGTCGGTGCTGCGGGCATGGTCGGAGAGGGCATAGGTGACGGCGAAACTGTCGGCACCGTCGATCAGCAGGTCTTGGGATCGGGCCAGATCGGGCAGGTTGTCGGGCGTCAATCGGGTCATCACCGGCATGACCTGCACATCCGGGTTCTGGGCCATGGCGCGCTGGGCCGCGACTTGGACCTTGGGCTGGCCGATGTCACCGGGAAGGTACAGTAACTGACGATGTAGGTTCGTGGCCTCGACCACATCGGGATCGACCAGGGTAATCCGTCCGACCCCCGCCCCGGCCAGCGCCGAAAGACAGGGACAGCCAAGGCCCCCCGCTCCGACGATCAGGACACGGGCGGCCGCCAGCCGCGCCTGTCCGTCGGCCCCGACGCCGGGGAGGATCATCTGGCGATTATAGCGCATCGCAGGCCCCGCGCCATTCGGCCACACGGCCGGCAGCGTCTTCGGCCGTCACCAAATCCGTCACCACCGCCGCCACATCCGCCCCGGCCGCAAAGACCCCCGGCAGGCGTTCGGGGGTCAACCCGCCAATTGCCACCAAGGGTTTTGATCCAACAGCCGCCTTCCATCGGGTGAGTTTTTCCAACCCCTGTGGGGCCCAAGGCATCACCTTGAGCCGGGTTTCATAGATGGGACCAAGCGCGATATAGGCCGGGTCATGTGACAAGGCGCGGTCCAACTCGGCCTCGTCATGGGTCGAAAGACCAAAGGCGATGCTCGCCCGCCGGATCGCCGTAAAGTCGGCTGTGGCCATATCCTCTTGCCCCAGATGCACCGCCTTGATCCCAAGGTCGATGGCCAGTTTCCAATGGTCGTTCAGCACCAGTTCCGCCCCCGCCCTGTCGCAAATCTCCTGCGCCCTAAGGGCTTGATCTCGCAGGATATCAGGCGTGAAACCCTTGGCACGCAGTTGCACCATCCGCGCGCCAAGACCCACGACCCGCGTGACCCAAACGGCATCCGGCATCACAGGATAAAATCGCGAAAGCCTCATCCCAGCACCGCCAATCCGAAGACGGGGGTGGAGGGTTCGGCCATGTCGCGCGGAGCGACGATGCCCGCGTGATAGGCCGCCTGCCCCGCCCCGACCGCCCCGGCCAAGGCCCCGGCCATCGCCACCGGATCGCCTGCCAAGGCGACGGCGGTATTCGTCAGAACGCCATCAAAGCCCATCTCCATCACCTGCGCCGCGTGGCTGGGGGCACCGATCCCTGCATCAACGATCAGCGGGACGCCGGGAAAATGCGCCCGCATGGCCCGCAGGGCATCCGGGTTGCGCAGGCCCTGACAGGTGCCGATGGGCGCGCCCCAAGGCATCAGAACCTGACAGCCCGCCTCCAGCAGCCTTTCCCCAACGATCAGATCGTCGGTGGTGTAGGGAAAGACCTTGAACCCTTCTGCACACAGCACTTTTGCGGCCTGAACGGTCTGGAACACATCCGGTTGCAGGCTGTCGGCGTTTCCGATCACCTCTAACTTTAACCAATCTGTTTGAAACACTTCCCGCGCCATGCGGGCGGTGGTGATCGCCTCGGCGACCGAATGGCAGCCTGCCGTGTTGGGCAGCACCCTTGCCCCGCTTTGCGCCAGAAGGTCGCGGAAGGCCCCACCGCCAGCCCCTTCGCGGCGGAGGCTGACGGTGATCACCTCGGCCTGTGCCGTTTGGATGGCCTGCAACAGGATCGCGGGGGATGGATAACGCGCAGTGCCCAGAAAGAGCGGTGTTTTAACCTTTGTGCCGTAGACCTGCATCTTAACCTCCTTGCATGGGTGACAAAACTTCCAGCCGGTCGCCTTCAGCCAGCAGTCGGTCGCGGGCATGGGCGGCAAGGAAATGACCGTTCAGGGCCGTCGCGATGCCTTTGGTCGGAAAGCCAAGATTTGCCAGAGCGATAGCGACGGTTGTTGGTGGCATTTCGTGACTTTGGCCATTCACCTCAATCCGCATGGGCCATCCCCCCGATCAGAGCATCGGCCAGTTCCTGAGCCAGAACCGGGGCCAGCAGAAAGCCGTGGCGGTAAAGCCCGTTCAGATGCCAAACCCCACCCCAACGTTCCACACGCGGCAGGTTGTCGGCAAAGGCCGGGCGCAGCCCCGCGCCGGTTTTCAGCACCCGCGCTTCGGCAAAGGCGGGATGCAGGGCATAGGCGGCGTTCAAAAGATCGATCACCGAACGCGCCGTCACCGGGCCGGGATCGTCGCTTTCCAGCATCGTCGCCCCCAGCATAAAGATCCCATCGCCACGCGGCACGACATAAAGGGGCCAGCGCGGATGCAGCAGACGGATGGGGCGCGAAAGGTTGATGTCGGGCGCATGCAGCACCAGCATTTCCCCCCGCACCGCGCGCAGGGGCAGTTGGTCGCGCGCGGCGATGCCCCGACAATCGACGATCACGTCGCCTTGGCGGGGGTTTGGCGCAAGGGGCAGGCCCTGCCGCAGATGGGCCAAGGCTTTCACCGGGTCCAGATGCCCCTCATCCGCGAAGAACAGCGCCTGATCAAAGCGGTCGGCAAGGGCGGGTTCCAGATCACCCGCCGCGACGCTTTGATGCCCCAAGGTCCGCGCCGCAAAACGGGTCAATTCGCCCCGGTCGCGCCCCGTCGCCAGAACCAGCGTGCCGCGCCGCGCCACCCCCGGCACGCGCGCCACCCACCAGTCGAGCGCCGTTTTGCCGCGCTCAAGAACCTGCGGTGCCACCTCGGCCTCGCACCAAGGCGCGATCATGCCGCCAGCAAGGGTTGAGGCCCCTGCCCGCCCGTCATCACACAGCACCACATCCATGCCCCGCGCCGCAAGAACATGCGCCGCGCATAGGCCCGCGACACCGGCTCCCAAGATGCTGACCCTCATTCCGCGGCGTCCCTAGGCATGTAAAGCGCGCCGCCGTCGCGGTATTTCGCGGCCATCGCCTCCATGCCTTCTTTCTGCGCCTCGGCGCGGATGTCGTGGCTGATCTTCATCGAGCAGAATTTCGGCCCGCACATCGAACAGAAATGTGCCAGCTTATGCGCCTCTTTCGGCAGGGTTTCGTCGTGGAAGGCGCGGGCCGTGTCGGGGTCCAATCCGAGATTGAACTGATCTTCCCAGCGGAAATCAAACCGCGCGCGGGATAGGGCATCATCGCGGGCCTGCGCGCCGGGATGGCCCTTGGCCAGATCGGCGGCATGGGCGGCGATTTTATAGGTGATCACCCCGGTTTTCACGTCGTTTCGGTCGGGCAGGCCCAGATGTTCCTTGGGGGTGACATAGCAAAGCATCGCCGTGCCGAACCAACCGATCATCGCGGCGCCGATGGCGCTGGTGATATGGTCATAGCCCGGCGCGATGTCGGTGGTCAGCGGCCCGAGGGTGTAAAACGGGGCCTCGCCACAGGTGGCCAATTGCTTGTCCATATTGGCCTTGATCTTGTGCATAGCGACATGGCCCGGCCCTTCGATCATCACCTGACAATCCTTGGCCCAAGCGATCTGGGTTAGTTCCCCTAGAGTTTCCAGTTCGGCAAATTGGGCGGCATCATTGGCATCGGCGATGGATCCGGGGCGAAGGCCGTCACCCAAGGAAAAGGTCACGTCATAGGCGCGCATGATGTCGCAGATGTCGTCAAAGCGTTCGTAAAGGAAGGATTCGCGGTGATGGTGCAGGCACCATTTGGCCATGATCGACCCACCGCGCGAGACGATGCCGGTGACGCGGTTGGCGGTCAGGGGCACATAGCGCAGGCGGACCCCGGCGTGGATGGTAAAGTAATCGACGCCCTGTTCTGCCTGTTCGATCAGTGTGTCGCGGAAAACCTCCCATGTCAGGGCCTCGGCCACGCCGCCAACCTTTTCCAAGGCTTGATAAAGCGGCACGGTGCCAATGGGGACAGGGGCATTGCGCAGAATCCAGTCGCGAATGTTGTGGATGTTGCGCCCAGTGGACAGGTCCATCACGGTATCGGCACCCCAGCGGATGGCCCAGACCATCTTTTCGACCTCTTCCTCCATCCCCGAGGTAAGGGCGGAGTTGCCGATATTGGCGTTGATCTTGACCAGAAAATTGCGCCCGATGATCATCGGTTCCAGTTCGGGGTGGTTGATGTTGGCAGGGATGACCGCGCGGCCGCGGGCGATCTCGTCGCGCACGAATTCGGGCGTGACAAGGTCGGGGATGGAAGCACCAAAGTCATGACCGTCGCGGGGGGCAGCGGCGGTGCGGGCCATGTTTTCGCGGATGGCGACATATTCCATTTCGGGGGTGATGATGCCGGCACGGGCATAGGCAAGCTGGGTGGTGGTGCGGCCCGGTTGGGCCTTGAGCGGTGGGCGGGTGGTGGGGAAGACGGGGGCAAGCCGTTCGCCCGTGGCAAAGCCGTTGTCGGCGGGTTGAACGGGGCGGGGGGCATAGGGGGCCACATCGCCACGTGCGATCTGCCATTGGGCGCGTTGGGGGGGCAGGCCCTTGGCGATGTCGATCAGGGCGGCGGGTTCGGTATAGGGGCCAGAGGGGTCATAGACCGTGAGGGGTGGCTCGCCCGCCATAGCCGAAAGTGCAATCTGGCGCATGGCGACGCGGAGGTCGGGATGTATCTGGCCGGGGAGGTAGAGCTTTGAAGAACCGGGCAAGGGGCCGGTCGTCACCTTGGGGGTGAGGGGTTCGTGAATCGTCATGTCTGTTCCTTTCACAGCACAAAGACGACCCGTGATGAAAAGGCAGAAAGGGGCGACGTGACCCCAGATGGAGGGCCGCGACGGCCCAAAGGGCCATGGCGGCACCTTCGGTCTTCCTACGCCAGTCTCAACTGGGTCAGGTTCAAAGGGTCGCTTCACCGGGGTCCGAGTGATCGAAACCCCATCAGCCTCTCAGTCCCCTATGGCGGGACTCCCCTGACGTGGGGAATGGATAGGCGGGGGTTTGGGCGCTGTCAATCGGGGATTGTGGGGGGGGGGCAGGCCAGTCCGATTGGACGGAGCGCGAAAGCAGCAAGGCCGAACTTGCAGACCCGCTGCCGACTGGCCGCAGGGAAACGGGAAAAGCGGTCCTTGGGCCGAGTTGGGCTAGGCTGTCTAAACCCCGGCCCAAGCGAGATCGGCCGCCATATCCTGCGCCAGACGGGCGGTCTGTTCGCGAATATCGGGGATGGCGGTAATCTCCCAAAAGGCCGCGCGGGTGACTGGGCCTATCGCCTGCACGCGGGTCAGCGCCTCACCCGACCCCGGCAGCAGATGGCAGAAGCGGTCCACATCCAGCCCGATGCGCAGGGGGTCAATCCGCGCCCTGCCCCGCGCCAGAAGGTCGGCGAACAGCGGTGTCGCATTCCGTTCCGGATCATGACGGATGCCCCGGCAGTCGATCACCCGGCCTGCGGACAGGCGCACCGGCTGCGCCGCGCCATGATCACGCAAGACCACCACGGGCCCGCCATCCGGCCCCGCCTCGGTCGCCAGATAGGCGGCCCGGCGCAGGATCAACTGGCCCCGCGCCTTGGCCGCGCGCATTTCGGCATCAGATTCGGGCGGCATGCGGTGGCGATGCACATCCCAAAGCGTGGCGGCATGGCGCAGGAAACGCGCCCTTTCCGCCTGCGACCAAGCGCGCCAAATGCTGCGCACATGCGGGCGGATGGCATCGACAGCATCGCGCCATGTGCCACCCTGCGTTTTGGCACGGGCCGCCAGACCACGCGCCCAGAACAACATCCGACTGACCGAAGCCCCAAGTGGAATATCGGCGGGGCCAAGTGTCAGCGGATGCGTTGGCTTATGCGCACGGGGCAATTGCCCCCGGCGAGAAACGGTGACAACCTCGCCCCGATGGCCCGATTTCAGGATGGACAGCAGTTGATCCACCATCGACAGGCCCGAGCCGATGATGACGATACGCTGGTCGGCCTTGGTCGGGTCAAAAGCCTGCCAAGGCCCGGTCAAAAGGCCCTGCGGATCGGGTTCGGGCTGGACATGGCCGGTGGCGAGGATCAGCCGGTCGCCGATCAGGCTTTGCCCGTCCTCCAGATGCGCCACACAGCCGCGGGGGGTTTCGTCGATGCGCAGGCAGGTCTGGCGCACGCAGCGCAGCCGCCGTGCGGTGCCCTGCGCCTGTTGCCAGGGTTTCAGCAGATCCGCCAGATAGGCGCCATAGACCGCCCGGCTGACGAAAGACTGCCCCGTCTTGCCCTGCCCTTCGGGCTGTGCCTGCAACCAGCGCAAAAAATGTTGTGGATCATCGGGATAGGCGCTCATGTTCAAAACGCGCGTGTTCAGCAGATGGTCGGGATCGGTCGTCGAATAGGCGACACCGCAGCCCAACATGTGCCGCCCTTCGATGATGGTCACGCGGAACTGCGCCTCGCTTTGGGCCAGAAGATGGGCCGCCATCAAAACGCCGCTGGCCCCGCCCCCCACGATCAGCACATGGGGGCCGGGGCGATGGTCGGGGTCATGGGTCAGATGGTCTTTCATGGCATCGGCGCCATCAGCCAAAGACAGAACAAAGCGGCCAGAACCGTGCCATAGCCGATCAGCGCCAAGCGCAGCGAAAGGCCGGAAGCAGGGCTTTCCTGCGCCACAAGATCCTGGCCAAAGACTTGGGCAAAGGCGGGGTCAAAACGTCCGTCGATCATGTCCTGTTCCTTTCCTGAGTTGTCGAAGTCATTCTTTCAGCACGATGTCGCGCGGAGCATCGGGGGCCAGCACATGCGGGGCGATGACTGCCCCCATGGCTGCCAGATAGACCAGCGCAAACAGCGACAGGCCCAGCCAATCGGCGAAAGCGGGGCGCGTGGTGCGGAACAGCCGCGTCATCGCGCCACCCGCATTTCGCCACGGCCAAAGACCGAAACGGGGGTGGAGCGCAGGATCAGATCATCCCGCAGTTCCTTACCCTGTGCCCAGGGACCAAAGCCCGAATCGACGTTGATATGGCCGGAAAAGCCCATATCGACCAGATCAGAGCCCCAAGCCCGCGCCAGATGGGTGGCCCGCGAAAACGACATCCACGGGTCGTTGCGGCTGGCCACAACTGTCGTCGGAATGTCCATCCGCCGCTGCGGCAGGCTGCCGAACTGGGCAATGCGCTGCACGCCTTCGGTTTCGGCGGGGGCGACCAGCAAAGCGCCGCGCACCCGCAGATGCGGCCAAGTGGCCAAAAGACGCGCGATGAGCACCGCACCCAGCGAATGGCCAACCAGAATGCTGTCAGGATGGCGCAGGATCATACCGGCCAATTCAATCTCCCACACGGCGGGCACCGGGCGGTCGGGATCGGAGAGTTCGACCATGATGGCGTCATGTTCGCCTGCGGCCCACCATTGCTGCCAATGCGGCGCGGGGGATCCGTCAAGGCCGTGCACGATCAGGGTTTTCGTCATCTTTGCCTCCTGTCCGGGAATCGGTTCACCGTTATAATCTAGCAAGATTGTCGTGATTAAAGGTTCCAAACTTCCCAGTGGATTTAGAAGTTTTACCTCTAGCGGGTGCGGGTATCGACGGGATAGGCGGTGGTGAACTTCATCCGTTCCATCGCGAAATGGCTGGTGACGTTCTTGATCGCGACAGCATTCGTCAGCTGTTTGTAAAGCGCGTCAAAGGCCGCCATATCCTGCACGGAAACCCGCAGCAGATAGTCCATTTCCCCGGCCATACGGTAGACTTCCATGATCTGGGGCAGGCTGGCGACGGCGCGGCCAAAGATCTCGCGCCATTCTTCGGAATGGTCCGGGGCCTCGATCCCGACAAAGACGGTCAGATCGAAACCCAGGCGGCCCGGATCGGCCAAGGCGACGCGGCCAGTCAAGACACCCGCCGCCTCCAGCTTTTGGATGCGCTTCCAGCAGGGGGTCTGGGAGAGGCCCACTTTGTCAGCAATCTGGGCCACCGGCAGCGTCGCATCGGCCATCAGCGTGGCGACGATCTTGCGATCGATCAGGTCCAGGTCATCCATCTTACGCTCCTTCAACGGTCGAGTTCCCTTAGCATGGAGATAAACAACTAAATGTCTAGCGTCTTTATCGTGTATAAGCGAAGAATCTGCTTTGGTGGTCGGAACCACTAAGATTCCAGTGGATTTGGGGGCACTTTCGCCGGAATTTGGCAATCACGACATTGATTGTCGGGCTTTCAGTGCTTAACCCTGATCCATGATCACGCAGAAAATGAAATATGCGCTGAAGGCCCTGCTTGTGCTGGCCGACGAGGCGCGGCGCGAGGTGCCGGAACCCTTGACGATCGAACAGATTGCCAAGCGTTCGGACACGCCGAAGCGTTTTCTGGAGCATATCCTGCTGGAGGTGCGGAATGCGGGGGTGATCGCGTCGATCCGGGGGCGGTCGGGGGGCTACAGCCTGATCAAGAAACCGGCGGAAGTGTCGATTTCCGAGCTTTTGCGTCTGATCGACGGGCCGATTGCCCCCCTGCCCTGCCTGTCGCGGCGGGCCTATCAGCGTTGCGATGATTGCACGGACGAGGCGACTTGCCGCATCCGCAAGGTCTTTGCCGAAGTGTTCTGGTCTTACCTGTTGATCATCGAATCGCTGACGCTGGAAGATATGCTGCGGTCTTCGGCTGTGGCGGATCAGGTGATCGGGGCCTAAGGGGATAGGCCCCGGGCTAGGCCTGCGCCAAGGCGACTGCGTCAGGACCAGCTGGATAGCGCAACTGCGTGCTGTCATCTGTCGCGGCCTGCCAAACAATCTGGGCGACATCGCTTTCCTTCGTGGTCAAGGGGGGATTGGCAAAGGCCGCAAAGATCGGGGCCGCAAAGGCGGCATAGCTTTCCGGGATCAAGTCACTGACGGGAATGTCCGTATTCTGGGCAAAACGGGTGGTCGGGCCATAGCCCGGTTCGACCAACTTGGCGCGAACACCAAAGGCAGCAAGTTCGTGGGCCAGCGATCCGGTAAAGCCTTCGATCGCCTGCTTGCTGGCTGTGTAGGCAGCCGCTAGCGGCATAGGGGCCAAGGTGACGCTGGAGGTGACATTGACGATCACTCCGGACCGACGTGCCCGCATCTGAGGGATAAAGGCCTGCACCATCGCCATGGTTCCAAAGGTGTTGGCTTCAAAAACCTTGCGGATATGGGCCATCGGTGTCGCCTCAAACGCGCCTACCACGCCGATGCCCGCGTTGTTGACAAGCACGTCGATTGGGCCAGCGGCCTTGACCGCCGCCAGAATGCTTTCCTCACGAGTCACGTCCAAGGCCAAAAGGCGCATCCGATCCGACGATGGCAGAAGGGCGGCGCGGGGCTGGCGCATTGTGGCCACCACGGTCCAGCCCATGGCGTAAAAGTGACGCGCTGTTTCCAAGCCATAGCCGGACGAGCAGCCCGTGATAAGGACGGTGTTCATATTGATCTCCATGTTTGATGTTGACGAGACCGATTTAACCGGCATGATCCGGACGAACATCTATGATCAGTCCACATTACTTTTGCGAAAGTCCGAAATGGCCGATCCGCTTTCCCAAGTGGTGGAACTTCTGCGCCCCAGTGCTGTGTTTTCGAAAGGCATCAGCGGGGCCGGTGCTTGGGCGGTAGAATATGCCGAATTTGGCCTACCCGGCTTTTGCGCCGTGACAAAGGGAAGCTGTCGCTTGGCGGTGCATGGTTCGCCGTCCGTTGTTTTGCACGAAGGGGATTTTGTGCTGCTGCCTGCGACACCGGCCTTTGTGATGTCGAGCATGGAGCCGGCGCGGGCACAACGGATTGACCCCAAGACATCCCCCCTTGCGAACCAAGAAATCCGCTATGGCCGACAAGCGGGCCCGCCGGATGTTCAGCAATTTGGCGGCTGGTTTAACTTTGGCGCACCGGACGCGCGGCTGTTTGTCGGGCTTTTGCCGCGCATGATCCACATCAAGGGCGAAAGACGTCTCAGCCAGTTGGTGCAATTTTTGGGCGACGAGGTCGCGCGAGAGGCCGCCGGGCATCAGCTTATTCTGCAAAGATACATTGAAATCCTGCTGATTGAGGCACTTCGCGCCGCGCCTTCAAGGGATACCCATCCAGGACTATTGCGCGGCTTGGCCGACGCAAGGATCGGAATGGCACTTCGTGCCATGCACAGGGACTTGGAACACAACTGGACGATTCCCGCCTTGGCGCAGGAAACAGGAATGTCGCGGTCAGCCTTCTTTGATCGATTCGTGCGGATGGTGGGGCAACGGCCTATGGAATACCTGCTGGCTTGGCGCATGGCTGTGGCAAAGAATCTGCTGCAAAGTGGCGGTCTCGCGATGGACGAGGTGGCCCGGCGGATCGGCTATGGCTCTGCCAGCACCTTCAGCACGGCCTTCAGTCGCCATGTCGGGGTTCCGCCACGGCGTTTTCTACAGGACTCGGCGCTGGATGGACGGGCCGGAAGGGTGCGACCCACAGACGCGGGTGGCCATTTGGCGGGGGCCTAGGCTAACGCCAAATCAAAGGCCGCGGCGCAATGGATCAGCGCGGTGTCGAACACCGGCACCGGCACATTGCCTTGGTTCAGCAGCATCCCAACCTCGGTGCAGCCCAGAATCAGGCTGTCGGCCCCGTTTTGCACCAGCCTTTCGGCAATTCCGACATAGGCGGCGCGGCTGCCTTCGGTGATGATGCCCCGGCAAAGCTGTTCATAGATGATCTGGTGCGTCGTGGCGCGGTCTGATGCTTCGGGAATGATCGGGTTCAGCCCCGCGGCAGCTAGCCGGTCGGTGTAGAAGCTTTGTTCCATCGTAAAGGCCGTCGCCATCAGGCCGGGGCGGGACAGGCCCGCGCGGGTGAGGCTTTGGGCGGTCGCCTCGGCGATGTGCAGGAAGGGGATCGTGACGCCCTCCATCATTGGAACCGCCAGTTTGTGCATCGTATTGGTCGCCAGAATCAGCAGATCGGCCCCGCAGCGTTCCAGTGCCTTGGCCTCGGCGTTCAGAATGTCGCCTGCCTGATCCCATTGATCGGCGCGTTGCAAGCGTTCAATCCGAGCGAAATCGACAGAACGAATCAAAAGTTCGGGCCCGTGCAGCCCGCCCAGGCGTTCCTGGGCCAGGGTGACGAATTGCTGATAGTAGATCAGGGTCGAGGCAGCGGACATGCCGCCCAGAATGCCGATGGTTTTCATGAATATCCCCAAGCTGCTGGCGCGGATTCTAGCCCGCCACAAGGCGGATGGTCGAGCCTGAAGGGGTGTAGAATATTCTTCTATAATCACGACAAAAATAGCCGTTATTATTCTGTTGCCAAACACGACCAATCCCATCGATATTTAGGGTATCGGAGAAACATGAGGTTTCCCCATCCATGACAGGAGGTCAGACCATGATCGCAGGACATATTCATCCCAAGGCCGCCGCTGGCCGTATGGGGATGCAGGACACCTGTGCGGTGCGCCTGATTGACCGTCGGACGGGCGCGGCGCATCGGATCAATGGCATGCCGCTGGTGATCTTTACGCGCGAGCCGGGCGTCGCTGTCGCCGAACTGCTGGACGGGCGTGACCCGTCTGTCTGGGAGGCACGGATCGAAACGCTGGGTTCCGGGGCAGGACGTTGAACCCGCTGAGCCATCCCCAAACCATTCTGGGCCTTGTGCCCTTTCTTCCCCTTCCCTCGCGGCGCGGCCTTGGCCCCCGCAACCAAGAACCGGAGAATACGATGCTGACCACCATTACCCTTGCCGGCCATGTTTCGGCGCAAGGCACCAAGATTGCCGAACATGCCGATGGCCGCGTGACCATTTCGACGGGCCAGCAAAAGCTGACCGGCTGGCCGGTGTCGCGCTGGCTGAAAGGCGCCTTGTCGGCCTTGGCGCTGGCGGCCTTGGGCCTGGGCGCGGCCCCTGCCCCGGTGCAGGCGGAGACGCTGCTGAACGTCAGCTATGACCCGACCCGCGAACTTTACCGCGAATTCAACGAAGCCTTTGCGGCTTGGTATGCCGCACAAGGGAACGAAGCGCCGACCATCGAAACGAGCCATGGCGGTTCGGGTTCGCAGGCGCGGGCGGTGATCGACGGGCTTTCGGCGCAGGTGGTGACCTTGGCCTTGGCGAGCGACATCGACAAGATCGCGGAAACCGGCAAGCTGCCCGCCGATTGGCAGACGAAACTGCCGCACAATTCCTCGCCCTATACGTCGACCATCGTGTTTCTGGTGCGCGAGGGGAACCCGAAAGGTCTGAAAGACTGGGGTGATCTGGTGGGTGACGGGGTCGAGGTGATCACACCAAACCCGAAAACCAGCGGCGGGGCGCGTTGGAACTATCTGGCAGCTTGGGCTTGGGCGGAAAAGAACGGCCAAGACCCGCAGGAGTTCGTGGGCAAGCTGTTCAAAAACGTGCCGGTGCTGGACAGCGGGGCGCGTGGTTCGACGACGACCTTTGCGCAGCGGGGCATCGGCGATGTGCTGCTGGCTTGGGAGAATGAGGCCTATCTGGCGCTGAAAGAGTTGGGCGAGGATCAGTTCGACATTGTGGTGCCTTCGGTTTCTGTTCTTGCCGAACCGCCGGTGGCTTTGGTCGAAGGCAACATTGCGAACGACGAACAGCGCAAGCTGGCGCAGGCCTATCTTGATTTCCTGTATTCGCCAGAAGGTCAGGCGATTGCCTTCAAGAACTTCTACCGCGCTTGGGATGCCTCGGCGGCCAATCCGGATGATGTGGCGCGTTTCCCGAAACTGGAACTGGTGGACATCGCCCATTTCGGGGGCTGGGCCAAAGTGCAGCCGGAACATTTCGGCGACGGCGGCATCTTTGATCAGATCTACGTTCCGAAGTGAGTTTAAAGATGGGCAGACCCCTTATCCACCGTTCCCCCATGCCCGGCCTTGGGCTGAGTATGGGGGTCACCCTGACGATGCTATCCCTTGTTGTGCTTCTGCCCATCGGCGCCCTTCTTTGGAAGGGCGCCAGCTTTGGCTTGTGCAACATCTGGGACACTGTGAACCGCGAAAGGGTTTGGGCGGCGCTGTTCCTGTCGTTCCGCCTGTCGTTCTTTGCGGCCTTGTTCAATTTGGTTTTTGGGGTGATGCTCGCCTGGGTTCTTGTGCGCTATCGCTTTCCCGGTCGCCGCATTTTGGATGCCGCCGTGGATCTGCCCTTTGCCCTGCCCACGGCTGTCGCGGGCATTGCCCTGACCGCGCTTTATGCGCCGAATGGTGTGTTTGGTTCGCTGGCGAAAGAACTGGGCTGGAAGATCGCCTATAGCCAATGGGGTATCTTCATCGCGCTGGTCTTTGTGGGCCTGCCCTTCGTCACCCGCACCGTACAGCCGGTGATCGAGGAAATTGAGCGTGAGGTCGAGGAGGCATCGGCCACCCTTGGCGCGACGCGGCTGTACACCCTGCGCCGGGTCATCCTGCCGATGCTGGCCCCCGCCGCCATGACCGGGTTCGCCCTGTCGCTGGCCCGCGCTGTGGGTGAATACGGATCGGTGATCTTCATCGCGGGGAACATCCCCCTTGTCACCGAAATCGCCCCCCTGCTGATCGTCATCCAGTTGGAGGAATTCAATTACGACGCCGCCGCCAGCATCGGCATCGCCATGCTGCTGATCAGCTTTGCCCTGCTGCTGGTGATCAATCTGATCCAGGTCTGGAGCCGTCGGAGAATTGGTTATGTCTGATATCGCCCCCATCCGTTTCCGTTCGGCCACCGAGGAAACCCCGCTGGCCCGCTGGGCGCTGATCGGCATCGCCTTTGCGGGCTTGGCGGTGCTGGTCTTTGCGCCGCTGATCGCCGTCTTTGCCGAGGCTTTGGTGCAGGGCGCTTGGGCTGCCGTGAAAAGCCTTGGCAACCGGGATGCGCTGTCGGCCATCAAGCTGACACTGATCATCACGGCCATTGCCGTGCCATTGAACGCGGCCTTTGGTATTGCGGCAGCCTGGTTCATCACCAAGTTCGACTTTCGCGGCAAGGCATTCCTGATCACGCTGATCGATCTGCCGTTTTCCGTGTCGCCCGTCGTCGCGGGCCTGTGCATCGTGTTGATGTTCGGCAGCAATTCGTTGCTGGGCGGTTGGCTGGTGGCGCAGGGCTATCACATCGTCTTTGCCCTTCCGGGCATCGTTCTGGCCACCATGTTCGTGACCTTTCCCTTTGTGGCGCGGGAGTTGATCCCCGTGATGATCGAACAGGGCCGGGCCGAGGAAGAGGCGGCGCTGACCTTGGGCGCTTCGGGCTGGCGGACGTTCTGGACGGTGACGATCCCGAACATCCGCTGGGCGCTGTTGTATGGCGTTCTGCTGTGCAACGCCCGCGCGATGGGTGAATTCGGGGCGGTTGCCGTGGTGTCCGGCAAGATCCGTGGCCAGACCGCGACCATGCCGATCACCATCGAGATGCTGTACAATGAATACCTTTCCGTCGCGGCCTTTTCGATGGCCGCCGTGCTGGCGCTGCTGGCGCTGGTCACTCTGCTGCTGAAAACCCTGCTTGAAATCCGCCATGCCGATCAGCTTTCGGCCCAACGTCGCCATTGATTGGGAAAGGAAAGGCCATGCATATCCAGATCGACGAAATCTCCAAACAATTTGGCACCACGGCGGCGCTGACGCCTGTTTCGCTGTCCATCCCATCCGGCGCGCTGGTCGCTTTGCTGGGCCCATCTGGTTCCGGCAAGACCACCCTTCTACGTATTCTGGGGGGCTTGGAATTTCCCTCGTCCGGGCGGGTTCGGTTTGACGGGCAGGATGCGACCAATCTGACCGTGCAACAAAGACGCGCGGGATTTGTGTTTCAGTCCTACGCCCTGTTCCGCCACATGACGGTGTTTGACAACATCGCCTATGGCCTGACCGCCCGCCCAAGGGCGAGCCGCCCGCAAAAGGCCGAAATTGCCCGACGGGTGACGAAACTGCTGGAGCTGATCCAACTGCCCGACATTGGCGGGCGTTTCCCCAGCCAGCTTTCCGGTGGCCAGCGCCAGCGCGTCGCCTTGGCACGCGCCTTGGCCATCGAACCCCGCATGTTGCTGCTGGACGAACCCTTTGGCGCGCTGGATGCCAAGGTGCGCAAGGAACTGCGCCAAGGCCTGCGCGACATCCATGACGAAACCGGCCTGACGACAATCTTTGTGACGCATGATCAGGACGAGGCGATGGAACTGGCCGATCTGGTTGTCGTCATGTCGATGGGCCGCATCGAGCAAATCGGCAAACCCGCCGACATCCGCGCAAGGCCAGCAACAGCCTTTGTGCGGGAATTCATCGGGGCCTGAGAAATATTCTTCCCCCCGGCCATGGCGCGGGGGGAAGAACCCTTCTGACAAAGCGCGATCTTTGGAATCGCCGGACGAACCCTTCCCCTCTATAAATGACGATAAGAAATGTCGTGATAAAGAACAAAGGCCAAGCCTCTGTTCAGGAAGGGAAAACCATGACCATTCGTGAAACCTTTGGCGATGTAATCACCCCGGAACAGGTGTTCCAAGTCTCGGCTAGGATCGGGGCCGAAGTGCGCGGCATTGCCCTTGGCGGCCAGCTGGATGACGCCACCATCGCCCGCATCCACGACCTGCTTTTGCGCCATAAGGTGCTGTTCTTTCGGGGGCAGGACCATCTGGACGATGCGGGGCAAGAGGGTTTTGCCCGCCGTCTGGGCGCCTTGGACCCCCATCCGACGCAAAAGGTGGTGGCAGGCAGCGCCTCAATCCTGGAACTGGATGCCAGCCGGGGCGGTGGCCGCGCCGATGCCTGGCATACCGATGTGACCTTTGTCGAAGCCTATCCGAAAATCTCGGTTCTGCGCGGTGTCACGATCCCGGCCTTTGGCGGTGACACGATCTGGTCGAACACCGCCGCCGCCTATGAAAACCTGCCGCAATGGCTGCGGCAACTGGCCGAAAATCTTTGGGCCGTCCACAGCAATGCCTATGACTATGCCGCGCAACGCCCGCAAGCCAGCGAGCGTGACAAGACCTATCACGCCGAGGTTTTCGCCTCGAAAGTCTATGAAACCGAACATCCGGTGGTGCGCATTCATCCCGAAACGGGCGAGCGCACGCTGCTGCTGGGCAGCTTTGTCCAGCGGATCAGCGGCCTGTCGCGGACCGAGTCGCAGCAGATCTATGACCTGCTGCAATCCTATGTGACCGCGCCGGAAAACACCGTGCGCTGGCGCTGGCAAAAGAATGACGTCGTGATCTGGGACAACCGCGCGACCCAGCACTACGCCGTCAACGACTATGGCGATGCCCATCGCGTGGTCCGGCGGATCACGCTGGAAGGCGACATTCCCCGCAGCATCGACGGTCGTTCCAGCGTGGCACGCATCAAGCCCGCCGCCTGAACCGCAATTCCCATTGGAGAGACAATATGACCCGCAAAATTCGCCTTGGCGCTTTCCTTCCTGGTGGTGGCCAGCACATCGCCTCGTGGCGGCATCCCGATCAGCCCGCTGATGGGGCCACCAATTTTGAGTTCCACGTCAAACTGGCGCAAGAGGCTGAACGCGGCCTGTTTGACGCCTATTTTCTGGCGGACAACCTGTCGGTCGGCTTTGGTGGCGGCGTCGAAGGTGGCAATGCTCGCATCGCAGGGCTGGAACCCGTGACACTGTTTTCCGCCCTTGCGCCCCTGACGAAAAACCTTGGCTTCATCGCCACGGCGTCCTCGACCTATGAGGAGCCCTATAACCTTGCCCGGAAATTCGCCTCGCTCGACGTGATTTCCGGCGGGCGGGCCGGCTGGAATGTGGTGACGACCGCTACGGAAACGGCAGCGCAGAACTTTAACCTCGATCAGCAGCATCCCCATGCCTTCCGCTATCGCCGGGCGCAGGAACATGTGCAGGTCGTCAAGAAGCTGTGGGACAGTTTTGAGGATGACGCCTTTACCCGCGACAAGAAAAGCGGCGTTTTCTTTGACAAGGACAAGGTGCATTACACCGACCATTCGGGCGAACATTTCAAGGTGCGGGGGCCGCTGAACGTGGCGCGGTCGCCGCAGGGCCATCCGGTGATCGTGCAGGCGGGCCAGTCCGAAGACGGGCGCGGTCTGGCGGCGGCGACGGCAGAGGTGATCTTTACCGCGCATCAAAAGCTGGACACAGCGCAAGAATTCTATCGCGATATTAAGGCCCGCGCACGCGGTCTGGGCCGTGACCCCAGCCATATCCTTGTGATGCCCGGCGTTGCGCCTTTCGTGGGCCGGACCGAAGCGGAGGCGCGGGAAAAATATGATCGCCTCACCAGCCTGATCCTGGAAAAGGACGGCATCGCGCTGGTCGAAGGGCTGACCGGGGGCGAGTTGGACCTGACGGGGGTCGATCTGGACGGCCCCTTGCCGCCCCTGGCCCCGACCGAAGGGATGAAGTCGCGCCAAGCCCTGATCCGGCAGATTGCGACGGAAAACAATTTCACCATTCGCCAGCTTTACCAATGGATCGCCACGGCGCGGGGCCATTTCACCGTGGTCGGAACGCCGGTGCAGATTGTGGATATTCTGGAAGAATGGTTCACGAACGAAGCGGCGGACGGGTTCAACATCTTGCCGCCGTGGCTGCCCACGGGTCTGACGGATTTCGTCGATCTGGTGATCCCGGAACTGCAACGGCGGGGCCTGTTCCGCACGGAATACGAAGGCCGCACCCTGCGTGACAATCTGGGCCTGCCCTTCCCCCAAACCCGCTGGGCCTTGGCTCGTGGCGCAACCCTTGCGGCGGAGTAGAGCCATGACCTTTCAAACCATCGACCCGCCGCTGCGCCTGCCCGCCCTTCCGGTCCTGTCAAGCCGGGCCGGGGCCTTGGCCCGCGCCGGGCTGAAGCGCTTTGGTCTGTTGGGCGGCTTCCTGCTTTTCTGGCAGGTGGCGGCCACGAACGGCTGGATCAACCCGACGATCTTTCCGCCGCTCGACACGATCATCGCCGCGCTGTGGAACAGCCTGACCTCGGGCGCCTATATGGATGACATTGCCATCAGCCTGCAACGTGCCGGGCTGGCCTATGGTGCGGCCATTCTGCTGGGTATTCCGTTGGGTCTGTTCATGGGGCAGATCAAACCCTTGGAACAGGCGCTGGACCCGATCTTGCAGTTCTTCCGCCAGACCTCGGCGCTTGCGCTTTACCC
Source organism: Neogemmobacter tilapiae (assembly GCF_014652215.1). Lineage (GTDB taxonomy): Bacteria > Pseudomonadota > Alphaproteobacteria > Rhodobacterales > Rhodobacteraceae > Neogemmobacter > Neogemmobacter tilapiae. Next base: position 198,190 of record NZ_BMYJ01000003.1, on the reverse strand, counting down.
GGTCTTTATCCTGCTGCTGGGACTGGGTGAGGCATCCAAGGTCTTTGTGATCTTCTGGGCAACCCTGTTCCCCATCCTTTTGGCCACCATCGGCGGCGTCAAGGAAGTGGACCGCAAGCTGGTGGAAATGGCGCAGACCTTTGGTGCGGCGCGGTTGACAATCTTTCGCCGCATCATCCTGCCCGCCTCGGTTCCGGCCATCTTTGTCGGCCTGCGCCTGTCGGCGACCACCGCTCTGCTGCTGCTGATCGCTGCCGAGATGATCGGCGCTAACAAGGGCCTCGGCTTTCAGGTGATGAACGCCCAGTACAATTTCCAGATCCCGCAGATGTTCGCCGCCATCATCCTTCTGGCCCTGTTTGGGCTGGCTGCGAATGCCTTGCTCGTCGCCCTGCAACGCCGCCTGTGCCGCTGGTCGGAACTGGCCCGCTAACCCAACCCCATCCTCAAAGGAAACTGATCATGAAACTTTCGCTTTTCGCTTTCGCTGCCACCACAGGCCTGACCCTTTCCCCCGCCTGGGCCGATGTGAACATCCGCTATCTGGCCAGCCAAGGTGGCTTGTCCGCCCATGAACTGGCCGCCGAACTCGGCTATTTCGAGGGCACTGGCATCACCTTGGAAAACGTGGGCTATGCCCAAGGCGGGCCTGCGTCACTGGTGGCCTTGGCGGGCGGCAGCGTCGAATTGGGCTCGGCGGCCACGGCGGCGGTGATCAATTCGATTGCGGCGGGCAATGACTTTGTCGCGGCCTATCCCTCGAACGGTATCAATGAAGAGGCGCAGTCGATTTTCTACACGCTGGAAGGCAGCCCGATCAAGGAAATCAAGGATATCGTCGGCAAGACCATCGCGGTGAACACGCTTGGCGCGCATCTGGACTATACCGTGCGCGAGGCGCTGCATCAGGCCGGCCTGCCGGAAAATGCGGCCAATCTGATCGTCGTGCCGGGGCCGCAGCTGGAACAGGTTTTGCGGTCGGGTCAGGTGGACATTTCCGCCTTTGGCTATTGGCAAACCACCTTTGAAGGGGCTGCGCGCAAGACGGGCGGTTTGCAGGCGGTGTTTGATGACACGGATGTCTTGGGCGAAATCGCCGGGGGCTTTGTCGTGCTGCGCCGCGACTGGATCGAGGCACATCCGGCGGAGGCGAAGGCCTTTGTCGAAGGTTCGGCCAAGGCGCTGGATTATGCCCGCGAGCATCCCGAAGAAACCCGCGCGATCTTTGCACGCGCCTTGGCCGAACGCGACGAGAACCCCGATGTCGCGCAGTATTTCGCAGGCTTTGGCGTGCGGGAAGGTGGCTTGGCTGTGGAACGCGACATCCAATTCTGGATCGACGTTCTGGAACGCCAAGGGTCCATCCCGGCGGGCAAGCTGGTGGCGAAAGACATCCTGTTCACCACGGGCGATGCCCCGGCAACGAATTGAGGATGCAATGACAACCCTGGAAAAAGCCAAGAAAGGAGAGGTCGCCGTGCGCGGCCTTTCCAAATCCTTCGCGCTGAAGGGCCAGCCTTTGGCGGTGCTGCGCGATCTGAACCTGAACATCCGTGCGGGGGAAAGTCTGGCCATCGTTGGGCCATCGGGTTGCGGCAAGACCACCTTGTTGCGGGTTCTGGCGGGGCTGGAGGCACCAGACAGCGGCGAGGTGCTGATTGACGGGGCAAAGGTCGGCGGCGTGGGGCGTGAACGCGCCATCATCTTTCAGGAACCGCGCCTGCTGCCTTGGCTGAACGTGCTGCGCAATGTGGGCTTTGGGCTGGAAATGCGCGGCCTGCCGCGTGATCGGGCCGAGGCCCATGCGCGGCGCTATATACGGCTGGTCGGCCTAGCGGAGTTTGAGGAAGCCTATCCAAGACAATTGTCCGGCGGCATGGCGCAAAGGGTGGGCATCGCGCGGGCGCTGACGGTGCAGCCGGAAATCCTGTTGCTGGACGAACCTTTGGGCGCGTTGGATGCGATGACCAAGCTGACCATGCAGGAAGAACTGGCCCGCATCTGGCGCGAGGAACAGGTGACCTTGATCCTTGTGACCCATGACCTGGAGGAGGCAATCTTTCTGGCCGACCGGGTTCTGGTTCTGCCCAAGGAAAAAGGTGCCGTGCCCCGGCTGATCAATGTCGAACTGCCCCGACCGCGTGACCGCAACGATACGGTTTTCGTCGCCATGCGGCGGCAGTTGATGGCCGAATTCGGTTTGCATTGAAAGGATTGCCCTATGACCCGTCTTTCGATTGTCGGCCTGTCCGGCAACATCACCTCCCCCTCAAAAACCCGTGCGCTGGTGGGCAGTGCCTTGGCCTTGGCGGCGGATCAGTTGGAGGCAGAGACGACCCTGCTGGAACTGGCCGATTTCGGGGTTGATCTGGGCCGGGCGCGCAAAATCGGGCAGCTTTCGCCCGAGGCGCAGGCGAACCTGCAAAAACTGCTGGACGCCGATGCGCTGATCGTGGCGACGCCGATCTACAAGGGCAGCTATCCGGGCCTGTTCAAGCATCTGATCGATCTGATCGACCCGGCGGCGCTGCTGCGCAAGCCGGTGCTGATTGGGGCGACAGGGGGCGGCGACAGGCATGCCTTGGCGGTGGAACATCAGTTGCGCCCGCTGTTCGGGTTTTTCGAGGCGCGGGTTCTGTCGACCGCTGTGCATGTGTCGGACAAGGATTTCACCGAGGGGGTGCTGACCGGCGAGGCGGCCTTGGTGCGATTGGCCCGTGCGGTGGCGGAAATGGATGATCTGTTCCCAGCCTCCCGCAAACTGGTGCAGGCCGCCGAATGAAGAAAGGCCGCAGGGAAACCTGCGGCCTTTCGCCTTAGACCTTTTTGCGCTGGACCAGTGCCACGCCCTTCAGCACCGCGACATAGAAGACCGGCACCAGAAAGATCCCGATCACAGCCGATGCCGCCATACCACCCAACACGCCAATGCCGATGGAATGCTGCGCCGCCGCCCCTGCGCCGGAGGCGAGCGCCAAGGGCAGAACCCCCAGCATGAAGGCAAAGGTCGTCATCAGGATGGGCCGCAGCCGCAGTTTCGACGCCTCGACCGCCGCTTCCAGCAGGCTACGCCCCTGCCCCAGCAGCGACTGCGCGAATTCGACGATCAGGATGGCATTCCGCGCTGCAAGGCCGATGGTCGTCAGCAAGCCCACCTTGAAATAGACGTCGTTCGACTGGCCAAACCACCAAGTCGCAACCAAGGCCCCCAGAATGCCGATGGGCACGGTCATCAACACGGCCAAGGGCACTGTCCAGCTTTCATAAAGTGCGGCCAGCGCCAGAAAAACGACCAAGGCCGAAAGCGCGAACAGCATTGGTGCCTGATTGCCCGACATGCGTTCCTGATAGGACAGCCCCGTCCAAGCCGTGCCATAGCCGCCCGGCATTTCGGCGACCATTTCTTCCATCGCGCTCATCGCCGCACCGGACGACAGACCTGCTGCGGCCGCGCCGCTGATCTCCATCGCGCGGGTGCCGCCGTAACGGGCCAAGGCCTGCGGTTCCTGATCCCAGACCTGCGTTGAAAACGCGCGGAAGGACACCATTTCCCCCGTCTTGTTCCGGGCATGCCATAGGCCGATATCCTCGGGCTGCGCCCGTGCCGCCCCTTCGCCCTGAATGATCACCGGACGCAATTCGCTGCCCAAGGCAAAGTCATTCACCTCGCGCCCCGAAAAGATCACCGCCAGCATCGCATTCACTTCGGAAATCGACAGGCCAAAGGCGGCCGCTTTCTGCTGGTCAATGTCCAAGCGCAGGGTCGTCTGGCTGGGCTGTTCATTGCCCCGCAGGTTTGTCACCCGCCCGTCCGCCGTGCCCTTGGCCACCAGATCGCCTGCCGCCGCCGAAAGCTGTTCCTGCCCGTTCCCGGCCTGATCGACCAGATACATGCTGAACCCCGACGACGACCCCATGCCTTGGATCGGCGGGGGTTGCAGGAAATAGACCTGCCCCGCGCGGCCTGTCATATAGAAATAGCCATTCGCCCGGTTCACCATATCGGCCGCAGTGAAACCTTCGCGGTCTTCATATTCCTTCAGCTTGATGAACAGCATGGCGTTGTTTTGCCCTGATCCGCCAAAGCTGAACCCCAGCACGGCAAAGACCGAATCCACTGTGTCGGTCTCGGCGGTCATCAGATAGTTTTCCACCTGTTCGACCAAGGCCATCGTCTGCGCCGAGGTCGATCCCTTGGGCGTCTGTGCCATGACCATCAGCACGCCCTGATCTTCTTGCGGCAGGAACGATCCCGGCAGCTTTTCATACATCCAAAGCGCCCCACCGCTGAGCGCCGCCAGCACCAACAGCATCCGCAGCGGACGCCGCACCAAAGCCCCCACTGAACGGCCATAGCCGCGTGTTGCCCTGTCCAGATTGCGGTTGAACCAGCGGGCGGGCGCGATGCCGTCGCCATGTTTGCGCGGGCGCAACAGGCTGGCGCACATCGCCGGGGTCAGAATCAAGGCCACACCCAGCGACAGCACCATCGCCGAAATGATCGTCACGGAAAACTGGCGATAGATGACCCCGGTTGACCCCGACATAAAGGCCATGGGCAGGAACACCGCCGACAGGACCAACACGATGCCGACCAGCGCGGACGAGATTTCGTCCATGCTTTTCTCGGTCGCCTCGACCGGGCCAAGGCCTTCTTCCTCCATCACCCGTTCGACGTTTTCCACCACCACGATGGCATCATCCACCAAAAGGCCGATGGCCAGGACCATGGCGAACATGGTCAGCGTATTGATGGTGAAACCGGCCACCGTCAGGATGCCAAAGGTGCCCAGCAAGACGACGGGGATCGCGATCACCGGGATCAGCGTCGCCCGCCAGCTTTGCAGGAAGACAAGGATCACAAGGAAAACCAGAACCACCGCCTCGGCAAGGGTCTTATAGACCTGATGGATCGATTTTTCGATAAAGGGCGAGGTGTCATAGGGATAGACCACATCCACCCCATCCGGCAGCGATGTCGCCATACCGTCAATCACCGCACGGACCGCCGCCGCCGTATCGACGGCATTGGCCCCGCTGGCCAAGTTGACCGCAAAGCCCGAGGCCGGATGCCCGTTGTAACGCGAGGCAAAGCCATAGCTTTCCTGCCCGATCTCAATCCGCGCGACATCGCCAAGGAAAACGGTAGAGCCGTCTTCGTCCACCCGCAAAAGGATGCGCTGGAATTCATCCACCGTCGAAAACTGCGACTGGGCGGAAACCGAAAGCGTCAGCCGCTGGCCTTCGGGCGAAGGCTGGCTGCCCAGATCGCCGACCGTGACATTGGTGTTTTGTTCCGACACCGCCGCAATGACATCGGCGGGGGTCACTTGATATTGGACCATCTTCATCGGGTCCAGCCAGACGCGCATGGCATAGCCGGAACTGAAGACGTTGATCGACCCGACGCCCGGCGTGCGTTTCACCGGGTCTTCCAGCACCTGCGCGGTGATGTCGCCCAAGGCCAGCGAGTCATAGCGCCCATCGGTCGAGGTCAGCGCGCCTACCAGCAGGATGGAGGAGGTGGACCTTGCGACATTAACGCCGCTTTGTTGCACGACCGAAGGCAGTTGCGAGGTGACGAGTTGCAGCTTGTTCTGCACCTGCACCTGCGCGATGTCGGGATCGACGCTGTCATCAAAGGTCAGTTGGATCGAGGCCGAGCCGGGGGTGGAGTTGGAGGTCATATAGATCAACCCCTCGATCCCCGTCATCGAATCCTCAATGACCTTGGTGACCGATGCTTCGACGATTTCCGCCGACGCACCCGTATAATTCGCGCGAATGCTGACATTGGTCGGCGCGATCTGCGGGTATTGTTCAATGGGCAGTGTCCACAGGCCAAAGGCCCCTGCCAGCATGGTGATCAGGGCGATAACCCAGGCAAAGACCGGGCGATGGATGAAAAACTTGGCCATCTGGGTTTACTCCGAAGCCGCCGGGGCTTCTTCGGTGGCGGTCTCCTCGGGGGCCGTTTCCGCCCCTTCTGGCGCGGCCACATTCCGCACCACGCCTTGCGCGTCATATTCCACGGGCACCGTCGTCACGGCCGCGCCATCCATCAACCCCATCAGCCCATCGGCCACCAGCAGGTCGCCCGCCGTCAGCCCCTCAACCACAATCCAGTTGTTCTGATAGGTGCCGTCATCCACCAATTCCTTGCGCACGGCCTTGCCGTCTTGCACGACAAAGACCGACAGCTTGCCCGTCCGATCGCGCGTTGCCGCCGATTGCGACACAAGAAAAGCCTCGGTCCGGCCCATTTCCACCTGACCGCGCACGAACATGCCCGGCAACAGCCGCCGTTCGGCATTTTCAAAGCGGAAGCGATGGTCCACCGCCCCGGTCGTCGTGGAAACCGTATGGCCGGGAGCCAAGAGTTCGCCCTTGGCCGAATAGGTCTGCCCGGTTTCCAGCGTCAGCGTCGCGGTGATCGTGTCGTTCATCTTCAGCCTGTCGCTGTTGATGTCGTCGAACAGGCCCAGCAACCGGGCCGAGGGTTCGTACATATCGACGTCAATCGGATCGAGCCGCGTGACGACGGCCAAGGCATCGCCTTGGCTGGCCGTCACCAAATCGCCCACCGACACCTGCGCCACGCCAGCCAGCCCGGCAATCGGACTGGTGATCGTGGTCCAGCCCAGTTCTGCCTGCGCCAGTTCCAGTGCCGCCTGCGCCGCCTTCAGCCGCGCATCGGCCTGTTGCTTGGTCAAAAGCGCATTTTCCACATCCACTGCCGTCGCCGCCGAACCCGACAGGCGTTGCACCCGTTCATAGGCCGAATTGGCCTGCGTCACCGCCGCCGTGGCCGAAACAACCTCGGCCTCGGCGGAAACGACTGACGCCTCGTAGGTGGTGGCATCAATGCGGAACATCGGATCGCCAGCGGTCAGTGGCGTGCCCGCCTTGTAAAGGATCTCCTTCACAAGACCTGAAACCCTAGGCCGGATCGCCGCCTCTTCGCCCGCAATCGCCCGGCCCGGCAGCGTCACGATGCGCGGCACCTCTTGCAACTGCATTTCCACGACGCCCACCTGTTTCGGCGGCATTTCCTGCTGGGCAAAAAGCGGGCTGGCCGAAAGCGCCAGAGCAAGGCTGGCTGTGACAAAGGAACGGTTCATCGTGACCTCAAACAATTGGGGGCGGGCGGTTCAGGGCAAGTGACTTGCGCGACAGGCCAAATCCGGCTAATTTGCACAGTATGCAATTTTTGCACAAGGCGCAATCCCATGGAAGCCCTGCTTGATACCGCCTCATCGCTTCGTGATCGCCGCCGTCTACGAACGGCGCGCGAGATCCAGCATATCACGTTGCGCCTGATCCGTCAGAATGGTTTCGAGGCCGTGACAACGGAAATGATCGCCCAAGCGGCGGATATTTCGGTGCGGACCTTTTTCAACTATTACCCGAACAAAGAGGCGGCCGCTGTCGGACCACCACCGCAATTCGACGTGGGTCTGGTGGCGCGGTTTCAGGCGGGGCGGGGTGCGGTTGTCGCCGATTTCGCCGAACTGGTGCGCGGCACGCAAGAGGCGGACGCGCCCGAGAAAGACAAGATCCACGCCATCCATGATTTTCTGGAAACCTATCCCAGCATGATTCCGGCCTTTCATCGATCCTTGGCCCATCTGACAGCGCAGATGGCCGCGGCTTTGGTGGGTCGGCTGGGCGCTGATCGCACAGAAATCGCTTACTTGCTCGCCGATGTGCTGATTTTGTCCATGTCGCGGTCGATCAAGGTCTGGGTGCAGGATGATGCGATGGGTTTTGGCGAAATGGTCGATCTGATGGTGGAGCAGCTGCGGGGGCTGGGCGGGATTCTGGCCGCTGATGGCGTGCAGACAGCCTAACCCGCGATCAGCAGTTCAATGCCGCGCTTGCGAAATGCGTCAGCGTCGGTTGCGCCAATGCCCGCATCGGTGATGAAGGAATGGATCACATCCAGCGACCCCAGACGGGTAAAGCTGGATTTGTTGATCTTGGTCGAATCGGCGACCAGATAGACATGGCTGGCGGCTTTGATCATCGCCTCTTTCAATTGCAGATCGGCAAAGCTGGGATAGGTCAGACCCGCATCCAAGGCGACGCCAGCCGTCGCCAGAAACAGCTTGGCGGCAAAGATGTTGCGGAAATATTCGACGGAACTGTCGCCTGACAGCGAAAGCGTGGGCGCTTTGAACTGGCCGCCGGGCATATGGACGGCATTCCCCGGAACCGCGCCAAGGATGACGGCGATGTTCAGGGCGTTGGTGATCACCGTCAGATTCCGCCGCCCAGTCAGACGCAGGGCGATTTCGGTAGTGGTGGTGCCTGCATCCAGAATGATCGTTTCGCCATCCTTGACCAGCCCCGCCGCCAAAGCGCCGATGCGACGCTTTTGTTCCATATTGTCCTGATGGTGCAGGGTCATGGTGCCGACCTGGGCAGGCAGCGAATTCAGAAAGGCCCCGCCATGTTCGCGGGTGATCTGGCCGTCTTGTTCCAGACGTTCCAGATCCTGGCGGATCGTCGCCTCGGACACCTGAAAGGCCAGCGCCAGTTCGCGGACACGGGCGGAACCTTCCTCTTGGATCCAATCAAGGATGCGCCGACGACGCGGCTCGGACAAAAGCCCCGCAACGGGTTCGGCGCGCAGATTTCCGGGCTTTTCGTTCACCTTGACCCCGATGTTTTCGCTAACAATCACTTTCCCTGTGACTGTTAGCCATAGAAGGAACCGTCCTTACTTGCAACGAAACTGAATTCAGCGTGCCGCCGCCGCCTCTTGCGCCAAGGCCACGCGGGCCTGAAGGCGGCTTTGGGCTTGGTCGATGACCACGGCGACGATGATGACGATGCCTTTGATGACGGTTTGCCAGAAACTGGAAACGCCCATCATGATCAACCCATCCGACAGGATGCCGATGACAAAGGCCCCGACGATGGTGCCCGTGATCCGCCCCCGCCCGCCGGACATTGAGGTTCCGCCCAGCACAGCGGCGGCGATGGCGTTCAACTCGAACGTCTCGCCCGTCGCGGGGTGGCTCGCCTGCAATTGGCTGGCGATGATCAACCCGACCAAGGCGGCACAAAAGCCGGAAAACATATAGACGAACAGCTTGATCCGGTTGACCTTGACGCCAGACAGGGCCGCGCCCCGTTCGTTGCCGCCAACAGCATAGATATGGCGGCCCAAAGGCGTGCGGCGGGAAATGTAATGCGCGCCCACCGCCACCGCGATCAGCAGCCAGACCATGAAGGGCAGGCCCAGAATGGTGCCGGTGCCGATAAAGGGGAAACTGGCCGTCCCCATCTCCTCAGTCCCGTTCAGGTTCGGAAAGGTCCGCCCGCCAGAGGACAGCAGGGCCGCACCACGGGCGATGTAAAGCGTGCCCAAGGTGGCGATGAAGGGGGCGACGTTCAGTCTTGTGATTAGAATGCCGTTGATCAGCCCAACGCCGACGCCCACCAGCATCACAAGGCCCACGATTTCATAGGTGTTGAACCAGATCGTATAGCCCATCCCGGTATCGACACCGTTCAACACCAGCCAACCCGCGACCATCGCGCAAAGCCCGACGATGGAGCCGACGGAAAGGTCAATGCCCCCGGTGATGATGACAAAGGTCATGCCGATGGCCAGAAAGGCGTTCAGGGCCACATGTTTCGACACGATCACCGCATTGGCGGTGGTCAGGAAATTCGGGGCCATGACTGAAAAGAAGGCCAGCACAAGGAACAAGGCGACAAAGGTGCGCAGGCGCAGCAGGAGCAGCAGGGCATTGGTGGCGGGCGAGGTGGCAGTCATGCGGCTTGGCTCCGTTGGGTGCTGGGGCTGGCGGCCCCGATGATGGCGGCGGCATCGGCATCGCCGGGGAATTCCCCCGTGATGCGGCCATTCGCCATGACAAGAATGCGGTCGGACAGGGCGCGAACCTCGTCCAGATCGGATGTGACGAACAGGATGCCCAGACCATCGGCGGCGAGTTTGCGCATGGTGCGGAAAACCTCGGCCTTGGCCCCGATGTCGATGCCCCGGCTGGGTTCATCCATCAAAAGGATCTTCGGCCCGGTCATCAGCGCCTTGCCGATGACCACCTTTTGCTGATTGCCGCCTGACAGCGATGACACCGGGTTTTCCGGGCTGGCGATCTTGATCGTCAGGCGTTTCACGAAATCCAGCGCGGTGGCGGCTTCGCCCCGCAGGTTCAGGTGGAACAGCCGCGTGAAACGGCCCAAGGCGGAAAGCGTGATATTCTCGCGGATCGACATGATCTGCACCAGACCGTCGCGCTTTCGATCCTCGGGGATCAGGGCGATGCCGCGCCCGATGCGAGAGGCGACGTCGGGTTCAGTGAGGGGTTTGCCATCGACAAAGAACTGACCCCGCGAATGGGGATGCTGGGCCATGATGCATTCCAGAAATTCCGTCCGTCCCGCCCCCATCAGCCCGTAAAGCCCGACGATTTCGCCCTTGCGCACGGACAAAGACACATGATCGACCGTGTTCCCTCCGCCCGCACGGGGTAGGGTCACGCTTTCGGCGCGAAACACCTCGTCCCCGAAATTCGGCGGTTCTGTGCGGGGGAATTCCTTGGAACCCTCACCGATCATCGCGCGCACGATCCAGGGAATATCCACCCCTTCCATGCTGCGCGCGCCGGTGATCACACCATCGCGCAGCACGGTGATATAGTCGCCGATATGGATCAGTTCGTCCAAGCGATGGCTGATATAGACAATCCCCACCCCCTGCGCCGTCAGGTCGCGGATAACGCGGAACAGCACCTGAACCTCGGCCGCCGAAAGCGCGCTGGTCGGTTCATCCAGGATCAGAATGCGTGCGTCCTGCGCCAAGGCCTTGGCAATTTCCACGATCTGCTGCTGGCCGACCCGCAAATGACCAAGCGGCGTGTCGGGATCAATGTCCTGCTCCAGGCGCGCCATCAGCGCAGCGGCGGCTTTGTATTGATGGGCCGTGTCGATATCGACGCCGCCCCGCACAGGCTCGCGCCCGATAAATATGTTTTCGGCCACCGACAGGTTCGGGAACAGGTTCAGTTCCTGAAAAACAATGCCGATGCCATGCGCCACGGCGTCCGATTTGTTGCGGAAATGGACGGGCTGACTGCCCATTTCAACGCGGCCTTCGGTCAGGCTTTCGACCCCGGCAATCACCTTCATCAAAGTCGATTTGCCCGCCCCGTTTTCCCCGACCAGCACATTCACAGCCCCCATGCGCAGGTCGAAATCGACGCCTTTCAGCGCGCGGGTTCCGGGATAGACCTTGACCCCGCCCCGGATGGTCAGACCGATGGGATGGTCACTCATGGCGTAACCTCGATCGCCGTCACCAGCAGTGGATCGCTTGCTTTGGTCAGCGTCACCGCCCCGGTAAAGTTCAGCGTCTGGCCAATCAGGTCGCTCTCGGGCAATTTCAAACCTGCCGAAACCCGATCATTGATCACGCGCCCCAGTTTCGCAAATTCGATCTGGTCGCGGAAATCACCGAAATTGAACAGCGCCACTGCGTCGCGCAAGGAACTGCCCTTGATCACCGGGCCGAGTTGAAGTGTCACATCGGCCTTGCCGTCGCCATCCGTATCCAATTCCGCCTTGCGCGCCCGGCTTTCAAGATTTGCCGCAATCACCTTGCCCGCGCCCTTGACGGCAAAATTCCAAGCTGCCCCTTCGCCTGCGCCCCGGTTGCCATAGGTGGCCCCGGCCGCATCCAGTCCCCCCGCCAGTGCGCTGCGCAGATCAGCCAGCGCCACCGCTTTTTCCCGGATCAACGGCAGCAATGTCGCGTCCAATGTTTCATCCAGCAGCGCGGCAATGCGCGCATCATCCCCTGCCTCGCCCGCAACGATGGCACCGCCTTCGCCCGGAAACGGGGTTTTTACGATTTTGCAGGCGGGCAGGCCCATAGCGGCCAGCAAGGCCAGCGCAACAAGCGGCAGACGGGTCATGTTCATTCCAGGCACAAAAGGAAAAATCCGGCGCAGGCGGGAGCCTGCCTGCGCCGGTTCAGTCTTCTGGGATTATTCAGACAGCGCGAAGGTTTCCAGCTTGGCCGCGTTGTCGGCGTTGATCAGAACGCAATCCATCAACTGCTTTTCATCAACGCCGGTGGAGCCGGTCTTGATGAACGTATCCGCCTGCATCACTGCCATCTGCGCCTGTGCATAGGCCGGTTGCAGCACGGTCGCCTTGATGCCGCCCTTGGCAATCGAATCGCGCACGTCGTTCGACCCGTCAAAGCCGACCACGATGACATCGGTCCGGCCCGCTGCTTCCAAAGCGGCCCAAGCGCCCATCGCCATCGTGTCGTTGCCCGAGATGACGCCCTTGATACCCGGATTGGCCTGAAGCATCGATTCCATCACGGTATAGGCTTCGGTCTGCGACCAGTTCGCGGTTTGCGAGGCCACCATTTTCAGATCCGGGTATTGGTCGATCACATCGTGATAGCCTTTCGACCGGATGCCTGCGTTCGTGTCGGATTCCTTGCCGATCAGTTCGGCATATTCGCCCGTTTCGCCCATGAGTTTGACGAACTCCTCGGCACCCAGCTGCGCGCCTTGATAGTTGTTCGACACAATCTGGCTGACGGCCACGCCCGTTGCAGTGATTTCGCGGTCGATCAGGAAGGACGGGATGCCCGCATCCTTGGCCTTTTGCACAGCGGCGACCGAAGCGTCGGCCCCGGCGTTGTCCAGAATGATCGCCTTGACGCCCGCTGCAATCGCGCTGTCGAACAGTTCCGATTGTTTGTTGGCATCATCATCATGCACCAGAACCATGACTTCATAGCCCAGTTCTTTCGCTTTCGCGGCAGCACCATCGGCTTCGGCCTTGAAGAACGGGTTGTCATGGCTGGGGGTGATGATGGCGATGGTATCGGCAGCAGCAGCCAAGGACGGCAGCGCGCCCGCCATAGCGGCGGCCATAACGGTCATCAGCAAGCGACGTTTCATGTTCATTGGATTTCCTCCCTTTCGTTTGCATCCGAATCAGATGCACTCCTCCTGTGCATTTCTGATGCTTGTTTTCGTTTCACGTCAAATGTTTTCTTTTGCTGCTGTTTTTTGGAGCCGCCCATGCCGCGATGCGGCATTGAAATTCGCGCTTGCAGCAAGTGATTTGGGTATAATCTATGACAAACAAGCCCAACACACCGCTTGCCAGAGGTTTTCGATTCGACTACAAACACATCCAATCGAAAGCAAATGAAAGCCATCGGAGGAACCATGTCCCTGACCATTCGCCGCAAGGTCACATTGGGCGTCGTGATCGGCAGCCGGGCGTTTTTCAGCCCCGCGCCGTGCAAAGACGCGCGGGATGAGGTTCTGGCGCATCTGTCGCGGCTGGGCATCGATGCGGTGATCCTGCCGTTCGAGGCGACAGCGAACGGGGCGGTGCAAAGCATTCCCGATGCCGAACTTTACGCGCGGCATTTCAAGGCAAATGCCGACCGCATCGACGGGCTGGTGATCTGCTTGCCGAACTTTGGCGATGAAATTGCGGTGGCCGAACTGGTGAACCGGGCCAAGCTGAACGTGCCGATCTTGCTGCAAGCCTCCAACGATGAGGTCAGCAAGGTTTCCGTCAGCGAACGCCGCGATGCGTTCTGCGGCAAGATCAGCGTGACGAACAATTTCTGGCAATATGGCGTGCCGTTCACCGAAACGACGAGCCACACCTGCGATGTGTCCAGCGACGAATTCGGGGCCGATCTGGAACGTTTCGCGCGGGTTTGCCGGACGGTGCGCGGCCTGCGTGGGGCAAGGCTGGGCTCCATCGGGGCGCGGACGGGGGCTTTTCAGACCATGCGCTACAGTGAAAAGCTGTTGCAGGCGGCGGGAATGACCGTCGTCACGGTCGATCTGTCGGAAATGATGGGGGCCGCCGGGGCGATCCGGGATGATGAGCCGGACCTTCTGGCCAAGATGGAAAAGATCAAGGCCTATGGCACAATTCCGGGGCACATCACCCGCGACCAGATCGTGAAGCAGGCGAAATGGACCTTGGCCGTGAACCGCTGGATCGAGGAAAACGGCTGCGATGCCAGTGCGATCCAATGCTGGCGGTCCTTGCAGGACAATTTCGGCTGCGCGACCTGCGTCACCATGTCGATGATGGGCGAAGAACTGATGCCCTCGGCTTGCGAGGTCGACATCATGGGCGCAGTGTCGATGTATGCGCTGGCGCTGGCGAGCGGTGCGCCGCCGGCGATTCTGGACTGGAACAACAACTACGGCGCCGAAAAAGACCTGTGCGTCTGCACCCATTGCGGCAACTATCCCAAGTCTTTCATCGGCGACACGCCCGAGATTTCCGAGCTGGACGTGCTGGGCGAAAGCATCGGGCGGTCGAAATGCTTTGGCGCGGTCAAGGGCAAGGTAAAGCCTGGCCCCATGACCTATTTCCGCCTGTCCACCGATGACCGGGCGGGCACCATGAAATGCTATCTGGGTGAAGGCGAATTCACCGACCACCCCTTTGCCATGGACGGCGGCATTGCTGTCACCCGCGTCGAAAACCTGCGCCGCCTGCTGCGCTTCGTCACGCAAAACGGCTTTGAACATCATGTGGCGATGGTGCGCGGGCACCATGCCGATGTCGTGAACGAGGCCGTGACCCGCTATCTCGGCTGGCCGATCTATCACCACGGGGGCGACCCCGAACCGCAACTTTATATCCCGAACCGGTTCTGAAATGACAATAAACGACCCCCTTCCCCGCATTCGGGAAAAGGCGCTGTGGATGCGGCGCACGGCTTTTGAAATGGTCCACCGCGCGCAACTGGGCCATCCCGGCGGCGACTTTTCGGCGATTGACGCAATGGCGACGCTGTATTTCGGGGTGATGAACTACGATGTCCGCCGCCCGAATTGGGAAGACCGGGATCGGTTCATCATGTCGAAGGGGCATGCGACGGGGGCCTTGTATACGGCGCTTTGCGGGGCGGGCTACTTCCCCGAGGATTGGCTGCAAACCTATATGCAGCCGCATTCCAAACTGAACGGCCACCCGAACCGCAACTATCTGCCGGGGGTCGAAACCAACACCGGGCCTTTGGGGCATGGTTTCCCGGTGGCGGTGGGCATTGCGATTGCGGGGCAATTGCGCGGCGCGTCCTATCGGACCTTTGTGCTGACGGGGGATGGCGAACAACAGGAAGGCTCGAACTGGGAGGCGGCGATGGTGGCGGGCCACCGGAAACTGGCCAATCTGACGCTGATCATCGACCGGAATCGCCTGCAACAGGGCGCGGGGACCGAGGAAACCTCGGGGCTGGACCCCTTGGATCAGAAATACGCGGCATTTGGCTGGGATGTGGAAATGATCGACGGGCATGACCATGCCGCCCTTTTGGCGACCTTGGGCCGCGCGCCGGGGAACAAGCCGCGCTGCGTGATTGCGAATACGGTGAAGGGCAAAGGCGTGTCCTTCATGGAAAATCAGGCAAGCTGGCACCATGGCGTGCCGAATGACGCGCAATTTGCGCAAGCGATGAAGGAACTGGTGTAATGGCCCATGCAGCGCCCGCAGCCCAAGGCTGGAACGATTGCCGCAATGCCTGGGTGGCGACATTGGAGGCTTTGGCCGAAAAGGATCCTCGTATCGTGGCGGTGGTGAATGATTCCGTCGGTTCATCCAAGCTGAACAGTTTCCAGAAGAAATTCCCGGATCGGCTGATCAATGTGGGCATTGCCGAACAGGTGATGGTGGGCGTGGGGGCGGGACTGGCGAATGGGGGCCGCGTGCCTTTCGTTTCGGCGGCGTCCTGTTTCATCACGGGTCGCGCGCTGGAACAGGTCAAGGCCGACATTGCCTATGCCAATTTCAACGTGAAACTGGTGGGGCAATCGTCGGGGATTGCCTATGGCGAACTGGGCGCAACGCACCATTCGATCGAAGATTTCGCCTGGCTGCGGCCCCTGGCCAATCTGGTGGTGATCGCGCCTGCGGATGCCTGGGAAACGGCGGAAGCGGTGAAATGGGCGGCGGGCTATGAGGGGCCGGTCTATCTGCGCCTAAGCCGTATGCCGGTGCCGGATTTGCAGGTGGCGGATCGGGTGTTCCGAATGGGCCGCGCGGAAGTGGTTTGTCAGGGGGATGATCTGACCATCATTGCGAGTGGTACAACCGTGCATCTGGCGGTTCAGGCCGCTGAAGCATTGGCCTTGGAAGGCATTGCGGCGCGGGTGCTGAACATGGCGACGCTGAACCCGTTGGACGAGGAAGCCTTGCATCAAGCAGCCGAAACCGGGGCGATTGTGACGGTCGAGGAAGCCAGCATTCGCGGCGGTCTCGGCGGGGCCGTGGCAGAATTCACCGCGGCGAACCGTCCGGTTCCGGTGGAACGTGTGGGCTTTCCGGGTTTCATGCCGACGGGTTCGGTGGAATTCCTGTTCAAGGAATTCGGTCTGTCCAGCGAAGGCATCGCCGCCGCTGCGAAACGCGCTTTGGCTCGGAAACGGGCCTAGGCGATGCGCGTTCTGGCGATTGATCAGGGCACGACCAACACCAAGGCGGTGCTGATCGACGATCAGGGCCGCGTGGTCGGGCGGGCCGCAAGCCCGCTTGTTACGGAATACCCCCACCCCGGCTGGGCCGAACAATCGGCCAGTGCCATCTGGGCCAGCGTGCAGGATGTCATCGCCCGGATCGCGGCCGACCACGGCACGCCCGACGCCCTGGCCCTGACCAACCAGCGGGAAACCTTGGTGGTCTGGGACGCGCAGACATCAGAACCCCTCTGCCCCGCGCCCATCTGGCAATGCCGCCGCACGGCGGAGGCCAGCGCGAGGTTGATTGCCGAAGGACACGACGCGGCGGTGGTGGCGGCGACAGGATTAGGGATCAATCCCTTGTTCCCGGCGGGAAAGCTGGCTTGGGTGCTGGACAACATCAACGGCGCGCGGGATCTGCTGTCCAAGGGCCACTTGCGGGCAGGGACAGTGGATTCCTGGCTGTTGTGGAACCTGACGGGCGGTGCGGTTTTCGCCACCGATCATTCGAATGCCAGCCGCACGCAGTTGTTTGACACCGACAGCCTGCGATTTTCACCTGAACTGGCCGAAATCTTCGGTGCATCGGTGGATTGCCTGCCCGAACCCATGCCCTCCGACAGCCTGTTCGGCTCGACCGCCGAAGGCACAACCGCCCTGCCCGCTGGCATTCCCATCCGCGCGATGATGGGCGACAGCCATGCCGCGCTTTACGGCCACGGCGTCCGCCAGCCGGGAACGGTCAAGGCGACCTATGGCACAGGTTCCAGCCTGATGGTGCTGACGCCGGGCCGCACGGCCTCCAACCACGGGCTTTCCGGCACCATCGCCTGGACCGATGTCCGAGGCACGGCTTACGCGCTAGAAGGGAACATCACCGTTTCCGCCCAAGCCGCCGCCTTTATGGCCCGCACCCTGGGCCTGAAAGACGCCAGCGCCTTGTCCGATCTGGCGCAAACCGTGCCGAACAGCGGCGGCGTCAGCTTCGTCCCGGCCTTGGCGGGTCTGGGCGCACCGCATTGGGACGATGCCGCGCGGGGCACGATCACGGGCATGACCCATGCCACCACCCCGGCCCATCTGGCCCATGCCACCTTTGACGCCATCGCCCATCAGATTGCCGATGTTTTTGCGGCGATGGAGGCGGATACAGGTCACCCGCTGCTGGGGCTCAAGGCCGATGGCGGCGCTTCGGCCAATGCCTACCTCATGCAATTGCAGGCCGACCTTTTGGGCAAACCGGTGGAGGTGGCGCAGGTTGAGGAAATCGGCGCCTTGGGCGTCGCCGCCATGGCCTTTGCCAGCATAGGCCACACAATGCCCCTGCCCCAGACCGCCGACATCTGCCCGCCCCGCCTATCCGCAGAAGAACGCCAAGCCGCCCGCGCTCTTTGGGCAGGCGCCTTGCGACAGGCCCGCGCCGGGGCATAGGGGCGCTGATCCTAGCCATCGCCGCCGGAATGGGCCATGATGCCCCGGCAAAGCGGCGGGGGGAGACGTGCGCAAAGGGGCCATCGCATTCGGGATTGCGCTGATCTGCCTGATGCTGGCCATCGCGGTGGACCGCATGGCTTGGCGCGCCGCCCTGTCCGAAGGCCAGACCCGGGCCGAGGGGTTGTTGCACCAAACCGTCACCGGGTTGGAAGGGCAGTTGAACCGCTTTCAGGCCCTGCCGGCGCTTTTGGCCCGGCAGGACGACATCCGCGCGCTGCTGAGCGCGCCTGATGCCACGGCCATCGGGCGAATGAACCAATGGTTATCGGAAACCAATGCCATTCTGGGGGCCAGCGACCTCTATCTGATGGATGCCAATGGCACCACGCTTTCCGCCTCCAACCATGACCGCAGCGACAGTTTCGTCGGCCAGAATTTCGCCTATCGCCCCTATTTCTTTCAGGCGATGGCGGGGGGTGAGGGCTGGTTCTTTGCCTTGGGCACCACCTCGGGCGTTCGGGGCTATTACTTTTCCGCCGCCGTTCTGGATGATCAGGGTCAGCGCATTGGCGTCGTTGCCCTGAAAATCGGGGTCGATCAGATTGAACAGGGCTGGCGCGGTGGCGACATCCGCGTGATGGTCAGCGATCCGCAGGGCATCATTTTTATGTCCACCGAACCCGGCTGGCTTTACAAAGGCTTGCTGCCCCTGACCCCCGACCGCTTGGCCCGCAGCGATGCCTCACGCCGATATTCCGATCAACCGCTCACCGAGCTGCCGTTCCTGAACACCCGCGAAGCCGGCTATCAGCTGTTCAAACCCCTGCCGCCCGCAGGCAGCGGTGAATATCTGGAACTACGCCGCGACATGCCTGCCGCCGGTTGGACGGTCCATGTCCTGCTCGACACCGCCCCCATGCATCTGCAAGCCCGCGTCGTGCTGCTGGCTTTTCTGATGTTCTTGGCGGTGGCGCTGTCTCTGGCTTGGGCTTGGCGGCAAAGGCGGGCACGGCTGGCCGAACGCATCGCCTTGCAGGCCGCCGCTCAGGCCGAATTGGAGGGTCAGGTCGCCGCCCGCACCGCCGATCTGACCGCTGCCAATGCCGAATTGCACCGGATGCAGGCTGATCTCGTGCAGGCCGGGAAACTCGCCGCCTTGGGCCGCATTTCGGCGGCGCTGAGCCATGAGATCAACCAACCCCTTGCCGCCGCCCGCAACTATGCCGACAGCGCCACCCTGTTGATCGAACGTGGTGATTTCGCGCGGGCGGGGGAAAACATCGGCCAGATTCTTTCGCTGATCGACCGGATGGCCACCATCGCCCGCCATCTGCGCAATGTGGCCCGCAAGCCGGAAACCCTGCGCCCGGTCAGCCTGACCGAGGCGGTGGAGGAGGCACGCCTGATTGCCGACAGCCGTCTTGCACCCTCGGGCGCGATGCTGGTCGTCTGGCTGCCGGCGGATTTGCCACAAGTCATGGCCGGTTCTGTCCGGCTGCAACAGGTGATCGTCAACCTTTTGACCAATGCCGCCGATGCGGTTGAAGGCACATCGAAACCCCGGATCGAGGTAACGGCAACGGCCAGCGCCTCAGAAGTGATCCTGTCCATCCGCGATCATGGTCCGGGGGTTTCCCCCGCCATTGCCGACAGGATCTTTGATCCGTTCTTTACCACCAAAACCGTCGGCTCCGGTCTGGGGCTGGGCCTGTCGATCAGCTACAACATCATGCAGGATTTCGGGGGCGACCTGCGGGTTGTGAATCATCCCGAAGGCGGGGCCGTCTTTACCCTGCACTTTCGCCCCGCCCCCGTTCAGGAAAGCCTTGCTGCCGAATGACCCAACAAACCGTCCTGCTGATTGATGATGATGAGGCGATGCGCCGGTCCACCGAACAGGCGCTGGAACTGGCGGGGCTGTCGGTGCTGGCCCTGCCCTCCGCTGAGGAGGCTTTGTCACGCGCCGGGCCGGGGCTGAACGGCGTGGTGATCAGCGACATCCGCATGCCGGGCATGGACGGCATGACCCTACTGCAACGGCTGACCGATCTGGACGCCGATCTGCCAGTGATCCTGATCACCGGCCATGCCGAGGTGTCCCTGGCAGTAGAGGCCATGCGGCGTGGGGCCTATGATTTCATCGAAAAGCCCTTTGTCGTGCAAGACTTGCTGACCGTTCTGCGTCGCGCTTTGGACCATCGTGCCCTTGTCATGGAAAACCGGCGGCTGCGCGCGGTGGCCGGGCAAAGGGATGATCTTGAGGGGCGTTTGCCCGGCCGTTCCCCCGCGATGATCGACCTGCGGCGGATCATCCGCACTGTCGGCCCGTCCGAGGCGGATGCCTTGATCACCGGGCCAACCGGCGCGGGCAAAGAGGTGGTGGCGCAGGCCATGCACGACCTTTCCCCCCGCGCGGGCAAGCCCTTTGTCGCGATCAACTGCGCCTCGCTCCCTGATCACCTTATGGAAAGTGAGCTGTTCGGGCATGAGGCCGGGGCCTTCCCCGGCGCCATGCGACCCCGCTATGGACGGTTCGAACATGCACGCGGCGGGACGATCCTTTTGGACGAAATCGGTTCTATGCCTTTGGATTTGCAGGCGAAACTGCTGCGCGTTCTACAAGACCGGGTGATCACCCGGCTGGGGTCAAACGATCCCGTGGCGCTGGATGTGCGATTTCTGGCGACCTCCAAGGCCGATCTGGCGCAAGCCGTGCAACAGGGCCGTTTCCGCGAAGACCTGCTTTACCGGTTGAACGTCATCACCCTGCGCGTGCCCCCCCTGTCGGCCCGGCGCGAGGATGTGCCCCTGCTGTTCCTGCAATTGCTGCGCGAGGCGGCGGCGCGGCACGGCATGGATGATCGCCTGCCCAGCCCGGAGCTGCTGGCCGAATTGTCGGCGCGCGACTGGCCGGGCAATGTGCGGGAATTGCGCAATGCAGCGGATCGTCTGGTTCTGGGCCTCGATTGGCTGGATCAAACCGGCAGCGGCCCCGCCCTTTTGGCCGAACGGGTCGCGGGTTTTGAACGCAGCGTGATTGCCGGGGCCATCGCCGCCCATCGCGGCCATCTGCGGCGAGTCTATGAATCGCTCGGCATCAGCCGCAAGACCTTGTACGAGAAAATGCAGAAACACGGCCTCGACCGGCATCTGATCACCGAAGGCGATGACTAGAATGGGTGGAAATCCACCCATCGTTTTTCCCCCGATGTTACGTTTCCGACGCAAAGCCCCCCAATCCATCCCAGAAATCCACCGAAAGCCCTCGCATGACCTTTGCGTAAAGCGCCCCCAGCGCGCTTTGTGATGCCAACCGCTGGGAGGAGAGTCCGGCGGGCAAAATTGTCTGGGAGGACACAATGGCATTCACCACAATGCGCGCCGGCCTTGCCGTCGCCGCAACCCTGATGGCCACCACCGCACTGGCGCAGGACTATCCCGACCGTTCCATCACCATGGTCGTGCCCTTTGCCGCAGGCGGGCCAACCGACACCGTCGCCCGGCTGGTGGCCGAACGCATGTCGGCCGATCTGGGCCAGCAGATCATCGTCGAAAACGTCGGCGGCGCAGGCGGCACCTTGGGCGCCGGTCAGGTCGCGGCGGCCGAGGCCGATGGCTACACCGTTCTGCTGCACCATATCGGCATGGCGACATCCGCGACGCTTTACCGCAACCTCGCCTACAGCCCCGCCGATGGCTTTGCGCCCGTGGGTCTGGTGACCGAGGTGCCGATGACCATCGTCGCGCGCAAAGATCTGGAGCCCGCCGATTTCCCGGCGCTGATGGCCTATGTCAAGGAAAACGCCGACACGATCACCATGGCCAATGCCGGGATCGGGGCTGCCTCGCATCTGTGCGGTATGCTCTTCATGCAGGCGGTCGATGCCCCCATCGTGACCGTCCCTTACAAGGGCACGGGTCCGGCCATGACCGAACTGATCGGCGGGCAGATTGATCTGATGTGCGATCAGACAACCAACACCACCGAACAGATAAAGGGTGGCACGATCAAGGGCTATGCCGTCACCACCCCGGCCCGTCTGGACATCTTCCCCGACATGCCCACCGTCGCCGAAGGTGGCTTTCCGGGGCTAGAGGTTTCGGTCTGGCACGGGCTTTACGCCCCAGCAGGCACCCCGCCCGAAGCAGTGGACCGCCTAGCCACAGCCTTGCAAGCTGCGCTCGCCGATCCGGGGATAGCGACCAAGCTGGCGGAACTCGGCACCGCCCCTTCCCCTGCCGCCGATGCAACGCCGGCTGCGCTCAAGGCGAAACTGGACGGTGAAATCGCCCGCTGGAAGCCGATCATCGAGGCCGCTGGCGTCTACGCCGACTGACCCAGCCGCGGGGCGGGCCATTGGTCTGCCCCTTCGCCCCCCTTGAAGGGAGATCCCCATGACGACCACCAAAACCGACCGCACCGATGCTGCGGCGGGCATCTTGTTCATCGCTTTCGGCCTGCTTTTCGGCGTGCAATCGCTGGGCATGGAACTCGGCACTGCCTTTCGCATGGGTCCGGGCTATTTCCCACTGGTCTTGTCGGGCGTCCTGATCCTGCTGGGGCTGGCCATCTTGATCATTGCCTTCAAAAAGGTCAGTGCGACCGAGATGGGCGGCTTTGCCTGGCGCGGGATGCTGTTCATCCTGCCCGCCCCGGTGTTCTTTGGCCTGACCGTGCGTGGTCTGGGCTTTGTACCTGCCATTTTTCTGACCACGCTGATCGCGGGCCTCGCCTCGCTCAAGATGAAACCGCAATGGGCCCTGGTTTTGGCCTTCGGTGTCACGGTCTTTTCGACCCTCGTCTTTTCCTATGGCCTTGGCCTGCCCTTCCGCCGTTTCGGCCCTTGGCTTCCGCTTTGAAAGGCGTCCCAAAATGGATCTGATTTCCAACCTTGGCCTTGGCTTTGCCACCGCCGCCTCGCCCGAAAACTTGTTCTTTTGCTTGATCGGCGTGATCTTGGGCACCTTGATCGGCGTTCTGCCCGGCATCGGGGCCACCGCGACCATTGCCATGCTTTTGCCCATCACCTTTCAGCTGGAGCCGGTGTCCTCGCTGATCATGCTGGCGGGGATCTATTATGGGGCACAGTATGGCGGGTCGACGACGGCCATTCTGATCAACATGCCCGGGGAAAGTTCATCGGCGGTGACGGCGATCGACGGCTATCAGATGGCGCGCAAGGGCAAGGCGGGAACGGCCTTGGCGGTGGCAGCGCTGGGTTCGTTCTTTGCGGGTTCGGTGGCGACCCTGCTGGTGGCCCTTTTTGCGCCGCCGCTGACGGTGGTGGCATTGAAATTCGGAGCGGCCGAATATTTCAGCCTGATGATGCTGGGTTTGGTTTCGGCCATTGCCTTGGCCCATGGGTCGATCCTGAAGGCCTTGGCGATGGTGGTGTTGGGCCTGTTGCTGGGGTTGGTGGGGGATGACCTTTACACGGGAACGCCGCGTTTCACCTTTGGGATGCCCGAATTTGCCGGAGGGCTGAATTTCGTGGCGCTGGCAGTGGGGGTGTTCGGGATTGCCGAAATCCTTCGCAATCTGGAAGGCGAACAGGATCGGACGGTTCTGGGCACCAGACTGGCGGGCCTGTTCCCCTCACGGGCGGATCTGAAACGGATGGTGGCCCCGATGTTCCGTGGCACGGCGATTGGCTCGGTTCTGGGCATTTTGCCGGGGGGTGGGGCGGTGTTGGCGTCTTTCGCGTCCTATACCGTTGAAAAGCGAATCTCAAAAACGCCCGAAGAGTTTGGCCATGGGGCGATTGAGGGTGTGGCGGGGCCGGAATCAGCGAACAACGCCGGGGCGCAGACCTCGTTCATTCCATTGCTGACACTGGGGATTCCGGCGAACCCGGTGATGGCCCTGATGATCGGGGCGATGATCATACAAGGCATCGTGCCGGGGCCAAATGTCGCCAGCGAACAACCCGAATTGTTCTGGGGCATCATCGCCAGCATGTGGATCGGCAACCTGATGCTGGTGGTCTTGAACCTGCCCTTGATCGGGCTTTGGGTCAAACTGCTGAAAGTGCCCTATCACATCCTGTTCCCCATCATCATGGCGATGTGTTCCATCGGGGTCTATTCGGTGAACTCCAACGTCTATGACCTGTTCACCGTCGCCTTCTTTGGGTTGTTGGGTTACGGCCTGATCAAACTGCGCTGCGAACCGGCCCCTTTGCTGCTGGGCTTTGTTCTGGGGCCGATGCTGGAAGAAAACCTCCGCCGCGCGATGATTTTGGGCCGGGGCGATCCGACGGTGTTTGTGACCCGTCCGATCAGTCTGTTGCTTTTGTTGCTGATGGTCGCGGTTCTGGTCGTCGTCACCCTACCCAGCATCCGCAAAAAGCGGGATGAGGTCTTCACCGAGGCGGAATGACAAGGGGCGCGAAAGCGCCCCTTTCCCCTAAAAATCGTCCGGCAATTGCCGCACCGCGCCCTTGTCGGCCGAAGTCGCCAGCATCGCATAGGCCTTCAGCGCCGCCGAAACCTTGCGCGGGCGCACTTTCGCAGGCTTCCAGCCCAGCTTATCCTGCTCTGCCCGCCGCGTCGCCAACTCGGCCTCGGAAACCCGCACGCTGATCGTCCTGCCCGGAATGTCGATGTCGATCATATCCCCTTCGCGCACCAAGCCAATCGTCCCGCCCGCCGCCGCTTCGGGGCTGACATGGCCGATGGACAGGCCCGAGGTGCCACCCGAGAAACGCCCGTCGGTCAACAAAGCGCAGGCTTTGCCCAGACCTTTCGATTTCAGATAGCTGGTCGGATACAGCATCTCCTGCATCCCCGGCCCGCCCTTTGGCCCTTCATAGCGGATGACCAGAACATCGCCCGCCTTGATATGGTTCGACAGGATCGCCGCCACCGCATCATTCTGGCTTTCAAACACCCGCGCCGGGCCGGAAAAGACAAGGATCGACTCGTCTACCCCCGCCGTTTTCACGATGCAGCCGTCCAGCGCCACATTGCCTTTCAGCACGGCCAGACCGCCGTCTTTCGAGAAAGGATGTTTCGCTGAACGGATCACCCCATGTTCGCGGTCCAGATCCAACACCTTGTAACGCGACATTTGGCTAAAGGCCGTGGCCGAACGCTGACCACCCGGTGCCGCCATAAAGAAATGCCGCACCTCTTCGTGGTTCGTCCGGCTGATGTCCCAATGATCCAGCGCAGCCCCCATTGTGGGGCTATGCACCGTCACGCAATCGCGGTTCAACAGGCCTGCATTGTCCAACTGACCGAGGATCGACATGATCCCCCCGGCCCGGTGAACATCTTCCATATGCACGTCTTGCTTGGCCGGGGCCACTTTGCACAGGCAGGGAACTTTGCGCGACAGACGGTCGATGTCGTCCATCGTGAAATCAATGCCGCCTTCATGCGCCGTCGCCAGAATATGCAGCACGGTGTTCGTCGAACCGCCCATCGCAATGTCCAAGGCCATCGCGTTTTCAAAGGCCGCCTTGTTCGCCACATTGCGCGGCAAAACACTGTCGTCGTTCTGTTCATAATGCCGCTTGGTGATCTCCACGATCAGACGCCCCGCCTCAAGGAACAGCCGCTTGCGGTCATCATGGGTTGCCAGCGTCGAACCATTGCCCGGCAGGGAAAGCCCCAAAGCCTCGGTCAGGCAGTTCATCGAATTCGCGGTGAACATGCCGGAACACGACCCACAGGTCGGGCAGGCCGCCTTTTCAATCTCTTCGACTTCTTCGTCGGTATAGCTTTCGTCGGCGGCGACAACCATCGCATCGACCAGATCCAGCGCAATTTCGCGGCCCTTGATCACAGCCTTGCCCGCTTCCATCGGCCCGCCCGAGACGAACACCACAGGAATGTTCAGCCGCATCGCGGCCATCAGCATACCGGGGGTGATCTTGTCGCAGTTGGAAATGCAGACCATCGCATCGGCGCAATGGGCGTTGACCATGTATTCCACGCTGTCGGCAATCAATTCGCGTGAGGGCAGGGAATACAGCATCCCGTCATGGCCCATCGCGATGCCGTCATCGACGGCAATCGTGTTGAATTCTTTCGCGACACCACCGACGGCTTCAATTTCGCGGGCGACCAGTTGGCCCAGGTCTTTCAGATGGACATGGCCCGGCACGAACTGGGTGAAAGAGTTGACGACAGCGATGATCGGCTTGCCGAAATCCCCATCCTTCATGCCTGTGGCGCGCCAAAGGCCACGGGCCCCGGCCATGTTGCGTCCATGGGTGGTTGTGCGGGAACGATAGGCGGGCATCGGGTCAATCCTCCGGGCAAGCTGATTGTTGAAGTGTCACTGCCCGGGGGAAGGGTCAAGGCTTGCTGCGCCTGAAAACGTTCAATCCTTGCTGACCTGCGCCAGAAGCTGGGCATTTCCCCCCGCCGCCGTGGTGTCGATGCATGTGTGGCGCTCGCTTAGCGCATGGGCCGAATCGGGCATTCCGCCGATCAGGGGCAGGATTGCACCGGGCCTTTCGGCCAAGGCGCGGGCAAAGGGACGGGCAGTTTCGGGGTCAGCCCAAAGCATCACGCCACTGATGCCCTGCCGTGTGATCAGCGCCTTTGGGTCAAGGTCCGGTGCAATTTCGGCCAGACCCCCCAAGGCGCGGATCGCCTGCGCCTGCTGCTGGGCCGTCGCATCACCGGGCCCAAGGCACAGTACGGGCAAACGCGGCGTCAACGTCAGGCGGTTCGATTCCCCCGTGGGGCCGGGCAGGTCATAGGTGCCGGGCGGCAGCGTCGCCCCGCCCTGACAGAAGCGGGCGGCATACAAAGGCCCGCCCGCCTTGGGCCCGGTGCCCGAAAGCCCCTCACCGCCAAAAGGCTGCGACCCCACCACCGCGCCAATCTGATTGCGATTGACATACAGGTTGCCGACATGTGCGGTTTCCACGACCGATTGCACCCGGTCATCAATGCGGCTGTGCAGGCCCATCGTCAGCCCATAGCCTGTGGCGTTGATCGCCGCGACGACCTTGGCCAGATCGCCTGATTTATAGCGGGCGATGTGCAAGACAGGGCCAAAGATCTCCTCGGCCATCTCGGCAATCCCCTTCACGCGAATGACCGCTGGCCCGACGAAAAGGCCCTCGGGTGCGGCAAGCTGAAACAACAACCGCCCCTCGGCCTTGGCCTTCGCAACATGCGCGTCAATCTTGGCCTTGGCGGGGGCGTCGATGACAGGGCCTATGTCGGTGGACAATGCCCAAGGATCGCCCAGTTGCAATTCCCGCATCGCGCCCAGCAGCATATGTTCGATGGTTTCCGCCACATCCTCTTGCACATACAGACAGCGCAAGGCGGAACACCTTTGCCCCGCCGACTGAAAGGCGGATGCCAGAATATCCCGCACCGCCTGTTCCGGCAGGGCCGTGCTGTCCACGATCATCGCGTTCAGCCCCCCCGTTTCCGCGATCAAGGGCGCGCAAGGGTTGCCCGTCGCCGCCATCGTCGCCTGAATTTTGCGGGCGGTCGCCGTGGACCCTGTGAAAACCACGCCATCCAGCCGAGCATCCCCCACCAAAGCCGCCCCCACCGCTGGCCCGCCCGGAATGAACCACAGCGCGTCCTCGGGAACCCCGGCCTGATGCAGCAGGTCCACCGCCAGCTTGGCAATCAGCGGTGTTTGCGGTGCAGGCTTTGCAATCACCCCATTGCCCATCGCCAAAGCCGCCGCGATTTGCCCGGTAAAGATCGCCAAAGGAAAGTTCCAAGGGCTGATGCAGGCGAAAACCCCCCGCGCGCGGCCTCCCGCCCCATCGGCATAATAGCGCAGGAAATCCACCGCCTCGCGCAGTTCCCCCACCGCATCGGGCAGGGTCTTTCCACCTTCTCGCGCCAAAAGCGCTAGGATCGGCCCCAGGTTCGCCTCATACAAATCCGCGGCCCGGCGCAGCACCTCGCCCCGGCCCGGCGCATGCCACGGCTTAACCCCTGCCAAAGCCGCTTCAACATCGCTGGTCGGCAGTTCCACAGGCGGCACGTCCCGCCCGGCAATCCGCGCCAAATCGCCAAGGTCCGTCAAATCCAGCCCCGCCGAATTCCGCCGCGCGCCGAACAACTCCGGCCCCCGAACAATCGCCGGGCTTTCCACCTGCGCCAACCCTTCAATCTTCGTCAAAGGACAAGCCGCCACCTGCGCAGGCGACACCTCCTCATCGACAATCTGGTTCACGAAACTGGAATTGGCGCCATTTTCCAGCAAGCGGCGCACCAGATAGGCCAGCAAATCCCGATGCGCCCCCACCGGCGCGTAAATTCGGCAGCGGCGGCCTGTGTCGCCCAGAACAAGGTCATGCAGCCGTTCGCCCATCCCATGCAGGCGCTGGAATTCAAACGCCTCACGCGGCAAGTCCCGCCCCATATGCAGCACCGCCGCCACCGTATGCGCGTTGTGCGTGGCAAACTGCGGGTAAATCCGGTCGGTCATCCCCAGCAGCTTTCGCGCCAGGGCGATATAGGACACATCCGTCGCCTCTTTCCGCGTGAACACCGGGAAATCCGCAAGGCCCAGCACCTGCGCCCGTTTCACCTCGGCGTCCCAATACGCACCCTTCACCAGCCGCACCATGATCCGGCGGTCCAAATCCCCCGCCAGCCCATGCAGCCAGTCGATCACCGCCCCCGCCCGCCGACCATAGGCCTGCACCACCACGCCAAAACCATCCCAGCCCGCCAGCCCCGGATCTTGCAGCGCCGCCTTGATCACCTCCAGCGACAGCACCAGCCGATCCGCCTCTTCCGCGTCCACATTCAGCCCAATCCCCGCCGACCGCGCCAGTCCCGCCAAGGCGCGCAGACGCGGCACCAGCTCCGCCATCACCCTGTCGCGTTTCGCCCATTCATAGCGCGGATGCAGCGCCGACAGCTTTACCGAAATCCCCGGATTTTCCCGGATATCCCCCCCCTTCGCCGCCCCCGCAATCGCCGTGATCGCCTGCCCATAGGCCAGATGATAGCGCCGCGCGTCGTCCTCTGTCCGCGCCGCCTCGCCCAGCATGTCATAGGAATAGCTGTAGCCCTTCGCCTCCAGCTCGCGCGCCCGCTTCATCGCGGCGCTGATGGTTTCCCCCAGCACAAACTGCCCGCCCATTTCCCGCATCGCCCGCCCCACGGCGGCCCGGATCACAGGCTCTCCCAGCCGCTTCAACGCCCCCCGCAAATGCCCCGCGATGCCCGGCGGCGTGTCGTCCAGCACCTTGCCCGTCAGCATCAGGGCCCAGGTCGAGGCGTTCACCAACGACGAAGCCGACTGCCCCAAATGCCGTCCCCAATCCGAGGGCGCAATTTTATCCTCAATCAAAGCATCCATGGTCGCCGCATCCGGCACCCGCAAAAGTGCTTCGGCCAGACACATCAGGGCAATGCCTTCTTGCGTCGAAAGCCCGTATTCCGCCAGAAAGACCTCCATCAGCCCCGGCTTGGCACTGGCCCGGATCCGTCCCACCAGATCAGCCCCCTGCGCCGTGATCGCCTGACGCGCGGCACCGTCCAAGCGGGCCTCATCCAGCAATTGCCGCAAAAGCGGCGCTTCCGGGGCCAGCGAAGCCATCGTGATCTGCGACCAAGCTTTGTCCATCGGAATCCCCTTTGCTTTTGCCCAGAATAGCGCAAAGGTTTTGGTGGATTGGGCTAAAGATACCCCATCTGACAGACTATTCGCCTGAAATTGGGGATCAAAACATGACAGATGACCTAGACAGCTATGACCGCGCCATTCTGGAACATCTCTCCCGCGATGGCCGCATGACCATCGCCGAGCTCGCCGAAACCATCGGCTTGTCAAAAACCCCCACCCAGGCCCGCGTCCGCAAACTCGAAACCCAAGGCTATATCACCGGCTATCACGCCCAGCTGAACCCCATCCGTATGGGCCGCGCCCATGTGGCCTTTGTAGAGGTCAAGCTGTCAGACACCCGCAACCCCGCCCTTTTGGCATTTAACCGCGCCGTCCAAAGCATTGCGGAAATCGAAGAATGCCACATGATCGCCAGCCGCTTTGACTATCTGCTGAAAGTCCGCACTGCCGACATCCAAGGCTATCGCACCCTGCTGGGTGAACGCATTTCCGCCCTGCCCCATGTCGCCTCCACCTCCACCTATGTCGCGATGGAGGTGGTCAAGGATCAAGCCTAGGCCGCCAGACGTTCCAAGGTCTGCGCATGGTCCGCGACCACATCAAAGGCCCCCGCCGCCCGCAGCGCCTGCGCCTGACCATCCCGCACCGGGGCCAGATGCTCGCCGCCGACAAAACCCAATGCCCGCATTCCCGCCCGGCGGGCCGACAGAACCCCCGCCGTCGCATCCTCGACCACCAGACAATCAGGCACCATCGCCCCCCGCATCGCCGCCGCATACAGCATCAAATCCGGCTCCGGCTTGCCACAACGCACATCCTCGGCGCTAAAGGCCCGGTCCTTGAAACGATCCGCCATGCCGATGCAGCCCATCGACACCGACAGCCGCAGCCGCGAGCTGCCCGAGGCGATGCAGTAATCTGTGCCCCGATCTTCCAGCGCATCCAGCACCTCAGAAATCCCCGCCACCGGCTGCAATTCCACCTCATAGCGCGCGAACAAGCGGTCATACCACCGCGCCCGAAAGTCCGCCGCCACCGGTCGCCCGGTTTCCGCCGCCAGAATCCCCACGATCCGGTCCAGCGAATTGCCCAAGAAACGGTCGATCATCTGGCCCCGATCCAGCTTTAACCCATGCTCGGCCAGCATCGCCTGCAATTCGGCCAAAGCGATGATCTCGCTGTTGGCAATCACCCCATCGAAGTCAAAGATCACCAGCCCGGTCATTCCAGCCGCCCCAGCAGCATTTCAGCCGTCACATCATCGGTGATCAGTGTCTGCACCAATCCCCGGCGGCAGGCCGCCAGAATGATCTCCACCTTATGCTGCCCCCCGGCCGCCAACACCCGTTGCGGCACAAGGGCCAGCGCCTCAAGATCCAGCCCCACCACGCTGCTGTTGATCGGATGGGCGATTTCGGCCCCCTCTACCGTCAGGAAATGCCCCAGAACATCGCCCACCGCGCCCTTTGCTAAAAGGTCCGCAGGCGTCACCCCATTCGGCAAACCCATCGACACAAGAAAGGACTTTTCCGTCACATCCCCTGCCACCAGCACCGCCAGATCCAGCCGCTTCAGCCGCGCCAAATGCGACTGGAACGCCCCTTCCGACAGGAATTGCGCCTTGTCCGTGCCGGGTGACAGATAGATCGGCGCTGAAAACAGCGAATAGCTGGCCCCCAGCTTGTCGGCCAAGGACGAGGCAATGCCAAAGGCATTGAAACTGCCCCCCTGCGAGGTGCCCCCGATCATCGACACAATGTCCACATCGGGCATCGGCAGGCGCGGCAACCGCTGGATCGCGCTTTTCAAGGTCTGCCCCCAGGACATGCCAATGGATTTCCATTGCCCATCCCGCAGCCCCTTTTCCAGCCACAGCGCCAGCGCCGCCCCCACCGGCCCGTGGTAATCGTGATGCGCTGCATCCGCTGGCGCGCAGATCACCTCGGCCAGACCCAGCACCTTGCGCAGTCGTTCCTGCACATCCAACCGCGCCACAAAGGGCGAACGGATTTCCACCCGCACCAGCCCCACAGCGCGCGCCTCTTGCAGCGCCTTGTTCACCCGCAGCCGCGTGACCCCCATCACCCGCGCCACATCCGATTGCGTCAACTCGTTCACATAATAATGCCAGCAGACCTCGGCCAGAAAGGCTTCGCTTTCGTCGGTTGCACCCGTGTTCATCCCGCTTTCGCCCTTCTGCAACGTTTACGCTGGCCTTACCCCACCAGCCCGACTTAGCCCAACCCCGAACAAATGCAAATATCAATTTACATCTGCAAAATACACTTGTGCAATGAAAAAGACAATTGTATCGAATGGCTGTCCCCAGGGCGGTGCGGAATCATGGTCCGCCTGCCCAAGGGGTGCGCCGGGCCGCGCGACAGGCCCAAACGGGAGGAATAAAATGTTGAAATTCATGCTCGCCACTTCGGCGATCGCGCTTGCGCTTGGCGCACCGGCCCGCGCCGATTTCTGGTCGGACGCCGGGGCGAAATATCAGGGCGTCACCATCCGTGGCGTGTCGGAAAGCACCCCGCCGTCGAACTATGTCAAAGACGTGCTGGCCCCGCAGTTCACCGAAAAGACCGGCATCGTGGTCGAATTCGAAACCACATCTTGGGATCAGATGTTCGACAAGGCGATCAAGGACATGGAGGCCAATTCCGGCATCTATGACTTTGTCTATATCGAACAGGACATCATCTATTCCTACCTCGCCCGCGACTTTCTGGTCGACATCACCCAGACGCTGAAAGACAACCCCGACCTGCAAGCGCCCGACTTCAAATTCGAGGAATTCACCACCTTCATCGACAACTTCCGCGGCGAAAACGGCAATATCTTTGGCGTGCCGATGGAAGCCTTCATCAAGGTCTATCTCTACCGCAAAGACCTGTTCGAAGACCCGGCGCATATAGAGGCGTTCAAGGCCAAATACGGCTATGATCTGGCCCCGGCCACAACCTTCCAGCAATGGCGCGACAACGCTGAATACTTCGCCAATCTGTCGCAGGATGATGAACTCTGGGGCACCACGGTTCAGGCCTCGTCCGGCCATCCGGCGGCCTTCTATGAATTCTTCGAATCGATTGCACCGACCTATGGCGTTTACGACTGGGGCATTGACGGCACCACCTATGCCGCTTCGGTCGACAAGGGCGGTCGCATGAACTCGCCCGAGGCGAAAGAGGCGCTGAAATTCTGGGTGGGCCTGTTGGAATTCGCCCCGCCAGAAGCCACCGCTTCGACATGGGACGAGGTCGCCTCAACCTTCGCCGCTGGCCGCGCGGCCCAGGGCTGGGTCTATGGCGAAAACGCCGCATGGATTGCAACGAACCCCGAAAAATCGACCGTGGTGGGTAAGGTCGGGGTTGCATTGCCGCCGATGGTCGAGGGGGTCATGGAAGCCGCCGAAAAGGGTGAAGGTTACATCGGTTACTACGATGGCGGCGCTTTCGGCATCCCGCATTCGTCCAAGAACAAAGAGGCCGCCGTGTTGTGGCTGGAATTCATCGGCCAAGCCTCGGTTCAGGCCGATTGGGCGGTCGCGGGTTCCCGCGTCGTGCATCAGGCGACTTATGACGACCCCAAGGTGCAAGAGGTCAACGCCAAGGCTGACGGCTATTTCGACTTGATGCGCGACAAGGGCTATCTGTTCAAGGGCGCACCGGAATATCCGTTCCACGCCCAGGTGCGCGAGGTGGTGGCCCCGTTCATCTATGAGGCCATCGTCGGCACCATGACGCCGGAAGACGCCTTGGATGCCGCGGCCGCGGCCGCCGATGCCGAACTGATCAAGCTGGGTTACGCGAAAGAATAACCTTGCTTCCTGCCCGGTGGGGATGCTCCCTTGGCCCCACCGGGCTTTTCCCTTTCATTGGCGGAGTGCGTCGATGCGCAATTCCACGACCGGATGGCTGCTGATCGCACCGACCCTGTTCATCCTGTTCATTACGGGCTTTGTGCCCTTTATCTATGTTCTGGTGGTGTCCTTCTTTGACTGGAACACCTTTGCCCAGAACCCGGAACCCACCTTCACCGGGGCGGACAATTTCCGCGAACTGGTGTTTGACAAGGCCTTCCTGAAATCCATCTGGCTGACGCTGAAATTCACGGCCTTTGTGCTGATCAGCCAATTGGTTATTGGCTTATTTCTGGCCCGGATGCTGTTGCGCAATGTGCCGCTGAAGGGCCTGTTCCGCACCATCCACACCCTGCCCCTGATGATCGCCCCCATCGCCGTGGGTGCCACTTGGCGGCTGCTGACCGTGCCCGGCCTTGGCCCGATCCCGCATTATCTGAAAAGCTGGTTCGGCATCGACTATATCCTGTCGCGCTTTCCCGATCAGGCCTTTGCCACCGTCGTCATCATGGACATCTGGCACTGGACGCCCCTGGTCACATTGACCCTGATGGCCGGCCTGTCGAACCTGCCCGAGGAACCCTTGGAACAGGCCCGCATCGACGGGGCCAGCGAATGGCGCATCTTCTGGGACATCACCCTCGCCTTCCTGAAACCGGTCCTGCTGACCACGATCTTCATCCGCCTGATGGATGCCCTGCGCACCGTGGATGAGGTCTGGATGCTAACCGGCGGCGGACCGGGGGCGGAAACGCGGTTCATCGGCCTGCACATCTGGCGCGTCGTCTTTCCCAAGACGGATTACGGCTATGGTTCCGCCATGTCGCTGATCACCCTCTATCTGACCATCGTCATGTGCTGGCTGCTTTACGTCGCCATGACCGGCATGAAGGAAAACAAGGCATGAAACGCGGGCTTTTCCAATCGACCGCCGTCACGCTGATCTTCTGGCTCTGCATGTCGGCGCTGACCCTGCTGCCGGTCTGGTGGATGTTCCTTGTGTCCGTCAAATCGCGGGCGGATCTTTTCGGCAAGCCGTCCTTCCTGGTGGATACGGCGAAAATGACCTGGGCCAACTATGCCGAGGTTCTGTCGAACCCGTCTTTCCAGAAGTACATGATCAACTCGCTGATCATCGCCACCTCCAACGCGGTGCTTGTCTCGGTTCTGGCACTGCTGGCCGCCTATGCCATGTCGCGCTTTCGGCTGGTGGGGCGGGACAACATCTTTTTCTGGGTGCTGACCAACCGCATGGCCCCGCCCGCCGTCTTTCTGCTGCCGCTGTTCCTGATGTTCACCGCTGTCAAGATCGGCGACTGGTCACTGTTTGACAGCCGCATCGGGTTGATACTGCTTTACTGCGTCTTCAACCTGCCCTTCGCCTTTTGGCTGTTGCAGGGCATCGTCGATGCCATCCCGAAAGAACTGGACGAGGCCGCCTATGTCGATGGGGCCAGCACCTTTACCGTTTTGCGCACCGTGATCTTTCCACTCGCCCGCCCCGGTCTGGCTGTCACCGGCATCCTCACCTGGGTCTTTGCCTGGAACGAATATCTCTTCGCCTCCACCCTCACCTCGGTCGAGGCGCGGACCATCACCACGGGCCTTGCGGAATTCGTGACCGTAACCGGCACCAACTGGGGCCAACTGGCCGCCGTCGCCATGCTGACCCTCGCCCCCGCTGCCTTGGTTCTGGCGTTGGTGCAAAGGCATATCGTCGCCGGTCTGACCTTTGGCGCGGTGAAAGGATAGACCATGGCCAACGAACGCAACGGGTTTCTGCCCATCAAGACCAACACCTTTGACCGGATCTTTATTTCGGTCGTGTTGTTCATCGCCATTTCCCTGTTCTGGATGCGCTTTGTCGAAGCCTATGCCCCCCTTTGGGTGGCGGTGCTTTTGTCAGCGGTTCTGGGCCAGTGGATCATCAGAAAAGGATAGAACATGAGCCGTGTAACCCTTGCTGGGGTGGGCAAAAGCTATGGGGCGCTGACGGTTCTGAAACCGCTCGACCTCGATATTGCCGATGGGGAATTTGTCGTGCTGCTGGGGCCTTCGGGCTGCGGCAAATCCACGACAATGCGCATGATCGCGGGGCTTGAGGAAATCACCACCGGCACGCTGCGCTTTGACGACCGCGATGTGACCGTGCTGCATCCGCGCGACCGCAACGTGGCGATGGTGTTTCAGTCCTACGCACTTTACCCGCATATGACGGTGGCCGAAAACATCGGCTATCCGCTGAAAATCGCCAAAGTGGCCAAGGAAGAACGCGCCAAACAGGTCGATGCTGCCGCGAAAAAGGTGGACCTCACGCCCTATCTGGCCCGCTATCCGCGTGACCTTTCAGGCGGCCAAAGGCAGCGTGTCGCCTTGGCCCGCGCGCTGGTGCGTTCGCCGGGGGTGTTCCTGCTGGACGAGCCGCTTTCCAACCTCGATGCCAAGCTGCGCGTCGCCATGCGGGCGGAAATCAAACATCTGCAACGCACGCTTGGCGTGACGATGATCTATGTGACCCATGACCAGATCGAGGCGATGACTTTGGCAGACCGCGTGGTTCTGCTGAACGACGGCCAGATCCAGCAGGTCGGCACGCCCGACGAAATCTATGATGATCCGCAGAATATCTTTGTCGCGGGCTTCATCGGATCACCGCCGATGAACTTTGTCCAAGGCCAAGCCTCGGGCGGGCGCTTCGACGGGCCGGGGGTTTCCTCCCTCGCCTGCCCCGGCAGCGGCGCGCTGACCTTGGGCTTTCGCGCCGAAGACACGCGCATCAGCGACCAAGGTCAATTCTCAGGCCGCGTGTTCGAGGTCGAACCGACCGGCGAATCCACCTATGTCGTTCTGGACATGGGCGGCCAAAGGGCCAACCTGCGCTGCGACAAGAAATTCCGCCCCGCCTTGGGGTCGGAGCTGCGTTTTGATGTGGGGGCAGGCCAGTGCCTGTTCTTTGATACGACAACAGGGAACCGGGTGAGATGAGCATTCTGGACAAATTCAGCCTTCACGGCCAACGGGCCTTGGTCACCGGGGCCAGCCAAGGCATCGGCCTTGCCTGCGCGCAAGCCTTGGCCGAGGCGGGGGCGCATGTGATCCTGACCTCGCGCGACACAACCCTGCTGCAAAAGGTTGCCGCCGATTTCGCAGCGCGGGGCCACAGCGCCGAATGGCACGCCTTGGACGTCACCGACAGCGCCGCGACCCTCGCCTTGGCCGAACGGCTGGGCCCGCTGGATGTGGTCGTCGCCAACGCCGGGATCGCCCGTTCGGGCGAGGCCGCCGAAAGCGTCGCGGATGAGGTGGTTCAGGATGTGATGAACACCAATTTCTACGGCGTCCTCTACACCGCCCGCGCCTTCGGGGCCCAGATGCTGACGGCGGGCAAAGGCTCCATCGTCGCCATCGGTTCCATTTCCGGTGACATCTCCAACCGGCCCCAGAACCAAAGCTATTACAACGCCTCCAAGGCCGCCGTGCACCATCTGGTGCGCTCCATGGGGGCCGAATGGGCCGGGCGCGGCGTCCGCGTCAATGCGGTGGCACCGGGCTATATCGAAACCCAGATGACGAAATACGCGATGGTCGATGATCCCGTCATGGCCGCCAAATGGATGGAACTGACCCCCATGGCCCGCGCCGGTCAGCCCGACGAAATCGCCTCGATCGTTGTCTTCCTTGCCTCTCAGGCCGCCAGCTACATGACCGGATCGGTCGTGACAGCCGATGGCGGCTATACCTGCTGGTGATCCCATGACCCAAATTCCTGAAACCATGCAGGCCGTTGTCTGCTATGGCCCCGAAGACTACCGCCTTGAAACGCGCCCTGTCCCCAAGCCCGGCAAGGGCGAGGTTCTGGTCAAGGTCATCGCCGCCGGCATCTGCGCCGGGGATGTGAAATGTTTCCAAGGCACGCCGATGTTCTGGGGCGATGCCAACCGCAAGGCCTATGCCGAAACCGATGTCATCCCCGGCCATGAATTCGTGGGCCAGGTCGTCGCCTTGGGCGAAGGGGCTGCCGAACTGCACGGGCTGGCCTTGGGCGATGTCGCCGTTTCGGAACAGATCGTCCCCTGCGGCGAATGCCGCTATTGCCGCGAGGGCAATTACTGGATGTGCCAACCCCACGACCTTTATGGCTTTCACCGCATCACCCAAGGGTCATGGGCCGAATATATGGTCTATCCCGCCAAATCGCGGAACTATCGCCTGCCCGATGGCATGAACCCCCGCCACGGCGTCTATGTCGAACCCTTGGCCTGCTCCATCCATGCGGTGAACCGCGGCAATATCGGTTTCAACGATACCGTGGTCATTTCCGGTTGTGGTGCCTTGGGCCTTGGCATGGTCGCCGCCGCCCGCATGAAGAACCCCGCCCGCCTGATCGCGCTCGATCTCAACCCCCACCGTCTTGAACTGGCGAAACGCTGCGGCGCGGATATCGTGATGAACCCCGCCGAAACGGATGTCGTGCAGGCCATCCGCGACCTCACCGACGGTTACGGCTGCGATGTCTATATCGAGGCGACTGGGGCCGGAAAATCCGTCGAACAGGGCCTGCTTGCCATCCGCAAGCTGGGCACCTTTGTCGAATTTTCCGTCTTCAAAGATCCCGTCACCGTCGATTGGACGATCATCGGTGACAGCAAGGAACTCAACATCCACGGCGCGCATCTTTCGCCCAACACCTATGCCCATGCCATCCGCATGCTGGCCGAAGGCCGCCTGCCCATCGAAGACATCCTCACCCACAGCCTGCCCCTTGCACGTTTCCGCGAAGGCATCGACATTGCGGCAGATGGGCGGGCTTCGCTCAAGGTGATCCTCGAACCGGGAGTGGTGGCATGAAGGCGCTGGTGCTGGAAGAAAAGGGCAAGCTCGCCCTGCGTGAAATCGACCTGCCGACCACGGTCGGCCCGCATGATGTCAAGATCGCCATCGACACGGTCGGCGTCTGCGGCTCAGACGTGCACTACTACACTCATGGCAAGATCGGCCCCTTTGTCGTCAACGAACCGATGGTTCTGGGCCACGAAGCCTCGGGTCAGGTGATCGCGGTCGGTTCCGCCGTCACCCATCTGAAACTGGGCGACCGGGTCTGCATGGAACCGGGCATTCCCGACCCCAATTCCAAAGCCTCGAAACTGGGCATCTACAACGTCGATCCCGCCGTCCGCTTTTGGGCGACCCCCCCGATCCACGGCTGCCTTGCGCCCGAGGTGGTGCATCCCGCCGCCTATACCTATGTCCTGCCCGACAATGTCTCTTATGCCGAGGCGGCGATGGTCGAACCCTTTGCCATCGGCATGCAGGCCGCCCTGCGCGCCAAAATCCGCCCTGGCGATGTCGCGGTGGTCACCGGCGCAGGGCCGATTGGCATGATGGTCGCGCTGGCCGCACTGGCGGGCGGCTGTTCGCGCGTCTTGATCAGCGACATGGCCCAACCAAAGCTGGACATCATCGCCAAATATCCCGGCATTTCCGCCTTTAACCTGAAAGACCGACCCTTCGCCGAAGTGGTGGCCGAGGAAACCGCCGGTTGGGGCGCGGATGTCGTCTTTGAATGTTCCGGCAATGCCCGCGCCGTTCTGGGCCTGCCCGCCCTTGTCGCCCCCGGCGGCGCGGTGGTTCTGGTCGGCATGCCCGTCGACCCCGTGCCGATGGACATTGTCGGCCTTCAGGCGCGCGAGGCGCGGATTGAAACGGTCTTTCGTTATTCCAACGTCTATGACCGCGCCATCGCCCTGATTGCCAGCGGCAAGGTCGATCTGAAACCGTTGATCTCGGCAACACTGCCCTTTGAACAGTCGATTCAGGCCTTCGACCGTGCGGTCGAGGCGCGGCCGACGGATGTGAAAATCCAGATCAGCCTGCGGGGCTGATCCCTTGCATCTGGGCATCGACATCGGAACTTCGGGCGTCAAGGCCCTGATGATGACCGATGCCGGTCAGGTTCTGGCCAGCCGGGATGCGGCGCTGACCACCAGCCGTCCGCACCCCGGTTGGGCCGAACAGAACCCCGACGACTGGATCGCCGCCGTGCAGGCGGCGGTGGGTGCTTTGCGCCACGACTTTCCGGCAGATTTCGCAAAACTCGCTTCCATCGGGCTGGCCGGGCAAATGCACGGGGCCACCCTCCTTGGGGCCGATGACCGACCCCTTCGGCCCTGCATCCTGTGGAACGATGGCCGCGCCGCCGATCATTGCGCCCCCTTTGAATCCCGCGCCGATGTGCGGGGCCTTTCGGGCAATATCGCCATGGCCGGTTTCACCGCACCAAAACTGCTTTGGGTGGCGGAACAGGAACCGCATACCTTCGCCGCAACCCGCATGGTTCTGCTGCCCAAGGATTATGTCCGCCTTTGGCTGACCGGCGAAAAGGCCACCGACATGTCGGATGCAGCCGGCACGCTTTGGCTGGATGTGGGCCAAAGGCGCTGGTCCCCGGAATTGCTGGCCGCCACGGGGCTGACCCCTGACCATATGCCCCGCGTGCTGGAAGGCACCGCCGTTTCCGGTCATCTGCGGGCCGACCTTGCCGCCGAATGGGGCGTGTCCCCCGTTCCCGTCGCGGCAGGGGGCGGCGACAATGCCGCCACCGCCTGCGGCATGGGTGTGCTGGAACCGGGCGCGGGGTTCCTCAGCCTTGGCACCTCGGGCGTGCTGTTTGCCGCAACCCGCGATTTCCGTCCCAACACAGCCGAGGCTGTGCATGCCTTCTGTCATGCCGTACCGGGGCGCTGGCATCAGATGGGGGTCACGCTTTCGGCGGTGGACAGCCTGTCATGGCTTTCGCGGCAGATGGGCGCAACGCCCCCCGAACTGGCGGCCTTGGTGCCCCGCGATGTGGCGCGGGCCTCGGATGTGATGTTCCTGCCCTATCTCTCGGGCGAAAGAACGCCTCACAACGCCCCCACAGCACGGGGGGCCTTTGTCGGTCTCGCGGCCTCGACTGACCGGGCACAACTGGTGCAGGCGGTGATGGAAGGCGTGGCCTTTGCCTTGGCCGATGTGCATGACGCCTTGGGCCGCAGCGGCGTGGCCATGGGGCCGGTGCTGGCCGTGGGCGGCGGCGCACGGTCGGAATCCTGGCTGCGGATCATCGCCGCCGCGACAGGCCTGACGCTGCTGATCCCAGAAAGCGCGGATGTCGGGGCCGCCTATGGCGCGGCGAAATTGGCGCGGGCTTGTTTGTCGCCGGGCTTTGACGCGGGCCACTTCAACCCCCCGCCCATCCGCGCGACCATCACCCCCGATCCGGCCCTTGCAGCGGCCTATGTCCCCCGCCGCGCCCGGTTCCGTCAGCTTTATGCAGCCATCAACGGGGCGCAGCATGGATAGCGCCGCCATCCCCCCCCTTGCCGCCGCCATCCTCTCGCGCCTCGGCCCGGCGCGGGGCTTTCATGCGCTGGACAAGGCGCTGACCGATCCGCTGCTCGTGGCCCTTCTCTGGCGCATCCTGCGCGATGAGATGGCGCTGGATCGCCCCCTCTTGGATCAAGGCATGGCCTTGGCCTATGCCAGCCTTCTGCCCCTTTCTGGCGCCCCGCCCCAAGGCCAAGGCCCAGCCCTGACCCATGCCCGACAAGGCGACCCGCTGGCCCCCCTTCTGCCCTTTCTGACCGGATCCTCGGATGTCTGACTTCATCATCATCGGCGGTGGCTCCTCCGGTTGCCTGATCGCCTCGCGCCTTGTGCAATCCGGGGCCAGCGTCCTTCTGCTGGAAGAAGGCCCTGCAAGGGGCCACCCCCTGCTCGACCTGCCTGCCGGTTACATGAAGTTCCTCAATTCCGAACGCTTCCTCAAATATTACCCCACCACGCCCCAACCCCAACTGGGCGGGCGATCCATGATCATCCCCCAAGGCCGCATCCTTGGCGGCGGCTCGGCCATCAACGCCATGGTCTATCTGCGCGGCACCGCCCAAGACTATGACGATTGGGCACAGATCACCGGTGACCAAGGCTGGTCCTACCAAGCCATGCTGCCCCATTTCACCGCGATGGAAGGCAACGCCGAGCTTTCCGGCCCCCATCACGGCACCCAAGGCCCGCTCAAAGTTTCGCATCTGGGCCATATGAACCCCGTCACCGCCGCCTTTCTGGCCGCCTGCGACGCGATAGGCCTACACCACAACGACGATTTCAACGGCCCCACCCAAGCCGGTTCCGGCCGCATGCAGCACACCATTGACGGCCACGCCCGACGCCGCTCCTCCGCCGTCAAAGCCTTTCTCGCCCCCATCAAGACCCACAAGAACCTGCGCCTTGAATGCGGCGCGCGTGTCGATCAACTGCTCATGACCGGTGACCGCGTGACGGGGGTCCGGTGGCAGCAAAACGGCCAGACCCACGAAAGCCACGCCGCCCAGATCATGCTTACCGCCGGGGCCCTCGCATCACCTCATCTTCTCATGCGCTCGGGCCTTGGCCCCGAAACCCAGCTTCGCGCCGCTGGAATAGCGGTCCGGGCTGACTTGCCCCAAGTCGGCCAGAACCTTCAGGACCATTGCGAGGTGCCGGTGATTTCCACCCTGCGCCGGGGCATGGGTTACTTTGGTCAAGACAGCGGCTGGAATATGCTGCGCCACGGTCTGCGCTATGTCCTTTCCCGCTCCGGCCCGGTGACATCCACGGGGGTCGAGGCTTGCGCCTTTATCTCGCTTGGCACCGATCCCCGCCCCATGATCCAGCTTTATTGCGTGCCCACCGTCTATGTCGATCGCACCGTCAGTGGCGTTGATCCGACTTGGGGCCTCACCCTCACCCCCTGCCTTGCCCGCCCAAAATCGCGCGGCGAAATCCGTCTGAACCCTGCCGATCCCCACGGATTGCCTTTGGTCGACCCCGCCTTTCTGACTAACCCCGCCGACATGCAGGCCATGCGTGACGGCATCGCCAAAGCGCGCGAAGTTCTGGCCCAAGCACCCCTGCGCGATATGGTCACAGGCGCGTTGATGCCCACCGATTTTGCCAGCGACAGCATCGACCGCCATATCCGCGCCACGGTCAAAACCAACTACCACCCCGTCGGCACCTGCGCGATGGGCAGCGTGGTTGACAGCCATCTGCGCGTCATGGGCGTTCAGGGCCTGCGCATTGCCGATGCCTCGATCATGCCCCAGATCCCCGCCGCCAACACCAATGCGCCGACGCTGGCCTTGGCCAGTCGCGCGGCAGAATTGATTTTGGCCCCTTAACCCGCCGGGGCCGTCAACGCCGCCAGATCGACCTGCCGCTCCAATGCGTTCCCTTCCGCATCGAACAGATGGCAATCCCCCGCCCTGAACCCCACATCCAAGGGCTGATCGTCCTGAATCCCCCGCGTACCCGGCAGCACGAACAGGAAGTTTTCCTCCCGCCCCTCCAGCGCCGCATAGCCCACCGTCTGCTGACCCAGCTGTTCCACCACATGCGGCACCACCCGCAGCGTCACATCCACCCGCCCCAGCGCTACATGCTCTGGCCGGATACCCAGCAGCAGATCGCTGCCCACCAGCCCCTCACGCCCCGCCACCGGAAGCGTGATCGTCTGCCCCTGACATTGCACCGTCACCGCCGCCGCACTTGTCCCCACGCAGCGCGCGGGCAACAGGTTCATCCGCGGGTTCCCGATGAACCCCGCCACAAAGGTATTCTGCGGCTTGTGATACAGTTCCAGCGGGGCCCCTACCTGCGCAATATGCCCACCGTTCAGCACCACGATCCGGTCGGCCATTGTCATCGCTTCGATCTGATCATGCGTCACATAGATCATCGTCGCGCCCAACTGCTTGTGCAGCCGGGTCAATTCAATCCGCATATCCGCCCGCAGCGCCGCATCCAGGTTCGACAAAGGCTCGTCGAACAGAAAAATCTCCGGCTCCCGCACAATCGCACGGCCAATCGCCACCCGCTGCCGCTGCCCACCCGACAATTGCCCCGGCTTTTGCTGCAATCTTGTGTCCAGATGCAGGATCGCGGCCGCCGCTTCGACCTTTTTCTTGATCACATCCGCAGGCGCTTTTTCCACCCGCAGCGGAAAGGCGATATTCTCGAAAACCGTCATATGCGGATACAAGGCATAGGATTGGAACACCATGGCAATGCCCCGTTTCACCGGCGGCAGGTCGTTCACCCGTTTCCCGTCGATGACGATATCCCCATCGGTCGTATGTTCCAGCCCGGCGATCATCCGCAGAAGGGTGGATTTGCCACAGCCCGAAGGCCCGACAAAGACGACGAATTCGCCCTCGTGCACGTCCAGCGACACGCCCTTCACAACCTCGAATTCACCAAAGGTCTTGATCACGGATTTCAGGGAAAGCTGGCCCAAAGCGGCACTCCTTGACTGTCAAAAGACCGGGGGCGCGTTCACCGCGCCCCCAGCTTGGTCCGACTGCCCCACCCGCAGCAGGACCGGGGAGGATTATTTGTATTCTTCCAGCGCGCCCGCGGCTTTCGTCAGCGCCGCCTGCGGTTCCGCAGACCCCGTGACCACCGATTGCACCATTTCGATCATCACGTTCTGAAAGCCTTTATAGTCGGTCAGCAAAGGCTCCGGCCCGCCGAAAGCGATGCCATCGACAAACGGTTTCCAGAAGGGATTCTCGGCCAGCATCTTGTCGACCGCAGGCGACGGACGCAGCGGCGTCAGACCAGCGGCACCACCACCTTCATAGGGTTCCTGCACTTCGGGAGAGGTCACATATTTGGCGAACTCAATCGCCTTCTCCTCGACCCCCGAACCCTTGAACACGGCCAAGCTGTCAGTGATCAGCAGCGTCCCCGGCCCTTGGGCATCCGGCCCCAGCGGCAGATCGGCGACACCCCATTCCACCTTGCCACCATCGCGCAGCAGATAGGCGGCACCCACAGCGGCCTGAATCATGCCCACTTGGCCATCCAGGAAAATCGCGCGGATTTCGTTCTGCTCATAGGCGGTTGCCCCTTCGACCGAAACCGGCACCAGCGCCTTATAGGCTTCCAGCGCGGCCAGGTTCTGCGGGCTGTCCAGCGTGATGTTGCCATCAGCATCGATCACCGAGCCGTTGTTCGTGTAAACCCAATGCAGGAACTGGTGCATCGTGTTGTCAAAGGTTTTGGCGGGCAGACCATAACCGGCCTTGCCAGTCTTTTCCTTGATGGCGGTCGCCGCTGCGATGGTTTCCGCCCAGGTCTTCGGCGGGCTTTCCGGGTCAAGCCCAGCCTCTTTGAACAGGGCCTTGTTCCAATACAGCGCCTTGGTCGAGAAGGCAATCGGAACGCCCCATTGCGTGCCCTCAAACGTCACGGTCGACACAATATGCGGGTAATAGGCGGCTTGCTCTTCTTCGGTCATCGGCACCGGCACGATCAGATCGTTCAG
The DNA here is from genome assembly GCF_014652215.1 of Neogemmobacter tilapiae. Lineage (GTDB taxonomy): Bacteria > Pseudomonadota > Alphaproteobacteria > Rhodobacterales > Rhodobacteraceae > Neogemmobacter > Neogemmobacter tilapiae. The sequence continues at coordinate 153,482 of NZ_BMYJ01000003.1, read as the reverse complement.
CGCGAATTCCTTCAGCGTGCGCGAACCGACATAGGCCATGCCCGCCGGGCTGCCTGCTGCGGCCAAAGTCGTCGCCTTGTCTTGGCACTGGCCCCAGCCCACGACTTCCGGGGTCACGGTCCAACCTTCGTTGGCCGCTTGCCAATCGGCAATGGCCTTTTCATGGACGGGGTCGATCTTGTCGCCGCAATAGATCCAGGTGATGTCCTGCGCCAGCGCGGGCAGGGCGGTGGTGCAGGCTAGCGCGACACCGATCAGGCTTGTTCGATACAGTTTGATCACGTTCTTGTCTCCCAGTTGATTATTGTTTCACCGCACCGGCGGTCAGCCCGCCGACGAGATAGCGTTGCAGGAAAAAGATGATGATCAGCGCCGGGGCAATGCCCACGAAACTGGCGGCCATCAGCTCGTTCCAGATCACGTCCTGCTTGCCGAAATAGGCGAAAAGGCCCACGGGAAGCGGCATGTATTCGGTCTTGGAGTTAAAGGTCAGCGCAAAGATAAACTGCTGCGCATAGGCCCCGATAAAGGTGGTGATCGCGACGACAACAATGCCCGGCATGGCAATCGGCAGGATCACCCGGCGGAAGGTGTAAAACTGGCTGGCCCCGTCCATATAGGCCGCCTCGTTCAACTCGACCGGAATGCGCATCATATAGGTGCGCAGCAGCCAGATGGCCGAGGGGATCAGGAAAGCCACCCCCGGTACGATCATGGCGAAATAGGTGTTCAGCAGGCCCAAGGTCCGCATCAGGCGGAACAGCGGGATCAGCAGCACCGCGCCCGAAAACATCGACACGGCCAGAAACCCGCCCAGAACCAGCGCCATCCCGGCATATTCAAACCGCGCAAAGGCATAGGCCGCAGGCACCACCAGCAGCAAGACGATGATCGTGGCGACCGTCGAGATGAGGAACGAGTTGAAGATATACCAACCAAAGGCCGGCACCGAATCCCACATCGTCGAATAGGCCTTGAACGACCCGTTTTCCGGCCAGAACCGATAGGGCGATGAGAAAAGCTGCGACAGCGGTTTCAGGCTGACCAGAAACCCTTCGATAAAGGGCGACAGCAGAAAGAACAGAAAGACAAAGATCCCCGCATAGATCGCCATCACTTCCCACCAGCGATAGCGGTCGATCATGGCGCGGGTGTCGGTGTTTTTACGGGCCATGGCTCAGGCTTTCTCAGTCGCCGAAAGACGGCGCGTCACACGGAAATAGGCAAGACAGAACAGCGACAGAAAGATGCAGATCACCACCGCCCGCGCCGCCCCCTCACCATATTTCTTCGACCCAATCGCCGTCTGATAGGTGTCGATGATCATCGTCGTCGTCGAACCCGAAGGACCGCCTTGGGTCAGGATCCAGATGATGTCGAAACTGTTGAACGTGGCGATCAACGACAGCATCGACATGGTGATGATCGCGGGGGCCATCAGCGGCAGCGTGATCCGCCGGAACCGCGTCCAACGGCTGGCCCCATCCGTCCAGGCCGCCTCATACAGATCTTTCGGAATCGATTGGATCGCCGCCAGGAAATAGATCGTGACCATCGGCACACCGATCCAGACATCCGTCACAATCGTCGCCCAGAACGCCGTGTTCCCCCAAGCCAGAAACGCCACCGGCCCGTCCACAATCCCGAACCGCTGCAACAGGCCCGAGATCATCCCGAACTGGCCGTTGTACATCCAGCCCCACATGAAAATGCCAATCGCCATCGGCACGATCCACGGCGGCATCGTCAGGATACGGAAAATATGCCGCCCCGGCACCGCCGCGTTCAGCAAAACCGCCCCAAAGGTGCCGATGATCATCTTTAGCGCCACCGAAAAGAAGGTCCAAGCAAAGGTCCGCAGGATCACCGTCAGGAAGGTTTCGTTGAAAATCTTGTCATAGTTCTTCCAGCCGACATAGTTCGTCACCTTCCGCAGCGACGCATCGGTGAACGACAGCCGAAAGGTTTCAAACAGCGGCCAAGCCACGATCACCAAAATATACAGGATCGCGGGGGCCAAAAGCGCCCAGGCAAAGATCAGGCTGGAGCGCGACTTGATCATTACGCCGCCTTCCGCGCGAAAGCATTGTCATAGCGGTCCCAGACCGGCCGCAGGTCGATCACCTGTTTCGTCCGCCGCGCCTCATCCGTCGCCAGCGCCAGAATGCCCGCCTCCAGCGCGTCCAAGGGCGACACCGGCAGCGGTCCGCCCTGCATCACATGCGCCACCACCTCGGCGGCCATCTGCTCATCGGCCCCATAGTGCTGCGACAGCGCCGTCGCCTTGTATTCCGTTTCCGTGATCCGCTTTTCCGAAAGCACATCCGTCACCTTCAGGAAACCCCGGATAAAATCCCCCTCGGCCTGACCCTTCGTGCCAAACACTGCAAAGCGGCGGAACTGGTCGGGGGCGTTCAGGTTCGTGTGGAAATTCATCCCCACGCCATTGGCATATTCGATGATCGCCACCTGATAGTCGATGATATCCCCATCGCTGTCGAACACCTTGTCCGACCCATTCCAGCCGCTGGGTTTGCGGTGGTAAAGGCCCAGATCATTCACCCCTTCCAGCCGCGGATCATTCGCCGGGATAAAGGTCTTCCGCCCCCCGAAACTCGCCACCCGTTCCGGCCGCGCCCCGATCAGCCCGTTGTAAAGGTCCAGATCATGGCAGCATTTTTCCAGCATGAAACTGCCTGACCATTTTTCATACCGCCGCCAGTCCCGCATGAAAAATGCGCCGTGATAGGGATAGATATGCTCTGCCGCCTCGATCGACACGATCTTGCCAAGCTGGCCCTGATCCCGCGCTGTAATCAGATCGCGGTACAGCGGGGCATAGCGCAGCACCAAGCCCACCAGCAGTTGATCCGGCCCATACTGCCCCAGCAGCCCGGCCAGTTCATAGCTTTGCTCAATCGTCGAAACGATGGGCTTTTCCGAAAAGATTTTCACTCCGGCCTCGAGACCCAGCCGGATATGGTCCAGATGCAGATGGTTCGGCGAACCCACCATCAACAGATCAAACCCGCCTGCCCGCACCAGCTCTTCGGCGCTGTCATAGGCCTTGCCTGCCGAAATCCCATGCTCTTGCAGCACGGCCATCCCCGCCGGGGCCGGGTCGTGATAGCCTACGATCTGAAAACTCGGGTCCATTTCCCGAAAGACATGGCCCAGATAGCCCAGACGGAACCCCAGACCGATGATCGCGACTCGCATTCGTCTTTCCCTGTAGAGAAATTCTTTTTCTGGATCATGCGCAGCGCAAGGCCAATCGTCAACGATTTTTCACGGCTTTCTTACATTTCTGTAATTCGTTTTCACAAACTGCCCCGAAAAAGGCAGCGGTAACGATTACGCCGCACTCGCCACCCGGCGACCCAGACCCAGAATGGCCGCGCCGACCAATCCGGGTTCAATCGCGCATTCGGCAGGCACGATCAGCGGGCGGTCAAAGCGCCGCAAAATGCGGGCGCGCACCTTCTGATCCAGCGCCGCGATCAGCGGTTTCGAATTGGAAAGCCCGCCCCCCACCGCCATGATTCCCGCGCCCAGCATGTTTTCCACCACCGCCAGCGGGCCGGACAACAGCTCCAGCCAAATGGCGATGGTGCGGCTTTCCGCCACCTGCCCCGCCTCCCAGCCCGCCACGATTTCTGTGCTTTCGGCCTGCACCCCATGCAGATGCGCGTGCAGCTTTTCCATGCCCCGCGCCGAACAGACGGCATCCAGACAGCCGGTCAAACCGCAGCCGCAGGCAAAGGCAGGCAGGGTCACATTCGCCTCGGTCAGAATGCGCTGCGCGACAGGCCCATGCCCCCATTCCCCCGCGAAACCACCACCCGAATTGATCAACTCGCCCCGCACCACCACACCACCACCGACCCCGGTGCCCAGAATGATGCCGAACACCACCTCATGCCCCCGCCCCGCCCCCACGGCGGATTCGGCCAGCGCAAAGCAATCGGCGTCGTTCGCCAGATCGACCGGCACCAGCAGCGCCGCCTCAAGGTCATTCTGCAAACGCCGCCCGGTCAGGCAGGGAATATTCGCCACGGTCGCCCGGCCCGTGTCGGGGTCAATGACCCCCGCAATAGAAAAGGCCAGCCGCTCTGGCCGCATGGGGGCCGCCTTGATCGCCTCGCGCAGTGCGCCCACAAAGGCCGTGAAATCATCCGCAGGCGTCGGCACCCGGCCCATGGGGCGAATGTCATCGCGGGCAAAGGCATGGGCGATCTTGATGGCCGTTCCGCCGATGTCAAAACACAGGATCATGCGACTCGTTCCCCGGCAATCCAGCAAGACCCGGCTTTCACACCGGGCATCAGACAAAAGAAATCAGCCCGCGCGCCGGGCCGCAAATGACCCCGGTCGCTCAGCCCCAAGGCGCGCGCAGGGTGCAGGCTGGCCAGTTGCAGCGCGCGTTCCAAAGGCAGACCCAGCGTCAGATGCACATGCCGCACCGCATCCAACAGCGCAATATCGGCCCCCGCCAGCGTGCCATCGGCCAAGGTCAACCGCCCATCCGCCCGAAAGATCTGCCGCCCGTTCAGGGTGAAACTGGTTTGGTCGCTTCCGATGGTCGACATCGAATCGGACACCAGAAAAATCTCATCCTTGGCCCGCAGGGCAACCTGAATCACCGCATCATCCACATGAAACCCATCCGCAATCAGCCCCGCCCACAGGCGCGAGTCGGAAAGCGCCGCCCCCACCAACCCCGGCGCGCGGTGCTGCATCTGGCTCATCGCGTTGAACAAATGGGTGACCATGCTGGCCCCGGCCTCTGTATAGGCGCGGGCGGTGGGATGGGTACAATCCGTATGCCCAAGGCTGACCACAGCCCCCGCCCCCACCAGCGCCTGAACCTGTTCCAGACCGACCGCCTCGGGCGCCAAAGTGCAGATCAGATGCGGCAGATCCTTGGCCGCTTGCAACAGAACCGCCAGATCATCCGCCGCCATCGGGCGGATCAGCCCGGGGTCATGTGTCCCCTTTCGCGCCGTGTCCAGATGTGGCCCCTCCAGATGCAGGCCCAGCAAACCGGGCGCATCCTTGGCCGCCGCAATCGCCGCGCGGGTCACATCGGGGCCATCTGTGATCAGCGTCGCCATGATGGAGGTCGTGCCAAAGCCGGCATGGGCCAGGCGCATATGGTGAATGGTCTCAAGCGTCGGCGCGTTGTTGAGAAGCCGCCCACCCCCGCCATTCACCTGCAAATCGACCAGCCCCGGCACGATGAAACCGGTTAACAAAACGCCCTTTTCACGCGTGAAATCCACCACGCGGCCATCCTCGACCACCAGCGCGGCATCCTCATGCCAGTCACTGCCGTCAAAAATCCGTTCCGCCTGATAGACCTGCCTTGCCATGGCGCGACCCTACCAGACCGTCCCGCGCGCGGCCACCTCTTCCACCAGGCTGACAAGGCCATTGCGGTGAAAAACCATCCGATCAAACAGGTTTGAAACGACGCAGGTATGGTTCGGGATGATCCTCACTCGATCCCCGACAGCGGGAAGCGGCCCCTCACAGGCCGAAAGATCGACCACGCCGTGTTCTTCAGAAAGCGAGACGATCCTTGCCCCCGGCAGGCCCAAAATTTCCCCAAAATCGCTGAACCCCAAAAGATCCGAGGTCAGCGCCTTCGATCCCGCATCCAAGACCGCCCGCGTCGGCGTGGGCCGTGAAACAACGGTGGCCAGAATATGCATCGCCAGATCATCCGGCCCGCATTCCCCCGCCCGCACCATCGAACGGTCGTTGTAAACATAAGTCCCCGCCCGATGTTCCGTGGCCGAGGGCACCAGATGCGCCCGCCACAAATCCGGGCTGCCCCCGTTCGACCGGACCGGGCAGTCGATGCCCCGCGCGGTCAGAAGGCTGATCGTCGCGCGCAGAAATTCTTCCACCCGCTCTGCCCCGCCCACGGCCGGATAGGTTAGCAAGCCCTGAAACCGCAGCCCCGCCGCAACGATCCGTTCGGCCAGCGCCAAAGCCTCCTCCGGCGTTTGCACCCCGCAGCGCCCACCGCCCGTATCGCACTCCACCATCACAGCCAGCCCCGGAACAGCGGCCAGACCGTCCACCGTCACAGCACTGTCGGCCACCACCGTCAGCCGCGCCACCCGATCCTTCAAGGCCCGCAGGCGGGACAGACGTTCCAAACCCAACAGATTGAAGGTGATCAGAATATCCTCAAACCCCGCCTCTGCAAACGCCTCCGCCTCGCTCAGCTTTTGACAGTTGATGCCCACCGCCCCCGCCGCCATCTGCGCCCGCGCCACAGCGGGAATCTTATGCGTCTTGATATGTGGCCGGAACGCCAGACCATGTTGGTTCATATAGGCCTGCGCGCGGGCAATATTCGCTGCCAGCCGATCCTCATCAATGACCGGCATTGGCGTCATCACATCCGCCAGCGCCGTGCCCACTTCAGGCCAAGGGAAAGCCATCAGCTGTCCTTTCCAAACGGGTCCGCCATCCGCGGCCAGATATCCGCCCGCACGTGCCGATAGGGCGTTGTCGTCGGATCATTCGGATAGGGCCGCCCCGCCGAGCAATACAGGATATCCGCCGCAATCGGCTGAAACGCTGCATAGAAATGGTTCGTCGATTTGATCACCAGAATCTTCTGCGCCAAAGGATCAATCCCCAAGGCAGTGAACAGCGACGGATCATAGCTTTGCGCCCGCACCGTGTTCAGGATCACCTCGATCCCCGTCTCTTGCCCCTGATCGTCCAGCACCGCAATCCGCGCCGCCCGCCCGAAAGGAACCACGCTTTCCCCGAACCGCATCTCAGCCTCGGCGTTCAGCCGCACCACCCGCACCAAGGCATCCATCGGCTCACCCGTGAATGGTGCCGATTTCGCCCCAAAGCGCAAAGGCATCTCGGCCCCCTCGCCCGCCACAAAGCAAAGCTGCACCGCCATAGGATCCCAGATCGTGCCAATCGCCACGCCCTGCGCCCCTTGGGCCAGCAGTTCCTTTAGGACCACCGTCGCATCGCCCGCCGTCCCGCCGCCCGGATTGTCCCACATATCGGCAATCACCACCGGATGGGCCTTGGCGGCCATCGCCTGCGCCACCGCGGCCTTTTCATCCAGCTGCGGCATCAGATGCTTGCCCCGGTTGGCGAACAATTCCATCCCCAACCGTTCGGCCAAAGCCGCGCCATAGGCCGCATCGCCATCGGTCACGGCGATCATCTTGGCCCCCATTTCCGGCACATCGCCCGCCATGAAACCGTGAATCGCCGACAGCGACAGCACTTTCGGGTCCGACATCTCCAGCGCCATCATCCGGTCCACAAACCCCCGCATCGGCTCGCGCGATGTGGGAAAGACATCAATCATCCGGCAGTCAAACACCGACATAACCGGACGCACCCGCCCCTCCAAAGTATCAACCACGATCCGCCACAGGTCTTCGGCCCGGTCCACGAAATCGGTGTGCGGAAATTCCTTGAACACCACGAAGACATCCGCCGCCGCCACCCGACGCGCCGTCAAATGGCTGTGCGGGTCCAGTTCGGCCGCCAACAGGACGTCCGGCCCCACAATGCCCCGCACCCGCTCCAGAAAATCGCCCTCGGGGTCAAGGTAACCCTGCGCCACCATCGCCCCATGCAGCCCCAGCACCACCGCATCCACCGGCAAGGCCGCCTGCAACTGCCCCAGAATCTCGTCCCGCAGGGTTTCAAACGCGCCCCGCGCCACCAGCCCAGCCGGGTCCGCCCAGGCGGCTGTCCCCTCGATCAGCTCCCAGCCCTTCTCCGCACAAACCCGCCGCCCCACCGGAATGGGCGCGGTGCAAAGCGTCGGCGTCGCGGGATGCTGACCGGGGGGCGCATAAAGCGATTCCTCAAACGCCCGCCTGTCCACCACGATGGGGGAAAAGGTGTTCGTCTCGGTCGCCAAGGCCGCGACAAAGATCTTTCTGGGGCCGGGGGGCACGGTCATTCGACGATATGGGGCAGATAGCCCACAAAGCCCGCAATCTTCCACCGCCCGCCATCCCGCCGACAGATATACAGCGTCTGCCAGTTCATGCGATCAAAGCTGCCGTCCGTTTTCGCCAGCCGCCCGTCGAACTTTTTGCGCACCAGCGCCGCGTCGCCGTCAATCTCGATCTCTTCCAGCCGCGTCGCCTGATAGATCCCGGCCCGCGCGTCGCCCGCAAAAGCCCCCGCCGCCATATCCGCCCCAAAGGCATGGGCCTGCGAAAGCCAGCGGTCGCGATAGCCCGCCAGCGTCGGAAAGGCCAAGGTATAGCCCTGCGGATCGCCCTGATGGTTGCCGCTGATCCCCGTAAAGCCCGCCTCGATAAAGTCGCCCTGAACCGCCGACCAATCCGCCGCGACAAAGGCGTCGATGTCGCGCGTCACCAGCATGTCCCAGATCGCCCGACGGTCCGCATCACCTGCCGGGAAGGGATTCTTGAAAGCGTCACGCTCTGCCATGTTTTTGGTCGCCCTGTGAAAATATTTTCAGCATACTTGCTTTGTCACTGGAATATTCGGTCCTGATAGGGCTAAATGTCAAGGCGGAACGAAAATGAATTTCGGGTTTCATGCAAATGCTTGACCGGGCGATCAGCACAGGGTTCGTGGCAGGGGAACGCCCCTTGAACCGCCTTTGCCCATCGGAATGCCCATGAACGAAGACACCGAAATCGTCGCCGCCCCCCTGTCGCCCGACGCCCTGATCGCGGCCCTGACCGATGATGAGGGCAAGCTTTCCGTGCTGGAACGCAAACTGGCGGCCAGCGTCTTGGCCGATGTGAATTTCGCCACCAATGCCTCAATCACCGAGATTGCGGCGCGGGCCGAAGTGTCGCCCCCCACGGTAACCCGCTTTTGCCGCCGTCTGGGCTGTGCCTCTTTTTCAGACTTCAAGGTGCAACTGGCCAAAAGCGCCTATGTCGGCCTGCGCTATCTGAAACCGGAATCGGTGACGTCGACGGCGGTCGAGGTGGCCGAAGACATCGTGACCAAGGCGCAAAAGGCGCTGTTTGAAATGCACCGCGCGCTGGATCTGGCGGCGGTGGAAAAGGCGGCGGCGCTGATTTCCGGGGCGGAAATGGTCTATGCCTTTGGCTCGGGCGGCAATTCGTCGATGATCGTCAACGAATTGCAGAACCGCCTGTTCCGGCTGGGCGTGCGGATTTCCGCGTCAAACGATCACGGTATGAACCTGATGCTTTCGGCGGCGGCCGGGCCCGGGACGGTGGTGTTTGGATCGTCCTTTTCGGGGCGCAATCAGGAACTGGCCCGCTGTTTCGCGCTGCTGCGCGAAAGGGGGATTGCGACCATTGCCATGACACAAAGCGGGTCGCCGGTGGCGGACGCTGCCGATGTGGTGATTGGCGTGAACCTTCCCGAGGGGCAGAATATCTTTCGCGCCACATCAACGCGCTATGCCTATCTGGCGGCGGTGGATGTGATGGCGAACCTTGTGGCCTATGCCGACCGTCCGCGTTCGGCGCGGATTCTGCGGGGGATCAAAGAACAATTGATCCGCCACCGCGACGGCGACGATCGCCAGCTTTTGGGCGACTGACCCCCCGCCGGGGCGCAGGCGGCCGCCCCGGGCCGGGTTCTTCCATATGCCGCAAAGGAAGCGACCCATGGGGCAGCGTCTGGCCATTGTGACCGGAGGGGCGGGGGATATCGGGCGAGCCATCGGGGCACGTCTGCGGCAGGATCATGATCTGGTAATCTTGGCCGACCGCGATCTGGCGGGGGCGGAACGGGCGGCCTTGGCGTTGGGCGCGGGTTTCCGGGCGATGCCGGTGGATGTGACCAATGCCGCCAGCTGCGCGGGGCTGGCCGATCTGGGGCCGCTGACAACGCTGGTGAACAACGCGGGGGCGGCTTGGGGGGCGTCCTTGCATCAGACGACGCCGGAAAGCTGGGCCAAGGACAGGGCGCTGAATTTTGACGGGGCGTTTCTGATGTTCAACGCTTTGGCCGCGCGGCTGGTCGCGGCAAAGGGGTCGGTTGTGAACATTGCCTCGGTCAACGGCTTCGGGGTTTACGGCCATCCCGCCTATTCGGCGGCCAAGGCCGGAATGGTGCATCTGACGCGTTCGATTGCCGTGGAATATGGTCGTCACGGGGTGCGGGCCAATGCGGTCGCCCCCGGCACCGTGAAAACCCAAGGCTGGGAGGCGCGGGCAGCGGAAAACCCGAACGTGTTTAAAGAAGCCGCCGAACATTACGCCCTTGGCCGGATCGTCCTGCCCGAGGATGTGGCGAATGCCGTGGGTTTCCTCGCCTCGCCCCTTGCCGCCGCCATCACCGGGGTTTGTCTGGCTGTCGATTGCGGGCTGACCGCCGGCATTCCAGCGCTTGCCCGCACCTTCAGCCAGACCGAAGATTACTGAACGGATCAAACGATGCTTTTCCTTGAAAACACCTGGACTGCCGAACCCGCCCCTGCGGGCACTTGGACGATCAAACTGACCAATCTGGGCGATACGCCTTTGGCCGATTTCACCCTTTCGGTGACGACGATCACCCGGATCATGCCGGAACATCACATCTATGGCGCGCGGCTGTTGCACCGGACGGCGAACTATCACCGCTTTGGCCCCATCGACCCGCTAACCCTTGCGCCGGGTGAGGCGTGGAGTTTTCAGGCCGAGGGCCTGTTCCGCTCGCCTTTCCACCGCAATGACGCCGCGAAAACCGCTTGGGTGACGCTGAAAGATGGGTCGCACCAAACCGTGCAAGTAGCCGACTTGATCGAAGGCAACGCCGCCCCCGTCCTGCCGCCGCCCCGCCTGCCCGAGGGGCGGCTGACCCTGCCCTTTGCCCTGCTGCCTTGGCCCAACGCCATTGAGGCGACCCCCGGCTCGGCCCCGGTGATCCTGCACGCCGCCCCCGGCGCATCCTTGCCCGACCTTCGCCTGATGCTGTCGGTCGATGCCCTGCACGCCCGCCTGTTCCCCGCTGCGCGCAAACTCTTCCAGCTTTCCCCCGCGCCAGGTTCTCGCGCGCTGAGTTTCGCCGTGGACAAAACCCTGCCGGACGAAGGCTATCGTCTGGATTTTGGCGACACGATCACCCTGTCCGCCAGCGCCGAGGCTGGCCGTCGTTTCGGTCTGCTTTCCCTCGCCCAGATGCTGCATGGGGCCTATGCGGATGCAAAATTCCTCTTCCCCGCCACGGGCACGATCATCGACGCCCCCCGCTATGGCTGGCGCGGTTGCCATCTGGATGTCTCGCGCCATTTCTGGAGCTTTGATCAGGTCTCCCGCGTGGTGGACATGCTCGCTTGGCACAAGCTGAACCTGTTCCACTGGCACTTGACCGATGACGAAGGCTGGCGCGCCGAGATCAAGGCCTATCCCGAATTGACCACCGTGGGCGCGACCCGTGCCGATGATCTGCCAGGAATGCTGCCGCAATTGGGCGATGGTGCTGCGCAAAGCGGCGGTTATTACACCCAAGACCAAATGCGCGCCCTTGTGGCCCATGCAGGATCCTTGGGCATCGAGGTCATGCCCGAGATTGAAACCCCCGGCCATGCCGCCTGCGTGCTGGCCGCCTTGCCCTTCCTTGTCGATCCTGATGAGACCCCCGACAGCTATCACCCGGTGCAGGGCTATCCGAACAATTCCTGGAACCCGGGGATGCCGGAAACCTTTGTGGTTCTGGAAAAGATCATCAACGAACTCTGCGGCATCTTCCCCTCGCGCTATTTCCACATTGGCGGCGATGAGGTGGCGAAAAACGCTTGGCTGGAAAGCCCGAAAGCCCGCAGCCTGATGCAGCGCGAAGGGTTGGCGGGAACCTTCGAAATGCAAAGCTGGTTCCTGACCAAAATCAAGGCGATGCTGACCGCGCGGGGCAAGGTTCTGGTCGGCTGGAACGAGGTGGCGCATGGCGGCGGCGTGCCGCCCGACGATACGCTGCTGATGGCCTGGGAAAAGCCCGAGGTGGGGATCGAACTGGCGAAGGCCGGTTATGATGTGGTGATGACGCCGGGGCAGGCCTATTACCTTGATATGGTCCAAGGCCCCGACTGGCTGGAAAACGGCGCGGGCTGGGCCGGGCCGGTGCCCCCCGTGAAAACCTATGAATATGAGGCGGAAGGCGATTTCCCCGCCGATCTGCGCCACCATATGCGGGGGATTCAGGCCTGTATTTGGTGCGAACATTACACCACCACCGCATGGTTCAACGATCTGGTCTTCCCCCGCCTTTCGGCGGTGGCCGAGGCGGGTTGGACGAACCGCGACAACAAGGACTGGCTGCGCTTTGCCGTGCAGGCCCGTCTGCATCCGACACTCTAGGGGTTTCCAATGCGTATCGCCGTTGGGGGCATTCACACCGAATGCTCCACCTATTCGCCCGTGTTGATGCAGGAACAGGACTTCCGCGTTGTGCGGGGGGATGACCTGCTGGCCCATGACTACTTCGCCTTTCTGGGCGATTATCCAGCGACGGTTGCCCCGCTTTTACACGCCCGCGCCGTGCCCGGCGGGCCTGTGGCGCGTGAATGCTATGAAGGCTTCAAGGCCGAATTCCTCGACCGTCTGCGGGAGGCGCTTCCTGTCGATGGCGTCTATCTCGCGATGCATGGCGCGATGAAGGTGGACGGACTGTTCGATGCCGAGGGCGACTGGATTTCGGCGGTGCGCGATGTGGTGGGGCCAGAGATGCTGATCGCCACCAGCTATGACCTGCATGGCAACGTCAGCCAAAAGATCGTCGATCAGATCGACATCTTCGCCGCCTACCGCACCGCCCCCCATATCGACACGCCCGAAACCATGCGCGCCGCTTATGAAATGCTGTTGCGGGCGCTGGAGACCGAGGAACGCCCCGGCGTGGTGCGGGTCGCGATTCCCCTGCTGTTGCCGGGCGAACGGTCTTCGACCGAGGATGAACCCGCGCGGCGGCTGTATGCGGGTCTGCCGGGGTTGGAAGGGCAGGGGGTTTGGCGCACCGATCTGATGATCGGCTATGTCTGGGCCGACGAACCCCGGGCCACGGCAGCGGCGGTGGTGACGGGCTTGGACCGGGCGGCGGCGGAACGGGCGGCGGCGCAGATCGCCAGTGATTTCTGGGCGGCGCGGGGGGAGTTCCGCTTTGGCTCGGTGACAGGGCCTTTGAGTCAGATGCTGGACATCGCGGCAGCGGCGAAAACCGCGCCGGTGATTCTGGCCGACAGTGGCGACAACCCCACGGGCGGCGGGGTTGGGGACCGCGCCGATGTTCTGGCCGAGCTCATCGCCCGCGATTGGCAAGGCGCAATGGTTGCAGGCATTACCGACCGTCCAGCGGTAGAGGCTTGCTTTGGCGCAGGTCTTGGCGCGACCCTCGATCTGACCATCGGAGCCAGCCTTGACCCCGCAGGGGTTCATGTTCAGGCCAAGGCCAAGGTCGTCTTCCTTGAACCCAACGACCCGCAAGCCGTTGTCCAAATTAACGGCATCACCCTTGTTCTGGCCGCCCGTCGCCGCCCCTATCACAACATCGCCGATTTCACGGCCCTTGGCCTAGACCCTACGAAAGCCCGCCTTCTTGTCGTCAAATCCGGCTATCTGTCGCCCGAACTCGCCCCCCTCGCCAATCCGAACCTGATGGCCCTGACCGATGGTGTGGTGAACCAAGACATTCCGCGCCTGACCAACCATCACCGTGCCAAGGGCACCCTGCCCTTTGCCCCCGACCATGATTTCACGCCCGAACCCCAGCCATCGGCCCGGTTCCTGCGCTGATCATGCAGATCTGGTTTTCAATCCTGCGCCGCCATGCCGTGGTGCGCGCCGCAGCCCTTGCGATTTTCCTTTACGGTTTCGCTGGGGCCGCAACCTCGCCCTATCAATCCATGCTCGCCATTCAGGATCTGGGTCTGTCCGACAGCGCCTATGCCTGGATCGCTTTGCTCGCCTCTGTCGCCAATGTCACCATGGCGATTGTGGCGGGGCTTTTGTCCGACCGGATGCACAGCTATCGCGCGCCGCTGATCTTTGTCTCGGCCTTTGGCATCCTTGGCTATGGCATGATCTGGGCGATTCCCTCGCCGCTGACCTTTGTGCTGGCCACCATCGGCCCCTTGGCCCTGTTCCACGCCACGAATTCGATGCTGTTCGGGGCCGTCCGCGCCCAGACCGACCGTTTTGAGGCGGAAGAAGCGCGCATCGTCAACGCCCTGATGCGGATCATGGTGTCCCTGTCCTGGGTGCTGATGCCCGGCGTTGTGGGCATCATGATGCGAGGCCGCGACAGCATGATTGCCGCATGGGCCATTGCCGCTGTGGTTGCGGCGGCTTGCATGGCAACGATCCTGTTTGGGATGAAAGGCGCGGATGATACGCCACCCCCGCCAAGCCGCGCCGCCTTGGGCGATCTGCGCCTTTTGGTCGGGCGGGGGATTTTGGCCCGCGTGTTGGGTGTCGCGCTGATTTCGCAGGTGCTGCATGTGAACACCGCCGTCCTGCCCTTGATCGTCACAGGCCAAGCCGGGGGCAAGCCCGAAGACATCGGTTTTCTGGTCGGCATGGTCGCGGTGCTAGAGGTGGGTTTCATGGTCTATTGGGCCTGGGCCGTCCGTGGCCACAACCTGACCCGCGCTTTGCTGATTTCATCGGCGCTTTACCTTGTCTATCTGGGTGGGCTGGCCGTGGCGAGTGCCCCCTGGCATGTCTATGCCGCCAGCCTGATCGCCGGGTTTTCCGCCGCCGCCTTGATTTCCCTGCCGATCAGCTATCTGCTCGATCTGATCCGCGACCGCCCCGGCCTTTCCGCCTCACTTCTGGCGGTGAACTATTTTCTGGGCGGGGCCTTGGGGGCGGGGGTCTTTGGCATCGGCACGGCGCTTGGCGGCTATGGGCTGACCGCGCTGTTGTCAGGCGGTTTGGGCGTGTTGGGCGCGCTTTTGTTGATGGGGTTGGAACATGGCAAAGATCACGCTTGAAATCTGCGTCGATGATGCGGCGGGGATTGCAGCGGCTTTCGCCGGGGGGGCGGACCGGATCGAATTGTGTTCAGCCTTGGCCCTTGGCGGGCTGACGCCCTCGGCCGGGCTGATCGCCTTGGCCGCCGAAAGCCCCCTGCCCGCGATGGCGATGATCCGCCCCCGTGCAGGCGATTTTGTCTGGTCGGCGGCAGAGGTTCGGGCGATGCTGGCCGAGATTGCCGCCGTTCGGGCTGCTGGTCTGGCGGGCGTCGTGATCGGGGCCAGCCTGCCCGATGGGCGGTTGGATGAGGCCGTTTTGGCGACCCTGGTGCAAGCGGCCAAGGGGCTGGACATCACCTTGCACCGCGCCATCGATCTTGTGCCGGATGTAAAGGAAGCGATGGCGCTTTGCGCCTCGCTGGGCATTCGCCGCGTGCTGTCCTCGGGCGGGGAGCAAACGGCCGAGGCCGGGATGGACCGTCTGGCCGAAATGGCACGCTCTGGTGTGACGGTCATGCCCGGCGGCGGGGTTCATGCGGGCAATGTGGCAGCCTTCGCCAAAGCCCTGTCCCTGCACGAAATCCACGCCTCAGGCTCCAGCCCCCTGCCCCCACCCGGCCTTGCACAGATTGCCGCTTTCGGCTTTCAGCCCCCCGGCGCAAAGGGGACCGATGTGGAAAAGGTCCGGGCGCTCCGGCAGGCGCTGGATGCCCTATAGCAGCGCCTCACCACCATCCGGGTGGACCTCATCATAATAGGCCCGCAGTTTCAGCCCCTTCGCCGCCGCCTCGTCGATCACAACCGTCACCTTGCGGTGCATTTGCAGCACCGACGCCGGACAAGCCGCCGAAACCGGCCCCTCGATCATCGCCGCCACGGCATCGACCTTGCCCGCCCCATAGGCCAGCAAGACCACCTCATCCGCCCGCATAATCGTGCCAATGCCCATCGTGATCGCATGCCTTGGCACATCCTCGAACCGCTCAAAATACCGCGCGTTCGCCTCGCGTGTGGAGCGGGTCAGGGTCTTGATCCGCGTCAGCGACGACAGGCTGGAGGTCGGCTCGTTGAACCCGATATGCCCATTCGCCCCTAGCCCCAGCAGTTGCAGCCCGATATCCCCCGCCGCCACAATTGCCGCCTCATAGCGCGCCGCTTCCACCTCGGCATCGGCGGCATCGCCATGCGGCAAATGCGTGTCGGTCAGGTCCACATGGTCGAACAGATGTTCCCGCATATAGCGCCAATAGGAGCACGGGTGGTCCGGCGGCAGCCCCACATATTCATCCAGATTAAAACTGGTCGCCCCGGCAAAGCTGACTTGGCCCCCCCGGTAGGCCGCGATCAGCCGCGCATAGACCGCTTCCATCGTGCCGCCCGTCGCCAGCCCTAGATTGGTCGCGGGTTCCGTCCGCAACCGCGCGGCAATCAGTTCGGCTACGCAATCGGCGGCCCGTTCGGCATCAGGATGGATCAGGATTTTCACAGCGGTTTCCACGCAATGGCGTCGATTTCCACCTTGGCATCCACCATCAACCGCGACTGCACCGTCGAACGCGCCGGGGGATGGTCGATGAAATGCTTTTCAAACACCGCATTGAAGCTGGAGAAATCGCGCGGATCATCCAGCCAGCAGGTGACCTTGATCACATCCTCCAACCCACAACCCGCCAAGGCCAGCACCGCCTTGATATTCGCAATCACCGCCTCGGTCTGCGCCACGATCCCGCCGCTGATCACCTCGCCGTTCAGCGTCGGCACCTGACCCGAGACATGCACATAATCCCCCGCCCGGACCGCCTTGGCAAAGGGCCGACGTTGACCCCCGGCCTGAGGGTCGGCGATGTCATAGCGGATGAGGCGAGGGTCGGGCATGGGGGAAGTCCTTGGAAATTTGTTTCATGATAGCCTGAAGCAATCTTACTTAACAAGGAGATTGGCCATCATACAGCAGTTAATGTGTAATTCAATTTCATGAATAAGGGCTGCGCGATTAACCTGTCCCGCCCGGCGACCAGCCGGGCCGTGCCCGCCGCCCCCCGGGCGGGCACGATTGCGACGTTGGGAACAGGCGCGACATCGTTCGGGGATGCACCATAAATCGAGGAGAGCAGCCGTTCCAGTGCCCACCCGCGGCGGGCCCAGCCCTTCGCGCCTCGATCAACCATGTTTAGGAAAATGTGAAGCCCCTCGCACCGAAGGCAACCTTAACCCCTGCACCTGCGCCCAATCCCGTGCCACCTCATACCCCGCATCCGCATGGCGCATGACCCCCGTCGCCGGGTCGTTCCACAGCACGCGTTCCAGCCGCCGGGCGGCGTCCTCGGTCCCGTCCGCCACGATCACCATGCCGGAATGCTGCGAAAAGCCCATCCCCACCCCACCGCCATGGTGCAGCGAAACCCAAGTGGCCCCGCTCGCCGTGTTCAGCAAAGCGTTCAGCAGCGGCCAGTCCGACACGGCATCCGATCCATCCATCATCGCCTCGGTTTCCCGGTTCGGGCTGGCGACGGAACCGGAATCCAGATGGTCGCGGCCAATCACAATCGGCGCTTTCAATTCACCGGAGGCGACCATTTCGTTGAACATCAGCCCGGCGCGGTGGCGATCCCCCAGTCCGATCCAGCAGATGCGTGCGGGTAGGCCCTGAAAGGCGATCCGCTCCCCCGCCATGTCCAGCCAGCGGTGCAGATGGGCGTTGTCGGGGAACAGCTTTTTCATCGCCGCGTCGGTTTTGCGGATGTCTTCCGGGTCGCCCGACAGGGCACACCAGCGGAAGGGGCCGATGCCCTTGCAGAACAAGGGACGAATATAGGCGGGCACAAAACCGGGGAAAGCGAAAGCGTTTTCAAGCCCTTCGTCCAAGGCCACCTGCCGGATGTTGTTGCCGTAATCCAGCGTCGGCACCCCGGCGTTCCAGAAATCGACCATGGCCGCGACATGCACGCGCATGCTGGCCTTCGCCGCCTTTTCCACCGCCTTCGGGTCGGTTTCGCGCATCGCCTTGGCCTGTTCCACCGTCCAGCCCTGCGGCAGATAGCCGTTCAGCGGGTCATGCGCGCTGGTCTGATCCGTCACGATATCGGGGCGTGGTCCCCCTGCCTTCATCCGGGCCACCAGTTCGGGGAAGATGTCGGCGGCATTGCCCAAAAGGCCGACCGATTTCGCCTCACCCTTCGCCGTCCAGTCGGCGATCATGGCCAAAGCCTCGTCCAAAGTCTTGGCCTTGGCGTCCACATAACGGGTGCGCAGGCGGAAATCGATCCGCGTCTCGTCGCATTCCACCGCCAGACAGCAGGCCCCCGCCATCACCGCCGCCAAGGGCTGCGCGCCGCCCATGCCGCCTAGGCCCCCGGTCAGGATCCAGCGGCCTTTCAGATTGCCGCCATAGTGCTGACGCCCGGCCTCGGCAAAGGTTTCATAGGTGCCCTGCACGATGCCTTGGGTGCCGATGTAAATCCAAGACCCCGCCGTCATCTGGCCGTACATCATCAGGCCCTTGCGATCCAATTCGTGAAAATGGTCCCAGTTGGCCCAATGCGGCACAAGGTTGGAATTGGCAATCAGCACGCGCGGCGCATCGGCATGGGTGCGGAAAATCCCCACCGGTCGACCCGACTGCACCAGCAGGGTTTCGTCCGCTTCCAGATCCCGCAGGGCCGAAACAATGCGATCAAAGTCGCCCCAGGTCCGCGCTGCCCGGCCAATACCGCCGTAAACGACCAGTTCATGCGGGTTTTCAGCGACATCGGGATGCAGGTTGTTCATCAACATCCGCAGCGCCGCCTCGGTCTGCCAGCTTTTGGCTGTGCGTTCGGTGCCGGTGGCGGGATAGATGTCGCGGGCGTTCTTGCGGTCATTCATGGCGAATTCCTTCGGTCAGGGCGGCAAGGCCGTGCAGGATTTGGGAAAGGGTCTGGCGCAAAGGTGCGGCGCGTTGGGTGTCATAGGTCCAAGGGGCGGCCTCGGCCCTCAGATAGGCGCGTTGGGCCAGTTCCATCTGGATGGCATGGATGTTTTCCTGCGGGCGGCCATAGTGCCGCGTCGTCCAGCCGCCTTTGAAACGGCCATTCAGCACGTGGCTTTCCGATTGGCAGGGTTTCAGTGTGGCCTCTACGACGACTTGGGAACAGGTGGTGCCACTGTTGGTGCCAATGGAAAAGACCGGCAGCAGGCCGTTGAAGAGGAAAGGAATTTCCGAACGGATCGAATGGCAGTCATAAAGAATGGCAAGGCCATGCCGCGCCTTGACCCGCTCCACCTGTTCCGCCAGCGCCGCATGATAGGGCGCGTGGAAATCGCGGGTTCTTTGCGCGATCTCGTCCGCGCCGGGTTGCTGTCCGTCTTGCCAGATGGAAAGACCGTCGAAATCGGTGGTCGGGCAAAGTTCGGTGGTGTTCTGGCCGGGATAAAGGCTTTGGCCTTTGGGATCACGGTTGGCATCAATGACATAGCGGTGGAATGTCGCCTGCACCGTGGTCGCACCCGGCAAAAGACCTTCATACAGCCGCGCGATGTGCCAATCGGTATCCGCAAGGGCCCGCCCATTGGCGTTCAGCCGTGCCGCCAAGGCCTCGGGCATATCCGTGCCCCCATGCGGCATCGCCAGAATCACGGGGCCATCACCGGGTTGAACAGAAAAGGTCATGCCCAAAGTTCTGGCAAAGCCAGCCCCCCGGCGCTGGCCAGCTCACCCGAGCCCACCAAAGCCGCCGCCGCCGCAAGATCCGGCGCCAGATAACGGTCATCCCCCATCGTCGCCACATCCTGCCGCAGCCGCGCCACCACCGCCTGCAAGGCGGGGCTGGTCACCAAAGGCGCGCGGAATTCCACGCCCTGCGCCCCGCACATCGCCTCGACCCCCAGAATCACATTCAGGTTCTCCACCATCCGCGACAACCGCCGCGCCCCATGCGCCGCCATGCTGACGTGGTCTTCCTGATTGGCCGATGTCGGCGTGCTGTCCGTCACGCAGGGCATGGCGATGTGTTTGTTTTCACTCATCAAAGCCGCCGTCGTCACCTCGGCGATCATCAGCCCAGAATTCAACCCCGGCGCGGGCGTCAAGAACGCAGGCAGCCCGAACGACATCGCCGGATCGACCATCATCGCCACCCGCCGTTGCGCAATCGCCCCAATCTCGGCCAAGGCCAGCGCGATCATATCCGCCGCAAAACCCACCGGTTCCGCATGGAAATTCCCGCCCGACACGATTTGACCGTCCGATGTCACCAAAGGATTGTCCGTCGCCGCGTTCGCCTCGATCTCCAGCGTCCGCCCCGCCATCCGCAGAACATCCATCGCTGCCCCCGTCACCTGCGGCTGGCAGCGGATGCAATAGGGGTCTTGCACCCGTGTATCCCCCAAAAGATGGCTTTCCCGGATCACCGATCCCGCCAACAGATCGCGCAACACGCCCGCCGCCTCGGCCTGCCCCGCATGGCCCCGCAGGCTGTGAATGTCCGGATGCAAATGCGCCGTCGATCCCATGATGGCATCCGTCGACAGAGCCGAAGTCACCAGCGCCGCCTGCGCCGCATTCCACGCCCCAAACAACCCCGCCAAGGCGCAGGCCGTTGAAAACTGTGTCCCGTTGATCAGCGCCAAGCCTTCCTTGGGCCCCAGCACCACCGGCACCAGCCCCGCAGCGGCCAAAGCCGCCCCGCCCGTCAGCCGCTTTCCCCGGTAATCCGCGAAGCCCTCACCAATCATCACCGCCGCCAGATGCGCCAAGGGGGCCAGATCGCCCGAAGCCCCCACCGAACCCTGCGCCGGGATCACAGGAACAACCCCCTGCCCCAGCATCCCCTCGATCAGCGCAATGATCTCCCACCGCACGCCTGACGCCCCCCGCCCTAGGCTTAGCAGCTTCAGCACCATCATCAGCCGCACCTGTGCCGCAGGCAAATCCGGCCCCACCCCGCAGCAATGCGACAGGATCAGATTGCGTTGCAGCGTTTCTGTATCCGCCGGAGCAATCCGCAGACTCGCCAGCTTGCCAAAGCCCGTGTTCACACCGTAAGCCGGGGCATCCGCCCCCGCCGCCCGCGCAATCACTGCCGCCGCCGCCAGCACCCCCGCCCGACAGGACGGGTCCAGCGTCACCGCCAGCCCCTCGCGGTAAATCGTTGCCAGATCGGAAAGGGTCACTTTGCCGGGGGTCAGGATCACAACACGCCTCCGATGATGCGTTGATGCAGCGGGTTGAACCCGATGCGATAAGACAGTTCCGCCACGCTTTCGCAGTTCCACACCGCCAGATCGGCCCGCTGGCCAACGACCAGTTCGCCCCGATCCGACAGGCCCAAGGCCCGCGCCGCCTGCCGCGTCACCCCATCCAAAGCCTCGGCCGGGGTCAGCCGGAACAGGGTGCAGGCCATGTTCATCGCCAACAGCAGCGACGAAAGCGGAGAGGTTCCGGGGTTCATATCCGTCGCCACCGCCATCGCCACGCCATGACGGCGCAAAAGATCGATCGGCGGCAACCGCGTTTCCCGCAGCGCATAAAACGCCCCCGGCAACAACACGGCCACCGTCACCGCCGCCGCCATCGCCTTCACCCCATCCTCATCCAGCCATTCCAGATGGTCCGCCGAAAGCGCCCCATGCCCCGCCGCCAGCGCCGCCCCATGCAGGTTCGACAATTGCTCTGCGTGCAGTTTCACCGGCAAATTCAGCGCCTTGGCCGCGCGAAACAACCGATCCACCTGATCCGACGAAAAGGCGATCCCTTCACAAAAGGCATCGACCGCATCCACCAGCCCCTCGGCATGGGCCACCCGCAGCGTCGGAATACAAACCTCGTCCAGATAGGCATCGGCCCGGCCCTTGTATTCCGGCGGCACCGCATGGGCCGCCAGATAGGTCGTCTTCACCGTCACATCCCGCAGCCCGGCAATCTCACGCGCCGCTCGCAGCATCCGCAGCTCCGCCTCGGCCTCCAGCCCATAGCCTGATTTGATTTCGATTGTCCCCACACCCTCGGCCAACAGCGCATCGACAAAGGGCAGCGCCTTCGCCACCAATTCCGCCTGTGTCGCCGCCCGCGTCGCCCGCACGGTGGACAGAATGCCCCCCCCGGCCCGCGCGATCTCCTCATAGGAAACGCCTTCCAGACGCTGCGCAAATTCGCCCGCCCGGTTGCCGCCATGCACGATATGCGTATGGCAATCGATCAGCGCAGGCGTCACCAGCCGCCCCCCCAGATCATGCCGCACAAGCCCCGCATAATCGCCGGGCAAATCCGCACGCGGCCCCAGCCAAAGCAGCCGTTCATCCATCACAATCGCCGCATCGGGGATCGCGGTCTGGCAGTTTTCAAGGATGACAGGTGCGCGCATCGACGGCCCTTACAGCGTGGTTGCCGAATCGATATGTATGCGAGTATCACTATTATGTCTATACATAAGGAAGCCGCGATGATCTTTGCCGAACAGGCCCTGTTGGGGCAAGATTGGGTTTCTGACGTGCGTCTTGGCATCACGAACGGGCGGATTTCATCGCTGGAAACGGGGGCTTCGGCCCAGCCCGGTGACACGCGGGTCAAGGCCCTGCTGCCTGCCCTGTCAAACCTGCATTCGCACAGCTTTCAGCGGGCGATGGCCGGGCTGACCGAACGCCGCGCGGCGGGGCGCGATTCCTTCTGGACATGGCGCGACCTGATGTATCGCTTCATGGATCACCTGGCCCCGGATGACATCGAAACCATCGCCGCGCTGGCCTTTATGGAAATGCAAGAGGCGGGCTTTGCCGCCGTCGGCGAATTTCATTATGTCCACCATCAGCCAGGCGGGCAAGCCTATGACAATATTGCAGAATTGTCCGAGCGTATCTTTGCGGCAGCGGCGCTGACCGGCATCGGCCTGACCCATCTGCCGGTGCTTTACAGCTATGGCGGGGCAGGAATGCAGCCCTTGGCGCAGGGGCAGCGACGCTTCGGCAATGATGTGGAACGCTTTGCCGATCTGGTGTCCAAAGCGCAAACGGGCCTGACCGTCCTGCCCCATGACGCCGCTTTGGGCATCGCGCCACACTCACTGCGTGCCACCTGTCCCGACGATCTGCGGGCCTTGCTGGCGATGAACCTGCCCGGCCCACGCCATATCCACATCGCGGAACAGCCAAAAGAGGTGGCCGATGTGCGGGCTTGGCTGGGCGCAAGGCCAGTGGAATGGGCGCTAGATAACCTGCCGCTTGGCCCCGATTGGTGCCTGATCCATGCGACCCACATGACCCCCGACGAAACTGCGCGACTGGCCGCGACCGGCGCCGTGGCAGGGCTTTGCCCGGTGACCGAGGCGAACTTGGGCGACGGGCCGTTCAATGGGCCGGGCTGGCTGGCGGCGGCTGGGGCCTTTGGTGTGGGCAGCGATTCCAATGTGCGGATCTCGATGGTCGAGGAATTGCGCACGCTGGAATATTCCCAACGTCTGCGCGACATGGAGCGCAATGTGCTGGTCGCGGGCGAAGGTTCGGTCGGGCATCATCTTTACACGGCAGCGGCGAAAGGTGGGGCGCAGGCGCTTGGCCGTCAAGCCGGGGAAATTGCCTTGGGCCTTTGGGCCGACCTTTTGGCCATCGACACCGACCACCCCACGCTGTGCCCCCTGCCCCCGGATCGCTGGCTGGACGGGCTGACCTTTGCCGCAGGCCAATCGGCGCTGACCGATCTGTGGTCAGCAGGACGGCATCAGGTGCAGCAGGGCCGCCATAGGCAGCGCGACGGGATCCTAGTGCGCTGGCGCGGTTTGGCGCAACGACTGCGCGCAGTCATGTAGGGCTTTGTTGATCCAGATGCAGCAACAGGCCCTGCCCGCCTTGCAAGGTAAAACCGTGTCCCAAAACCATCGCGCCCTCCGGGACGGTCTGGCCATTCGCGTGAACACCATCCGAAAGCGCAAACAGCCCGGTCATCCCACGGTCATGGCTTTGAACCGCCTCACCCTGCCAAAGCCGGACCTCGGCCCGCACCCGAAGCGGATCATAAATCACATTCAAATCGCGGATCTGGCCGTTCAGCAACCGTCCAACCACCGAAGTCTCGCCAGAGAAACCGACAGGGTGCAAGGGTTGCGCCGCAAGCGGCCCATCCGGCGTGTCCAAAACCATCCCCGCGCCCTCGATCACGGTCAAAATCCGCGCCATGCCAGGAAAATGCGAAAACGGCCCGTCGCTGGCAACCTCCGCCACGCTCAGCCGCCAAAGCCAACGGCCATCCTGCTCGGCCTTGGCAATCTCATGCGTAACGCCGCCGCCATTCCTCCAAGGGCTGGTCAAAAATTGCGCGGGTGTCAGGATCTCAAACATGGGCCGCCTTGCTTTATGTCTGCACCTATCCCTATCAAGGGCCAACCGGGCTGCAAAGATGGGTGATGTTTGCCGTGACTGAGGCAATTGGTTTCCGAGAGGTTAAGGCAGAGATCCTGCGCCGGATCACGCAAGGCATCTGGCCCCCCGGCAGCCTTTTGCCCGGCGAACTGGCGCTGGCCGAAGAATTCGCCTGCGCCCGCGCCACGGTCAACCGCGCTCTGCGCGAGTTGGACGAGGCGGGCCTGTTGGACCGCAAGCGCAAGGCGGGGACGCGGGTCCGGCTGGCCCCGCTGCGACAAGCGCGGTTCGAAATGCCGATTGTGCGTTTAGAAATCGAGCGCACTGGTGCGCGCTATCGCTATGTTTTGATTAAGAAAGAGCTTCTGCCCGCACCGGATTGGTTGGCGGCCCGGCTGCATCTGGGACAAGGGTCCACAGCATTGCATCTGCTTTGTCTGCATTTGGCGGATGGGCAACCTTGGCAGCTTGAAGATCGCTGGATCAATGCCCAAGCCCTGCCGCAAGTGCTGGATCAGGATTTTCACCACGAGGGGCCGAACGAATGGCTGATCCGGGCTGTTCCCTACTCTGAAGTCGAGGTCAGTTTTCTCGCCGCCGCCGCGGCGGCGGAAGAAGTTACCCATTTGGGCTTTGACCCCGGCGACCCCGTGTTCAGGGTGGAACGGATGACTTGGTGGCAATCCGTCGGAATTACTCATGTCACGCTAAGTCATCGACGTGGTCACAGGATGACCACCCGCTACTGAGCCAGCAACGCGCGGATTTCTTGCAGTTTCAACGCAACCAAGGCAGCATTCCCCCGCGTTTCGATATTCAGGCGCAGAAAGTTTTCCGTCGATGACCCACGCAGGTTCAATCGCCAATCGTGAAATGACAGCGACAGCCCATCACTTTCATCAATTTCTGTCGCCAAGGCTCGATACACTGCTGAGACCTTCGCGACAGATTCCGCAATATTTAACACCCGAAAATTAGTCTCGCCCGATGTTGGAAAATTGGCCCTCATCTCGTCCACCAACGCCGACAAAGGCTTCCCTGTTTTCGAAAGCAAAGCGGCGATTTTGAGCCAAGGGATCATCCCACTGTCACAGAACATGAAATCCCGAAAGTAGTGATGGGCTGACATTTCCCCACCATAGATGGCGTCGGCTTGGCGCATCGCATGTTTCATGTGGACGTGTCCGACTTTGGCCGGAACAGCCTGACCACCGGCGCGCGCCACCACGGACTGAACGTTCCAAATTACCCGTCGGTCGTGCACGATCCGTCCACCCGGCTCGTCCTCCAGGCAGGCGGCGGCCAGCAACGCCACAACATGTTCACCGTCCACAAAATGACCCGCCGCATCAAAAAAGAAACAGCGGTCAAAATCGCCATCCCAAGCAATGCCCATATCGGCCTTGGCGGCCAAAACGGCCTGGCTGGTCTGATCTCGGTTTTCCGGCAACAGCGGATTCAGGACACCGTTTGGAAAAAGTGGATCGGGGTTATGGTTCACACGCACAAAACTCAGAGGTGCGGCCCGTGCGGCCAGTTCGGCGGCAATTGCGTCAAAGGCAGCCCCCGCAACGCCATTCCCCGCATTCACCAGGATTCGCAGTGGCCGCAGGTTTTTGACGTCGATCAAGCCCACCACTCGTCGCGCATATTCGGTTCGGGCCATCTTGGCGCGGATCGTGCCATTCCCCTTTTTCAGCGTCGGATCGCATCCAATGGCCAGCGACTCCAGCCTGCCCAATTCGCCGTCCCTTAGCGGCTTTGCCCCCGGCCCTACCAATTTCATTCCGTTGTATTCGATCGGGTTGTGCGAGGCGGTAACTTCAATCCCCCCGTCGGCCCCAAAGTGGTCGACGGCAAAGTAAACTTCCTCTGTTCCAGCTTGCCCAATATCGACAACATCGACACCCGCCGCACAAAGGCCGCCCATCAGGGCCGCCTGAAGCGCAGGGCTGCTTTCCCGGCCATCTCGACCTACGACAACGGTCTTGGCCCTCTGGCAAGTCGCAAAGGCCCATCCGATGCGAAAGGCCAGATCTTCGTTCAGGTCAACACCGACGCGCCCGCGGATGTCATAGCTTTTGAAACAGGTCAGCCTATTTGCGGGCATAGACATCCTCATAGCGCCGGATGTCGTCTTCGCCCAAGTAGGCACCGGTCTGAACCTCAATCAGCCGTAAGGGCAGTTTCCCCGGATTGGCCAAGCGATGGACAGCGCCCAAAGGGATATAGACGGACTGGTTTTCGCCAACCAAACGCGCTTCCTGCCCCACCGTCACTTGCGCCGTCCCTTCCACCACGACCCAATGTTCGGCGCGGTGAACATGACTTTGCAGCGACAGTTGGCCACCTGGCTTCACGACGATGGATTTGACTTGGAATCGTGGTCCCATGGCCAAAGTCTCATAGTGCCCCCAAGGGCGAGCCTGCCGCGGAAAATCGTCGGCTTGCTTTACTCCGGCCTTTTGCAGATGGATCACCGCTTCGGACACGGATTGCGTCGCATCCAGATCAGTGATCAGCACACCATCGCGGGTTGCCACCGCGGCGATGTTTTTCAGCCCGATCCCCACCAGATGTACGCCCGGTTCATCCGACCGCAGCAGGCTGTCGGCGCAACCTATCGCTGTCACCTCACCCGATCGGGCGACCTCTTGCCCATCCCGAACCGATTCCTGCCAGACGCTGCGCCAACTGCCCATATCGTTCCATCGGGCAGAAACCGGTATCACCACGCCAGCGACATGTTCCAGCACGGCGTAGTCGACCGAGATTTCCGGCGCTTCGGCAAATTCCGGCCCGAGACGCAAGAAGGACAGGTCAGGACGAGAGCTGGCAATGCTGGCCTTTACGGCCAAGGCCACCCCTGGTGCATGTGTCCCAAAAGCAGCCAGGATGCTGCGGGCCGAGAACAGGAAAATCCCCGCATTCCAAAGATACCGCCCCGATTCTTGCATCAGTTGCGCGCCAGCCAAATCTGGCTTTTCGACAAATCTTTGAAACGTCTGTGCGATCCCGTCCTGTGGTCGCTCTGCCGTTTCAATATAGCCATATCCCGTCTCGGCCCGATCCGGCCGGATACCAAAGGTCACGATCCGGCCATCCAACGCCTGTTCTATGCCGGCGGCTAAAGCCTGCCCAAAGGCTGTGACATCGCCAATATGGTGGTCCGATGGTGCCACCAGCAACAAAGCCTCAGGGTCGTCAGCAAAAGCCAGTCCCGCCGCCGCGCAAATGGCGGGCCCCGTGTTGCGCGGTGTCGGCTCCACCACCACGCTCGCCCCGCCTAACCCCATTTCCGCAAGTTGTTCTTGGACGACAAAACGATAATCTTCGGCCGTCATCAGCAGGGGGTTCACACAACCCATTTCCTCAAGCCGCCGCAGCGTCGTCTGCAAAAGGCTTTCTTGCCCAAATAGCCGGACGAATTGCTTGGGTCGGCTTTTGCGGGACACGGGCCACAACCGCTTGCCCGACCCGCCACATAGGATGACCGGTCGAACCTTTGCGTGTGACATTCCCGGCCTCCTACCCATGATCAACACCGGACGGTATCCACGGAATACCAGAGAAACAAGCCACCTTGCTGCGGCGAAACATCCTTGGGTTGTGAATTTCGGAGCGGCTCAAAGCAAATTCTGATCCCGGGCGATCATCGCCGCATGGGTTCGGTTCCGGGCGTTCAGCTTGCGGCTCAGCGTTTTTACATGCAGTTTTACGGTCACTTCCTGCACGTCCAGATCTCTGGCGATTTCCTTGTTCGACTTACCGTCACAAACCCCCCGCAAGACCTCGACTTCGCGCGGCGACAGGTTGCCTGCACCTATGCGGCTCTCTTGCTGCAAAAAGGCAAAAGGGGCAAAAACCTCACCTGCGATCATAAAACGCACGGCTGTCACCATTGATTTTGAAGACAGGGTTTTCGGAACAAAACCCGCAGCCCCGGCGCGCATCGCTTCCTCTGCGATCCCTGGCGTTGCGGTTCCTGACAAGATCGCAACAGGGCCCTTGTTCGCAGTAATCATCCGCGTCAACCCTGACAGCCCGTCCATCCCCGGCATATTATAGTCCAGCAGAACCAGATCAAACCGCCCTTTTTGCTGAACAATAGATAGGGCGGCCCCCAAGGACGGTGCCGTTGTCACCTCGCCCACACCTTCCGCTTGCAGGAAGGCCGCGATGGTTTCCCGCACGAGATCGTGGTCATCGGCAATCAACAATCTGGCCATCGTCGAACCCACCCTAAGAACCCCAGTGGCTGACGCGCTTGTTCCTTTGAACATCAATCTTCGTACTCACTCCGACCGGCAAGAATGACACGCCGGACGGATCGCTTGGCCTTCATCATTTGACTAGGGCGCTTAGATCCATCACCGCAGCAGACTTTCTTTGCCCTATTGGTCATTGTATACCCTTCCTATCCTTTCGGGTAGGGCCATATCCATTGGCAGTGCTGACTCATGCAACGGAATATGTCACGAATCCGGCATTGATCCGGTGCGGGTATAGACAGATGCGAATTCTCACATGGGTGACTGCTTTGCTGATGGCTTTAGCTGCGCCATCTTGGCCCGAAGGGCTTGAACCGCCAAAAGGTAAGGTGGTCTTGACGGTAACCGGTTTGATCGGTGCAACGAATGGCGAAGGCGCAGCCACCTTTGATCTTGCCATGCTGGAAGCGCTTGACCGAAAGACCTTCGCGACAACGACAATCTGGACTGAAGGGCAGCAGGTTTTGTCTGGTGTGCCGTTGGTCGAACTATTGGCGCATCTCAAGATCAAAGGCCGGACCCTGAAGGTTACGGCGGTGAATGACTATAGCATCGAAGTGCCAATTTCTGACGCGGTGCAGGGCGGGCCAATCCTTGCTTATCTGAATAATGGCCAACGCATGACCTTGCGCGACAAAGGTCCGCTTTGGCTGGTTTACCCCTATGATCAGAATCCGGCCTATCAGTCGGAAACGATCTATGCCCGCAGTGTCTGGCAATTGGATCGGATCGAGGTTTTGCCGTGATGGCCTGGGGCAAGGTAGGGCGTTGGCCGTGCTGAATCCGCAGTCAACGCAGCCCCTTCTGAATGTGCTGATCGCCAGTCTTGTGGCCCTGGCAATTTTGCTTTGCGCTTTTGCTATTTCATATCTGTCTTCCGATGTCCGACGCGAGATTGACGATCTTGCTCGGGCCAATGCGGACAATACGCAATGGTCACTGGCCCAGAACGAGTTGGAACTGTTGGCGATGATCAACGCGGGTCGCCGTTCCATGGCCAGCGGGGAAGGGCTTGATGCCTTTCGCGAAAGGTTTGACATCTTTTACAGCCGAGCAAGGATGTTGCAGGAAAGCAGCCAGTTCCGCGAACTGCGCCGGTCACCAGATGTGATGGCCAGCATCGCCTATACCCAGAATTTTCTGGATCGGCAGGTCGTGTTGGTTGATGGCAACGATAGCGACTTGCAGGCCGCGTTGCCCGACATCGTCGCCGAAGCCGAAGGTTTGCAGGCTCGTTTGCGGGCCATGTCCTTGTTGGGTATCCGCATCTTCTCGGCTACGGCGGACGAGCGGCGGATGATCGCCTCGGAAACCTTACTTTGGATCGCACTTCTGACTGCGGCGCTTGTTTTGGCATTGACGATGATGGTCATGGTCCTGACCTTCATGACAAGGCAGGCCCATCGTCGGGCGAATGAACAATCAGCAACACGCGCGCGGCTTGAAGCGATTATTTCCACCGCATTGGATGGTGTGATCGTGATCGACCGCGATGGGGTGATCTTGGACTACAATGCCGCCGCGCAAGGCATTTTTGGCTATGCACGGGCCGAGGTGATCGGGCAGGTCATGGCAGATCTGATGATCCCTGATCATCTAAAGGCGGCCCACGCGGCTGGTATGCGACGGTTCGATGTCACGCGCGACAGTCGGATCGTGGGCAAGGCACGCGTCCAGATGGAGGGTCGGCGGAAAAACGGCGAGGTCTTCCCCATCGAGTTTTCGGTGTCAGTCGCCAGCAGTGCCGAAGGCGAGATTTTCGTATCCTTTTTGCGCGACATTTCGGCGCGTCTTGCTGCGGAACAGGAACTGGTCAACGCGCGCGACAAAGCTGTCCAAGGCGAAAAGGCGAAGGCAGATTTTCTGGCGGTGATGAGCCATGAAATGCGAACGCCGCTGAACGGTATGCTGGGAACGCTGGAACTGTTGCAGTCCACGCGGCTGGACGACAGCCAGAAACGCTATGTGCAGGTGATCGCCAGCTCGGGCCAGTTGTTGCTGCACCATGTGAATGATGTTCTGGACATTTCGCGCCTAGATGCCGGCAAAATGGAGCTTCAGGCCGACCACTTCAATGCAAATGCCCTGGTTCAAGAAATTGTCGAGAATCAGGGCCATCTGGCGCTGACGAAAGGCAATCGGCTGCATTGGTCGCCAGAGGACGACAGCTTGAACGCCGTTCGGGGCGACGCCAAGCGTCTGCGACAAGTTCTACTGAATTTGGTGGGCAACGCCGTAAAGTTCACCCGAAATGGCGATGTCACGATTCTGGCCAAACGTCTACCCGGCGGCTTGGCCGAATTTCGGGTGATCGACACGGGAATAGGAATCCCCAAGGCCGATCAACCCCGGATTTTCGAAGATTTCGTAACGATCGATGCCTCTTATATGCGCAGCGCCGGTGGAACGGGGCTGGGCCTCGGCATCGCGCAAAGGTTGGTGCGCGCGATGGGTGGGCAGATTGGCGTGGAAAGCGAGGCAGGACAAGGAAGCCTGTTCTGGGTCCGCTTGCCCTTGGCAGAGGATGTCTTGTCGCCGTCCAATGATGGAAAGGCGGGGCTCGGCCGCGGGCGGCGGCGCAAACCTTGGGCTGGGCGTCGAATTCTGGTGGTGGAGGACAACCACATCAACCGCTTTGTTGTGCGCGAAATGTTGCAACGCGAAGGCTGTCTCGTGGATGAGGCACATGATGGCGAGGAAGGCGTCGCTCTGGCGAGGCGACAGTCCTATGATCTAATTTTGATGGATATCAGTATGCCCGATGTGGATGGTCTGGCCGCTGCGCGACGCATCCAGGCTGATGCGAAGGGGGCGTCCCAACAAGCGCCCATCGTTGCGCTGACGGCTCATGCGCTGCCCCAAGATATGGAACGTTTTCGGGCAGCCGGCTTAGCCCAAACTTTGATCAAACCCATTTCGATCCGTCGATTGCAGGGACTACTGCAAAGCACGTTTGCGCAGATCGAGGCTTGGTCTGTTGCTGCCGAGCCGCAGGAACCCTTGGTGCGCGATGATACGCTGGATCAATTGCGTCAGTCCTTGGGTGAGGCAAAGTTTCGGGAGCTGCTTGGTCAGTTCCTTAGCCAAACCGATTCGGATATGGCGAGGTTGATCGAAAGCACGGACGATCCCCTAGCCATGGCGGCTATGGCGCATCGTATGGCGGGTTCGGCTGCTGTTTTCGGGGCAGGGGTATTGCATGAGGTCTTGGAAAGGCTGGAACAACGCCTAAAAACTGGCCCGGCAAAGGCCCTTCGTGACGACTTGGTGCAGGCAAGGGCCTGCTGGGCAGAAACACGGTCTAGGTTGCAGCTTTCGGGATCAACGGCAAAGGGCTAGGCTGGCGGAAAGGAGCCCGCCATGACCGACCACGCCCATACCCATCAGGCTGAAGAAGACAGCCGGAACGAGCAGATCCTGATCCATGTGAACGGTAAAATCCTACCCAAGGCGCAGGCTCTGGTCAGCGTTTATGATGCCGGTTTCATGCTGGGCGATGGGGTTTGGGAAGGCATTCGCCTTTATGACGGCAGATGGGCCTTTCTGGACGAACATCTGGAGCGGCTGTTCGAGGCCGCCAAGGCGATTGATCTGGACATCGGCCAGACCCCCGCCCAGATCGCGCAATCCTTGCGCGATCTGCAAAAGGCCAATGGCATGGAAACCGATGCCCATGCCCGGCTGATGGTGACGCGCGGGGTCAAGACACGACCCTTTCAGCATCCGCGCCTGTCGCAGCAGGGGCCGACCGTCGCCATCATCATGGAACATTCACGGCCCAAGATTCCCCGCCCCATCCGTCTGGCCACTGTGCCGCATATGCGCGGTCTGCCGATGACGCAGGATCCCAAGCTGAACAGCCATTCCAAACTGAATTGCATCTTGGCTTGTATCGCCGCCGAAAAGGCCGGCGCGGATGAGGCGTTGATGCTGGATGTTCATGGCTTTGTGAACACCACCAATGCCTGCAATTTTTTCATCGTCCGCAAGGGCGAGGTTTGGACCAGCACGGGCGATTACTGCATGAACGGCATCACAAGGGCCAAGGTGATCCGCCTTTGCCGCGACAACGGCATCCCTGTTTTCGAACGCAATTTCTCCTTGGTTGAGGTATATTCTGCGGAGGAGGCGTTCCTGACGGGCACCTTCGGGGCCCAGACCCCGGTGGGGTTGATCGACGGGCGGCAGATCGGCACGGGTCAGATGGGCCCGATGACGCAACGGCTGCGGGGCCTATATAAAGAGTTGGTGAAATCATGCGGATAGCGATGTGGTCCGGCCCTCGGAATCTTTCGACGGCGCTGATGTATTCCTTTGCCGCGCGGGGCGATTGCGGCGTTTGGGATGAGCCGTTTTATGCGGCCTATTTGCAAGCCACAGGTCTGCACCATCCGATGTATCAAGAGGTGATTGCCAAAGGCCCTGTCGATCCCTTTATCGTCGCTGGCGAATGTCGAGGGCCGGGCAATCCGGAGAAACCCTATTTCTATCAAAAGCATATGACACTGCATATGGTGCCGGGCTTCCCGCGCGACTGGATGGCATCTTGCGAAAATGTGTTCCTGATCCGGCATCCGGCTCGGGTGATCGCCAGCTATGCCGCGAAACGCGAGGGGCCGACGCTGGCCGACATCGGCTTTGTGCAGCAGGCGGAACTGTTCGATGAAATCGCCCATCGGACGGGCCATACCCCGCGTGTGGTGGCCGCCGAGGATATCCGTGCGACGCCGCGGGTGACCTTGATGAAACTGTGCGGCTCTTTAGGTCTGCCCTTCAACGACAGGATGCTGCATTGGCAGGCGGGGCCAAAACCCTATGATGGGGTCTGGGCACCCCATTGGTACAACGCCGTGCATCGCAGCACCGGCTTTGACACCGCCGAAGGACCGCTGCCCGAATTGGAAGGCGACTATGCGCAGCTCGCCGAAGAGGCGATGCCGTTTTACGAACGGCTTTATCTGCACAAGATGTAGGGGCTGTCGTGGAGGCGGATCAGGATGCAATGGCCGCAGTGAAGGCGGCCCTTCCAAAATTGCGACGTGCGCGTATTGTAGGCTTGATGGGTATAGCGGCAAGCCTCGCAATGGTTGTCATGCTTGCCCATGACGCGTCTTTGCAGTCGGCTGTAAACCCTTGGGTTTTGGGCTTCGGCATCACTATGTGTATTTTTCCAGCGGTCTTTGCGTTGCATTGGATGGAGTTGCTCCAACAGCGAACCGTCCTACCGCGCTTGGCCGCTATGGTCGGACTAGACGTTCCCGCAAAGATCACGCGCCAGATCAGAAACACCATGCGGGATCGCGTTCGGCCCGGACTTTTGCCTGAAGCACATCGGTTAAAGGTGCAAGAGTTTGCTGTTAGCCATTTTGGCAAACAGGAACTGATCTACTCCAAGATCCGAATCCCCCACCCGAATGATGACGACGACCTTTTCGAGGGCATCTTGCTAACCCTGCATCATCGGGTGCCGATGCCAGAGTTCCACCTCGTCGCACGCGCTTTGCCGGATAAGCGCTGGTCAGGACTTGAAACCGTAAACACCTTCTACCATCACCAAGCCAATCTGCAGCTTTGGCCTAACCACCTGCTTTATGTCTCCCATCGCACAGACCCAAGCCATTCGCTCTTGTCCAGCATCCTTGATCGGCACTTTCGCATCGCAAACCAGTTTGATCCCACTGCAAGACTGCTTTCGTCGATCTGCGACGGCCATCAAACCCAGCTTGCGATCCGCTGCAATTATGGTTTCAGCCGTGTCGGCGGCCTTGTTCTGGCCAGCCAAAGATTGGAGGCGCAAGTCAAAAGCCTTATGCACGATTTCTCGATCATCTACGCGAGCTTGGGCCTGTTGCTTGAAGCCGAAAGCTTGATCGCTTCGAAAACTGCCGACTGACCTTGTATCATCCACCGGTTCCCCGCATGGTCGCAGGGGCAATTGGGGGCGGAAGATGAGATTTGTTTCGGTTTTTCTTGCATTTATGTGCCCATTGGGGGGCGCAGCCCAAGACAGCCTGCCCGATGCTTTGGCCGCATTGGATGCCCAACCCTGCGTCGATTCCGATCTGATCTGCGTGACCCTGCCCATGCCGCTGGATCACGCGGCGAATGACCCTGACAGCACCGTTCCCGTCACCTTCGCCGTGCATATGGCCCCCGATCCGCAGGGCACGCTGATCTATGCGGTGGGCGGGCCGGGCGTTTCGGGGTTGGTTTCGGCGGGCAGCTATATGCCGACCTTTACCCCTGAACTGACCGATCAGATGAACATCATCTTTTTCGACCAGCGCGGGGTGGGTGCGGAAACCGGTCTTGAATGCCTGAAGGCGCAGGCCGCCTTTGACCGCGCCCCCCTGCCGGTCGAGGCTCCCGCCCAATCCATCGCCTTGGCCCGCGCCTTTGTGCAGGCTTGCAAGGCCGAGGTGGCGCGGCCTGACCTGTTGCCCTATCTGACCACCGATCAGGTGATCCGCGATCTTGAAGCCTTTCGGCAAAAGCTGAGGCTCGGGATGGTTTGGATTTATGGCGAAAGCTATGGCACACAGGTCGCCCAAGCCTATGCGACGGCCTATCCCAAGGCGGTGAAGGGGATCATTCTGGATGGGGTGGTTGATCTGAACCTGTCCTCGCAAGGGTTCTACGCCACCTCAACCCGCGCAGCCGAGGCGATTCTGGACCGAGTCTTTGCCGAATGCGACGCCGATCCGAACTGTGCCAAAGACATGGGCCAACCGGCAGCGCAGGCCTATGACGCGCTGATGGCGCGTTTGCCCATGCAAATCGCCTATCCCCTGTCTTCGGAAGGCCATGTCGAAAGGGCGCTGACCCCGCAAGCCCTGCAAAACGTGGCGTTTTATGCGCTGTATGGGCAGGAATCGCGGTCGGAACTGCTGCGGGCTTTGGCTGCGGCGGGCGACGGTGATTTGGTGCCCCTGCTGCGGTTGGAATATGCGAACCTGTATCTCGACCCCGACACGGAAACGCCCCTGTCGGACGGCATGTGGTTCGGCGCGGCCTATTATGCCGTCACCTGTGGCGACTATGCCGAGGGCAGCGGCGATCCGACAGCCGATGCGCAAGCGGTGATCGAACAGGCAAAGGCCTGGCCAAAGGGCCGGATGGACCGCAGCTATTACGCCGAACGTCTGGCTTGTGCCTTCTGGTCGCCTGAAAAGGGCGTGAAGCGGCCCGAACCCTTTGCCGGGGGGGATTATCCGACCGTGGTTTTGAATGGTGATGCCGACCCGATCACCCCGGCTGAAATGGCCAAATCTGTCGCCCGCCATGCGCGGAACAGCCATCTGATCCTGCAACAGAACGGCCCGCATGTGATCTGGGGTCGCGGCGAATCCTGCCCGGACGATGCCGTGGCCTCTTTGTTGTTTGACGGGGTGAGGCCCCGATTGGAACCCTTCTGCAATGTCCCGCTGATGACCGATTATCTGCCGCTCTATCCGGCGGGCAATAATGATCCGATGTCGATCGCCAGCCTGATCTGGGACGAGCTTTGGATGTATCCTGATTTCTACGCCTGGGACGGTGTTTCCGTCATCAGGACAGCCTGCACCGGCGGGGGGAATGTCACATTCAGCGGCACGGACAGCATGACGGTTCTGCGCTTTGAAAACTGCCGCATATGGCCGGGCGTGGTGCTGAACGGCATCGGGCATGAAGTCTACGCCAGCGATGGCAAGGACGGGCTGAACCTAACCCTGCACATCGCCGCCGGTTCCGACAGTGGCGATGTGGAATTCTTTGATCCGCTGAATGGCGATGCACCAACACTTAGCGGAACATGGAATGGCCAGCCCCTTTAAGGGCTGGCCATCCGGATCATTTCACCCGCGAATTCCGCGCCGCGATCAGGCGCAGGCGCAGGGCGTTCAGGCGGATAAAGCCTGCCGCGTCCTTTTGGTCATAGGCCCCCGCGTCTTCTTCAAAGGTCACATGCTTCTCGGAATAAAGCGAATGGTCCGACCAACGCGCCACCGTCCGGGCCGAACCCTTGTACAGTTTCACCCGCACCGTGCCCGTCACATGCTCCTGTGACTTGTCGATCAGCGCCTGCAACATTTCGCGCTCCGGGCTGAACCAGAACCCGTTGTAGATCAGTTCCGCATAGCGCGGCATGATGCTGTCTTTCAGATGGCCAGCGCCTGCGTCCAAGGTGATCTGTTCGATCCCCCGGTGCGCTTCCAACAGGATCGTCCCGCCGGGCGTTTCATACAGCCCCCGCGATTTCATCCCGACAAAGCGATTTTCCACCAGATCCAGCAGGCCCACACCATGCTTGCCGCCGATGTCGTTCAAACGCGCCAAAATCGTCGCGGGCGACAAAGCCTCACCGTTGATCGACACGGCATCGCCGCGCTCGAACCCGATTTCCACATATTCCGCCTGATCCGGCGCCTGTTCCACCGGAACAACCCGCTGATAGACGAATTCGGGTGCTTCCTCGGCCGGGTTTTCCAGAACCTTGCCCTCGGACGAGGTGTGCAAAAGGTTCGCGTCCACGCTGAACGGCGCTTCGCCCCGCTTGTCTTTCGCAATCGGAATCTGGTTCGCCTCGGCAAATTCCAGCAGTTTCGTCCGGCTGGTCAGATCCCACAGCCGCCAAGGTGCGATCACCTTGATCGCCGGGTCCAAAGCCGCCGCCGACAGTTCAAACCGCACCTGATCATTGCCCTTGCCCGTCGCCCCATGCGCCACCGCATCGGCCCCGGTTTCATGCGCGATCCGCACCAGATGCTGCGAAATCAGCGGTCGCGCGATCGATGTGCCCAGCAGATACAGCCCTTCGTACAGCGCATTCGCCCGGAACATCGGGAAAACGAAGTCGCGCACGAATTCTTCGCGCACATCGACGATGTGAATGTTCTCGGGTTTGATCCCCATCAGCAGCGCCTTTTGGCGCGCCGGTTCCAGTTCCTCGCCCTGGCCCAGATCGGCGGTGAAAGTCACCACCTCGCAGCCATATTCGGTTTGCAGCCATTTCAGAATGATCGAGGTATCCAGACCGCCCGAATAGGCCAGGACAACTTTCTTGGGTGCCGACATGCAAAGTCTCCGCCAGAGTTTCCGCGCGATTAACGGGAAAAGGGGCAGGGGGCAAGAACAGGCTTGTACCCGGCACACTTGACTTGCGTCGTGCGGCATGACCCCTTGCATCTGCGTAAGGCATGAGGGCGCGATGAAAGCGTGGCAGATCTTCGTTCATTCTTGGCGGCAGGTGTTCGGCAATTTCGGCGCGGCACTGCAAGTGTCGGTCATTCCCTATCTGATCGGCCAAGCCGCACTTTTTGGATCGGGCCTGCACAACTACCCGACCGCCGAAGCTTTGCAGGCAGCGATGGACAGTGGGCAGTTGAACCCCGGTTTGGCATTTGCGGTGGGCGTTGTTAGCGGCGTCATGTCGCTTTGGATCGCCGTTGCTTGGCATCGTTTTGTTTTGACCGAAGAACGCGGTGGCGTGGTGCCGGTTTTCCATGCCGACCGGGTGCTGGGCTATTTCGGCAAAGGGCTGGGCATCGGGTTGATGATAGTGATTCCGGCGCTGCTGCTTTTGATGTTGGGCGCTGTTGTGGGTCATGCTTTGTTTAGGGTTGACCCGTCCACGCTTGCCACCTCGCCGGGCAAGTTTCTGCTGGCGCAGCTGGTGCCGCTGATCTTCCTGTTGCCGGTGGGCGTGTTGATGACCCGCCTTAGCGCGATGTTGCCTGGCGCCGCGCTGAAACCCGGCGTGCCGATCCTCAGCGGATGGGAGGCGACAAAAGGGGAAAGCGGCGTGATGTTGGGCGTGGTTGGCTTGACCTTTGGTTTGGCGCTGATTCTGCAAGTTCCGCTGTTCTTCATCCAAAACAGCTTCTTGGTCTTTGTTTGGGGCACGATCACGGGCTGGATCAGTCTGATGCTGGGCGCCTCAGTTTTGACCACGCTTTATGGCCATTACATCGAAAAGCGCGCCTTGGTCTGATCAGGCGGCGCTGGGCCGTTGCAGGCTGGTCAGGAACGCGGTCTTTGACGCCTGATAGCATGCAAGAATGGGGTCCGGCTCGATCATCACGCCCCTGGCGGCGCGGTGCTCGCCAGCCTGACACAAATCGGCCAGATCCTCGAACCCCAAGTTCAGTGCTGCCCCCTTCAGAAAATGCAGAGCCTGTGCTTGCGCGGCAGATGTCGTCAGGCGCAACATTCGGTTGGTAACCTCGTCCGCTTCTTCCAGAAAAATCTCGACCACCTCGACAAAGCTGTCGTCACCGATTTCGGACCGAAGGTCTCCTACCCTGTTCCAATCAATCATCGTCATTCCCCTGTACCGTCCTCGCAGCATGGCGTGTCTTAATTAACCGTTGGTAAGTCTGACCCCGCCCATAATTTGGCATTTTAATTTTCACCTGCCGTTAAGGCGGATGGGCGATCAAGGCCGTGGAAGGCAGGTGAAACGTGCAAAGCGCCCGGCAAAGTGACCGAATCAAAGTGCAGGAACCGGCGGCGTCAATCGCCCGACGGATTCTGGTGGTCGATGATAGCCGCGCCCAGCGCCGCTTGCTTTGCATGTCGCTTCAACGCGGCGGGTATGAGGTGATTGAGGCCGGGTCGGCCGAAGAAGCGCTTGATCTGTGCCAATCGCAGGATTTCGCGATGGTGATCAGCGATTGGGTGATGCCCGGCATGTCAGGGCTGGATTTCTGCCGCGCCTTTCGCGCCTTGCCGCGTGAAACCTACGCCTATTTTATCCTTCTGACCTCAAATTCCGAAAGCACACAGGTCGCCGATGGGCTCGACTGTGGGGCGGATGATTTCCTGACGAAACCGGTGCATTCCGACGAACTGCACGCCCGGCTGCGGGCGGGGGAACGGATCTTGGGGATGCAATCGGAACTGGTGGATAAAAACCGCATGATCAGCGCAGCGATGGGGCGGTTGCAGCAAATGCACGACAATCTGAACCGTGACCTGATCGAGGCGCGCAAGGTGCAGCAGGCGCTGATCCGCGACCGCTATCGTGACTTCGGCGGTGCGACTGTCTCGGTCCTTTTGCGGCCGTCAGGCCATGTGGGCGGCGATCTGGCCGGGTTTTTTCAGCTGGCGCCAGGCCGCGTCGCCTTGTTTTCGGTGGATGTCGCGGGGCATGGAGTCGCGTCGGCCATGATGACCGCGCGGCTGGCGGGGCTGTTTGTCGGGTCAGATGCCGATCAGCACATCGCCTTTCGCGACGGAAAGACCTTACCGCCGCCAGCAGTGGCTGCGCGGTTGAACAACCTGATTCTGGATGAACTGGGCGTCGATCAATATCTGACGCTGGCCTATGCCGAACTGGATCTGGCCACTGGCGGGGTGGAAATGGTGCAGGCGGGTCATCCGCATCCCGTGGTTTTGCGCGCCGACGGGCGGGTGGAATTCGTGGGCCAAGGGGGCTTGCCGGTGGGGCTGATCCCCGGTGCGGGCTATAACCCTTTTGCCTTGCAACTGGCAGCGGGGGACAGGTTGTTTCTGGTGTCGGATGGCGTGACGGAATGCATGGCCCCCGACGGCAGCGAGTTGGGGCAGGACGGGCTGGACCGTATCCTGCGCACCAACGCGCATCTTTCCCCACAGGATTTGCTTGAGGCGCTGGTTTGGGATTTGACCGATTTCACCGGGGGTCAGGATTTCCGGGATGATGTGTCAGGGGTGCTTTTGCACTATGCGGGCAGCCCCAACGCATAAGTCAGCATCGCGCGATCACCCGCATTGCCCAGCAGGCCCAAAGCCTCGGTCACGGGCAGCCAAACCGCTGTATGTCCCGCCTCGGTTGGCGGGCCGTGGGGGCGAATGGGGCGGGCCAGATAGACTTGGCACAGCTTTTCCGCCCAGAAATCGTATTCCGGCATGAAGCAGAAACGCCGAAAGGTGCCCAGATGGCGGATGTTCCCAATCCGCCAGCCGGTTTCCTCAAACACCTCGCGGTGCAGGGCGGCAACGGGGTGTTCACCGGGATCAATCCCCCCACCGGGAAGCTGAAATTCCGGCGCGGGGCTTTCCTGAAAGGTTGTCAGGATGGAATCCCCTGACAAAAGCACCGCATAGACGCCGGGCCTGCGCTTATAGCGCTGGCCCGGTTTCACGGATTCCCCATAGCGTCGGATCATGGCCTACTCGCTGTCGCGTTCCAGATTCAACCATGCCACCTGTTCGGGCGAAAGTTCCAGCCCCAGACCCGGCAAGGTGGAAGCAATCTCCCCCGCCGTGCGCGGCCCGATCAGGGCGAACGAAGGGAAGCCCTGCGAAAGCACCCAAGCCGTCGCTACGTTATGCGCCGAAATCCCCAAACGTGCCGCCAAGGCTTCGGCGCGCCGCCGCCGCTCCGCATTGTCCGGCCCGCCAAAACAAGTTTCCGGCGCCGTGTCTTCGGGCAGTCGGTTGCGCAGTTCTTCCGGCAGGAAATAGCCCCGTGCCTGCGACGACCAGCTGACATGCGCCACCCCGCCCTGCCGCAGCATCGCCAAGGTTTCCGGTGTGTTTGACGACACACAACCCGCCCAGACCGGCTTGATCATTGTCGCCAGCGAAAGGTTGTTGTTCAGGATCGTCATGCCCTGCAAACCCTTGGCCGCCGCATAGGCATTCGCCTCGGCAATCCGCGCAGGCGACCAGTTCGACCCGCCAAAGACGCTGATCTTGCCGGCTTTGCGCAGGTCATTCAGCGCCTCGACAAATTCGCCGACCGGCACATCTGGGTTGTCGCGGTGCATGATATAGACGGGCACCCGGTCCAGCCCCAGACGCGTCAGCGACTGGTCCAACTGCGGCCCAATCGCGCCGGGCAGGCAATAGGGCGAATGCGCGCCCTTGGCGATAACGACGATATCCTTTGCCATCCCGCGCGAGGCGATCCACTGGCCCAGAACAGTTTCGTGCCGCCCGCCGCCATAGACAAACGCCGTGTCAAAGGCATTCCCCCCAGCCTCGGCCCAAGCATCCCAAACGACCGCGCCTTCGGCGATGCCATCCTTGTTGTCGCAACCAATGATCAGGCGGCTGACCGGAAGATCAACGCCCGGAAGGGTCGCCTTTGGCACACGCGGCAGATGGGCCGGAATCGCCCCCTTCAGCACCCGCTTTTGCGAGGGTTCATCGGCGATGGAGACCACCCCCACCTCCGCCCGCCAACGGTCCAAAACCGTGTTGTTTCCAATGGATTCCGCCCAGTTCATCGCCGGATAGGGGGCTTCCTGCAACCCATCGGCAATCGCTTGCGAAGCCACTTCCGCCTCGAACGCGAAAAGCATCTTTTCGTCACGCAGCCAGATTTCGCGCGTATCTTTGCCCACCGTCACCCGGATCAAAGCGTCGGAAGGCCCGGCATTGCGCCCCGGCGTCCAAGGATCGACCACTTCGATCATGCCCTTGTCGCCATAGATCAGCGCCCGATTGTCCATGTTCCGCCCGACAGCCACGGCGACCTCGGCCGTGATGCCGCTGGCAAAGCGCAGCAGCCCATAGGCCGCTTCGTCCACGCCTGTTGCCCCGACCAGTCCCGTGCCCTTTACATCGACTGGCTCAGCAAAGCCCTTACCCACCGCCGCGCCCGCCACCAGACGCGCCAAGGACACCGGATAACCGCCGACGTCATAAATCCCGCCACCCGCCAGCGATTTTTCATACAGCCGCGACCCTGGGCGGTTTGGCGCATTAAAGCCAAAGTTGATCCGCATATGCTGGATCGTGCCGATCTCACCCGAAGCAATCACCTCCAGCAACCGCGCGATCTGCGGATGGCAGCGGTACATGAAGGCCTCCATGAAAAAGACCCCCTCTTGCCGTGCCGCTTCGGTCAAAAGCACGACTTCAGCGGCGTTCAGCCCGCCCGGCTTTTCCACCAGGACCGCCTTTTTCGCCCGAATCGCCGCCAGCGCCAGTTCGCAATGCCAAGGATGCGGCGTGGCAATGTAAATCGCCTGCACCTGATCATCCTTCAGGATCGCCGCGTAATCGCTGTAACGCTTGTCCGCCGCGACACCGAATTTATCGCCAAATTCCGCCCGCCGTCCGGCATCGCGGCTGGCAATCGCCACCAGCCGCCCCGAGGCTGATTCCTTCAACCCCTGCGCAAAGTTGCCTGCAATCGAGCCCGGCCCGATGATTCCCCAGTTCGTCATATTAACGTTCCTCCAACCCTGATGCGAAAGAAAGCACTTTCGCCGGGTAGTTACCAGAGGGGCTTGGCACTTTGGTTGTCGTGCTTATATGGACGCGGTATGCCAAAGACTGGCTTTCAGGAAATCCCATGACCATCGGTTCGCAAATCGCCTGGGACGACAGCGTCCTGCCCTTTCAGCTTGATCTGGCCGACATCC
This sequence comes from Neogemmobacter tilapiae, assembly GCF_014652215.1. Taxonomy (GTDB): domain Bacteria; phylum Pseudomonadota; class Alphaproteobacteria; order Rhodobacterales; family Rhodobacteraceae; genus Neogemmobacter; species Neogemmobacter tilapiae. The sequence goes on along the minus strand of NZ_BMYJ01000003.1, from coordinate 110,634 downwards.
GGGGCCGCGTGGCGCGGCTGGATGGCGTGCTGGACGAAGTGCTGGATCAGCATTCCTACCCCTCAGACATTGAATCGCTGGTGGCGGAACTCGCGCTGCTGACGGCGCTGATCGGGCAGACGATGAAACTGCGCTGGCGGCTTTCGCTGCAGGTGACGGGCGGCGGGCCGGTCAAGCTGATCGCGGCCGATTACTATGGGCCGACCGAAGATGGTGAACCGGCGCGGATGCGGGCCTATGCCAACTTTGACGCCGATAAACTGACGCCCACCGACAACCCCTTTGACCTGATCGGTGGCGGCTATTTCGCTGTGCGGATCGACCAAGGGGCGGGGATGACGCCCTATCAGGGCATTACGCCCGTGGCGGGCGGGTCGCTGACGACCTGCGCAGAAACCTATTTCGCCCAATCCGAACAACTGCCGACGCGGTTCGTCTTGCGCTGGGCCCGCAGCCAGATGCCTGGCCAGCCCGAAGTCTGGCGCGCGGGCGGCGTCATGCTGCAACACATGCCCAAAGCCTCGCCCTTTGTCGCCGAGAAAGACGCCACGGGTGAGGGTGGTTTGCTTAATCACGCCGACATCCTGCAAGGCCAGGAAGGTGAAAACTGGAACCGCGTGAACATGCTGCTGGACACGGTGGAGGAGATGGAGCTGATTGGCCCCCATGTCTCGCCCGCTGACTTGCTGCTGCGGCTGTTCCATGAGGAACAGCCCCGGGTCTATGACGCGCAGGCGATCCGCTTTGGCTGTTCCTGTTCAGCAGATAAGGTGCGCAATTCACTGGGCATCTATTCGCGCCGCGAAATCATGACAATGACGACGGATGAGGGGAAACTGACCGCCGATTGCCAGTTCTGCGGCGCGCATTACGAATTCGACCCCCGCACCTTGGGGTTCGAGGCGGATCGTCCTGCGGAAGGGAACTGAACGATGGGGCCGGATGCTTTGCATGCGGCCCTATTGCGCCCAGCGCGGCCTTCCTCGGATTATGACTTGAACCCCGGCCAGTCGGGGCCTTTGGGCCGCGTTCTTCGCCCGGCGGCGGTGCTGGTGGGCATTCAGGACGACCGCGTGATCCTGACCAAACGCTCCAGCCATTTGGCGCATCATCCGGGGCAAATCGCCTTTCCCGGTGGAAAGATCGACGATGGCGACGATGGCCCCGAAGGCGCGGCCCTGCGCGAGGCGGCCGAGGAAATCGGTCTGCCCAATTCAGCCGTAACGATCATCGGTCGCTTGCCCGACCATGAAACGGTCACAGGTTTTCGCATCACCCCCGTTCTGGCCCATGTGGCAGATTTCACGCCTGTGGCCGAGCCGGGTGAGGTGGACGAGGTGTTCAGCGTGCCGCTGTCGTGGTTGGGCGATCCGGGGAATTATCGGGTGGAAGGGCGGCTTTGGCGCGGCACCTTTCGAAATTTCTATGCCGCACCCTGGGGGCCCTATTACATCTGGGGCGCGACGGCGCGGATCTTGCGGGGGTTGGCGGACAGGCTGTGAAGGTTTCTGGCGATTGGATGACCGGGCAAGGAACACAGGCGCTTTGCGCCGTGCTGTCGGCTGGCGGGCATCAGGCGCTGTTCGTCGGGGGCTGCGTGCGCAATGCTTTGCTGGGTGAAGCCGTGGCGGACATCGATCTTTCGACCGATGCTTTGCCTTTGCGCGTGACAGAGCTTTGCCAAGCGGCAGGATTCAGGGTCATTCCCACCGGCATGGACCACGGCACGGTCACGGTGGTGGCCGGGGGCGTCGCGCATGAGGTGACGACCTTCCGCCGTGATGTGGAAACCGACGGGCGGCGGGCGGTGGTGGCTTTTACAGATGACATCGCCCAGGATGCCATGCGCCGCGACCTGACGATGAACGCGCTTTACGCGCGGGCCGATGGCACGGTTGTTGATCCTTTGGATGGGCTCCCTGATCTTTTGGCACGGCGCGTGCGTTTTGTGGGGGATGCTGGCGAACGCATCGCCGAGGACGCCCTGCGCATTCTGCGGTTTTTCCGTTTTCACGCTTGGTATGGCGATCCTGGCGAGGGGCTGGATGCCGAGGGTCTGGCCGCTTGTGCGGCCGGGGTCGACCTGCTGGACGGGTTGTCGCGCGAACGGGTGGGGCATGAACTGGCCAAGCTGCTGACCGCACCCGACCCGGCCCCTTCGGTGGCCGCCATGGCGCAGACGGGCGTCCTGGCGCGGATTCTGCCGGGGTCCGACCCTCGGGCCTTGGCCCCGCTGGTGCATCTGGAGGATGGCGTTGGTCCTGACTGGCGGCGGCGACTGGCTGTTTTGGCCTTGTCTGTCGATTGGGGCGATGCCCTGCGCCTTTCCAAACAAGACGCTGCGCGGCTGGTGACCTTGGCCCAAGCCGTCCAATCCGGCGAAGCCCCCGCCATTCTGGCGTGGCGGCACGGCAGCGAACTGGCGCGCGATGCTTTGCTGGTGCAGTCAGCCCTGATGGGGCAGGAACTTCCGCAAAATTGGCAGGACAGCTTGACCCAAGGCATGGCCGCCCATTTCCCGATCAAGGCCGCTGATCTGATGCCCGAATTTCAGGGCGCTGCCTTGGGCCGACAGCTCAAACACCTTGAAAGCGCTTGGCTCGATTCCGGTTTTGCCTTGGACAGGGCACAACTCTTGGCGCTTTCGCGCGGGGATGCACAGAACCGTTCCTGATTTGTGCCTTTTCCTTTCCGAATTCCCGGTCTAAGTCTGTCAGACATTCACCAATGAGGCGAACCCGTGTTCCGGTTCTTTGAAAGCCTCGTGGACCCTTACGGCCCCTACGAGCAATCCGACACGCCCCCCCGGCGACTTTGGCCGTTTCTGGCGGGCTACATCCGACCTTTCCGCAAGGTCTTTGCTGTTACCACGCTGACCGCCCTTTTGGTGGCCAGCTTTGACGTGACCTTGATCTGGTATGTCGGTCGCATGGTCGATCTTTTGGCCAGTGCCCCGCCGCAGCAGGTGCTGGCGACGCATGGCTGGGAATTTGCGGTGGTCGCCCTGATCATCCTGTTCCTGCGCCCGGTGATTTCCGGCGTGCATGTCGCGTTGTTGCACAACACCATCCTGCCCAACTTTGGCACGATGATCCGCTACCGTGCCCATCGCCACGTTTTGCGCCAGCCCGTCGGCTGGTTCGAATCCGATTTCGCCGGTCGCATCGCCAACCGCATCATGCAGACCCCCCCGGCGGCGGGTGAGGCGGTGTTCCAGACCTTTGATGCCGTGGCCTTTGCGGTGGTCACTGTCATTGGTTCCGGCGCGGTGCTGGCCGATGCCGATGCCCGGCTAATCCTGCCTTTGGTGATCTGGTTCGGGCTTTACTGCCTGCTGGTGCGCTGGACGATCAAACGCGCAGGCCCCGCCGCCACGGCCAGTTCCGATGCCCGTTCGGCCATCACTGGCCGGGTGGTGGACAGCTATACCAACATCCATTCGGTCAAGCTGTTCGCCCAGAACGAGCATGAAATGGACTATGCCCGCGATGCCATCGAAACGGCGCGGGCCAAGTTCTTTAAAGAAATGCGCATCATCACCAAGATGGATGTGATGCTGACCCTGCTGAATGGCGGGTTGATCGTGTCGATTGTCGGCTGGGCAATCTGGCTTTGGGCCGATGGGCAAACCACGGCGGGCATGGTGGCGGCGGCGGCGGCCTTGGTTTTGCGGCTGAACAACATGACATATTGGATCATGTGGGCCACGACCTCTTTGGTGCAGAACCTGGGCGTTGTGCAGGAAGGGATGGAAACGATCACCCAACCCATTACTCTGTTGGACGCGCCCGAGGCCTGCGCGTTGCGCGTAGGTCAGGGTGAAATCCGTCTGGAGGGCGTCTCGCATCATTACGGGCGCGGTTGGGGCGGGTTGGACCAGATCAGTCTGACGCTGAAACCGGGCGAAAAGGTCGGCGTCGTGGGTCGTTCGGGGGCGGGGAAATCCACCCTCGTCAAGCTGATGCTGCGGTTTTACGACGCCGAACAGGGCCGCATCCTGATCGACGGGCAAGATATTGCTATGGTCAGCCAGGACAGCCTGCGCCGCGCCATCGGCATGGTGCAGCAGGATAGCAGCCTTTTGCATCGTTCGGTGCGCGACAATATCCTTTATGGTCGGCCCGAGGCGGGCGATGTGGCGATGGTTCAGGCCGCCAAGCGGGCTGAGGCGCATGAGTTTATCCTTCAGCTAGAGGATCCGCAGGGCCGCAAAGGCTATGATGCCCATGTCGGCGAACGCGGTGTGAAATTGTCGGGCGGGCAGCGCCAGCGTATCGGGCTTGCGCGCGTGATCCTGAAAGACGCGCCGATCCTGATCTTGGACGAGGCGACGAGTGCGCTGGACAGCGAGGTTGAGGCTGCGATTCAGGAAACCCTATATGGCGTCATGCAGGGCAAGACCGTGATCGCCATTGCGCACCGCCTTTCCACGATCGCGGCGATGGACCGCATTGTGGTGCTGGACGGGGGCCGGGTGGCGGAACAAGGCAGCCATGCGGAACTGTTGCGCATTCCGGATGGTTTGTATGCCGGGTTCTGGGCGCGCCAATCCGGCGGGTTCATCGGGTTGGATGAGGAAACGGCATGAACACCTTATTGCGGCGGCTGGGAAATTCGATCAACGCCTTCCGCCCCGCCGAAGGGCCGCCGCCGCAAACCCTTATGCCCTTTTTCCGCTGGTCGCTGTCGGGGTCTTGGCCCATGCTGTGGCTGGCCTTCATCGTCTCTGGCATCGCCGGCGCGATGGAGGTGGTCAGCGCCCTGATCCTTGGCTGGGTCATCGACACCGCCCTCGCCAGCGGACCCACCACGTTCTTCACCGAAAACCTCTCCCTGCTGATCTGGGCCGTGGTCTTCTACATCATCCTCCGCCCCCTGACCTTTGCCGCCTCGTCCGCCACCAACTCCATCGTCGTCGGGGCCAACGTCCTGCCCCTCGTGCTGTCGCGCTTGCACCGCTGGACCTTGGGCCAGGCTGTCACCTTCTTTGACAACGATTTCGCGGGCCGCATCGCTCAAAAGCAGATGCAGGCGGCGCGCGCCGTGACCGATGTCGCGACCGAAATGATCAACACCGTGGCCTTTGCGCTGGCTTCGGTCATCGGCTCGGTCATCTATCTGGTGGCCATTGACGCCCGCATTGCCTTGGCGCTGGCCGGGTGGCTGGTCGCCTATATCTGGCTGATCCGCTTCTTTCTGCCCAAGGTCAAAGTCAACTCCGCCGCCCGCGCCTCCAGCCGCGCGATGGTGTCGGGGCAGGTTGTTGACACCATCACCAACATCAAGACGGTCAAACTTTTCGCCCATGCGGCCTATGAGGATCGGGTCGCCCTTGATGCGATGGAGGTCTTCCGCGACAAATCGCTGGATTTCGGCGTGATCTCCACTTGGTTCCGCTATGCGCTGATGACGCTTGCCGGGATCCTTCCAGTGATCCTGATCGGTGGCGCGCTGTGGATGTGGTCCGTGGGCAGCGCCACACCGGGCGAGATTGCCGCCGCCGGGGCCATTTCCCTGCGGATCGCCCAGATGTCGGGCTGGGTCAGCTTTACCCTGATGTCGATCTATACCTCGATTGGTGAGGTTGAAGACGGCATGAAAACGCTTGCTGTGCCACATGTTCTGGCCGACGCGCCTGGGGCTGTCGATCTGGCGCGGGTCAAGGGCGAGATTCGCTTTGACCATGTAACCTTTGGCTATGGCCATGGTCGCGCTGGGGTGCGGGGCATTGATCTGACCATCCGCCCCGGCGAAAAGCTCGGGATTGTCGGGGCCTCGGGGGCAGGCAAGTCCACTCTCGTTTCGCTGCTTTTGCGGCTATATGACGCCGAACAGGGGAAGGTTCTGTTCGATGGGCAGGACGTGCGCCAAGTGACGCAGGAATCTTTGCGCCGCCAGATCGGCATGGTCACGCAGGAAACAGCAATGTTCAACCGCTCGGCACGGGACAATATCCTGTATGGCCGACCGGGCGCCTCGCAGGCCGAACTTGAGGCGGCGGCCAAGGCGGCCGAGGCCGATGAATTTATCGCCCAGATGCAGGACCATCAGGGGCGGCAGGGCTATGATGCTTACTTGGGCGAACGCGGGGTGAAACTCTCGGGCGGCCAACGCCAACGGATCGCCTTGGCGCGGACCTTCCTGAAAGACGCCCCTATTCTGGTGTTGGACGAGGCAACCAGCGCCTTGGATTCCGAAGTGGAAGCCAGCATTCAACAGGCCTTGGGCCGCGTGATGCAGGGCAAGACGGTTCTGGCCATCGCGCACCGGCTTTCGACCATCGTGGCCATGGACCGGATCGTTGTCTTAGATCAGGGCCAGATCGTCGAGGAAGGCAACCACGAAAGCCTTTTGGCAAAGGGCGGCCTTTACGCTCGATACTGGGCAAGGCAATCGGGTGGCTTTCTGGGCGTTGAAGAGGAAGCTGCCGAGTAGCGTCTTGACCCCCGGACGAAACCGCGCAAAGGGGCTGGAAAGCCACCCTTGAAGGAAGCCCCATGCAAGTCACCATCGAAAAGCTGGGCCATCTGGGCGACGGAATCGGGGCAGGCCTGTTCGCACCCGGCACTCTGCCGGGCGAGGTGGTGACGGGCGAACTGCGCGGCGAGACGCTGCAAGACATTCGGATCGTGACGCCGTCGCCCGACCGGGTGAAACCGCCCTGTGTCCACGCCCGCGCCTGCGGCGGTTGCCTGATGCAACATGCGAGCGATGCGTTAACGGCGCGCTGGAAGGAAGGCATCGTTCAGGGTGCGTTGGCTGGTCAGGGGTTGGAGGCGCCCTTGCGTCCAATCCTGACCTCACCCGCCCGCAGCCGCCGTCGGGCGACACTGGCCGGACGACGCACCAAGGCGGGGGCACTTTTGGGTTTTCACCAGCGCGGCAGCGATGTGATCATCCCTGTCCCGCAATGCCAACTTTTGCATCCCGATTTGATCGCCGCCTTTCCCGCGCTAGAGGCTTTGGTGATCACTGGCGGCTCGCGTTCGGGCGAAATGTCTTTGACCGTCACGCGCAGCCTGACCGGGTTGGATGTCAGTGTGACAGGCGGCAAGCCGATGGATGCCGAACTGGGCCTGAACCTTGCCCGACTGGCCGAGGAAAAGGGTCTGGCGCGGCTGACATGGAACAATGAAACCTTGGCCCTGCGGATCATGCCCATGTTGGGTTTTGGCGGGGCCCGCGTGCCGATGCCGCCGGGGGCATTTCTGCAAGCGACCGATCATGGCGAGGCGTCCTTGCTGACCGCCGTCAAGGAAGCCATCGGTCCAGCCCGAAAGATCGCGGATCTTTTCGCCGGTTGCGGCACCTTTGCTCTGTCACTGGCGGCCCAAGCCGAGATTCTGGCGGTCGAAGGCGATGCCGCCCTGACGGCGGCGCTGGAAAAAGGTTGGCGGCAGGCGCAGGGGTTGAAAAAGGTCACAACGGAAACCCGTGACCTGTTCCGCCGTCCGCTGGAACCCGACGAATTCAAAGGGATCGAGGCCGTGGTCATCGACCCGCCCCGCGCCGGGGCCGAGGCGCAATGCGCAAGGCTGGCGGCCAGCAAAGTGCCGGTGATCGCCTATGTGTCCTGCAACCCGGTGACCTTTGCGCGCGATGCGAAGGCCCTGATCGCCGGGGGTTACCATCTGGATTGGGTGCAGCCCGTCGATCAGTTCCGCTGGTCGGCCCATGTCGAATTGGCGGCCCGCTTTTCACGCTGACGTGAGCGGGCCTTGATCCAGCCCTATTTGCGGGGCAGGGAAATTCGCGGTATGTTCAGGAAAAACAACAGGCAGCCTTTCCATGTTCGCGTTCCGACTGATCCTTGCCCTTTCGCTGGCCCTTGGGCTTTCGGCCTGTGGGTCCAAGTTCAAGAAATACAACGGGCCCGAGGTGACGCAGGTTCAGGTCCACAAGGCCGAACGCAAGATGTATCTGCTGCACAACGACAAGGTGCTCAAGGCCTATGACATTGGTCTGGGCCAGCAACCGCTGGGGCATAAGCAGTTTGAGGGCGATCTGAAGACGCCCGAGGGCATCTATTACATCGACCGGCGCAATCCGAACTCGAACTATCACCTGTCGATTGGCATTTCCTATCCGAACCCGGCGGACAGGGAATTTGCCGAAGCGGCGGGGCAGCGGCCCGGCGGTGAGATTTTTGTCCACGGCAATCACGGCAAGAAGGGCAAACGCGGCGACTGGACCTGGGGCTGCATCGCGGTGACCGACAAGGAAATGGAAGACGTCTATGCCATGGTCCGCGACGGTACGCCGATCCTGATCATGCCCGATGCGCGGGGCTTCCCACCCGCGCCGCAGCCCATCGCTCCGGCCTCACCCGAAGAACAGCTGATTCAATTGGCAAATGCCGAGGACTGAGGCACCACGCTGGTGCCCATCGGCGTGATCGACTGATAGGCAGTGGCACCTGCTGTGCCTGTCAGCATCACCCACCAGATCTTTCCGTTGGGCTCCTGCCACCAGGAAAAGCCCAGTTCATTCACCGACGGATCCAGAATGATCGCGCGGGTGTCCGCTTGGGCCATCCAGGCGGACAGGGTCTGAACTTCGGTCTCATAGGTCTCGCTCAGCAATTCGCCGCCCAAGCGGCCTTTATAGCCGATCCGCTGCACGCGGGACAAAGGCGAGGATCCGTCCGAACCAAAGTGCCAGGGCCGGTTCTGGACCGACATGTCGCGGGCATGGGCCGAGGCAGCGGCGTTCAGTTCGGCGTTGAACTGAAGCTGCGAAAGATTCCGCGCCGAACGCAGCGAGTTCACGCTGTCAAGCAAGCGGAAATAGATGTCGTTCGTCATGTCCTGAGTGATGGTGTAGACCTGCGGCAAGGGCAGGCCGTCGGCGCCCAACTGGGGGGCCGAACTTGTGCAGGCCGCGACCAAGGCCAAACCCGAAACCGCCAGAACCGAACGTCTGTCCATCTTAAACCCCATCTTTGCGGGTTCGGGCTTATCCCATCCCAACGGCGGGATCAAACCCCGTATCGGCAAGATGACGCCGGTTTGAATTGCACCTGTAACGGCTGGGGGATAAGAAGCGCCAAAGAGCAGACCATACAAAGGTGCAGATGATGGCACAGGACAGCTTCGACCCCACCAAACGTCACCTCCTGATCGCGGGGGCCGCTGCGGCGACCGTTCTCGCGGCACCGGCGTTGGCGCAGGTGCAGGATGGGACCACGGTTTTTGAAGCGCCCAAGGTGACGCGGAACAATATCTCGAGCTTTCGGATGCTCGACTGGCGGCAGTATTTCGACAATACCCGCAATGGGGCGATCCTTGCGGATACCGTGTCGCGGGCCGTGCATTACTGGTCGGAAGATCAGTCGATCTATAAGCTCTACCCCTCTTCGGTGCCGCTGAACGATGAGCTGACCCGCACGGGCAAGACTGAGGTGATCCAGAAGGTCGTGAACCCGCCGTGGCGGCCGACTGCTTCGATGAAGGAACGCAACCCGGACTGGCCGGATATCATTGAGGGTGGCTCGCCGGACAATCCGCTGGGCGTCCGGGCGCTGTATCTGAGCTGGCCCGCTTACCGGATTCACGGCACCCATGACACCCGCAAGATCGGGCGGAAGTCTTCGAACGGCTGCATCGGGCTTTATAACGAGCATATCTTGGAGCTGTTCGAGCTTGCCAAGGTTGGCACGCAGGTTCTGTTGATCTAGAGACCCCGCCCCGGCCTGAAAGGGCCGGGGTTTTCACGCGTGAAATGCTAGACAAGTCTTTGTTTTTCTTGCTATATTATATATTTTGAATGTGTTGGTGGTGGGTTTCACCCACCCTACGCGGTCCAGCCTTGCAGGTTTTCCTGAATGATCGCGGTCAGCGCGTCGATATGGGCGGCATCGTCGTTCAGGCAGGGGATGTAGGTGAATTCCTCACCCCCCGCATGTTCAAAGGCCTCACGAATCTCGCCGTTGATTTCTTCGAGCGTTTCGATGCAATCGGCGGAAAAGGCAGGCGCGATCACGGCGATGCGTTTTTTGCCTTGTTTCGCCAGTTCCGCCACATGTTCGACGGTGTAGGGTTTCAACCATTCCTCTCGCCCAAAGACCGATTGGAACGAGGTATCAATCGCCGCCCTGTCCCAGCCCAGCCTTTCGCGCAGCAGGCGCGTCGTTTTCTGGCATTGGCAGTGGTAGGGGTCGCCCTCCATCAGATAGCGTTTTGGCATGCCGTGATAGCTGGCCACCAGAACATCGGGCCGGTTCGCAAGCCCCGCATAGGCGCGTTCCACCGATTGGGCCAGCGCGTCGATATAGAGCGGATGGTCGAAATACTCCGCCACGGTGCGCGCGGCGGGCTGGCGTTTTTCTTTCGCAAGGGCGGCAAAGAAGGCATCGTTGGCGGTGGCCGAAGTGGCCCCGGCGTAGTGGGGGTAAAGCGGGAAGAACAGGATCTTTTCGCAGCCCGCCTTGACCATCGCCTGAACCTTGGATTCGGTGGAGGGATTGCCATAGCGCATACAGAAATCGACCATGACATCCGCCCCATAAAGCGCCTGCATCCGGGCGGCGATGGCGGCGGTTTGGTCTTTGGTAAAGGTCATCAAGGGGCTTTCGCCCTTATCGTGGTTCCAGATCAGTTTGTAATTCGCGCCGCTGGTGAAGGGGCGTTTGGTCAGGATGATCAGTTGCAGCAGAGGCTGCCATTTCCAGTTGGGAATATCGACGACACGTTTGTCGGACAAAAACTCTGACAGATAGCGCCGCATCGACCAATAATCATAACCGTCCGGCGTGCCCAGATTGGCCAGCAGAACCCCGATCTTCTTGGGCATGACGGGCGGATGGTTGGCGGGGGCATGGGTCAGGCGGTCGGCGGACATGGGTCAATCCTTGGTCGGCAGAGGCGTTTCGGCGGTATTTAGGGCATCGGCCAGCCTTGTCAGGGCGGAACCGGGGCGCAGCGGCTTTTGCTGGCTGTCATGGGCCGCCCATCCGGTCAGCCACAGGGTCTCAAACGTCGCGGGAATGCGGCCTGTTTCGGGGTCGGCAAAGGCCTGATCATAGATCGCCGCCGCTTGGGCAAACAGCGCGCGGGGTGTCGGATGGCGCAGGCGAGCGGTGAGGGCGTTTTGTTCGCCCATCGCCCGCAGATCGGTGATCAGATGAAAGAGGTCGCGATACATCACCTTGCGGGCATAGCCATCGGCAACGGGCAGGGCTAACCCAGCGCGCTGGATCAACCCGCCCAGATCGCGGATTTCGGCCATCGGCAAGACGCGGGGGGAAAGGCCGCCGGTGATCGCCGCCTCGGCCTCGGCCAAGGCCGTGCGGAGTTCATGCAGGGTTTGGCCGCCGAAAAGGCTGGCGAGCAGCAGACCATCGGGGCGCAGGGCGCGGCGGCATTGGACCAGTTGGCCGACGGGATCATTCGCCCAATGCAGGCAAAGGGCGTGGATCACCAGATCATGTGCGCCGGGTTCCAGGGCCAAGGTTTCATCATCCGGCACGATCCGGGCGTTTGGAAAGGCGGCGGCCCAGGGTTCCGGCCAAGGCGTCACGATGGCGATGTCGGTGAACGATTTATTAACCTCGATGAGTCTTTCCTGAGCCTCAAGGATCACCTCGTCCAGCAGGAACAGGTCTGCGCCTTTTTGCGCCGCGCGGGCGCGGTGGCGGGCAAGGCTTTGGCGGTCGGTGAGGTCGGGGGTCATCATGCAGTCCAAGGGTTCAGGGGTTTAGATATGGCAATGCAGGCCGCGCTGAAACCCCTGATCCGGGCGATCTATCCGCCGCAATGCCTGACTTGTGATACGTTGGTGACGACGGAATTCGGTCTTTGTGCCGATTGTTGGCGGGAAACGCCGTTCATCCGGGGGCTGGTCTGTGACCAATGCGGGGTGCCCTTGGCGGGGGATGAGGATGGGCAGGTGGTGCAATGCGATGATTGTCTGGCGGTGGCGCGGCCCTGGGGGCAGGGCCGGGCGGCGCTGCTTTATCAGGGCAATGGGCGAAAGCTGGTGCTGGGGTTAAAGCATGGGGATCGTTTGGATCTGGCGCGTCCGGCGTCGGATTGGTTGCTGCGGGCGGCGGGGCCGATGTTGCGGGCGGATATGCTGGTGGCCCCGATTCCCTTGCATTGGTTGCGGTTGATCAAGCGGCGCTACAATCAGGCGGGGCTTTTGTCAGCGGGGGTGGCGCGGTTGGCGGGGCTGGAGCATTGCCCGGATTTGCTGCTGCGCAAGCGGTTTACCGGATCGCAGGATGGCAAGACCCGTGAAGGGCGGTTTCGGAATATGGAGGGGGCTTTGCGGCTGCATCCGCGGCGGGCGGGGCGAGTGGAGGGCCGGCATGTGTTGCTGGTGGATGATGTGATGACCTCGGGCGCGACCTTTGCGGCGGCGGCTGAGGCTTGTCTGGCGGAAGGGGCGAGCGGGATTTCGGTTCTGGCACTGGCGCGGGTGGCGAAGGAGTCCTAGATTGAGGGGGAAAGCAAAGGTGCCCCATGAAAAGCGTTGAAATCTATACGACCCCGACCTGCCCCTATTGCGCGGCTGCGAAACGGCTGCTGGCGAAAAAGGGGGCGGCTTACAAAGAGATTGATGTGAGCGGGGATCCGGAACTGCGGGCGGCGATGACGCAGCGGGCGGGGGGGCGACGGACCGTGCCGCAGATTTTCATTGATGGGCGGCATGTGGGTGGAAGCGATGACATCCATGCGCTGGACGATGCGGGGAAACTTGATCCGATGCTGGCCTGAGGGATGCGTGTCGGGCTGGTTCAGCTGAATGTGAGCGATGATCCGGTGGCGAACCTGCCGGTGACACAGGATTTGGTGGCCAAGGCGATTGCAGGCGGGGCAGAATTTGTGCTGACGCCGGAATGCACGAACCTGTTGTCGTCAAACCGGGACCATCAGCGGCGGGTTCTGCATCATGAGGGGGATGATCCGACCTTGGCGGCCTTGCGGGAACAGGCAAGGGCGGGGGGGATTTGGCTGCTGGTGGGTTCCTTGGGGGTTTTGACCGAGGATGCGGATGGGCGGTTTGCGAACCGATCTTTTCTGATCGGGCCGGATGGGGCGATTGCGGCGCGGTATGACAAGATTCACATGTTCGACGTGAATGTGTCGGAGGCGGAAGTTTACCGGGAAAGTGCGGGCTATCGGCCGGGTCATCGGGCGGTTGTGGCGGATATGGGCGCGGCGCGGCTGGGGATGGCGGTGTGCTATGACGTGCGGTTCGGGGCCTTGTTCCGGGCCTTGGCGCAGGGTGGGGCAGATATTCTGACGGTTCCGGCGGCGTTCAACCATGTGACGGGGGCGGCGCATTGGGAGGTGCTGCTGCGGGCGCGGGCGATTGAGACGGGGTGTTTCGTGCTGGCCCCGGCGCAGACGGGGTTTCATGCAGAGGCGGAAGGCAAGGGGCGGCGGACGCATGGGCATTCGCTGGTGGTGGGGCCTTGGGGGGAGGTTCTGGCGGATGCGGGCGTGGCGCCGGGGGTGATTTTCGCGGATCTGGATCTGGATGCGGTGGGGCAGGCGCGGGGGCGGGTGCCGTCGCTGCGGCATGACCGGGAGTTTGACGCACCGTAAGGCGCTTTTCCTTTTGCCTTTTGGGCTGTGAATGGCCAGAACGTCGGGCATGTCCGATCGAACCGAAGATATCGCGGTGGCCTTGTTTGGCGAGCTGTTCATGGCCGACCAATTGGCGCGGAACCGGCTGTCGAAAGTGTTGCCGAAGGGGATGGAGCTGTCGCATTTCAGTGTGCTGAACCATCTGGCGCGGAGTGAGCAGGAAAAGACCCCGGCGCAGCTGGCGCGGTCGTTTCATGTGACGCGGGGGGCGATGACGAACACTTTGGCCAAGCTGGAATGGGCGGGGCATATCCACATCCGGCCCGATTGGGACGATGCGCGGCGGAAGTTTGTGGCGATCAGCCCGGCGGGCAAGGCGGCTCGGGATGCGGCGGTGCAGGCGATTGCACCAGTGATCGGGCAGCTGGTCAGCCAGATCGGGGCGGACCGGGTGCGGGGGGCGCTGTCGGTGCTGCGGGAGATGCGAGGGTTGCTGGAGCAGGGGGGCGGGCGATGACGGCGCCGGTTCTGGTGACGGGCTCGGGCGGCAAGCTGGGGCGGGTGCTGCGGAAGGTATGGCAGGAGGAGCGGCGTTTTCGCCCGCTTTGGCAGGTGCGGCGTGATCCGGGGCCGGGGGATTTGCTGTGGCAGATCGGTGCGCCTTGGACGGGGCCAAGCCTTGCAGGCGGTGTTGTGGTGCATCTGGCGGGGGGGCGGGGTGATCTGGCGGGAAATGTGACGCTGGCCGAGGCGGTCTGTCGTCTGGCGGAGGAAGAGGGCGCTGCGCATGTCTTTCTGGCATCAAGCAGTGCTGTCTATGCGCCGGATGACCATGCCGACCTGCATGAGACCACCAAACCCGCACCGGGGTCGGATTATGGCCGGTCAAAGCTGGCGATGGAGCAGGCTTTGGCGCATCGGCCGCATGTCACCTTTCTGCGCATTGGCAATGTCTTTGGTTGTGACAGCCTGATTGGCAACGCGCGTTTTGTCCGTGCGGTCAGCCTGACCCCAGCGCCGGGGCGTGCCGGGGGGCCGATGCGGTCCTATATCGGCCCTGTGAGTTTTGGTCGGGTGCTGGGCGATTTGATCGCCTTGGCCCTGCGCGGACAGCCGCTGCCGCGCGTGCTGAATTTTGGCTTGGACCCGGCTGTGACGATGGCCGGTTTGCTGGATGCGGCGGGATTTGACTGGGCCTATGGCCCGCCTAGCCCCGATGTGCTGGCGCGGCTGGTGCTGGATGTGTCGGCGCTGGGCGCGTTGGTTGATCTGCCGAAGGCCGATCCCGCCGCAATGGCCGCCGAATGGCGCGTCTTGGGGATGGATGCGGGGGCACGGGCATGACCTTTGGCAAACGTCTGATGGATATCGTCATCGCCCTGATCTTGGGGGCGATCTTGCTTCTGCCCTTTCTGATTTTGGTCGGTGTTCTGTTGGTTCTGGACGGCCGCCCCGTCTTTTATGTGGCAGAGCGGATGCGCGCGCCGGGCCGACCTTTCCGGTTGTGGAAATTGCGGACGATGAAAGTGGCCGCCAGCGACAGCGGTGTTTCGGGTGGAGACAAATCCGCGCGTATCACCCGCACCGGGCGGTTTCTGCGCAAAACGCGGCTGGATGAAATTCCGCAGCTTTGGAATGTGTTGAAAGGCGACATGAGCTTTGTCGGGCCGCGCCCGCCCCTGCGCCAATATGTCGAACGCTTTCCCGAACTTTACGGGCAAGTCCTGCAAAGCCGACCGGGAATCACCGGCTTGGCCACCTTGGTCTATCACGGACATGAGGAACGGCTGCTGAAACCCTGCAAGGACGCGGTCGAAACCGATGCGGTCTATGCAAGACGTTGCGTGCCGCGCAAGGCGCATCTGGACCTAATTTATCAACGCAATCGCAATGTTTGTTACGATTTCCTGCTGCTGGGCCGCACAATCGGGCGGATGCTTGCCCGTTTTGGCCCGCAGCGGGCGAACAAGTCGCGCTAGGCGGTAGACTTCTGTTGCAATTTTGATATGGCGAGCCACAGCCTGTGGGGTGACCCGCAGGAATTGAACCCGTGGCCAGCGTCATTGGTGTAGATTGATCGTGACCAAGACCCGCAAAGGCGGGCGATCCGAGGGGCGGATGCAGAACAGCAAAAGCAGGCTTTATGCACTGGTCGAACGGCTGACGCGGGGGCAAAAGCGCCTGGTGTTGACGGCTGTCGACATGGTGCTGGCCCCGCTGGCTTTGCTGCTGACCTTTGTGTTGATTTACGGCCCGTTTCATCCGCTGTGGGGCATCTGGCAATTCTGGATGGCCGTGCCGATTCTGGCGGTGGCTGCCGGGTTCGCCAGTGTGGCCTTGGGTATTCCGCGGATCAAGCTGAACGCCTATGAAAGCCGGGCGGTGCTGCGGACGGCCAGCTATTCTTTTGGGTTGATGCTGGTTCTGGCGGTAATGAATGCTGGCACTGGCTTTGGCATGCCGGTGTTTGGGACAGTGCTTTACGGCCTGATTCTGTTCATGCTGTCGGTCATGTCGCGGATGGTGATGTTGCAGATCCTGTTGTGGGTGCTGCGGCAGGGCAAGACCAAGCGGCGGGTCATCATCTATGGGGCGGGCAATACGGGGATGCAGCTGGCCGCCGCCTTGCGGTCTCACAAAGATCTGGTGCCGGTGGCCTTTGTCGATGACAATCCGGCGCTTCAGGCGGTGATGGTGGCAGGTCTGAAGGTTTTGCCGCCCGAGCGTTTGGAAATTTTTGCGCGCGAACGGGGGGTGGACCGGATCGTTCTGGCGATGCCGTCACTGCCGGCGCCGAAGCAAGGGCAGATTTCGCGGCATCTGAAGCAGTTGGGTCTGGAGGTGCATTCGCTGCCTTCTTTCGCGCAGCTGGTGGGTGAAGAAAAGCTGGTCGATCGGCTGGGTGCCGTTTCCGCAGGGCAGTTCCTGAACCGGCAGACGCATGGCGACAGTCTGCCGATGGGGGCCGAGGCCTATGTGGGGCGGTCGGTGCTGGTGTCGGGGGCTGGCGGGTCCGTGGGGTCGGAACTGTGCCGTCAGTTGATTTCGTGCCAGCCGAAAAAGATCGTGTTGTTCGAGGTCAGCGAATTTGCGCTGTATAACATCGACCGCGAAATGCATGAATTGGCCGTGGATTCCGGGGTGGAAATTCAGGCGGTGCTGGGATCGGTGACGGACAGTCGTCTGGCGCGGGCGGTGATGGCCGATCATGCGGTGGATGTGGTGTTCCATGCGGCGGCCTATAAGCATGTGCCCCTGGTGGAGATGAACCCGATTGCGGGCCTTGCGAACAATGTGCTGGGGACGCGGACATTGGCCGATGCGGCAATCGATGCGGGGGTAGAGCGGTTCATCCTGATTTCAACGGACAAGGCGGTGCGCCCAACAAATATCATGGGGGCGTCCAAGCGTCTGGCAGAACTGGTGGCGCAGGATATGGCCAAGCGCGATTCGGCGACGGTCTTTTCGATGGTGCGGTTCGGGAATGTGCTGGGGTCGTCGGGGTCGGTGATTCCGCTGTTCAAGGAACAGATCGCGAAGGGCGGGCCGGTGACCTTGACGCATGATGAGGTGACACGGTTCTTTATGACGATTGCCGAGGCGGCAAAGCTGGTTCTGCTGGCGGGTTCCTATGCGGAAGGCGGGGATGTGTTCGTGCTGGATATGGGGCAACCGGTGCGGATCAGGGATTTGGCTGTGCAGATGATCCATGCGGCAGGCTATGCGGTGAAAGATGCCAAGAATCCGGATGGTGACATCGAGATTTTGGTGACAGGGCTGCGGCCGGGGGAAAAGCTGCATGAGGAATTGTTGATCGGCGAAGGGTTGCTGACGACGCCGCATCAGAAAATTCTGCGGGCGCGCGAGGCTTGTTTGTCTGAACTGGAATTGGCGAATGTGTTGCGGACCCTGCGGGCTGCGGTGGCGGCGGGCGATGCTGAAGCGGCGCGCGCTTTGATCTGCACATGGGTCGAGGGCTATCAGCCGCCGGTTGCCGTGACGGTGGCGGCGGGAAAGTGATTGTTGAGCGGGTGGCGTTCCCCTAGACTGTGGCGCAGGAATAAGAGGCTTTGATGACCAGACGACACGCCCCGACCCGCCGCGCCCGGCTTGCCGCCTCGACGGCTGTTGTTGCATTTGCCGCTCATGGCGCGCTGGCCGAAGGTCGGCCGTCGCTGAACTTTTATGGCGTGACGGGTCTGATCGACATGCCTTCGGCGGAGCAGCAGCACGATGGGGCGTTCACCGCCTCGACCGCGCATTTCGGGCCGATCAGCCGGCATACGTTGACCTTCCAGATCACGCCGCGTCTGTCGGGAAGTTTTCGGTATCAAGGGGTGCGGGATTTCAATGCGGTGGTGCCGTCGAAATTCGACACTTACTTCGACCGGAGCTTTGATCTGCGGTATCAGGTGTTGCGGGAGGGGGAATATCGGCCATCGGTGACGGTGGGCTTGCAGGATTTCGTGGGAACGGGGTTGTTTGCTGGCGAATATGTGGTGGCAACCAAGAACATCGGCGATGATCTGAAGGTGACGGCAGGTCTGGGCTGGGGGCGTCTGGGCAGCTATGGAAGTATTGGGCAGTTGTTTGGGGACCGGCCGGCGATTGACATCGATCGGGGGGGGAAGATCAACTTTGGGCAATGGTTCCAGGGGGATGCGGCGCCTTTTGCGGGGGTTGAATATCGGTTCAACGATCATTGGAGCGTGAAGGCGGAATATTCGTCGGACGCCTATGATATGGAAGCGACCAATCGGCAGACCTTTGATCGGAACAGCCCGTTCAACTTTGGCATCGAGTACCGGAAGGATGACGCGATGCAGTTGGGGGCCTACTACATGTATGGCAGCCAGCTGGGCCTTGCGGCGCATTTCTTCATCAATCCGGCGCAGCGGCCCATGGGCGGGGTGCGGGATACGGCGCCGTTCTATGTGAAGCCGCGGCCAAGCCGGTCTGCGGATCCGGACGCCTGGTCGCCAGAATGGGTGAGCCAGCCGGGGATTGCGCCGGTGTTGATCAAGAACGTCAATTCTCGGGTAGAGGATGACGGGATTGTGGTGGAAGGCATCAGCTTTACGGCGACGACAGCGACGGTGCTGATCCGGAATCCGCGCAATGATGCGGAGGCGCAGGCGATTGGTCGGGTGGCGCGGGCCATGAGCCAGATCATGCCGGCGTCGGTGGAATATTTCGAGATTGTGCCGGTGGTGAACGGTATGAAAACCTCGAAAGTGACGGTGCGGCGCAGCGATCTGGAACAGCTGGACTATGCGGTGGGCGGGGACGCGGCGATGCTGGAGCGTGTGACCTTTGCCGATGTGCCGCCCAATATTGCGGGTTTGGAACTGGGGGAAGAACTTTATCCCAAGTTTGCGTGGTCTTTGGCACCCTATATGAAAACGCGGCTGTTTGATCCGACAAATCCCTATCGGGCTGAAATCGGGGCAAAGCTGTCAGGCAACTGGGATATTGCGCCGGGGTTGGTGGCGTCGGGGGCTTTGACCTATCCGATTGCGGGCAATCTGGGCGATGGCCGGGGCTCGGATTCGGTTCTGCCCCTGGTCCGGTCGGATGGTGTGCTTTATGACCGCGATCAGGATTTGGACATCAACAATCTGACTTTGGCCTATCATCGCCAGCTTTCGCCCAATCTGTATGGGCGGGTGACCGTGGGCTATCTGGAAAGCATGTTCGGTGGGGTTTCGACCGAAGTGCTGTGGAAAAAGGTGGACAGCCCCTTTGCGCTGGGCGTCGAGGTCAACTATGCCAAGAAGCGCGAATATGACCAAATGTTCGGCTTTCAGGACTATGATGTCGTGACGGGCCATGTGTCGGGTTATTACGCCTTTGGGCGCGACAAGAATTATCTGGCCCAGCTGGATGTCGGCCGCTATCTGGCGGGCGACTATGGGGCCACGCTGACGCTGAACCGCACCTTTGAGAATGGCTGGCGTTTTGGTGTCTTTGCGACGCTGACCGACGTGCCGTTTGAGGATTTCGGCGAAGGATCCTTTGACAAGGGCATCATCATCGAAATTCCGGTGAACTGGTTCCTGGGTTCACCCAACCGCCGTTCCAACGTCACCACGATCCGCCCGCTGAGCCGCGATGGCGGGGCCCGGTTGAAGGTGGATGGCCGGCTTTACGATCTGCTGTCCGATTATCAGCAGGTTGGCATCGAAGATCAGTGGGGAAGATTCTGGAAATGATGTTCAAGAAGGCTTTTCTGCTGACAGGCCTGTTGGCACTGGCCTTGGCCGGTTGCGGTTCGGAAAAGGACGCGGCGCCGGTGGCCAAGACCGTTGGTGCGGCGCTGAAGGGGCTGGGGAAACCCAAGGCGGCAGCGGCAGGGGCCCCCGCCCTGACACAGGCGGCGTTGGCACAATACAAGACGCCCATGATCATGGTCGAAATTCCGACGATGCAGTTGTTCACCTTTGTGGTGCCTTATGGACAGAACGGAAGTATCGAGACTTGGGCCTCGGCGGATAAGAAAACGCTGGCCTTCCGTGACGGCCTTGTGGTGGGCACCCGGGGCTTTGGGGCGGATATCATGCAGGCCTCGGGCCCAAGCCTTGCGCAGATTGCGGCAGGGCAGGGACAGCATAAGCGAATCTATGTTTATCTGGACGGGGCCGACCAATCGCAGCGCTATGAATTCGACTGCGTTCTGCAAGATCGCGGGCGCAGCAATATCACTGTTGTAGAGAGACAACACACGGTGCGTCATATTGCGGAAAGCTGCACCGGAAAAGGGGCCGAATTCACCAATGAATATTGGATCGAAAACGGTAATTTCCTTAGGAAATCCAATCAGTTGATCAATACATCCTGGGGGCCAATGGTGCTGACCAGGGTCATTGACAACGCCCGAACTTAGGGCTTCCATGAACCGCAGCCCTATGGTATCGCAAAGTTAATCCACCAATCCAAGTCACGGAGAGTTAAATGAAAAAGTTCGCTATCGCCGCCGCCGCACTGCTGGCTTCGGTTTCGGTCGCCTCGGCTGGCGGCCCGGTTGTTGTCGAAGCTGATCCGGTTCCGGAAGTCGTTGCTGGCCCCGGCTCGTCGTCGGGCCTGCTGCTGCCGCTGCTGGGTCTGGGCGTTGTGGCCGCTCTGGTTGCTTCGTCGGACGACTCGGCTTCGACCTCGGGCAGCAACTAATCTGACCGAAACGGCTGTAAAGTCGTACAAAGGGTCCGCCTTGCGCGGACCCTTTTGTTTTTCCTGATCTCTGTCTGAACCGTGTTGTCCTTTCTGCGCCAAAGCCTGAGTTTTCTGCGCCGCCTGATGTATCGCATCCAGATGGCCAAGATTGGTATGGCCGCCGCCAGCACCGCCTTTTTCGGCTTTCTGGCCCTGTTCCCCGCCGCCGCTGTGATTATTGCCCTGTGGGGCGTGGGAGCCGACCCGGCCTTTGTGGGCCAACAGATCGAGCCGCTGCGAGACCTTTTGCCGCCCGATGCCTTTAGCCTGATTTCTGGCCAGCTGGAGGCCTTGGTGGCGGCCAGCACGCCGGGCCTAGGGCTTGCAACGCTTGTGTCCACACTGATCGCGCTTTGGTCCGCCCGCGCGGGCATTTCGGCGCTGGTGGGGGGGCTGAACGCCGTGCATCACCTGCCCGACCATGGCGGGCTGTGGCATGAGGCCTTGTCGATGCTGCTGACCGTGGCGCTGGTGGGGATCACGCTGGCGGCGATGTTGGCCGCTGTGGTGGCCCCCATTGTGTTGGCGCTGCTGCCGCTGGGGGCGGCGTCAAGCTTTGTACTGCATTCGGCGAACAACCTGCTGGGTCTGGGTCTAGCCATCTTTGGTCTGGCCATCGCCTATCGCTTTGGACCGAATCGCCCCCAGGGCGGACGGATTGCTTTTTTTACGCCGGGCATTGCCGTGGCGTTGATCCTTTGGGTGATGGTGTCGCGGGGATTCGTTTTGTATCTGGCGAATTTCGCCAGCTACAATAAAATTTACGGGTCCATCGGGGCGGTGGCGGCGCTGATGATGTGGTTCTATTTCGGGGCCTATGCGCTGCTGCTGGGGGCCGCGGTGGACGCGGAACGGGACGCTTCCTAATAATCTTTCTCAAAGAACAGGCCGATGCCTGTGTCGCCCTTGTTGTCGACGGAACCGCGCGCGGTGATGCTGTCGGTGATGTCGAGGTTTAACTGGATTTCGCTGGTGCCGTCGCTTTCAACCTCGATCGTCGTATAGGCGTTGCGGGAGATGTATTTGCCCAGTTTGACGGCGGTGTTGCCATCCTCGGCGGTGGAGACGTCGAGATCATCAAGGCCAAAGCCCTTGCGGAGTTTGGCGACGATGCCTTCGCCGCCACGGCCTGCAAGGGTGGCGACGGCGCTGGCAAGCTGGGCGAGCTGAAAGGCGGAAAGGCTGGTCAGATCGCGGGCGAAGAGCAGGCGGGAAAGGATTTCTTCTTCGGGCAGGTCGGGGGAGGATTCGAAGGTGACTTCGGGTTCAAAGGCGCGACCGGCGACGCGGACCGAGGCGGTGATGCCTTCGCTTTCGGTCGAGGCGAGGATGTCAAGGCGGGGGTCGAAATTGCCCTCCATCTGAAGGCTGGCCTGGGCGATTTCGAGGCGTTTGCCAAGGATATCGAGGCGGCCGCGGATGAGGTCGAATTGGCCGATGGGCTGAATGTTGTCGCTGGTGCCCGTCAGGCGCAGGCTGCCGCCGAGTTCGGCATCAAGGCCACGGCCACGGACAAAGACGCGCTCGGGGGCGTCGATGGTGATATCAAGGGCAAAGGGGCGGGTGGCGGTGCTGCTGGTGTCGGGGCCACCGAGCAGGCCCGCGCGGCGGCGGGTTTCGCGGACATCGGCGGGTTCGGCGACATGCTGGAGGTCGGGGAGGCTGCCTGCGGCGCCAAGGCCGGTGTCGGGGACGCGGATTTCGGTTTCATTGAGAAGGATGTTGCCGGTGACCAGGGCGCCGCCGGTGAGGGGGCCAGAGATGCGGACATCGCCGTTGAGGCGGGTTTGGTAAAGGCGGGGGTCGCGGAGGATGACCTGGGCAAGGCTGGCCTGAAGGTCGCCTGTGAAGGGGGGGGAGAGGCTGAGGGAGCCGCCGCCGGTGATCTGGCCGCCGGAACTGACAGCGGTGGAGAAGGTAACGTCAGCGCGGCCTGCGGCGAGGCGGGCTGTGGCTTCGATGCCCGCAAGGGAGAAGGGGAGGGCGGAATCGGCGAGGCGGGCGCGGGAGAGGGTGATGGTGCCGGAAAGGCTGGAAAGCTGGGGGGGGCCGTTGAGGGCGAGGTCAAAGGAGACGGGGCCGGTGATGGTGCGGGGGCGGATGAAGACATTGGCAAGGCCGGCCTGAGCGGTGCCCGACAGGCGAAGGGCGGCGGTGGAGCCATAGGTGCCGGTGACGCGGGCGTTGATGCCGCCGGGGCCGGTGCCTGTCAGGTCAAGGGCATAGGCCGTGCCTTGGGGGCGGGCGGTGCCTGTGAGGGTGACGGGGCCGGGGAAATCTGGAAGGAGGAGGGCAAGGTTGGCGAGGCGGGCGTTGAGGGCGATGGCTTCGCCCTGGGTCTGGGCGCTGGCGTTCAGTTGGGGGTTCTGGACAAGGGCGCGGCGGAGGTCGATCCGGTCGCCCGCAAGGCCAAGCTCGATGTCGAGGGTGGAGGTGCCTGCCAGAAGGCGGTCAGCCTCGGCGATGCCAAGGCGGAGGCTGGTGCCGTTGCCTTTGAGGGTGGCGGTGAGGTTGTCGAGGGGGCCCTTGAGCGCGAGATCGGCGGAAAGGGCACCGCCATAGGCGGGATCAAGGGCGGCAAGGTCGGTGAGGGCGATCTGGGCGGTGAGATCGGTGGCGGTGCTGGAAAGCTGGCCTTGGGCGCGGGCGGTGAGTTGGCGGGCGGTGACATCCAGCTGTTTGAGGGTGATGCCCGTGGCATCGCGGGTGACGGCAAAGGCCAGTTGCGCCTGCCCTTGCAAAAGCCGGTCGGCATGGGGCTGGCCGATGGTGACATTGGTTGTGTCAATCTGACCCGTCACATCGCCCGCGCCTGCCAGCAAAAGGCCTTGCCCCGAAACCTGCCCCTGCACCGCGCCGGTGAGGGGACGCCCGGCAAGGAGGGCAAAGCGGGTCAGGTCATCGGCGTTGATGGTGGCCTTGCCGGAGAGGCGGAGGCCTTGGGCCGGATCGGAGAGGCGGAGGTTGCCTTGCAGGCCGAAATCGGGGCCTTGCAGGGTCAGGTTCGACAGGGCGAGGGGCTGGCCTTCTTGCCAATGGAACAGGGCTTGGCCGGACAGGCCCTGCGCCAGAACCGGTTGCAGGGTGGGGTCGTCGGTGGCCAGACCTTGCCCGTTAAAACGCAGGCTGCCGCCGACGACAGCCCCCGCGGTGCTGCGGCCAATGCGGCCTGCGCCGGAAAGCGCCAGATCCTGCGCGCGGAAGCCGCTGGTTGAAAGGCCCTGAAGGGCACCATCCAGCCGCCAGCCGGTGTCGGATCGGGAATCGTAGCCCAGTTGCAGATGGGCCTTTGTGATCTGCACCGGCGTTTCGCCCGCGATGGGCAGGGTTACGGCCTGCCCCGCAGGGTCAGCAATGTCGGCGGTCAGATTAAAGCTGTCGGGCAGGCCATCGGCGCGCAATTGCAATTGGCCGGACAGTTGGATCGAGCGGGCCGAAAGATCGAAATCATTCAGCGACAGCGCGCCGCTGCTGCGGCGCAGGCCATCGGCAGTCAGGCGCAGGTCATTGCCAAAGAAATCGGCGTATTCGGGCAGGAACAAGGGCGCAAGATCGCCCGCCAGATTGGCGCGGAAAGCCTGACCGTCGGGCCGTTCGATCAGTTCGATCTGACCTGTCAGGCGGTCTTGCCCTGCACTGGCCAGCCGCACATCGGCGGTAAAGTCCGAGATGGGGCCATCGCCTGAAATCGACAGATCCACCGCCGGGTTGCCGGGCAGGTTCAAAAGCCGGGTGGCGATCCCGCCCGCCGCCTCGGACGCGGAAAGGCGCAGGACGAGTTGCTGGGAGGCGTTGTCGAAGGAACCGCCAAATTCGATCTTGGCCGCAGGGCCATCGTCGGTGCGTTCCAGCGTCAGTTGGGCCGCCCCTTGCCCGCCGTCGATGGCGGCCCGCGCGGTGATCGACGCCTCGATCGGTTCACCCAGAACCGATTCGCCCAAAAGCAGGCGTTGGGTGCCCAGTTGGCCCAGCTCGACCGACACAGGCAGTTCGGGAATGGCAAAACCGCCCGCCTCGGGGCTGGCGGTGGTTTCGGTTTTGGGCAGGCGGTCGAGGATGATTTCATCGGCGGTCAGTTGGTTGACCGAAACGCGACCGCCCAGAAGGGCGGAACGGTTCCAATCCAACACGACGCCGTTTAGCGTCAGCCAGATGCCCTGATCATCGGCGATGGTCAGCCTTTCGATGGTCGCCTGCGAGGACAAAGCCCCCTGAAAGCCGGTGACGATGACCTGACGGCCCGCGCCGGAAAGATTGTCTTCCAGAAGGCCGGTCAGAAAATCGCGGTCGCTTTCCTGCGCTTGGGCGGGCAGGGCGAGGAAGAGAAGGGGGAAAAGGATACGCTTCATCAAAAGGCCTGCCCGATACCGATGTAGAATTGCACGCCGTCGCCAGTGTCGCCCCCCACGGGGGTGGCGACATCCAGACGGATGGGGCCAAAGCCGGTGTCATAGCGTGCACCAAGGCCTGCGCCTGCGTGCCAGTCGCTGCCGCCGCCGTCCATGCTGACCTGGCCTGCATCGACAAAGCCGACGAGGCCGATTTTCTGGGTGATCTTGGCGCGCAATTCCAGCGACCCGGCCATGAATTCGGTGCCGCCCATGCCCAAGGCCGCGCCACTGGCATCGGTGGCCCCCAAAGATTGATAGGGCTGACCGCGCACCGAACCGCCGCCGCCGGTATAGAAGAGGTCATCCTGCGGGGTGGTCAGCGGATCGGCCCCAAAGATTGCGCCCGCCTGAACACGGCCCGCCACGACAAAGCGCGCATCTTCGCCAAAGCCGCGATAGGCGCGGGCATCGACAACGGCGCGCAGGCCCGAGGCGGTGACGCCAAAGCCCTTGAAGGGTTTGATTTCACCATCGACGTAAAAGCCCTTGGTGGCATCCAAGGGTTCATCGCGGCTGTCCCATGTCAGGCCTATGGGCAGCGCCAGATGTTTGAGGGTGATTTCGGTTCCTGATATGTCAAATTTGCCATATTCGTATTCAATCCCAAGCGAACCGCTGAGTTTGGGGCTGAAATAATGGCTGAGGGAAACCCCGGCGACGGCGAGATCAGCGGTGAAATCTTCTTCATTCAGCCGCCCGATGCCGAATTTCAGGCCCAAGGTGGTGTCGGGGGTAAAGGTGGCGGGGCGGTCAAGCGTCACCTCTAGCCCATAGTCGGTGCCGCCGGTGGCCGCGCCAATGTTCAGGATTTCGCCGGAGAACGTCAGGCGTTCGGCCCCGCCCAGCAGGTTGCGATGGGTCCATTCGCCGGTGAGTTTGGCACCTTCGAGACTGGAAAGCTCGGCCCCCAGCGAATAATGGCGCGGCTTTTGTTCAACAAGCATGGCGGTGATGGGCAAGAGGTCGGGCGATTGGATGGTTTCGCTTTCGATCATGCTGACGGAGGAGAAAACGCCGGTGCGGCGCAGGCGGTCGGCGGCGCGGTCGAGTTCCTCGGGGCTGAAAACCTCACCTTCGGGCAGGCCCGCGATTTTGCGCACACGGCGTTCTTTCATACGCTGGATGCCTTCGACCGAAAGGGGGCCAAAGCGCAGGCGGGGGCCGGGGTCCATCGCGATGTCGGCAGCAAGAGTCTGGGCGGGGTGGTTGGCGACGATCTTTTGCGCGGCGACACCGGCCTTGGCATGGCCCAGATCGCGCCAAGCCTTTGTCGCGGCGGTCACGCTTTCGACGACAAGGTCGCTTTGCGCCACTTGGCCGGTGGCAAAACCCTCGGGCAGTTCGGTGCCGGTGGCGAGGGGGCCGATGGCGGCGCGGGAAAACAGGAAGGTGGGGCCGGGATCGACGGTGACGATCACCTGACGGATTTGGGCGGGGGCGTCGAGGGCGGGGATCGAAGCGGCCTCACGCCCATCGACCAGAACATGGACGACGGGGGAGTAATGGCCTTGGGCATAAAGCGCGCCGACCATGCGGCCATATTCGGACAAGGCGGCGGCAAACAGGTCGCCGGGTTCTTGCGTCTTTTCGCGGGCGGCCTCTAGCAGGGCGGAGGAGTCTTTCAGGGTTTCGGTCAGATCCTCATCCGTGCTGGACACGCGGAAATCGACCAGATCCTGCGCTTGCGTTGGCAGGGCAGCGGACAACAGGGCCGCGGTCAGGGCCGTGGCGGAAAGGGTTACCAGATAACGGGCCAAGTTCCCCCCCGAGAACAACAGGTGATGGGCCGACTATGGCAGCCCCGCCTGTGAACGCAATCCGCAATGCGAAGGTTCCCGGCTATTGGGCGGCAAAACTCTCGCGCGTCGACAGGAGCAGGTTTTCGCTGATGGCCGAAAGGGCGAGGGCGGCGGCCCCTTGGGCCCAGAGGAGATGGCCCCAGGTGCTGATTTCGATGGGGGGCAGGGGTTTGCCGGTGCGGATGGCGAGGTTTTCCATCTCGGCCAGGGTTTCGGAGGCGTAGAGATAATCAAAGCGCATGCGTTCGCCGGAGAGGATGATGAGTTCGGGGTCGAAGAGGTTGACGATGTTCGACAGGCCAACGGCCAGATAGCGCCCGGCGCGACGGAAGATGGAACGGGCGGCCCCATTGCCGGCCTTGGCGTGGTCATAGAGGCTTTCCAGCAGCACCTTCATCGGGCGGCCGTCGCGGTTGGTGAGGTTCAGGGCCACGGTCGCCTCGCGCGCAAGGGCGTAGTCGGCGGTATAAGCCTCAAGACAGCCGCGCTGGCCGCAGCGGCAGAGGGCACCGTCAAGCTGGACCTTGATATGGCCCAGCTCCATCCCCAGCCCGCGCGCGCCGCGATAAAGGCGGTGGTTGAGGACAAGGCCCATGCCAAGCCCCTGTTCGATGGTGACAACCGCGAAATCCGAGCGACCGCGACCCGCGCCGAACCACAGCTCGGCCAAGGCGCAAAGATTGGCGTCGTTGTCGATGAAGACGGGCACGCCCAGACGGCTGCCCGCGAGATCGGCGAGGGGGACGTGGATTTCGGCGAGGACGGAGGACCAAAGGACGGTGCCGCTGCTGCTTTCGATGAAGCCGGGCATGGCGATGCCAACGGCAGAGAGGTCGCGGCGGGTCATGCCAATTTTGGCGGTGACGGTGTCGACCAGCATGTCGATCAGGCTGACCGCCTCGGCCGGGGTCAGGGGTTCGGGCATACGGTCCAGCACATGATCGGCCAGATGGTTGCCGGCGAAATCGGTGATCACCGCCGAAAGACTGCCGTCGGAGAGTTTGAGGCCCACCACGCGATGCGCCTCGGCCCGGACGCCCAGGGCCACGGCGGGGCGGCCACGTCCGGCCTCATTTTCGCGGGGGGCGCTGATTTCTTCGATCAGCCCAGCCTCGATCAGTTCCTGCGTCAGCGTGGTCACGCTGGCGGGGCTGACGGAAAGCTCCTTGGCGATCTGGCTGCGGGCGATCTGGCCAGCGGCGCGGATGCGTTCGAAGACCTGTTGCCGCAGTGGGCGGAGTGATTCGGACAGGGGCGGAATCAGTGGGCCGCAGCCTAGCCTTCCCTCGGGCCTTTGCGTCCGCCGCACCGATGACATTTCTTTAGTCCCCTGAACAAAAGATCGCCTATAACGTTTACGCAAGGCCTGTTTTTCGCCGCGATGCAGCAGGTGCCTGCTGAAAAAGCGGTCATGTGAAGATTGAGCGACATTTTTTATTTTGACAACTGAAAATAATCAGGCCAATTTCCCGCCCGTATCGGCGAATCTGCCGGACCGGCCATGCATGGGTCGCATCCAAGGGAGGATAATATGCGCAAGGTATTTATCGCTGCGGTCATCGCCGCGGCTGGTATCAATTCGGCTGCTTTGGCCGAAGGCAAGAAAATCGGCGTGTCGTGGGCGCAGTTCCAGGAAGAGCGCTGGAAGATCGACGAAGCGGCGATGAAAGCGGCGATTGAAGCGGCTGGCAACGAATACGTGTCGGCTGACGCGCAATCGTCAGCTGAAAAGCAACTGTCGGACGTTGACGCACTGATCGCGCAAGGGGTGGATGCGCTGGTGATCAACGCCTGGGACAAGGACGCTATCGGGCCGGCCATCGAGAAAGCCGCTGCCGAAGGCATTCCGGTTGTGGGCTATGACCGTCTGATCGAAGACGACCGGACTTTCTATCTGACCTTCGACAACGTGGGCGTGGGCCGCATCATCGCGGAAAACGTGTTCGCCGCTGCCCCCAAAGGCAACTATGCGATCATCAAGGGTGACCCCGGTGATCCGAACGTCGGCTTCCTGCGTCAAGGCATGGAAGAAGTCATCGGCGCTGCCGTGGCTGCGGGCGACATTGTGATCGTCGGCGAAGCCAACTCGGACGGCTGGAAGCCAGAGAATGCCCAGAAGAACATGGAGCAGATCCTGACCGCCAACAACAACGCCGTGGACGCCGTTCTGTCGCAGAACGACGGGATGGCCGGTGGTGCTGCGGCCGCGCTGGCCGCACAGGGCCTGAACGTTCCTCTGGGTGGTCAAGACGGTGACTTGGCTGCGATCAACCGCGTGGCCCGTGGCACCCAGACCGTTTCGGTCTGGAAAGACGCGCGTCAACTGGGCAAGGCCGCTGGCGAAATCGCCTCGGCCCTGGCAGATGGCACGGCGCTGGACGGGATCGCTGGTGCGACCAAGTTCTCGGGTGGGGAAAAAGGCGTTGAAATGAACGCGATCCTGCTGGCTCCGACGCCGCTGACCAAAGACAACCTGAACGTCGCGATCGACGCGGGCCATATCTCGAAAGAGCAGGCTTGCGAAGGTGCGATGGCTGGCGTTGTCGGCTGCGAGTGATCGCTTGATCGCGGGGTGCCGTCCTTGGGGCGGCACCCCATTTTCCTGACGGGCCGGGGCGAGACGCCAGGCCAAGACGTCCTCTTTTGACCGCATGCCATATGGGCCGGAACAAGGCCGCGCGGTCACCCTTTAGTCACATGGACGGGACATGACCGACATCAACCAAAATCCTCAGGCCGCCGGAAAAGAGGAAGGCCCGATTGGCCGTTTTCTGCGGGCCACCGAAATTGACCCCCGCCTGATCGGCATGGTCGGCGCGCTGCTGCTGATCTGGATCGGTTTTCACGTTTATGCCGAGCTGTTTCTGGGCGGCGGCACTTTCCTGACGCCGCGGAACCTGTGGAACCTTTCGGTGCAGACGGCCTCGATCGGCATCATGGCGACGGGGATGGTTCTGGTGATCATCACCCGCAACATCGACCTGTCGGTCGGTTCGATTGTCGGCGTGACGGGCATGTATATGGGTCTGTTGCAGGTGGAATGGCTGCCGCAATATCTGGGGCTGGGGCATCCGGCGATCTGGATCATCACGGTAATCTTCGGGATTGTGTTGGGGGCTTTGATCGGCGCGCTTCAAGGCAGCATGATCGCCTATTTGTCGATCCCGGCCTTTATCGTGACCTTGGGCGGTTTGCTGATCTGGCGCGGTGTGGCCTTTCTGGCGGCCGATGGCCGGACGATTTCGCCGGTGGATGAGACCTTTGCGCTGATCGGGGGCGGGCCGTTCGGGGCGATTGGGGCGACGGGATCGTGGATTTTGGCGGCGATTGCGAGCGCGGGTGTGATCTGGATGATCGTGCGGGGGCGTGGCAATCGGCGCAAGCACGGCTTTCCGCTGCGTCCGATGTGGGCGGAATATTTCATGGCCGGTCTGGGCGTGGGGCTGATTGCCGTGGCGACCTGGGTGGTGAATGCCTATCCGTGGCCGAAGGGCATTCTGAAACAGTATTATGAGGGTCTGGGGCAGGAAGTGCCGGAGGACGCCTTTATCTCGCATGGCTACGCCTATCCGGTGATCATCCTTGTGGTCGTGGCGATCCTGATGACGGTGCTGATGACGCGCACCCGTTTTGGTCGCTATGTGTTTGCTATCGGGGGCAACCCGGAAGCGGCGGCGCTGTCGGGGATCAACACCCGGGCGATGACGGTGAAGATCTTTACGCTGATGGGGGCCTTGGCTGGTCTGGCGGGGGTCATCGGTTCGGCGCGTCTGAACAGTGCGACCAACGCGCTGGGGGATCTGGACGAATTGTATGTGATCGCGGCGGCGGTTGTCGGCGGCACGTCGTTGGCCGGGGGCGTGGGCACGATCTATGGGGCGATTATCGGGGCCTTGGTGCTGGTATCGCTGCAAACGGGGATGGTGCTGATCGGTTTTGGCGACGGTTCTTACCGCAAGATCGTGATCGGGGCGGCGCTGGTTCTGGCCGTCTATCTGGACATTCTTTACCGCAAACGCCTGAAATAAGGGGACGAGTCATGAACACCACAAATCGCGGCACGCCCCTTGTCGAAATGCGCGACATTTCGATTGCCTTTGGGGGCATCAAGGCGGTCGACCATGTGACGGTCGATCTGTATCCGGGCGAAGTTGTGGGCCTTTTGGGCCACAACGGGGCGGGGAAATCGACGCTGATCAAATGCCTGTCGGGGGCCTATCAGGCGGATGCGGGCGACATTTTCATCAATGGTGAAAAGGTCGAGATCAAGGATCCGCGGGATGCGCGGGCGCAGAACATCGAGACGATCTATCAGACGCTGGCTTTGGCGGACAATCTGGATGCGGCTTCGAACCTGTTTCTGGGTCGGGAGCTGGTGAACAGCTTTGGTTTCGTCGATGAGACGAAGATGGAGGCGGAAACCCGCAAGATCATGGGGCGGCTGAACCCGAACTTCCGCAAGTTCAACGTGCCGGTGAGCGCGCTTTCGGGGGGGCAGCGGCAATCGGTGGCGATTGCGCGTGCCGTCTATTTCAACGCGAAAATCCTGATCATGGACGAGCCGACAGCGGCCCTGGGGCCGCATGAGACGCAGATGGTGTCAGAGCTGATCCAGGAACTGAAGGCGCAGGGTCTGGGGATTTTCCTGATCGAGCATGACATCCACAATGTGATGAAGCTGTGCGACCGGGCGGTGGTGATGAAGAACGGCCAGCGTGTGGGGACGGTGAATGTGAATGAAGTCACGGATGACGACATTCTGGGCATGATCATTGCGGGCAAAAAGCCTGCGCAGGCGGTGTGAGCATGTATATCGGGCTTGATCTGGGCACGTCCGGTCTGAAGGGCATTCTGATTTCGGAAGATCAGAAGGTGATCGCCGAAGCGAGCGCGCCGCTGAACGTGGCGCGGCCGCATGAGGGGTGGAGCGAGCAGACGCCGGCGGATTGGATCGCGGCGGCGGAAAAGGTGATGGATGCGCTGTCGGCGCATGGGCTTTCGGGGGTCAAGGGGATTGGCCTTTCGGGGCATATGCACGGGGCGACCTTGCTGGATAAAGCGGATGAGGTGCTGCGGCCCTGCATCCTGTGGAACGACACGCGCAGCCATGAAGAGGCGGCGGAATTGGATGGGGATCCGCAGTTCCGGCGTGTTAGCGGTAATATCGTGTTTCCGGGGTTTACGGCGCCGAAACTGGTCTGGGTGCAGCGGCATGAGCGGGCCATTTGGGACAAGGTGGCGAAGGTTCTGCTGCCGAAAGATTACCTGCGGCTTTGGCTGGTAGGGGACCATGTCGCGGAAATGTCGGATGCGGCGGGGACAAGCTGGCTGGACACGGGCAAGCGGGATTGGTCGGAGGATCTGCTGGCCGCGACGGGGCTGAACCGCGATCAGATGCCGCGTTTGGTGGAAGGGTCTGAAGTGTCGGGGACACTGCGGACCGAGCTGTGTTCGCGTTGGGGCTTGTCCAACAGCGTAATCGTTGCAGGCGGGGGCGGCGACAATGCGGCGTCCGGCGTCGGGGTCGGCGTGGTGCGGGCGGGGGAGGCGTTTGTTTCGCTGGGAACCTCGGGCGTGCTGTTTGCGGCGAATGACGGCTATCAGCCGGATCCGGCGACGGCGGTGCATACGTTCTGCCATGCTTTGCCCAACACCTGGCACCAGATGGGCGTGATTCTGGCGGCGACGGATGCGCTGAACTGGTTTGCGGGGCTGGTGGGGCAGGATGCGGCCAGCCTGACGGGGAACCTTGGGGCGCTGCAAGCGCCGGGCAAGACGGCCTTCCTGCCCTATCTGGGGGGCGAGCGGACTCCGCTGAACAATGCCGCCGTGCGGGGGGCCTTTGTCG
Organism: Neogemmobacter tilapiae; assembly: GCF_014652215.1. Classification (GTDB taxonomy): domain Bacteria; phylum Pseudomonadota; class Alphaproteobacteria; order Rhodobacterales; family Rhodobacteraceae; genus Neogemmobacter; species Neogemmobacter tilapiae. Next base: position 77,855 of record NZ_BMYJ01000003.1, on the reverse strand, counting down.
GGTTGGAACATGCGACCGACCGGGCCGCAGCGACGCGGGCGGTGCTGGAGGGTGTGACCTTTGCCATCCGCGACTGCCGCGATGCTTTGGCCGCAACGGGAACCAAGCTGGAAAACCTGCTGGCCGTCGGCGGCGGTTCGCGGTCGGAATACTGGCTGCGGGCCATTGCCACGGCGCTGGATTGCCCGGTGCATCTGCCGGTGGCGGGTGATTTTGGCGGGGCCTTTGGTGCCGCCCGTCTGGCCCTTATGGCCGCCACGGGGGCAGGCGCCGAAATCGCCAGCCTGCCGCCCATCGCGCGTTCGGTTGAACCGGATGCGGCCCTGAAAGACGCGTTCGATGCCGGCCATGCCCGCTATCGCGCCGCCCAAACCGCCATCACTGGCGCAAACTTCTAAGGAACGACACCATGACCGACTTTTTCAAAGGCATCCCGGCGATCAAATATGAAGGCCCGGACAGCAGCAACGAATTCGCCTTTCGCCACTATAACCCCGACGAGATCGTCATGGGCAAGCGGATGGAAGACCAGATGCGCTTTGCCGTGGCCTATTGGCATTCGTTTGCCTGGCCGGGGGGCGATCCGTTCGGCGGGCAGACCTTTGAGCGCCCGTGGTTTGGCGACAGCATGGATCTGGCGCGGCTGAAAGCGGATGTCGCGTTCGAGATGTTCGATATTCTGGGGGTGCCTTTCTATTGCTTCCACGACGCCGATGCCCGCCCTGAAGGGGCGACTTTCGCGGAAAGCCTGAAAAACCTGAACGACATTGCGGATTATCTGGAAGCCAAACAGGCCAAGCACAAGACGCAATTGCTGTGGGGCACGGCCAATATGTTCAGCCATCGGCGCTGGATGTCGGGGGCGGCCACGAACCCGGACCCGGATGTTTACGCCTATGCCGCCGCCAATGTGAAGGCGAACATGGACGTGACGAAACGTCTGGGCGGGCAGAACTATGTGCTGTGGGGCGGTCGTGAAGGCTATGAAACCCTGCTGAACACCGACCTGAAAGCCGAACGCGCCCATGCGGGGCGGTTCCTGCAACAGGTGGTGGAATACAAGCACAAGATCGGTTTCAAAGGCGCGATCCTGATTGAGCCGAAGCCGCAAGAGCCGTCAAAGCACCAGTATGACTATGACGTGGCGACGGTTTACGGGTTCCTGAAAGAATTCGGGCTGGAGAAAGAAGTTCAGGTCAACATCGAACAGGGCCATGCGATTCTGGCGGGCCATTCGTTTGAGCATGAAATCGCGCTGGCCTCGGCCCTTGGGATTTTCGGGTCGATCGACATGAACCGGAACGACTATCAGTCCGGCTGGGACACTGACCAATTCCCGAACAACCATGCCGAAAAGGCGGTGGCTTTCTATGAAATCCTGCGGGCGGGGGGGTACACCACGGGCGGGACGAACTTTGACGCCAAGGTGCGCCGTCAGTCGCTGGATGCCGAGGATCTGATTCTGGCGCATGTCGGCGGGATGGACACCTGTGCGCGGGCACTGAAAGCGGCTGCAGCGCTGCTGGAAGACGGTTCGCTGGAAAAGGCGCGGGACGAACGCTATGCGGGTTGGAAAACCCCTGCCGCGCAAGCCATGCTGAAAGGCGGGCTGGAGGCTGCTGCGGCGCGGGTGACCGCCGAAGGTCTGGAACCGCAGCCGAAATCGGGCCGTCAAGAGCGGCTGGAAAACCTGTGGAACCGGTTCGTCTGATCTAGGCGAAAATCCTGCAACGCGCGCGACGGAACGCCCCGTCGCGCGCGTTTTGCTTTTGGCGGGCCAGCCGCCGAATGCAAGGAAGACCGATGAGCCAGATTGTCCACCGCTATGCCACGCCATTCATCACTTGGCTGTTCATGATTTCTTTGATCACGGGGATCGCGCTTTTCGTGCATATCGGCCCGGCGGCCTTTCGGGAAATGCACGAGATTCTAAGTCTGGTGCTGATTTTGCCCTTTGCGCTGCATCTGTGGAAGAACTGGCGGCCGATGATGGCCTATCTGCGCAAGCCGGCGATGATTGTGGCGACGGCGGTTTCGGTGGCGATGATGGTGCCGTTCTTTCTGGCGGGCGAAGAGGGGCGTGCGGGTGGGCCGCCGCAGTTTGCCTTTGCGGGGGCGGTGATGGCCAATCCGGTGGACAAGGTCGCACCGTTGTTCGGGCTGAGCGCGGAGGATTTGCAGGCTTTGCTGGGGGATGCAGGCTATGATGTGTCCGATCCGGGCCAAAGCCTGCATGCGATGGCTTTGGGGGCCGGGAAAAGTGACGCGGACATTGCGGCCTTGCTGAATGGGTTGTCGGGGGCTTGAACCCCGGCGCATTTGCCCGCAAAGATTAACGGTAATCTTTGCTGGGAGGCTTCCATGACCTATACCCCCGCCGCCGACCGCCATGAGCGGATGGTCTATCGCCGCTGCGGCAACTCGGGCCTGATGCTGCCCGCCATTTCGCTGGGCCTTTGGCACAACTTTGGGCACGACACACCGCACGACACCAAGCGGGCGATTTGCCGGACGGCGCTGGACCACGGGATCACGCATTTCGATCTGGCGAACAACTATGGCCCGCCGCCCGGCAGCGCCGAAGAGGCGTTCGGGGAAATCTTGCGGACGGATTTTGCGGGCTATCGGGATCAGCTGATCATTTCATCCAAGGCCGGATACCGGATGTGGGACGGGCCTTATGGCGAATGGGGCAGCCGGAAATATGTGGTCGCCTCTTGCGACCAGTCGCTGAAACGGATGGGGCTGGACTATGTCGACATCTTCTATTCCCACCGCTTTGACCCCGACACGCCGCTGGAGGAAACCATGGGCGCGTTGGATCAGATCGTGCGGTCGGGTAAGGCGCTGTATGTCGGCATTTCCAGCTATAACAGCCAGCGCACGCGTGAGGCGGCGGCGATCCTGAAGGATCTGGGGACGCCCTGCGTGATCCATCAGCCGAGCTATAACATCCTGAATCGCTGGGTCGAAACGGATGGGCTGAAGGATACGCTGAAGGAGTTGGGGATCGGGTCGATAGCCTTTACGCCTTTGGCGCAGGGCATTTTGACGCGGAAGTATCTGGGTGGGATTCCGGCGGACAGCCGGGCGGCGCAGGGCAAATCGCTGGATCCGGGGACGATCAACGAGCGGGCGATTGCCTCGGTCAAGGCGCTGGATGCGATGGCGCAGGAACGGGGTCAGACCTTGGCGCAGATGGCCTTGGCCTGGGTTCTGCGCGAAGGCGGGATCACCACGGCGCTGATCGGGGCCAGCAAGCCCGAGCAGGTGGTGGATTGCGCGGGGGCCGTGAAGAACTTGGAATTCACGGCGGAAGAGCTGGCGATGATTGACCGGATTTCATCCGAGGAAGACATCAATCTTTGGGCCAAATCTTCGGCGGAATGATGATGGAGGGCGGCTTTCGGGCCGCCCTTAGCGTTTCTTGCCGCCAACCTTGGTGATCTTGTTGCCGCGCGGGCCGGTCTGGACGGGCGTGTTGGCGGTGTTTTCATCCGTCAGCTTACGCCAGCGGGCCAGCCGCGCGGAATCGAGTTCACCAGCCTTGACCGCCGCCTGAACGGCACAGCCCGGTTCATGGGCATGGGTGCAATTGCGAAAGCGGCAGTTTGGGGCCAGTTCGGTGATTTCGGCGAAAACCTCGCCCAGACCAGCGGCAATGTCGCTGACATGCAGGGTGCGGATGCCGGGAGTGTCGATGACCCAGCCGCCGGTGGCGATGGCGTGAAGCGAGCGAGAGGTGGTGGTGTGCCGCCCCTTGGCATCAGATTCGCGGATTTCGCCGGTCAGTTGGGCATCCTCGCCCGTCTTGGCGGCGAGGGTGTTGAGCAATGAGGATTTGCCGACACCAGAAGAGCCGACGATGGCAATGGTCTGGCCCGAGGCGCACCAAGGGGCCAGGATGGCCAGTGTTTCGGGGGATTTGGTGTTGACGGCGACGACGGGCAGGTCGCGTTGCAGGCCCGTGACCTGATCGCGGTAGGGGGCGATATCGGGCACCTGATCGGCTTTGGTCAGAACGATGACGGGTTTGGTGCCCGCCTCGGCGGCCAGCGCCAGATAGCGTTCCAGCCGGGCCGGGTTCAGATCGTCGTTGCAGGAGGTGGCGATGAACAGGGTATCGACATTGGCGGCGATCAGCTGCGGAACCCGCGCGCCTTCGGTGTGGCGTTCCAGCAGGGACTGGCGGTTAAGGCGGCGGATGAGGGTGTTGGTGTCGGGTTCAACCAAGGCCCAATCGCCGACGGCATAGTCAGCGGTGTTGGTGGCGATGGGAAGGATCAGGCGCACAGGGCCACGGCCGGATTCGGCGGTGAGGCGGGCGCGGTGGACGGTGGCGATGCGCATGGGGACTAGGGCGTCGTCTTCCGCCGTCAGCTGATCGGTAAAGAAGGCCGACCAACCAAGGTCTGCCAAGGCAGCGGAAAGGGGATCAGATGCGGTGTTCACATTTGCCTGCATGATCAACCAGGGGCCATGATGCAAGCCCTTCGTTCGCTGTGGAATGGACACTTGCGCGCCAAGGCAGGGGCTGAACTGGCCCCTGCGTCAAGGCGGCGCTGGACGACCGAATGGTGACCGCGCGACCCATTGCGGCGCGATCAGGCGATGATCAGGAAATCAGCGTTGGTAAGATTGGTCCCCGCCGTGACGGCGGCGAACTGCACCTTTTCCCCTACGCCATTGCCATCAGCATCATAGAACAAGGCACCAGTGGCCTTGTTGTAGATTAAAAAGTCGTTGGCATCCAAAGCGGCGTTTCCGATCCGAAGATGGTTTTTGTCCACAACGCCCGCTGCGAGGCCGCCGAATTCGGAACTTTTCAGAACGATGTCGTCAAGCCCTGCCTGAAAATCGGTGATCCGGTTGCCTGCGGTGGTGGCGGGGGTCTCTTCGAAACGGAAATCATCCGCGCCTGCGCCGCCGGTCAGCAAGTCCTGGCCCGCCGAGGCATAAAGCGTGTCGTTGCCAATACCGCCAAGGATGGTGTCATTCCCGGCGTTGCCAATTCCGGCGTCATTGCCGCGGCCCAGAACCAGCCGGTCACGGCCATTGCCGCCCTGAAGCTCATCCTGGCCGGCAAAGCCTTGGATGACGTCGTTTCCGCCGAAACCTTCCAGGCTGTCGCCGAGTGCTGTGCCGATCATCGTGTCGTTGCCGTTGAAAAACAGGTTGGCCAAGGCCTGCTCGGTCGGCGCGGTGGAAAAGTCATAGAAGGCCTGGGCGTCAATGGCCCAGCCTGTCACGGTCACCTTTGTTTCACCGGCAATCTTGCCGACCAGGCCGGTGATCGTGCCGCCGGTCACATCCAGTGGCCCGCCGGGGGCACCTGAAAATTTCAGTCCCTCGCCACTGTAACGGAAAGAAGCCTGACTGGAGCCAAAGTAGCGCAGGCTGTCGGCCGTTGCCTCGACCTTGGGAAGCAGCACGAGCGGTATGACCGCAAAAGAGATGGAAGCCCCGGTGGGGTTGCCGCCAGAACCCACGCCTGTGCCAAAAACAAATTTTGCCAATTCTGCACCTGTTTCAAATCAACCAGTCCGAACGCTGGCCGTCACATAATTGCAAGTCAGATCGCGGTCTGACAAGGACCAGTCCCAGCGGAGGGGGTTGAAGACCATGCCCTTGCGGTCAACGGGGGTGAGGCCTGCCTTGCGGATGAGGTCGTAAAGTTCATCGGGGGTGATGAATTTCTTCCATTCATGGGTGCCCTTGGGCAGCCAGCGCATGATCCACTCGGCCCCGATGATCGCCATGGCAAAGCTTTGCGGCGTGCGGTTGAGGGTGGAGCAGAGCATGATGCCGCCGGGTTTTAGCAGATCATGGCAGGCCGTCAGATAAGCGAGCGGGTCCGAGACATGTTCGACCACCTCCATATTCAGGACGACATCGAAACGCTCGCCTGCGGCGGCGAGGTCTTCGGCGGTGCTGTGGCGGTAGTCGATGGAAAGGCCCATCTGTTCGGCATGGACTTGGGCCACGGGAATGTTGCGGGGGGCGGCGTCGGCGCCAACCACGGTGGCCCCTAGGCGGGCCATGGGTTCCGACAGCAGCCCGCCACCGCAGCCGATGTCGAGCAGGCGGAGGCCCTTGAACGGCAGGGGCGCTTTCAGGTCGCGGTCAAATTGGGCGGCGATCTGGGCGTTGATATAGTCAAGGCGGCAGGGGTTCAGCATATGCAGGGGTTTGAACTTGCCGTTCGGATCCCACCATTCGGCGGCCATCGCCTCAAACTTTGCCACTTCGGCTGGGTCAATGGTCGTCTGCATGGATCACCTTCTGTCATAAAGCAGCATGGCAGAGCCGCTGATTGGCGTTATATAGGGGGAATGGATCAAAGATCAGGCCCCAAAAACGCGCAAGAGGCGCTTTATCCCCCGATCGAGCCTTTCGATCAGGGCCATGTGAACATGGGCGACGGGCACAAGGTCTATGTCGAACAATGTGGCCGCAGGGATGGGATACCGGTTCTGGTGCTGCATGGCGGGCCGGGGGGCGGGTGCAGCCCGACGATGCGGCGGTTCTTTGACCCGGCGGTTTATCGGGTGGTGCTGTTCGATCAGCGGGGCTGTGGGCGGTCACGGCCGCATGCGAGCGTGGAGGCGAACACCACGCCGGATCTGATCCGCGACATCGAGGTGATCCGCAATCTGCTGGAGATTGATCGTTTCATCCTGTTCGGCGGGAGTTGGGGCGCGACCTTGGCGCTGAGCTATGCGCTGACGCATCCGGAACGGGTGGTGGCGATGGCGCTGCGGGGGGTTTTTCTGGGCACGCGGGCGGAGCTTGATTGGTTCTATGGTGGGGGGGCGGGGCTGTTTTATCCCGACCTTTGGCAGCGTTTCGTGCTGGCGATCCCCGAGGAGGAACGGGGCGATCTGATTGGGGCCTATCACCGGCGGCTGTTCAGCGGCAATGCTGGGGAAGAAACCCGTTACGCGCGGCTTTGGGCGTCTTGGGAAAATGCGTTGGCCTCGATCCAATCCGATGGGGTGATGGGAGAAAGCCCGGCAGAATATGCGCGGGCCTTTGCGCGACTGGAGAACCACTATTTCCAGAATGCGTGTTTTCTGGCGCGGGATGGCTGGATTCTGGAGGAAAAGGCCCGGTTGGCGGATATTCCGGCGGTGATCGTGCAGGGGCGGTTTGATATGGTCTGCCCGCCGATTTCGGCGTGGAAACTGGCGCAGGGCTGGGGAAAATGTGATCTGCGGATGGTGGGGCTTTCGGGCCATGCGCTGTCGGAGCCGGCGATCACGGCGGAACTGGTGCGGGTGATGGATCATTGGCGGCAGGGGGTGGCGTGATGGATTGGGCAACATTCGGGATTTTCGCCTTGGCCAGTGCGGCTGCCGGATCGACGGGAGTCATGTTCAAGCCGGGCGATTGGTACGACGGGCTGAAAAAGCCGGAATGGCGGCCGGAAAAATGGATGTTCCCGGTGGCTTGGACGACGATTTATGTCCTGTCCGCGCTGGCTGCCACTTGGGTTTCGGCGCTGCCGGGGGCGGGCTGGGCCTTGGCGCTGTGGTCGGCGCAGATCGCGCTGAACACGCTTTGGACGCCAACCTTCTTTGGGGCGCGGCGGATGGGGCTGGGCATGGGGATCATGGTGGTGCTGTGGATCGTCGTCGCCTTGATGGTCTGGGCGTTTTTCCTGCTGGACCTTTGGGCCGGGCTTTTGTTGCTGCCGTATCTGGCTTGGCTTTCAGTGGCGGCACCGCTGAATTGGCGGGTTTGGAAAGATAATCCGGGGGCGGGGGCTTGAAGCCGTGAATTTCACGCCTAAGTGATGGGGGCGGACCGGGCCCCTCTGACAGCTATGCTGTGATGTCGGCCGCATCGAGCGCGCTCGATGTCAGCCCGGAAGCCTTCCGCTGCGGACCTCGGCGCATGTCTGTGCAAAAGGGTCTGATAATGGACATGCTAACACTATTGTTTCTGGGAACCCCGCTTTGGATGTGGGGTGTCTTTCTGTTTCTGGTCATTGGCCTGCTGGTTCTTGACCTTGGGGTTTTCAACACGGGCGATCACGAGATCGGCGTGGCCGAAAGCCTGAAAATGTCGGCTTTCTATATTGCGCTGGGCTTGGGCTTTTCCGGGTTTATCTGGTGGCAGATGGGGGGCGTTGCAACGGCGCAGTATCTGACGGCTTTCGTGGTCGAAAAGACGCTGGCCTTGGACAACATCTTTGTCATCGCGCTGATCTTTGGCTTTTTCGCGGTGCCCCGCATGTATCAGCACCGGGTGCTGTTCTGGGGAATTCTGGGCGTGATCGTGCTGCGCGGCATCATGATCGGTCTGGGGGCGACGCTGGTCGCGCAGTATCAGTGGGTGCTGTATGTCTTTGCCGTCTTCCTGATCCTGACGGGCGTGAAAATGCTGTTTTCGAGCCATGACAAGGAACCTGACCTGCACAACAACGCGCTGGTCAAGTTTCTGAAGCGGCGGTTCCATGTGACGGATGAGATCGAGGGCAACGATTTCTTTGTGAAAAAGCCCGATCCGAAAACCGGCAAGCTGGTGAATTATGCGACGCCGCTGTTTCTGGCGCTGGTGATGGTGGAAGCCGCTGATCTGGTCTTTGCCGTCGATTCGGTGCCGGCGGTTTTCACGATCACGACGGACCCGTTCATCGTCTATACGTCGAACATCTTTGCGATCCTTGGCTTGCGGGCCCTGTATTTCGCCCTGTCGGCGGTGTTGGCGCGGTTTGCCTATCTGAAATACGCGCTGTCGATCCTGCTGGTGTTCATCGGGTCGAAGATCTTTATCGCCGATCTGATGGGCTGGGCGAAGTTTCCCCCCATGTGGTCGCTGGGGATCACCTTTGCGATCCTGACGGCGGGCGTGGTGGTGTCGCTTTGGAAGACGCGCGACACCGTGGCCAAGGCCGCGTAATCGGCTGGGGCGGGGCTATGGCCTCGCCCCTTGCATTTGCTGGGGGAGGGGCGTATAGGCCTTGCCAACAGCAGTTCCGGTCTCCACCCCCGGGACGACCGATGAACCAAACGGGCCGCTGGGGCCCGTTTTTTGTTTCTGGATGCCATGACTGATCTTATCGCCAAAACCGCCATCGACCGGCGTCTGGCCGACCTGATTTCCCCGATGATCGAATCGATGGGGTTCGAGTTGGTGCGTGTGCGCCTGATGGGGGGCAAGACCCGTATTCTGCAAATCATGGCTGACAAGCCGGAAGGCGGGATCGAGGTGGATGATTGCGGACGGATCAGCACCGCCGTTTCGGCGATTCTGGACGTGGAAGACCCGATTGAGGACAATTACGTGCTGGAAGTTTCGAGCCCCGGGATTGATCGGCCGCTGACGCGGCTGAAGGATTTCGAGATGTGGAAGGGCTGGGATGCACGGATTGAAACCAGTGAACTGATCGATGGGCGTCGGCGGTTCAAGGGCATCCTGCAAGGGGTTGAGGCCGAAGAAGTGCTGATCGAGATCGAAGAGGGGGCGGAAACGCTGACCATCGGTCTGCAATTCGATTGGCTGTCGGATGCGAAACTTTTGCTGACGGACGATCTGATCGCGGAAATGCTGCGCCAGAAAAAGGCCAGCGGCGTGATCGACGAAAGCCAGTTTGACGAAATTGAAGAATCCGAAGGGGGCGACGACGAAGACGAAGCCCCCGTGACGAAACACTGAACCGCCGGGAGTCTAGAAGATGGCGATTACCTCAGCGAACCAGCTTGAACTGTTGCAAACGGCCGAGGCCGTGGCGCGGGAAAAGATGATCGATCCCGATCTGGTGATCCAGGCGATGGAAGAAAGCTTGGCCCGTGCGGCCAAGTCGCGTTATGGGGCGGAACTGGACATCCGGGTGAAGATTGACCGGAAAACCGGGCGGGCGACCTTTGCGCGGGTGCGCACGGTGGTCGAGGATGAGCTGGTAGAAAATCACCATGCGCAGATCACGGTGAAACAGGCGAAATCCTATCTGGCCGATCCGAAAATCGGCGATGAGGTGATCGACGAGGTTCCGCCGGTGGATCTGGGGCGGATTGCGGCGCAGTCGGCGAAACAGGTGATTCTGCAAAAGGTGCGCGAAGCGGAACGGGATCGTCAGTATGACGAGTTCAAGGACCGCAAAGGCACGATCATCAACGGCGTGGTCAAGCGGGAAGAATACGGCAATATCATCGTGGATATTGGCCGGGGCGAAGGCATCCTGCGGCGGAACGAAAAGATCGGCCGTGAAAGCTATCGTCCGAACGACCGGATCCGTTGCTATATCAAGGATGTGCGGCGCGAAGTGCGGGGGCCGCAGGTGTTCCTGTCGCGGACCGATCCGCAGTTCATGGCAGAGCTGTTCAAGATGGAAGTGCCGGAAATCTATGACGGCATCATCGAGATCAAGGCTGTGGCCCGTGATCCGGGCAGCCGCGCCAAGATTGCCGTGATCAGCTATGACAATTCGATTGATCCGGTTGGGGCCTGTGTGGGTATGCGGGGCAGCCGGGTTCAGGCGGTTGTGGGCGAGCTTCAGGGCGAAAAGATCGACATCATTCCGTGGAATCAGGATACGGCGACTTTCCTGGTGAACGCGCTGCAACCGGCGGAAGTGTCGAAGGTGGTCTTCGACGAAGAAGCGGGCAAGATTGAAGTGGTGGTGCCGGACGAACAGCTTTCGCTGGCGATTGGCCGCCGCGGGCAGAACGTGCGTCTGGCGAGCCAGTTGACGGCTTTGGACATCGACATCCTGACCGAGGCCGAGGAAAGCCAGCGTCGTCAGGCCGAATTTGCGGAACGGACCAAGCTGTTCATGGACACGTTGGACGTGGACGAGATGATGGCGCAGCTTCTGGTGGCCGAAGGCTTTACCAATCTGGAAGAAGTGGCCTATGTCGATGTGGACGAACTGCTGTCTATCGACGGGTTCGATGAGGGCACGGCAGGCGAATTGCAGGCGCGGGCGCGGGACTTTATCGACGAACAGAACCGAAAGGCGCTGGAACATGCGCGGTCCTTGGGTTTGGACGACAGCCTGGCGAATTTCGAAGGTCTGACGCCGCAGATGCTGGAAGCCTTGGCGAAGGATGGCGTGAAGACGCTGGAAGACTTTGCAACCTGCGCCGACTGGGAACTGGCTGGTGGCTGGACCACGGTGAACGGGCAGCGCGTGAAAGACGAAGGCGTGCTGGAGAAGTTCGAGATGAGCCTTGAAGAGGCGCAGACCTTGGTGATGACGGCGCGGGTGATGCTGGGTTGGGTGGATCCGACCGAAGCCGAACCGGAAGAGGCGCTGGAAGCCGAAGATGACGAGGAGGCCGAGGCCTGATTTCAGGCCTTGGAATTGCCCATGACGCGCGGTGGCCGGGAAGATCTGAACGAAGGGCCGGAACGGCGCTGCATCGTCACGGGCGAGGTGGCGCCGAAGGATGGGCTGATCCGTTTCGTGATCGGGCCGGAGGGTCAGGTGGTGGCCGATGTGATGGGCAAGCTGCCGGGTCGGGGGATCTATGTGACCTCGGACCGGGCGGCGATTGACAAGGCTGTGTCGAAGGGCCTGTTTGCCCGGGCGGCACGGCAGCCTGTGCAGGCGGGGGCCGATCTGTCGGCGCAGGTCGAGGCGCAGATAGCGCGGCGGGTGGTCGATTTGATCAGTCTGGCGCGGAAGGCAGGCAGTGCGGTGACCGGTTATGAAAAGGTCAAGGACTGGCTGGCGAAAGGGCAGGCACGGGTGTTGATCCAGGCCAGCGACGGGTCGGAGCGGGGGAAGACCAAGATTTCCCTGCCCGAGGGTGAGAACCGCTTTATCGGATGCCTGACGGCCGGGGAATTGGGTTTGTCCTTTGGCCGGGAACATGCGATACACGCGGCGCTCGGCGCTGGCGGACTCACCAATCGTGTTGTAGAGGAAGCGGCGCGACTCGCTGGTTTGCGCGGGCACGTCGGCGGCAGGACCGCCGGAAGGGATAAGAAAGACGCATGACGGATACTGACGGCAAGAAACCCCTGGGTTTGGGTGGCGGCGCACCGCGTTCGGGTTCGGTGAAGCAAAGCTTCAGCCACGGACGGACCCATGCGGTTGTGGTCGAAACCAAACGCAAGCGGGTGGTCGTTCCGGCCAAGCCGGGGCAGCCGGGTGGCGCAACGGGGTCGGGTTATACCGGCGACCCGTCGAAGCGGCCTGCGGGCATTTCGGATGCCGAGATGGATCGGCGTCTGGCCGCGCTGCGGGCTGCGAAGGCGCGGGAACAGGAAGACGCTGCCAAGCGGGCCGAGGAAGATCGGGCGCGCGAGGAAGAGCGTCAGCGCAAGCGCGACGAAATCGAAGCGCGCGAGCGCGAGGAACGGGCGCGTGAAGCGGCCCTGCGGCAGAAAGCCGAAGATGCAGCCGCCGAAGCGGCACGGGCGGCTGCGCGGGCCGAAGAAGAGGCGCGTCAGCGCAAGCAGGACGTGCTGAACACACCATCGGCGGCACGCCGTCAGGCGGCGGCGAAAGCCGAAGCCGAGGCTGCAAAGGCCGAAGCGGCCGCAAAACCGGCGGCACGGGGTGGGGCACGCCCTGCACCAGCTGCGGCGGGTGCGGCGACCGCGCCGGGCGAAGACCCGCGGGGGCCGGCCTCGGCGAAGCCGGGGCTTCCGCCGCGCAAGACGGAACGGGAGCGTGATGCAGACCGTGACCGTGGGGCCAAGGGCAAGGGCGACGAAGGTCGTCGTTCGGGCAAGTTGACCCTGTCGGATGCGATGACCGGCGAAGGCGGGCGTCAGCGCAGCTTGGCCGCGATCAAGCGGAAGCAGGAAAAAGCGCGGCAAAAAGCGATGGGGATGGGCAGCAAGCCCGAAAAGCAGGTGCGCGATGTGCAGCTGCCGGAAACTATCGTGGTCAGCGAATTGGCCAACCGGATGGCAGAACGCGCCGCCGATGTGGTCAAGTCGCTGATGAAGATGGGTATGATGGTCACGATGAACCAGGCCATCGACGCGGATACCGCCGAACTGGTGATCGAGGAATTCGGTCACAAGGCGGTGCGGGTTTCGGACTCGGACGTGGAACAGGTGATCGATTCGGTTCAGGATCGGGACGAAGACCTGCAACCGCGGCCGCCGATTGTGACGATCATGGGCCACGTGGACCACGGCAAGACGAGCCTTCTGGACGCGATCCGCAAGACGAGCGTTGTGTCGGGCGAGGCCGGGGGCATCACGCAGCATATCGGGGCCTATCAGGTGACCACGGAGAGCGGGGCGGTGATCAGCTTCCTCGACACGCCGGGCCACGCGGCCTTTACCTCGATGCGGTCGCGCGGGGCACATGTGACGGATATCGTGGTGCTGGTGGTTGCGGCGGATGACGCTGTGATGCCGCAGACGATTGAGGCGATTGCCCATGCGAAAGCGGCGAAAGTGCCGATGATCGTGGCCATCAACAAGATCGACAAGCCGTCGGCCAATCCGCAGAAAGTGCGGACCGATCTGTTGCAGCACGAGGTCGTGGTGGAACAGATGTCGGGCGATGTGCAGGACGTTGAGGTTTCGGCGCTGACGGGCAAGGGCTTGGACGAGCTGCTGGAAGCGATTGCTTTGCAGGCTGAGGTTCTGGAGCTGAAGGCAAACCCGAAACGGGCGGCGACGGGGGCTGTGATCGAAGCCAAGCTGGACGTGGGTCGTGGGCCGGTGGCAACGGTTCTGGTGCAGAACGGGACGCTGCGCAAAGGCGATATCTTTGTGGTGGGCCAGCAGTGGGGCAAGGTGCGCGCGCTGCTGAACGATCAAGGCGAGCGCGTGGATGAAGCTGGACCTTCGGTGCCGGTGGAAGTGCTGGGCCTGTCGGGCACGCCGGAAGCGGGCGATGTGCTGAACGTGGTGGAAACCGAAGCACAGGCGCGCGAGATTGCGACCTATCGTGAGAAGACCGCGAAGGACAAGCGCGCCGCGATTGGGGCTGCGACGACGCTGGAACAGCTGATGGCGAAGGCTAAGGCCGATCTGGATGTGTCGGAACTGCCGGTTCTGGTGAAAGCCGACGTGCAGGGTTCGGCCGAGGCGATCGTGCAGGCGCTGGAAAAAGTCGGCAACGACGAGGTGCGGGTGCGGGTTCTGTCCTACGGTGTGGGCGCGATCACCGATACCGACGTGGGTCTGGCCGAAGCCAGCCAAGCGCCGATCATCGGGTTCAACGTGCGGGCCAATGCCTCGGCGCGCAACAGCGCGCATCAGAAGGGGGTCGAGATCCGCTATTACTCGATCATCTATGATCTGGTGGATGACATCAAAGCCGCCGCTTCGGGCCTGCTGAAAGCCGAGATCCGCGAAACCTTTATCGGTTATGCGACGATCAAGGAAGTGTTCAAGGTGACGGGCATCGGCCAAGTGGCGGGCTGCCTTGTGACCGAAGGCGTGGCGCGCCGTTCGGCGGGCGTGCGTCTGCTGCGTGACAACGTGGTGATCCACGAGGGGACGCTGAAGACGCTGAAGCGCTATAAGGACGAAGTGAAAGAAGTGCAGTCGGGCCAGGAATGCGGCATGGCGTTCGAGCGTTACGACGATGTGCGCGCGGGCGACGTGATCGAGATTTTCGAGCGCGAAGAAGTGAAGCGCACTTTGGCCTGATGGGTCGGAATTTGTGGAAAGGTCCCAGTCATCGACTGGGGCCTTTTCATTTGCGGCCATAGGTGGCGTCGTGATCCGGAGCGATGGTCAGCATCCGCATGAGGTTGCCATCACGGTAAGCGGTGGCGCGACGGGATTGGCTGATGCGCAGGGAATAAAGAGCGGCGATGCCTTTTGGTGGCGTCACACTTAGGATCTTTTCCCATTTCAGGCCATTGTCGCTGTAGACCTGTTGCCAAGTGAGTTGACGGATTTTGCGTAGGGTTTCTATGGCCTGATGCCGAATGTCTTTGGGCAGGTTGAACAGGTTTTCCTGAAAGACTGGATTGTTCAAATCCAGTTCGACCCGATCATTCGGCATGTTCAGCGCGGTTCAGAACCAGTTCATCGTCACCGGCGGCGGGTGGCTTGGGGGTATGGGCCAAAGCCAAGGCCAGATCTTTCGCGGCCTTGGGTTCATGAATCCAAGCCTCGGAATCGGGGATGATCTGGGCCGTGCGGATGACCCAGACACCTTCGGCTTGTTCTTCGACGATCACATGCCGCCCGGCAAAGCGTTTGCCCAGCGACAATTGACCATTTGCCCCGATTGTCTTGACCTGCGCCGTCGCTGTCATGATGGTCTCCATGCTGCACGAATAGATAACATTCGTGCAGCACGAAATCAAGGAAGCCGGATGATCGTTTCCGCCAAGGTGATGCGGCCCTGCAAAGGCAGGTCCATGGCGTTGCGACCTATCTCAACCCCATAGGTGCCGGCGCTCGCGATCCAGCGGCGGGTTTGGGTGTCGAACCAAGCGAAGGCGCGGGCATCGAGCGAGAGGGTGACGGTCTGCGTTTCGCCCGGTTTCAGGTGGACCTTGGCAAAGGCTTTGAGTTCGCGCTTGGGGCGGGGAACGGGGCAGGGGGCGGGGGTGAGGTAGAGTTGGATCACCTCGGACCCGGCACGATCGCCTGTGTTGGTGACTTTGAGCGTGGCCTGGAAGTTGCCTTCGGCATCGATGGGGCCAATAGTGAGGTCTGATATATCGAAATTGGTATAGGATAATCCGAAACCAAAGGGCCAAAGCGGATCGGTTCCGGTTTTGTCGTGGTGGCGATAGCCGATGAAAACGCCTTCCTCATAGCGCACATGTCCATCGAGGCCGGGATAGATTTCCGGGTCTTGGGTGAAGGTCACGCCATCCTCATACCGGACGGGAAAGCTTTGCGGCAGGCGGCCACCGGGTTCGGCTTGGCCCAGTAGGACGTCGGCGATCGCATTGCCCGCCTCTTGGCCCGGATACCAGGCTTGGACGATCGCCGCGACCTCGCCCGTCCAAGGCATTTCCACCGGGCCGCCGGTCTGGAGGACAACCACAGTGCGCGGGTTGGCGGCGGCGACGGCGCGGATCAGGGAGACCTGGCCGCCGGGTAGGGAAATGCCCGGCAGATCGGCGCCTTCGGTATCCCAGCTGGCATCGCGGCCGACACAGACAATGGCCACATCGGCCGCGCGGGCGGCGGCGACGGCCTCGTCAATCTCGGCCTGTCCGGTGGGCAGGCCCAAGCCAACCGCCAAGGCGGTAAAGGCCAGATTGGCTGAGGGTTTGGAGGAAAGGTCGATCTCGATCTGGATGGTCTGACCGGCCGTCAGCGGCAGATCGGCGAGAACCTCTTCGCAGCCCTCTTCAAAAAAGGTCGTGCCTTTGGTCCAGGTTTCCCAAGCTTCAGCGACCTGCACCCCATCGACGCGGATGCGGGCCAAACCGGCGACGCGCAGGCCCAGCCGCCAAGTGCCGGCCTTGGGCGCGGTAAACTGGCCAGTGATGCGGGCCGAGAAATGCGCGGCGTCGATGCCGGGGGCGATTTCGCCGAACCAGAAACCTTGCGCCTCGGTCAAGTCTTGCACGGTGGTGGGTTCGCCCGAAAGATCAGTGGTCGGATAGAGCGCCATCTTGAGCGGCGTTTGCAGGATGGGTTGGAATTTGCCGTTGTCGCAGCCCGTGGCATGGATCACGCGGTCAGCCCCCAAGGCGGCGGTCAGGCCGTCCAGCGGGGAAACGCGGTAATGGGCGTTCAATTGGGCGGAGCCGCCGCCCATGATCTGCGCCACAGCCGCATTCGGGCCGATGACGGCGATCTTGCCGGGGTTCGTCAGCGGCAGAAGGCCGTTGTTTTGCAAGAGGACCGCCGATTCGGCCCCGGCCTTGCGGATCAGGGCGCGGTGTTCGGGGCGGTCGTTGGCGCTTTCGCTAAAGGGGCGGTGATCGTCCAAAGCGCCGGTGCGGGCCATCAGGCGCAGGATGTTGATCACGCGCTGACGGATGACGCCTGCGGGCACTTCGCCGGATTCAACAGCCGCAATCAGCTTTTCGCCACGGTCACGGGCGGGGCCCGGCATTTCCAGATCGAGGCCGTTCAGGATGGAGGGGGCGGTGGAATGGCTGCCGAACCAGTCGGACATGACAACGCCATCAAAACCCCAATCGCCGCGCAGAACGGTGTTCAGAAGCCAGCCATGTTCCGAGGTATAGGTGCCGTTCAGCCGATTGTAGCTGGACATGACCGCCCAGGTTTTCGCGCGTTTCACGGCGGCCTCGAAGGGCACAAGATAGACCTCGCGCAGGGTCCGTTCATCGACGTCCGACGACATGGTGGTGCGCTGAATCTCGCTTTCATTGCCGGCGAAATGCTTGATTGTCGCGCCAATGCCCTGCGATTGCAGGCCGGTGATATAGCCGACGGCGAGTTCAGCGGTCAGGATCGGGTCTTCGGAATAGCATTCAAAATTGCGGCCATTGGTCTGGTTGCGGTGGATGTTCACCGTGGGGGCCAGCAGGACATGGGCGTTTTTGGATTTGACCTCATCCGCCAAGGCTTGGCCGATTTGGTGCAAGAGGTCGGGGTTCCATGTGGCCCCCAGCGCAATGCCGACGGGGAAGGCAGCCGATTTGACGCCGCCGATCAGCGAACCGCCGCCCCGCGCGCCGTTGGGGCCATCGGTGACACGCAGCTTGCCGATGCTGAGGCGTTCGACGGCGGGCAGGGACCAGAAATCACTGCCGGACAGAAGGCTGACCTGTTCGGCCAGGGTCATGGCGTCGGCAAGTTCGGAAATACGGGATTCAGGGGTCATGGGATTACAGCCAGTCACGAAGGATGGGGATCAGGGGGATGTCGGCGGGGGGCATGGGGTAGTCTTTCAACGCGTTGGGGCGAACCCAGGCCAGGTTCTGGCCTTCGCGGCCCTGAACGGTGCCCTCCCAGCGGCGGCAGGCGAAAAGGGGCATCAGAAGGTGGAAGTCTTCGTAAGTGTGGCTGGCAAAGGTGAGGGGGGCGAGGCAGGATTTCCATGTGTTGATGCCCAGTTCCTCGTGCAACTCGCGGATCAGGGCCACCTCGGGGGTTTCGCCGGGGTCGACTTTGCCGCCGGGGAATTCCCAGAGGCCGGCCAAAGATTTGCCTTCGGGGCGTTGGGCGAGCAGGACGCGGCCATCGGGGTCGATGAGGGCGACGGCGGTGACGAGCAGGATTTTCATGGGGCTCCTTTTGCCAGAAGGCGGGGGGCTGCTGCCCCCGTCGCCGATTGGGCTTGAACCAATGGCGCACAATCGGCGACCCCCCCGAGGTATTTATGGCAAGATGAAAGGGTTAAGAGCGGTAGTCGGCGTTGATGTCGATGTAGCGATGGGTCAGATCGCAGGTCCAGACGGTGCGGTTGGATTTTCCAAGGCCCATATCGACATGGATCAGCAGGTTCTGGCCCTTCATATAGGCGGCGGTCGCCTCCTCTGAATAGGCGGCGGCGCGCCAGCCTTTTTCGGCCACCAGATGTTCGCCAAAGCGGATGGCGAGCTTGTCGCGGTCGGCGACGGCCCCGGATTTGCCGATGGCCATGACGATGCGGCCCCAATTCGGATCCTCGCCCGCGACGGCAGTTTTCACCAAGGGCGAATTGGCAATGGCCATGGCGACACGGGTGGCATCGTCGGGCGATTGGGCGCGGGTGACGCGGACCTCAACAAACTTGGTAGCCCCTTCGCCGTCTTTGACGACCTGATGTGCCAGATCCATCATGACACCGCGCAGGGCGGTCTGGAAGGCTTTGGCGACGGCGCCTTTCACCGGGGCGGCCTCGCTTTGGCCGGTGGCGCACAGCAGCAAAGCGTCTGAGGTGGAGGTGTCGCTGTCCACGGTGATGGAATTGAACGTATCGCCCACATTGTCGGACAGCATCTTTTGCAGGGCCGATGCGGTGATTTTAGCGTCGGTGAAAATATAGACCAGCATCGTCGCCATATCGGGGGCAATCATGCCCGAACCCTTGGCAATGCCGGCAATGTGGATCGGGCCGCCTTCGCCCTCGATCACCGCGCTGGCCCCTTTCGGGAAGGTGTCGGTCGTCATAATCGCCTCGGCGGCCCATTTGATGCCGTCTTCGGTGAGGTTGTTGGCCAGATCGCCCACAACGGCGGTGATCCGTTCGTGGGGCAGCGGCTCGCCAATGACGCCGGTGGAGGAGGAGAAGACCCGTTCCGCCGGAATGCCCAGCGCTTTGGCCACGGAACCCGTGACGGCCGCCACCGATTTTTCGCCGGTCTTGCCGGTGAAGGCGTTGGAGTTGCCCGAGTTCACGATGATCGCGGCCCCGGATCCGCGTGGCACCTCGATCGCCAATTTCTGTTGGCAATCGCGCACGCAGGCGGCGCGGGTGGTCGAACGGGTGAAGACACCGGCCACGGTGGTGCCCGCGTCCAAGGCCACCAGCATCACATCGCGGCGGTTCTTGTAACGCACGCCCGCCTCAACCGCGGCAAAGCGTGCGCCTTTGATCAGGGGCAGATCGGGAAAGCTGGCCGGGGCCAGAGGCGAGACCTGTTTCACCTTGGTCTTGGGGGCCGCGGCGACGGCCACCGCCTCCCCCGTCAAAGCCTTGACCCGCTTTTTCAAGCCCTTGGCCTTGGCCTTCCAATCTGTCTTTGCCATCATCCGCCCCCTGATTTTCGATCACTGACCCAGAATTGTCGTGTCTTTCAACGCCGCCGGATCGAAAGCTTCGCCCGGTTTTGTGACAGTGACACCCGCCATGACCGCCTCAATATGGGCGTCCACGGCTTTTTTCTCGATCTCGCCGGCCAGTTCTTCGCGCAGATCGTCGATCTTGGGCGCTTCTGCGGTGCGGGTTTCGATCAGTTTCACCAGATGCCAGCCGAATTCGGTTTGCAGCGGGCCTTTCACTTCGCCCGGCTTCATCGCCACGACGGCATCTTCAAACGGTTTCACCATCATGCCCAAACCGAACCAGCCCAGATCGCCGCCATTGGCGGCAGCACCGTCGGTGGAGTTGGCTTTGGCCACTTCGCCAAAGTCTTTGCCGCCGTCGATTTCGGTTTTGAGGGCGGCCGCCTTTTCCTCGCTGTCCACGATGATATGCGCGGCGTGGTATTCGGTTTGCGTGCCCATCGCCTTGACCCGTTCGTCATAGGCGGCCTGAATGGCCGCATCGGTGACGGCGGTTTCGGCCACGGCTTGCAGCGCCGCACCCGACAGGAAACCGCGGGTTTCGTTCTGGATGGTCAGATCCTGCCGCAGGGTCGTCTTGCCGGTCAGGGTTTGCGCCAAGGCCGATTGCTGCACCAACTGGTTCAGGATGCCGTCATACAGCGTCTTGTCGTCCAGCGTCAGATATTCCGGCGGCAAAGCGTCGCGTAGGGCGATCATATGGCCCAGGGTGATCGACTGGTCGCCCACAGTTGCGACCACGGTTTCTGCCGTCAGCGCCTGAGCGGCCGAGGTGGTGGTTGTGGCTTCAGCGGGGGCCTCGGTCGTGGCCTCTTGCGCCATGGCGGGCAGACCCAGACCGGCGGCCAACGCCAGTGCGGAAACGACACAAAGTCGTATTGTTGCGGGCATCTCACATCCTCCTGATCGTGCCCGCCTTGTGCGGCACGTTGACTATCGCGCAGGCATTCCTTACATCGCACAAGTCGCGTGGGACAGGTTTCTGCGCCTTTCCTGGCTGTTCTTAGGCAAGTGGGGTAGGGCGGGCAACCCCGAAGCCCGCACGATCATGTCAGGCGCGGCCTGAAATGGTGAAAACGACCACGCGGGGAAATGATGCTGGGTCTTGGAACGCTTGCGACGAAGGTCTTTGGTTCGGTCAACGACCGCAAGGTGAAATCGGTTCGTCCCCTGGTCGAAAAGATCAATGCGCTGGAGCCTGAGTTTCAGGCGCTGTCGGATGAGGGCCTGAAAGAACGGACGCTGGCCTTTAAGGCGCGTCTGCAAAAGGGCGAAGCGCTGGATGATCTTTTGCCCGAGGCTTTTGCCAATTGCCGCGAAGGCGCACGTCGGGCCTTGGGTCTGCGGGCCTTTGATGTGCAGCTGATGGGCGGGATTTTCCTGCATCAGGGCAATATCGCGGAAATGAAAACGGGTGAGGGGAAAACCCTTGTCGCCACCTTCCCCGCCTATCTGAACGCCTTGGCGGGCAAGGGCGTGCATGTCGTCACGGTGAACGACTATCTGGCCAAGCGCGATGCGGAATGGATGAGCAAGGTGTTTGGGGCTTTGGGCCTGACCACGGGTGTCGTCTATCCCTATCAGCCCGAAGAGGAAAAGCGCGCGGCCTATCAGGCGGACATCACCTATGCGACGAACAACGAGCTGGGTTTTGACTATCTGCGCGACAATATGAAAGGCCGCATCGACCAGATGATGCAGCGGGGCCATTTCTTTGCCATCGTAGACGAGGTGGACAGCATTCTGATCGACGAGGCGCGGACGCCTTTGATCATTTCGGGCCCTTCGGATGACCGGTCGGATCTGTATCAGACGATTGATGCGCTGATGCCGGAGCTGACCGAGGCGCATTACAAGCTGGACGAAAAGGCGCGGTCGGCGACCTATACCGAAGAAGGCAACGAGTTGCTGGAGGGGCGGCTGCGGCAGCTGGGTCTGCTGGAGGCGGATGTGTCGCTGTTTGACCCGGAAAGCACGAGCCTTGTTCACCATCTGAACCAAGCGCTGCGGGCGCATAAGCTGTTCTTTAAGGATCAGAATTACATCGTGCGGGATGGCGAGGTGATGCTGATCGACGAATTCACCGGGCGGATGATGCGCGGGCGGCGTTTGTCGGAAGGGCTTCATCAGGCGATTGAAGCGAAAGAGCATGTGCAGATTCAGCCGGAAAACGTGACGCTGGCGAGTGTGACGTTCCAGAATTATTTCCGGCTTTACAAGAAACTGGGCGGGATGACCGGCACGGCGATGACCGAGGCGGAAGAATTCGCGCAGATCTACAATCTGGGTGTGGTGGAGGTGCCGACGAACCGGGCGATCCAGCGCAAGGACGAACATGATCAGGTCTATCGGACAGGCCGCGACAAATATGCGGGCGTGCTGAAAGAGATCAAAGAGGCCCATGCCAAGGGGCAACCGATTCTGGTGGGGACGACATCCATCGAAAAATCGGAACAGATTGCGGAAATGCTGAAAGCCGAAGGTATTCCGCACAACGTTTTGAACGCGCGGCAGCACGAGCAAGAAGCGCAGATTGTGGCCGATGCGGGCAAGCTGGGGGCGGTGACGATTGCCACCAACATGGCGGGCCGTGGGACGGATATTCAGCTGGGCGGCAATGTGGAGATGAAGGTGATGGAGGCGATTGCCGCCGACCCGCACCTGCACCCGGATGAAGTGCGCGCGCGGATCGAAGCGGAACATGCCGAGGAAAAGGCCAAGGTTCTGGCGGCGGGCGGTTTGTTCGTTCTGGCGACGGAACGGCATGAAAGCCGGCGGATCGACAACCAGCTGCGTGGCCGTTCGGGCCGTCAGGGTGACCCTGGTCGTTCGGTCTTCTTCCTGTCGCTGGAAGATGATCTGATGCGGATTTTTGGGTCGGAACGGCTGGACAAGGTTTTGTCGACCTTGGGCATGAAAGAGGGCGAATCGATTGTTCACCCTTGGGTCAACAAGTCGCTGGAGCGGGCGCAGGCCAAGGTGGAAGGCCGCAACTTTGACATCCGCAAGCAACTGCTGAAGTTCGACGATGTGATGAACGACCAGCGCAAGGTGATCTTTGGCCAGCGGCTGGAGATCATGCAGTCCGAGACCGTCGATGACGTGGCGCAGGACATGCGCTATCAGGTGATCGAGGATCTAGTGGATGAGTATCTGCCGCCGAAAAGCTATCCTGATAGTTGGAACACGCAAGGGTTGTATGCGGCGGTTCTGGAAAAGCTGGGCTTTGACGCCAAGGTGATCGCTTGGGCGAAAGAGGAAGGCGTGGATCAGGATGTGATCCGCCAGCGGCTTGAAGAAGAGTCGGACAAGTTCATGGCGGCCAAGGCCGAGGCCTTTGGGCCAGAAACCATGCGCAACATCGAAAAGCAGATGCTGTTGCAGGCGATTGACGCGAAATGGCGCGAACATCTGCTGCGGCTGGAGCATCTGCGGTCTGTGGTGCATTTCCGGGGCTATGCGCAGCGTGACCCGCTGAATGAATACAAGACCGAGGCCTTCCAGTTGTTTGAAAATATGCTGGATTCCTTGCGGTCGGAAGTGACGCAGAAGCTGTCGGCGATGCGGCCGATGACCGAAGAGGAACGGCAGGCGGCTCTGGCCGCGCTGATGGCGGAACGGCAAAATGCCGAATCGGCCGCCCCTGCGTCGACACCTGCAACCGTGACCTTGGCGGCGGCCCCCGCCGTGGCAGTGACGGCGCGGGCGGGGTTTGACGAATCGGACCCATCGACTTGGGGCAACCCTTCGCGCAATGATCTATGCCCCTGTGGATCGGGCGAAAAGTTCAAACATTGTCACGGGAAATTGTCCTGAGGTCATGCAACTTTAGCGGGAAAATGTGGCGATCCTGCCCGAATTCAGGCATAATGCGGCAGAGCTGCGGCGCAACGGTGCGGGTCTGTCGTAAAATTTAGTAAAACCCACCGTGGATTCGCCTTGGCTTGGTCAATTTTGATCCTTAGTTCAAAATGATCTGGTGCCAATTCGGTCTGGGGGAATCATGGCGCGTCGCATCTCACTTGTCGTTCTTGTGCTGTCGATCAGCATCGGCTCGGGCCATTTGATGGAACGTCGCGTCGCGCAAGAGCGCGCGGAGCAAGCTGTGGCTGTTGTTGAGCCGGGCAACATCTAGAACGTTTGTCCAAAAACTGAAACGTTTGTCCAAGCCCGTGTGGCCCAGCCCTTTGGCTGGGCTTTTGCATTTCGGCTGATCAAGAAATCATGGCTGGCAGGTCAGCGGGGGTTCTGGCAGTGTCGCCGTCAACCGGCGGGGGCGGCAAATGACAGGGATATCTCGAGCAGTTCTGTTGGCGTTGATGGTGTTGACCCATCCGCTTCAGGCGCAAGACATCACCCTGACCTCACGCGATGGCAGCCTTTCCGTGGAAGGCACGCTTTTGGGTTATGACGGGGAGTTTTACCGGATGGACAGCGTCTATGGCACGCTGACCATTGATGGGGAAAGTGTGATCTGTGAAGGCCCCGCTTGCCCCGACCTGACGGCGCCCTTTGCCGAAGTTCGACTGATCGGCGCGCCGGAGCCGGGGATGCGGCTGATGCTGCCACTGTGGCGCGAATTTGCGCGGATCAATGGCTATGCCGTGGTCAGCGAGGCTGCCGCCGAAGGGGGCTTTGCCCTGAACCTGAGCGATCCGGCCAAGGCGAAACCCATCGGACGGATCGTCTTTACCCCGGCCAAAGCGCCGGAGACGCGGGTGGCGCTGGCGGGTGGCGCGGCAGAATTGGCCGTGGCCTTCCGCGCCGATGCCGATACCGCCGAGCGGGTGGCGGGGCTGGATGCGCTGGTGCCGATTGTTGCACGGGACAATCCGTTGCCGCGCATATCGACCAGCGACCTGGCCAAGGCGTTGACGGGGCAAGTGAAGAATTGGGCCGATCTGGGCGGGCCGGATATGCCGATTGTCATTCATGGCATCGATCCGGCCACCAGTCTGGGCGAGGCACTGGAGGCGCGTCTGGGCAACCCTGTGGCGGCGGAAATCTGGCACAGCGATCCGGCGAGTTTGGCGCAGGCGGTGGGGGACGATCCCTATGCTTTGGCGATTGCCGGGTTATCGGGGGCGGAACGGGCGCGGGTGCTGCCATTGACGGACAGTTGCGGCTTTCCGCTGAACCCATCCGGCCTGACCTTGAAAGCCGAGGACTATCCGCTTTCGCTGCCGGTGTTCCTGCAATCACCGCGTCGGCGCTTGCCGTTGCTGGCGCGGGAATTTCTGGACTTTCTGTCCAGCCCCACCGCGCAGGCGGTGGTGCGGCGGACGGGCTATACCGACCGCTTGCCGGAACGCCAACCGCTGACGCAGGACGGTCTGCGGCTGATGAATGCCATTCTGGGGGCAGGGGAGGAGACGACCTTGCCCGAATTGAAGCGGCTGGCCGCGATCATGGCGGGGGCGGAACGGCTTTCGTTGACGTTCCGTTTTGAGGATGGGTCTTCGACGCTGGACGCGCAAAGCCAGGACAATCTGGCGGTGCTGGCGCGGTTGTTGGGCTTGGGAGAGTTCCGGGACTATGACCTTATTCTGGCAGGCTTTTCCGATGGAGAAGGGGCGGCGGAGGCCAATCTGGAACTGTCGCAGCAGCGGGCCGAGGTGGTTTCAGCGGCGTTGAAGGTGGCGGCGCCCGATCTGCCGGTGGGGCAGCGACTGCCCCGGATCGAGGCCTTTGGCGAG
This sequence comes from Neogemmobacter tilapiae, assembly GCF_014652215.1. GTDB lineage: Bacteria > Pseudomonadota > Alphaproteobacteria > Rhodobacterales > Rhodobacteraceae > Neogemmobacter > Neogemmobacter tilapiae. Next base: position 52,584 of record NZ_BMYJ01000003.1, on the reverse strand, counting down.
GCGCTGCCGATGGCTTGCGACACGACCTCGGGTGGGCGCCGGTTGAACCGGCGGGTGGAACTTTGGTTGCGGCTGGACCCGGAGACGGGGCGGGATGAAGCCGCGCCTATAGATAGCCCGTTGCCCTGAACGACAATTCCCGGCCGCGGCCAATGATCAGGTGATCGTGTAGGACGATGCCCAGAACCCCGGCGGCATCGCGCACCTGTGCTGTCATGCTGATGTCGGCCTGTGAAGGGGTGGGGTCGCCCGACGGGTGGTTGTGGACAAGGATGAGCGCGCTGGCGTTCAGTTCCAGCGCGCGTTTGACCACCTCACGCGGATAGACGGGCACATGATCGACGGTGCCTTTCGCCTGCTCTTCATCGGCGATCAGCACATTTTTGCGGTCGAGAAACAGGATGCGGAATTGTTCGGTTTCGCGGTGCGCCATGGCGGTATGGCAATAGTCCAGCAGGGCATCCCACGAGGAAAGGACCGGGCGCTGCATGACCTTGGCACGGGCCAAACGCTGGGCGGCGGCCTCGACAATTTTCAGTTCTTGCACCACGGCATCGCCCACACCCTGCACCTGCGTCAGCCGGTTAGGACTGGCGGTCACCACGCCGTTGAAATCGCCGAACGTATCCAGCAGACGGCGGGCGAGGGGTTTCACATCCTGCCGGGGGATGGCGCGGAACAGGACGAGTTCCAGCAGTTCATAGTCGGGCATCGCCGCCGCCCCACCCTGCATGAAGCGGGCGCGGAGGCGTTTGCGATGATCCAGAAGATAAGAGGGCGATTTCTGCCCGGCGACATGTGTCACATCATCCGTTTCCGGATCAAACAGCGGCAAGGCTGAGTCACTAAAGGCGGAGGCGTGGGTCATGCCGCAGCATCACCCACGCAAGGTTAAGAAGGGGTTAAAGGATCAGCCCCGCATCCCGTCCCAAAAGCTTTTCACCTTGGAAAAGAAGGAACGGCCCTCGGGGTTGTTGTCTTCAGAGAGACGCTCAAACTCTTCCAGCAGTTCTTTTTGCCGGGCGGTCAGGTTCACGGGGGTCTCAACGGCCAGTTCAATGACCATATCGCCCTGCCCACCGCCGCGCAACGCGGGCATGCCCTTGGCGCGCAGGCGCAATTGCTTGCCCGTCTGACTGCCCGCGGGGACGCGAACGCGGCTCATCCCGCCGTCGATCGTGGGAACCTCGATCTCGCCGCCTAAGGCCGCCGTGGGCATGGTCACCGGAACGCGGCAGAACAGATGCACGCCATCGCGTTGGAAGATCGGGTGATCTTTGACCTCGATAAAGATGTAAAGATCGCCCGACGGTCCGCCACGCAGACCAGCCTCACCCTCGCCCGCCAGACGAATCCGTGTGCCGGTTTCCACCCCGGCCGGGATGTTGACCGACAGCGAGCGTTCCTTTTCCACCCGGCCTGCGCCGTGGCAGGCTTTGCAGGGGTTCTTGACCACTTGGCCTGCACCATTGCAGGTGGGGCAGGTCCGTTCCACGGTGAAAAAGCCCTGGCTGGCGCGCACCTTGCCCATACCGGCACAGGTCGGGCAATTCACAGGTTCAGCCCCGCCTTCGGCGCCCGAGCCTTTACAGACGTCACAGGTTTGTGCGCTGGGCACCGAGATGGTCTTCTGGACGCCCTTGAAGGATTCCTCTAGCGAAACCCGCAGGTTATAGCGCAGGTCCGACCCGCGCTGCACACGTGACCGGTTGCCGCCGCCTTGGCCGCCCCGGCCCATGAAATCGCCAAACAGATCCTCGAACACGTCTGAGAAGGCGCTGCCGAAATCACCCTGCCCACCGCCGCGATAAGCCCCACGCTGGCCGCCGCCGCCACCTTCAAAGGCGGCATGGCCAAAGCGGTCGTAAGCCGCCTTTTTGTCGGCATCTTTGAGCACGTCGTAGGCTTCGTTCACCTCTTTGAACGCCGCCTCGGCCTTGGGGTTGTCTTGATTTCGGTCGGGGTGCAGCTCTTTGGCCTTGGTCCGATAGGCTTTCTTCAGCTCTTCGGCCGAAGACCCGCGGGCCACCCCCAACACATCGTAATAGTCGCGCTTAGACATTCAGGTTTCCTTCCCGAACCGACTCCGAACCGACCGGGGGCGGCCTGTTTCCAGACCGCCCCCAAAGCCCGTTCGCGCGATTTACTTGCGCTTGCGATTGTCTTCGCCGAGGTCTTCGAAATCGGCATCCATGATGTCATCGTCCACATCACGCGGGCTTTCCTCGCCCGAGCCGCCTTCGGCCCCCTGCGTCGCCTTGTAGATCGCTTCGCCCAGCTTCATCGCGGCTTCGGTCAGGTTCTGCATACCGGAACGGATCTTGCCGATGTCTTCGCCTTTCAGCGCCTCTTCCAGCGGGACCATGGCGAATTCGATGGCCTCAACCGTGGACGGGTCGACCTTTTCACCATGTTCGGCCAGCGATTTCTGGGTCGAATGCAGCAGGCTTTCCCCTTGGTTCTTCGCCTCGACCAATTCGCGACGGGCCTTGTCGCCTTCGGCATTCGCCTCGGCGTCGCGGACCATCTTTTCGATATCCTCATCCGACAGGCCACCCGAAGCCTGGATGGTGATGTTCTGCGCCCGGCCGGTGCCTTTGTCTTTCGCGCCGACCGACACGATGCCGTTGGCATCAATGTCGAAGGTCACTTCGATCTGCGGCAGACCGCGTGGGGCGGGCGGGATGTCTTCCAGATTGAACTGGCCCAGCATCTTGTTATCGGCGGCCATTTCGCGTTCGCCCTGGAACACACGGATGGTCACAGCGTTCTGGTTGTCTTCAGCGGTCGAGAAGACTTGCGATTTTTTCGTGGGGATCGTCGTGTTGCGGTCGATCAGGCGGGTAAAGACGCCGCCCAGCGTTTCGATGCCCAGCGAAAGCGGGGTCACGTCCAGCAGAACCACGTCTTTCACGTCGCCTTGCAGAACACCGGCCTGAATGGCGGCACCCAAAGCCACGACTTCATCGGGGTTCACGCCCTTATGCGGTTCCTTGCCGAAGAATTTCGTCACCTCTTCGATGACTTTCGGCATGCGGGTCATCCCACCGACCAGAACCACCTCGTCAATGTCACCAATGCCCAGACCGGCGTCTTTCAGCGCGGCTTGGCAGGGTTTGATCGATGCTTTGATCAGGTCGCCTACAAGGCTTTCCAGTTTCGCGCGGGTCAGTTTGACAACCAGGTGCAGCGGCTGGCCCGTGTTGCGGTCCATGCTGATGAAGGGCTGGTTGATTTCGGTCTGCTGGCTGGAGGACAGTTCGATCTTGGCCTTTTCCGCCGCCTCTTTCAGGCGTTGCAGGGCCATCTTGTCCAAGGTCAGGTCAACGCCATGCTCTTTCTTGAATTCATCCGCGAGGAAGTTCACGATCCGCATGTCAAAATCTTCGCCACCCAGGAAGGTGTCGCCGTTCGTCGATTTGACTTCGAACAGACCGTCGTCGATTTCCAGAATGGTGATGTCGAAAGTGCCGCCGCCAAGGTCATAGACGGCGATGGTCTTCGTGTCTTTCTTGTCCAGACCATAGGCCAGCGCGGCGGCGGTCGGTTCGTTGATGATGCGCAGAACCTCAAGGCCCGCGATCTTGCCCGCGTCTTTCGTGGCCTGACGCTGGGCGTCGTTGAAATAGGCGGGAACGGTGATGACAGCCTGGGTGACGGTTTCGCCCAGATAGCTTTCCGCCGTTTCCTTCATCTTTTGCAGGATCATGGCCGAAACCTGCGCGGGCGAGAATTTCTCACCGCGGATTTCGACCCAAGCATCGCCATTGCCGCCGTTGACGACATTGTAGGGCAGGTTCTTTTTGTCTTTGGCGATATGGGCGTCATCCACCCGGCGGCCGATCAGCCGCTTGACCGCAAAGACGGTGTTGGCCGGGTTCGTCACAGCCTGACGCTTGGCGGCCTGGCCGACAAGGCGTTCGCTGTCGGTGAAGCCGACGATCGAAGGGGTCGTGCGCGCGCCTTCGGCGTTTTCGATGACGCGGGGTTGCGAACCATCCATGATGGCCACGCAAGAGTTGGTCGTTCCAAGGTCGATACCGATGACTTTGGCCATGTTGTGCACCTTTCTTACGGCGATGTTGTGGGCCAGAACCCTTTGACGAAGGCGTTCCGCGCCCTATCCCAAGTGGCACCTTGGGGCAAAGGGCCCCTTGGCATGCGGGGTATATAAGGGGGGCGAATGGCCCCTGCAAGCACGGCCTGCGGATGAATCTGCGGGGAGGATGCTGAAAATCTGCGGAAAATGGGAAAGGCTTTGGCAAGAAGCCTAGGGCTGGATCGAACAGCAGCCCAGAAGGGCGGGATTTCCACGAACTTCCCCCGCCGGATTGGCCAGATAAAGCCGGGCGGAAATACCAAAGGCACGGTCGGACATACCGTCACTGCAAGCTTCGCCTTGCAGAACGGCGACATGGGTGACGCGGCCTTCGGCCAGTTGCAAAACCGCCTGAGGGCTGAAGTTTTGACCGGGGAAGGATTGAGCGATCAGCCAAGCCGTCTCGCCCAGGTCGGGGGTGGTGTAGCGGACGGTGCTTTGGGTGACGTTGGTGGTCATGGACCAGAACGGTTCGGTGCCAAAGCAGGACAGATCGGTTTGCAGGGTGAACCAAGCGGGATGATCGGCAGGTTTCAGATAGGTCAGGCGGGCCCAGCCCATGCTTTCACCCAGCGACACCTGACCCCATTGGCCATCGGGGCTGATGCTGACAACCTCAACCCCCGTCGCATTGGGGGGAAGCGTGGCCAAAACATGGGCCTTTGCATTGGGGGCAGCGCGCAGATTCAGAACATCGTCGCTGGCAACGCCGGTGACGTCATGCAGGGCGGGTAAAACCTGCGCGGATACGGCCAGCGGCAGCATGGCGAAAAGCCAAGCGGCAACAATGTTCCTCATTTCCCGGCCCCCCATGACAAGGATTGACGGCTGCGGGTGAAGCGTTCGGCAATCACGCCCAGCATAAGACAGGCAATGGTAACTTTCATCGGATAGCTGATGTTGCTGTAGTGGGGATTGTAGTTCAAAAAGATGAATCCGCGTCCTTGATCGATAATGTGGAACAGGGGGTTCCAGTCAAAATAGGCCAAAATATGGGTTGGTGTCATGTTGGCGACGATCATCTTGCCTGAAGTGATGATGTTTGCGCGACGATAGACGGTGCTGAAGATCGCCATGAAACCGGGGGCCCAAGGGGTAACAGCGCGAAAGAGCAGACCAATGGCGATGCCCGAAACCCAAGCCAACATGAACATACCCATTGAGGGGACAGGTTGATCAAAGCTGATGGGGGTGATGGCACAGTGATAGAAGGTGAAGAGGACGAACATGGTCAGTATCTGCATGTAGAGCGCGCCCAGCGCTGCACCACCGATCGAGACGACGGTGTTCATGGGCCCGTGCTTCATCATCGCAGAGGTGGGACCCGCGGCGCCGCTGACGGCCCCCATCGTCTTGATGTGCATCATGAACAGGCCCACCGCGCTGATGAAATAGACCATCAGATCGCCACGAATGCGCATGCCGCCGCGGCCCATGAGCCAGTTCGTAAAATAAAGAATGCCAATCATGACGATGACCTGAACAAAGTTCAGGATTAGAGCCATGGCCGCATTGCCATGGACAGAGCGGATCTGGTGCGAGGCGATGTGAAACATCAGCCGGAACATCGCAAAGGTCGAATTGACCCGGTTGGTGCGAAGTTGGGATTGGAACATGGGGTTCCCCGGTTGATGAACTGACCTGCTTTACAACAGGATATCTTGCCGATTGCTGAACAACACAGATAAAGGACCAAAAGAAGGCAGGATAGGGCTGGCGGACATGGACCACGAAAAACTGATCACAGTGATGCGGAAGCTGGCGCTGGAGGCGGGCGATCTGATCCTTGCAGTCTACAATGCGCCCGATTTCGAGGTGAAGTCGAAAAGCGATGCTAGCCCGGTGACCGAAGCGGATGAGGCGGCGGACCGGCATATCTCGGCGGGCCTTAGGGCGGCTTTCCCGGAGGTGACCCTGATCACCGAGGAACAGGCGGACAGCCATGCGCTGACGGCGCAGACCTTTCTGATCGTCGATCCTTTGGATGGAACAAAGGAATTCATCCAGCGGCGGGGCGATTTCACGGTGAACATCGCTTATGTGGAAAATGGTGTGCCGGTGCGGGGTGTGGTTTACGCCCCGGCGCAAAAGCGGCTGTTCTATACGCTGGCCGATGGGACAGCGGTCGAGGAAACGGGGGCTTTGGCCTTGGATCAGCAGGGGCCTCTGGTGGTGTTGAAAGTCAGCCAACCGGACAATGCGGCGCTGATGGTGGTGGCGTCGAAATCGCACCGGGATGCGGCGACAGATGATTACATCGGGCGCTATGTGGTGAAGGATATGCGTTCTGCCGGATCGTCACTGAAATTTTGTCTGGTCGCGACCGGCGAGGCGGATATCTATCCACGCTTGGGCCGGACGATGGAATGGGATACCGCGGCGGGCGACGCTGTTTTGCGGGGGGCTGGGGGGCAGGTGGTGCGGTTCGATGACCACAAACCACTGGCCTATGGCAAGTCCGGTTGGGACAACCCCTTCTTTATTGCCTATGCGCCGGGAGTGACGCTGAAATGAGGGTGTTGATCGCCATTCCCGCCCGCTATGCCAGCACGCGCTATCCGGGCAAGCCCTTGGTTTCGCTGAAAGGACCGGATGGGGACAAGACGCTGATCCGCCGCAGTTGGGAGGCGGCTATGGCCGTCAAAGGCGTGGACCGGGTGGTGGTGGCGACGGATGATGATCGGATTGCGGACCACGCGACGGATTTCGGGGCTGAGGTGGTGATGACAGCGCGGGAATGCCGGAACGGCACGGAACGCTGTGCCGAAGTGGCGCATCATTTGCCGGGCTATGACATCGTGGTGAACCTGCAAGGTGACGCGCCGCTGACCCCTGCTTGGTTCATCGAGGATCTGGTGGCGGGGTTGGAGGCTGACCCCGAGGCGGAGATCGCAACGCCGGTCTTGCGTTGTGACGGTCGCGCCTTGAACGGCTTACTGGCCGACCGCCGCGCTGGGCGCGTGGGGGGGACGACGGCGGTGTTCGGGGGGCAGCGGCAGGGGCTTTATTTCAGCAAGGAAGTGGTTCCCTATACCGGTCAGACCTTTGCGGACGAGGCTGAGACCCCGGTCTTTCACCACGTCGGGGTCTATGCCTATCGGCCAGACGCCTTGGCGGCCTATCCGACTTGGGAGATTGGTCCGTTGGAGACGCTGGAAGGGCTGGAGCAACTGCGCTTTCTGGAAAACGGACGGCGGGTGCTGTGCGTGGAGGTTCAGGCCAAGGGCCGCCAGTTCTGGGAATTGAATAACCCGGAAGACGTTCCGCGGATCGAGGCGATGATGGCGGAAATGTTCGGCTAGGAATGGGCCAAAACCCGCCTGATTTGCGCCGCAGGGGGCAGATACTGGTCTAACGCATGGTAATTTTGTAGTGTATGCGACGCGGATTAAGCCGCTGGATGAAGGTCGAGAAGATGAAGACGAAAAAGGTGACGAAAGCCGTGTTCCCGGTGGCGGGGCTTGGCACGCGCTTTCTGCCTGCGACAAAGTCGATCCCCAAGGAAATCATGACCTTGGTGGACCGCCCCCTGATTCAATATGCGATTGATGAGGCGCGGGCGGCCGGGATCAAGGAATTCATCTTTGTCACGGCGCGGGGCAAATCGGCGCTGGAAGATTACTTTGACCATGCGCCCGAGCTGGAATCGAAACTGAAGCGTTCGGGCAAGAAAGATCTGCTGAACATCCTGAAAGACACCAACATGGACAGCGGCGCGATTGCCTATGTCCGGCAGAACCGGGCGATGGGCCTTGGCCATGCCGTCTGGTGCGCGCGTCGCCTGATCGGGGATGAGCCTTTTGCGGTGCTGCTGCCCGATGACGTGATTGCGGCCGAAAAATCCTGCCTGCAACAGATGGTGGAGGCCTATGCCAAGACCGGCGGCAACATGGTTGCGGCGATGGAAGTGGCCCCGGCCAAAGCCTCGTCCTATGGGGTCTTGGACATTGCCGAGGATATGGGTTCGATCGTCCGCGCCAAGGGTATGGTCGAAAAGCCCAAGGCCGAGGATGCGCCGTCGAACCTGGCGGTGATCGGGCGCTATATCCTGTCGCCGCAGGTGATGAACAACCTGAACCGGAAAAAGACCGGGGCGGGAGGCGAAATCCAGCTGACTGATGCGATTGCCGAAGAAGTGGACAAGGGGGGCGTCTATGGCTTCCGGTTCCAAGGGCAGCGCTATGACTGCGGGTCGAAGGCCGGCTTCTTGCAAGCGACGGTGGCCTTTGGTCTGGCGCGGGATGATCTGCGGGATGAGTTCCAAGGTTATCTGCACGACCTGATCGCCCAGCAAAAGGCGGCGCAATAAGCGGGCTGCTGACAGCTTTTCGCCTGCGCTGGCAACGGCGCAGGCATCTGTGGCGGGCATTCCGCCATCGGCGGGAATTGCGGCTGGTGGCGGGGGATCCGGCCAGTATCGACCGGCTGGACATTCTGGTTTTCTGCACCCTGCGCAATGAAATCGCCCGCCTGCCGGGCTTTTTGGCCCATCATAGGGCGCTGGGAGTGCGGCGCTTTCTGATCGTTGACAACGCCAGCACGGATGGCAGTGCGGATTTTTTGGCGGACCAAGGGGATGTCATTCTTTGGCGGGCCGAGGCCAGCTATCGGCTGGCGCGCTTTGGCATGGACTGGATCAATCATTTGTTGGCGCGCTATGGGCAAGGCCATTGGTGCCTGACACTGGATGCCGATGAACGGCTGGTCTATCCCTATTGGCAGACCCGCCCTCTGTCCGCCTTAACCGAATGGCTGGAATCGCAGGGGCGCGAAGCTTTTGGCGCGATGATGCTGGACCTTTACCCCAAGGGGCCTTTGTCGGCTGGGGGGGGGCTAGAGTGGTTTGATGCGGGCAACTACGTGATCCAGCGGAAGCCGGGCCTGAATTGTCTGTGGTTGCAGGGTGGGCCGCGGGCCCGGGCATTTTTCGCGGACAAGCCACGGCAGGCTCCGACCTTGACCAAGATCCCGTTGGTCCGGTGGCATTGGCGCTATGCCTACCATAACGCAACGCATAGCCTTTTGCCGCCCCGGCTGAATGCGGTCTATGACAAGGGGGAGTTGACCTCGGGCCTATTGCTGCATGACAAGTTTCGCCCCTTGGTTCTGGACAAATCGGCGGAGGAAAAATTCCGTCGCGCGCATTTTGGTCGACCGGAAGATTTTGATCCCTATTACGACAGCCTGATCGCCGATCCCGAGCTTTGGCATCCGCACTCGACGCGTCTGACCGGTTCGTGGCGGCAACTGGAAGCGCTGGGTTTGATGTCGAGGGGGGGGTGGGTCTAGATGAACAAGTTTTTGGAAAATTTCAGATAATCCACTAGATAAGGATAGAGGGAACTTTGAATGAAACTGGCAGAGGCATATCGGCTGCGCCTGCGGCGCAAGCGGTTGGTCTGGCGGGCCTATGGCCGTCGCCGCCAGTTGCAGCCTGTCCAGGTCCGCACAGCGCAGATTCAACCGAAGGCCATTCTGCTGATCGCGACGATGCGCAACGAACGCATTCGTCTGCCGTATTTCCTGCGTTATTATCGTGATCTTGGTGTTGACCATTTTCTGATCGTGGAGAATGGGTCAGACGACGGAACCCGAGAATATCTGGCCGAACAGGGCGATGTGTCGCTTTGGTCCACCCAAGCCAGCTATAAGTCGGCGCGCTATGGGGCCGATTGGACGGGTTGGCTGGCGTGGAAATACGGGCATGGCCATTGGTGCCTGACGGTCGATCCCGATGAATTCCTAGTTTATCCCTTTTGCGAGACTCGGTCACTGCGGGCTTTGACCGATTGGTTAGAGGATTCCGGGGCACGGGCGTTGCCGGCGATGATATTGGATATGTATCCGAAAGGGACAATCCACGCTGCGGCCTATGGCGAAGGGGAGGACCCCTTTCAGGCCGCGCATTGGTTTGACAGCGGCAACTATATGATCAGCCGGAATCCGCAGTATCAGAACCTGTGGATTCAGGGTGGCGTCCGGGCCAGGACGATGTTTGCCGACGAGCCGCAGAATGCCCCGGCGCTGAACAAGATCCCCTTGGTAAAGTGGGAGCGGGGCTTTGCGTATCTGAGCTCGACCCATATGCTTTTGCCGAGGGGTCTTAACCGGGTTTATGATGATTGGGGCGGCGAAAAAGTGTCGGGCTGTCTGCTGCATGCAAAATTTCTCGATACGCTGGCGGCAAAGGCGGATGAAGAAATGCAGCGCCACGAGCATCATGCGAACAGCCGTGAGTATCTGGCGTATCAGCAGTCGGTTCAAAACGCGCTTTGGTGCAAGTGGAGTGAGCGTTATGTGAATTGGCGACAGTTGGAAATTTTGGGGCTGATGTCCAAGGGCAATTGGGCGTAGGGGTCAAAATGACGGTCGGTTTTGTTCTGCTTTGCCACCAATCGCTGGGTCGCGCGGCGCAAGTTGCTGCGCATCTTGCGGAACGGGATTGCCCGGTGGTGGTGCATGTGGATACTCGGGTTTCAGCGGCCGACCGAGGGGCTTTTGCAGAAAAGCTGAAGGGTTTGGCGAATGTCCGGGTGATCAGTCGTCAGGCCTGTGAATGGGGGACTTGGTCCATTGTTCAGGCGACCTTGGACGCAGCGGGCGTGATGTTGCGGGATTTTCCGGGCGTGGGGCATGTGTTCTTGGCTTCGGGTTCTTGCCTGCCCTTGCGTCCGGTGCAGGCGCTGCGCGATTACTTGGGGCAGCGCCCGGACACCGACTTCATCGAAAGCGTGACCACGGAAGATGTGGGTTGGACGGTGGGGGGGCTGGATATCGAACGCTTTACGCTGCGGTTTCCGGTTTCTTGGCGCAAACACCGGCGGCTGTTTGACACCTATGTTCGGCTGCAACGTCGGGTCGGTTTTCGTCGGAGGATCCCGCAGGCGATCACGCCGCATCTGGGGAGCCAGTGGTGGTGCCTGACGCGCGATACGCTTGCCGCCATTCTGGAGGCGGACGACAGGCCAGAGATTGACCGCTATTTCCGGCGGGTGTGGATTCCGGATGAATCCTATTTCCAGACTTTGGCCCGCCGTTATGCGCGGCGCATCGAAAGTCGTTCATTGACGCTGTCGAAATTTGACGTCCATGGGCGGCCGCATCTTTTTTACGATGACCATCTGCAATTGTTGCGGCGGTCAGATTGTTTTGTGGCGCGTAAGATATGGCCGGGGGCGGGAGCGCTTTATACGGCCTTTCTGTCGGATGATCCGGGGCAGGGGGCGCATGGAGAGCCCAATCCGGGCAAGATCGACCGCCTGTTTGCCAAAGCGACCGAGCGTCGGGTGAAGGGGCGAACGGGGCTTTATATGCAAAGCCGGTTTCCGCGGCCTGATCGTGTCAATGCGCGGACGGCTGCACCCTATGCAGTGTTGCAGGGGCTGGATGTGCTGTTCGCCGATTTTGAGGGTTGGCTGTCGCGGCTGACCGGGTCGCGGGTGCATGGCCGGTTGTTTGGGGCAGAGCGGGCGGCCTTTGCCGGGGGCGAGCAGGTTTTCAATGGCGGCTTGTCGGACAGTCCGATTTTGCGCGACTATAATCCGCAGGCGTTTCTGGCCAATCTGATCTGGAATACCCGTGGCGAAAGACAGATTTTTCAGTTTGCGCCACAAGATAATCTGGCCATTTTGCCCTTTGTGGCGACAGATCCACAGGCCTATATGGCGGTTGTCAGTGGTGCTTGGGCCATTCCGCTGGCGATGCAGGCCGTGCGGCCCGATGCTGACTTTGTCGCTCTGCGCCGCGAAGCCGCGCTGTTGCAGCGGCAAGAGACCGAGGCGCTGGATTTGCTGAGTCAGCCCACCTCGAAGGCGCGGCTTAGGCATTGGTCCTTGGTGGAGTTTCTGGAGCGGGCGCAGGACCATCTGCAATTGGTGGTGGATGAAATCAGCCCCGGCACTGCACGGCGATTGACCGATATGCCGCAGATGGTGGATTTGACGCCCTTGCCGCAGTTTTTGCAGGCGCTGCGGAATGAAGGGATGCAGCCGGTGCTGGCCGGTGATCTGGGCGATCTGGAAGCTCTGATTCAGGGCGGCGAAAAGCGGGGACGTTTGCGGGTGGCCAAGTGACGGGGGCGACACGAGTGTTCCGCAGCTTTGTCATTCTGGGGGGGATGCGGACGGGGTCCAACTATCTTGAATCGACGCTGAACGCGGTGCCTGAAGTGGCGGGCTATGGGGAATTGTTCAACCCGGAATTCATAGGGCGGGCACAGCAGCAAGAATTTCTGGGCTTTGATCTGGCGATGCGGGACGCCGACCCGCTGGCTTTTCTGGCAAAGGTTCGGGCCGAGACGAGGGGCCTTTCCGGCCTTCGTTTGTTTGACGATCATGATGCCCGCGTTCTGGCGCATGTCTTGGATGATCCGACCTGTGGGAAAATCTTGCTGACCCGCAATCCGGTGGAAAGTTTCGTTTCGCTGCAAATCGCGCGGGAGACTGGCCAGTGGAAACTGGGCAACGCCCGCGCCCTGCGGCAGAGCCGGGTGAAATTCGATCTGGACGCATTCGAGAGTTATCTGCGAGATGTTCAGTCCTTTCACGAGGTGATCCGCAACCGGTTGCAGGTAACAGGGCAGGCCGCATTCCAAATTGACTATGGCGATCTGGGCAATGTGGAGGTTCTGAATGGCTTGCTGGCTTGGCTAGGGTTGGCTGCGCGGCTGGACCGGCCCGCGGATCAGCTGAAACGGCAGAATCCCGGCCCTTTGCAGGACAAATTGACCAACCCGGAGGTTCTGGATCAGGTGGCCAGTCGGTTCGACCTACTGAACCTGATGCGGACGCCGCTATCGGAGCCACGGCGGGCACCGATGGGGCAAGGTTTCATCGTATCACGGGGCTTGGGGCTGGTGTTCATGCCGATCGCAGGGGGGCCACGCGATTCGCTTGTGCAGTGGATGAAAGGATTGATCCGAGGCGGCGTAGAGACTGGGCTCAATCGCAACAGCTATCCGAAATGGAGGACGGCCCGTGGCAATGCGCGCGCCTTTACGGTTCTGCGGCATCCCATGCTGCGAGGATGGTTGGCCTATCAGCAACTGCTGCGAGATGACGGTCAAAAGGTGTTCTTGGGCCATCTTCAACGCATGATGCGCTGCGAATTGCCGTCACCCGAGGCCGATGCAGCGGCGCATCGCGTGGGGTTTCTGGCCTTTCTGCGGTTTGTGCAAATGGTGCAGGCAGGCCAGACCGGCCTGCGAACGCCGGCGCGCTGGACCAATCAGGCAACGCTGATCGAAGCGATGGGGCAGATGCAGATACCGGACCTCATCTTGCGGGAAGAACGTTTGGCGGAAGGTCTGCTCTTTCTGGGGCGGCAGGTGGGTGCCCGGCGCAGGCCGGGCTATCAGGATGAAGCGCAGGATGTCGACGGATTGGCTTCGGTCCTGACCGATGAGTTAAACGGCGCAGCGCGCCTCGCTTGGGCGCGCGACTATCAAAGCTTTGGCTTTTCGGATTGGATGCCGCCTCAAGCGGGTTGAGCAGCCCGCGCTTCGGTCAGGATGGCATGCAGTTTGGCCGGGTCGGTGTTCGCGCGCAATTTGGCGCAGATCGCGGGATCCCGCATGGTGCGCGATACAAGGGCCAAGGCTTTCAGATGGTCAACGCCCGAATCTTTGGGGGCGAAAAGACCGAAGATCAGATCCACGGGCTGGCGGTCGACGCTGTCATAATCCAGCGGTTTTTCCAGCCGCACGAAAACACCGACGATCTTTTGCAAATCTTCCAGACGCGCATGGGGCAAGGCGATGCCATGCCCCACGCCGGTTGGACCCAGGCTTTCGCGTTCCTGCAAACCATCGACGACGACGCTGGCGTTCAAGCCATAGGCCTGTGCAGCAATGTCGCCCAGTTCCTGAAACAGCCGCTTCTTGCTGGTCAGTTGTCCCAGAACCCGAACGGCGCCGGTGGTTAAAACGTTGGAAAGTTCCATGAAGGTCCGTTGATCCTGGACATTGGGTTTGTCAGCCCATGTCATTTGCTGTTGCGCGGGTCGATCCAGCCGATGTTCCCGTCATCCCTGCGATAGACGACATTCACACCCCCGTGACCCTCGTTCCGGAACACCAGCATCTTTTGCCCGGCCAGTTCCAGCTGCATCACCGCTTCACCGACGGTGATCGAAGGAATCTTCGTTTCCATCTCGGCGATGACAATGGGCTGAAGCGTTTCAGGCTCTGTATCCTCGTGTTCCTCGGATGACGCGAGGATATAGGACGAGCCGCCGTCGAATTCAACCGGGGCCGTGCGATTGTTGTGGTGGTTGCGCAGGCGACGCTTGTAGCGGCGCAATTGTTTATCCAGCTTCTCGCGGCAAGCCTCGAATGCGGCATAGATTTCGGTGGCCTGGCCCTTGGCCTGGGCCGTTAGCCCCGTCGACAGGTGAATCACCGACTCGCAAGCCAGTTCATGGGCATTGCGCGAAAAAATGACCACGGCATCCGTCGGCCGTTGGGCGTATTTTTCGATCACCTCGCCCAGTTCGGCCTTGACGTGAGTCTGTAGGGCCTCGCCGATGTCGATTTGCTTGCCACTGATCTGATAGCGCATGATTCCTCCTTTGCCTTCGTCCCAAACTGCATCTGTCCCCGTAAATGCGGGGTTTCCAACGTGCTGAAATTGAAGTCGGATTCACGGGGGGAACGGGGCGGTGCTGCCAGGGGCGGGCAGCCGCGAGAACCGGGTTTGGCATGGGCGCATGAACAAGCCATCCCCTTGATTGGACGACTGAAAGCGCGGGTTGTCAACTGATTTGCAGAGGGGTGGGCAGGTTTCGCCCAAGCGTCAGGAAATGCGGAAATTCTGGCCCAGATAAACACGGCGGACCATTTCATCGCCGACGATTTCCTCGGTCGTGCCGGTCTTCAAAACCTTGCCGTCATGCAAAATATAGGCGCGGTCCACGATTTCCAGCGTTTCGCGGACGTTGTGATCGGTGATCAGCACGCCCAGACCACGGCTTTTCAGATCAGACACAAGGCCTCTGATCTCGCCCACAGCAATCGGATCGACCCCTGCAAAGGGTTCGTCCAACAGCAGATATTTCGGATTGGCCGCCAGACAGCGGGCGATTTCCACCCGCCGCCGTTCGCCGCCCGACAAGGCGAGCGCGGGAGTGCGGCGCAAATGGGTGATAGAGAATTCACCCAGCAGTTCCTCTAGCCGTTCGCGGCGCTTGTGGCGGTCGGTTTCGGCGATTTCCAGAACGGCTAGGATGTTGTCCTCGACCGACAACCCACGAAAGATAGAAACCTCTTGCGGCAGATAGCCGATGCCCATGCGAGCGCGGCGATACATCGGCAGCAGGGTGACATCTTCGCCATCAATCGTGACCTGCCCGCCTTCGGGTGTGACCAGCCCTGCGATGGAATAGAAACAGGTGGTCTTGCCCGAACCGTTGGGGCCCAGCAAAGCGACGACTTCGCCCCGGTTCAGGTTCATTGATACGTCGCGGATCACAGGACGCTTTTTATAGCTTTTGCGCAGCGAAAGGACGCGCAGCCCGGCCTTCCCCTCGGTGACGGTCAGTTCCGGCATCAGTTGCCGCCTTTTGGCTGGAACACCGTCTGAACCCGGCCTTCCATAACGCCCGACCCGGCCTTGAGGTCGATGGCCAGCTTTTGCCCGGAAATGGCGGTCTGGCCTTGCGTCAGCAGAACATTGCCCGACATGACCAAGGAACCGCTGTCGATGGTGTAGATCGCCTCGGCCGCCTCGGCCGCGTCGCCCGCATTGGCAAAGGTCACGCCGCCCTTGGCGTGGAGTTTTGCAATCTTGCCAGCTTCGGCCGCATATTCCACGCGGATTTCGCCCGCCGTCATCACCAGCGCCCCTTGGGCCACGCGGACATTGCCGGAAAAGGTGGCGGTGCCAGTGGCCTGATCGACGGCCAAACTGTCTGCTGTCACCTCGACCGGCAGGGTCGTGTCCTGCTTTAACCCTTTGAAAGAGACCGAAGCGCCTTGCGCCAAGGCACCCAGCGGCAGGGAAAGCAAAAGGACAAGCAGGAAACGGAACATCGGATGGGTCATATCAATCGGGTTTCGGGCCTGTGGGTTGGTATATCAGTTTCACACCGTTCTGGAACAGCAGAGTATAGCCTGCCTGACCTTGGGTCAGCCGCATTCCGCCCGCCGTCAGGACGCCAAGCGGGCCTTGGGCCGTGATCGAACCTGCGGCGGTGACTTCGGTTTGGTCCAACAGGGCGGTCAGCCCTTCAGTTGTGATTTGCATTCCATCGGCGGTTTCCACCTGAACGCCGCCCGAAAGCACCAGCTTGCCGTCATTCTGGTTCAAATCCGCCTCTGCCGCGGTGAAGGTCGTGATCTTGCCATCCGGCGTGGCCAGCACCGCCTGCAGGCCTTCGGCCCGCGCGCCACCGCTTTGCGGTCGGGCATCCGCCGCCGTCAGGGTCAGCGCGGAGCCATCGCGGGTGACACCCGACCAGGTGGGGGCCGTCATGCGGGGTTCGCGAACGCGATCCTCAACATCCACATCGGCAAAGGGAATTGCATCCTCCGGGTTGATGCTGCGCGAGACCATGAACAGCGTGGACAAAAGCGCCAGCGCCAGCAGGGGCAGGATCACCTTGGCCAAGGCCACCGCCTTGGAATGAAAGCCCTTGCCCCGCGCCAGTGCCATCAGACGACACCCGCCCGCAGGCAATCATGGATATGGATCAGGCCCACGGCATTCCCCGACCCTTCGGGATCGACGACGAAAAGGCTGGTGATCTTTTTTTCCTGCATCAACGCGACGGCCCGTTCGGCCAAAACATCCGGGCCAATGGTACGGGGATGGGCGGTCATCACCTCACCCGCCACATGTTCCAAAAGGCCGGCCATATGACGACGCAGGTCACCGTCGGTGATGATGCCAGCCAGATCGCCATGCGGCGTTGTCACGCCCACCACACCGAAGCCCTTGGCCGACATCACCAGCAGCACCTCGCTCATCGGGGTGCCTTGGCCCATCAGGGGCAGGTCGGTGTGCATCAGATCGCGCACGCGCATCAGTCTTGCGCCCAGCTTGCCACCGGGATGAAAGACGCGGAACTGATCCGGCGTAAACTGCCGATGTTCCATCAGGGCGACGGCCAAGGCATCACCCAAGGCCAGCGTCATGGTCGTGCTGGTGGTCGGCACGACGCCCGTCTCACAAGCCTCGGGCGCGTTGGGCAAGAGGATGCCGACATCCGCCTGGCGCATGAGCGTCGATTCGGCCCGTCCGGCAATGGCGATCAAGGGAATACCAAAGCGCCGGGTATGGGCGACGATATCGGCCAATTCCGGGGTTTCGCCCGAATTGGATAACACAAGCGCCACATCGCCGCGCATAACCATGCCCAGATCGCCATGGCTTGCCTCGGCCGGATGCACGAATTGCGCCGGTGTTCCGGTGCTGGCCAAGGTCGCCGCGATCTTGCGCCCGACATGGCCCGATTTGCCCATGCCCGACACAATGACCCGGCCCTGCGCGTTCAGGATCAGCTCCACTGCCTGACCAAAACTGTCGCCCAAATGGTCGCCCAGCATCGCCAAGGCCTCGGCCTCGCGCCGGATCACCCGCCGGGCGGTGGCCAGAAAATCAGTGGTGGAAGAGGTCATTGGGTTCGTCCCAGCCCATCAGGTCGAGTTCCGCGCGCGTTGGCAGAAAATCGAAACAGCGCTGCGCCAGTTCCATCCGCCCTTCGCGTTTGAGACGCAGCTCCAGTTCATCCTTCAAACGGTGCAGATAAAGCACGTCCGAGGCCGCATATTCCTTTTGTGCGTCGGTCAGGACGGGGGCACCCCAGTCGGAGGTCTGTTGTTGTTTGGAAACATCGACCCCCACCAGATCTTGCAGCAGATACTTCAGCCCATGCCGGTCGGTGAAGGTCCGCACCATGCGCGAGGCGATCTTGGTGCACCAGACGGGGGCTGTGACCACACCGAAGGCTTGCTTCATCGCGGCAATGTCAAAGCGACCGAAGTGGAACAGTTTGATCGTGTTCGGATCGGTCAGCAGAAATTCCAGATTGGGGGCAGAGGTCTGCCCCTTGGCGATCTGCACCAGATGGGCGTTGCCGTCGCCATCCGACAGTTGCACCAGACACAGCCGATCGCGCCGTGGGTCAAGGCCCATGGTTTCGGTATCAATGGCCACCACCGGCCCCAATTGCAGATCGTCGGGCAGGTCGCCCTGATAAAGATGGATCGTCATGTTTGCCCCTTGGCCTTTGTGCATACATGGCGCTTTTCAGGGCCAGCGTCCATATCGGCACGGTCAAACCCCTGTCATTCTGGCAATGGGCGGCTTGCCCCGACGGTGGAATGCGGGCATCAAACCCTAGTTCCAAAATTCAGCGGCGTATGACTTATCCGATTGAAATTCGTTCCTTGCGGCCTTTGGCAAATGGCCAACCCCGCGTTTCGGCGGTTTTCGCCTTTCGGCATGATGCGGCTTTGGTGCCGGATCTGCTGCTGAACCTGTCCCCCATCGTGCATGAGGCGGTGATCTGGGATGATCGGGGCGAGCATGGCTTGCATTCCAATGAACCGGACCGCCGCAAGGCTTTGCTGTCGGTGGCCCGGCAGAACGGCGCGGAATGGATTCTGGCGGTGGACCCGGATGAACGTTTTGAGGCGGCCTTGGCGGAACGGATCACAGAGCTGACCGAAGATCCGGCGCGGCGGGTGATGTGGAATTTCGCCCTGCGCGAGATGTTCAGCCCGAACGCCTGGCGGGCGGATGGGGTTTGGGGTCACAAGATGCAGATGCGGCTTTTTCCGGTGCATGCCGTCCAAGATGAGGCCGCGCCCGACCTGCATGGGCGCTGGGTCGAGCCGCAGAAGGGCTATCGCAACGTCTCGACCGGGCTGAATCTGTATCACTTTCACCATGTGACAGCAGAAAAGGGTCAGGCGCGACGGGACACCTATGCGCGGTTGGACCCTGATCGGCGGCACAATGCGATTGGGTATGATTATCTGGCCGATCGTCGGGAGCTGGTTTTGCAGGAAATCCCGCAGAACCGAGCCTATCAGCCTTTGTGGCGCGAGGAGCTGGTCACGCCTGTTAAGGTCGAAGGCAGCGATTTGCCCGCGGACCCCGTTCATACCCGCTTGCGTTTCATCGACCGCTCTTTGCGGCAAAAAGGCCGGGGGGCGGCGGCACTTTGGGCAAAGGATCTGGCGGCGCTGGATCCGGAGGACAGTGATCTAGGCACGATGGCAAAGATGCTTGGCCCACAAGAGACGCATGCCGAACCAGAGCTTTGGCGGCGTTGGGTTGCGGGCGCCGCGAAGGTTCACGAGGGCGGTGGGAACGGACAGGGGCCATTGTCGGTGATCGTGCTGGGGTTCCGTGCGCAAAAAGAGATGCGGGATGTGGTGAAGGCTTTGGCGCAACAATCCAGCGAAACCGAGATTGTGGTGGTCAATTCGGGCGGTGGGGCGATGCGGGCCTTGCTGGGCGATCTGCTGGACAGGGTTCGGCTGATCGAGGTTGAAGAACCGTTGTTCGTGGGGGCAGCGCGCAACATCGGGATTGATGCGTCGCTAGGCCGCTGGGTCAGCTTTCTGGCCGGGGATTGCACGCCCGAGCCGGGCTGGGTGGCCGGACGCTTGGCAAGGCATGCGGCGGGGGCGGTATCGGTGGCGTCGTCGGTGCGACCGCAGCGTTTGGGTACGCTGGTTGCGGCGGTGATGTGGTCGATGCGCTTTTTCAGCCGTGATCCGGGCATTGCGCCGGAAAAGGCGCAACTGTTCGGCCGATCTTTTGACCGGCAGGTGCTGATGCGGCTGGGCTATTTCATGCCGGGTCTGCGGCAGGGCGAGGATGATGAATTCAACCAACGGCTGGACAGGATGGAGCCCACTGTCTGGGCCCCGGAAATTCGTGTGCGACACAAGGATCCGCGGTTGGTGCTGTCGGTGATTCTGGATGCCTGGCGGCGGGGGCGGCGTTTTCGGCCCTCAAAGGCGACGTCTCTTGCGGTGATGGCGCAGCGGCGGTTGAAAAGGGTTGCCGATTTCCAGATGGCGGACTTGCCGGAGGATATGCGGCTGGGGCCGGTATCGCGCCTGCTGCTGCCCTTGTGCCAAAGGCTGTTCATGCGGGCCTATGTCAGCGGCCTATCCTATAGCGCGCCGAGTTTGGCCGAAGCCGAGGCGCTGCGCAAGGCGGCGGCGGTGCAATTGAAGAAGGGGCATCGCAAGGCGGTGGAACTGGCACGCGAGGCGGTTCGGAAAGATCCGCAATCGGCCAAGGTCTGGCTGATGCTGGGGGATGTTCTGGCCCGCTTTGGCCGCAATGATCGCGGGGCCTTGGACGCTTGGACAAAAGCGATGGGATTGGAGGCGACGAATCCGCTGCCCCTGACCCATGCGGTTGACCATCTTCTGGGCAGGGGGCGGGCGGAACAGGCCGTTGATCTGGCAACAAGGGCGCTGGTCTTGGCCCCGGCAGAACCCGCTTTGCAGGCGATTGCGGCGCGGGCGGCCCTAGCGGCAGATGGCACGGAGAAGGCGCTGCATCATCTGCGGCAGGCACTTTGTTTTGATGCCACCAATCCCGAAAGGCATCTGGCGCTGGCTGATCTGCATGAGGCCAGGGGCGACAAGGTGATGGCTGCCAAACGGCGTGCGATGGCGGAAAGCCTGCGGCGGACCCTGTGATGCGAGGCTTGGGCAAGGCCGACAGGCAGTGAACGCGCCTGAAAAGCAAAAACCCCGCAATCCGTTAGGACTGCGGGGTTTTTTGTCAGACATTGGTGCCCAGGAGAGGACTCGAACCTCCACGTCTTGCAACACTGGTACCTGAAACCAGCGCGTCTACCAATTCCGCCACCAGGGCTGATGTCGTGAAGCGCGTCCTAAATGGCCGCCCCGGAACTGTCAACAGCCTGCCCGCAAAATTTTCGCAGGCAGGCAAAACTTGCGGGAATGGCGCTTGTTCGGGGCGGGGGCAGGGGTTATTCAGGCCGCAAGCAAGGGCCCGCATCCATGGGGATATAGCGATGAGCAATCTGGTCACGATCTTTGGCGGTTCGGGTTTTGTCGGGCGTTACATCGCCCGCCGCATGGCCCGCGAAGGCTGGCGTGTGCGTGTTGCCTGCCGCCGTCCGAATGACGCGATCTTTGTTCGCCCCTATGGCACGCCGGGCCAGGTGGAACCCGTGTTCTGCAACGTGCGCGACGATGCTTCGGTGCGGGCGGCGATGGTGGGGGCTGATGCGGTTGTGAACTGCGTGGGCATTCTGAACGCGCTGGGCAAAAACAGCTTTGATGCGGTTCAGGCCGAGGCGCCGGGCCGGATTGCGCGGATTGCGGCGGAACAGGGTGTGACGCGGCTGGTCCATATTTCGGCCATTGGCGCGAATGTGGAAGCGGGCAGCAATTATGCCCGCACCAAGGGTGAGGGTGAGGCGGCGGTTTTGTCGGCTTTCCCGAGTGCGATGATCCTGCGCCCCTCGATCATTTTCGGAACCGAGGATGGCTTCTTTAACCGGTTCGCGGGCATGACCCGTTTCGGGCCGATCCTGCCAATCGTGGGCGGCAACACCAAATTCCAGCCGGTCTTTGTGGATGATGTGGCGGCGGCGGCGGTCAAGGGTGTCTTGGGGCAGGCCAGCGGCACCTATGAGTTGGGCGGGCCGGATGTTGACACGTTCAAGGGCTTGATGGGCCGGATGCTGGCCGTGGTACGGCGCAAGCGGTTGGTGGTCAATAAACCCTTCTTTGCGGGGCGGATTTTGGCAGGCGGTCTGGATTTTGTGCAGTTCGTCACCGGCGGTCTGATCAAGAACAGTATATTGACTGGGGATCAGGTGAAAAACCTGCGCCACGACAATATCGTCGCCCCGGATGCCAAGGGCTTTGCCGATCTGGGCATCCAGCCGACCGCGATGGAGGCGATCCTGCCGGAATATCTATGGCGCTACCGCCCGTCGGGCCAATACCTCGCCATCAAGGAATCGGCCAAGAACCTGAAGGCCTAAGGTGGGCGATACGCTGACTGCGGCCTTTCTGGGCCTGATCGAGGGGCTGACAGAGTTCATTCCCGTCTCCTCGACCGGGCATTTGCTGCTGTTTGGCCATTTTCTGGGTTTTGAAAGTGCGGGCAAGACGTTTGAGGTGGTGATCCAACTGGGGGCCATTCTTGCGCTGATCGTGGTCTATGCCGAGCGCCTGCGCCAAACCTTTGCGACCGCCCACAACAACCCGGCCTCGCAGCGGTTTATTGTGTCGGTGCTTTTGGCCTTTCTTCCGGCGGTGCTGATTGGCGTGCTGGCCCATGATTTCATCAAGACCGTGCTGTTTGAAACGCCCAAGCTGATCGCCGTGATGTTGATCCTTGGCGGGTTTGTCCTGCTGGCCATTGACCGCTTTACGCCGCCTATGCAGCACGACGATGCGGCGGCGCTGCCCTTTCGCAAGGCGCTGTTGATTGGTCTGTTTCAATGCGTGGCGATGATCCCCGGCGTGTCGCGGTCGGGCGCGACCATCGTGGGGGCCCTGATGCTGGGTGTATCGAAACGCGCCGCGGCGGAGTTTTCGTTCTTTTTGTCGCTGCCCACCATGCTGGGGGCCGTTAGTTTTGACCTGTGGAAGAACCGCGATGTGCTGGATTTCACCGCTTGGAACCAGATTGCCGTGGGCTTTGCTGTCGCCTTTGTCGCGGGTCTGCTGGTGGTGCGGGGGCTTCTGAATTTTGTCTCACGTCACGGCTATGCTGTCTTTGGCTGGTGGCGAATCATTCTGGGCAGCGTGGCCCTGACCCTGCTTTTGCTGGGTATTTAGTGTGATAGGTATCGTGTGCTGACCTAATTTCGACCCTTTGATCAAATAAATCTGCACCGCAGCGAGAAAAACCTACAAATAGGTAACTCATACTGACTTTTATTTTCTCCTGACCCGTTGTATCACCGCGCACCCACGAAGATTGCGCAGGGATAGGGTTATGGCCAAAGAACCGATGCTGAAATTCGTCTCGCTGTCGCGCGAGATGCCGGAAAAGCGGCCCGCCAATCTGCGTGCGCAGGATTTCCACGAGATTTACCGCGAGTTTGCGGCGCAAAAGGCCGAAGAACAGGCCAGCCGTTGCAGCCAATGCGGTGTGCCCTACTGCCAGTCGCATTGCCCCCTGCACAACAACATTCCCGATTGGCTGCGCCTGACCGCGCAGGGCCGGTTGGAAGAGGCTTATGAGATCAGCCAAGCGACCAACACCTTCCCGGAAATCTGTGGCCGTATCTGCCCGCAGGACCGCCTGTGCGAAGGCAATTGCGTGATCGAACAATCGGGCCACGGGACTGTGACCATTGGCTCGGTCGAAAAATACATCACGGACATGGCTTGGGAAAATGGTTGGGTGAAACCGGGCCGTCCGATGGTCGAACGCAGCGAAAGCGTGGGCATCATTGGCGCAGGGCCGGGTGGCCTTGCCGCCGCCGACCGTCTGCGCCGGGCGGGTGTGCAGGTCACTGTCTATGATCGTTATGACCGTGCGGGGGGGCTGCTGACCTATGGGATTCCGGGGTTCAAGCTGGAAAAACCCGTTGTCATGCAGCGGATCGAACAGTTGGAACAGGCGGGCGTCAAATTCGTGATGAACTGCAAAGTGGGCGAGGATCTGTCCTTTGATGCGATCCGGGGCCAGCATGATTCGGTGCTGATTGCGACGGGCGTTTACAAGGCGCGCGATCTGCAAGCGCCGGGCGTGGGGGCCAAGGGAATCGTGGCGGCGCTGGATTACCTGACTGCCTCCAACCGCAAGAGCTTTGGCGATGATGTGCCGGAATACGATTCGGGCGAACTGAACGCAGCGGGCAAGCGGGTGGTGGTCATCGGCGGTGGCGATACCGCGATGGACTGCCTGCGCACGGCGATCCGGCAGGGGGCGACCTCGGTCAAATGCCTGTATCGCCGCGACAAGGCGAACATGCCGGGCAGCCAGCGTGAGACGCAAAACGCCGAGGAAGAAGGCGTGGATTTCGTCTGGCTGACCGCGCCCAAGGGTTTCACTGGGGGCGAGTATGTTGAGGGCGTGATGGTCCAGCGCATGCGCCTTGGCGCGCCAGACCAGTCGGGCCGTCAGATGCCGGAACTGATCGAAGGGGCCGATTATGTCGAGCCCGCCGAGCTGGTCATTCAGGCGCTGGGCTTTGAACCCGAAGCAATCCCGACCCTGTGGGGCGTGCCGGAACTGGCGGTGACCCGCTGGGGCACGATCAAGGCCGATTTCAAAACCCACGCCACCAGCCTGCCCGGCGTCTATGCCGCAGGCGACATCGTGCGCGGCGCGTCTTTGGTTGTCTGGGCGATCCGCGACGGGCGCGAAGCGGCGGATTCGATTTTGGCGTGGTTGGCGCAACCGGCCAGCGTGGCGGCGGAGTAAGGGATGCTGCGCAAGACCCTGATCCTAGCAGCGGTCTTGATGGCGTCTGCCCATGCGGGGCAGGCGGTCGCGGAAGCGTTCTATGCGCCTTACGAAATTCTTGCGGATCATCCAGATTGCGGGGGGCCGGGGAAGATTGCTTTTCGTGTCAGTTATGAGGCCCAAGCGGACGTCACATTTCCATACGCTGCGGGAGAAGCTGCCTGCGTGATCAAGGAAAGAAAAGGCGGCGAACTTTTCGAGTATCAGGTAAATTGCCCAGCTGGCATGGATGACTTGCCGTCGGCATCTAATGGTTCTTTAGGAACACCGCCTGTTCTTGGGATTTCTGAGAAGGCCGCTATACAAGGTCGGATCGAACTGTGCATGGGAGTTTCCGAGTCCTCTGTTCTGTCTAGTTTGGCAGAAGTGACGTTTGATCTTCCTGCTGGCAAGAAAACGTCAGTCACGCTGAATGACGAATCCCCATTGGCAATCCGACTTAAGGACCGTTGGATTTATGCGAACCAGAAGCCCGATATTTCTGGGGCGCCGCCTTTTCTTTTTACGGTGAACATGCTGCCAGTAGAGGTTCCGTTCGAGACAATGGGCGACGACACCGTAAATGTCATTCTGAGCTTTTCGCTCATGTTGAAAGAACAGAACATTCAAAGTTGCCAAGCGGGTGGTGAAGAGTGCTTTGGCCCTGTGAATGGGCGTGATGGAAGCATGTTGCAGAAGCACTTTGACTACTTCGGTATCGAAAATGACTTCGGATTGGGTGCCTGCTCCCAGGAGGAAGAGCAGTATATTCCGTTGGAGTGCCCACAATGACACGCCTCCTCCTCGCACTCCCCTTCCTCGCTCTTCCCGCCCAGGCGGGAACCTTTACCCCGCCCGAAGGCTGCACCGGCTGGATGACTGTCCAGGCGCGGGCTTGCCGGGTGTCGAACTACTACAAATGCAGCGCCGATGCGGCGGGCGATCAGTGGCGGGCCGACTTTGATCAGGATGGCATGTTCTTTGCCAGCCGGATCGACCATGAGGCGCAATGGCTGGAAAGCCTGTCGATCCCCGAAGGCACCGTTCAGACGCTGGACGCGAACCCCGTCGATGCGGCCTCGTTCAGCACGTTGTTGGCGACCAACCTTGACACATGGGATTTCCGCCTGACCAAGGACAATGGCGAAAAGCGTCATGTCACCGGGCAGGATGCCCTGACCGGGGCCAGCGTCACCATTGACGGCATCACCCTGCAGCAGACCGCGTTCGAGGCGAACTGGTTTGATCCCGAAGGCAACATCATCGAACGCGCCCGGGGCAACGAATACATCCACCCCGAATGGCGCATGTTCTTTTCCGGGCCGGGTGAAACCGATCTGGGCGACGGCCAGTGGCGGCCCATCGATGGGCGGCCTGTCGAATTCATCTTTCCGGGGGAACCCGGATTCATGTCCACCCAGCCCGTCTTTGAATGTGACGCGCTGATGTCCAAAGCCGTGGGGGCGGAACAGCCCATCCCCGCAAGCTATGAAGGGAGCCTGCCATGACCAAATACGATGCCGCCTGGGTCGCCGCCGAGGAAGCCAAGCGCACGTGGCTGCATGAGAACGGGCTTTACAAGCAGGATGACGAACATTCGTCCTGCGGCGTAGGCCTTGTTGTTGCGCTGAACGGGAAACCCTCGCGCAAGGTCGTGCAGAACGGGATCGACGCGCTGAAAGCGATCTGGCACCGGGGCGCGGTGGATGCCGATGGCAAGACCGGCGACGGGGCGGGCATCCATGTGCAGATCCCGGCCGCCTTTTTCCAGGATCAGGTGCGCCGCACCGGGCATGAGCCCGACCCCGCGAAACGCATTGCCGTGGGGCAGGTGTTCCTGCCGCGTTCCGACTTTGGCGCGCAGGAAACCTGCCGGACCATCGTCGAAACCGAAGTGCTGCGGATGGGCCATTACATCTATGGCTGGCGGCATGTGCCGGTGGACACATCCGTTCTGGGCGAAAAGGCCAATGCGACCCGGCCTGAGATCGAACAGATCCTGATCCGCTGCGAAAAGGATATCGACGAAGAACAGTTTGAACGCGAACTGTACATCATCCGCCGCCGGATCGAAAAAGCCGCCATCGCGGCGCAGATCCAAGGGATGTATCTGTGTTCCCTGTCCTGTCGGTCGATCATCTACAAGGGGATGATGCTGGCCGAACAGGTGGCAGTGTTCTATCCCGATCTGGAAGACGAACGGTTCGAGTCCGCCTTTGCGATCTATCACCAGCGCTATTCGACCAACACCTTCCCGCAATGGTGGCTGGCCCAGCCCTTCCGCATGCTGGCGCACAACGGCGAAATCAACACGCTGAAAGGCAACGTCAACTGGATGCGCAGCCATGAGATTCGCATGGCCTCGGGCGCGTTTGGCGATATGGCTGAAGACATCAAGCCGATCATCCCATCGGGGACGTCGGACAGCGGCGCGCTGGATGCAGTGTTCGAGGTTCTGGTGCGTTCGGGCCGTTCGGCCCCAATGGCGAAAACCATGCTGGTGCCCGAGGCTTGGAGCAAGCAGACCGTGAACATGCCCAAGGCTTGGGCTGACATGTATGCCTATTGCAACGCGGTAATGGAACCTTGGGATGGCCCTGCCGCGCTGGCGATGACCGATGGGCGCTGGGTTTGCGGGGGGCTTGACCGCAACGGTCTGCGCCCGATGCGCTATGTCATCACCGGCGACGGGATGCTGATCGCGGGGTCCGAGGCGGGGATGGTGCCGGTGGATGAAACCACCGTGCGGGAAAAGGGCGCCTTGGGGCCGGGGCAGATGATTGCTGTCGATATGGCCGAGGGCAAACTGTATCATGACGCCGAAATGAAGGACAAACTGTCGGCCAGCCAGCCCTATGGCGACTGGATCGAAAAGGTTGTCGAGCTGAATTCGATCCTGCGGGATGTCCCGGAACAACCGGCCTATACCGGGGCTGAATTGCGCAAACGCCAGATCGCGGCAGGCTATTCGATTGAGGAGCTGGAACAGGTTCTGGCCGCGATGGCCGAAGACGGCAAGGAACTGGTCGCCAGCATGGGCGATGATACCCCGGCGGCGGTGTTGTCCTCGGTCTATCGCCCGCTGTCGCATTATTTCCGCCAGAACTTTAGCCAGGTGACCAATCCGCCCATCGACAGTTTGCGCGAAGGTCGGGTGATGAGCCTGAAAACCCGCTTCGGCAATCTGCGGAACGTGCTGGACGAAAACTCTAGCCAGACGGAAATTCTGGTGCTGGAAAGCCCGTTTATCGCAAACGAGGAATTCAAGGTTCTGGTGGACCGTTTCGGTGATCAGGTGGCCTTTATCGACTGCACCTTCCCGGTCGGGGCAGGGCTCGATGACCTGCGCAAGGGACTGGAGCGCATCCGGGCCGAGGCCGAGGATGCCGTGCGTTCGGGGGCAGGGCAGTTGGTGCTGACCGATGAACATCAGGGCACCGACAAGGTCGGGATGCCGATGATCCTGGCCACCAGCGCCATCCATTCCTGGCTGACCCGCAAGGGGCTGCGGACCTTCTGTTCGATCAACGTCCGTTCGGCGGAATGCATCGACGCGCATTACTTTGCGGTGCTGATCGGCTGCGGCGCAACCACGGTGAACGCGTATCTGGCGCAAGATTCGATTGCCGACCGGATTGGCCGCGGGTTGCTGGATGGGACGCTAACCGACGCGATGCGCCGCTACCGCGATGCCATCGACGCGGGTCTTTTGAAGATTATGGCCAAGATGGGGATTTCGGTGATCTCCTCCTATCGCGGCGGCTTGAACTTTGAGGCGGTGGGTCTGTCCCGCGCTTTGGTGGCCGAATATTTCCCCGGCATGCACAGCCGCATTTCGGGCATCGGTCTGCACGGCATTGAACAAAAGCTGGAAGAGGTTCACGCCCGCGGTTGGCTGGGTGGGTCGGATGTTCTGCCCATCGGCGGCATCTACAAAGCGCGGCGTTCGGGCGAGAAACACGCCTGGGAAGCCAGCACCATGCACATGCTGCAAACGGCTTGCGACCGCGCGTCGTTCGACATTTGGAAGCAGTATTCGGCCGCGATGCGGGCGAACCCGCCGATCCATCTGCGCGATTTGCTGGACATCAAGCCATTGGGCAAGGCTGTGCCGATTGAAGAGGTGGAAAGCATCACCTCGATCCGCAAACGCTTTGTGACGCCGGGCATGTCGCTTGGGGCCTTGGGGCCAGAAGCGCACAAGACCCTGAACGTCGCGATGAACCGCATCGGGGCAAAATCTGACAGCGGCGAAGGCGGCGAAGATCCGGCGCATTTCCTGCCCGAGGCGAACGGGGACAACCCAAGCGCCAAGATCAAACAGGTGGCTTCCGGGCGCTTTGGCGTGACGGCGGAATATCTGAACGCCTGCGAAGAGCTGGAAATCAAGGTCGCCCAAGGAGCAAAGCCCGGCGAAGGCGGGCAGTTGCCGGGGATGAAAGTCACCGAGCTGATCGCGCGCCTGCGGCATTCGACCAAGGGCGTGACGCTGATCTCGCCACCGCCGCACCATGACATCTATTCCATCGAAGACCTCGCGCAGCTGATCTATGACCTGAAACAGATCAACCCGCGCGCCAAGGTGACGGTGAAATTGGTCTCGGCCAGCGGCGTGGGCACGATTGCGGCGGGCGTGGCGAAAGCCAAGGCCGACGTGATCCTGATCTCGGGCCACAATGGCGGCACCGGGGCTTCGCCTGCAACCTCGATCAAATACGCGGGCCTGCCCTGGGAAATGGGCCTGACCGAAGCGCATCAGGTTCTGGCGATGAACAACCTGCGCGAACGGGTGACGCTGCGGACCGACGGCGGTCTGCGCACCGGGCGGGATATCGTCATGGCGGCGATGATGGGGGCCGAGGAATACGGCATCGGCACCGCCGCCCTGATCGCGATGGGCTGCATCATGGTGCGTCAGTGCCAGTCGAACACCTGCCCGGTGGGCGTCTGCACCCAGAACCCGGCGCTGCGGGCCAAGTTTACCGGCACGGCAGACAAGGTGGTGAACCTGATCACCTTCTACGCCCAGGAAGTGCGCGAAATTCTGGCCAGCATCGGGGCGCGGTCGATTGATGAAATCATCGGTCGGGCGGATCTGCTGACGCAGGTCAGCCGGGGTGCCGCGAATCTGGACGATCTGGACCTGAACCCGTTGTTGATCACCGTCGATGGGTCACAGCGGATCACCTATGACCGTTCGAAACCGCGCAATGCGGTGCCCGATACGCTGGACGCCGAAATCATCCGCGACGGGGCGCGCTTCTTTGAAGACGGCGAAAAGATGCAGCTGTCATATGCCGTGCGCAACACCAGCCGGACCATCGGTACCCGGTCGTCGAGCCACATCGTCAAGAAATTCGGGATGCGGAACAGCCTGCAACCCGACCATCTGACGGTGAAACTGACCGGCAATGCCGGACAGTCCTTGGGCGCTTTCGCGGTGCGGGGCCTCAAGATCGAGGTGATGGGCGATGCCAACGATTATGTTGGCAAGGGCCTGTCGGGCGGCATGGTTATTGTGCGTCCGCAGATGGCCTCGCCGCTGGACGCCAGCCGCAACACGATCATCGGCAACACCGTGCTTTACGGCGCAACCGATGGTCTGCTGCTGGCGGCGGGGCGCGCGGGCGAACGCTTTGCCGTGCGCAACTCGGGGGCCAAGGTGGTGGTCGAAGGCTGCGGGTCGAACGGTTGCGAATACATGACCGGCGGGGTGGCGGTGATCCTGGGCAGCATCGGGGCCAACTTCGGCGCGGGGATGACTGGGGGCATGGCCTATCTCTATGACCCTGAGGGCGTGGCCGAAGACTTTATCAACATGGAAAGCCTTGTGACCTGTGGCCTTGGCCATGCGCATTGGGAAAGCCAGTTGAAAGGTCTGATCGAGGCGCATGCCCGCGAAACCGGCAGCCGCAAGGCAACGCAAATTCTGGCAGATTGGGCGACCGAACGGGCGAACTTCCTGCAAGTCTGCCCGAAAGAGATGCTGATCCATCTGCCGCATCCGCTGACGGACGAACCGCAGGCTGTGCCTGCGGAATAAGGACCGAAAACCCAGTCAATGAAAGGCCCCGGCAGGAATGTCGGGGCCTTTTCTGTGGCCGATTGGTCGAAAGCGCGCTTGCCCAAAGGCATAAAAAAACCCCACCTTTCAGCGGGGTTTTCAGGTCTTGAGGGCCTGTCAGATCAATGCGCCTTTTTCTTGCCTTTGACCCCGGCCCAAAGCGTTTTGTTGGTCAAGTAAAGCAGGACAGTCAGCACCGACAGAATGATAATGGCGGTCAGGCCTGCCTGTTTACGGGCCATCATTTTCGGCTCGGCGGCCCAGGTCAGGAAGCTGGTCACATCCTCCGCCGTGTGGTGCACGGTGGCCGCATGGCCATCGGCATAGGTCACGATGTCATCCGAAAGCGGCGGGGCCATCGCGATCCAGCTGCCGGTGATGGTGGAATGCCCCGCCTCATCTTTGCAGCTGTCCGGGATGCCACCATTCGCAAAAGCCGTATTGTAGTAATAGCCATCAATCCCATCCGGCGCGCAGGCCGGGTTTTCGGCATAGCCCGTCAGGATCGAATAGACATACTCCGGGCCGCCCATGCCCTTCATCATCTGGTTGATACCCAGACCATAAGGGCCGTGGAAGCCAGCGCGGGCCTTGGTCATCAGCGACAGGTCGGGTGCCCCCGCCCCGGTGTTTTCTGGGAACTTGTCGCTGACCTCACGCGGGCGCTCTTCGCCGGTGACCGGATCGGCGACCGGCGGCAGCATGTCCTTGGCATAGGCGCGAACCTGATCCTCGGGCATGCGCGGGCCGCCTTCGTCGGACAGGGTGCGCACAGGCACATATTTCAGCCCGTGGCAGGCCGAGCAGACCTCGGTAAAGACCTGCAAGCCACGCTGAAGCTGAAACTCGTCAAACTTGCCGAACGGGCCCTCATGGGCAAAGGCGTGGTCCTCGATATGGGCCCCACCTTCGGCGAAAGCCCCCCCAGCCAGCAAACCCAGGGTCGATGCAGCACCAAGTGCAATCTTGCGGAACATCATTGTTCTCATCCTTCCCTGGCTTACTCGGCGGGGTTCGCAGGCCCGTAATGGGCGTTGAAGTCTTCTTCGATCGTCGCCGGGATCGGCAAGGGCTTTTCGATGATTCCCAGCAGCGGCAGAATCACCAAGAAGTAGGCAAACCAATAGGTCGCCGCGATCAGGCTGATCCAGTCATAGGGGAATTCGGTCGATTGTGCCCCGACCCAGCCCAGCACGACAAAGTCGATGCAAAGCAGCCAGAACCACATCTTGAACTTGGGCCGATAGCGACCCGAGCGCACCGAGGAGGTGTCCAGCCAAGGGGCCAGCGCCATCACCGCAATCGCACCGAACATCGCCAGAACACCAAAGAACTTGGCGTCGATGATGCCGAACGAGATGAACTCGGCAATCTGCACAACCCAGACATCCGCGGTAAAGGCGCGCAGGATGGCGTAGAAGGGCAGGAAGTACCATTCCGGCACGATATGGGCCGGGGTGGAAAGCGGGTTCGCCTCAAGATAGTTGTCGGGGTGGCCCAGATAGTTGGGCATAAAGCCGACGACCGCAAAGAAGACGATCAGGATCAGGCAAAGCGCGAACAGATCTTTGATGACGTAATAGGGCCAGAAGGGAACGGTGTCCTTGGCGGCGTCTTCCTTCGAGGTGCGGCGGACCTCAACCCCAGTGGGGTTGTTGTTACCTGTCGAATGGAACGCCCAGATGTGGACGATCACAAGACCCGCGATGACGAAGGGCAGCAGGTAATGCAGGCTGAAGAAACGGTTCAGCGTGGCATTGTCGACGGCCGGGCCGCCCAGCAGCCAAGTCTGGATCGGTTCGCCAATGCCGGGGATCGCGCCGAACAGGCCGGTGATCACGGTGGCGCCCCAGAAGGACATTTGGCCCCAAGGCAGAACATAGCCCATGAAGGCGGTGCCCATCATGGCCAGATAGATCAGCATGCCGATGATCCAAGTCACTTCGCGCGGGGCTTTGTAGCTGCCGTAGTAAAGGCCGCGGAAGATGTGCAGGTAGACGGCAAAGAAGAACAGCGAAGCGCCGTTCGCGTGCAGATAGCGGATCATATAGCCGCCGTTCACGTCGCGCATGATGTGTTCGACGCTGGCAAAGGCCAGATCAACATGCGGCGTGTAATGCATGACCAGCACGATGCCGGTGATGATCTGCAAGGCAAGGCAGAAAGCCAGAACGATGCCCCAAATCCACATCCAGTTGAGGTTCTTGGGCGTCGGGATCATCAGGGTGTCATAGACAAGCCCGACGATCGGCAGGCGGGAATGCAACCACTTTTCGGGCTGCGACTTGGGTTCGTAATGGTCGTGCGGAATACCGGCCATGATGCGTTTCCTTAGCCCAGCTTGATGGTGGTGGCGTCGGTGAAGGTGGCGACGGGAACCGGCAGGTTGCGCGGTGCCGGGCCTTTGCGGATGCGGCCAGAGGTGTCGTAGTGCGACCCGTGGCAGGGGCAGTACCAGCCGCCAAAATCACCAGCACCGTCACCCAGCGGCACACAGCCCAGATGGGTGCAGACGCCCATCATCACCAGCCATTCGCCGGCTTCGTCCATCGCGCGATTCTGGTCGGAAGCATCGCCTGGCGCGGCAAGGTTCGCGTTCTCCGCGCCCTTGTCGATCAGCACATCCAGCGACACAGCGCGCGCCGCCTCGATCTCTTCGGGGGTGCGGCGGCGGATGAAGACGGGTTTGCCCAGCCATTTCACCGTCAACTGCTGGCCGACTTCGACGGCACTGACATCGACAAAGATCGAGGCCAGGGCGCGCACATCGGCGGCAGGGTTCATTTGGTTGACCAGCGGCCAGACAGCAGCGCCCGTGGCGACAACCCCGGCACCTGCGGTGGCGTAATAAAGAAAGTCCCGGCGGGTGCCCGGATTGTCTTCAGCGTGGGACACGAGCTCTTCTCCTGAAGGGGCGGCGCGCCCGGCGCGGCCCTGTGACCTGCGGACCGGAATCCCGGCCTGACGGGCTGGGTTTAGCCAACATGTCGCGGCGCGTCCAGCGGTCAAAGGGCTGGGAAGGGTCGCAATTCGGCCTTTAGCGCCATCAAGGCCCGGTATTTTTCATCGGGGTGGCGACTTTGCCCGTTTCAGCCGACCGGACGGGTGGCCAGCATGGCCGGACGCTGGCCGAATTCGGCCTCCCATGCGGCCAGATGCGGGCGGGTGGCGCGCCATTCCAGATGGGCCAGCCGAAAATCGACATAGCCCAGCGCGACGCCCAAGGCGATCTGGGCCATGGTCAGCGGGCCGTGCAGCAAGGGCGCATGATCGCGCTCGGCGGCATCAAGGGCGCGGTTGATCTTGGCGATCTGCCCCTCGACCCAAGGGACAAAACGGATCTCCTCGGGCCGCAGGCGGGTTTCATAGACAGCGGCCAGGGCGGCATCCAGAATGCCGTCGGCCAAGGCTTCGGCGGTCAGGATGGCCCAGACGGCCTCGCCCTCGGGATAAAGCCCGGCTTTGGCCTGGGTGTCCAGATAGCGGGTGATCACGCGGCTGTCGAAAAGCACTTGCCCGTTGTCCAAGACCAGCGCGGGAACCTTGCCCAAAGGGTTGTGATCGACAGGCATTGTGCCGGGGGCAAGTGGGTTGCCTGCAACGGGCGTCAGCGTGACGCGATCCGCGAGGCCGGTTTCCTGCAAGACAACGCTGACCTTACGGACGTAGGGTGAGGTCGGGGAATAGAACAGGCGCATGAAACCCTCCGATGCTTTGCGCGCAAATTGGTCCGGTTTCGCCGCAATGGAAAGCCCTAGAACAGGAAATCGTCGGCGGCCCAAAATGGGGTGAAAAAGCTTTGGGCAGATACGGCTTGGCTTGTGGCTGGCGGGGCAAACAAGGCGTCGCGTGACGGCGCATTCAGCGCCAAAGGCTCAGCGTCGATTTGACGGGGGGCTGCGCTGCGCCCGAAATTCTGCGTGACAACCAAAGCGTCAAAGACTTGCCCATTGATTTTGAAACTGCCCCTTTCAATTCCGATGCCAATGTCCTGATAACCACCTTTGAGGATATTCGCCCGATGGCCGGGACTGTTCATCAGCATCTGGTGCAATTGGCGCACCTCATCTTTCAGGCTGCCATCCCCATCAATGCTGACCAAGGCGATGTTTTCCCCCGTCAACCAGTTGCCCGTCAGCCGATAGCCCGCTTCACGCATGCGCTCGGTCGGTTGCGAACCGCCAGCGCCGGTGTGGTTGAAAATGTCGGTCCGCAGCATCCACTCACTGTGATCTTCGGCTGATTCGTTCAAATTTCCGTCGAATTTAAGATCGCGAAGCCCCGCGCGATCCCGAGCCCCGTTCACCAGATTCAGCATCAGCTTTTCAAGTTTGCTTGCACGCGCCATGTCATCCCCACGTTGACCGGCGGTCACCTTAGGCGATCCACTGGGCGGGGTCATCCGACCAAGGTCGGGCAAGGCGAAAACTCGCTAGCGGATGATCGCCCGCATCAGTTGGGCGAGTTCGACCGATCCCTGTTCCGCCAAAGCCTGCGCTGCACCAAGGCGTTGCGATTCGGGCTTGTTCTGGTTCAGCTTCCAGGTGCCATCGACGCTGGTGATGGTCATCCTATAGGGCAGAATCATCCGCATCATGCGGTCCATGACGCCGTCGGACATCTTTTCCACGGTCCAAGGCTTCTTAGGGGCCAGACCCATTTCGAATCGGGCAGACAGTGCCACCAGATGATCGTGGAGGGTTTCTGGAGGCAGGGGCGACAGACACCCGCGTATGTGAACGGCGACATAGTTCCAGGTGGGCACCTGATCCTCTGCCCCATACCAATCGGGTGAGACATAGGCATCGGGGCCTTGGACGGCCAGCAGGGCGGGCAGATCATTTCCGGCGCGGCAAATCGGGTTGGAACGGGTCAGATGCAGGGTGATCCGGTCGCCTTCGATTAGAAAGGGCACATGCGAGGCCAAAGGGCCATCGGCCCCGTTCACCATCAGCGTGCCAAAGCCGCGCTGGGTGGCGAAGCCAAGGTTTTCCTGTTCGGAATGGTCGTGAAAGGCTGGGTTGCTGTGCATGGCTGCCCCTATGCGCCAAAGAATAAGGCCGCCCCGGTTTCCCGACGCGGCCCCGAATTCCGGTTCGCCTTGATGCGTTCAGCCCTGACGGGCTTTGTAACGCTTCTGCGTCTTGTTGATCACATAGACCCGGCCTTTACGGCGCACGATCTGGCAATCGCGGTGACGCGTCTTGAGCGAGCGGAGCGAGTTCGCAACCTTCATCGTTCTTCTCCTCGGCGCTGCGCGCCACTTCTAACTGCGGCCTTTTGGGCCAAATGAATGGTGGGCGGTACTGGGATCGAACCAGTGGCCACTACGATGTCAACGTAGTGCTCTACCGCTGAGCTAACCGCCCACGCTGCCCTTGCGAATGCCACCCGAAAGAAAAAGACGCGGGCGGCACCGCGTCGGATGGGGGGCTATTAGCGGGTGTCGGGGCGGGGTTCAAGGGGTTTTGGCAAATTGCGAAAGACTGTTATGTCTTGGACATGGGAGCAGGCAGTTACACATTGATCCGTCCGCACCGCCGCATGTCTTCGGTGGTGTTTTCTTCGCCGCATTCGGGGCGGGACTATCCCGAATCACTGCGGCGGGCCAGCGTGCTGGATGATTTCCTGCTGCGGTCATCGGAAGATGCCTTTGTGGATGAGTTGTTCGGGGTGGCCCCTGCTCTGGGTGCGCCGTTGATTGCAGCAAGGGTGCCAAGGGCTTTTGTCGATCTGAACCGGGCGGCGGATGAATTGGACCCGGCGCTGATCGAAGGGGTGCGCAGGGTCAGCCACAATCCGCGGATCAGTTCCGGTCTGGGGGTGGTACCGCGTGTGGTGGCGAATGGGCGGGCGATCTATCGCGGCAAGATGAGTCTGGTCGAGGCCGAGGATCGCATCGGTTCCTTCTGGTATCCCTATCATGTGGCGTTGAAGGGGCTGATGCAGGAAAGCCGGGCTGCGTTTGGGCAGGCGGTGCTGATTGATTGCCATTCGATGCCGCATGAGGCGCTGGATATCCATTTGCGACCGGGCCAGCCCCGCCCGGATGTGGTTTTGGGTGACCGCTTCGGGGCAGCGGCGGGGCGCGATATCATGGAACTTGTCGAGGCGGCCTTTGTCGGCGCGGGGCTGCGGGTGGTGCGGAATGCGCCTTTCGCGGGAGCCTATATCACACAGACCTATGGGCGGCCGTCGCAGAACATGCACGCGGTCCAGATCGAGATCGACCGATCCCTCTATATGGATGAAAAGCGCATCGAAAAACGGTCTGATTTTGCAGCGTTCAAATCCTTGATCGGTGGGGTGGTGGCCGCTGTCATCGCGGGCCTGCCGGGGGCTGATGTGTTGCCCGTGGCGGCCGAATGATCACCGTAAGGCGCGCCCCTTGATGATCGCGTCCTGGCCAAAGCGGGCCCGGATCGCATCGGTGGCGCGTTCTGCCGCGCTGCGTTTGGTGGCGTTCAGGTCCAGCAGATCCCCCTCGGCATCGGCCTGATCGCCGGGACAAAGGTCGGAAATCCCCACGCCGATCAGACGGAAGGGGCCTTTGTCCGGGGCCGCGTCAAAAAGCGCCCGCGCCTCGCGGTAGATGCGGTCGGCCAATTGCGTGGGCTGGTCCAGCGCATGTCTGCGGCTGATCAATTTGAAATCGGCGCGTTTCAGCTTCAGCGTGACCGTCCGGCCTGCCAGAACCTTGGCCTTGGCGCGGTCTGACACTTGTTCAGCCAGACGC
Organism: Neogemmobacter tilapiae; assembly: GCF_014652215.1. GTDB lineage: Bacteria > Pseudomonadota > Alphaproteobacteria > Rhodobacterales > Rhodobacteraceae > Neogemmobacter > Neogemmobacter tilapiae. Next base: position 15,280 of record NZ_BMYJ01000003.1, on the reverse strand, counting down.
CACAGATGCCCGTCGAGCAGGTCAGCGTCGCCCGTATCTTCGAAGAAAGTGGTTTCCTTTGAGATGGATTTGACTCCTTCGTCCCGCTGAACCGGCCTTGTGTCGATGCCCCGCGCCAGATGCCACAGCCTGTCACCCATCGAGCCGAACCGTGCCCCCAGATCGCGCCTGTCCCAGCGTAAAAGGTCGGCGATGGTGCGGATGCCGCCCTGTTCCAAGGCGGTTTGCGTGGCTGTTCCCACACCCCAGATGATTCGCACCTTTTGTTTGGCCAGAAAGCCGTGCGTCTCGGCCTGCCCGATCACCGAAAAGCCGCGGGGTTTGTCGAGGTCAGACGCGATTTTCGCCAGAAATTTGTTGTGCGACAGGCCGATGGAGCCGCTGATGCCCAGTTCCTCCTCCATCCGTTTGATCAGCCGCGCCAGCATCACGGCGGGCGGCGCCCCATGCAGGCGGGTGGTGCCGGACAGATCCATGAAAGCTTCGTCCAGCGAGAGGGGCTGAATATGGGGTGTCATGTCTTCCATCATCGCACGAATCGCGCGGCTGACCTCGACATAGACCCGCATTCGCGGTTTCACGACTACGGCGTCGGGGCAGAGCTTCATCGCCTGAAACATCGGCATGGCGGAACGCACACCGGAAATGCGGGCGATATAGCAACAGGTGGAGACAACGCCGCGCTGGCCACCGCCGACAATCACGGCCTTGTCCCTGAGGTCAGGATTGTCGCGCTTTTCCACCGAAGCATAAAAGGCATCGCAATCCATATGAGCGATAGAAAGATCGAACAACTCGGGATGCGACAGGACGCGCGGACTGCGACAGGCGGGGCAGCGCGTGCCCGCGTCAAAGGTGGTCAGACAATCGCGACACAGGGCTGGCATGGTGTGACTATGCCAGCCCTGTGCCCTTTCGCAAAGGGATCAGACGATGTGGAAATCGGCGTTCGTCAGATCGGTGCCGCCCGCGACATTGGCGAACAGCACGGCCTTGCCGTTGCCATTGCCGTCAGCATCATACCAGATGCGGCCGGTGGCTTCGTCATAAATGATCCGATCGCCCGCGTCCTTGGCCTTGGTGCCTTCGACATAGGCCCCGGCTTTCAAGGTGCCCAGCTTGCCGATTTTGGTGAAGATCGCGTTTTCCAGATGAATCTGATCGTCCACCACGTTGAAATCGGCAATGGCATCGACATTCGCCTTCAATTTGGCATCGAACAGGAACACATCGGCCCCATCGCCGCCGGTCAGGAGGTCAGCCCCATCACTGCCCGACAGGGTGTCATTGCCATTCCCGCCCTCCAGCCGGTCCGCGCCTTTCTGGCCTTTCAGCAGGTCATTGCCCTCGCCGCCCAGTATCGAATCTGCACCCGCGCCGCCCAGCAGCGAATCGTTTCCGGCATAACCCGTCAGCGTATCGCCGAAAGTGCCACCGGTGATTGAATCATCGCCCTGAAGGATGAGATCCATCGTTTCATCCGGCCCGCCCAGCAGGATGGCCACCAAAGCCTGGGTCATCGCGGCACCATTGAGGTTCAGTTCTGTGCCCGTAACCTTCGTGACGCCGTCCGTCATCAATTTGAAAGTTTCAATCGTCCCGCCGGTGATCGCCAAGGCACCGTCATTGATGCTGTAGGTCAGCCCCGTGCCAGTTACTTGCAGACGTTCGATGCCGGTGATGGTCGGGTCAACGCCCGTCCCGTCATTGGCCTGGCTGGAGGTGAAGACAGCGTTGGTCGAAACATGTTGCCAATAGAACCATTCGGTCAGAACGCCGAAAGTCAGTGCGCCCATATCAAAGCCAGCATCGGTGCTGACGACGTTGATCTTAGCCAATTTCCCACCCTTTGGATTGTTGTGATGTCAAACGCGCGGCACGCTAGGCGGGCCACTGGGCTTCCGTCAACGTTTTCGTTGCGTGTGGGTCTAGCCTTGCGACTTAGGTCGAAGGGCAGATTTCAGTTGACGGTGCGCGGTTTTACGCTGACCCTTGGGCCAACAAGGGAAGGGAGGAGCCCATGGCCCTGCGGATGGACGAAGCCGATGCCTTGCCGCGCATGGCGCTGGTCGCCTCTTTTGGCGTCGCCGCCTTGGCGGTGGCCCATGGCACGGGGCTGGGAACGGCCTTTGTGCAGTTTTTGATCATGACGCTTTTCCTGCCGGTCGTGGCCTTGGCCATCACGGGCTTGCCCTTGGTGATCATCCGGCGGACGGCTTATCTGCGCTTGGCCGCGTCATGGCTTTTGTTGCTGGCGGGTCTTGCTGCACTGGGATTTGTGGCGTTTGGCATGATCACTGCGCCCGATGTCGCGGCGGTCGCGCATTAACCTGATGTTCACCTTGGGCGGCGAAGATGGGCTATGCGTGCTCATCTTCTCCTCTTTGTGCTTCTTGCGGCCTGCGGGGCGCAACCTGCCCCGGAAATGTTCTGGGCTGAACGAGTCGATCTGACGCAAGATGGCCGGGACTATACCGTTTTCTACACCGACAACCGGGTTGAGGTGATCCGCCATGGCTGGGCGGGTCGTGGCGAACATCAGGCGATCCGCGCTGCGATGATCGATATGATCGAACCAGTGACGGGCTGCACTTTGGTGCCGTCCACCCTGACGGGCGACAGCGGGGAAATGCGCGGGTCTATCACCTGTTAATCGCCAAGCGGTTGCGCTATGCTGCATCGCAGCAAGGTGGAGAATCGCATGGGTCAGGTCATCACCATCGCACAGCAAAAGGGCGGATCGGGGAAAACCACCCTCGCCGTCAATCTGGCTGTCCATTTTGCCAGGCAAGGGCAAAAGGTCGCCTTGCTGGACACCGATCCTCAGGGATCGCTGGGCCGTTGGTTCCTGATGCGGCGGGATCGTTTCGGGGGTGAGGCGGGGATGGATCTGGCAACCGCCTCGGCCTGGGGTGTGGCCTATGAATGCGAAAAGCTGCGGAAAACGTATGATGTTGTGATCGTCGACACACCGCCCAAGGCCGATGCTGACCTGCGACCCGCGCTGCGCGAGGCTGATCTGGTGCTGATCCCGGTGGCGGCGAGCCACTTGGACCTTTGGGCGACCGATGGCGTGCTGGATCTGATCGCGCGGGAAAGTCGGCCGGGTCTGGTGGTTTTGAACCGCGCCAAAGCAGGCACCCGACTGGCCGGTGAAATCGCGACGGCCGCAGGGCAGGTGGCCAAGGTGGCCGAGGCGCGGTTGGGGCAAAGGGTGGTTTTTGCCGAAACCATGGGCCACGGTCTGGGTGCGGTTGAAGCGGGCAAATCAGCGGCCAGCGGCGAGGTGGTGGCCCTTGCGTCCGAGGTTCAGGCCGCGCTTCAGGGTGCGGGCTGATCCGGGCCTTTGATAATCAGCATGTAAAAGGCGAACAGGCCCAGCACGCCAAAGGCCCCGGCCCAGACATGGCTGCCGAGGTAAAGTTCGAACATCGACCATCCCAGTGGGAAGATCACGGTGGCCCAGCGGCGCCAGACGGGGCGAAAGAAGGGGTCGTTCGGGTCAAGGATCGGTTTCATGCGTGCAACATGTCAGGGCTGGGGAGAAATGGAAAGCCGTTCGTCCAGCCAGACACTCAGCCGGTGTTTCAGATCGGGAATGGCCAAGGGATGCGCCAGAAACTCGGCGATATCCATCATACGCCAATGCTGGCCCTCATCGCCAAAGCGGATCGCGGCGATTTCCGCGGCCGTCAGATAGCCGCCAAAGAACCAGACGCGGTGATTGGGTTTGTGGGTCCAGTTGAATTGACGGGAAAAGATCAGTCTTTCAGGGGGCAGGTTTAGGCCAAATTCCTCGAACGTTTCGCGCAGCACGCATTCCGAGGGGCTTTCGCTGTTCTCCCTTCCCCCGCCGGGAAAATCCCAATGGCCGGGAAAGGGAATATGGGCGAAATCGTCGCGCAGATAGGTCAGAACCTGATCCTGATGCAAAAGCGCCAGCTTTGCGCCGTGGAAGGTCTCATCCGTCATGGGTTGTCGTTGATATCCCGGTCCCAGACTTTGACCTGACCCTTCTTGTTGCCAAAATAACGGACAAGGGCCAGCCAGGCGACAGCCGACGCCGCGCCAAAGAGTGCCAGCAGGATGGCAAGGTTTTCACCGACAAGGCCGGTCGCGACCAAAACACCGGTCAGGATCGCCCCGATGGCAAAGCCAAGGAACATATAGCCGGGAAGCAGAACCTCTAGCACGCCCAAGGCAAAGCCCACCGAAACCCAAACCCACCATTCCTGCCAGAACATGGCTCAGCCCCTTCCCTTCAGCATGTTGAACGCCTGACCAAAGGCTTCCAAAGCCTGCGCTGGCACGATGATCGTCTGCTTGCCGGGGCCATGACCCACCGCTGTCAGCGCCTCGACCTGTTTCAGCGCGACCTGATACTGGGCCGCTTCCAGACCGTTTTGCTTGATCGCTTCGGCAATCACACCGGTTGCAAAAGCCTCGGCCTCGGCCAGAACGCGCCGGGCCTTGGCCTGTTGTTCCGCCGAATAAAGCTCAGCGTCCGCGTTCAGCTCCACCGCCCGCTTCTTACCCTCGGCCTCGGTCACTTGGGCGCGGCGGGCGCGTTCTGCGTTCAACTGCTGCAACATCGCTGCACGGGTTGCCTCGTCCAGATTGACGTCCAGCACTTCGGCCCGCGTCACCTCGACCCCCCAGTCATCGACCATCAGGGCCACGGCTTCGCGCACCTTGGTGATCAATTCGGAACGGTTCGACTGGACCTGATCCAGTTCCAGCTTGCCGATTTCCGAGCGCACGATGCCTGCGACGGTCGTGGCAATGGCGGCATCGGCGTCACGAATGCGATAAACAGTCTTTTCCGGTTCGGTGATGCGGTAGAAGACGCTGGTTTCAACTTTGACCAAGACGTTGTCGGCGGTAATCGCATCTTGGCTGGCGGTAGGAAGCTGGCGTTCTAGGATCGAGACCTTGTGCCGCACGGCATCCAGGAAGGGGATGATCATATTCAAACCTGGCCCCAGCACGGCGCGAAAACGGCCCAGACGCTCGACCACATATTTCTCGCTTTGCGGCACGATGCGCACCGCTTTCAGCAGGGTCAGCAAAATCAGAATGGCCAAGGCCACCCAAAGCAGATTGCTGTTCAGCACCCAGCCAATCCATTCCCCAATATCATTCGGATTATTCATTTGGTTTTCCATCCCTTGTTGGTCTTAATTTCCATCCACATAGTAGCCCAACGTTCCCCCACAAGGGAAGCGGATCACGCCAAAGACGCGATCAGTGCCCTTGCGGCGGCTTGCGGATCGTCGGCCTGCCAGATGGGGCGGCCCACCACGATATGATCGACGCCGTCGCGGATCGCTTGCCTTGGCGTTGCCACCCGTTTCTGGTCGCCCAAAGCCGCGCCTTCGGGCCGCACGCCTGGCGTGACAATCAGCTTGCCGCGCGCCTCGGGCAGGGCACGGATCAGGGCGGCCTCTTGCGGGCTGGTGATCACACCATCCGCCCCGGCCAGCAGGGCACGCGCTGCGCGCTCCACGGTGATCTCGCGCAGATCGCCCACTTTGGTCAGGTTGGCATCCAGATCGGCCCGGTCCAAAGAGGTCAGCACCGTCACCGCCAGAATTTTCAGATCGGTCCCGCCCTTGCCGATGGCCGCCGCCCGTACGACCTGCGGGTCGCCGTGGACGGTCAGGAAATCAAGGCCATGTTGCGCGATCCCACGCACGGCCGCCTCGACCGTCGCGCCGATGTCGAACAGCTTCATGTCCAGAAACACACGCTTGCCGCGCTCGTGCTTCAATTCATTGGCCAAGGCAAAACCACCCCCGGTCAACATTCCCAGCCCGATCTTGTAAAAGGAAACGGCATCGCCCAGCCTGTCGGCCAGTTCCAGCCCCTGCACAACATTCGGCACGTCCAGCGCCACGATCAGACGGTCATCGGCTGTCATCTGTTTCTCCTGTTGATTTCACGCCTGATAGGGCGGGGGCGGGAATGGTGCAAGCGCTCTGCGAATGGTTGACTTTGTCCCGGCCATTGTTGACCTTCCCTGCAAATTGTGAGGCATGATGGACATTACCCTGACATTCGACCGGCCCGAGGAAGGGCCGAAATCCGGGCCGGTGACGGTGGGCTGGTTTCTGACACAAGACAAGGGGGCGATCCTTTATGATCCGCCGGAACGCTTGATCTTTCGCCAGACGAACAAGACTCATGCGAAGTCGGCGAGCCGCTGCCCGGCCGTGATCCAGATGGAAAGCCGCTATTTCGTGGTGAAATGCCCGTTCGATCTGCACATCGGTTTCGGGCGGGACAAGGACGGCAAGGGGCATCTGATCAACCGGGCGGGGGCGGCGTCGAGCATCAGGGCTTCGAAGCTGGGGGAACTGCTGACGCTGGTGAACGAGGTGGAATGGCGTTTCCCCGATAGGCCGACCATCCAGTTGATGCTGCCCTACTGCTTTATTGCGGATGAGACGGTCTATATGACGCAACTGGGGACGTTCGCGCATTATCGGCGCGATCCCTTGCCGGGCACGATTTTCGGGGGGCGCTTCCCCATCAACGTCTGGCCACGGCCCCTGATGTGGGCCTTTGAATGGCACGAGCCGGAAAAGGACATCATCCTGCGGCGGGGCGAACCCCTGTTCTATTGCCAGTTCGAGGCGGAAGGGCCGGATCGGCCCGTGCAGGTGGTGGAGGCGGAACGGACGCCGGAATTGGCGGGTTACATGGACAAGATCGGGGGGATCGTGAACTATGTGAACCAGACCTTCAGCCTGTTCAAGGCGGCCGAACAGGTGCGGCCACCGAAACTGCTGACGCCAAAGGACAAATGATGCGGTCGATTCTGCAAATCTGGGATGTGGCCCGCGGTTCGGCGCGGGTCGTGCTGGAAACGGACCGGCATATCGAAGCACCGAACTGGGATCCTTCGGGGGCGAACCTGCTGGTGAATGGTGAGGGGTATTTGTTCCGGGTGGATTTGGCCGCACCGTCGCTGGCCATGGTGGACACGGGCTTTGCGGACAAGTGCAACAACGACCATGGGATCAGCCCGGATGGTTCGCTGATCGCCATTTCGCACCATACCGCGCGGGGGAGCGAGATTTTCACCTTGCCTGCGGGTGGGGGGACGCCGAAGGCGATTACAGAGGATGCGCCAAGCTGGTGGCATGGGTGGTCACCGGACGGCAAGACCTTGGCCTATGTGGCGGCGCGAGGCGACCGGAGGGTGATTGATGTCTATACCATTCCGGTCGGTGGCGGCGCAGAGGTGCGGCTGACGAATGGCGAGGGGCATTGTGATGGGCCGGATTATTCACCGGATGGTTCCTGCATTTATTACAACTGCGACCGGGATGGACATGCGCAGATCTGGGTGATGGGACCAGACGGCTCGGGGCAGCGTAAGCTGTTCGCCGATGAATACGTGAACTGGTTCCCACATCCTTCGCCGGATGGGCAGCGCCTGCTGTATCTGGCCTATCCGCCCGGAACCCTGGGTCATCCGCCGAACCTGCCGGTGGCTTTGTGTCTGTGCGATATGGAAGGCGGCAATCGGGTGCGGCTGGTGGAGTTCAACGGCGGGCAAGGCACGATCAATGTGCCCTGCTGGTCACCAGATTCTTCGGCCTTTGCTTTTGTGTCCTATGTGATCTAGCGGAATGGCCTTTGGCCATAAGCCTATGCGTTCGGGGGGGCTTTGCCCCCCGCCTTCGGCTCCCCCTAGGTATTTTTGGCAAGATGAAAGCGAAAGACTTGCGAGAGAAGGCCATGCTTCCCAAATTTGCATAGAGGCCCGGCGGGTCGTGCCATGGTGGGCGGCGCGCGATGGGTGCTTGATGGTGGGAGTGACCGATGAATTTGGAAAAGTTCACGGAAAGGGCGCGCGGCTTTTTGCAGGCAGCCCAGACGATTGCGATGCGCGAAGGCCAGCAGCGGGTTTTGCCGGAACATCTGCTGAAAGCGCTTATGGATGATGATCAGGGGCTGTCGTCGAACCTGATCCGTCGGGCGGGTGGTGCGCCGGAACGTGTGGCGGAAGCGGTGACCTTGGCGGTCGGCAAGCTGGCGAAGGTCAGCGGCGGCGATGGGCAGGTCTATGTCGATACCGCGTTGGTCCGCGTGTTGGACGAGGCGGAAAAGCTGGCGGAAAAGGCTAAGGATTCCTTTGTTCCGGTGGAACGGGTGCTGATGGCGCTGTGTATGGTGCCGTCGAAGGCCAAGGATGCGTTGGTCGCGGGCGCGGTGAACGCGCAGGCGCTGAACGCGGCGATCAATGACGTGCGCAAGGGCCGGACGGCGGATACGGTGAATGCCGAGGCCGGTTATGACGCCTTGAAGAAATATGCCCGCGATCTGACCGAGGCGGCGGAACAGGGCAAGATTGATCCGATCATCGGGCGGGACGAAGAAATTCGCCGCACGATGCAGGTGCTTTCGCGACGGACAAAGAACAATCCGGTGCTGATTGGCGAGCCGGGGGTGGGCAAGACGGCGATTGCCGAAGGTCTGGCCTTGCGGATCATTTCTGGCGATGTGCCGGAATCTTTGCGGAACAAGCGGTTGATGGCGCTGGATATGGGGGCCTTGATTGCAGGGGCGAAGTATCGCGGTGAATTTGAGGAACGTCTAAAGGCGATCCTGTCGGAAATTTCGGCGGCGGCGGGCGAGGTGATCCTGTTCATCGACGAGATGCACACGCTGGTTGGGGCGGGGAAATCCGAAGGGGCGATGGATGCGGCGAACCTGATCAAACCGGCCCTGGCGCGGGGTGAGCTTCATTGCGTGGGGGCGACGACGCTGGATGAATACCGGAAATATGTGGAAAAGGACGCGGCCCTAGCCCGTCGGTTCCAGCCGGTTTTTGTGTCCGAGCCGACGGTGGAGGATACGATCAGCATCCTGCGGGGGATCAAGGAAAAGTATGAACTGCACCATGGGGTGCGGATCAGCGACAGCGCCTTGGTCGCAGCAGCAACGCTGAGCCATCGCTATATCACCGACCGTTTTCTGCCGGACAAGGCGATTGACCTGGTGGACGAAGCCGCCAGCCGTCTGCGGATGGAGGTGGATTCCAAGCCCGAGGAACTGGACGCCTTGGACCGGGAAATCCTGCAAAAGCAGATCGAAGCGGAAGCCTTGAAGAAAGAGGACGACGCGGCCAGCCGGGACCGTCTGGAAAAGCTGTTGCTGGAACTGTCGGGGCTGACGGAACGGTCGGCGGCGATGACGGCGAAATGGCAGGCGGACCGGGATACGCTGGAACAGGCGCGGGGCCTGAAGGAACAGCTGGACCGGGCGCGGGCGGAACTGGAACAGGTGAAGCGCGAAGGCAATCTGGGTCGGGCTGGGGAATTGTCCTATGGGATCATTCCGGGGCTGGAAAAGCAGTTGGCCGAGGCCGAGGCGAAGGATTCCGAGGCGATGGTGGCCGAAGCGGTGCGCCCCGAACAGATTGCGGGCGTTGTGGAACGCTGGACCGGGATTCCGACGACCAAGATGCTGGAAGGCGAACGCGAAAAGCTGCTGAAGATGGAAGAGGAACTGGGCAAGCGGGTGATCGGGCAGGGGGCGGCGCTGACAGCGGTGGCCAATGCGGTGCGCCGGGCGCGGGCTGGGTTGAACGACGAACGGCGTCCCTTGGGCAGTTTCCTGTTTCTGGGGCCGACGGGGGTTGGGAAAACCGAACTGACCAAGGCTGTGGCGGAATATCTGTTTGACGATGATCAGGCGATGGTGCGGATCGACATGAGCGAATTCATGGAGAAACACGCCGTCAGCCGTCTGATCGGCGCCCCGCCCGGCTATGTGGGCTATGATGAGGGCGGGGTTCTGACCGAAGCGGTGCGGCGGCGTCCCTATCAGGTGATCCTGTTTGACGAGGTGGAAAAGGCGCATCCAGATGTGTTCAACGTGCTGTTGCAGGTCTTGGATGATGGGGTTCTGACTGATGGTCAGGGACGCACCGTCGATTTCAAGCAAACGCTGATCATCCTGACCTCGAACCTTGGGGCGCGGGCCTTGTCGGAACTGCCGGACGGGGCTGACCCTTCGCGGGCGCGGGCCGAGGTGATGGAGGCGGTGCGCAGCCATTTCCGGCCGGAATTCCTGAACCGTCTGGACGAGATGGTGATCTTTGACCGGCTGACGCGGGGCGACATGGACGGCATCGTGAAGGTGCAACTGGCGTTGCTGGAAAGGCGGTTGGCTGGGCGCAAGATTGCGCTGGAGCTGGACAGGGCGGCGCTGGATTGGCTGGGGGACGAAGGCTATGATCCGGTTTACGGGGCCCGGCCTTTGAAGCGGGTGATCCAGAAGAACCTGCAAGACCCCTTGGCCGAGATGATCCTTGCGGGCGATGTGCTGGACGGGGCGACGGTCGCCGTCACGGCGGGGCCGGAAGGGTTGATCGTAGGCGACCGCGTCTCGGCGAGCAACCGACGCAAGCCGCAGGATGCCGTGGTTCACTAAAGAAAGCCGCCCTTCGGGGCGGCTTTTTTCTGATGTGCCGGAATAAAGCGCTGGGCTGGTGCGTCATGGGAATGTGCAGGTTGTGACCTGCGAGAAACCCAAGGAAGCACAACATGAAACTTTACGCATTTGTCGCCGCATTCGTTGCGGTGGCCCCGATGGCTTTTGCCGCGCCGACCCAAACTGCCAGCACCTCGGCGGGTGATGTTCTGGTAAACAAGGACGGCATGGCGCTTTACACCTTTGACAAGGACGCAGGTGGTGAATCGGCTTGCTACGACGATTGCGCCACCGCCTGGCCGCCCTTTGCTGCCAAGGAAGAAGTCGCGGATGAAGGTGGGCTGACGAAAATCACCCGCAAGGATGGCAGCCTGCAATGGGCGCTGAACGGTCGACCCTTGTATTTCTTTGCCGGAGATGCCGCCTCTGGTGATGTGAATGGTGAAGGCATGGGCGGTGTCTGGCATCTCGCCCGCCCCTAAGAAACAGTGTGTATGCAGCAAACTGGCGGGGCCTTGGCCCCGCCCTTTTATTGTCGGAGTTCTTTTGATTGAGTCCCGTCAATCAAAACACAGAATGGCCCGCGCATGACCGAATCACACGCCATCCACAGTTTCGAACTGCGTCGCCATATAGATGATCTGGTCTATATTTTCGAACGGGCAACCGACGTGACGGGTCAAAGCGGCTTTCAACGGCAGGATCGGCCTGACTTGTGGATCACGTATCGGCGGGACTGGGGCTGGGTTGCTATTCAGCCCGATGATGGCGGGATCGCGGGGCGTCCTTGGTCTGTTCTGCCGGCTGATCAGCCAACATCCTGCCCGCCCGAAGGCCTATGGGTCAGTCGCAAGGGTAACAAATCATACGTCTATTCGCTGGTGTATATCTAATCAGGTCTAGATATTTTGCCCAATCCGCGCCACTTCTGGCAACCTATCGTCGCCCTTCGGCCCGATCACGATGAACCGTGCCCCCGGCTTGCCCCAGATCAAGGCATCGAAACCATCCAGATCGCGCCGCACGGTTTCGCTGGCGGGTTTGTCCGAGGCTATGAAGCACAGGGCGATGACGGCTCCCGAAGCATCGCGATACATCAATTGCCCCACCGGCTGACCGGCGGCCACCAGCAAGCGTCCGCCCTCAAAGGTCAGCCCTTGGGCCGACAGATCCGGGATGGTGAAGGGCACGCCGGTTTCTTTCGAAAGCCAACTGACCAGATGTTCCGATTCACTGGCTGGAACCTCGACCAGATGCCGCCCTTGGGCGGCATAGACCTTGTGATAGGTTGCGACCTCGGCCACCCAATCGGCGGCGGCAAGCTGAACCGCGCCTTGCCGCTGCCCGGCCATATAGCCGCCAGTGCCTGTCAGAACAGCCAAGGCCAAAGCCGCCGCAATCTGCAACCAAGGGCGCGGCGCGCGGGGCATATTGGCCGGAACAGCCAAAGGCGCTTGCGATACCGTCCGCGCCAAGGCCAGCGGCAAGGACTGTTCCAGCATCGCGGCGAATTCGGCCAGCGCCAGATTATTGGCCGAAACCAAGCGGTCATATTCGGCCTGCAAAGCAGGATCGGCCTGCATCTTTTGCTGCAATGCCTCGGCTTCTGCTGTGGAAAGTTCACCATCCAGAAGGGCGGAAAGCTGCATCGACAGATCGTTCATCACACCCCCCCAACCAAAGACAACTGATCGGCCAGCAAGGCCCGTGCCCGTGAAATCCGGCTCATCACCGTGCCTTGCGGGATGCCCAGAATTTCAGCCGCCTCTTTGTAACTATAGCCTTCCACCGCCACCAGCAAAAGCGCGCTGGAAAACGCCGGGGGAAGGCCCGCCAGCCGCCCCATCACCTGCCGCGCCGCCAGATCATGCTCGGCGGTCGTGGTCGTGATCAACTCTTCGGTTTCATGCACATCGACATGGCCTTGGCCCAGCCGCACCTGTCTTTTGCGCAATTCGCTGATCCAGTGGTTGCGCAGGATGCGGAATACCCAGCGGTCTAGGGTCTGGCTGCGGTCCCAATCCTGCGCATTGGCCATTGCCTTGATGCAGGCCTCTTGCACCAGATCATCGGCATCAGGCCCGTTTCGTGTGAGCGAGACAGCAAAGCGCCGCAGCCGGGGCAAAAGACTGACCAGCTCGCTTTGCATGGGTAAATCGCCTGCCCTGCCTTGCCTTATCGTCACCGTGAAACGACCTCCGCCGGATCGCCTGGCCGTTTGCTTGGCAATCAATCTTTCCCAGACCCGCGCCGAAACACCGGTCTGCGACCTTTGTAGGAGAATCGTGGCGGAAAGCGCAATCATTTCGATACCAACACGCAGCACAGGTCAGAGATAGCATGACGCGCAAGGGCAATGGATTATTCCAAAAGCAAAAGGGCCGGGTTTCCCCGGCCCTTTGTCTTACATTTTCGGCATGATGACCGAGTCGATCACATGAATCACCCCGTTCGAGGCCGCGATGTCCGGCGCGGAAATCACCGCACCATCCACCTTTGGCCCGCCTTCCAGCGTGATGGTCACCTCACCGCCCTGCACCGTCGCGGCCTTCAACCTTTCGCTCAGGTCGGTGGACATCACTTTGCCCGGCACGACGTGATAGGTCAGGATGGCCGTCAGCTTGTCCTTGTTTTCCGGCTTCAGCAGGTCTTCCACCGTGCCGGCAGGCAAAGCAGCAAAGGCGGCGTCGGTCGGGGCGAATACGGTGAACGGGCCTTCGCCCTTCAGCGTTTCGACCAGTCCGGCGGCCTCCAGCGCTGCGGCCAGGGTGGTAAAGTTCCCCGCGCCCACTGCGGTATCAACGATGTCCTTGTCCTGCGCCCAAGCGGGCGACGACAGGAACGTGGCAGTGGTCAGAGCGATAAAGGTTCTGCGGATCATTTTTGGCTCCCTTCATGATCTGCCAAATCGGCTTGGCGCAGGGAAGACGTGGGAAAGTTTCAACCGGATCAGGTGAAAATCCCTGTGAGTGGCCGTTGACGGTTTGCGGTGACGCGCTAAGCCCGGCCCCGGATGAGTTTCCAGCCAAATTCATGTGAACCCGTGTGAGGCGGCGTGATGAGAATTGTTTCAGCCGCGTGCCGTGAAGTTGACGCAAGATGATTTTGCCTTTTCAACACTCTGAGGCATGTTCTTTCGCAGCACCGAAAGGAAAACCCCATGCGTCCGCTGAATTGGTCTGATGTGACCCCGAAATCCCTGTTCCTGAACCGTCGCCAGTTGATTGCGGGGGCAGGGGCTGCGCTGCTCGCCAGCCCGGCGCTGGCGGAATATGCGAAAAGTAAATACTCGACCGACGAAGCGCCGAACCCGCTGAACGAGATCACCAGCTATAACAACTATTATGAGTTCGGTTTTGATAAGGCCGATCCCGCCCGCTATGCTTCGGCGCTGACGACGGATCCCTGGTCGGTGGAAATCGGCGGTCTGGTGGACAAGCCAGGCAGCTATGGTCTGGCCGATATCCTGAAGGGCGCGCCGCTGGAGGAACGGATTTACCGTTTCCGCTGTGTCGAGGCCTGGTCGATGGTGGTGCCCTGGGTCGGGTTTGAGCTTTCGCATCTGCTGAACCGGGTGGGGGTGCAGTCGGGGGCCAAGTATGTCGCCTTTGAAACCCTGATGCGGCCCGAGGAAATGCCGGGCCAGCAAACGCCGGCGCTGGACTGGCCCTATCGCGAAGGGCTTCGGCTGGACGAGGCGATGCATCCGCTGACGATTCTGGCGACAGGATTGTATGGCGAGCCGATGCCGAACCAGAACGGCGCGCCAATCCGGCTGGTCGTGCCGTGGAAATATGGTTTCAAGTCGATCAAGAGCATCGTGAAGATGTCCTTGGTGGCCGAGATGCCGTCAACCACCTGGAACATGATGCAGCCGAATGAATATGGCTTCTATGCCAATGTGAACCCGACCGTGGACCATCCGCGCTGGAGCCAAGCCAGCGAACGCCGTGTGGGCGCGGGCCTGTTTGCGGGCCGCGAGGATACACGGATGTTCAATGGTTATGAGGCCGAGGTGGCCAGCCTGTATAAAGGCATGGATCTGGCGGTGAACTATTGATGGACCGGGTGAATGCTTTCGCGCGCCGTGTTCCGGTCTGGGCTGTCTGGATGCTGGCATTGGTGCCGCTGGGCCTGTTGATCCTGCAGGCGGTGACGAACAACCTTGGTCCCGATCCCGTCAAGACGCTGGAAAGGGATCTGGGTGATTGGGGAATCAAGTTCCTGATCCTCTGTCTGGCCGTCACGCCCCTGCGTCGGTTTGCCGGGCTGAACCTGATCAAGTTCCGCCGCGCGTTGGGTCTGATCACCTTTACCTATGTCGCCTTGCATCTGGCGGTCTGGGTCAGCCTCGATCTGGCCTTCCGCTGGGCCGAGATTGGCGCCGATCTGGTTAAGCGTCCCTATATCATCGTCGGCATGGCGGGATTCGTTTTGATGATTCCTCTGGCCATCACATCCTCCAATGCCGCGATTCGACGGCTGGGCGGGCTGAACTGGCGGCGTTTGCACAAGGCCACCTATGCGGTGGCGGTCTTGGGCGCGCTGCATTTCGTGATGATTTCCAAAGTTTGGTGGGGCGATGCGCTGCTTCACGCCGCGATTCTGCTGCTTTTGCTGGTGCTGCGGCTGCCCTTTCCCCAGCGGAAAGCAAGCCTTGCCTAGGTCGCGCAGCAATCCGTGCCGCATCGCGGCGAATTTGTGCTGAAAATTGCGCCAACCCCAACATCTGGCGCAACATTCCGAGGCTTTTGAAAAAATGTCATCTTTCTCGATTTTCCCTCTTGCGACTTCGGTGCGCCCTCCGTAAATACCGCCTCACCGAAGCGGAAGA
>NZ_BMYJ01000002.1:340073-401339 GCF_014652215.1 Neogemmobacter tilapiae | reverse complement strand
GCCGGGGTGATGTTCATGGGCGGCAGCGAAGAAACGCCAGCCCCTGCCGAGGCGGCCACCGAAACGGCGGCGGCCCAAGAACCCGCGGCCGAAGTGGCTGCGGCGGAAACCGTCGAAACCGAGGCCTCCGCTCCCGAGGAACCGGCTGCCGAGCCGCAAGTGACCGAAACAGCAGAGGCCGACGCAGAAACCGCGGTGCCGACCGCCATCGAAGATCAGGCCGCAGCCGCCGAAACCACCGCAGAGACCGCGCCGGAGGCCACAGCCGCCGAGCCGACCGAAACCGAAGCGACGACCCAAGCTGCCGCTGAACCAGAAGCGCCCGCCATTTCGGAGGAGCCCGCTCCGACGACCAGCAGCGAGCCTGTCGAAGTCGCCGCTGCGCCTGAAGCGGTCGGTGATGTTGTCGCCCCAAGCGAGGCCGAGGCTGCGCCGACCGCGGCCGATGCATCGGCGCTGCCCGCTCCGACCGAAGCTGAAACGGCCTTGGCCGAACCCGAACCTGCACCCGAGCCTGAACCCGTGGCAGTGGCCGCCGCGCCTCAACTCACGGGTGACGAGGCCGAAGCCGCCGAAGCCGCCGCGAATGTGCGGGCGGCGGATGATCTTGATGATCTGTTGCTGGGCGGCCAAGCCACCGCCGGTGCCGGAGCGGCAACGACCGAGGCTATTGATCTGTCGTCCTCGCCCGTGCTGACGGCACGAATGCCCTATCTGCCCTTCAAGGTGGATCCTGCCAACCCAACCACCGTTGCCAGCGTCGATGAAGGCGCCCCGGAATGGCTGGTGCCCGGCGCGACGATCGCCAATCTGAACGGCGCTCCCATCGCCTCCATCACCGACATTGCGGCCCAACTGCGCGCCAGTGGCGCCTTGGACGGGGCTGAAACAGTCGATCTGACACTGGGCGTCCAAGCGCCCGACGGCGGTTCCGCAACCGATCAGACCCTGACAGTGAATGTCGTGACCGAAGTTGCGTTGCTGAATGGACTTCGCTTTGCCGAAATCCCAGTCGGTGGTGATGCGGTCCGGACGGTCGTTGTCGCCGCTCCGCCAGCCACAACCGACGATCTGATGAAAATTGGTGATGAAATTGTCGCCTACGTGCCCTCAAACGAGCGAATCGGTAGCGATGCCCGGATGGGCGAGTTGATCACGCGGCAATTGCAGACCGGAACGACGCGCTTTCCCTTCGTTGTCCGCCGGGACGGAGAGAACGTTTTGACAGCATTCAACTATGGATTGCTTGGAGACTGATCCGAATCGCGCAAAGCGACAGAAAGCTGAAACTGCGAACCCTCTGTTTTGCCTGACATTTTCCGCCGCCTCCGCAATCGGGGGCGGCGGAATGCAATTGTGAATCCAAAGTTAACAATTGCCTTGAAAATGGTCCAGAATACCGCCTTCGTGACACAATGCTGGCTTATTCGCCCGGCAACCAGAGAAGGCGAGAGTGAAGAATGCTTTGGCCTCCGGCATGCGCCCCCAGCGCCATGTCGGTTGCGTCCCTAAAAAGTGGAGGGGGTAACGTGAACTACGCACCTAGTCCTAGACTGAAGAAGGCCGCCTTTGGCCTGACCGTCGCGATGACCGCCTTGATGGCCGGTGGCGCATGGGCGGAAAAAGTGACCTTGAAATCTTCGGACGGCACCGTGAACCTTGAAGGCGATCTGGTGAGCTTTTCCGATGACAACTACATCATCCGGACCGATCTGGGCGATCTTCGGATCGCTGCAAACCGGGTGTTCTGCGAAGGCCCTGGTTGTCCAGCGGTCGAAACCGCTGCCTATGACGTCAAGCTGGCCGGCTCCGACACGATCGGTGAGGGCCTGATGCCCCTGATGATGGGCGGCTTTGGCACCTATTTGAATGCCGAGGCGCGGATCGAAAACACCGCCAACCAAGGCGAATTCACCGCGACCTTCGTCGGTGAAGAAGGCTTTGGCGACACGCTTGGGACCTATCTGGTCTCGGCCACCCGTTCGGGCGACGCCTTCGCCGGGCTTCTGGATGGCACGTCGCAGATCGGGATGTCGGCTCGCCGGATCACCCCGGATGAAGCCCGCGCCCTGAAAGCTGCGGGCGCTGGCAACATGATCGATCCGAACCAGGAACGCATTCTGGCCATCGACAGCCTTGTCGTCATCGTCAACAACGAAAACGATGTGTCGGAACTTTCCGCTTCGGACCTGGCCAAGATCTATTCGGGCGAGGCCAAGAACTGGTCGGAATTCGGCGGTCTTGATCTGCCGATTTCCATCGTCACCCGTGCTGAAGATTCCGGCACCTTCGCCCTTTTCATGGACGGTCTGTTCGGTGGCCAAGCGCCTGCCGTTCCGGAAGGCGCCGTTTCTGTGGCCGATAACGATGCGGCTGCGGCCTATGTCAACGACAACCCGGGGGCCATCGCCTATGTCGGCTATGCGTTCCAACGGGGCCAAAAGCCGCTGACCATCATCAGCGAATGCGGCATCCCGACGACGCCTGATCCGTTCTCGGTGAAAACCGAAGAATATGCGCTGTATCGCCGCCTTTATCTTTATAACCGCGGCGATCTGTCGAACGAATTGGCCAAACAATTCCTCGACTTCACCACTTCGGAAGAGTCCAGCAACGTGATCAAGCAGGCCGGGTTCATCGATCTCGGCATCGAACTGCGCGACAACAGCATCGACAATGATCGGGCCCAGCAACTGCTGTTCACCGGCGGATCGAAGTTTGAAGCAGAAGTGGCTAAAGAATTCATCGAATTGATGAAAGCTGCGGATCGGCTGTCAACAACCTTCCGCTTCCGCACAGGTTCGTCGCAACTCGACCCCCGCGGTCAGCTCGACCTGGCGCGTCTGGTGGATTATGTGGCCGCGATGCCGCAAGGGGCGACTGTCACCTTCGTCGGCTTCTCGGACGATGTGGGCGAATTCGAACCGAACCGGGGCCTGTCCAAAAACAGGGCTGAATCGATCGCCGATGCGCTGAAAGGGGCTGGTGGTGACAAGGTCGCTCATGTGACGATCAATGCAACGGGCTTTGGCGAAATCGCCCCGGCTGCCTGCAACACGGGTGACCTTGGCCGGTCGATCAACCGGCGCGTGGAAACCTGGATCACCTTGCCGTAAGGGGTGTGCAGATGATCATGTCCTTTGAAAACAACCACAGCCGGGACCGGTCTGCCACTTGCTCTTCGCCCAAGCGCAACAGCGCCTCAGCAAGTGCAAGGCTCTCCCCCCGTGCGGATCATGTAAAGGTGAACCCGATGAACCGCTCTGATCTGAACCCAGCCCCGAACAGGGCACGCGTCTGGATCGCCTCGCTTTTGCTGTCGGTCAGCGCCCTTGGCCTGCCCGCAACCCCCGCCCTCGCTCAGGGCGTCGTGCAAAGCACGGGTGCGGCCGAACGGATCGACATCACCGAACGTGTGCGGGCCCTGAGCCAGCGCATCGGGGTGGCGGCGTGCCATGTGCAGGCCGGCAGCGATGTCGAGAACTTCAAGAAAGTGGCAACCGATGCCATCGCCGAATTCGACCGGCTCATGTTGGGTCTGGCCGAAGGCAATCCCGAACTTGGCCTGCCGGCCAAGGAAGAGGAGCGCAAGGTGCTGGCCGGGATCCGTGGCGTGGACCTGCAATGGCAGACCTTCGCCGGTCAGGCCAAGACCCTGCTGGATGGCAGCGCCCCCGCCGATGGCTGGGATTATGTCGCCCGGCAGAACCTGAACCTCATGCACTCGACCAAATATCTGGTGCAAGAGATCATCAACGCCTATGCCAACCCGCCGGAACTGCTTCAATCGCACGCTCTGACGCTGGACATCGTGGGTCGTCAGCGGTCGCTGGCCCTGCAAATGGCGAAAGAGGCCTGTGGTCTGGCGAATGGCAACAAGGTGGTGGGCAACAGCTTCCGCTTTGCGAAAACCGTGCGCCTGTTCGAGGCGTCGCTGAACGCCTTGGCGAACGGCTTCCCCGCCGCCGGGGTCATCACCCCGCCGACGCCGGAAATCGCGGCCAAGATGGCCGAGATCCAGGCCGATTGGGCTGCGGTCAAGCCGGATGTCGAAGCGGCGGTGACGGGTGTCGATCCGGCAGCCTCGGTCGAGCTATACAAAAAGCTGGATGCGATCACGACGAAGTTCGATGAAGTCACGCTGATGTATGTGACGGCCAGCAAGTCGGGCATCTGACCTCTGGTCCCGGAAACAAAAAGGGCGGCCCTTGGGCCGCCCTTTTTCGTTACAGCGTGATCCGCGTGAACCCGTCCCGCAGGGCTAGACTCCAGGCCTCGCTCATCGCGCGGAAACTTTCGTCCCCCGCCTCGATCCGCCGCTTGCTGTCCACCTTGCAGGCATCGCGTTCGATGACCAGCAAATCAAGGGGCATCCCCACGGACAGGTTCGACCGCAGCGTCGAATCCATCGACAGAAGCACCGCCTTTTGCGCATCGGCAAGGCTCGTCGTCCGCTTGACCACACGGTCCAGAATAGGCTTGCCGTATTTGTGTTCGCCAATCTGCAAAAAGGGTGTGTCCTCGGTCGCTTCGATAAAGTTCCCTTCCGGATAGATCAGGAACATCCGCATCTCGCCGCCCTTGCGCTGCCCCGCCACGATCATGCTGGCGCTGGCCAACTGGTTCATCGCCGACAGCTTTTCTTCGACCTCGGACCGCACCTTGGCCAGCATCGCGCCGACGATATCGGCCACCTTCAGCATGGTCGGGGCCAGCAGGATCGAGGTTTCGGGCGTGGACTCGGGGTCTTCCATCGCCTCGCGCAGGCGGGCGATGGTGGTCTGCGTGACCGACAGACTGCCCGCTGTCATGATCGCAATGATCCGCTCGCCCGGCTCTTCAAAGATGAACATCTTGCGATAGGTCGAAATGTTGTCCAACCCCGCATTGGTGCGGGTGTCAGACAAGAGAACCATACCCTCGTTCAAAAGAAGGCCCACGCAGTAAGTCATCGGAAACTGTCCCCGGTCTTTTGTGACAGCCTATTGCTGCGCTGCCAGAACCGCAACGGTCACATCCATCGCTTCTTCGGCAATTCCCCGCGAAATGCCCCGGATCGGGGCCGCATTCTGCGCATCCAGCCCAGAACCCAACCGGATATAGCGGTCATCCGGACAGCAGCGGTTTGCCGGATCAAACCCCACCCAGCCATAGCCCTGCACATGCAGTTCCGCCCAAGCATGCGCCGCCTCATGCGCCTGCCCTTCCGCATCGGCAAACAGATAGCCCGAGACATAGCGCGCCGGAATCCCCCGCGCCCGCGCCATGGCGATCAGCGCATGGGCATGGTCCTGACAGACCCCCTGCCCCTGCGCCAAAGCCTCGGCCGCCGTGGTATGCGCATGGGTCGTGCCCGGCGCATAGGCGATGGCGCCCGCCACCGCCTCGGCCATGCGGTGCGCCACGGCCAAAGGCTCGCCCTCGCCCACCTGTGCCAGTTCGGTCAGCGCCACATCGGCCTCGGTCGGCGCGGTGCTGCGCAAATAGCTTTGCGGGGGCGTTGTTTCCTTGTGCCCCTTCAAGACCCCCACCAGATCGGTGGTTTCCACCCGTCCCGTCACCGTCACCAGAATTTCCGACACCGGCCCCCGGATCGACCAGGATTCGATCCTGTCCCCCGCCCCATCGCGAAAGCTGCCGCCCTTTTGCCCGTCGCTGACCGTCACTTGCCAGTCGATCACCTTTTGCCCGGCAAAGACCGAAGGTGTCAGCCGATGGCTTTGCACCACGCCGCGCACCGGTCGGTCGTAAACATAGCGGGTTACATGGTTCACCTGCAAAAGCATCAGCGCACATCCCCCGTCAGATAGGCATCCCGGATCGCCAAGCCCAAAGCCGCCGCATCGCCAATGAACCGCGTCAGAAATTCATGCAGCCCCTCGTCAAAGATATCCTCGACCGTCGCGCCTTCGATCCCCGCCAGCAGCGCCGCCGCCTGTTCCTGCGCCGCCAGACGCGGGCCATAGGCCGCGGCCAGCCGATCCAGATGGTTCACAAGGCCCCTTGCACAGGTGATCAGCGAACGCGGGCATTGCGGGTTCAAGATCAGGAAATGCGCGATCTTGGCCGCCGTGATGTCGCCGCCATAGGCCCAATGAAACGCCCGATGCGCCGACATTGCCCGCAACAGGGTGCCCCATTGATAATTGTCCAAGCCTGAACCAACGAATTCGACCCTTGGCAGCAGGACATAGTATTTCACATCCATCAGCCGCGCCGTGGCATCCGCCCGTTCCAGATAATAGCCGATGTTCAGAAAGTTATAGCCGTCATTGCGCAACAGCGTCGCGTCAATCGCCCCCCGCACCTGCGCCGAATTGCGCATCGTCCAGTCGGTCAGCAGGCTTAGGTCCAGCTCGCTGCGCGGTTTCCGCTCCAGCGCCCGCAATTCCTGAAAGGCCGTGTTCAGCGCATCCCAGACTTGGCTCGTCAAAGCCGTCCGCACGATCCGCCCATTCTCCCGCGCCCGCGTCACGCAGGATGATACGGAGGAGGCATTTTCCGGGTCAAAGAACAGGAAACTTTCAATGTTCCGCTGCCCCGGCTCGCTGTATTTATGCGCAAACAGATCGCGCGCGCCCAAGGCTTGCAGCAGGCTGTCCCATTCGCTGCGATAGCCATGGGCCGAGGGGATCAGGCTGATCCGGCTGCCCACCTCTAACAGACGCGCGGCGGTTTCGGCGCGTTCCATGTAACGTGCAATCCAGAACAGGTTGTCGGCGGTGCGGCTTAACATCTGATCACTCCGCCAAGACCCAAGTGTCTTTCACGCCCCCGCCCTGCGAGGAATTCACCACCAGCGACCCATCGGTCAGCGCCACCCGCGTCAGCCCGCCGGGCACAAGGTCGATGCTTTCGCCGCACAGGCAATAGGGCCGCAGATCGACATGGCGCGGCGCGATGCCTTCTTCCACAAAGGTTGGCGTTGTGGACAGTGCCAGCGTGGGCTGCGCAATGTAATTGCTGGGGTCCGCCTTGATCTTGTCGCGGAACAATTCGATCTGCGCCTGCGTCGATTTCGGGCCCACGAGCATCCCATAACCGCCCGAGCCATGCACCTCCTTCACCACCAGATCGCCCAGATTTTCCAGCACATATTGGCAATCATCCGCCTTGCCGCATTGCCATGTCGGCACGTTTTGCAGGATCGGTTCTTCGCCCAGATAGAACCGCACCATTTCCGGCACAAAGGTATAAACCGCCTTGTCATCCGCCACACCCGCGCCGGGGGCCGAACAGATGGAAACCCCGCCCGAACGATAGACATCCATCAGACCGGGAATGCCCAGCATACTGTCAGGGCGGAAACACAGCGGGTCGATATAGGCATCATCCATCCGCCGATAAATCACATCCACCCGGCGCGGGCCTTCGGTGGTGCGCATCCAGACGAATTCGCCCTCGACAAACAGATCCTGCCCCTCGACCAGTTCGATCCCCATCAGATCGGCCAGAAAGCTGTGTTCGTAATAGGCCGAATTGAAATGCCCCGGCGTCAGGATCACCACCGTTGGCTCGCCCTTGCATTTCGCGGGGGCCACGCTGGCCAAGGTCCGCCGCAGTCGGGCGGGATAGCTGTCCACCGGCTGAATCCGATTTTCGCGGAACAGGTCGGGGAACATCCGCATCATGATTTCCCGGTTTTCCAGCATATAGGACACGCCCGATGGCGTTCGGCAATTGTCCTCCAGCACAAAGAAATCCTCGGGGCCCGTCCGCACGATGTCGATGCCCACGATATGGCTATAGACCCCCTTGGGAGGCACGATCCCCACCACGGCCTGCTCATAGGCCTCGTTCTGATAGACCAACCGCGCCGGAATACGCCCGGCCCGCACGATCTCACCACGGCCGTAAACATCCAGCAGAAAGGCGTTCAGCGCCCGCGCCCTTTGCTTGATCCCCCGTTCCAGCTTTGACCATTCCTGCCCGGTGAACACCCGTGGGAACATGTCAAAGGGGATCAGCCGATCCGGATCGCCGCCTTCGCCATAGACCGCAAAGGTGATGCCGATCCGCCGGAACAAGGCCTCTGCCTCGGCCTGTTTCATCTGCCGCAGGGGGGCGGGCATGCTTTCCGTCCAGTTGGCCAGCCTTGCATAGGGCGGACGGGTTTTGCCGTCCTGGAACATCTCGTTGAAATAGGTCACCGGGCACCCCCTTTGACCCAAGGTTAAGCGCCGCTTGCCATGCCGCGAAAGGGGCTTTGCACGATTTTCGCCCAATGCGCGGCATATGCCCAATATTTGGGCATATGCCGCGTGCTTTCCGCCCCATCACCGGGCTTGACAAGCACGCCACCCGCGTCATTTATGCAATTGCAAATCATTCGCAGGTTCTTGATGTCCACTCCCACCCAAGGCTGGCGCCGCCAGAACGACCGCCCCTCGTTGTCCGAGGTGTTCCGCTCCATCGCCGTCACCACTGGCACCACCCCCTTCCGCCGCTTCTTTGCCTTTGTCGGGCCGGGCTATCTGGTGGCTGTCGGCTATATGGATCCCGGCAACTGGGCCACGTCCCTCTCGGGCGGGGCGATGTTTGGCTATGCGCTGCTGACGGTCGCCCTGCTGTCGAACATCATGGCCATCCTGCTGCAATCGCTTTGCGCCCGCCTTGCCATCGCCTCGGGCCGCGACCTAGCCCAAGCCTGCCGCGATGCCTATCCGGCCTGGGTGGCCTGGCCTTTGTGGATCTTTGCGGAACTGGCGATCATTGCGACCGACTTGGCCGAGGTGATCGGCACCGCCATCGGTCTGAACCTGCTGTTCGGCATCCCCTTGGAAATCGGCATTTTCATCACCGCAGGCGATGTCTTCCTGATCCTCTGGCTGCAAAACAAAGGTTTCCGCAAGATCGAGGCGCTGATCATCGCCCTGTTGATGGTGATTGCCGTTTGCTTCGTGCTGCAAATCGCCATGGCTGACCCCGATTGGGGCGCGGTGATCAAGGGCTTTGCCCCGACCACCGAAATTGTGACCAACCCGGCCATGCTTTATCTGGCCTTGGGCATCATCGGGGCCACGGTCATGCCACATAACCTTTATCTGCATTCCGGCATCGTTCAGACCCGCGCCTATGGCGACACGACGGGCGAAAAGCGCCACGCACTGCGGATGGCCACATGGGATTCGACCATTGCCCTGATGTTCGCCCTGACGATCAACGCCTCGATCCTGATCCTGGCCGCCGCGACCTTCCAAGCGAATGGCGAACATGAAGTGGTCGAAATTGACCGCGCCCATGCCCTGCTGACCCCCCTTCTGGGTTCGTCGCTGGCCCCTATCCTGTTCGGCATCTCGCTGCTGGCCTGCGGCTTGAACGCAACGGTGACGGCCACCATGGCGGGGCAGATCGTTATGGAGGGTTTCGTAGCCCTGCGCATCCCGCCTTGGGCGCGGCGGTTGGTCACGCGGATGCTGGCGATTGCCCCGGCCATGGCGGTGATCCTGATCTGGGGATCGAAAGAGACCGGCCAATTGCTGATCTTGTCGCAGGTTGTCCTGTCCTTCCAACTGCCCTTTGCCATCGTGCCCTTGGTCATGTTCACTGCCAGCCGCGCCAAGATGGGCGATCTGGTCGCCCCCCGCTGGCTGACCGCCGCCTGTGCGGTGATTGCCGTCGTCATCATCGCGCTGAACGTGAACCTGCTTTACACGGTGGCGATGGAAGGCCTCTGACGCAGCCCTTCCCAAAGCCGCGCGCCGTGCTAGCTTTGCCGCATGGCGCGCGACAACCTTCTGACCTTCACCGACAAAGGCATCTTCTGCCCCGAAGGCGGTTTTTACATCGACCCCTGGCGTCCGGTGGACCGCGCCCTGATCACCCATGGCCATTCCGACCACGCCCGCCCCGGACACAACCGCTACCTATCCACCGACAAAGCCGCCCCCGTGATCCGCGCCCGTCTGGGTGACATCACCATCGACACCATCCCCTATGGCGAAACGCGGGCGATTGGCGGCGTCAACGTCACCTTCCACCCCGCAGGCCATGTGCCGGGATCGGCGCAGATTGCCGTGGAACGGGGCGGCGAGGTCTGGGTCGTATCAGGGGATTACAAGGTGGAAAATGACGGGCTTTCCGAAGCGTTCGCCCCCGTCCCCTGCCATACCTTTATCAGCGAATGCACCTTCGGCCTGCCGCTGTTCCGCTGGCAGCCGCAGGCGGCAATCACCGCCGACATCACCGACTGGTGGGCCAAGAACCGCGCCGAGGGTCGCATCTCCATCATCTCCGCCTATTCCCTCGGCAAAGCCCAGCGCCTGATGGCGATGCTGGGGCATCAAGGCCCGATCCTCACCCATGGGGCCGTCACCCACATGACCGACATCCTTCGTGATCAGGGCTACAACCTGCCCCCCACCATCCACGTCACCCCCGACATCACCCACAAAACCCACCCCGGCGCGCTGGTCGTTGCCCCCGGTTCCGCCCTTGGCACCCCTTGGGCCAAACGCTTTGGCGATGCCGCCGAGGCCACCGCCTCGGGTTGGATGGCCCTGCGCGGCATCCGCCGCAGGCGGGGGGCGACCACGGGCTTTGCCCTGTCCGACCATGCCGATTGGCCCGGCCTGAACCAAGCCATCCGCGCTACAGGCGCTGAACGCGTCTTTGTCACCCATGGCTACACCGCCCCCTTCCGCCGCTGGCTTTCGGAACAGGGCTATGACGCGGGCATCATCGAAACCGCCTATCATGGCGACGATGCCCAAGACCCTGATTTCATGTTGCCAGAAATACCTCCAGGGGGTGCGGGGGGCGGGCAGCCCCCCGTTGCGACAGAGACATGAAGCGTTTCGCTGAACTTTTCGCGGCCCTCGACACCACCACCTCCACCGCCGCCCGCACCAAGGCGCTGGCCGAATACTTCCGCACAGCCCCCGAAGCCGACCGTGTCTGGACCGTGGCCCTGCTGTCCGGTCGCCGCCCCAAGCGCGTCGTCAACGCCACAGAACTGCGCAACTGGGCGGCTGAGGCGGCGGGTCTGCCGCTTTGGTTGTTCGAGGAATCTTACAATGTCGCAGGCGATCTGGCCGAAACCATCGCCCTTCTCCTCCCCCCCGCCACCACCGACGCCGATCCTACGCTTGACCAAGCCCTCCGCCAGCTCATCCAACTCGCAGGCCAGCCCGAACCCATCCGCAAACAAGCCACCCTCGCCGCTTGGGCCCAGCTTCAGGGCGATGCCCGTCTCCTCTACACCAAACTCATCACCGGCGGCTTTCGCATGGGCGTGGCGCAAGGCCTCATGACTCGTGCTTTGGCGCAAGCGACGGGCGTCGAGGAAACCACCCTCGCCCACCGTCTGATGGGCGATTGGAAACCCGAAACGACAGGCTTTCATGCCCTGATCGAAGGCGACGGCCAACAGGGGGCCCGCCCCTACCCCTTTGCGCTCGCCTCGCCTTTGGAAGCCGAACCCGAAACCCTTGGCCCCGTCACCGACTGGCTTGCTGAATGGAAATGGGACGGCATCCGCGGCCAGATCATCGCCCGTCCCGGCGCTTTCGCGGTCTGGAGCCGAGGGGAAGACCTGATCACCGACCGCTTCCCCGAATTCGCCGCCTTGGCCGATTTCCTGCCCCCCGGCACGGTGATTGACGGCGAAATCCTCGCTTGGGACGGCGTGGCCCCCCTGCCCTTTGCCGCCCTGCAAACCCGGATTACCCGCAAGACGGTTTCCAAGGCCCAAATGGCCAAGGCCCCCGCCCATATCCTCGCCTATGACCTGCTGGAAGACGCCGGTGAAGACATCCGCCAACAGCCCCTTGCCCATCGCCGCGCGCGTCTGGCCACCATCCTTGCACAAATTCCCCCCAGCTTGCCCCTGTCCCTATCCCCCCAGATCACCGCGCAAGACTGGCCAGAACTGACCGCCGAGCGCGCCAAAGCCCGCGACAAACAGGCCGAAGGCCTGATGCTGAAACGCCTTTCCTCCCCCTATCATCAGGGCCGCAAGCGCGGCGATTGGTGGAAATGGAAGCTGGATCCCTATGCCGTCGATGCCGTCATGCTCTATGCCCAAGCGGGCCACGGTCGCCGCGCCAATCTTTACACCGATTACACCTTTGCCGTCCGCGACGGGAACGATCTGGTGCCTTTCACCAAGGCCTATTCCGGCCTGACCGATGCCGAATTCAACCAGATTACCGCTTGGGTGAACCGCAACACTTTGGAACGCTTTGGCCCGGTTCGGCGGGTCAAGCCGGAACTGGTGTTCGAGATCGGGTTCGAAGGCATCCAAGCCAGCCCGCGTCACAAATCGGGCCTCGCGCTGCGCTTTCCCCGAATGTTGCGTTGGCGGCAGGACAAGGCGCTCGATCAAATCGACACTTTGGAAAGCCTGCGCGCCTTGTTGGCCGGGACCAAGCCCTAAAGCCGCAGATAGTCATATTCGGGCTTGAGGCTGTAGATCACGAAATCAGCCGCTGTCAGAAGCGGCTTGTTGTCCAGAATGGCCACCAGAATGGCCGCATCGCCGCCCGCGCCATCGGCATCATGGAACAGACGGCCTGTGCTGCGGTCATAAAGAATGCGGTCGCTGGCATCCTTGGCCGTAGTGCCCAGAACGAAGGCCCCCGCCGCCAGCATTTGATGTTTCTGCGCCCAAACCAGATTTGCATAGCCATCGGCATAGAAATGAATCGTGTCATCTTTCGCGTTGAAATCCGTGATGTGATCCACGCCCTCGGCAGACCAAAGCAGGCCGTCCTGCAAAACCGGCAGCGGGGCATTGATGCTGGTCAGACCTGCGGCGATGACAAAGGTGTCTGCCCCCCCGCCGCCTGTCATGGTGTCCAGACCTTCGGCCCCTTCCAGCCTGTCCTGGCCGCCCCCGCCGTTCAGCCGGTCATCACCGCCCTGCCCCACAAAGGTATCCGCCCCGCCCGCGCCTGTCAGGTTGTCGGCCCGGTCAGAGCCGATGACATCCAGCCGTTCAAAGCCACGGATTTCCAGCGTCGCAATCGACACCTGCGAAACACCGCCGGAAACCAGCGTCAGATCAATGGCATGATCCCAATCCAGCCGCAGTTCCAACAGGTCATTGCCCGCACCGCCGTCCAATGTGTCCAGCCGATAGTTGCCCTCCCAGACGGGGATTCCGTCATAGAGAAAGCAGGTGATCCGATCATCGCCTGCGCCGCCCTGAACCAGATCGGCCCCACCTTCGCCGTCCAGACTGTCATTCCCTGCACCGCCAGCCAGCGTATCGTCGCCCCTTGCGCCGGTGATGGTATCGGCCAACTGGCCCCCTGTCAGACGATCCGCCTGCCAACTGCCCCCCAGTCTGACCTTTTCGATGCCCGTCGCGACGAAGCCGTCAAAAGAGGTGACGACCGTGCCATTGGCCTTCAGTTCAAAATTCAGGGCCGGGCCGCCTTCGAAGGCGCCGTAGTTGTAAAAGTTCAACGTATCGATGCCCGCGCCGCCATAGATCGTATCCCGGCCATCGGTCAGAAGGCTGAATTCTTCAAGGCCGGTGCGCCGACCGATCCAGTGAAACTGGTCATTGCCCCCACCGCCAAACAGCAGATCATCCCCGTTGGCCCCGCTGATCGTATCGGCATAGGCCCCACCGCGCACCGTATCGTTCAGAGGGCCCGTCATCGAATTGCTGCCGTAAAAGCTTAACTTCTCGAACCCTTTGGCCTGAAGGCCGGGCAGATTGACCGGCTTTGAGATATCGACCGATACCGCTGTCGACCCGTTAAAACCAAAAGGATAATTGCGATAAGGTTCGCCCGAGTCCAGCCGCAGTTCCAGCGTATCCACGCCCTTGCCGCCTTGGAGGACATTGCCCGCGATGCTGGAGAGAACCTTGATGGCCAGCCGATCATCGCCTGCGCCCAGATCAACCTTGTTCCGCCCCAGTTCCACCCAGACATCGTCGCGACCCGCGCCGGTGCGGATGTCGGTGTTGAAAAACAGCGTCTGTTCACTTTCGGGCGTGCCGATGACCACGCGGTCGGCCAGCGCGCCGCCGCGAATGGTCCAAAGGTTCACCGGGGGCGCTGCACTGTCGAACTGGCGCCAGATTTCCACGTCCAGCCGCTCAAACCCGGACAGGATGGCCCCCGGCAGCGTGTTGCCGCTGGCTGCACCGACTGAAATTCTGATCTGCGCGATGGGGGTCGTCATTTCAGAAACCGTCAGTTCCAACTTTAGCAGATCAATCCCCGCGCCTCCGTCAAGCCGGGTCAGGACGGGGGCATTGAGGTCATCGGGCCTTAGATAGATAAGCCCGGCGTAAACCTCGTCATTGCCGGCACCGCCGTAAACGTGCATCCCGTCCCGCGGGTCGGTAGCGGTCCGCCCGCCGAAAAGAAAACCGGCCGAGATATCGTCGTCGCCCTTGCCGCCATAAAAACGGTCATAGGTCGGCATCAAGTCGGACGGAATGTTCGTGCTGGCCAGCGTATCATTCCCTGCCCCGCCATAGATCAAATCTCCGTTCTCGCCGCCCTTCAAAATGTCAGCGGCCCCGGTTCCCAACAGCTTCATTGCGTCCCCCACCCCTTACTATAACGTTTGCATAAAGATTCCCGGCGGGTTGAGTCAACGGATTTGGCGAGGACGGGATCGGGGGATCCGGTGCCGAAAACTTGGTCCATGCCTTGCGCTTTTGCCCCCCCCGCGCCTAGATGCTGTCGATACATAGGAGAGCGCGATGCAACAGATGGTCTGGGATGCCAACGCAAACGGGGCGGGAAACTTCGGCGACCTGCCGGAATGGGATCTGAACGATCTGTACACCGGGCCGGAATCGAACCAGTTCAAACATGACATGGGCTGGCTGGAAAAAGCCTGCACCGATTTCGCCGCGCAATACGAAGGCAAACTGGCGGGCCTTTCCGCCGCCGCACTGCTGACCTGCGTGCAGGATTATGAACAGATCGACATCACAGCCGGGCGGATCATGTCTTATGCGGGCCTGCGCTATTACCAGAACACGATGGACAGCGACCGCGCCAAGTTCATGGCTGATGCGCAGGACCGTGTGACCCAATTCACCACGCCGCTCGTCTTCTATAGCCTCGAATTCAACCGGCTGGACGATACCCACCTTTCGGGTCTTCTGGCCGCCAACCCAGACCTTGCCCGCTACAAGCCCGTCTTTGACCGCATGCGCGCCATGCGCCCGCACCAGTTGTCGGACGAGATGGAAAAATTCTTGCACGACCAATCCGTCGTGGGCGCCGCCGCTTGGAACCGCCTGTTCGATGAAACCATGGCAGGCCTGATGTTCGACGTGGCGGGGGAAGCGGAACCGCTGAACCTTGAATCGACCCTGAACCTTTTGACCGACGCCGACCGCAGCAAACGCGAGGCCGCGGCACGCGCCTTGGCCGTGGTCTTTGACAAACATGTCAAACTGTTCGCACGCGTCCACAACACGCTCGCCAAGGAAAAGGAAATCGAGGATCGCTGGCGCAAGATGCCCACGCCCCAGACCGGGCGGCATCTGTCGAACCATGTGGAGCCCGAAGTGGTGGAGGCGCTGCGCAATGCGGTGGCTGCCGCCTATCCGAAACTGTCGCACCGCTATTACCGGCTGAAGGCGAAATGGATGGGGCTGGACCGTTTGCAGGTCTGGGACCGCAACGCCCCCCTGCCCACGGAAACGCCCCGTGTGATCGACTGGGCCGAGGCGCGGGAAACGGTGTTGTCGGCCTATGGCGCGTTTTCGCCCGCCTTGGCCGATCTGGCGAAACCTTTCTTTGACAAGGGCTGGATCGACGCCGGGGTGAAACCGGGCAAAGCGCCGGGGGCCTTTGCCCATCCGACCGTCACCACCGTTCACCCCTATGTCATGCTGAACTATTTGGGCAAACCGCGTGACGTGATGACCCTGGCGCATGAGCTGGGCCATGGCGTCCATCAGGTTTTGGCGGCGGGTCAGGGGGAATTGCTGTCCTCCACCCCCTTGACGCTGGCCGAAACCGCCTCCGTCTTCGGCGAAATGCTGACCTTCCGCCGCCTGCTGGATGGCGCGAAAACCCCCGCCGAACGCAAGACCCTGCTGGCAGGCAAGGTCGAGGATATGATCAACACCGTCGTTCGGCAGATCGCCTTCTATGATTTCGAATGCAAACTCCACGCCGCGCGGGCCGAAGGGGAACTCACCCCAGACGACATCAACGCGCTGTGGATGTCGGTTCAGGCGGAATCCTTAGGCGATGCCTTTGACTTCATGGACGGCTACGAAACCTTTTGGGCCTATATCCCCCATTTCGTCCATTCCCCCTTCTACGTCTATGCCTATGCCTTTGGCGACGGTCTGGTGAATGCGCTTTATGCGGCCTATGCCAGCGGCCTGCCGGGGTTCGAGGACAAGTATTTCGACCTGCTGAAAGCGGGCGGGTCAAAGCACCACAAGGAACTGTTGGCCCCCTTTGGTCTGGACGCCAGCGACCCGAAATTCTGGGACAAGGGCCTGTCGATGATCGCGGGCTTTATCGACGAGCTGGAGGCGATGGAGGGCTAACCCCCCAAAGCCCAAAGCAAAATGGCCCCCGCACCACGGGGGCCATTTATTTTTCACGAACACTTGATCGCACCCCCAGCTTGCATAAATCACGCGTCCCGGCGGTTGCGTGGTCTTGCCACGGATCAGCCCGGCCTGACAAAAAGGCTGGACGATGCCCCTGTTTATCCAATCCCTCCCCCTCTCCCTCAGCACCTTCTGGCGCTATCTCATCCTGCTGCCGTTTTTGGCACTGGCGACGGTCCTCATCCTGTTTGCCACGGCCTTCGTGCCCCTTGTCGGCTTTCTTTTGCCTGGTATGGCCAGCGCCTTTGTCACCCTCATCGGCCTGCGCTGCGCCCTTGCCGCCAAAGGCTATGCCAACACGCCTGACTTGGGCAAACTCGTCGGCGGCAGCCTTCTGTTCAGCCTCTTGAACATCTTTGTCAGCCTGCTTGTCACCGCCCTTTTCGTCGCCAGTCAAATGGCGCTTACCCTTGCAGGGCTTGAAACGGGCGCGGGTGTGGCCATGGCCAGCTTGATCCTTCCGATGGTGCTTTTGACGGCCTATTCCTGCGCCATGGCCGTGCCCATGACCGCCACCGCCGTCGCCGCAACCGACAAGGCCCAAAAGCCCGACCCCTTCTGGGGTTTCGGCGCGGGCCTGTTCAGCATCGCCGTGCCCGTTGTCCTTGGCGTCATTCTCACCTTACCCACGGGCCTTGCCACCGAAATCTGGCTGTTCGGCATGGCGCTCTATTCGGCACTTGTCACCGCCCTCTCGTCGGTTGAAAATCCCGAGCCTTGGGGGATTCAGATCGCTTGGGGTGCGGTGATCCTCAGCACGCTGATCCTGACTTGGTTCTCCAGCTGGTTTTTTGCCACTGCGGTTCTCGCATGGGAGAAAACGAAATCCCAACGCGAGGAACGCCGCAAGGCCCCCGCCATCGAGCGCGTCAGCTCCGACAGCCTCCGCGCCCTGCGCGAGGCGCGCGAACGGGGTCAGCGCGGCCCGATGGGTTGAAAAGCGCAAGGGCCCGAAGGCCAATCCCTTCGGGCCGCCACAATCTTTGCACCCTGCCCTGCTAGGTCCAAGGCCAAGATCACCCCACCCAAGGCCTTCCCATGTTCCTGTTTTTCCAATCCATCCCCTTTTCCCTCGCCGTCTTCTGGCGTTTTCTCATCGTCTTTCCGTTCATCCTCGTCCCCGCCTTTGTGATCATTGCAGGCACCGCCCTGATTTTTCCGCCGGTCGCCCTGTTGCTCACCGCCGTTGTCTATAATTTCTGGGTTCTTGTCGGCATCCGCGCGGGGCTTGGTGCCCAAGGCTATGGCAATGGTCCTGATTTCTTTGCCCTTGTCCGCTGGGCCTTTGTCTTCACCCTGTTCCAGACAGCCTATACCATCTTCCTTGGCGCGCTGGTCTGGGCGCTTGTCACCGGCGCATCCATGCTGGGCTACAGTGAACTCGCCCCCCTGCTCTCGCCGCATGCCTTGCAAGATTGGTGGGGTCTTTTGACCGGCGCCCCCCTGCTCGCCGGTTCGGCGGCGGCTTTCTGGCTGATCAGCACGGCCCTTTGGTCTATGTCGCTGGTGCCGCAGGCCGCGGCCGCTTGGTCTTCTACCACCAAGGCTCCGCCCACCAATCTGTTCAGCGGCTTTGGCGCAGGTTTCTTTGGCCTGTTCCTCGTGACTACGGCCAGCACAGCCCTGATCCTGTGGACCCGCGCCACCGATCATATGTTGATGTTCTTTGCCCGGCTGATCAAATGGGCCATCGACGAATACACCGGTTTGCTCGAACTGCCGCCCACCGTTGGGGAACTGCTGCCCGGCCTGTTGGGCATGTTGCTCTGGGTCTGGGCCTCTTGCTGGGTCTTTGGTGCGGCGGCCTTGGCCTTTATCCACCACAGGCGCCGCGTCGAACGCGCCGCCCTTTCACGCGGGAAAGAGATTGCTCCACCCACCGACGACATCCGCAACTTGCGGCAGGCCCGCGAGCGGGCCCAGCAGGGTCTGGCCGACTAGACGGGCTTGGCCACCGCAAAAATCTGATCCACCATCGCCTGCGTCCCCTTGGAAAATTCCAGCGGGCAGGGATAGGCAACACCCTCGCGCACCGAACGCCCGAAGTTTTCCACCTGCAAC
The DNA here is from genome assembly GCF_014652215.1 of Neogemmobacter tilapiae. Taxonomy (GTDB): domain Bacteria; phylum Pseudomonadota; class Alphaproteobacteria; order Rhodobacterales; family Rhodobacteraceae; genus Neogemmobacter; species Neogemmobacter tilapiae. The sequence goes on along the minus strand of NZ_BMYJ01000002.1, from coordinate 382,726 downwards.
TTGTAGTGTCTTGCCATCGGGAACCGTTCATAGGTCGACACAAAGCCCATCCGGTGCAATTCAAGCACCGGCTCGGCAAAGACCTCGGCGTTGAACGGTGCGGTCAGCCGGATCATCCCCGTATCGCCCTGAAACACTGCCTCTTGTCGTGGGAACAATCGCATCGAGGTCATGCCCCGATACGTGAAATCGCCCTGAGGCGCGGTCATCTTGCCCGACACCTCGGCGAAAACATCCACCCCGTTTTCATAAGCGATCCGCGCCTCCAGTGCCACAGGCTCCGCCCCCAGCACAAACCGCGCCGAGCCATAGGCATAAACCCCAATATCCGGGATTGACCCACCCCCGGTCTCGGGCCGGTTGCGGATATTCGCCCCATCCGCCCGGTTGTCATAGGTAAAGGCCACTTCCACGTGGTTTACTTTGCCAATGGCCCCCTCGGTCAGCAACTGCTTGGCCCGGATCCATTGCGGATGATGCACGATCATAAAGGCCTCAGCCGCCAGCAGGCCCGTCGCGTCCCGCTTGGCGATCACCGCGTCAAATTCCGCCGCGTTCATCGCCAGCGGCTTTTCGCACAGCACATGCTTGCCCGCGTCCAGCGCCTTCATCACCCATTCCACATGCAGATGGTTAGGCAAGGGAATGTAAACCGCATCCACTCCCGGATCGGCCAAAAGCGCCTCATAGCTGGAATGCACCTTCAGACTGGGACAGAAATCTTGAAACCCCACCGCTTTGGCCGGGTTCGACGTCGCCAATGCCACCAACTCTGCCCCAACCGCCGCATGAATCGCCGGTGCCATATGCCGCAGCGCAAAGTTCGACGCCCCCAGAACGCCCCAACGCAATACTTTTCCCATCCTTTAAACTCCCCTCGCTGTCCGGCGGCCCACGGCCTAGCCTGACTTGTTATTCGCTGCCGCTTCATCCGCTGCATTGCGAGCCTTGATCATTTCACCGATCATGGGCCCAACGAAAATCTGCATCAATTCACTTGTATCACTTGGCAACTTGGTATCGGCCAGCGCCGCCTCCGGCCCCGGCAGCGGTTCATGGAAAAGCCGATCCCGCCCGAAATAACGTTCTGCCACCTTTTGGTTCGATTCGGCAAAGCCCTCCATGTAGGCTGACCTTTGCGCATGATCCATATAATAGGACGAAACTTTTTCCAAATGTATCGCCCGATCAACCCGACCGCAGGCGCGTTCAATAAAACCGCGAAACTGTGCTTTGGCTGTGTTCAAAGGCAAATGCCGCACAAATTCTGTCATCAGCGGTGTCATGCTGGCATTGCGCTGCGACGGCATGACAAAGCCTTCATCCGCCCCAATGCCCACCAGACTCATGAACTCTTGCACCGGCCCCTCACCCATCGCCGCTCGCTCAAAGATCGCCAAGTGAATATGATCTGGCGCAACAAAATTTTCCAACTTTCGGATCACCTGATCATAATCCATCCAGAAAAAATCTTCCCGCAGGTCAAAAAATTCAGCAAAGGTCAGGTGGCAATACTTCTTAAAAAACTGCCATTTGACATTCTGCATATACCAGCTTTCCAGCCAAAGATCTTGCCGCCGCATGAACAGCACAAAATGCAGATCAAATTGCTCTTTCAGCTTGGCGAAAACCTCCAAATCCTGCACAAAACAAATGTCCTCATCGCTCAGGATCACTTTGGAAATCTTGCGCTGCGCCGCCACTTGCTCCATCAGCTTTTTTTCCAACATATCCATCTTGCCGCGCTTGGTCGCCAAGTTGATCTGCGCCTGATGCCTGCGGACGTCGAACGGATATAGCACCCCCTGCTTTGCCAAGGCCGCACGGTTTTCATACAGAAAGCTCTGGATCGACGTAGTCGCCGTCCGATGCGTGCCCATATGAATATAGAGTTTTGGCTTGGCCACGTCGCGCTGCCCTTTTGGTTGGTCTAAGCCCCCGCCAAATACGGGGTTCGCCCAGTTTTAAAGCCTTCGCTTGGCAATGGCCAGCCCAGAGGCCCCGGCCTGACCCTACGGTCGGTGGCCCCGTACCCAGGCGATGTCTTCCCCATCGTCTAGGTTTTGCAACAACCAATCCCGCAGCGCCGGCCAACTGGCCCTCGCCGCGTCCACATCCGACAATATGCCCATCTCCAGCATCCCGTCCAGATCGGGGAAGAACGGGGCTTTCCCCGCCATTTTCCCCAAAGCCACATGGACCTTATCGAACTCCTTCCGCATCAGATCGCGGTTGAAACGACCAAACATTTCAACCTCCCGATCCGCAGCCCTAGGCAACTCGGCCGGGGCCACATAGATCGCCCGAATGATCCGCCGTGACGCTTCGGCCGACAGTTCCATCCGCGCGGCCCGGCAGATCATGGAATAGGCTCTGGGAATCGACGCATTCGTATCTTCCAGCGGTGTCAAAAGCCCGGTGTTCGGCACATCCAAAAGGCGCACGATCTGCTCCACCGTGCCGCCCTCTTTTCGCACATCGGCCAAATTTCTCAGGTGAAAATCGGCTTTTGGCAACAGCTTACGCCAAGCCTCGATCAGCCGAACATAGTCGAAATGCACCCCCTGCAGATAGTCCAGCAAAGCCTCACCCCGCAGCGGCCCTGGCTTCTGTCCCACGCGCAGCCGTTGAATATCCCAGGAGGCCAGATGCAGGTCCGGTCGCCGCAGGTTCAGCACCACCCGCACTTCGTATTTTTCCAAACGCCAAGCCAACCGTTGCAAGCCCGTCGCCTCAGGCGTTCCAGCCAAGGCCGACAACACCTCGCCCGCGATCAAGACCTGCTTCGGCGCCAAAGCCTCCACCTGCCGCATCATGGTGTCCAGCATTGCCTTGCCACTGGGCAGATCGGGGTAATAGTCCGGGATCGTATGCCCGTCCTCTTCGTTCTTCAGTCGCAAAGCCAGCGCGTTATGGGGCTCATAGATGTTCAGGCTTCGCCGCCCATCATCCGCCTCGGCCCCATGCAGCAGCTCTTTCATATTCTGCGCCACGCTTTGTGGCTCGGTCGCGGGATAAAGCACCCCTTGCAGCGCCAAGGCCCGCCAATTCACCGCAAAGAACCGCTGCAAGGAACTGGATCCGGTCTTGAAATGCCCCGCATAGACGGTGATTTGCGTGCCCACGGCTGGCTCCTGATTGAATCCTAGGATTTCCGGAAAAACATTGTCCGATAGATTTTGTGCAAGGTTGGTCGCAGCGATGGATAGCGATCTGCCAATCGCCGCCCCCGCGCCGCAAATCCTGCCTTGCTAAAGATCGACAGCCGCAGATCCGGGTCAATGGCCGATCCCGGCCCCCCCACCGCCGCCGACAGGGTGCTCAGATAGAAGGGTGTCTTCATCAACGCCTGCCAGTAAAGCTGCCCGAAATCGACCTCCACCACCTCCCACGGCTTATAGGATTTGGCCGCGTAATGCACCACAAAGGGGGCCCGCTTTGCCGCCATCGCCTCATCAAAATTCGCCTTCGGCACATTCGTATAGGCAGCACTTCGGCTGTTGAAGACATTGTATTTCGCAGGCAACCGATAATAGCTGTCCTTGAAATAGCTATTCAGCAGATCCTGATCGCGGAACAGAAAACGCGATTTTTCGACCCGTGCCAGCAGATCCCGCCCCGTTGCCACCACATCCATCGCCGCAAAGTTGAACACCAGCAGGCCAGCATTGAAATAATGGCTGATTTGCGCATCCGATAGCCCCAGCACCTTGCGCTGATACTGATACAAATCCGGCACCTCCGGATCGACCGTGCTGACAGGCACCGTCAAAGTTCGCGTCATAATATGGTCCGTCACGCCGGCAATCTTGTTGTCCCCCATAGGCACGTCAAAGATTTCCGCCACATCCCCCGTCACGATCATATCGCTGTCGATATACAATAGCCGCTTCAGCGTCGGCAGCAGCTCAAACAGCAAAAAGCGGTTGTAAGTCGCATTCGACGGTGCCCGGGTCGAAGAACGATAGCTGTTCTCGAATGGGTTGCCGACATTGATCGCATGCAGTGTCGCGTTCCGATAGGGTCGGAAAAGGGATGCAAACACCTCCAGACGGGCCGGATCAATGTCGGAAAAAAGGTAAAAGAAATTATAGTGCCGGTCCGCACCCGCATGTTGCAGCACACTCGCCACCATCGCCGCTGCATGCGGCAGATAGGCATCGTCCGAGGAAAAGGCGATGTTCACCTGCTCCGCCCCGTTGAAACTGTCATCGGCGCAATAGGGAAAGACCAGCGTTTCCGACAGGTTCAGGATGTTCACTTCCCGCAGTTTCGTCTGCGGATGATCGGCCATGTATTTCCGCACGAAAACCGTGAACAGCCGTTCCGAGATGAACCCCAGATAGCGCGACTGATAGGCGTTATAGTGATCCCGCGCCACATCGGCCGCATCCAGACGGCCCAGCACGTCAAAGACAAAGGCGCAGTATTCGTCGACGATCTCGCGCCGCGCCAGAAACATGTTCGCCAGCCGCACATCGCAGTCCGACATCACCGCATTGTAATGCTCCAGATAGGCTGGGTGATGATCCCGGATGATCGCATCCACCACCGCCAGATCGTCGGGCCGATGCCGCGTCCGGTAATTGTCCCGCATGGTCAGACTCATCCGATGCAGTTTCGGCACCACCAGATCGACATCGCCATTGGCCGCCAGCCAACGCTCCGCCGCCGCCGCATAATCCGCCGTCCGCAAGGTTGCAGGCTTTTGCTCTGCCGCCTCGCCCGCAAACGTCCCGTCAAAATCTAGCAGACGACGGTAATGCATCAGGCCAATATGGCTGCTGTCCCGGTCGTTCTTCCAGGCCCAATACAGCGCCGTCAGCTCGCAATAGCGCCCATTCTTCGCGCTGATATTCTCGCCCGTATCATCGCCGATCATGCCCAGCAAAGGCTTGCCCGCCTTGGCCCGACCCACATGAATGGGGCGGATTGAGACGCTGTCGATCAATGTCGAAAACTTGTGATAGGCGGTATAGAGTGACGCTTTCATCGCGGCATTTCCCAAAATCAGGCGCCGGGCTTCCACAAATCCGCATGCGCATCAAACCATTCGATGGTCTTTTCCAGACCGGGGCGCAAAGTCACCTGCGCCGTGAATCCCAAATCCGCCGAGGCCTTATGCCCTTCGGCAAAATTTTCCGCCACCTCGCCCCGCCGCGCCGGATGTCGGATCAACTGACTGTCGTTCTTCCGCCGGATCGACAGCATTTCCGCCGCCAGATCGACAATCCGAACGCCGGTGTTCGTTGACAGGTGATAGGCATCCCCCGCCTTCGTGTCGCTTTCCAGTCCCAGGGTCAGCCCCCGCACCAGATCTTCGACATAGATGAAATCCCGCACCGGATCGCCATAGACGACCAGCGGCTCCCCCTTGTCAATCGCCACAAGATATTTGTTGAAAACCCCCTGCTTATGCGCCGACCAAGGCCCATAAACATTGGCGAAACGGCACATCAGCGTGTTCAGCCCGTAGGATTCCGCAAAGGCACACAGATAGCCCTCGCAGGCCAGCTTGCTGGCCCCATAGGGCGAAATCGGCCGGGGCACCGACTTTTCGTTCACCGGCGGCGCCGTATTGCCCATCAGGGCCCCGCCAGTTGATGAAAACACCAGTTTGCCCACGTCATTGGCCACCGCCGCCTTCAAGACGTTCAGCGTGCCAACGACGTTCACCTGAAAATTCGTATCCGGGTCTTCAATCGATTCCACCACCGAACCATAGGCCGCCAGATGGAAAATCGCCTCTTGGCCCTTGAATGCCGTCTTCAGCGCCTCGCCGTCGCGGATATCGGCGCGCACCACCCGCACGTCCAACCCGTCGAGATAGGCCGCACGCCCCCGGTCAAAGTTGTCCAGAATCGTGACGTCATACCCCTTGCCCAGCAAAAGCCGGACAAGGTTGGCCCCAACAAACCCGGCCCCGCCGGTGACAAGGACGGGTTTGGCCATGTTACTTTTTCACCCAGAGCGATTCGCAGGGAATGCGAGTCAGGTCAGCGCGATGCTTGTACTTTTCCGCGATTTCCTTGACCTCTTCCAACAGCCCCGCTTCCAGCTTGGTCGGGTTCAGGCCCAGTTTCAGGAAGTTGTCGTTCCGCACGATCAGATCGTTTTCCGCATCTTCCTTGCGCGGGTTGTCCATCGGCTTGATGGTGGCCCCCGTCAGTTCCGACACCAGTTTCGCCAGATCGCGCACCCGGTGCGTTTCGGTCACTTGGTTCATGATATGAACCTTGTTGCCCTTAGCGGGCGGGTTCGTCACGGCCAGTTCGATGCAGCGCACGGTATCCTTGATATGGATGAAGGCGCGGGTCTGCCCACCCGTGCCATGCACGGTCAGCGGATAACCCACCGCCGCCTGCATCAGGAAACGGTTCAGCACTGTGCCATAGTCGCCATCATAGTCAAAACGGTTGATCAGACGTTCATCGCGCTTGGTCTGATCGGTCTGCGTGCCCCAGACGATACCCTGATGCAGGTCGGTCACCCGCATCTGGTCGTTCTTGGCATAGTAGGCAAAGATGATCTGATCCAGCGACTTGGTCATGTGATAGATCGAGCCGGGGTTTGTCGGATACAGAATATCCTGATCCACCAAGCCCTTGTTCGGCACGTCCAGCTTTACCGGCAGATAGCCTTCCGGGATCGGCAGCCCAACCGAGGAATAACCGTAAACCCCCATCGTCCCCAGATGGACGACGTGGATATCCAGCCCCGATTCCACCACAGCGGCGCAGAGGTTGTTCGTGGCGCTGATGTTGTTGTCCACCGTGTAACGCTTGTGCCAGGACGATTTCATCGAATAGGGCGCGGCCCGCTGTTCGGCGAAATGCACCACCGCGTCGGGCTTTTCCTTCACCAGCAGCTGCACCAGCTCGGCATAGTCTTTCGACAGGTCCAGATTTTCAAAACCCAGCGTCTTGCCCGACACTTCTTTCCACGCCTTGATCCGCGTCTGGATCGGCGAGATCGGCGTCAGGCTTTCCACCGACAGCTCATTGTCGATGTCGCGGCGCGACAGATTGTCCACGATGATGATGTCGTGGCCCAGATCCGACAGGTGCAGCGCGGTCGGCCAGCCGCAGAAACCATCGCCACCAAGGATAAGAACTTTCATCTGTCCATCGCTCTTTTGTTAGGAACCCATGGGCCCTTTGGCCCCATATTTGGCTATGGGTGATAGTCAGTTTGCGCAGCAAAGGAAAGGGGGGACTCTCTACCGCCCCTAGCGCCTTACCCAGCGGCAAGCGCAAGAATTTGCGCATGGGGGCGGTGGCGCTGGCCCTTCCACGCATCCGACAGCGCCAGTTTCAGCAGACGACGATAGATCACCCGCTCCTCACCCTGCAAACGCCGCGCATTCCAGAACCATTTCGGCACCATCAGCGCCATCAACGGCCAGAACAGCACCGGCCCCGCCGCCAGCCGGTAAACGAACCAACGGTTGCGATGCAGGTAATAGGTCTTCCACAAAGGTCGCCAGATTTCGCCCGGTGCCGCCTGCGCACAATCATGGTCAAAGACCAGCGCCGGATCGAACAATGTCCTTCCGCCGCGTTTTGCCAAAGACAACGTATACAGAACATCATCGCCATAGATGAACAGCCGCCCATCCGGATAGCCCGCCAGCTCCACCGCCCGCCGCGACAGGAACAGCCCCACGAAAGACGCCCCGTCAATCGCGCTTTGCCCCGCCTCCGGCGCATAGGCCGCATCGCTGACGTGAAAGCCCCCCCGCCCCCCGGTCAGGGCCTTCCAGAACGATCGGGCCGAGGCAAACGGGTTCACCCAAGGCCGGTTCATCTCCACCAGCCCCCCCCCCGGATAAAACACCGCCCCTGCCACCGCGTCGGCCTCGGGCACCGCTGCCTTGAACCGCGCCAAAGTGCCCGCCCGTGGCCGCGCATCATCATCCATGATCACCAGCCAATCCGGATCAAAACGGTCCACCGCCGCTTTCATCCCGATCTCAAACCCCATCGCTCCGCCGCCATTTTCCTTTGGCTCGATCAGCGTCAGGCGAGGGTCATGCAAGGACCACAGCCATTCCCGGCTGCCATCATTCGACCCATTGTCCACCACCACCAGATGATCGACCGGCTCGGCCAGCAGCCGTTCGATGGTGATCTGCAACTGCGCCAGCCTGTTGTAGGTTACAACAACGGCGGCAAGGACCGGCTCGCTCACAATGGATTGACCGTAAACGCCGGCATCACCCCGCCCTCGGCAAAGGCCTTTTCCGCCAACCGCGCGCAGTCCAGCGCCTCGCGGATCGTCACATCCATATCCAGGTAACGATAGGTCGCCAGACGCCCGACAAAGGTCACCCCCTTCTCCCACTTCGCCCGTTCCACATAGCCGCCCAGCATCGCCTTTTCGTTCACCAGACGGATCGGATAATAGGGAATGTCATCCGGCCCGCATTCCCGGCTGAATTCGCGGTAAAGCACCGATTTCGCATGGCTTTCCCAGGGCGCGAAATGTTTGTGTTCCGTGATCCGCGTATAGGGCACCTCTTCATCCCCATAGTTCATCACTGCGCAGCCCTGATAATCCCCCTCATAGGTAAACCGCTCAAAATCCAGCGTCCGATAGCCCAGCCGCCCCAGTTCATAGTCAAACCAACCGTCCAACGGCCCCGAATAGAACACATGGTCATAGTCCTTTGCCTGATCGCGCGAAAACCGCGTATTCAGGCTGACCGTGATCCCCGGATGGTTCAGAATGCTTTCCACCATCGCGGTATAGCCATTCTGCGGCATCCCCTGATGCCGATGGTTGAAATAATTGTCGTCGTAATTGAACCGCAGCGGCAGCCGCTTCAGAATGCTCGCTGGCAATTCCGTCGGGTCACAGCCCCATTGCTTCAGCGTATAGCCCCGGAAAAACGCGTCATACAGATCCCGCCCCACAAAGCGCAGCGCCTGATCCTCGAACGTCTGCGGATCGGTGATGCTGGTATCGGCCTTGGTTTCAATAAACGCCTTCGCCTCATCCGGGCGCAGCGTTTCGCCAAAGAACTGGTTGATCGTATGCAGGTTCACCGGCAGCGAATAGACCCGCCCTTGCGAGGTGGTCTTCACCCGGTTCTTGAACGGCAGAAACACCTCATGCGCGTTCACATAGGCCCAGACTTCCTCATCATCCGTATGAAAGATATGCGGCCCATAGGCGTGAACATTCACCCCCGTCTCGGCGTCACGATACATATGGCAATTGCCTGCAATATGGTCGCGCGCATCGACGATATGGACCTTATGCCCCGCCTCGGCCAGATGCCGCCCGATGACCGCGCCCGAAAGCCCCGCCCCCACCATCAACAGCGATTTCTGCGCCATGTTCTGCCTCTTTTGCTTTCCTCGGGCGGTAAAGCGGCAGGGGGGTAAAGTCAATTCGGGGGTTGCATCCTGCTGCCGCCACGGCCAGCAAGAGGCGAAGGAGAATGCCATGCCATTTGACACGAACGACCGCGCCGAACTGATCCGCATCGCGCGGGCCGTCGCCAAGGCCGAAGTGATGCCCCGCTTTCGCAACCTGAATACAGCCGCCGTCGGCACCAAGAAAGACGCGCATGACATCGTGACCGAGGCCGATACCGCCGCCGAGGCCGCGCTGACCGCCGCCTTCCAAACCACCTTTCCGGGGCTTGATGTGCTGGGCGAAGAGGCAATTGCCGCCAACCCCGCCATCATCGAACGCCTCGATGCCCCCGGCACCACGATCATCATCGACCCGATCGACGGCACTTGGAACTATGCCGCAGGCCAGACCAATTTCGGCATGATCCTGTCTGTCGTGCAGGATGGCGTCACGCTGTTCGGCCTGCATCTCGACCCGGTGATGGATGACTGGATCTGGGCCGCCCCGGGCGAAGGCGCGCATTGGGCCCGCGAAGGGGCCACCCGCCCCATCCATGCCCGCGGCGAATTGCCCTTGAACCAGCGCATCGGCCTCATGTCACCCGCCCTTTTCCCCGCCGAAAAGCGCCCGCAACTGGTGACCACCGTGCTGGCCTATGGCCGCGCCCTGTCACCCCGTTGCGCCGCGCATGAATACCGCCTGATCGCCGAAGGCCATGCCGATTTCGCCCTTAGCGCCGTGCTGAACCCCTGGGACCACGCCGCCGGAACCCTGATCGTGGCCGAGGCGGGGGGCCATGCCGCCCTTCTCGATGGCCGCCCCTATTCCGTCCGCACCCGCCAGGGCGTGCTGCTGACGGCGGCGAACAAGGCGACTTGGGACGAGGCGGCAGAACGTCTGTCCTTTCTGATGTGACTTGCACCTGCGCCCCAGAACGCTAGCCTTCTAAAACCCCCTCCCCCCTGTGGGGAGGGTTGGGGTGGGGGGCAAAGGGAGGCCGATCATGTTCAAAGCACTGGTGATGGAACGCGACGGCGACGGCCCTGCCACCGCCCATATCCGCGAACTGGACGAGGCCCTTTTGCCACCCGGCGATGTCACCGTTGCCGTCGAATATTCCTCACTCAATTACAAAGACGCCCTCTGCCTCTCGCCCCATGGCGGCGGGCTGGTCAAAGCTTGGCCCCATATCCCCGGCATTGATCTGGCCGGCACCGTCGAGACCTCCACCGATCCCCGCTACAGACCCGGCGACAAGGTCGTCCTCACCGGTTGGCGCGTCGGCGAAATCCATTGGGGCGGCTATGCCACCCGTGCCCGCGTCAAGGCCGATTGGCTGGTGCCTCTGCCCGAGGGCCTTTCCACCCGCCAAGCCATGGCCGTGGGCACCGCAGGCCTCACCGCCGCCTTGGCCCTTCTGGCCCTTGAAGACCACGGCCTGACCCCGGAAAAGGGCGAATTGCTGATCACCGGGGCCGCAGGCGGTGTTGGTTCCGTCGCCACCGCCCTCGCCCATGCCGGGGGCTACCGCGTTGCCGCCGTCACCGGACGCCCCGAAACGGAACCCTATCTGCGCGATCTGGGGGCCACCCGCATCCTTCCCCGCGCCGATCTGGCCGAAACCGTCAAACGCCCGCTGGAGTCTGAGGCTTGGGCCGGATGCATCGACGCCGTCGGTGGCCCCATGCTGGCGCGCATCCTTGGCCAGTTGCAATACGGTGCCTCTGCCGCCGCCGTCGGCCTTGCAGGCGGGGCCTCACTCCCCACCTCCGTCATCCCCTTCCTTCTGCGCGGCGTGAACCTTCTGGGCATCGACAGCGTCACCCAACCCTTCCCCGCCCGCCAACGCGCTTGGACCCGCATCGCGCAAGACCTGCCGCTGGACAAACTGGAAAGCATGATCCTCCCCGCCACGCTGGCCGACCTGCCCGACCTGGGCCAAGCCATCCTCGCAGGGCAAGTGCAGGGCCGCGTTGTTGTGGATGTAAGGGGCTGATCGCCCGTTTGACCTGAGAGGAACAAAGGGCTGTGCGCGCCCATGGGGGCGGCGGGCACGGCCCGGCTGGTCGCCGGGCGGCGCTTGTGACTTCCGCCATCTGTCAAAGGCAGAAAAATGGACGCCACGCCGCCCTTTACTCCTGCAAACCCTGCACCACCTCGGCCAGTTGCACCAGCCGCAAGGGCGTCGGCGTCGCGATCCCGTCGCCGCCGTCAAACAGCACATTCGGCGAGTCCAGCAATTCGCTGAACTTCGGCATCACTCGCCCCCCGTCCCGCGCATCCTGATAGCCCCAGATCTGCGCCATCACCTGTGTCGCCTGAAACGCCCCGCCATTCCGCGCCGCGATTTTGGTCAGGTCTGCCGGTTTCTTCGCCAACCCCGCCGCCGCTGGACCATCGCCCTTGCCGCCCGCCCCATGACAAGCCGCGCAGTAATTGGCGAAATCCTCGGCCCCGCTGGGCACATCGGCCTTGTCCGCCGCCTTGTCGCCCTGACAGGCGGCAAGCCCCAGAAAAGCCAAGACAACAAAGGGTTTGCGAAAGAACGGCGTCATCCTGGCCTCACTGCTGGGTTTCCCCATGTAGGCCCGCCTGCAACCCTAAAGCAAGCCCCGCCCCGCCAGATTGCGCATCAAGGCCCCTGCCCCAAACACCCATTCCGGCGCTTCCGTCGAAAACCGCACCGTGTTGACCAAAGCCCCCAGCGCAGGCGTCGCAATCACCACCCGGTCGCCCAGATGATGCGTGAACCCCTGCCCCGGTCCGTCCCTGTCTTGCACTGGTGCAAACATCGTCCCGCAATACAGCATGAACCCATCGGGATATTGGTGATGCCGCCCCCAGGCCTGCGCCACAAGGTCCGCCGGATCTCGGCTGATCTCGGCCATGCTCGACCGACCGTCCAGCACAAAGCCGTCCGTCCCTTCCACCCGCAGCGTCAATTCCGCGCTTCGCACATCGTCCAGACTGAACGACGTATCAAACAGCCGCACAAAAGGCCCAATACTCGCCGCCGCATTGTTGTCTTTCGCCTTGCCCAACAACAGCGCCGAGCGCCCCTCGACGTCCCGCAGGTTCACATCATTGCCCAGCGCGGCCCCCACGATTTGGCCCTTCGACGACACCGCCAGAACCACCTCCGGCTCCGGGTTGTTCCACTGGCTAATCGGGTGCAGGCCGACGGAGGCCCCCCAGCCCACCGCCGCCATCGGCGGGGCTTTGGTGAACACTTCGGCATCCGGCCCGATGCCAACTTCCAGATACTGGCTCCACAAGCCTTCGGCCTTGAAAAGCCGCTTCACTTCCATGGCCTTTTCGCTGCCCGGCACCAAATGCCGCAGGTTATCGCCCAGAATCCCGCCCAGCTTTTCCCGTATCGCCAGCGCCCGGCTCGCATCGCCCGCCGCCCTTTCCTCAATCACCCGCTCGATCATCGACCGCGCAAAGGTCACCCCGCAGGCCTTCACCGCTTGCAGATCGCAGGGGGCGAGCAGATGCGTCACCTCGCCCACGGGCTCCACACTCGCCGCCGCAATATCCACCAGCGCGCCAAGGTCTTCCCCGGCAATCCCCGCCACGAAAGCCACAACATCCGCCTGTTCCAGCAAATCTCGCATCGTCGGCGCGGCTTTCGTCGTGATGTCCACCACCCGGCCCTGCCGCACGGTCACGACACAAGGCCCAACCCCCGCCCGCCAAACCCGGCCCACGAACAGCCCCTCAGCGGGCAATCCCAGATCAGCCATAATAGGAAACCCCCTGCGTGTTCAGATAGATCGACCGCAAGCTGGTCGTCGCACAAATAAACAGCCGGTTCCGCTTTGGCCCGCCGAAACAAACATTCGCCACCCCTTCGCCGGTCAGGATCTTGCCCAGCAAGGTGCCATCCGAGGCAAAGCAATGCACCCCATCCCCCGCGCTGGTCCAAAGGTTCCCCGCCCTATCCAGCCGGAACCCGTCAAAGAACCCGCAATCGCTTTCGCAGAACATCACGCCCCGCCCGACACCCTTACCATCCACCGGATAGGCATGGATCGCCCGCGCGCGCGAAGGGTCATGCGTCTGGCCGCTGTCGGCCACATAAAGCACGCTTTCATCTGGCGAAAAGGCCAGCCCATTCGGCTGCCCCAGATCGCCAATCACCAAATCCACCGTCCCATCCGGGTCGATCCGATAGACATTCGACGCGCCAATCTCACTGTCGGCCTTGTCGCCCTCGTAATCCGTGTCGATCCCATAAGACGGATCGCTGAACCAGACCGACCCATCCGACTTCACCACCACATCATTCGGGCTGTTCAGCCGCTTGCCCTGATAATGGCTCGCCAGAACCACTCGCCGCCCGTCATGTTCCACACGGGACACGCAACGCGCCAAATGTTCGCAACAGACCAGCCGCCCCTGACGGTCAATCGTATGGCCGTTCTGAAAACCCGCGGGCTGCTGGAAGGTGCTGACCCGCCCATCACTTTCGTCCCAGCGCAAAAGCCGGTCGTTCGGGATGTCGGAAAACACCAGATAGCGCCCCGCCGCATGATAGGCCGGACCTTCCGCCCAGCGCGCGCCCGTCCAAAGGGTTTCCATCCCCACATTCATCAGAATCAGCGCCGTGAACCGCCGATCCCGAATGTCATAAAGCTCTTCCATCGCGGCATCCCTCTTCCCCGCTTGCGATAAAGCAGAAACGGGCGGCACAGGACAACAGGCGATCTATATGTCAGACAAATTAATTTTGTCAGGATGCGCTCAGACCGAAACCTCGGCCCGCAGAATGTCGCGCGTCAGCTCCGCCTTGCTGCCCTGCATCGCCACAGAACCCCGCCGGAACACATAGAACTGGTCCGCCAACCCGTAAGCAAAATCAAAGAACTGCTCGACCAGAATGATCGCCATATCCCCCTTGCCCTTCAGATATTCGATCACCCGCCCGATCTGCTGAATGATGTTCGGCTGGATGCCTTCGGTCGGTTCGTCCAACAGCAGGACACGCGGCTTCATGATCATCGCCCGCGCAATCGCCAATTGCTGCTGTTGCCCGCCGGAAAGATCGCCGCCCCGCCGATGCGCCATGTCTTTCAGCACCGGGAACAGATCGAAAATCTCATCCGGGATCTTATGTTCTGCGCGCGGCAACAGGGCATAACCCGTTTCCAGATTTTCCCGCACCGTCAAAAGCGGAAAGATCATCCGCCCCTGCGGCACCACCGCCAAGCCCCGCCGCGCCATATCCTGCGCCCGCGCCCGGCCCACATCCTCGCCACCCAAGCGCACCAGCCCCCCCGAACGCGGATGGCTGCCCGCCAAGGCTTTCAGGAATGAGGTTTTCCCAACCCCATTCGTCCCCATGATGCAGGTCACCTCACCCGCCTTGGCGGCAAAGTCGATGCCATACAGAATCTGGCTTCCGCCATAGTGCAAAGTCAGCCCTTGGGTTTCCAGCATCATCCGCGCCCCAGATAAACATCAATCACTTGCGGGTTCGCCGTCACATGGTCCAGCGACCCTTCGGCCAGCACCGAACCTTCGTGCAGCACCGTCACCTTGCAGTTCAGGCGGCGCACGAACTCCATGTCATGCTCGACCACCACCACCGCCCGCGTTTTCGCCAGATCGACCAGCATCGCTGTCGTCTGTTCCCGCTCCGCCAAGGTCATCCCCGCCGCCGGTTCATCGACCAAAAGCAACCGAGGCTCCTGCGCCAGCAGCATCCCAATCTCCAGCCATTGCTTCTGCCCGTGGCTCAACTCCCCCGACTTTCGCGCCAACTGATCCGCCAGCCCCACTTGCGCCGCCAGTGCCTGCACGCGCGCCATATCCTCAACCTTCGGTTTCCAGAACAAAACCCGCCAAGGGCTGCGGTTGGCCTTCAAGGCCATCAGCAGGTTTTCCGTCACTGACTGATCTTCAAACACCGTCGGGCGCTGAAACTTGCGCCCCACCCCCGCCCGCGCAATCTGCGCCTCGGATAAGGACAGCAACGAAACCGACCGTTCCCCAAAGGTCACCGTCCCCGTATCGGGCCGGGTTTTCCCCGTCACGATGTCCATGAACGTGGTCTTCCCCGCCCCATTCGGCCCGATCACCGCCCGCAACTCGCCAATGCCGATGTTGAACGACAGGTTGTTGATCGCCCGGAACCCGTCAAAGGTCACCGACACGCCCGACACTTCCAAAAGCGCGCTCATGCCTCGGCCTCCTTTTCCATCAGCGACCCATCATCCGGCCCCAAAGCCGCGCCCTTCCGGTCCGGGCTGCGCCGCCCGCTGAACCGATCAAACAGCCCGCCAAAGCCCTTGGGCGCAAACAGTGTGACCGCCACAAAAGCCCCGCCCAGCAGCACCAGCCACCAATCCACCCAGTTCACCGTATAGAACCCTAGGGGGATCGACGGTGCCCGCCCGCCCGTGAACCAGCTGGACAGCAAGGACACAAAGGCCGCGCCAATCACCGCCCCATAAAGCCGCCCCCGCCCCCCAATCGCCACCCAGACCGCCAGATAGATCGAGGCGATGGGGGCCAGTTCCGCCGGGTTGATGATCCCCGCCTGCGGGTAGTACAGCACCCCCGCCAAGGCCGCGATAATCGCCGTCAGGGTGAACAGGAACAGCTTATAGCCTTCCACCGAATAGCCCAGAAACCGCACCCTCTGCTCATCATCCCGGATCGCCCGGATCACCGACCCGAACTTGCCCGAGACGACAAAGGACAGGGCGATATAGCCCAGGCCCAAGGCCAAAGCGCTGGCCCAGAAGAACCAGATCGACAGCTTGTCTTGGCCCACATCGCCCAACCCCGGAATGTTCTGCAAGCCCGACAGCCCGTTGTTGCCACGCAGCCCGCTGTCATTCTGGAACAGATACAACGACAGCGCCAAGGTCATCGCCTGCGTCAGGATCGACAGGTAAACCCCTGTCACCCGGCTCCGAAACGCCAGCCAGCCAAAGACCAGCGCCAGCAGGCCCGGCACCAGCACCGCCATCGCCATTTGCAGCGGGAAGGAATGTGCGAAACTCCAGATCAGCGGAAAATCCGACGACCCCACCACCCCGAAAATCTGCGTCGCAATGCCTTGGGTGATCTCCTCTGCCGTCGCGGGCAGCGGGCTTTGCGCCAAGGCCTGCACGACGATTTCTTCCGTCCGCGCATACATCAGCCACATGCCCGCCATATAGCCGCCCAGCGCGAAAAACGCCATGTGGCCCAAGGACAGAATGCCCGCATAACCCCAGATCAGATCCATCGCCAAGGCCACCAGACACAGGCACAACGTCTTGCCCAAGGTCTTGACGAACGAGGTAGAGATCAGCGGCGCGCCATAGGCCTCGGACATCAGCGTGATGGCCAGCGTGAACAGCGCCAGACAGGCGATAAAGATCAGCACAGAACGGTTCTGGGCAAGATAGGTCTTGGGCATCATTGGAACTTTCCGTTGGCCGGGGTTTGCGCTTGGGGCCAAAGACCCCCCACCCCATCCCTCCCCACAAGGGGGAGGGGGGCGCTATGAACATCTGTCACACTGGATGACGGGCGGAAGCCGGGGGCCCCCTCCCCCCCTGTGGGGGAGGATGGGAGGGGGGGCTGGGGGATCACTTCAAACATCCTCAATCCCCCGCCGCACGACCCTTGAGGGCAATGATGCCCCTAGGCCGGAACTGGATGAACAGGATGATGAACAGGATCATATAGGTCTGCGCCGCCAGCGTGTTCGACGGGTTCAACCACTCGATCACCTTTTGCAGCCCGCCGATCAGCGTGGCCCCCGCCAGCGTCCCCCAGATATTCCCCACACCGCCCACGACCACCGTCATGAAACTTTGCACGATATAATCATTGCCCAGTTCCGACGTGACCTTGGCAAACAGCCCAATCGCCACACCCGCGATCCCCGCAATCCCCGAACCAATCCCAAAGGTCAGCATGTTGATCCGGTCCGGGTTGATCCCCATGCTTGCCGCCATCCCCGGGTTCTGCGTCACGGCGCGGACTTGCAGCCCCAGCCGTGTCCGCTTCATCAGCCACAGGAAGAACCCAAGGAACACCATCGCCAGCACGAAAATCGCAATACGGATATAGCTGATCGACACCACATCATTCAGCACCCAAGCCCCATCCAGCCAAGCCGGGGCCGTCAAAGGCCGGGCCTGCGTGCCAAAGATATTCTTCGCCAGTTGCTGCAAGGCAATCGACACGCCAAAGGTTGCCAGCAAGGTCTCCAGCGGGCGTTTATAGAGGTGCCGGATGATCAGCCGCTCCATCGCTACCCCCGCCGCAAAGGTCACGGCAAAGGCCAAGGGCAGGGCGATCAGGATCGACAGCGTATAATTCGGCACGAACAACTGCACGACATAGCCGGTATAGGCCCCCATCATGATGAACTCACCATGCGCCATGTTGATTACCCGCATAACGCCGAAGGTGATCGCCAGACCAATTGCCGCAAGGAAATAGATCGACGCAAGCGAGATCGCATCCAGCGCCAGATCGGCGGCCTGCATCGCCCCAACCTTGGTGCCAATCCCCCCCAGCGCCGCCTGCGCTGCCGCCGTCACCGCCGGGTCCGCCTCGGCATAAACATCCACAAAGCGGTGCGCCTTGATCGCCGCATCCACTTCCGCCTCGGTCGCAGCCGCAGGCACCAGCCCCGCCTTTTCCAAGGCGTCATAGGCTTGGTCCCGCGCCCCCTGCGTCGCCAATTCGGCCAAGGCCACGCCTGCGACGGCCCCGTCCTTCAGGTTCGCCGCCAAAGCCGCCCGCTGATCCGCCAAGGTCAGCCGCGCGGGTGCCAGCCCCGCGCCCACCAGCAAATCATAAGCCTCATCCCGCGACAGATCGCGCCCGATGGTCAACTCTCGCGCCAGATTGGCCCCTTCAGGCAGTTCGCCCGCCAAGGCCTGCCGCTTGGTCGCCACCAGCGGGTTCAAAGCGCCCCGCACATCCAGCCCAAGGTCCGTACCAAACCCCTGAATGGCCGCGACCCGAGCTGCCGAATCCACGTCGAATTGCAATGTCAGCAGCCGCTCCAACCGCTGCTTCTGCGCCAGCAGCGCCGCGTCGTCCTCCCCCGCAATCGAACCCCGCAAGGGCCCCAAATGGTCGGCCGAAGGGTCCCGCGCGATGCTGTCCAGCGCCGCTTTGCGCGCGGCCATATCCGGGCCAGATAGGGTAAACTGCACAAGCGCCGTCGCAATCAACCCCCGCACCCCCGCGTTCGGCTTCAACTCCGTGATGTCCGCTTTTGCCGCCGTCCCCGCCGCTTTCCCCGTCAGATCGGTCAGCACAAATCCCTCGCCCTCTGCCGCCAAGATGAACAGCGCCCCATCGGCCTTCCGCAGACCCAGCCGCTTCCCCTCCCAAGCCTGCAAAATCTGCGCCGCCATCGGGTCGCCACTCGCCGCCAGTTCAGCAATGAACGGCCCAATCGTCTGGCGTGAAGGTTTTTCGATCAGCGCCCGATTGGCCTCGATCAGGGCGGCGGCCTCGCCTTCGGCGCGGGCAAGACCCGGCAAAAGCAAAAGCACCACCAGCAGGGTGCGCAGCAGCAATGTCATGGGGAATTCCGTTGTGGGAAAAGGGGGCGGACAGGCCGCCCCCTTTGGTCAAAGGATCAATAGTTCGACTTCAACTGCACGCAGGTCGAAGTTTCCTTGTTGTACATCCCGCAGTTCAGGTCTTTCCAATCGGCTTCCAGCACTGCCGATTCCGGCAGGAAATCGGTCCAAGCATCACCCGGCACCGGCTCGGTCTGGCTGATGATGTCAAACTGCCCATCCGCCCGGATTTCGCCAATCAGAACCGGCTTGGTCAGATGGTGGTTCGGCAGCATTTCCGATTCCCCACCCGTCAGGTTCGGGAATTTCTGCCCGATCATGGCCGCCGAAACTGCGTCTACCTCGGTCGTGCCGGCCGCCGTCACCGCGTTCACCCACATGTTGAACCCGATGTAATGCGCCTCCATCGGGTCATTCGTCACCCGCTTGTCGTCCTTGATGAACGCCTTCCACGCCGCGATGAACTCGGCATTCGCCGGGGTATCCGCCGACATGAAATAGTTCCACGCCGCCAGATGGCCCACCAGGTTGGACGTATCCAGACCCGAAAGCTCTTCCTCACCGACCGAGAAAGCCACCACAGGCAGCGTCTCCGCCGTCACGCCCGCCGCCGCCAGTTCTTTGTAGAAACCGATGTTCGCATCGCCGTTGATGGTGGAGATCACGCCGACCTTTTTACCATCCGCGCCCAAGGCCACCACATCGGCCACGATCTTCGACCAATCGCTGTGCCCGAACGGCGTATAGTTCACAAAGATATCTTCCTTGGCGATGCCTTTGGATTGCAGATAGCTTTCCAGAATGTTGTTCGTCGTGCGCGGATAGACATAGTCGGTGCCCAGCAGCGCGAATTTTTCCACGCCCAGCTCTTCCAGATAGTAGTCCACCGCCGGAATCGCCTGCTGGTTCGGCGCAGCCCCCGTGTAGAACACGTTTTTCGACGATTCCTCGCCCTCATACTGCACCGGATAGAACAGCAACCCGTTCAGCTCTTCGATGACCGGCAGCACCGACTTGCGCGACACAGACGTCCAGCAGCCGAACATCACATCGACCTTCGACACGGTCAGCAATTCCCGCGCCTTTTCCGCAAACAAAGGCCAGTCCGAGGCCGGATCGACCACCACCGCCTCCAGCTTTTTGCCCAAAACGCCGCCCTTGGCGTTCTGCGCCTCGATCAGCATCAGCATCGTGTCTTTCAGCGTCGTTTCCGAAATCGCCATCGTCCCCGACAGCGAATGCAGCACGCCCACTTTGATCGTCTCTTCCTGCGCAAAGACCGTGCCCGGCAGCGCCGTTACGGCAACCCCGGCGGCCCCACTGGCCAACAATGCGCGACGCGAAAGTTCCATCTGTCCATCCCCTGTTCGGGCCGTCTGAAGGCCTTCCCTTTTCCGGGCAAGGCGCAGATATTCAAACGGCAACATCAGTTGCACCCCGTGCGGTGGTGACGGACTTCCACATCAGCTCGCCACCGCACACCATTTCCTGCCAGATCGCTCTGGCCTTGGTCAGAACAGCCGCTGAAAAGATTGGCCGCAACGGCATGAGGTCGCTTTCATGACCAAGGGCGACGGAATCCGCCGCCCTGCCCAAGGCTCATGCACAAATTTCACGCAATGGTGAATATTTAGGCGAAACGCTCATCCAAGGGTTCATTCGTCCGACGGATCAGCCCAAGAATCTGGCGCGCTGCATCCGGAATGGGCGTTCCGGGGCCGAAAATCGCGCGTACGCCATTTTCATAAAGGAATTCATAATCCTGCTGCGGAATCACCCCGCCACAGACCACGATGATATGCCCCGCCCCCCGGTCGCGCAGCGCCTGCACCAATTGCGGCGCCAGCGTCAGATGTCCCGCCGCCTGAGATGAAATCCCCACCACATGCACCCCGCGCGCAATCGCATCCTCGGCGGCCTCCTCGGGCGTCTGGAACAAAGGCCCCATTTCGGCGTCAAACCCGATGTCAGCAAAGCCCGTCGCGATGACCTTCGCCCCCCGGTCATGCCCATCCTGCCCCATCTTCACCACCAGAATGCGCGGCCTGCGTCCCTCCACTTCAGCAAAGGCATCAATCTGGCGCTGGATCGCCGCAAAGCGTTCATCCCCCGCAAAGGCCGCCCCATAGACCCCCGCCAAAGTCTTCACCTCGGCCTCATGCCGCCCAAAAACCCGCTCCATCGCCAGGCTGATTTCCCCGACGCTCGCCCGCGCCCGCGCCGCATCCACCGCCGCCGCCAAAAGGTTCCCCCCTTCCGCCGCCCGCCGCGTCAACTCCGCCAGCGCGGCCTGACACGCCGCCTCGTCGCGCCCAGCCCGCAAAGCGGCCAGCCCCGCCACCTGCCCCGCCCGCACCGCATGGTTGTCAATCGCCCGGATCGCCACCGCATCCGCCTGCTCTGGCCGATACTTGTTCACCCCGACGATCACCTCATCCCCCCGGTCAATCATCGCCTGCCGCTTGGCCGCCGTCTCCTCGATCCGCAGCTTTGGCATCCCCGTCGCCACCGCCTTGGTCATGCCCCCCAAGGCCTCCACCTCTTCCATCAAGGCCCAGGCCGCCTCGGCCATCTCAGCCGTCAGGCTTTCCACATAGTATGACCCGGCCAAAGGATCGACGACCTTCGTCACCCCCGTCTCTTCCTGCAAGATCAACTGCGTGTTTCGCGCGATCCGTGACGAAAACTCCGTCGGCAGCGCCATCGCCTCATCAAAACTGTTCGTATGCAGGCTCTGCGTCCCCCCCAAAGCCGCCGCCAAGGCCTCATAGGCCGTCCGCACGATGTTGTTATAAGGGTCTTGCTCCTGCAAGCTGACACCACTGGTCTGGCAATGCGTCCGCAACATCAGGCTTTCCGCCTTTTGCGCCCCGAACCCCGCCATCACCCGATGCCACAGCGTCCGCGCCGCCCGCAGCTTGGCCGCTTCCATAAAGATGTTCATCCCGATGGCGAAAAAGAACGACAGGCGCGGCGCGAAATCATCCACCTTCATCCCCCGCGCAAGGGCCGTCCGCACATATTCCCGCCCATCCGCCAGCGTAAAGGCCAGTTCCTGCACCAAATTCGCCCCGGCCTCTTGCATGTGATAGCCGCTGATCGAAATCGAATTGAACTTCGGCATTTCCGCCGCCGTGTATTCAATAATATCCGCAATGATCCGCATGCTGGGTTCCGGCGGATAGACATAGGTGTTCCGCACCATGAATTCTTTCAGAATGTCATTCTGAATCGTCCCCGATAGCGCCGCCTTGGAAACCCCTTGCTCCTCCCCCGCCACGATGAAATTCGCCAAAATCGGGATCACCGCCCCGTTCATCGTCATGCTGACCGAAATCTTGTCCAAGGGAATTCCGTCGAACAGAACCTTCATATCCTCGACAGAATCAATCGCCACGCCCGCCTTGCCGACATCGCCTTCCACGCGGGGATGATCCGAGTCATAGCCCCGATGCGTCGCCAGATCGAAGGCGACCGAGACCCCCTGCTGCCCCGCCGCCAACGCCTTGCGGTAAAAGGCGTTGCTCTCCTGCGCCGTCGAAAACCCGGCATATTGCCGGATCGTCCAGGGGCGGCCAGCATACATCGTGGCCCGCACCCCCCGCGTGAAGGGCGCCACCCCCGGCAAGCCCGGATCGCCCGGCACATCGCTGGCGGTGTAAAGCGGCTTCACCGCAATCCCCTCCAGCGTCGCCCAAGTCAGACTGTCAGGCTCGCCCCCGCGCAATTCTTTCCGCGCCAAGGCTTCCCAAGTGGCTTTGTCCGTCATCGTCCTACCCCGTAGGGTGCGCATTCATGGCGCACCATCCCGCTCGCCCCATCCGTAGGGTGGGTGAAACCCACCACTCGCCCAGACAACGCCCTCACGCAAACTCCAAAATCACCTCATCCACCCGCAGGCTCTGCCCCGCCCTGGCATGCACCTTCCCCACCACGCCCGAACGCCCGGCCCGTAGGATATTCTCCATCTTCATCGCCTCGACGGTTGCCAAGGCCTGCCCTTCCTGCACCTCATCCCCCTCAGCCACCGCCAGCGAAACGACCAGCCCCGGCATCGGGCACAAAAGGAACCGCGACGTATCGGTCGGCTGCTTCTCGGGCATCAGCGCCGCCAGTTCCGCCTGACGCGGCGTCTGCACCAGCACCTTCAAATCCGCCCCCCGCAGGCGCAGCCGGAACCCCATCGGCACCTTGCCGACCTTCATCACCAAGGGCTGACCGTCCACCACCATCCGCGCCAGCGTCTGCCCCGGCACCCAATCGCCTTCAACCCGCAGCGCCCGCCCGCCGATGGAAACCGTCGCCCCGCCCTTGTCCGCCGCAATCGTCAGCGCCAGCCGCTCCCCTTGCAGGCTGACGACCCAATCATCCCCCACCCGCCGCGTGTGGTTGTCCATCGTCCCCGAAATCCGCGCCCGCCGGATCTCCGCCACCCGATGCATCGCCGCTGCGGCGGCGGCCACCTGTTCCAGCACCGCCGCAGAAAGCACCGCCCCCTTGAATCCGTCGGGATACTCCTCGGCAATAAAGGCCGTCGTGATATTCCCTGACTGGAACCGCGGATGCCCCATGACGGCGGAAACAAAGGGCAGGTTGTGCCCGATCCCCTCCACCTCAAACGCGTCCAAGGCCGTAGCCATTCCCGCAATCACCTCCGCCCGATCCGGGGCCCAAGTGCAAAGCTTGGCAATCATCGGGTCATAGAACATGCTGATCTCGCCGCCCTCATAGACCCCCGTATCGTTCCGCAGCCCCGGCCCTTCCATCGGCGGGCGATAGCGGGTCAGCCGCCCGATTGAGGGCAGGAAGTTGCGATAGGGGTCTTCCGCATACAAACGGCTTTCCATCGCCCAGCCGTTGATCTTCAGGTCCGCTTGGGCAAACCCCAGCTTTTCCCCCGCCGCCACCCGGATCATCTGTTCCACCAGATCAATCCCCGTGATCAGCTCCGTCACCGGATGTTCCACCTGCAACCGCGTGTTCATCTCAAGAAAATAGAAATTCCGGCTGCCATCGACGATGAACTCCACCGTCCCCGCGCTGGTATAGCCCACGGCGCGGGCCAAGGCGCAGGCTTGCTCCCCCATCGCCTTCCGCGTCGCCTCATCTAAGAATGGCGAGGGCGCTTCTTCGATGACCTTCTGGTTCCGCCGCTGAATGCTGCATTCCCGTTCATGCAGATAGACGCAATTCCCATGCCCATCCGCCAGCACCTGAATTTCAATATGCCGGGGCTGCGTCACGAACTTTTCGATGAAAATCCGGTCATCCCCGAAACTCGCCGCCGCTTCGCGTTGCGATGCGCCAAAGCCTTCGCGCGCCTCGGCCTCGTCCCACGCGATCCGCATCCCCTTGCCGCCGCCGCCCGCACTGGCCTTGATCATCACCGGATAGCCGATTTCCCCCGCGATTCGCGCCGCCTCATCCCCATCGGCAATCAGCCCCATATGCCCCGGAACCGTTGAAACCCCCGCCTCCATCGCGATCTTCTTCGAGGTGATCTTGTCCCCCATCGCCTCAATCGCACCAGAGGGCGGCCCGATAAACACCACGCCCGCCGCCTCCAAAGCCGCCGCGAAATCCCGATTCTCGCTTAGAAAGCCATAGCCCGGATGCACCGCATCCGCCCCCGTCGCCCGCACCGCCGCCATGATCCGCTCAATCACAATATAAGACTGCGCCGCAGGCGAAGGCCCGATATGCACCGCCTCATCCGCCATCTGCACATGCAACGCGTTCCGGTCAGCGTCCGAATAGACCGCCACCGTCGCGATCCCCATCTTCCGCGCGGTCTTGATCACTCGGCAGGCAATCTCCCCCCGGTTCGCAATCAGGATCTTTTTGAACATCACAGGGGCCTCCGCCGCGCAAAAGAAAAGGCCACCCGGGCGGATTGCCCGGATGGCCTTGAGTTTCCCATCAATGGCCGTTGGGCCGTCAGATCACGGGTAGCGGCAACCGTTAATCCCGGGAACCGCACATGACAGCGCCCCGGCCATGCCACCGGCAGCAGCGCCGGCCAACATGTTTTCATCTTGATTGTCGGCAATAACCGCACCGATTCCCGCACCAACAAGGGCGCGACCAGTTTGGGTTTCCAGCATGCCCGGCTGACCCGGCTGCGAGACGCAGGCCGACAGGGCACCGCTGGCAAGAAGCATCGAAATGAGAATGGTTTTACGCATGGCGCTCGGCCTCCATAGTGTTTTTCTGTAACGCAGGATTTTAACGAAAGTTCCGGTTCATGAAAGCCGATTCCGTTCAGACCTTGGTCCGAACAGCGATCTTTCGCCAGAAACCCGGAAAAGCGGGGCAGTCCGGCCGGGGAAAGGCCGAACTGCCCCCAAGGGGAAGGGTAACAGTCTTGACAGATCGGGGGAAAGATCATCGCGCCTTTGCCCCTTGATGCACCCTGCCAAAGCCCCCGCACGGGTGCAAAGCCTTTGTCCGGCCCTTGCGTCAACTGCGCTGAAACTGGCCGAAATTCCAAAGGCTTGCGCGGAAAGTCGCGCATTACAACGCGGGCAGGGGCCAAGGCCTCAGTCATCCTCATCGCCCCAGTCGTCATATTCGACCGGCGCTTCATCCGGGGCAAAAGCCTCGGGAAAAGCCGTCTGCGCCCGGCTCAGGTCTAGCCGCAACAAGGCCTCATAGCTTTCGGGGTCAAACGGGTCTTCGGCGGGCACAACCTCGCGCCCAAAGACCCAGGACAGGCGCCCCGCGTCCAGATTGCCCCGCTCGAACGGCTCTTCGCCAAAATTTTCCCAGATCGCCTTGATAAAGGCCGCATCCACGGCCTTGTCCAGCTTCTTGCGATCCTTATAGCGTTCCCGCCGGATCAGCTTGGTCACGCCATCCTTATGGTTGGCGCGGCGAATGGTGAATTGAAAATCGGTGCCAGGATAGCGCCCCGGAAAGCCGCGATGTTTCAGCATGGCCGCCCTCCGCCATGCGAAGGGCGCGCCAGCCGGTCAAGATTACATCTTGCCCGTATAGGTCGGCTCGACCGAGACCGGCTCGACAACCGGCATGGGTTCAGGTTTCGGCGCGCAAGCGGCCATGAAAAGCCCCATGCAAGCGACCAGCACGACGCGGCGATAATCCATGTTCCTGTCCCTTTCCTATGTTTGGACAGCCCATCTTTAGGCAGCAAAACCATCGGCCCCAAGCCCCCTGCCCGCCCATCGGCCATTTTCGGCCCAAGGCCCATCAATACATTTCCCACACGCATTCCCCGTTCTCGATTCGATAGGCCTCGAAATACTGCAAGGCCTCGGGGGCCGCCTCCCCAAAAGGCACAAGGCGATCCGACAGCGAAATGATGATCTGGCTGGCCTCAGGGCCGATCTTGGGCAGCTGAGACAGCGCATAGCTCTGGCAAAGATGCAGCATATCTGCCGCCGCCAGATCGAAATCGACCCCCGCCAGATCAGGGGCCAGAAACCGAAAACGCGTGGTCAACCCCTCGGGGCCGGGCGCATCATTCACCACCTCGATCAGGCTGACAATCAGCCCTGACGGCGTTGTCAAAAGTTCGGTGACTTCTTCCATCAGGCCCTCATAGCGGGATGTTGTCGTGCTTTTTCCACGGGTTCTGCTGGCGCTTCCCCCGCAGGCTGGCAAAGGCCCGCGCCACCCGACGCCGTGTCGAATGCGGCATGATCACCTCATCGATGAAACCCCGCTCGGCCGCCACAAACGGGTTGGCAAAGCGCGCCTCATAGTCCTTCACCCGTGCCGCGATCTTTTCAGGCTCGCCCAATTCGCTGCGATATAGAATTTCCGTCGCCCCCTTGGCCCCCATCACCGCCACTTCTGCTGTGGGCCAAGCATAGTTGAAATCGCCACGCAGATGTTTCGACGACATCACCACATAGGCCCCACCATAGGTCTTCCGCGTCAGCACCGTCACCTTCGGCACCGTCGCCTCGCCATAGGCGAACAGCAGCTTGGCCCCATGCTTGATCACCCCGCCATATTCCTGCGCTGTGCCCGGCAGGAAACCCGGCACATCGACCAGCGTCAGAATCGGAATTTCAAAGGCATCGCAGAAGCGCACAAACCGTGCCGCCTTGCGGCTGGCATCAATGTCCAGACAGCCCGCCAGCACCATCGGCTGGTTCGCCACGACGCCGACCGTCTGCCCTTCCAACCGAATGAAACCCGTCACGATATTCCCCGCAAAGTCCCGCTGGATTTCAAAGAAATCCCCCTCATCCGCGACCTTGGTGATCAGCTCTTTCATATCATAGGGCTGGTTCGGATTGTCCGGGATCAGCGTATCCAGGCTTGCCTCCACCCGCGCCGGATCATCAAAGAACGGCCGCACTGGCGCTTTTTCCCGGTTGTTCAGGGGCAGAAAGTCGATCAGCCGCCGCGTTTCGGCCAAAAGCTCCACATCGTTATCATAGGCCCCATCCGCCACGCTCGACCGTTTCGTATGCGTCCCCGCCCCACCCAGTTCTTCGGCGCTGACCTGTTCATTCGTCACGGTCTTGACCACATCCGGCCCCGTCACGAACATGTAAGACGAATCCTTCACCATAAAGATAAAGTCGGTCATCGCGGGCGAATAGACCGCCCCCCCCGCGCAAGGCCCCATAATCAGGCTGATCTGCGGCACCACCCCAGACGCCAGAATATTCCGCTGAAAAATCTCGCCATAGGCCGCCAGCGAACCCACGCCTTCCTGAATCCGTGCCCCACCGCTGTCATTCAAACCGATGATCGGCGCCCCGTTCTGGATCGCCATGTCCATGATCTTGCAGATCTTGGCCCCATGGGTTTCTGAAACCGACCCGCCCAGCACCGTGAAATCTTGTGCAAAGACATAGACCTGCCGCCCATTTACCGTGCCCCAGCCGGTGATCACCCCATCGCCCGGATGCCGCGTTTCCTCCATGCCGAAATCACTGCAACGATGCTGCACGAACATGTCGAACTCTTCAAAGCTGCCCTCATCCAGCAGCAATTCGATTCGTTCTCGCGCGGTCAGCTTGCCTTTGGTATGCTGCCCTTCCACACGCCGCGCCCCGCCGCCCGCCCGCGCCTCGGCCCGCCGCGCCTCAAGCTCTGTCAGAATGTCCTTCATCGCGCCCTCCGCCCCGGCCTGCCTGTAACCTAAGATGCACAGGCCGGGGCGAAAAGCAAAATCGGGATAATTTGCAAATCATTGGCAAGGGCAACCCTGCAATTTGCAAATCAAACCCCGCGCGGGTTGACCAAGCGCCCCATCAGCGACGGCGCGCGGATCACCCCCACCACCTTGTCGCCTTCGGTCACGGTCACTTCGACCGCCCCCTTTTCGATCAGCCCCATCACCGCCTTAACCGGCGCATCGACGCCAACCTCGGGCGCACCTTCCGCCCCCGGCCCCGCGACCATCACATCCCGCGCCGTCAGCACCGCCAAGGGGTTCATATGCGCCACGAAATCCGCGACATAATCGCTGATCGGATTGGCGATGATTTCCCTTGCCGTCCCACACTGCACGATCCGCCCGCCCTCCATCAGGGCGATCCGGTTGCCGATCTTGAACGCCTCATCCAGATCATGGCTCACAAAGATGATCGTCTTCTTCAGCCGCTTTTGCAGATCCAGCAACTCATCCTGCAACCGCGACCGGATCAGCGGATCAAGGGCGGAAAAGGGTTCATCCATCAGCAAAATCGGTGCTTCGGTGGCAAAGGCCCGCGCCAAACCCACCCTTTGCTGCATCCCCCCCGACAACTCGCCCACCCGACGGTCCGCCCATTGCGACAGGTTCACCAGCGCCAATTGCCCATCGACCCGGCCCGTCCGTTCCGCCAGCGACATCCCCGCCAGTTCCAGACCCAGACCCACGTTTTCCCGCACCGTCCGCCAGGGCAACAGCCCGAATTGCTGGAACACCATCGCAATCATCGACCGCCGCACATGCAGCAAATCTGCCGCAGAGCAATTCGCCGTGTCACAGGCGAAATCCCCATGCCGCACCTTGACCGAACCGCGAACCACCGGGTTCAGCCCGTTCACCGCCCGCAAAAGCGTCGATTTGCCTGACCCCGAAAGGCCCATCAGCACCAGAATCTCGCCCTCGGCCACGGTCAGGCTGCAATCATGCACCCCCAGCACCTGCGCCGTCGCCTTCTGCACCTCGGCCCGCGTCTTGCCCTGATCCATCAAGGGCAAGGCCCGTTCTGGGCGATCGCCAAAGACGATGGAAACCTTGTCAAATGTGACTGCTGCGCCTGTCATTTCCGCGTCACCTTCAACATACGATCCAGCAAAATGGCCACCACCACGATGATGAAACCCGATTCAAAGCCCAGCTTGGTGTTGACCGAGTTCAAGGCCCGCACCACCGGCACGCCCAACCCATTCGCCCCCACCATCGCGGCAATCACCACCATCGACAGTGACAACATGATCGCCTGCGTCATCCCCGCCATGATCTGCGGCAGCGCATAGGGCAGTTCCACCTTCCACAGCCGCTGGCTTGGCGTCGCCCCAAAGGCCGTCGCCGCCTCCATCAGCGCCGTTGGTGTGCTCGCAACCCCCAGATAGGTCAGCCGGATCGGCGCGGGCAGCACAAAGATCACCGTTGCAATCAGCCCCGGCACCATCCCCAGACCAAAGAAGACAATCGCCGGGATCAGATAAACAAACGTCGGCAGCGTCTGCATCAGATCCAGAACGGGGCTCAACGCCGCATAGAGCTTTGGCCGATGCGCGCAGGCAATCCCCACCGGCACCCCAATCGCCATACAGGTCGCACAAGACAAAAGGATCAGCGTCATGCTTTCCATCGTCTGCGGCCAATAGCCCTGATTGATGATGAACAGAAAGCCTAGGCCCACCAGCGTCACAATCTTCCAACTGCGCTGCAAATACCAAGTCAGCGCCATGAAAAGGGCCACCATCAGGATGGGCGGAATCGCCATCATCACCCACAGCATCCCGTCAATCACCGATTCCATCATCAGGCGGATCAGGTCGAACACAGGCTTGCCATTCGACTGCAACCAGTCAAAAGCCGCCTTGGACCAATCCCCCACCGGAATTTTCCATGCTGTCAGCCACCCTGTCGTGGCCTCGTTCAGCGTCTCAAACATGCGTGGCCCTTCCCGAAACGGGGCTGCGAATTGAAAACGGCGGGGTCTGGCCCCGCCGTTTCAAACCGGAATTACAGACCAAAGGCCGCTTTGACCGCAGGCAGACCCTCGGCCCCGTCCTTGGTCGTGACACCCGCCAGCCAAGCGTCCAGCACCGCCGGATTCGCCTTGATCCAGGCCGCCACCGCCGCATCCGGGTCTTCGCCACCGTCCAGAATCTTGCCCATGATCTCGTTTTCCATGGCCAAGGTGAAGGTCTGGTTGGTCAACAGCTTGGCCACATTCGGGCATTCCGCCGCATAGCCTTTGCGCGTCACCGTATGAACCGTGCCTTCCCCGCCAAAGAAATCTTCGCCGCCGGTCAGGTATTTCAGATCAAAGTTCGCGTTCATCGGATGCGGTTCCCAGCCCAGGAAGACCACGCCCTTCTGGTCGGGATAGAAACGCGACACCTGTGCCAGCATCCCCTGTTCCGAGCTTTCGACCACTTCCATCCCTTCCAAGGCCTTTCCAGCCTCGGTCAGCGAAATCAGATAGCCGTTGCCTTCGTTCCCCGGCTCGATCCCGTAGACCTTGCCTTCCAATTCTTCCTTGAACTTCGGCACGTCGGCATAGGTTTTCAGGCCCTTGTCATAAAGATAGGTCGGCACAGCCAAGGTATATTTCGTGCCCGTCAGGTTCGTCGTCAGCGTTTCAATGCTGCCACTTTCCAGATAGGGCCCGATCGCCCCGGCTTGTGCGGGCATCCAGTTGCCCAAGAATACGTCCACATCGCCCGATTCCAACGAGGCGAAAGTCACCGGCACGGCCAGAATCTTGACATCGACGCCATAGCCCAGCGCAGTCAAAACTTGTTTCGTGGCCGAGGTTGTCACCGTGATATCGGTCCAACCCACATCCGAAAAGGCAATGCTGTCACAGCCTTCGGCGTAAGCGGCAGATGCCATGCCCGAAAGGGCGGTGGCAAGAAGCAGATGTTTAAGGGTCATGGCAGGCTCCCTGAGTTTTTGTTGATTGACGAGTCAATAAACTTCGGTCTACCCCCGTCTGGCAAGCAAAATCTGCGAAAGGCCCGGGGTTCGATGCCAAAGATTGGAATGGAGCCTATCCGAAAGGCAGCGCTGGTCAACGCCACGATTGTCGAAATCGGTCGGGCGGGCAATCTGGATGTCACCGTCAGCCAGATTGCAAAACGTGCAGGCATGTCTTCGGCACTGGCCCATCACTATTTCGGATCGAAGGAAGACATGTTTCTGGCGGCCATGCGCCATGTCCTTGCGATCTATGGGGCCGAGGTGCGCGGCGCTTTGTCCGTCGCCAATGGCCACAAGGGCCGCTTGCAGGCGCTGGTGCAAGCCTCGTTCAGCGCCGCCAGTTTCCGGCGCGAGGTGGTGGGCGCTTGGCTCACCTTCTATGTCATGGCCCAGACCCTGCCCGAGGCGAAACGCCTGCTGAACATCTATCAGGGCCGCATCCGCACCAACCTTTGCCACGACCTGCGCCCGCTTGTCGGTGCCCGCGCGCCCCGTGTGGCCGATGCCTTGGCCGCGCTGATCGACGGCGTCTATCTGCGCCAGATCGTCCAAACCAGCCCCGATGCCCGTAAACAGGCGATCAGCCTCGTTCTCTCGGTGCTCGACAATGAAATTCAACAAGGCCCGGTCTGAAGACCCAAGGGGAAAAAATGTCCAAAAAGCCCAACATCCTGATCTTCATGGCCGATCAACTCGCCGGCCCCTTCTTCCCCGATGGTCCCGCCGATTGGCTGCATGCCCCCAACCTCAAGGCCCTTGCCGCAAAGTCGGTGCGCTTTTCGCAGACCTATACGGCGTCCCCCCTTTGCTCGCCCGCCCGCGCCGCCTTCATGTCGGGGCAATTGCCCTCGCGCAACGGCGTCTATGACAATGCCGCTGAATTCCGCAGCGACATCCCGACCTATGCCCACCACCTGCGCCGTGCGGGCTATCGCACCATCCTCTCGGGCAAGATGCATTTCGTCGGCCCCGACCAGATGCACGGGTTCGAGGAACGCCTGACCACCGACATCTACCCCGCCGATTTCGGCTGGACCCCCGACTACCGCAAGCCCGGCGAACGCATCGACTGGTGGTATCACAACATGGGTTCCGTCACCGGTGCAGGCATCGCCGAAATCACCAACCAAATGGAATATGATGACGAGGTGGCCTTCCACGCCACCCAACGCGTCTATGACCTGTCACGCGGGGCCGACGACCGCCCTTGGATGATGACCGTCAGCCTGACACATCCGCATGACCCCTATGTCGCGCGCAAGAAATACTGGGATCTGTACAACGACTGCGCCTATCTCGACCCCGCCACGGCCCCTATCCCCTATGCTGAAAGCGACCCCCATTCCCAGCGCATCTATAAGGCTTCGGACGCCGCGAACTATGACCTGACGGATGAGATGACCCGCCGTTCGCGCCAAGCCTATTTCGCCAACATTTCCTATGTCGATGACAAGATCGGCGAGGTTCTAGAGGCGCTGAAAGCGACCCGCCAAGAGGCGATCATCCTCTTCCTGTCAGACCATGGCGATATGCTGGGCGAACGCGGCATGTGGTTCAAGATGAACTTCTTTGAACATTCGGCGGGCGTCCCGCTGATGATTTCCGCGCCCGGCATCACCCCGGCCCACATCGACACGCCGGTATCGACCCTCGACGTGACCCCCACCCTCTGCGCACTGGCCGGGATTGATCTGTCCGAGGTCATGCCTTGGACCGACGGCACCTCACTCCTCCCCCTCATGCAGGGCCAAACCCGCGCCGAACCCGTCGCCATGGAATATGCCGCCGAGGCGTCCGAGGCGCCGATGGTCGCCCTGCGCCGCGGCCCGTGGAAGTTGGTTTTGTGCAAACTTGACCCCGACATGCTGTTCAACATGGCCGACGATCCGCAGGAATTGCACAATCTCGCAGCCGATCCCGCCCATGCCGAAACCCTGTCTACACTGAAAACAGAGGCGCTGGCCCGCTGGGATCTTGACCGTTTCGACGCCGATGTCCGCGCCAGCCAAGCCCGGCGCTGGGTCGTTTACGAAGCCTTGCGCAATGGTGCCTATTTCCCATGGGATTTCCAGCCGCTGCAAAAAGCCTCCGAACGCTACATGCGCAACCATATGGATCTGAACATCCTCGAAACCTCCAAACGCTTTCCAAGGGGGGAATGATGGCCTCTGAATTCGTCATCGTCGGGGCCGGTTCCGCCGGATGCGCCATGGCCTATCGTCTGGCGATGGCGGGCCGCAGCGTCACCATCATCGAACACGGCGGCACTGATGCCGGGCCGTTCATCCAGATGCCGGGGGCGCTTTCCTACCCCATGAACATGGGCATCTACGATTGGGGCCTCAAATCCGAACCCGAACCCCATCTTGGCGGCCGCGTTCTGGCCACCCCCCGCGGCAAGGTCATTGGCGGTTCCTCCTCGATCAACGGCATGGTCTATGTCCGGGGCCATGCCCGCGACTTTGACACATGGGAAGAAATGGGTGCCCAAGGCTGGGCCTATGCCGATGTCCTGCCCTATTACAAACGCATGGAACACTGGCACGGCGGCCCCGCCAGCGAATACCGTGGCCACGATGGCCCCCTCCACATCACCCGTGGTCCCCGCACCAACCCCCTGTTCAACGCCTTCATTCAGGCGGGCGAACAGGCGGGCTATCCGGTGACGGGCGATTACAACGGCCAACAGCAAGAAGGCTTTGGCGCGATGGAGGCGACGATCTGGAAAGGTCGTCGCTGGTCCGCCGCCAACGCCTATCTGCGTCCCGCGCTGAAAACGGGCAAAGTCCAACTCATCCGCGCCCTCGCCCGCCGCGTCACCTTTGACGGCCTTCGCGCCACGGGGGTCGAGGTGCGGCGCGGCGGAGTCTTGGAAATTATCCCCGCCGCGCGCGAGGTGATCCTTGCCGCCTCGTCGATCAACAGCCCGAAAATCCTGCTGAATTCTGGCATAGGCCCCGCGGCGCAACTGCGTTCGCATGGGGTCGCGGTTCTGGCCGATCGAGGAGGGGTCGGCCAGAACCTGCAAGACCATCTTGAAATCTACATGCAGTTCGCCGCCCGCCAGCCCATCACGCTCTATAAATACTGGAACCTCTTGGGCAAGGCGATGGTCGGCGCGCAATGGCTGTTCACCCGCACCGGCCTAGGGGCATCGAACCAGTTTGAAAGCTGCGGCTTCATTCGTTCCCGCGCGGGCATCGACTATCCCGATATCCAATACCACTTTCTGCCCATCGCCGTCCGCTACGACGGCAAGGCGGCGGCCGAGGGCCACGGCTTTCAGGTCCATGTCGGCCCCATGCGGTCCAAGTCGCGCGGCGCGGTCACGCTTCGATCCTCCGATCCCGAGGCCCCGCCTGAAATCCGCTTCAACTATATGTCGCACCCCGACGATTGGGATGAATTCCGCCGCTGCATCCGCCTGACGCGCGAAATCTTTGGCCAACAGGCCATGCAGCCCCATGTCAAACATGAAATCCAACCTGGCGCGGGCTATCAGACCGATGAGGAACTGGACAATTTCATCCGCCAGCACGCCGAAAGCGCCTATCACCCCTGCGGCACCGCCCGTATGGGCCGCGCCGATGATCCGATGGCCGTGGTCGACCCCCAAGCCCGCGTGATCGGCGTCGAAGGGCTGCGCGTCGCCGACAGCTCGATCTTCCCGCAGGTGACGAACGGCAACTTGAACGCCCCCTCGATTATGGTGGGGGAAAAGGTCTCTGATCACCTTTTGGACAAGATGCCCCTGCCCCGCTCCAATCTGGAACCCTGGATCAACCCGAACTGGGCCCAATCCCAGCGCTGATTGATCCGGATCAAGGCGGCAAACCCTCTCCTCTGGCAAACTTGCCAAGCAAGACACCAGAGGAGAAGGCATGTCCCACACCCCGCATGAACTGATCGAAGAATTCCCCGGCAAGGCCGAGACCATCCAAAGCCTGAAACAAACCAACGCCCATTTCGCCCGGCTGGCCGAGGATTATCACCAGCTCAACCGCGAAATCCACGCCATCGAAACCCATGTAAAACCCGCGTCCGAAGACACCGAACGCCAATTACGGCGGCAAAGGATGCAGCTGAAAGACGCCATCGCCGCCTTGCTCGCCTGACCCTTCGGCCCGGCCTGCGCCCCTCTGCGCGCGCAGGCCACCGCTTCGTGGGGCCGGCCCTTGATCACCCCTTCATTCGCCAATCTCATAGGGCAGGATCCCGCGCCGGTCCGGGTCGATCCGCAGCCCATGCGCCAAGGGCGGCACCGACCTTTGCGGACAGTGCGGTCGTTCGCAGATCCGGCAGGAAATGCCAATCGGATCAAACCCGCCCTTTAGATCCATCCCATCGGCATAGACCAGATCGCCCGCATGGCCGATCTCGCAGCCCAGGCCGATCGCATAGCGCCGCATCGGCGCGTGGAAACTGCCCCCCGATTTCGTCACATCCCGCGCCAGACAGAAATACCGCAACCCATCCGGCGTTTCTGCCAATTGTCGCAGGAAACGCCCCGGCGTCTCAAACGCCGCATGCACGTTCCACAAGGGACAAGCCCCCCCGAACCGCGCGAATTGCAGCTTTGTCGCCGAATGCCGCTTCGTGATCGTCCCCGCCCGGTCCACCCGCACGAAAAAGAACGGAATCCCCTTCGCCCCCGGCCTTTGCAGCGTCGACAACCGATGCGCCACCTGCTCCAGCGACGCCCCGAACCGATCCGCCAACCGCTCCAGATCGTGCCGTTCCTCCCGCGCCGCCGCCAGAAACGCCCCATAGGGCATCAACGCCGCCCCCGCAAAATAGTTCGCCAGCCCCACTTTTGCGATCGCCCGCGCCCCTTCCGCCTGAAACCCCGCCGCGTCCAGCGCCGCCTCGATCAGCGACCCTTGCGTCAACAACCCCAGCTGATGCAGCACCTGAAACCGCCGCGTCGCCCCGCTCGCCCGCCCCGACAGCGTCAGCCGCCGCGACCCCGCCTCATACCGCCGCAGATCCTCCCCCCCCAACGCCAGCCGCACACCCATCCGCGCCAGGGCCGCCTCCGCCCCTTCCCCCCCCAGCGCAAAGGCCTCGCCCGCCCGGTCAATCGCATCCAGGTAATTGTCCCGATAGTGAAAGAAATCCCGCACCTCATCCCAAGGCGACAGTCCCCGCACCTCTTGCCCCAGCGCCGCATCCAGCCCCGCCAGCCGATCCTGCCCCTGCCGATAGGCCCGGTGCAGATCCAGGAACGCCCGCGCCAGCGCCGGCGCATTGCTCGCCGCCAGCCGCATATCCGCCAGACCCGGCGCCACCCCCACAAAGACCGGATCCGCCAGCACCTCCCGCAGGTCGCTCACCACCCGCTCGGCATCCCCCTGGCTCAGCTCACCCACGTCAAAGCCGAACTCTCGCGCCAGCGCCAGAACCACCCCCGTCGACACCGGCCGATTGTTCTGCTCCATCTGGTTCAGATAGGGCGGCGACACCCCCAGCTTGGCCGCAAAGCCCGCCTGCGACAGCCCCAGCCGGCCCCGCAACTCTCGCAGCTTTACCCCCGCATACAGCTTTTGATGCATCGCCCCGCCCCTTTGCAAATCACGCTACGCCTTTGCAAAGTCAGCCGTCAACCAAAGCGTCACCCCGCCCGCATCACCGCCCGCGCCCGCACGATCACCCATTGCGCCGACGCCACCCCCAGAACCGATGTCCCAAACATCACCCAGACCAGCGGTGTCGCACTGCCCCCCTCCAGCAACCAACCCGCCAAGGCCGCCAAAGCCGCCCCCCCGGCAATCGTGATCGCCCCGCCCAGCCCCGCCGCCGACCCCGCCAATTCCGGCCGCACCGACAGCATCCCCGCATTCGCACTCGGCAGCAAAATCCCGTTCCCCAGTCCCACCGGAATCATCAGCCCAAAGAACGCCACCGCCCCCATCTGCCCCGCCAGATCCAGCAGCACCATCGCCGCCATCCCCGCCGTCCCCACCAAGGCCCCCAGCATCACCATCCGGTTCAGCCCCAGCCGCACCGAATACCGCCCCGAAAAGTAATTCCCCGCCATATAGCCAATCGACGGTGCCGCGAAATAAGCCCCCAAAGTCGCCGCATCCATCCCATACAGCGTCGACCCCACATAGGGTGCCCCCCCCAGAAAGGCGAAAAACGCGCCCGAGGCAAAGGCCGCCGCCAGACAATAGCCCCAGAACCGTTGCGATTTCAGCAGCGACGGCCAGGCCCGAACCTGATCAATGAACCGCCCGTTGCCCTTGGGGGCTGTCTCGCCCAGATCCTGCCAAAGCAGTGCGAACAGCACCACACCGCCCCCCGCCAGCAACCAGAAGGTCGATTGCCAGCCAAAGGCCTTGTCCAGCATCCCCCCCACCGCCGGCCCCACCATCGGCACCAGCGACATCCCCATCGTCACATAGCCAATCCAGCTGGCCGCCTGATCCGCTGGCACCACATCCCGCACCACCGCCCGCGACAGCGCAAAGGCCGAGGCGATCACCGACTGCACCATCCGCGCCACCACAAAGGTTTCATAGTTCGGCGCAAACAGGGCCACCAAGGTTGCCACCGTGAAGATCACCACCGCCGCCAACAGCACCGGCCGCCGGCCAAACCGGTCAGAAATCGGGCCGATCACAATCTGGATCACCGCCGTCATCGCCAGATACAGCGACACCGTCAGCTGCATCAGCGCGTAATCCACCCCAAAATGCTTGGCCATCGACGGCAAAGAGGGGGAATAGATGTTCAACGACAGCGCCCCCAACCCGCAAATCAGGATCAGGGTGGCGATATGGGGCGGGCTGGTCCGGTCAAGGAAACGGGTCTGGCGCATGCCCCTTGGCTAGGCCCCCGCGCCGCCCCTGTAAACGGCCCGAATGCACAGAAATTCAGCGTCTCTGTGGGTTCAGGCCCATTTGTGAAAGATGAAAAACGCGCCCAGCGCGATGAAACTGAACCCCAGCAGATGGTTCCAGCCCAGCGGCTCCTTCAGATACCAGACCGAGAACACGGCAAACACCGACAGCGTCAAAACCTCTTGAATGGTCTTCAACTGCGCCGCGTTGAAATGCCCATGCCCAATCCGGTTGGCCGGCACCTGCAAGACATATTCAAAAAACGCGATCCCCCAAGAGACCAGAATGACGGTCAGCAAGGGCGCCGTCTTGAACTTCAGATGCCCATACCAGGCAAAGGTCATAAAGATGTTCGACATCAGCAACAGGCCGATGGTCAGGACGGGAACAGGCAGGTTCATGATGGGACTCGGGGGTTGGTTGGGATGGGCTTGGATAGGGCCGAGTGGGGGGTGGGGGCAAGGGGGGTGGGGGGCAACACCCCCTGCGGCCGATCACCTCAAATGGATATTCGCCGTAAGGTGCGCATTCATGGCGCACCATCACGCGCGAAAAGGTGCGCCCTGAAGGCGCAACCTACGGATTTCTATACGATTTGACACGCCTCTTGAAATGTCACCCACCGATAATCGCCCGTCGTTTGAACGCACCATTTGTAAGCTGTGAAAGGCCCCTCTTTTTCGGAATTAAAACAGACAACTGCCGGAACAACCATCAATCCTTTCGATCCGTCCTCCAAAATATCGTGATCAAACGCGACAACACGCAAACCCGCATGGATAGGAACAATACGTCCATCAATATCTTGAGCTTCGTCCCGCTTTGAAAATGCAAAGACCCCGGCCCCAAGGCTTCGATTGAAATCCACCCAAACAAGCGCCATTTTCATGCCTTCATTTCAAAACAAAATGTTCCTCGGTTAAAATGCTGCAAACCAACCCCCTTAGGGTGCGCATTCATGGCGCACCATCACGCGCGAAAAGGTGCGCCATGAAGGCGCAACCTACGCATCTCTGTGATAACTCGAATAAACCCAATCCTTCGGATGATCAACCAAACCGTGTTTGACGGGATTATGCCAACAATATCCGATGTGCGCCGCAAGGTCACTTTCGTCGCGGATGTGATGCTCCCAAAACCGCCGTTGCCACAACCCATGTTCCCGCCGCGCCACATGGCTGGCGCGTTGCGCTGTTTGCGGCATGGCGCGGGAGAACCGCGCCTTGATCACCGCCCAGCGGGTGGAATAATCGGTGTCGCCCTCGGGCAGGGTCCAGACGGAATGCAGATGGTCGGGCAAAACGACCCAAGCCACGATGGCAAAGGGACGTTCGTGACGGGTCTGGCGCACCGCTTCGCGTAAGGCTTGGACATGATCAACCAGCAACGAAGACCCGCGTTGCGCAAGGTTCACCGTGAAAAAGATCGAAGCACCCTTTTGGCGCGGGCGAAGATATTCCGACATCGGGCATGAGTGACAGGTGATGGTTAAGAAAGCGTTGTAGGGTGCGCATTCATGGCGCACCATCACGCCGCAAAAAGGTGCGCCATGAATGCGCACCCTACCAAAAGGCCCCCATTCGACACCCCCCAATCACCCTTACCAAAGGGTAAACGCCAAAACGTTTACCCTTCCCTTTCAACGCCTTACGCGACTTTTCACGCGTGAAAACTACAGCCGCGCGGCCTTGACCGACTCCTCCAAAATCCCCAAGGCTTCCGTAAAATGCGCCTCCGGAATCGTGATCGGGGCGAGGAATCGGACGACGTTTCCATAGACCCCACAGGTTAGCAAAATCAGCCCCCGTTTCAAAGCCTCGGTCCGAACCCGGCCGGTAAAGCCCGCATCCGGCTCGCCCGACCCCGGCTTTGCAA
The DNA here is from genome assembly GCF_014652215.1 of Neogemmobacter tilapiae. Lineage (GTDB taxonomy): Bacteria > Pseudomonadota > Alphaproteobacteria > Rhodobacterales > Rhodobacteraceae > Neogemmobacter > Neogemmobacter tilapiae. The sequence continues at coordinate 342,971 of NZ_BMYJ01000002.1, read as the reverse complement.
ATTCCACGGCGACCATGAAACCGGGGCCGCGGATGTCGGAAATTTCGGGGGTGGTGGACCGGATTTCCTCCAGCTTCTGTTTCAACCGCGAGCCCAGTTCATTGGCCCGGGCGCACAGGTTTTCCTCCTCGATCACATCCATCACCGCATGGGCCGCTGCAATTCCCAACGGATTGCCGCCATAGGTGCCGCCCAAACCGCCGGGATGGGCCGCGTCCATCAGGCTCGCCTTCCCCGTAACCGCCGCCAGCGGCAGCCCCCCCGCCAACCCCTTCGCCATGGTGGTCAGATCCGGGGCCACATCATAGCCATGCATGGCGAACAGGTTCCCGGTGCGGGCAAAGCCGGTCTGAACCTCGTCGGCAATCATCACGATCCCATGCTCATCACAAAGCTTGCGGATCGCGCGGACAAGGTCCGCCGGGGCCGGGTTGAACCCGCCCTCCCCCTGCACCGGTTCAAAGATGATGGCCGCGACCCGACCCGGATCAAGGTCCGCCTTGAACAGCTTGTTGATGCCCGCCAGCGAATCCTCGGTCGAAATCCCCTGCGGCCCCATCGGGAAAGGCACGTGCCAGACATCGGGCATCATCTGGCCAAAGCCTTTCTTGTAAGGCTCCACCTTCCCCGTCAGCGACATGCCCATAAAGGTGCGGCCATGGAACCCGCCGCCAAAAGCAATCACCCCCGACCGCCCCGTCGCGATCCGGGCGATTTTCACCGCATTCTCACAAGCCTCGGCCCCCGTCGTCACAAAGACGGTCTTCTTCGGGAAATCCCCCGGCACCGCTACATTCAGCCGCTCGGCCAGCCGGATATAGGGCTCATAGGGCAGCACCTGATGGCAGGTATGGGTGAACTTGGTCATCTGATGCGCCACCGCCGCCATCACCTTGGGATGGCAATGCCCCGTGTTCACCACCGCAATCCCCGCCGCAAAGTCGATATAGCGGTTGCCCTCCACATCCCAAACCTCGGCATTCAGCGCCCGGTCGGCATAGATCTGCGTCATCATGCCCACGCCACGGGAAATGGCATCATCCCGGCGCAGGGCGATTTCGGCGTTCAGCATGGTCGTCTCTCCTGTTGGTTTGGCGGCATTTGATCAAATTCCGCGCGGCGGATCAACGAGTCGATTCACCCAAGCTTAACCAATTCGCGCGATGACAAGGGAAAGTGGAGATTCCTATGGCCCGCGACCAAGACATGATCGACAAACTGCGTCTTATCCGTTCGCGCCGGGTCGGGCCTGTGACTTGGCATCGGCTGCTGGCGGAATATGGCAGCGCCGCAGCCGCCCTTGCCGCCTTGCCCGATGTGGCGAAGGCGGCCGGCGTCAAAGACTATGAATGCTGTCCCGAAGGCGTTGTCTTGACGGAAATGGCCGCAGGCCGTCGCGCGGGGGCGCGGCTCGTCTGTCACGGCACAGCGGACTATCCCCCCGCACTGGCCGAACTGTCTGATGCGCCCCCGATTTTATGGGTCAAAGGGCGGCAGGATTTGCTGGCGCGACCGATGCTGGCGCTGGTCGGCGCGCGGAATGCCTCGTCCTTGGGCATTCGCATGGCGCGGCGTTTGGCGGAAACGCTGGGTCAGACCCATGCCATCGTCTCGGGTCTGGCGCGGGGCATCGACACAGTGGCGCATGAGGCAGCGCTGGACAGCGGCACTGTGGCCGTGCTGGCAGGCGGCATCGACGTGATTTATCCCGCAGAAAATACCGATCTGGCGAAGAAACTGGCCGAGAAAGGCTGCCTGATCAGCGAACAGCCGCCCGGCACCGAACCGCAAGCGCGGCATTTCCCCCTTCGCAACCGCATCGTATCCGGGCTGTCGCGCGCCGTGGTGGTGGTCGAGGCGGCCAGCCAATCGGGCAGTCTGATCACCGCGAAACTCGCCTTGGAACAGGGGCGCGAGGTGATGGCCGTGCCCGGCCATCCCTTTGACGGGCGCGCGGGCGGCTGCAATGCGCTGATCCGCGACGGGGCCATTCTGGTGCGCGGGGCCGAAGATGTGCTGGCAGCACTAGCCCCCACCAACATCGCTGCTCCCGTGCGGCGGATGGAACCGGCGCCACCACCACCCGCACCCACGCCCCGCCCAACCAACATCAGCCAGTTGCACCAGCAAATTCTGGACCGGCTGGGCCCCAGCCCCCTGGCCGAGGATCAGTTGATCCGTGACATCGGCTTGCCCCCCGCAACGCTCGCCCCGGAACTGCTGAACCTTGAACTTGAGGGCCGGGTGCAACGCCAGCCGGGTGGTCTGCTGGCGCGGATTGCCTGATCTTTCGCGGCAAAATCAGCGCGCAAAACCCTATAGCAGGCGGTTCCTTGACAAGATCGCCCCCCGCCCACATGTTGCCCGGCGTTCTGTAGGGTCTTGAAGGATGAGGGATTCATGGCTGTCGTAGTGGTTGAATCGCCCGCCAAGGCTAAGACAATCAACAAATATCTGGGTTCGGATTACACCGTTCTGGCGTCTTACGGCCATGTCCGTGACCTGCCGCCCAAGGATGGTTCGGTCAACACCGAAGACGGATTTTCCATGCTTTGGGAAGTTGCGGCCGAAAGTCGCAAGCATGTGAAGGCCATCGCCGACGCCTTGAAAACCGATGACCACCTGATTCTGGCGACCGACCCTGACCGCGAAGGCGAGGCGATTTCCTGGCACCTGCAAGAGGCGCTGGCCTCAAGCCTGAAGAAGGGCAAAAAGGTCGAACGCGTGACCTTCAACGCGATCACCAAGGCGGCTGTCACCGAGGCGATGAAAAACCCGCGTCAGGTGGATGGCCCACTGGTCGAGGCTTATCTGGCCCGCCGCGCGCTGGATTATCTTGTCGGCTTCAATCTGTCGCCGGTGCTGTGGCGCAAGCTGCCGGGCTCGCGTTCGGCGGGG
>NZ_BMYJ01000002.1:290875-340020 GCF_014652215.1 Neogemmobacter tilapiae | reverse complement strand
CCTTCCGCGCGCGGGAATTCTGGTCGGTCAAGGCCATGCTGGTGACGCCACGGGGCCAAGAATATGAAACCCGGCTGACCATTCTGGGCGGCAAGAAGCTGGACAAATTCGACATTGCGACGGCAGAGGCTGCCGAATTGGCGGTGCAGGCTGTCACTTCCCGAACCTTGGCGGTGCAGGCCGTCGAATCCAAACCCGCCAGCCGGAACCCCTATCCGCCCTTCATGACCTCGACCCTGCAACAAGAGGCCAGCCGCAAGTTAGGGATGGGGGCCAAGGCCTGCATGTCCACCGCCCAGCGCCTGTATGAGGCGGGGCATATCACCTATATGCGGACCGACGGCATCGACATGGCGCCCGAGACGGTGATGTCGGCGCGCGACGCGATCAAGGCGATCTTTGGGGCGAATTATGTGCCCGACAGCCCGCGGATGTACAAGAACAAGGCCAAGAACGCGCAGGAAGCGCATGAATGTATCCGGCCGACCGACATGTCAGCCAGCCCCGACAAGCTGCGTCTGGCCGAGGCGGATCAGCGGCGGCTCTATGACCTGATCTGGAAACGCACCATCGCCAGCCAGATGGCGGCAGCGCGGCTGGAACGGACTGTGGTGGATGTCCTCAGCCCCGATGGGCAGGTTGGTCTGCGGGCGAATGGGCAGGTGGTTCTGTTCGACGGTTTTCTGAAAGTCTATGACGAAGGCCGGGATGAGGATGGCGAGGACGAGGGCCGCCTGCCCCAAATCATGCAGGGCGAGGCGGCGGAAAAGCGGTCGGTGACGCCGGAACAGCATTTCACCCAGCCGCCGCCGCGCTATACCGAGGCAACCTTGGTCAAGCGGATGGAAGAACTGGGCATCGGGCGGCCTTCGACCTATGCCTCTGTGATCAGCACGATTCAGGACCGCGAATATGTCCGCAAAGACAAGAACCGCCTGATCCCGGAGGACAAGGGGCGGCTGGTGACGGCCTTTCTGACCAACTTCTTCCGCAAATATGTGGAATATGACTTCACCGCCGATCTGGAATCGGAACTGGATGATGTTTCGGCTGGTGAGCGGAATTATAAGGACGTGCTGAGCCGTTTCTGGCGGGATTTTTCGGCCGCGATTGCGGAAACGGCGGATCTGCGGATTGGCGAAGTGCTGGAAAAGCTGGATGATTTTCTGGCCCCCCATCTTTACCCGCCCCGCGCCGATGGGTCTGACCCGCGGATTTGCCCGACCTGTGGCACGGGGAAACTGCACCTGAAAACCGCCCGTTCGGGCGGGGCTTTCATCGGTTGCGGCAATTATCCCGAGTGCCGCTATACCCGGCCCATTTCGGTTGCGGGCGGGGAAGAGGCGGGTTCGGTCGACGGCAAGGTTCTGGGACAGGACAGCGACGGGGTCGACATCACGCTGCGCGCAGGCCGCTTTGGCCCCTATGTGCAAAAGGGCGAGGCAACGGCAGAGCAGCCCAAACCGCCGCGCGCCAGCCTGCCCAAGGGCTGGTCGCCCGAAAGCATGGATCTGGAACGCGCCCTGGCCCTGCTGGCCCTGCCGCGCCCCATCGGGAAACACCCCGAGGATGGTGAGTTGGTCGAGGCTGGGATCGGGCGCTTTGGGCCCTATATCAAGCATGGCACGAAATACGCGAATATCCCGGATGTGGACGAAGTCTTTACCATCGGCATGAACCGCGCGGTGGAGGTTCTGGCGCAAAAGGCCAGCCGCTTTGGCCAGCGCACCGCCCCGGCGGCGGCTTTGCGCGAACTCGGGGCGCATCCCGATGGCGGTGTGGTGCAGGTGATGCCGGGGCGCTATGGGCCTTATGTGAAATGGGAAAAGGTCAATGCGACCTTGCCCAAGGAAACCACACCCGAGACCATCACCTTGGACGAAGCCTTGGCCCTGATCGCGGAAAAGGCGGCGAAATCGCCGGCCAAGGCGAAAAAGGCCCCGGCAAAGAAAGCCGCGCCCAAGGCGACGGCCGAGAAAAAACCGGCGGCCAAGAAGGCTGCCGCCAAAACGGCGACGAAAACAGCCGCCAAGAAACCCGCAGCGAAAAAAGCGGCGGTCAAGAAGGCCACCGAATGACCGGCACAGGGGCGGTGTCACACGGCATCGACCTGACCGGCGCAGAAGTGTCCTTGCTGGGCAAGCGGCTGCTGGGGCCGGTGACGCTGAACATCAGCGAACGCCGGGTGGGCATCATCGGGCGCAATGGTTCGGGCAAATCCACCCTTTTGCGGTTGATCGCGGGGCTGGTGGCCCCCTCAGCTGGGCAGGTGCGGGTGGACGGAATCGACCCGTCGGGCGACCGCAAGGGGCTGATCGCGCGGCTGGGCATCCTGTTCCAGAACCCCGATCACCAAATCATCTTTCCGATTGTCGAGGAAGAACTGGCCTTTGGCCTGCGCCAGATGGGGCTGGGCAAGGTCGAGGCTTTGGCCCAGGCCAAGGCGCGTCTGGTGGCCGAAGGCCGTGGCCATTGGGCCGGGCGGCCCGTGTCCAGCCTTAGCCAAGGCCAGCGGCAATATCTGTGCCTGCTGGCCGTCCTGATGATGGAACCCGCAACGCTTTTGCTGGATGAACCCTTTTCCGGTCTCGACATCCCCACCGCGCGGGGGTTGGCCGCCCATCTGGCGAGGCTTTCGCAGCGCCTGCTGGTCGTGACGCATGATCCTTTGGTGGCCCAAGCCTATGACCGGGTGATCTGGCTGGAGGGTGGGTTGGTCAAGGGCGACGGGACGCCAGATGCCGTTTTGCCCGCCTATCTGACAGCGATGGAGGCAGCGGATGCTGGGCCTGACTTCGGCGCATAAGACTTGGATGCACCGCCTGCCGGTGGGGCCAAAGCTGGCGCTGCTGGCCCTGTTCAGCGTGGTGCTGTTCTGGCTCGACAACCTTTGGCCCATGTTGGTGGCCTTGGTGCTTGTCGCCGCTCTGGTGGCCAGCGGCGGGGCAGGTTTTGCCCGGCAAGCCCTGCGGCTGTTGCAGCCCGTCTGGTTTTTTGTCGCCCTTCTGGCGGTTTGGCATCTGTGGCTGAATGACCCCCTGAACGGCCTGCGCATTGCCTTGCGGCTGGTGGTCGCGGTGACGGCCGCCAATCTGGTCACGCTTACATCACGGCTGTCAGACATGATCGACCTTATCGAACGCCTGCTGGGCCGCAAAGTGGCGCTGACCCTTGGCCTTGCCTTGCGCTTTGTGCCGGTGCTGGGCGAACGGGCTGCGATGTTGAGCCTTGCTTGGCGGGCGCGGTCGCAAAAGCGCGCCGCTTGGCGGCTCGTGCCGGGCCTGACGGTCGGGGCCTTTGACGAGGCCGACCACATGGCAGAAGCCTTGCGTGCGCGCGGCGGATTGGTTTAGCTGCACTGCGGCATCAACGACCGCTGAGCCATCAAGGGGACAGAGATGGAAAAGAACATTGCTTACGTGGCGCTGTTTGCGGCGCTGGTTGTGGCCTTGGGCACAACACCGGCCTTGACCCTGCCGGGGGGTATTCCGCCCATCACGGCGCAGACTTTCGGCATTTTGCTTTGCGGAACCGTGCTGGGGGCACGGCTGGGCGGGCTGGCCGTGTTGGTGTTTCTGGGCATCGTCGCCTTGGGTTTTCAGGTGCTGCCGGGCGGGCGTGGTGGCTTGGGTGTCTTTGTCGGCGGCTCGGCGGGCTTTCTGGTGGGCTTTCCGGTCGCGGCCTTTGTCGCCGGTCTGGTGATGCGGGCCTCGACCCTGCCGGTTTGGCTGGCGGCTGCGGTGGCGGGTGTCATCGGTGGCATTGGCGCACTGTATCCGCTGGGGATTTTGGGCATGTCGATCGCGCTGGAAAAGCCGATGATCGAGGCGGCGGTGGCCTGCATCGCCTATCTGCCGGGTGATCTGATCAAGATCGCGCTCTGTGCGGCGGTGACTCACAGCATCGCGCAAATGCGGCCACAGGCGCTGTTGTCGCGGGCTTAAACGCGCTCTAGGATCAGGGCTGATCCGATGCCCCCGGCCGCCGCGATGGCGGCAAGGCCGGGGGCGGTTTCCAGATCGTGAAACAGGCGCACGGCGAGGATGGCCCCCGATGCGCCGATGGGATGGCCGCGCGCCACGGCTCCGCCCTTTCGATTTACCATATTCGGGTCAAATCCGGCCTGCTGAATGCAGGCAAGGGCTTGGGCAGCAAAGGCTTCCATCATTTCAACATGGCTAAAGTTGGCAGCTGTCAACTTTGCCTGCGCCAAAACCGCACGGATCGCAGGCAAGGGCGAAAGCCCCGGTTCCATCGGATCGGCGCCTAAGGTCGCCGTGGCCCGGATGATGGCCGCGCCGGGCGTGGGCTTGGCACTGATCACAACGAAAGCCGCCGCATCGGCGGCGACGGCCATCGTAGCCTTGGTGATATTCTCTGCGACCTTTGGGGCACGAAGCGCAGCTTGCAGGGTCAGGGCGCGGGTGAAGGCGTCGCTTGCGCCTTCCGGCAAAGCCACAATCTCATCCGAAAGATCCGCCGCCATGGCCTTGGCATGGCTTTCGACCGCCCATTCCGCCTGCCTTTGCGCGGTGATGCCCAACCGTTCGGCCAAATCCGAAGCCGCCTGCGCCATGTCCGGGTTTCGATCCGGCCAAGGGGTAAAGAGCGGGGCATCATAGGCGACGGGTTCCCCCCCATCCGGGTCCGTTCGCAACCGCAAAGGACGGCGGGAATAGCTTTCCGCCCCCCCGGCAATCACGACGCGCGCCTGCCCGCTGGCGACCATCGCCGCGCCAAGACGGATGGCATCAAGGCCCCCGGCGCATTGGCGGTCAATGCTCAGCCCTGCCACCCGTTCGGGCAGACCTGCCGCCAAAGCAGCAAGGCGGGCCGGATTGCCGCCGCCGCCCAAGGCATTGGAGAGGATCTGCTCATCGACATCGTCAGGTTGCAGCCCAGCATCGGCCAAAACGGCGCGGATAACGGGGGCAGCGAGGTCATGGGGATGCAGGCGGGCAAAACCCCCACCCCGGGGCATGACGGCGGTGCGGCGGGCGGCAAGGATATAGGCACTCATTCGAGCGCCCCGGCCAAAGCGGCGAAATCGGTCTTGCCCGAGGGCAGCATAGGCCAATCCCCCGCCCACCAAAGAATGCGACGGGGAACGGCCAAGGGGCCGAAATGGTCGCGGATGGCTTGGCAAAGGGGCTGATCCTGCCCCTGCCCTTGCAAAATGGCGATGGGAACCTGACCCCGTGCCGCGTCGGGCTGGGGCAAAAGGGCGGCCTGTCGGATGCCGGGTTGAGAGAGGAGGAAGGTTTCAACCTCCTCAGGAAACAGGCTTTGATCGGCGATGCGAATGCGGCGGCTGCCGCGCCCGAGGATGACCAGATCGCCCGAGGGCAAAAGGCGGCCCCATTCGCCCGCCGTAACGCGGCCATCCTCCCAGCGGCCCGAGCCTTGGGTTCCGGCATAGCCCGCCGCGAGATAGGGGCTTTCCACCCAGATTTCACCGATGCCTTGGGGATCTGGGTCGCGCAAATGCAGGGTGACGCCGGGGTAAGGCTTGCCCGCCGCGCCTTCGGGGGTCGTGGCGTCCGACAGAGTGATGAAACTGGTTTCGGCGGCCCCGTAAAAGCCGGTGATCCTGGCCGAGGGAAAGGCGGTGCGGAGTGTATGGGCCAGCCCCGCATCCATCGCGCCGCCGCCGATGATCAGATGCCGGATGCTGGCCGAAGCCCCCTGCCCCGCCAAAAGGCGCAGTTGGGCGGGGGTGGCGTAAAGATGGGTGATCTGGCGTTCGGCCAAGGCGCGGAGGATGCCCTTGGGCGAAAGGCGATGCAGGTGGTGGAAGTAGCCCCCCAGATGCAGCGCCTCTACACCCGCATAAAGGGCCAAGGAATGGATCAGATCACCCATGGCGGCGACGCTTGCGCCGGGGGCGATGTTGAAGAGTTTCGCGTTGATGGCAAAGCTGGCGGTCCAACTGGACTGGCGACGCAGGATGCGGCGGGGCGTGCCGGTGCTGCCGCCAGTGAGGGTTTCAAACCAGCCAATGCCACCCTCGGGAAAGCCTTCACCGCCGACGCGAAAAGACATTTCGGGGGCGGTGAGAAAGACCGAGGAGAGGGCCGCTGGACCGGGGGCGATGACGGGTTCAATGCGACCCAAGGGCAGTGCCTGCCCATCCGGCCCAAAGGCGCGGGCCTTGGGATGCAGGCAAAAGATGTCAGCCACGCCCGAAGTCACGCGCCAAGGCACGGACGCCGCCCAGAAGGGTCACCAGATCGACACCGACCGCCGTGAAGGTGCTGCCCTTTTCCATACATTCCTGCGCAAAATCTCGATCCAGCGTCAGAATCCCCGCAGCCTTGCCCGTGGCCGCAATGCGCCCGATGGCGTCCAGAATGGCGGTTTTGACCACCGGATGGCCAGGGTTGCCGGTATAACCCATCGTCGCGGCCAGATCGTTCGGACCGATGAACAGACCGTCCACGCCGTCCACCGCCGCAATCGCCTCAATCTGGTCTAGGGTCGCCGCCGTTTCCACCTGCACCAGCAGGCAAAGTTCTTGTTCGGCGCGGTTCATATAATCGTCCACCGTTCCAAAGCGGTTCGCGCGGATCGTGCCCCCCGCTCCCCGGATGCCGCGCGGCGGGTAGCGCATGGCCGCCACCGCCGCCTGTGCTTCCTTGGCGGTTTGGACATAGGGAACCAACAAGGTCTGCGCGCCGAAATCCAGCAGGCGTTTGAACAGCACCGGGTCATTCGCCGCTGGCCTGACCACCGGGCTGATCGGATAGGCCGACACCGCCTGCAACATGCCCAGCACGTCGGGCACATCGGTCAGGCTGTGTTCTGTGTCGATCAGCAGCCAGTCAAAACCCGTTCCCGCCAGCGCCTCGGCCACCACGGGCCCCGCGATGGTGTTCCACAGGCCGATCTGCTGGCGGCCTTCCTTTAGCGCGCGTTTGAAATGGTTGAGGGGTAGAGTCATTTCGCCACCAAGGAGGCGACGCGGCGCAGGGCCAGGAGGTAGCCTTCGGTCCCGAAACCGGCGATCACCCCGTCAGCCCGAAGGCTGACATAGGAATGATGACGGAAACTTTCCCGTTTGTGGACGTTGGAAATATGAACCTCGATCACCGGGCCTTCGAAGGTGTGCAGGGCGTCGAGGATGGCCACGGAAGTGTGGGTATAGGCGGCCGGATTGATGATGATCGCCGCCCCTTCGCTGCGGGCTTCGTGGATCCAGTCGACCAAGGCCCCTTCGTGGTTCGACTGGTGGAAGCGGATCGAAAGGCCCAGCTCTTCGGCCAGGGCCGAGACTTTGTCGGCCACATCGGCCAGGGTTTCGCGGCCATAGATTTCCGGCTGGCGCAGGCCCAGAAGGTTCAGGTTCGGGCCGTTCAGGACATAGATCGGTTTGGGCATGGTTTCCCCCTTTTGAGGGAAGTTAGAGGATTTGGGCGGGCTTGGGAACGGGGGTGATGGGGAGGGGATTGCACGCGTGAAATTGGTTTTAGTATCTTGATTTGATTTATTTATTCATTATTTTGAATGTTTTTAGGTGGCTTTTGGTTCATCATCCTTGGCCGGGAAGTTCCCTGCCGATCCGCGCTTGGCAGGTTGGCCTATGCTGTGGCAGGAAGAGGTCACGTTATGGATGTACAACACCTTGCACCAACCGTTGGAGATTGTTGATTTGCGCAAACATCAAGGAGTTTCGGCGGCGGCCCTGATGCTGAGCCTGTGTCCGACACCAAATGTTGCTGAACCCTTGGACGTTTTCCGCGACTGCGACGTTTGCCCCGAAATGGTGGAACTGCCCTTGGGCGAATTCACGATGGGCGCGCCGGATGACGAATTTCGCGAGATCGTCCACTACACCGGTTTAAAATTAAACATCGCCACAAAAGAAGATCCTTATATTCCAAAAAATGAGGGGCCTCAGCACAAAGTGGTTGTAGATATTCCAATTGCGATAGGACGAAATGAGGTGACATTCGACGAGTGGATGGCCTGTGTGGAGGATAATGGTTGCAATGGATACAAACCAGACCCCATGGTCGGCATGGCTGGCAATCCCGAATTAATTCGTCAATCGATTGTTGACCCGAGATTTAAGCGAATCCCTTCAGAGATCGAAATTGAAAAAATCATAGATAGCCCTGAGTATTTACGAACAGCAGGCCGCTATCCTGTAAATGGCGTGTCCTACTTGGATGCGGTCGAATACGTCAGTTGGCTAAATAAAAAGCTCGACAGTTATGCCTATAGACTGCCCACCGAAGCTGAATGGGAATATGCTGCACGCGCGGGAACAAATACTAGATTTCCGCAAGGATTCGAACCGACATCCGACCAAGAGAATATCTCTGGCAGCGAGACCTCGAATATGTTGCAGACACCGCGACCGGATCTAAGGACCCTTGGACATCCTGTTCCTGTAGATGAATTGGACGCGGATAACCCTTGGGGTATCAGGCATATGGCGGGCAATTTGGCGGAGGTTACTTTGTCGTGCTATCCAGAAGATACAGAATACCTCCCGCAATGGTCCACAACTGAAGAATGGCTTGAAAAGAGCTTTTCCGAAAGGTGCCTGCGCGTTTTGAAAGGTGGAAGCTACGCCAATTCCATGAGCCGGGCGCGCCCAACTTCGCGTTGGCGGGTTGAGGAAGATACGCGACTGGATCGGTATGGGTTCCGTGTCGTTAAGGTAATGAAGTAGCTGTCACATCCCGGCATGAGATAGACTGGCAATCAGACTGGATCAGGCTCAGCATGAAATTTGCCTTATCCGATACACGCCGATCCCAAGCCCCGCCCGGCGACCAGCCGGGCCGCGTCCGCCGCCCCCCAGGGCGGACGCGATTGCAACGTCCATCACAAGCGCCACGTTTTTCGGGGTTGAACCATAAATCGAGGGGAACGGACGGCGTGCGTCCCCCCTGCGGCCGACGCGGCCCTTATCGCGTCTATCGACCGTTAATTGGCCCATTCCGCATTAAAAAAGCGCCCCGGTGTGGGCCGGGGCGCAAAAGCGCGACGACTGGGAAAGGCCCGTCAGGCCACCTTTTCCAGCGCCACAGCCTTGGGGGTAACGCCAAGGGCGTGGCAGACGTCGCGGGTCAGGTTGGGGCGGTTCAGGGTGTAGAAGTGCAAATCTTCCACCCCTTCGCCCAAAAGCGTGTCGCAAAGTTCGGTGCAAAGGGCGACCGACAGCAGCTCCTCGCGCCCGTCGCGGATGGCGGCGGTATAGGCCTCTTCGACCCAGGCGGGGACTTTCGTCCCACAGCGGGCGGCGAAGCGTTTGGCCCCTGACCAAGACACGATGGGCAGGATGCCCGGAATGATTTTCTGCGTGATCCCGGCCTTTTCGCAGCGGTCGCGGAAGCGGAGGAAGGTTTCGGGTTCAAAGAAGAACTGGGTGATGGCGGCGGTGGCCCCGGCATCGAGTTTCTTCTTCAGCCAGAACACATCGGCCTGATCATCGGCGGCATCGGGGTGCGGTTCGGGATAGGCCCCGACGCGCAGGGTGAATTTGCCGGTCGCGGCCAGCTTTTCCACCAGTTCGACCGAATCGCGGAAGCCCAGCGGATGGGGCACAAAGCGTTCGGCCCCTTTGGGCGCATCGCCGCGAAGGGCGACGATGTCGGTGACGCCAGCCTCGGCGTAAGCCTCGGCAATGGCCAGGGTTTCGGATTTGGTGGCATCGACACAGGTCAGATGGGCGGCGACTTTCAACCCGTAGTTCTTGCCGATGGTCGTGACCGCCTCATGCGTGAGGGTGCGGGTCGTGCCACCGGCGCCATAGGTGACCGAGACAAACTCCGGGGCCAGAGGGGCCAAGGATTGCACCGTTTCCCACAGGCGGAACGACGCATCCAGCGACTGGGGGGGGAAGAATTCGAAGGAAATTTTCGGAGTCATGGGTCACCTCTTGCCGGTCCCTTGTGTCACGGCAGGCGATGTGAGACAAATTCATAATCTTCAAGATGAACATGAGGAAGACCGCAAGATGTATCTGGAGTTCCGCCATCTGCGCACGATCAAGGCGATCCATCAGGCGGGGGGGTTGGCCCGTGCGGCGGATATGCTGAACATGACGCAATCGGCGCTTTCGCATCAGGTGAAGGGCTTGGAGGATCAGGCGGGGGTGGAGCTGTTCGTGCGGCGGTCGAAACCCCTGCGGCTGTCGGCGGCGGGGGTGCGGATGCTGCGGGCGGCCGAGCGGATCCTGCCGGAACTGGACGCGCTGGCCGAGGAATTCCGGGCCTTGCGGTCGGGCAAGACGGGGCGGCTGCACATTGCGATTGAGTGTCACGCTTGTTTTGACTGGCTTTTCCCGGTGCTGACCCAGTTTCGTCATGCCTGGCCCGAGGTGGATGTGGATATTCGGGCGGGGCTGTCGTTCGAGGCGATGCCGGCCTTGTTGCGCGAAGATGTAGATCTGGTGATCTCGTCCGATCCCGCGCCTTTGGCGGGGGTGACGTATAATGCTTTGTTCGATTACCACCCGACCTTTGTTTGTGCGGCGGGGAATGCGTTGGCGGGGAAAGACCGGATCGAGGCGGAGGATTTCCGGGATCAGGTGCTGATCACCTATCCGGTGGGGCGGGACAAGCTGGACATCTTTACCGAACTGCTGACGCCCGCGCGGGTGGAACCGGCGGGGCAAAGGATGGTGGAATTGACGGCGGTGATCCTGATGCTGGTGGCGGCGGATCGGGGGGTTTCGGTGCTGCCGGATTGGGTTCTGCGGGAAGTGCGGACAAATGCGGATTATGTGACGCGGCCTTTGGGGGATGGGACGATCACGAAGCGGCTTTATGCGGCGACGCGGGAAGATGATGCGACGAAACCCTTCATGGCGCATTTTCTGAAGCTGGGGCGGAGCGAGCCGGTGAAGATGCAGCGCTAGACGATTGCCAGATTGGCAGGGGCTGCGCTATGGTTCCTGCAAGTCAAGCCAAGGGAGGGCTGTCTGAGATGATCGATCGACAGCATCTGACCTATGGGCCTGTCTTTGCCCCGCATCCAGTCATGCGGGGCGGGCTTTAGGTCGAGCATTCACCTTAGTCTGCCCATCGGGCCGCGTTTGCGCGGCTGTTGATTGATCGCCGGATGCCGATTGGCCCGGCTGGCAGATGAGAAAAACATGTCGATCCTGATTTTGAATGCCTTGGGCCTGACCCTTGGTGCCCCGCTGTTCCAAGACCTTTCCTTGACCTTGCATCCGGGCGACCGGATCGGGCTGGTCGCCGCCAATGGGTGTGGCAAATCCTCTTTGCTGCGCTGTTTGGCGGGGGCGGAGGAGCCGACTTTCGGCACGCTCACGCGGGGGCGGGGGCTGGTGGTGGGGTTGATGGAGCAAGAGGTGCCCGCAGGCCTGCTGGGGCTTTCTTTGCGGGCGGCGGTGCTGGCGGCCTTGCCGGTGGAGGAGGCGGAGGCCGACGGCTGGCGGGCGGATGTGGTGCTGGAAGAGTTGGGGTTGCCGTCGGCGCTGCATGATCAGCCCTTGGGGAGCCTGAGCGGCGGCTGGCAGCGGATGGCGCTTTTGGCACGGGTTTGGATCGGTGCGCCGGATCTGCTGCTGCTGGACGAGCCGACGAACCATCTGGATTTGCAGCGGATCGCGGTGCTGGAGGGTTGGATCAAGGGCTTGCCGCGCAGCATGCCACTGGTGATTGCCAGCCATGACCGGGCCTTTCTGGATGCGGTGACGAACCGGACCCTGTTCCTGCGATCTGAGCGGAGCGTGATGTTCCCGCTGGGCTATACGCGGGCGCGTCTGGCCTTGGCCGAGGCGGATGCGAGTGCGGGGCGGCAGTTCGAGAATGACATGAAAAAGGCCGATCAGCTGCGACGTCAGGCGGCGAAGCTGAAGAATATCGGCATCAATTCGGGGTCGGACCTGCTGGTGGTGAAGACAAGGCAACTGTCGGAGCGGGCAGAGAAGATCGAGGCGGCGGCGCGGCCTGCGGCCAAGGATCGTTCGGCAGGGGTGATCCGGCTGGCGCATGGGGCGGCGCGGGCCAAGGCGCTGCTGGGGTTGGAGGATGCGTTGATCTCGTCGCCGGATGGGCGTGTTTTGTTCAAGACCGCTCAGAAGTGGATCGAGCGGGGCGAGAGGGTTGTGCTGTTGGGGGCGAACGGGGTCGGGAAAAGCTGTCTGATCCGGGCGGTGCAGGCGGCGATTGGGGGCGCGCCCGGGTCAATACGGGCGACGCCAAGCCTTGTGCCGGGCTATATGGATCAGGGGTTGGGGCAGATCGGGGCCGCTGAGACGCCGTTCGGGGCGATCACCACGCGGTTCGATCTGGGCGATGGCCCGGCGCGCAGCGTGTTGGCGGGGGCTGGGATTGCACCGGATTGGCAGGTGCGACCGGTTGCAACCCTGTCGGGCGGGCAGCGGGCACGGCTGGCTTTGCTGGCCCTGCGACTGGCAAGACCAAGCTTTTATCTGCTGGACGAACCGACGAACCATCTGGACATCGAGGGGCAAGAGGCGCTGGAGGCGGAATTGCAGGCCGAGGGGGCGACGGCGCTGATTGTCAGCCATGACCGAGCCTTTGTGCGGGCCGTGGGGACGCGGTTCTGGCAGATCATCGGGAAAACGCTGGTGGACGTGGAGGATGCGGAAGGGTTTTTCCGCGCGGCGGCGGGTTGAGGGAAATTGCGCAGGAACGGAAAGTTGCAATCCTGGCTGGCGCATTTCCTGAAGCTGGGGCGCAGCGAGCCGGTGAAGATGCAGCGGGGGTAACGCGGCTATTGGCGGGCGTCTTGTAGAAGGAGTTCCATGTAGATGTCTGCCACCTTTTGCGGCGGATCGCCGGGCCGGACTTGTGCGCTGTAGAGGGCGCGAAGCAGGCGAAAGTCGGGGGATAGGTCGGGGCGGTCCAAGACCGTGTTGTCATATGAAAAAGTTGGCGAATTGACTGAATCATTCAGCAGGCCAAGGCTGTGGGTCAGTTCCTCGTGCAAGCAAGCGTGCAGCATGTCCGAAGCCCGATTCACGTCAATAAAGATGTTGGCCACGACCATCTGATTGTTCTTTGACTTTGATGCGTAAAAACAAGCCTCTACACCGCCTTCGGAAAATTCGTGCAAATTGCTGTCCGTCAGCGCGCCGAACAACACCCCTTCCTCCAATCCCACCAGAAAGATGAAGATGTTGGCCGTCAGCTCCACTTCCTGCGGCGTATCGCGCGGACCCAGATACAGCCGCCCGACGCTGGGGAATTCGCCCGTCTTGCGGCTGTCACGGATACGGTAGCGCGCCTGACCGAAAAGCGAGCCTTCAATCTGGTCCAGATCGAAATAGGTGGCGCTGAGTTCACCCGGAAGACCAGGCACTTTGGCGTTGATTTCGGCGAACTTGGCATCGACAAGTTCGCGGTAGGGATCGCCGCGATGGACAACGATGATGCTGGGCGGAAAGGTCCATTTGCGCACCGTGTTGCGATCCGATTGCAGAATTTCAAGGATCTGCTGGTTCAAGGACTTTTCCTGCGCCCAAGTAGGCGCCGAAAGAACCGTCAACAAGGCCAGCAAAAGCGTAAAAAGCCGCATAGGAACGATTCTCCACCAAAGGTTGCAGCGAGGTTAGGCGATTGGCCCAGACAGACCAAGAACGCAAACCCGCTTTGCCCTTTCCTTTTGGCGCGGGGCGTCCTATAGGCCCAGCCGGATTTCCCCGAAGGATGAGACAATGGCCGCTTCTGCGAACATGAACTTGATGGTTAAGGCTGCGCGCAAGGCGGGGCGGTCTTTGGTCAAGGACTTCCGCGAGGTGGAGAACCTTCAGGTTTCCTCGAAAGGCCCCGGCGATTTCGTGAGCAAGGCCGACCGCGAGGCGGAGCGGATCATCAAGGAAGAACTGATGGGCGGCCGTCCGACCTATGGTTGGCTGGGCGAGGAGACCGGGGCCACCGACGGCGAAGACCCGACCCGGCGCTGGATTGTGGACCCGCTGGACGGAACCACGAACTTTCTGCACGGGATGCCGCATTGGGCCGTGTCGATCGCGTTGGAGCATAAGGGCGAGATTGTCGCGGGCGTGGTCTTTGACCCGGCGAAGGACGAATTGTTCTGGGCGGAAAAGGGCGCTGGCGCCTGGATGAACGACCGGCGGATGCGGGTTTCGGGGCGGCGGACGATGATTGAATCGGTTTTTGCAACGGGCGTGCCCTTTGCAAGCCAGCGCAACCTGCCGGAAAGCCTGCAAGATCTGGCGCGGTTGATGCCGACCTGTGCGGGCGTGCGGCGCTGGGGGGCGGCCTCGCTGGATCTGGCCTATGTGGCGGCGGGGCGTTTCGACGGCTATTGGGAACGCGGGCTGAACATCTGGGATATGGCGGCAGGTCTGATCATCGTGCGCGAGGCGGGCGGTTTCGCCAGCGGGCTGCGTGAGGGTGAACGGCCGCAGGACCGGGGCGATCTGATCGTGGCGAACGAGGCTTTGTTTGACCCGTTGAAGAAGATTTTGCTGGGGTAAGGCGGGTCAAGCCCGGCAATTGAATTTTTTCGGGGTCGGGGATCTTTCAGAGTCGGGGCGAGCCCCGACCTACCGGCCGACGCGCGGGATGCGTGATTTTTCAAACGGATAATGCGCCTCGGGGTGGGGGGGATGACCCTCGGTCCGCGCCCAGAAGCGGCGACCGCCGCGCCGCAGCCAGAGAGGCAGCAGCAAGACAACACCGGCGGCAAATCCACCCAGATGGGCGAAATAGGCGACGCCGGACGCTTCGGCGCTGATGGCGAAAGAGCTGTAAAGCTGCAAGATCAGCCAGATGCCCAGCACGATCCAGGCGGGCACCGGGATGATGCGGAAAAAGATGATGAAGAACAGAAAGACGTCGATCTTGGCCCGCGGGAACAGCAGCAGATAGCCGCCCATGACACCGGCAATCGCGCCAGAGGCCCCCACCATTGGGGCCAGCGACATCGGGTCTGGCAGTATGTGCAAAGCGGCGGCGGCAAGGCCGCTGACAAGATAAAACAGCAGAAAACGAAGGTGCCCCAGCGTATCCTCAAGATTGTCGCCATAGATCCAGAGGAACAGCATATTGCCGCCCAGATGGAGCCAGTTTCCATGGAGGAACATCGAGGTGACCAATGTTTCCCAATCTTGTCCGGCCAAAGAGCGGGCAGGGATCATGCCATACTCGGCAAAAATCATCCCAAGGGCACGGTCCGATGCCGCACCCGGATAATAGGCCAGAAAGATCGCCACGTTGGCGAGGATCAGACCCCAAGTCACCCAAGGGGTCCGTTCAGATGGGTTGTGATCGCGGATCGGAAACATGGCAGCAGAGTTTCCCAAGGGCACGGTCAGGTCAAGCGGGGATAATTCTTGACGCGGGGGCAGTTGGAACCGATAATTGCAAAATTGATTGGAAGATTTCGCGCAGGTTATCATGCCTTATGATGTTTTTTGGAACGTGGCTGTCGATTTCCGCAAGTTCGATATCAGCGTGCCGAGATTCGGCTTTGTGAATCGGACCCCTACGGACCTTATTCCTGCGGTTGAGACGCCGGACGGCAACTATTATTTGCAGGACGAAATCCGTCTGCCCCAATTTGAGGGGGAGCGTTTTGCCGATGCGTTCATGGGCAATGGCTTGACGCGCAACGGTCAGACCCTGACGGGCGGCGACGCCCTGATCTATGTGGATTTTGCGCCTGTTTCGGGGGCGGTGCGCGGCTATATCCTGCCCAACATGCTTCCGTTTTCGATCACCCAGTTGAACAGCGTGATCGACAGCGTTGGCACGAAAGATGACATTGCCCTGTTGCGCAGCATGCTGGGCGGCAGCAACGAAATTCGTCTGGGTGGTGTCACAGGCAATGCAAAGGGCAACAACTTTGTCTTTGCTGGAGCGGGCGATGACAGGATCTATGGTGCGGCGGGGCAAGACACGCTGAAGGGCGATGGGGGCCAAGACACGGTGAACGGTTATGATGGGCATGACCGGCTTTACGGTGGCGCGGGGAATGATCTTCTGTCGGGCGGCGCGGGTGACGATATTCTTTTCGGGGGCGCGGGCGGCAATCAACTTTTCGGTGACTTTGGACGGGATACGATCAACGGTGGCAGTGCGGCCGAAAGCATCATGGGCGGGGCAGGCGCGGACCGGATCATGGCTGGCGGCGGGGATGATGCGATCTATGGCAACGAGGGCGCCGACTTTTTTGTCTATCGGAAGAATCACGGTCATGACGCGATCCAGGATTTCCAAGATGGGGTCGACAAGATCGTGATCGAAGCCCCGGGCGGCACGAATCTGGGCAGTTTCGTCAAAACAAACTTCACAGGCGGTTGCACGATCAGCAATGCGGCACTGAACATCGAAATCACCTTGTTGGGGGTCAGCAAGAGCCAGATCAGCCTAGCTGAAGATTTCATTTTTGTCGCATTCTGAACGGCAGGACATGCTGACAGAGTTTCAAGTAACAAGGCCTAGTAGAACAGGACATATCATGAGCATCACGACAACACGCGACACCGCTTTGCTGCAAACCCTTCCCAGCTTTGCCAGCATTCCTGGCACCGCTGGCCCCGACACGCTAACGGGCGGCGCATCACCCGACACGATCAACGGCAAGGGAGGGAACGATCTCCTTTATGGAAAAGGGGGTGCCGACGTTTTGGTTGGTGGGGCTGGCGATGATTTCCTGTTCGGGGGCAAGGGCAACGATCAATTGGACGGGGGCGTGGGCGACGACGTGCTGAGCGGCGGGGCGGGGGCGGATGATTTCATGTTCCGCGCCAATCAGGGCGAAGACACGATCGATGCGTTTCAGGACAATATCGACGAAATCCGCTTTGTGGCGCAGGGCGGCGATACGGTGAAATTCCTGATCAGTTACAACACCTCGACCGATGTGGCGACGGTGCGCATCCGGGTGAACGGATCGATCACCAACACGCTCTATGTGGAAAGCGTCGAGGTGAACGACCTTCAGCAAAGCCAACAGGGCAATACGCTGATCCTGAGCTGAGGGGATGGGCGGGGATCATCCCCGCCCAATTGCCTACCAGCGCTGCAAGCCGAGCAGCCTTTCGCCCAAGGGTGTCAGTTTCGCGGTTTCAGCATTGTGCTTTTCCCATTCGCGCGGATCGCCAGGAAAGGCGTCGCGTTTCGGGTGATCGCGTTCGCGCCAGAGGCGGATGCGCTCCTGCCGCTGTTCTTCGTCATCATATTCCGCGGGTTGCATGGACACATATTGCGCCATGCGGACACGGCCATCGGAATGGTTGGGACGGACGCCATGGGCCAAGAGCGAGTTGAAGATCATCAGATCGCCCGGCTCCATTTCGATGTTCACGGTTTCAAGGCCGGTCATGTCGGGGTGCATCGGATCGCGGTCATGCGGCTGCGTTTTGACCCATTCGTCAAAATGTTCGAATAGGTAGGGGACACATTGGAAACCACCGACGTCGCCATCCTGTTTCTGCAAGGAAAGGACAGCCTGCACACCGATGGGCAGGGGGCGGATAGAGGTATCGACATCCCAATGGATGAAACCATTGGGGTTGCCTTTGACCTTTTTCGGTGGGTTCAGGTTGGCGCGGTCGATGGTGACCCAAAGGTCGGTGCGATCCCAGATATCGACAAAGGTGTCATAGACCCTTTGTTCCATGCGATTGTCCCAAAGGTGCTGGTGATTGTAGATTTCCAGCATCCCCGTGCCGTTCAATTCCTTCATGATATGATCGCGCCGCTGGGGGGCATACCAGGTGTCGGGATTTTTCGGGTCTTTCTCGTCAAAAGCCCAAAGCGTTTGGACAAGCCTTTCGACATTCGCCGCAGGCACGGCTTGGCGGACGATGACATAGCCCTTGGTCGTCCAGTGCTGCCAGTCGGCGGGGGACAGAACCCGCAGGGGCAGGGTTTTCTGGATGTCTTTCAGGGGCACGGTGGCCCTGGTGGTGGGGTGGCTGTCGCGGATCAGGGCGGTTTGCATGGGCTTTCTCCATCTTGGCCTCGCTTGGGCTGATGGGGTCAGATTAGCGTGGTGGTGCGGCTGGTGTTGTGCTGGCGGGGCCAGTATGCATACTATTATGGCGTATCTTGTCGCATGAGGTACATTTGAAAGCCTATTTGGAACATCTGACCCTGCCGCCTGATGCATCCTGGGCGATGCTGAACCGGCGGTTGGCGGATGGGATTCCCTTTCAATGGCACCACCACCCGGAATGGGAGCTGACGCTGACGCTGAATTCCCACGGCCAGCGGTTCATTGGTGATCATGTTGGGGAGTACGGGCCGGGGGATCTGGTGCTGGTGGGGCCGAATTTGCCGCACACTTGGGCCTCGCGTGGAAAGGACTCCCCTGCCCTGCCGCATGTGGCGCTGGTCTTCTGGTTCCGGCAGGAATGGGTGGAGGGGCTGTTGGCGGGAAGTGTCGAGGGGCAGGCGATCAATCAGATGCTGGCACGGGGCAAGGGCGGGCTGGCCTTTGATGCGGCCTTGGGGCAGGCGTTGGCGGCAGAATATGAGAGCATCTATGCCCAGCCGCCGATGGCCCGCTTGCTGGGCCTGCTGGCCATTCTGGACCGGCTGGCCCATGCCGAATCTGTGCCCCTGTCGCCCACCCTGCCCCATGCTCCGCCCGAAAACCGGCAGAGGATCGACCGGGTGCTGACCCACCTGCACTTGTCCTATGCCGAGCCGGTGCGGCTGGAGGCGTTGGCGGAAATCGCGGCGTTAAGCCTGTCGGGCCTGCATCGTCTGTTCCGCAAGCATACGCAAAGCAGCGTGACCGATTATGTGATCCGCCTGCGCGTGGGCGAGGCCTGCGCGCGCTTGTCGGGCAGCGACCAGCCGATCCAGCATGTGGCGGCGGATGTGGGCTATACCTCGATGGCGAATTTCAATCGCCAATTCCGAGCCTTGAGGGGCATGACGCCACGGGAATATCGGGCGCTGTTTCGGAAATGACAAAGCCACCCGCAAGGGGTGGCTAGAACTTATCACTGGAGCGCTGGCTGGCCAGTAGGCTTGCTGGCTGTCTTGAGGATGAGATAAGCGATTCGGCGGGCAGGCACAAGGGGTGATTGGAATTTTTCCAAAGAAATCATATAGTTGATTGTTTTGGTCAGATATGGCTTCCCGACAAAAAGACTTGGGGGCTGTTGCGCATGCCCACTACGGCGTACGCAGGGCACTGTTGAAAACTTTCTTCCACCGTGCTAAATAATCTTTGACAGTGATCCTGTTGGCGACCCGCCATGCCGCGTGCAGGGTGCGCGCCGCGGTGACCCGAACCCCAAAGGTTCGGTTGCAAGCCGCGCTTAAAAGCCGCCCCTCGGGCGGTTTTTCTGTTTCAGAGGATTTGAATACCGTAACGTTCATGCAAACGTATGGCATTTTCTTCGCTGCGGTGAATCCACATCCGCGCATAGGCGACCACATCGGCCAGTTGCAACATGCGCGAGGCCGCCGAGTCGATCTGACTGATGTGGTTCACCGCCCTGAAACGACCGTCGTTCTTACAGGCTGCTTCCAATATCTGTCGAAACTCGGGGCTGATGTTGTGGTGGTTCTGATCCAATATCAGTTCGACATTTCCAAGGCCTTGGCCTTGGATCTTGTGCAGCTTACGAAATTGCCCAACAGCCACCTTGACGGTTTCAATCACATTTCCTGCATAAATCGCGGCTGCCGATCCCGTTTGGACTGTGCCCAGACGGTTCAGCAGGATCATGCCCTGCGGTCTGTCAGTCTGAACATAGCGCCCCAAAAGACTTTGCAGATAGTCTTTGCTCAGGTTCGTCGCATGCAGTTCGTTGGCATTCGGTTCCAACAAATCGCTCAGCGCCTTGTCTGCCCGACCGCATTCGCGCGCCCAAACCATCACACATCCCAGCGCAAAGCCGTCTTGCCCGGCGGTCCCGCATTCGTCGATGAAGCACAAAATGCGCTTATTCTGCGCGGCCATGGAAACCCTATGCGGCGGAAGCTGCAAAACAGTGTAGGCGGAAAAGCTTAAGGTTGTGAAGGCGTGGCCGAGAGGGAAATCCCGCTATGACTTTAACTTGGTGCCCGCGGCCGGACTCGAACCGGCACGGCCTTGCGGCCGGGAGATTTTAAGTCTCATGTGTCTACCATTCCACCACGCGGGCGGGCGCGGCCAGCATAGCGGGTGGCGTGGCGGGGTAAAGGGCGTGCGATGCTGCAAGGCGGCAATTGACTCTGCACCGCCGCGCTGGCCAATATCGGCTGGCAAGGTGGAGGCCCGCATGAAGAAAATCTATCCCGATGCCAAGGCGGCGCTGGACGGTCTGCTGTTTGACGGCATGACGATTGCGGCGGGCGGCTTTGGTCTTTGTGGCATCCCGGAACTGCTGATCGCAGGGTTGCGGGCGGCAGGGGTCAAGGATCTGACCGTGGCGTCGAACAACGCGGGGGTCGATGGGTTCGGGCTGGGCGTGCTGCTGGAAAGCCGTCAAATCAAAAAGATGATCAGCTCTTATGTGGGCGAGAATGCCGAATTCATGCGGCAGTATCTGAGCGGAGAGCTGGAGCTGGAGTTCAACCCGCAAGGCACGCTGGCCGAGCGGATGCGGGCCGGTGGGGCTGGGATTCCGGGCTTCTATACGCGGACGGGCGTGGGGACGGTGATTGCCGAGGGTAAGGATCACAAGGATTTCGACGGCAAGACCTATATTCTGGAAAGGGGCATCGTGGCCGACCTTTCGATTGTGAAGGCGTGGAAGGCCGACCCGTCAGGCAACCTGATCTTCCGCAAGACGGCGCGGAACTTTAACCCGCCTGCGGCGACCTGCGGCAAGGTCTGCGTGGTGGAGGTGGAAGAGATTGTGCCGCTGGGCACACTGGACCCGGACCATATCCACCTGCCGGGCATCTATGTGCATCGGATCATCCTAGGGACGCATGAAAAGCGCATCGAACAGCGCACCGTTCGGCAAAGGGGTTAGGCCATGTGGGACAGAAACCAGATTGCGGCCCGTGCAGCGCAGGAATTGCAGGACGGGACTTATGTGAACCTTGGCATCGGCATCCCGACCTTGGTGGCGAATTACATTCCGGCAGGGGTGAATGTGACCCTGCAATCGGAAAACGGCATGTTGGGGATGGGGCCCTTCCCGTTTGAAGGGGAAGAGGACGCCGATCTGATCAATGCGGGCAAGCAGACGATCACCGAACTGCCGCAGACGGCCTTTTTCGATTCGGCGCAAAGCTTTGCGATGATCCGGGGGGGCAAGATTGCGATGGCGATCCTGGGCGCGATGGAAGTGGCGGAAAACGGTGATCTGGCGAACTGGATGATCCCCGGCAAGCTGGTCAAGGGCATGGGTGGGGCGATGGATCTTGTGGCCGGTGTGGGGCGCGTGGTGGTCGTGATGGACCACACGTCGAAACATGGCGAGTCAAAGGTGCTGAAGGCCTGCACACTGCCCCTGACGGGCAAGGCCGTAGTCAACCGGATCATCACCAATCTGGGGGTGCTGGATGTGGTGCCCGGTGGGCTGAAGATCGTGGAAATGGCCGAGGGCGTGACCGAGGCGGAACTGCGCGCGGCGACGGAGGCGACGATTGTCTGAACATCAGGTCATCCGCGAACAGGGCGAGACCAAGGGCCGCTATGTGATCCGCAAGGATGGGGCGGTGGCGGAGCTGACCTATTCGATCACGACTCCAACGCTGATCATCGCGGACCATACCGGCGTGCCCGAGGCCTTTCGCGGCACGGGGGCGGGGCTGGCCTTGGTAGAGGCGATGATCGCCGATGCTAGGCGCGAGGGGTTCAAGATCATGCCGCTTTGCCCCTTTGTGAACGCCCAGCGGAAAAAGCATCCTGAATGGGCGGATGTGTTTTCCGTTTGAGGCGGCCGTCAGTTTGAGGCGGTGGTCGTTGTCATCACTTTAAAGACGCAGGGATCGCTGACCAATTCTGGTGGGGTCAGGCACAGGCCCTGCGCCACCTGCCAGGCGGCCAGCACCTTTGGCACATAGTCGCGCGTTTCGGCATAGGGGGGCACGCCGGCGTTAGATTCGACCGCCCCCTCGCCCGAATTGTAGGCGGCCAGAACCATCAGAGGATCGCGGTCAAAGCGTTTCATCAGCCAATCCAGGTAGGCGACGCCACCCTTGATGTTCTGCACCGGATCCTTGGAGTCGGTGACGCCAAAGCGTTCGGCGGTGGCGGGGATCAGCTGCATCAACCCCTCGGCCCCGGCATGGCTGACAGCCTCGGGGTTACCTGCGCTTTCGATGCCGATCACGGCCAAAACGAGGGCTGGTGAAACCTCGGTCCCAATGGTGGCTTTCAGGATGTCGGTTCCATACAAGGCGGCGATGTCTTGCATGTGCTGCATCCGTGGGGCTTTGACTGATTCGCCACTTGGTCCTTTGGAAAGAATCGCCAGCGCAGCGACAAACCGGCCTTGCCGGGCCGTGATCGAGGTCGGAATTTCATCCCAGAACCAGGCATAGGTTGAGCTCACGTCGTCCGATCCGGGGGCAAGCGGACTGACCCCGCCATTCGACAGATCAGCACCTTGGCCCGGCGTGGGCGTCGCCCCACTGGCCGCAACCTCAACAGGTTGTTCTGGCTCTGTTTTCTTTGGCGGTGCCAAGCGCCTTGCCTGTTCTTCCGGATCAATCTGGACGGTGATCCGTTTTACTTTTGCCCCACCGACAGGCGGCTTGACCGACCGGAAGGTAAAGTCCTCCTGCCCCATCAAGACCTGCGCCTGCGACACCGAGCCCGCCAACAGCAGCGCTGTGGCGAGTGTCATTCCTGCCTGAAACCGCATGCGCGGCTGCCTCATGTTTTTGTTTTCATTGGAATCATCTTGGCAGAGAATCAGTCACGCGACCAGTCTCTCGATCAAACATCGTGGCATGTTTGCCCCAATTGACCACAAAAGCCACAGTTTGTGCCGGATTGTTTACAATTCCTAAATCGTTGCAGCTGCACTTTATCATTAAATATCAAATATTTACCCATTCAGAACCCCAAGTTAAGCATTTTTTTGCAAATTCGCCTTGCCTTCCCAACTACCGCCATGATTCAAAGGCTATATCAGTCCAAGCCAACAGGGACAGTCTTGGAACAGAGGCCAAGGCGATCATCCCCAAGGTGACTGCTGACACTGATTTTTAAATCCTGGGAAAGGGACTATCATGCTGAACCTTCTGAAAAACTTCGCAAAAGACGAATCCGGTGCTGTGACCGTTGACTGGGTCGTGCTGACCGCGGCGATCGTGGGCCTGGGCCTGCTGGTCATCCAAGCCGTCCGTCCGGGCATCACCACGCTGAGCAACAACATCTCGACCGCTGTCGAAGATACCTGCGTTGGCGTCACCTGCCCCTGATTTTCAGGCAGTTGCTTGAATTTGAACCGTGCAGCGTCGCTGCACGGTTTTCTTATTTCAGATTGGTTGCGCCCGGTACGGACCCAAATGTTTCTGCGCCGCCATCGCGTCGCCGCAATCACGCCAGAATTCAGAACGACGCTGCGCATCAGGTGGGAAGTCACGGCCAGATGCAAAGGATAGCAGCTCATGTCGCTGAAGGCGTATATTTCCGATGAGGATGGTGCAGTAACGGTTGACTGGGTCGTGTTGACTGCGGCAATAGTCGCGCTTGGGATGCTGGTTTTGACGACCTTGGCGGGGCCGACCACGAACGTGGGTGACGACATCGCCAGTCAGTTGGGAACCATCACGCCTGGAAGCTAATTCTTCGCAGCCCTCAGAAGTGGGACTGCACTTCAGAAGGGTGAAGGAATGAGATCTGTTTTTGGTCTGGTCTTGGTCTTGGGCGTCGCCCTTGCTGGCTTTGCTGTTTATATGGTGCAGGGCTATCTTAATCAGACTCAGGCCGAGGTGCAGAACCTCGCCTCGGAGCGGGCGAAGGTCGGTGAGTTGGTTGAGGTCTTGGCGATCACCAAGCCACTTAAATTTGGTGAAGAACTGAAGCCGGAAGACGTGCAGAAAATCTATCTGCAAAAAGCCTTTTTGCCGGACGGGGTGTTCATCGAAGTGGATGCCCTGTTTCCCAAAGACGCGAAGCCCCGATATATCCAACGCCAGCTTGAGAAGTTTGAGGCTTTGACGGCGGTCAAAGTGACTGAACCGGGCCAAGCTCCAGGCTTGCGGTTGAGCCCGGGCATGCGGGCTTTCACGATCGAGGTCGATGCCATTTCGGGCGTCTCGGGCTTTATCAAGCCGGATGATCGCGTCGATGTGTTCTGGTCGGGGACCGTCGGCAGCGAGGGCAAGTCCATTACCCAATCCATCCTGTTCCAACTGCGCGTCATCGCGGTGGACCAAAGCTCGAACACCGATGCCGTACAGGCCACCGTCGCGCGGACCGTCACCGTCGAGGTCACGTCGGATCAGGTCGCGGTTCTGGCGCAGGCACAGAACACGGGCTCTTTGCGTTTGTCGCTGGCCGGAACCGATGCCCAAGCACCTGACGCCCCAATCATCACCACCACCGAGACGATGCTGGGTATCGTCGAAGCCCCGGTCATCGAGGCGGCGCCTGTCGTCGCGGAAGAGGTCTGCACCACCCGCGAGCGTAAGGGCACCGAAGTGGTGGAAACGCCAATCGACTGCGCGACACGCCAGCCGCTTATTCCCTGATTTTTCGGGTTCGATTCTGACAAACAACAGGAAAACGCGGCCACCTTATCTGGGGCCGCGTTTTTCAATGCCCTCCATAGATTGTGATTTGAAGTTGCGGCGGCGTCCCCCTGTTGCAGGTTATCCACACGAACGACGCGCTCCAACCAATTGATTCTTGCAATAAATAATCATGTAGGCCATGGTGCCTTCAAGAATGGGCGACATAGACCCAGGAAGAGGCGTGATCGGAAAGGCAGGTCACATGAGCATGCGGAAATACTGGACGGCCGGGTTGCTGGGGCTTGCCCTCTCGACCACGGCAATGACGGAAGTAGCAGCACAAACGCTGCGCATTATGGAAGGCGCCCCGACAAGCGCCCTCAACGTCCCGATGAACCGGGCCGTTGTTTTGGAAAGTGATTCACCATTTGGCGAAGTTTCGATCGCCAACCCGGGGATCGCCGACATCTCGACGCTGAGCGATAAGACGATCTATGTTCTGGGCAAAGCCCCTGGGCGGACGACGCTGACGCTGCTGGGTCCGGATGGCAAGCTGATCTCCAACGTCGAGGTGCAGGTTGCGCCCGACGTGGCCGAGTTCAAAGAGCGTCTGCGGCAGATTCTGCCGGGTGAGGCGATCGAGGTTCGGACCGCCAATGACGGGATCGTTCTGTCGGGGACCGTGTCTTCGACGGCGAAACTGGATCGGGCGCTGGATCTGGCCGAGCGTTATGCGCCGGAACGGGTTTCGAACCTGATGTCGGTCGGTGGCACCCAGCAAGTGATGCTGAAAGTGCGCTTTGCCGAAATGCAGCGTTCGGTGGCCAAAGGCCTGTCGTCCTCGCTTTCGGGTGTTGGACCGCGGGGCTCGGGTGGTTCGGGCACGTTTATTCAGCCCGATGGCCGCGATGTGGCCGAAGATGGGCTGCTGCTGCGCGAAGGCACGCTGGGACACATGAACCTGGCGGGTACTGCGGGAGCCTTGGCTTTCGAAGTTCTGCTGGAAGCGTTCGAGAACAAGGGCATGGTGCGGACACTGGCCGAACCGAACCTGACGGCACTTTCCGGACAAGAAGCCAAGTTCCTGGCGGGTGGCGAATATCCGATCCCGGTGGCAGGGTCCGACGGCACGATCACCATCGAATACAAGCCTTTTGGTGTGGAGTTGAACTTTACACCTGTGGTGGTCGATGGGGACATCATCAACCTGACCATCAACGCGGCCGTGTCCTCGATCGACACGACGACGACGGTCAGCACCAACGGCTTGGACGTCAACGCCTTTAAACGGCGCGAGACATCGACCACGGTGGAAATGCGGGATGGTGAAAGCTTTGCGATTGCTGGTTTGCTGCAAGACGACTTCCGCGATCTGACGGGTCAGGTTCCATGGCTAGGCGATGTTCCGGTTCTGGGCGCCCTGTTCCGCAGCACGGACTATAAACGCGAGCAATCGGAACTGGTCATCATCGTGACGCCGCATCTGGTGACACCGACCCGTGGCGAAGCGCTGGCGCTGCCGACCGATCGGGTTCGTATCCCGACCGAGAAAGAACTGTTCCTGCTGGGTTCGACGCCAGCGGTGACAACCAAGGAAGCCGGCGAAGTGGCCCGCCAAGACTTTTCGGGCTCCTACGGCTATGTGATGGAGTGAGATGATGCAAAAGCACCTGAATTATCTCCTGATCGGCGCCTCGGTCCTTGGGCTGTCGGCTTGCCAAACCTCTTTCACGCAAGAAGCGGGTATGCAGGTTGACAAGGGTCAGTTCGGCAACTCGACGATGAACAACGTCCTGCTGCAATCGGGCGAGATCACCTATATGCAGGCCTTGGGCGGTCGTTTTGCTGCCGAGGTGCCTTCGACGATCACGTTCGAGTTCAACAGTGCGGTTCTAAGTCCGGCAGCAATGGCGGCGCTGAACCAGCAAGCGAACTGGATCCGGCAATTCCCGGAACTGCGGTTCAGCGTCTATGGACATACCGATCTGGTTGGGTCGAATGCCTACAACTATGCGCTGGGCAAGAAGCGGGCCGAGGTTGTGGTCAGCTATCTGGAAACCAAAGGGATCAGCCGTTCTCGCCTGAAAGCTTTGGTGTCCTATGGCGAAACCCGGCCGGTGATTGCAACGCCAAACCCAGAAACCCAGAATCGCCGCACGGTGACCGAGGTTTCGGGCTTTGTCGAAAATCACCCAATGGTGTTGAACGGCAAGTATGCGCAAGTGATCATGCGGGAATATCTGGTTCTGGCCGAACGTCTTCATCCGGAAAACACGGATGTTCAGACCCAAGTCGATCCAAGCCAGTGATCTTGCTGACAGGTTTCGAAAGGGGCGCGCCACAAGCGCGCCCCTTTTGTTTCTGAATTCGAAAAAATCTAACTCTGTCACGCTTTTAGCCCCAATCCTGCCAACATTGGCGGCAAGCTTCAGAGCATTGGGGGTGGTGATGCCGACTCGGCTCACCTTGGCGTTACTTGTGACAATCCACTTGCCCTAAAAGGGCAGCGGGTTCAGTGTTGTTGCGCCGAATATAAAGGACGGAAGGGTATGACGACCATGGCCAATCTACAGCCGGATCCGACGCCGATCCTCGCCTGCACGATCTCTCGCGATGTGCAGAACTTCGATCTTTTGATCGAGGATATGGAGATCGAGCTGGGCGAAAGCTGGGGCGATTTGTCTTTTGATGACGCGCTGGCCTTTTTTGATCAGCCGGACGCTGCGCATCTGGAGTTTGTGGTCATCGCTGTGGACAGCGAGGACGAAACAGATCTGGGCCGTGTTGGCGAGATCATCAAGACCGCCAAGGCCAACGGGATCAAGGTGATGCTGATCGCCAATGAAGTGACCCCTTCGGCGCTGCATCAATTGCTGCGCTTGGGAGCGGATGACTTTGTGCCCTACCCCCTGCCCGACGGGGCCCTGCATGATTCGATTGAACGCATCCGCCGCGGGGTTCCAGCCCCTGGGATGTCTTATGGCGATGATTCCGACGCCCCCCGCGCCCCAGGCTTTAAGGGCAAGGGCGACCGCAACGGGGTCATTCTACCGGTACACGGCCTTGCCGGCGGTGTCGGGGCCTCGACCTTTGCCGTAAACTTGGCATGGGAACTGGCGACGGTGGATCGCAATGCACCGAAGGTCTGCCTCATCGACCTCGACTTTCAGTATGGCGCGATTTCCACCTATCTCGACCTTACCCGCAAGGAGACGGTCTATGAGGTTCTGACCGATCTTGGTCGCGCCGATCTGGACACGTTCATGCTGGCGATGCAGCCCTATAATGAAAAGTTGCAAGTCTTTACCGCTCCGACCGATATGTTGCCGCTGGACATTGTGACTGGCGAAGACATTGGTCGCCTTTTGGACATGGCGACCGCGAATTTTGATTTCGTGGTCATCGACATGCCTTCGACGGTGGTGTCTTGGACGGAAACGGTTCTGACGCGGGCGCATGTCTATTTCGCGCTGATGGAGTTGGACCTGCGTTCGGCGCAGAATATTCTGCGGTTGGTGCGTGCCCTGAAATCCGAAGGATTGCCGCATGAAAAGCTGCGCTACATCCTGAACAGGGCGCCGAAATTCACCGATCTGACAGCGAAAAGCCGTGTCAAGCGCATGGCGGAAAGCCTTGATATCGACCTTGAGGTTCAATTGCCGGATGGAACGGCCATTGTGACGCAGGCCAATGATCACGGTCAGACCTTGGCGGATCACGCCAACAAGAACCCGCTGCGCAAGGAAATTCAGAAACTCGCCAAGTCGCTGTTCGATCTGAACAAGGCGACAGAAACAGGTCGCCGGACCTGATTTCGGCTTTTTGGGGGATAAGCGATGTTTTCAAAGTTCAAGAAACCAGATGGAACGAAGCCCGCAGGCGGCGTGGGCGTCGCGTTGCCCGGCCAACCGCGCCCGACAGCACCGGCCGCAACGGCCCCTGCACAGCGCGCCCCTGCGCCAGCCCCGTCCAAGCCCGTGGCACCGCAGCGGGTCAGCGCAGAGTCGCAGAACGCGGATAAGGACAAAAAGCGGCGGGATCGTCTGCAAGAGTTGAAGGTCGAGTTGCACAAGCGTCTGCTTGAGAACCTGAACCTCAGCGCATTGGAACATGCCAGCGAAAGCGACCTGAAGCTTGAGATTTCATCCATCGCTTCCGAAGCGCTGGATGAAATGTCGGTCGCCCTGAACAAAGAAGACCGCGTCACCCTGAACCAAGAACTGTATGACGAGGTTATGGGTCTGGGGCCGCTGGAGCCCTTGCTGAAAGATGAAACGATCAACGATATTCTGGTAAACGGTCCGCAGCGCATTTTTGTGGAACGGGCTGGTAAGCTGGAGTTGACCAACGTTACGTTCAAGGACGAACGTCACCTTTTGCGGATTATCGACAAGATCGTGTCGGCGGTGGGTCGTCGGGTCGATGAATCAAACCCCTATTGCGACGCCCGTTTGCAGGATGGTTCGCGTTTCAACTGCATGGTGCCGCCAATCGCGGTGGACGGGTCGCTGGTGTCGATCCGGAAATTCAAAAAGGACAAGCTGGGCATTGGCGATCTGGTCAAGTTCGGGGCCTTTACCGAGGAAATGGCGGCCTATATTCAAGCGGCTGTGTCCTGCCGGTTGAACATCATCGTGTCGGGCGGGACAGGTTCGGGGAAAACGACGACGCTGAACGCCTTGTCGTCGTTCATTGACAACCACGAACGCGTCTTGACGATCGAAGATACCGCCGAACTTCAGCTGCAACAGGTGCATGTGGGCCGGATGGAAAGCCGTCCGCCGAACGTCGAAGGCAAGGGGGCGGTGACGCAGCGGGATTGCTTGCGCAACGCACTGCGGATGCGGCCTGATCGGATCATCGTGGGGGAAACCCGGGGTGAAGAGGTGATCGACATGTTGCAGGCCATGAACACGGGCCACGACGGGTCGATGACGACGATCCACGCCAACAACCCGCGGGACGGCATCAGCCGTCTGGAAAACATGGTGGCGATGGCCGGGATCGAAATGCCGCTGAAGGCGGTGCGGTCGCAGATCGCATCGGCTGTGAACCTGATCGTGCAGGCCAGCCGTCTGCAAGACGGTTCGCGGCGGATGGTGTCGATCACGGAAATCACCGGGATGGAAGGCGAAGTGATCTCGATGCAGGAAATCTTCCGCTACGAACGGCTGGGCCTTGCCCCCGATGGCAAGATCATCGGCCGCTTCAACGCGACGGGGGTGCGTTCGCACTATTCCGACCGTTTCCGCCAATGGGGCTTTGATCTGCCGGCCTCGATCTATGAACCGATTGCCTAAGGCCATAACTCGATGCAACTCAGCGCCGCACCCATTATCTATATCCTGATCTTCGTCGCCGTCATCGTGCTGGTCGAAGGTGTCTATCTGACCGTCTTTGGCAAGTCGATCAGCCTGAACAACCGTGTCAGCCGTCGCCTGCAACTGCTGGAAAAGAACGGCAACCGTGAACAGGTTCTGGAACAACTCCGCAAAGAGATGAGCCAGCACCTGAATTCGCGCGGGATTCCGCTGTATTCGATTCTGGCCGATAAGGCACAAAAGGCCAACATCGCCTTTACGCCAAAGGCGCTGATGGGGATCATGGGTCTTGTTACGGTCTTTGCCTTTCTGGCCTTGACGGCCCTGACAAGCGCCGATGTCGCGATCCGGGCGCTGGTTGCCGTTGGCATGGGGGTGGGCGGTGTCTATTTCTGGGTTGCCCGCAAAGCCAAAAAGCGCATGACGCTGATTGATGAACAATTGCCCGACGCTGTGGAACTGATGGTCCGCAGCTTGCGCGTGGGCCACCCGTTCTCGACCGCCGTGCAGATCGTGTCGAAAGAGGTGCCAGATCCCTTGGGAACGGAATTTGGTATCATCGCGGACGAGGCGGCCTATGGTCGCGAAATTTCGGAAAGCCTCAAGGCCTTTGCCGAACGCATGGACAGCCAGGATTTGCGGTTCCTTGCCGTGGCCGTGAACATCCAGCAAACTTCGGGGGGGAACCTGGCCGAGATTCTGGAAGGGCTTTCCAAGGTGATCCGGGCGCGGTTCCGTCTGTTCCGCCGGGTGGCCGCCATCACCGCCGAGGCGAAGTGGTCAGGGATGTTCCTTTCAGGTTTCCCAATCCTGGCACTGGTTATGATCATCATGATCAAACCGGACTATTATGACGAAGTGCGCGAAACGTCGACTTTCATTCCGGCGGCGCTGGTGGTGGGGGCCTTGCTGGTCATCAACATCATCTACATGAAAATCATGACCAATATTAAGGTCTGAGGGGCCCATCATGTTCGAATCGCTGAACACCGCTATCGTTGATTCCATGGGCCCGATGGGGCCGCTGATCTTGGTTGGCGGCCTTGGCCTGCTGCTGATCCTGATCACCTTGCCGATTTTGCTGAAGAAGCGCGCCGAACCTTTTGACAAGCTGAAGGCTCTGGCCGCGCAGAATGCGGGCAAGGACAAAGGCCGTAGCCTGCGCGCGGGCAGCCGCATCGACAAGCTAGAGAAATTCGCCAGCTTCCTTGAGCCGAAATCGGCGGCCGAGATGAGCAGTGCGCGGATGCAGATGTTGCGCGCAGGTTATCCTGGCAAGGGTGCTGTGCGGTTGTTCCACCTGTCGAAACTGGTGCTGGGCATCGGCTTTCTGATCATCGGGATGATCTACACGCTTTACAAAGCATCGATCAGCGATGTGCCGCTGACGACGCAAAGCATGATTTTCACGGCCATTCTGCCAGCCGGAATTGGCTACTATCTGCCAATTTACTGGGTGACCCGCCGCGTGGAGACCCGCAAGCAGGAGATCATTGCAGGCTTTCCGGATGCGCTGGACCTGATGCTGGTCTGTGTCGAGGCCGGCCAATCGCTGGATCAATCCATCAACCGGGTGGCGCGCGAAATGCGACTGGGCTATCCAGCCTTGGCCGAGGAATTTGACCTAGTGGCAAACGAGGTCAAGGCCGGGAAAGAGCGCACGACGGTTCTGCGCGACATGGCGGAACGCGTGGGCGTGCCGGATGTGGCGTCTTTCGTGACAACGCTGATTCAGTCCGCCACGTTCGGGACATCGGTGGCCGAAGCTCTTCGTGTCTATTCGGCCGAAATGCGCGACAAACGCATCATGCGCGCCGAAGAAAAGGCCAACAAACTGCCTACGAAGCTGACTTTGGGAACCATGCTGTTCACCGTGCCGCCGCTGCTGATCATCCTGATCGGACCGTCGATTGTGGGCATTGGTGCCACACTGGCAGAGGTCAACGCACTCTGATAGATCAACGCTATGCGTTGTTTCCAAATCATCAGCCTTTGCCTGATCTTGGCCGCCTGCAATGCGACGGGCGGCCCGGGTCTTGTTGGCGCTGTCAATCCGCGCGGACATTCCGAAGACGGCCTATTGGTCGGCCACCGCCTGATGGAAGCGGGTGAGTACGAGCTTGCGCTGAAATCCTATTATCGGGCCGCCAGCGAAAAAGGCATGACGGTGGATGTCATGGCTTCGATCGGTTCGGCGAACATGCGTCTTGGCCGCTTGGGGCAAGCCGAGCAGTTGCTAAGACGGGCCATTGAATTGGATGCCTCATACGTCCCCGCCCTGAACAACTTGGGGGTGGTGCTGATGGAGCAGGGCGAAGTGGCCGAGGCGAAGGAGCTTTTTGAGCAAGCTTACGCGCAGGATAGTGGCGAAACGGACTCTATCCGAGAAAATTTGAATAGGGCTATCGCCGGACCGAAAGCTTCTGACTATGATGCCTCAGAGGATGCGCCGGTGTTGTATGATTTGATCAACGGGACAGAGGGTCAGCAAGAAGAAACCCTTAACTCGTTGTAAGCACCGGCCGAGCAGCAGAGGACGCGAAAATGCGCCACCCGGTGATGACTATCCTGTGCCTTTCGGGCACGGCTTTTTTGGCCGCATGCGGGGCCGAAAAAAAGGACGAAGATGTCGAGCGTGCGTTGAAAAGCGTGAACGTCATCGATGAAAGCAACCTTTCTGACATCATGCTGACGGTGGGTGACCCGAATGAATCGGTTACCTATTTCCGCAAGACGCTGGCCGAGAATCCGGGCCGGATCGACTTGAAGCGGGGCCTTGCAAAATCGTTGGTGCGGGCCGGAAAGCCCGTCGAAGGCGTGACCGCCTGGAAAGACGTGGTTGGCACCTCGGGTTCAAACAGCGAAGATCGCGTTGCTTTGGCCGATGCGCAGATTCGCACCAATGCTTGGGACGACGCGGAAAAGACACTGAATCAAATTCCGCCGACCCACGAAACCTATGAGCGTTATCGGCTTGAGGCGATGGTCGCGGATAGCAAGAAAGATTGGAAAAAGGCCGATAGCTTTTATGAAATTGCATCGGGTCTGACCACCAAACCGGCAGGCGTTCTGAACAATTGGGGTTACTCCAAGCTGACACGCGGCGATTTCCCCGGCGCAGAACGGTTGTTTGTCGAGGCATTGACGCATGATTCGACCCTTTTCACGGCCAAGAACAACCTGGTCTTGGTGCGCGGGGCACAGCGCAAATACGAACTGCCCGTCGTTTCTATGACCCAAAAGGAACGGGCCGAACTGCTTTACACGCTGGCCTTGGCCGCCGTGAAGCAAGGCGACCTGTCGGTCGGTCGGCAATTGATGGAAGAAGCGGTGGATACCCATCCGCAACATTTCGAAGCGGCCGCCCGTAGTCTGGAAGCCCTGAAGGCCGGTGACAGCGCCCAAGTCGCGGAAGTGGCGTCGGTCCCCGCACCAGCGGCGACGTTGGGCCCGGCACCTGCTGTGGCAGGCCCCGCACCGATCACAACGGCAAATCCGGGTCTCTGATGCTGGTTGGAACGCAGGCACTGATCGCTTTGGCCTTGGCCACGCCGATCGCAATCTGGGCGGCGTGGTCGGACATGGCCACGATGAAAATACCGAACAAGGCCGTTCTGGCCTTGGCGGCGGTTTTTCTTGCGTCGGGGCCGTTCCTGTTGCCTTGGAACGCCTATCTATGGGGCTTGGGCATTCTGGGCATTACGCTGATCATCGGTTTTGTTTTGTCCAGTATCGGCATGGTGGGCGCTGGCGACGCCAAGTTGGCCACGGCGATGGCACCTTTTTTCGTGGGTGGCGATGTGGCGGTCATCATGTTTCTGGTGGCGGCCTGCATGATCGGCGCCCTGATTCTGCACCGCATCGCCAAGGGCATCGGCCCGATCCGCCGCGCGACCGAGAATTGGGCATCGTGGAGTGCTGGTCGATATTTCCCTTTTGGCCTGGCGCTTTCGGCGATGCTCGTGATCTATCTGGCACTTATGGGAACAATTGGCGCGGCAGTTTGAGACAATCGCGCCATTTGCTTGCCACTTTCCACAGTTAAAGCGACAGATATTGCGCGGTGCCCCATTGGGCACTGATTCTGCTAGGATTGCCGGGGACAAAGCGATGAACATGGAAACCACTCCGCCCGCCAGCTCTGGTGTCGAGGCTCCAGCCTCGCCCCGCACTTTGGCCGATGTCGGTCTGGGCACGGTGATGATGCGGGACATCCTGCTTAAATCCATGTTCCGTATGAACCTGTCCTTTGTCACCGACATCAGCAAAGTGGTCTGCCTGCCGGTGCCCTTGGTGCAGGAACTGGTTGATATGGCCCGCCAGCAACGCTTGGTTGAGGCGACGGGGACCCTGCACGCCACCTCGGGCAATGAAATGGGCTATCAGCTGACCGAGGCCGGCAAGAACCGGGCGATGGATGCGCTGTCGCAGTCAGAATATTATGGCGCCATGCCTGTGCCGCTGGAGGCCTATAAGGTCCAGATCACCAAACAGTCGATCCGCAACATCAAATTGTCGCGCGAACAATTGTTGTCGGGCATGGGGCATCTGATCCTTCCCGATGATCTGATCGGCAATCTTGGTCCGGCCGTGACCGCAGGACGTTCGATCCTGATGTATGGTCCGCCCGGCAACGGGAAATCCTCGATCTCGAACGGTATCATCGCTTCGGTTGGCGGTAAGATTTATGTTCCCCGCGCCATCGAATATGGTGGCATCGTCATCAGCGTCTATGATCCGATCGTGCACTCCAAGGCCGAAGCGGCGACGGACGATCCGAATTCGCTGCGCCGCACGTCGAACCGGTTTGACAACCGCTATGTCTATTGCGACCGGCCTTCGGTGATCACGGGCGGTGAATTGTCGCTGGACATGCTGGATTTGACCTACAACCCGGTGGCCAGGACCTATCAGGCCCCGTTGCAGATGAAATCCAACGGCGGCATCTTCATCATCGACGACTTGGGCCGTCAGCAGGAACCGCCGCAAAAGATCGTCAACCGCTGGATCGTGCCTTTGGAAGAAAGCCGCGATATTCTGGCCTTGCAATCGGGCGAGAAATTCACCGTGCCATTCGACACGCTGGTGATCTTTTCCACCAACTTCCACCCGAACGAAATCTTTGACGGCGCGGCCCTGCGGCGGATCTTCTTCAAGATCAAGATCGATGGGCCGAACCAGGAAAACTTCCTGAAGATTTTTGCCATGGTCGCGCGCAAGCGCAAGATGCCGCTGGACGAGCAGACCTTGCTGTATCTGATGAAGAACAAATATCCGACGATCAACAACAACTATGCGAACTATCAGCCGGTCTATCTGATCGACCAGATGATCGCGGTCTGCGAATTTGAAGGCATCCCCTATCAAATGACGCCGGAACTGATTGATCGCGCTTGGTCGAACATGTTCGTGAAACAGGAAACCATCGTTCACTGATCAGCGGAAGGCGGGGTCCAGCCCCGCCGTCCAGGCCAGATGGTCGCGCAGGCGGTTCGCCGCCTCGCGAATTTGGCCGACAGCAGACGGCCCCTGCAACAGGGACCAGACCTTTTCCTGCGGCAAGCCCGTGCCTTCGAGGTCAAGGTTCAGCCCCTTGGGCCACCAGCCATCGGAGTCGCGCACGGCCCGCAGCCAACGCGCGGGGGTCGGCCCCCAGCCGTTTTCACGCCGCCAATTGGCGCGGAAATGCAGGCAGGTGGGTTGGTCGACCATCGCAAGACCGGGCCGCCCGCAATCGGCTAAGATACGCTTCCACAGATCCCAATCGCCAGAGCCTTCGGCGCGCTCGGGCCATAGGCCCACCCGGTCAAAGGCGCTGCGGCGGTGCATCACGGCGGTTGCGGGCACGAAATTCCGCACCTCCATGAATTCGCGGAAAACGGGGGGGATGTTCAGATTGGCGAAAAAGGGCAGGACGGTGCCATCGTCATCGATGAACAACGGGCGAGAGACGGCGAACTGCACCTTGGGTCGGGCAAAGGCCGCGCCCATCTTTTCCAGATGGTCGGGGAAATACAGGTTGTCATGGCCCAGAAAGGCGACCAATTCGCCTTTGGCCTGCCGCAGTGCGATGTTGCGGTTGGCATAGCCAAAGCCCGGCCCTTTGGGCAGGTCAAACCAGCGGATGCGGGCATCGCCAAAGCCCTGCACCACGGCGCCGGTGTTGTCGGTGCAGCCGTCGCCCACGACCAGCAATTCCCAATCGTCCCGCGTCTGGGCCAGCACCGAGCGGATCGCCAGATGCAGCACCTCGGGGCGGTTGTGGGTCGGCAGAAGGATCGAAAACTTGGTCAATAGCCCCGCGCCCCCGGAAATTTGTGGGGGATCAGGGGCGTGTCCAAGGGCAGCCGCCATTTGTCGGGATCGGCATAGTCATAGGGTTCGGTCGGCATCGACAACAGCAGCGCCTCCGTATCCCCAACATTGTGATCGGCATGCCAGACAAAGGGCGGGATGGTCAGGAATTGGCGGTTCGCCTCGGACACCGTCACCTTGAACAGATGACCCAAGGTGGGGCTGTCGGGGCGGACGTCATACATCAGGAACTGAATGGTGCCCGTCAGCAGGAAATAGCGGTCACCGTGCCGCTTGTGCAGGCCCCAGCCCTTGACCACGCCGGGGCGCATGGTCGTCACATAGGCCTGCCGAACGGGGTTGCCGCCCTGCCCCGGCCAAACCTCGTTGAACACTTCAAACAAACTGCCGCGGTCGTCGGTGATCGGGGGTGAGGCGCGCAAAGTGCCGCCCTGCGGCAGGCCCGCCAGCAGCGTGCCCTTGTCATCGGTGGTGCGTTGATCCTTGCTGGCCGCGGCCAATGTGCGTTCCAGCAGGTCCATCAATAGCCCCGCGCGCCGGGGAATTGATGGGGGATCAGGTCGGTGTCGATGGGCAAGCGCCATTTGTCAGGGTCGGCATAATTGTAGATCTTGGTTGGCATGTTGATCAAAAGGCATTCGTCCTGACCCACGTTATAATCAGCATGCCAGACAAAAGTCGGGATGGTGATCAGCCGCCGCGCCTGATCGGAGAGCGTCAGCTTGAACAGATGGCCGCGCGTCGGGCTGTCGGGGCGCACATCGTAAAGCACCACCTGCATGGTGCCCTTGACGATGAAATAGCGATCCTCATGCGTTTTATGCAGGCTCCACCCTTTCACCACATTCGGGCGCAGGGTGGTGATATAGACCTGCTCCATCGGCTGATCGTCAAAGGCCCATTGCTTGTTCCAGATTTCAAACAGGCTGCCCCGATCATCGGTGATGGTCTGGGCACGGCGTTCGCGAAGCCCATGCGGATGGCGTTCAAGATAGGTGCCGTCCGTGGTGGTCGTCGGCTGGTCTTTGGAAGCGGCGGCAAGGGTCTGGTGCAAAAGGTCGGTCATTTCAATCCTGCGGCGGCGGGTTCAGTTGGCCTTGTAAAGAATCTGGCTTACCCGGTTTTCTGTAGTCTTGCCATTCTGCTGAACGTCCGAGCCCAGAACAATCAGCGAAGGCAGGTGGAGCCACTTCCGCACGACAACCGGCCCCGGCCCAGAATCGGTTTCATGCGTCACCTGCATTTCCACGACAGGATAGGTGCAATCCCGGATCGCGATCTCGGTCGGACCCACCACCTGAACCGTGACCGTCATGGTTCCGGCGGCTTTGCCGTTTTCCGCAATCTGGGCCGTCGCGCGAAAGCTGTTGCCCGCCGTCAGATCTGCCAAGCCAGGCAGCGGCCCTTCCCAAGTCATGATCCGCTCTTGATCGCCCCAGCGGAACCGCAACGGAAAATTCGCCGCATGAACCGTTGTATCCGCCAGAAGATCGCTGCCGGGGATTGCCTCGCGATAGGTCAGGACTTCGGCCTTTCGGTCCATGATCGCGATGGCGGCATGGCTTTCGAACAGAACCATCTCGATGGGGTCACGGCCCAAGCGGCTGCAATCGGTCTGGGCCAAGGTGATTGAGGGTAAAAACGCCAGACCCAGCAG
Source organism: Neogemmobacter tilapiae (assembly GCF_014652215.1). Classification (GTDB taxonomy): domain Bacteria; phylum Pseudomonadota; class Alphaproteobacteria; order Rhodobacterales; family Rhodobacteraceae; genus Neogemmobacter; species Neogemmobacter tilapiae. The sequence goes on along the minus strand of NZ_BMYJ01000002.1, from coordinate 302,170 downwards.
CAAAGCCCGAAACAGCATGACGCCCCCTTTTCAGCGGAAATGGATGATGCCCTTTTCCGTCACCAGATAATCCAGCCGCTGATCAAAACCGTCAATCGGGACTTCGTCCATTTCCTGCGCGGCAAAGGCAAAACCCACGGCGATTCTTGGCCCCTTGGCCCGCAGCAGTTCCAATGTCCGGTCATAGAAACCGCCGCCATAGCCCAGCCGATAGCCGCGGGCGTCAAAGCCCAGCAGCGGCACGATCAGGATGTCGGGTTCGATCCATGCGCCCTCGGCCGGAACCTTGGCCCCAAACGGCCCGTCCTCCAGCGCGCAACCGGGCGACCATTCGCGGAAACGCAGCGGCGTCGCCTGCGCCGTGATCACGGGCACGCCCACCGGCCCGTCATGCGCGGCCATGGCGGGCAGCGGGTCAATCTCGGTCCGCATCGGCATATAGCCGGACAGAGCCTTGCCCGGATGGCGTTCCAGAAAATCGGCCAGAATTTCCGCCGCCTGCCCCTGCCCCGCCGCGAAAGCCTGCGCCCGCCGCGCCATGGCGTCTTTGCGGGCGGCTTTTTTGATCTCGTCCAAGGTCATATCAGGAACACCGTTGCCAGCCCCAGAAAGGCAAAGAAGCCCATAACATCGGTCAATGTCGTGACAAATGTCCCCGAAGCCAGCGCCGGGTCCAGCCCCAGCCTGTCGAGCGTCAGGGGCACCAGAACCCCGCCCAAGGCCGCCACGATCTGGTTCACGATCATCGCGCCCGCCAGCACGGCCCCAAGCAGGGGCGAGCCAAAGATCAAAGCCCCCGCCAGCCCCAGAATGATCGCAAGGCCCAGCCCGTTCAGAAACCCGGCCCCCAATTCGCGCAAAACCACCCGCCGCGTGTTCGCCCGCGTCAGATCGCGCGTGGCCAAGGCCCGCACCGACACGGCCAAGGCCTGCGTGCCCGCAATCCCGCCCGTGGAGGCGACAATCGGCATCAGCGCCGCCAGAACCACCAATTGGGTGATCGTCGCCTCAAACCGGCTGATGACAAAGGCAGACAGCGAGGCCGTCGCCAAATTGGCCACCAGCCAAGGCAGGCGCACCTTGGCGGTTTCAAAGGGACCGTCCGACAGGTTGGAATCGTCGCCGACCCCCGCCAGTCGCAGCATGTCTTCTTCGTGTTCCTCGTCCAGCACCGCCATCGCATCATCGATGGTGATCACCCCCACCAGCCGGTCGTTTTCATCGACAACGGGGCAGGAAATCAGGTGATACTGGTTGAAGATATAGGCAACGTCCGCCTCTTCATCCGTCGCCGCCACCGTGCGGAAGCTATCCTCGACGATGTCGCGCAGGGCCATGTCGCGGCGGGCTGACAGGATGCGGCCCAAAGTGACATAGCCCTTGGGTTTCATCCGGGCGTCAACAAGGATCACATGATAGAACTGATCGGGCAGATCCTCGGCTCCGCGCAGAAAGTCGATGGCCTGTCCCACGGTCCAGTCTTGGGGTGCCATGACCACTTCGCGCTGCATCAGGCGGCCGGCGGAATGTTCGGGCCAGGTCAGCGCCTGTTCCACCGCCGCCCGGTCACTGACATCTAGCGCGTCAAGAATCGCCTCTTGCTGTGGTTCCTCTAGGTCTTCCAGCAGGTCAACCACATCGTCGGTTTCCAGATCACGCACCGCCTCGGCCAGAACCTCGGGCGGAAGGGCGGCGATCACCTCTTCGCGGATGCTTTCGTCCAGTTCCGAAAGGATGTCGCCATCCATCTGGGGCGACCAGAGGGCCAGCAGGTCACGGCGCCCGCTGGGGCCAATCTGTTCCAGAAGGTCGGCAATATCGGCGGCGTGCAGCGGTTCCAGCAGTACCGAAAGCGTGACGCCATCGCCCGCCTCCAGCGCTGCTTGCACCGCCTCCATCCGGCGGTCGTCCAGCGGGTGGTCTTCGTCCAAAGCTTGATCCATGCCGCCCCCTGCTTTCGCCGGACCCTAGCCCGTTTGGCCGTGGAAGCCTAGCTGTTCAGAACGGCCAAGGCTGCCGCATGAACCTGTGCATTCGCCGCCGCCAGAATGCGCCCGCCCTGCGGATTGCGCTTTCCCGTCCAGTCGGTGACGATGCCACCCGCCGCCTCGATCACCGCCATCGGGGCCTGCACGTCATAGGGTTGCAATCCCGCCTCGACCACCAGATCAATCTGGCCCGCCGCGATCAGCGCATAGGCATAGCAATCGGTGCCATAGCGGGTCAGGCGGCACTGCGGCACCAGTTTGCGAAAGGCCGCACCTTCCTCGGCCGTGCCCACCTCGGGGAAGGTGGACATCAGCAGGCATTCCGAAAGGGGGCGTGCGGAGCGGGTTTTCAAGGGCCGGTTCCAATGCGGGCCGGTCATTTCGGCAAGGCCAAAGCCCCCCTCGAACCGTTCGCCGACATAGGGCTGGTCGATCAGACCATAGATCGGGCCCGTTTCATCCGCGACCGAGATCAGCACCCCCCAAGTCGGCGTCCCCGCCAGATAGGACCGTGTGCCATCAATTGGGTCGAGAACCCAGGTCAGCCCGTTTTCGCTGGGCTTTGCGCCGTATTCTTCGCCCAAAATGCCATCCTGAGGGCGGCGGCGGGCCAGAATCTCGCGCATGCGTTCTTCTGACAGGCGGTCGGCGACGGTCACCGGATCAAAACGGTCAGTTTCCTTGTTTTCCGCATCCAAAGCCGTGCGGAAATGTTGCAGCGTCGCCTTGCGCGCCGCTTCGGCCAGCTCATGGGCCACGCTGCGCAGATCTTGCTGCAACGCCGGGGTCAAATTTGTCATGGAAACATCCCCTTGCTGATCCCCCGGCGCTAGCCTTTTGCTGCGCCGGGGTCAAGCCACGGGGAGGGGTCGCGCTTAGGCGACGTCGCTCAGAACGCGGGCCAGATCGAACAGGCGACGGCGCTGCTCTTCCGGGATGGCATAGTAGGTCCGAACCAGATCGAGAGCCTCTTTATCGGCCAGGATATCCCCTTCGACGGGGGCGGTCGAAGCCTTGGCTTCGTCCAGACCTTCAAAGAAGAAGGCAATGGCCACGCCCAGCGAGGCCGCAATGTCCCAAAGGCGAGATGCGCTGACCCGGTTCATGCCGGTTTCGTATTTCTGGATTTGCTGGAACTTGATACCGACCTTTTCGGCCAGTTGCTGCTGCGTCATGCCGACCATCCAGCGCCGATGCCGGATCCGTTTGCCCACATGCGCGTCAACGGGATGCTTCATTATTATACTCCACTTTATATGCCTGCTGCGCCCACCCGCAGACCAGGTACTGATTGCTACACATCCGTGTCCCCAAGCAATCCAGACGGGAAATAACCACCCAGAACGCATCCTTCGGATTGAAGAACCATACAGGAAACCGGCTTGGCGGCGCAACAATCTTCCATTTCCGGACGAAATGAAACAGTTAATTCTATCTCTGCTGTCGCGTGAGTGACACAAAATCCATGCATTGAACAGGCGACTGAAACAATCTTTACATCACCTGACGCAACGCAGGGCGAATCACCCGCCTTCAGACCGCTACTCTAAGCGGCGCAGATTCGATCCGCCGCGCCTTATAGCCATCGCGGATCAGACCGGCCAGAACCGCGACGGCGGGGCTGTTCCGCCGCCCGGCCGCGTAAAGGTTGATCTTCATTCCCCCCAACGACGGCAGGTGTCCGCCATGTTCGATCCTTTCAACATATGGGGGTTCCGAACCGGCCAAAACGGTATGCACCGCAAGATCAGCGCTGACGGTCGCCTCGACGGTGCGGGTGCTGTCGCTTTCCACCGCCAGATCCCAGGGAATGCCCGCCGCATCCAGCGCCGCCTGCACCCCCTGCCGAAAAATGCAGCGTTGTTCATAGGCCAGTTTCAAGGGCCGCTGCCGCCAAGCCTGCCCCCCCGGAGCACCAATCCACACCAAGGGCAATTCGACCAAAGTCTCACCCCCCTCACCCAAATGGCCTTCGGTCGTCAGGATGATGTCGCACTGGCCCTTCTGGAATTCTTCCAGCAGGCCGCGGGTGAACGAGGAATGTAGTGTGACTTTCATCTTTGGAAAGTCACGGGCAAATTGCCGCAGCACATTCGGGATCACCGGATAAACGATGTCATGCGGTACGCCCAGAATGACCTCGCCCTCAAATTCCGAATTGGTCAGACGGCCAAACGCCTCATCATTCAGCGCCAGCAAACGCCGCGCGTAGGACAAAAGCTGTTCGCCGGCCGCGGTCAGGGCAACGCCCCGCCCCTGCCTGTCCAACAGCTCGCATTGCAGCACATCTTCCAGCCGCTTGATCTGCATCGAGACCGCCGATTGCGACAGGTTCATCACCCCCGCCGCCCGTGTCACCCCGCCGGCATCGGCCACCGCCACCAGCGACCGCAAAGCTGTCAGATCGAATTCGCGCCGCATATCACATTCCCTGATGGATCACTTCACAATCATTCGTTTTACAAAAGTAACCTGTCACGGCATTTTCATCAACAAGAAAGATCATCGAACCCAATTCCATCCGATCATGTGATGAAAGGCCCTGCCATGTTCACCTCTGCCCTTCGCCGCCAAACCCCTGTCCGCAAAGGCTTTTCCCTGCGCCGCCTGCTGATCTGGGCCAGCCTGCGCCGTCAGCGCCAGCATCTGTTGGAACTCGACGCCCATCTGCTGGCTGATATCGGCGTCACCGCACAAGCGGCACAGGCCGAGGCGGATCGCCCGTTCTGGGACGCACCGGAAAGCTGGAAACGCTAAGCCCGCGGTTTTTCCGACGGTAAGACTTGAAATCTGGGGCGACTTTCCCAACATTGGTGACAAGGTCGGGCGCGTGCGGAATTCTTCGCGCGCGAACCGGTCACAGATATTCAGGGAACCTGACGGAGGCATTGTATGGCTGAGTATGAAACAATCCGTTCGGTCGGCGCAGGCGTTCGTTCTGCCCAGATCGACGAAGGGCTGAAGGCCCATATGAACAAGGTCTACGGGCTGATGTCCGTGGCGATGGTCGTGACGGGTGCGGTGGCTTGGGCCGTCGGCACCAACGAAACCATGCTGGCCGCGATCTTTGGCAGCCCGCTGCGCTGGGTGGTGATGTTCGCGCCCTTGGTGATGGTCTTTGCCTTTAGCGCGATGATCAACCGCCTGTCGGCTGCGGCGGCACAGCTGTTCTTCTACGCCTTTGCGGCGGTGATGGGCCTGTCGATCAGCTTTATCTTTGCGGTCTACACCGGGTCGTCGATTGCCCAGACCTTCTTTGTGACGGCGGCGGCCTTTGCCGGTCTGTCGCTTTACGGCTACACCACCAAGCGCGACCTGTCGGCGATGGGTTCGTTCCTGATGATGGGTCTGATCGGGCTGATCCTAGCCTCGGTCGTCAACATCTTCATGGCGTCCGACGCGCTGCAATTCGCGATCTCGGTCATCGGCGTGCTGATCTTTGCCGGTCTGACAGCCTATGACACGCAGAACATCAAGACCACCTATCTGCAACATGCGCAGATGGGCGACCAGGAATGGCTGGCGAAATCGGCGATCATGGGGGCGTTGAACCTTTATCTCGACTTCATCAACCTGTTCATGTTCCTGCTGCAATTCTTGGGCAACCGCGAGTAAGGCAGAGTTCGAGTAGGCAGAGGGCCGGTCATCTGACCGGCCCTTTTCTTTTGGGCGGTATCACGGGAAGAACCCTACCTGCCACTCGTCCCGCCCGGCAACCAGCCGGGCCATGCCCCCCCGGGCGGGCACGGCCCTTATCGCTTCATCATCGACCCTAAATCGTCCAAAAGAAAAGCCGCCCCAAAGGGCGGCTTGTTCCATCGTAAAGGGGCGCAGATCTTACTTGATCTTGCCTTCCTTGTATTCCACATGCTCCCGCTTGACGGGGTCATATTTGCGGACCGACATCTTTTCGGTCATCGTCCGGGCGTTCTTTTTGGTCACATAAAAGTGGCCGGTGCCCGCCGTCGAGTTCAGACGGATTTTGATCGTCGTCGGCTTCGCCATGTCTCGTCTCCTGCGCCGCAAGGGACGCTACCAAAATTTCAAGCCCGCTTTTTACGGATCATACTGACAGAGTCAACCGCGAAACGCAGCTTTTTGGCTTGTTTTTGATGGGGTGCATCCGGGGCCAAACCGATAGCCAACGGGCACAGCCAAAACGCGCGGAAGGCCTATAAGCCGGATTCTGTCCAAGGGTTGCCCCTCTGGATGACCATTCCTCTGCCGCCGCTGTTACCAGCGGGGTCAAGCTGCCAACCCGGGCCTCTCGGGCTGAAGCATCCCTGCGGCGGTATCCCCGGCCTTGCGGCCGCGGACCAGACCCGCGCGAGGCCCCTATTTGGCATTGCTCCGGGTGGGGCTTGCCATGCCGTCCCGGTTGCCCGGTCCGCGGTGGGCTCTTACCCCACCGTTTCACCATCGCCCTGCATGCAGGGCAGTCTCTTCTCTGTGGCGCTTTCCCTGGGGTTGCCCCCGCCGGGCGTTACCCGGCACCCTTGCCTCATGGAGTCCGGACTTTCCTCGGGGGTTGCCCCCCGCGATCATCCAGCCTTCCGCGCAGGGCGGGCTTAGGCCCAGCGACGGCCTGCGTCAACGGGAAAGCGTGCCGCCAGATCGGCAATCAGCGCGCGGTCTGTGGCTTCTAGCGGGCCCGTGGCCCAAGGCCGAAAGCGCAGGCGAAAGGCGGCCAGCAAGGTCGCCTCTTCCAGATCAGGGTAGCCAAAGGCCCGCGCCGCCGCGCGAAAATCGGCAGCCGGTTCGGGCGCGGGGTCTGGCCAGACGCTCTGCCCCGCCAATGCCAGGCCACGCCAATCAAACCGAGCGCCGGGGTCGGCCTTGCGCAAAGGGGCCATGTCGGAATGGCCGATGATGCGTTCGGCGGGAATGGCCCAGCGATGCCGAATATCCGCCAGCAATGCCACCAAGGCCTGCATCTGTGCAAAGCCAAAGGGCGAGCGGCCATCGTTCTGCAACTCGATGCCGATGGAACGGGAGTTCACATCTGTCGTCGACCCCCAAGCACCGCCCCCGGCGTGCCAGGCGCGCAGTTCTTCGGGGACAAGTGGCAGAACATCGCCTTCGGGTGCGATCAGGTAATGGCAGGACACTTCCGCCTGCGGATCACACAGCCGCGCCAGCGATTCTGCGGTGCTGGCCATGGCCGTGAAATGCAGAACAATCAGATCGGGCAGAACCCCACCGCGGCGCGGGCCGCAATTGGGCGAAGGGAAATCCCCCGCCCAAAGCGCCTTAGTTCGCACGGAAGGGCCGCGGATCCCAGGAACAGGCATAGCCATCACCATCGGGATCCAGACCCTTGCGGTCACGGTCGGGGCCACCCGCCGCCAGAAACGCCTCTTGCGCGAGATCCGGCGAGGCGAAACGCGAACAGGCACGTTCGGGGTTCGACAGGCCGATGGACGACCGTTTGTACATCGGCGTGCCCGGCGCATGGCTGGTCGACATGGCAAAGCCCACGATGTTGCTGGACCCATCGGTGCCGTCGCGCGTGGGCAGGGCCCCCGGCTGGATCACCTGATATTGGTCGCGGTTGCGAGCGATGCGTTCGGCGTCGGATTCGATGGTCTCGCGCGCGGAAACCGCCCCAAAATCATTCTCATCCGAGATGCCCGCATTGTTCGGATCCACCTCGGACGACACCGAGGCGACCCCGGCAATCGTATCGGCGCGCGGACGGTTCGGGTCCAGCTGGCCGGTTGGTGCCGCGCCGATCACCGCGCCAACGCCACCGCCGGTCTGATCGCCATATTGCGGCTGGGCGGGTTGCACCGCGCCATAGCCGCCCACCTGGCTGCCCACAGGCTGGCCAGTGGCTGCGTCGATCGCGCTGCCAATCCGTTCGGTCGAAAATCCCGTTGGCTGTCCCGATGGTCCATAGGCGCCATTCAGCGCCGCTTCGCGCTGGTTCTGGTATTGCCCGTAATTCTGAAAACCGACCCCAGCCCCCGCCTCGGAGTTCCAAGAGGACTGACAGCCCGCAAGCCCAGTCAGGGCCAGAATGAAAACACAGTTCCGCATCGGTGTTCCCCCGATTTTTCGCCCAAAAGACCGCTCAATTCGCGCCATTACCACCATTTGCCCGGTTTGGCCACAAAGCCCGCGGCTTTTTCCAGCACATAGGCGTGATTGAGCAACGCTGCCTCTTCCCACGGTCGCCCGATCAGTTGCAGGCCCAAGGGCAGGCCCTGACTGTCCAAACCGACCGGCACGCTGATGCCGGGCAGACCCGCCAGGTTCACTGTGACCGTAAAGACGTCGTTCAGATACATCTGCACCGGATCGGCGCTGGCCATTTCACCCAAGCCAAAGGCGGCGCTGGGGGTCGTTGGCGTCAGGATCGCATCGACGCCGCCCGCAAAGACCTGATCGAAATCGCGCTTGATCAAGGCCCGCACCTTCCGCGCCCGATTGTAATAGGCGTCATAGAAACCCGCCGACAGAACATAAGTGCCGATCATGATCCGGCGTTTGACCTCGGCCCCGAAACCCTCGGCGCGGGTCTTTTCATACATTTCGGTGATGCCATCGCCTTGGCTCAGCTTGGCGCGGTGGCCATAGCGGACGCCGTCATAGCGGGCGAGGTTCGACGACGCCTCGGCGGGCGCAATCACGTAATAGGCAGGCAGAGCATATTGCGTATGCGGCAAAGAAATATCGACAATTTCCGCCCCGGCATCGCGCAACATATCCGCGCCCTTGGCCCAAAGCGCGGCAATTTCGGCAGGCATCCCATCGGCGCGGTATTCGCGGGGAATGCCGATCTTTTTGCCGCGAATGTCGCCGGTCAAGGCCGCTTCAAAATCCGGCACCGGAATGTCGGCGCTGGTGGAATCTTTGGCGTCATGCCCCGCCATCGCTTGTAGGAAGATCGCCGTATCGCGGACCGTCTTGGCCATCGGCCCCGCCTGATCCAGCGACGACGCATAGGCCACGATGCCCCAACGGCTGACGCGGCCATAGGTCGGCTTTAGCCCGACGATGCCGGTAAAGGCCGCAGGCTGACGGATGGAACCGCCCGTATCGGTGCCGGTCGCGCCAAGGCAAAGGTCGGCGGCGACGGCGCTGGCTGAACCGCCCGACGATCCGCCGGGGGTCAGTTCGCGGTCATCGGACCGCCAAGGGTTCACTGCAGGACCATAGCAGGACGATTCGTTGGAAGAGCCCATGGCGAATTCGTCCATGTTCAACTTGCCCAGCATCACCGCGCCGGCGCCGAACAATTTGCTGGTCACGGTCGATTCATATTCCGGCAGGAAACCGGCCAGAATGTTCGAGGCCGCCTGTCCGGGCACGCCCTTGGTGCAGAACAGATCTTTGATGCCCAAGGGAATGCCGCACAGATCAGGCGCGTCGCCCTTTGCCAACCGCGCATCGGCGGCGGTGGCTTGTTCGCGGGCAATGTCAGGCGTCTTGTGGACGAAAGCGCCCAAGGCATCGGCCCCGTCAATCGCAGTCAGGCAGGCCCCCGTCAGTTCGCTGGCGGTGAATTCACCCTTGCGCAGGCCATCCCGCGCCTCGGCAATCGTCAGGCTGTTCAGCGACTTGCTCATTCCACCACCTTCGGCACTGCAAAGAAACCTTCCCGTGCGTCGGGCGCGTTCTTCAGAATCCGCTCTGGCATGTTGCCATCCGTGACCACATCCTCGCGCCGTTTCAGGCGCATCGGGGTCACGCCCGTCATGGGTTCCACGCCATCGACATTGACCGCGTTCAGCTGTTCCATGAAGGTGACAATGCCGTTCAGCTCGTCCGCCAAGGCTGGCAGATCGCTTTCATCCACCCGGATGCGGGCGAGTTTCGCCACCCGGCGCGCGGTATCAACGTCAATCGACATGGGCTTCTCCGAAGATCATGCGCCCGTTTAGCCCTGCCGCGCCCGGCCTGCAAGCGGCGCAAGGTTGTCATCCGGGCGTCGCAAGCTAAACTTAGGGGTTCAGAAAACAGGAGTGCGCATATGGAAATCACTTGGCTGGGCCATTCGGGCTTTCGCATCACCATCGAAGGGGCGGTTCTGCTGGTTGATCCCTGGCTGACCGGCAACCCATCTTTCCCCGAGGCGCGGCGGCCCGAAGCCTTGGCCGGGGCGACCCATATTCTGATCAGCCATGGCCACGGCGACCATGCCAGCAACGCCTTGGCGATTGCCCGCGAAACCGGCCTGCCCATCGTCTGCGGCCATGAGCTGGCGGAGTATTGGGCGGCCAGCGAAGGGGTGCAGACCTTGGGCTTTGGCAAGGGCGGCACGGTCGATCTGAACGGGGCCAAGGTCACCATGGTCCATGCCGTGCATTCATCGAGCCTTGATTATCTGGGGGGTGCTTTGCAGGTGGCGGGGTCGGAATGCGGTTACATGATCGCGGGCGAAGGCCATGTCATCTATTTCTCGGGCGATACCGATGTGATGGCCGATATGGATTGGCTGGCCGATTACCACAAACCCGACATTGGCCTTTTGTCGGCGGGCGGGCATTACACGATGGATATGGACCGCGCCGCCTATGCCTGCCGCCGCTTCTTCCAATTCCGCACGGTCATTCCCTGCCATTACAAGACCTTCCCCATCTTGGCGCAAGACGCGAGCGCGCTGCGGGCCGGGCTGCCGCCGGGGGTGGATCTGATCGAGCCAGAGGTTCTGGAAGCGATCCGATTCTGATCCTGTGGCATGACCTGCGGCCAAAAGGCTTTCCGTGACCCCCGCTTCGCCGCGGGATTTAAAGTGGCCTCCGCTTCGCTTCGGCCGGGGGGGCAGCCGCCCCCCGTCCTTCGGACTCCCCAGAGGTATTTTCGGACTCCCCCGAGGTATTTAGGACAAGATGAAGGAGCTTTCATCTTGCCCTAAATACCTGGGGGTATGAGCGCAGCGAATAGGGGGCAAAGCCCCCTCGAACGCCTAGGCTTGCGGCAAAGCCGCGCCGTTGCTTCACGGCCAGTCAGGAATTCTGCCCTTGCCCGGTGGGGCGCGAAGGGCCAGTTTAGGGAAAACGGGGGGCAGGATGCAGAAATTTGCGGTGATCGGGGACAAGCGGGCAACCGAGGCTGAGATGCCTTGGGCGGAACGGGGCCAGCCCAAAGCGATTTATCCCTTTCTGGCAAGGGCGCGGGATCGGTTCGCCGCGCGGTCGGCAGTGTCGTTCCAGCTGACCTCGGGTCCCGCTGACAAGGCCACGACCCTGACCTGGGGACAGTTGCACGATCAGGTGGTAAGGGCGGCCAATCTGTTTCGCTCCCTGGGGATCGGGCCGGGGGATGCCGTGGCCTATGTCCTGCCGAACAGTCTGGAAACGGT
>NZ_BMYJ01000002.1:0-290814 GCF_014652215.1 Neogemmobacter tilapiae | reverse complement strand
CGACCATATGGCGGGTATTTTGCGCGAGACGAAGGCCAGGGTGGTCGTGACGTTGCGGGCCTTTCCCAAAACGGATGTGCCGCAACGGGTGGCGCAGGCCATCGCTATGGCCCCCGATGTGCGCCATGTGATTGAGGTGGATCTGGCCGCCCATCTGCCCTTGGCCAAGCGGCTGCTGGTGGGTTTTGCACGGCCGAAGAACCCTGTGGCGCATCCGGCGAAGGTGTTGAATTTTCGCAAAGCCCTGCGGGCGCAGCCCACAAGGCTGAGTTTTGAGGCCCCCGACGAGGACCGTGTTTCCGCCTATTTCCACACGGGTGGCACAACGGGCTTGCCCAAGGTGGCACAGCATCGGTCAGGGGGGATGATCTACAACGGCTGGATCGGGCATGAACTTTTGTTCCGCGAAACCGATGTTGTGCTTTGCCCCTTGCCGATGTTCCACGTGCTGGCCTGCTATCCCGTGCTGATGTCGATGATCGCCAGCGGGGCGCATGTCGTCTTTCCGACCCCGGCGGGATACCGGGGCGAGGGGGTTTTTGACAATTTCTGGAAGCTGATCGAACGCTATAAGGCGAGCTATGTCATCACGGTGCCGACCGCCCTTTCAGCCCTGATGCAGCGCAAGGTGGATGCCGATATCGGGTCACTGCGGGGGGCCTTCTCAGGGTCAGCGCCCTTGGCACCGGAACTTTACAACCGTTTCAAGGCGGCGACGGGGGTTCAGGTGATCGAGGGCTATGGGCTGACCGAGGCGACTTGTCTGGTGGCCTGCAATCCGCCGGATGGGGAGAAGAAGATCGGCAGCGTTGGCCTGCCCTTTCCCTATACGGATGTGCGAATCCTGCATCTGGACGGGGCTGGGGAGGTTCTGCGGGAATGCGGCGTGGATGAGGTGGGGGAAATCTGCGTCGCCAATCCGGGGATCGCACCGGGGGCGGTTTACACGGAAACTGCCAAGAATGCAGCGCTGTTCGTCGAAGGGCGCTTTATGCGCACCGGCGATCTGGGGCGGATCGACCCGGATGGCTATTTGTTCATCACGGGGCGGGCGAAAGACCTGATCATCCGGGGGGGCCATAACATTGACCCTGCTACCATCGAAGAGGCGCTGATGGCGCATCCCGCTGTGGCGATGGTGGGGGCAATTGGGCAACCCGATGCCCATGCGGGCGAAGTGCCCTGCGCCTATGTGGAACTGGTGCAAGGGGCAGAGGCGACGGTCGCGGAACTGGCGGAATACGCCGGGAACCATATCGCCGAGCAGGCCGCCATTCCGAAGTACATCGAAATCGTCGGAGAAATGCCGAAAACGGCTGTCGGCAAGGTGTTCAAACCCGACCTTCGGAAACGGGCCATCACACGGGTTTTTGACAAGGCTTTGGCCACGGCAGCACTTGAGGTGCGGGTCGCCACGGTGGTCGAGGACAAGAAGCGCGGTTTGGTCGCGCATCTTCTGCCGGCCAGCGGCATTGGTGACGATCATATCCGCGACATTTTGGGCGGATTCCCCGTGCCTTGGCAATGGGCGGGCCCGTTTGAACAAGAGGAACACGGGATACGTTAACACTTGCGGGAATCGACCAAGGGGGCAAAAATGCCCCCAATGATCTGGTGAGGTTCCCATGTTTATTGCAGCACGCCTTTTTTCAACAATCCTGTACCTTTCGGCGCTGGCGTTGCCGGCTTGGGCCCAACAGTCCGAGGTGGTTTTTTCCAGCAAGGCGTGGCAGGTCGAAATCGTGGCCTTTGATGATGGGACCTTTGGCTGCGTCGCGCATGTGACGAAAAAGCAGGGCAGTTTCTCGATCTGGATTTTTCAGGACGATACGGCGCGCCTGCAATTCTTTTCCGACGAATGGAATTTTGACGGCGGCTATGCGAATTATGAGGTGCAGATCGACAAGCGGGCGGCTTGGACATTAACCAATGCCGAGCAATATCAGCAGTCTATTCTGTTCAATCTGCCAAACAGCGACGACGGCGGACGTTTCGTGGGTGAGGTGGCAGCGGGCAATACCATCGTGCTGCGGGGGGGCAAGGGCAAAAAAATCCGGCAATTTTCCTTGGCCGGGTCGCGTGCCTCGATGGGGGCTTTGGGGGAATGTGGCGACACGATCATCCAAGATGCGCGGTCAGGGGGTGGTGGTGGCCAGATGGACAATGGCGGCGCGGCGCAAGGGGGACAACAGGGGGGCGGGCAGGCTGGCGTTGGCGGGCAGCCCCCTGGCGGAAATCGGGTGAACCCGTTCCAGTAGCTTTGGGAAGGCTGCGCAGGAATTCCCCCCAATCCGTCATTGGCAGGACGTGTGTCTATGCCTATAGTTTCGTTGACCGAAACACGCGGTGGGTAAGACAATGAACGGCCAACGACTTGCGCCCTTGACCTTTTTCCTGCTGTTCGGCGTGATCATCTATATTGCAACCTATGGTGCAACCTGATGGCGCAGCGTTTTGGCGGCAAATTCAGCCCTTCAGGCACAGTGGAACGTGACCATGCAGGTCCGGTGGTGGGCAGCGCGCCACGCAAAGGGCCATTGCGGCTTTATGTGCTGACCCCCCTGCCCTTTGCCGTCCGCGCCTTTACCAGCCCGCCGGGCGGTTTGATTCTGGGTCTGGCCGGGGCGGCGGTGCTGGCGCTGGCCGTCTGGCTGACGTTGGAAGGGCAAAAGGCGCAGGCCGCTTATGACGAACGTCGGGTCAGCCGCAGGCCCGCTATACCGCGCAAGATGATGGCCTCGGCACTGACTGGACTGGGCATCTTGCTGGGATCCCAGATGGCTGGGATTGGGTTGATCCCTGCGCTGGGCCTGACCTTCGCGGCGACCTTGTTGCATACGGTCACCTTTGGCCCCGACCCCTTGCGTGACAAAGGGATGGAGGGGGTCGACACGTTCCAGACCGACCGCGTCGCGCGTGCGGTGGATGAGGCTGAGGCCTATCTTGTGGCGATGAAGGATGCCGGTCTGCGGGCGAACGACCGCACGATCGAGGCCAGGATCGAGAAATTTGCAGGCATCGCACGGCAGTTGTTTCGCGGGATTGAGGGCGATCCGGGCGATCTGTCCGCCGCACGAAAGTATCTGACCGTCTATCTGATGGGCGCACGGGATGCGACGGTGAAATTCGTCGATCTTTATGCGCGAACCCGCGACGCGGGAACGCGGGCGGAGTATGAGGCGTTGTTGACGGACCTGGAAACGAACTTTGCGGACCGGACCAAGGCGCTTTTGTCGGATAACCGCAGTGATCTGGACGTCGAAATCAGCGTGTTGCGGGAACGGCTGCAACGCGAAGGCTGAAACAGGGCCGCCAAACAGGGCTGTGGCCCGGAACAGGGGATAGAAGATGACCGAAGACATTCGTCAAAAGGCCGCACAGACCTTGGCCGAGGTGGAAAAGGTGACGGCGGTGATCCTGCCCGAGCCGGGCACGGCGATCGTGCCGCTGGCCGAAGCCAAGGGCGACCATGCCGCCGAAATCACCAAGCGTATGGGTGAGCTGGACATGGGCAACACCCAGTCGATCATCAGCTTTGGGTCGCGCGCCCAAGCCGAATTGCAGGTGATCAGCCAGGAAATGCTGGCAGGGGTCAAGAACAAGGACGTGGGGCCCGCGGGCGACAGCCTGCGCGGCATCGTCACTACCCTGCGCGGCTTTACCGTCAGCGAGCTGGACGTGCGGCGGGAACGCTCCTGGTGGGAAAAGCTCTTAGGCCGGGGTGCCCCCTTTGCCAAATTCGTGGCGCGGTTCGAAGAAGTTCAAGGCCAGATCGACAAGATCACCAATGAACTTCTGGGGCACGAACATACGCTGCTGAAAGACATCAAGTCTTTGGACGTGCTGTATGAAAAGACCCTCTCCTTCTATGACGAACTGGCGCTGTATATTGCGGCGGGCGAGGCCAAGCTCGCCGAACTCGACGCGACCGACATCCCCGCGAAAGAGGCCTATGTCAAAGCTCAGCCCGAGGATAAGCAGGTGATGGCGGCGCAAGAATTGCGCGATCTGCGTTCCGCCCGCGATGATCTGGAACGCCGGGTGCATGATCTGAAACTGACGCGTCAGGTGACGATGCAATCGCTGCCCTCGATCCGCTTGGTGCAGGAAAACGACAAGTCGCTGGTGACCAAGATCAATTCGACTTTGGTGAACACCGTGCCGCTGTGGGAAACCCAGTTGGCGCAGGCGGTGACGATCCAGCGCTCGCGTGAGGCGGCAGAAGCCATCCGTGGGGCGAATGACCTGACGAATGAGCTGCTGACGCGGAATGCCGAAAACCTGCAAGAAACGAACCGCGTGGTGCGCACCGAAATGGAACGCGGCGTGTTCGATATCGAAGCAGTGCAAAAGGCCAATGCCACGCTGATTGCGACGATCAACGAAAGCCTGGCGATTGCCGATGAGGGCAAGGCCAAACGGGCCGCGGCCGAGGTGGAATTGCAGAAGATGGAAACGGAACTGCGTGACACGCTGGCCGCCGCCAAGGCCAAGGGCACCGGCACGGGTTACAACGCGGGCACGGCGGTCGGGGGCTGACCGGCATCGTGAAAGACCTTTGGAAATTGCGCCTTCGGCCCCATGGGTCAGCCCTTGCCGGGCTGGCCCTTCTGGCGCTTGCGGCTTGTGAAAAACCCGCCGTCGAAACCCCGCCCCCCGTGGCACAGGCCCCCGTGCCCGTGCAGGGTTCGGCGGAAAGTCAGGCGGTGCGGGCCTATCTGACCAAAGTCCAGTCGGGGCTGCTGGCGCAGGGTATGTTGCGGACCGATGACGGGTCAAAGGACACGTTCTTTGACGCCCGCATCTTGGGCGAGAATTTCGTCAAGATCGCGCTGTTTGACGAATACACGCGCACTGATACGGGTTTCGTATCCAAGGAATCCCCCACCCGCCTGCGCCGGTGGGAGGTGCCGATCCGCGTTGGCCTGAATTTCGGCAAGTCAATTCCCCCTGCCCGGCAGGCGACAGATCGCGCACGGATCGCCTCCTATCTGGCACGGCTGCAAAGGGTGACGGGCCATCCCATCGGCCTGACCGATCAGGGCGCGAATTTCCAGATCTTCATCGTGGATGAGGATGAACGCAAGGCGCTGGGCCCTGTGGTGCGGCAGAACCTGCCCGGCATTTCCGATGCCGAACTGACCGGGCTGACCAACCTGCCCCGGCAGAATTATTGCGTGGTTTATGGCTTTTCCGACAACCAGCGGAATGCCACAACGCGGGCGGTGGCGGTACTGCGGGCGGAAAATCCGGACCTTCTGCAAATGCTGTGTATCCATGAGGAAATCGCCCAAGGGCTGGGCCTGGCCAATGACAGCCCCCGCGCCCGGCCCTCGATCTTTAACGACGATCAGGAATTCGCCTTGCTGACGCGGCAGGATGAATTGCTGCTTAAGATGCTTTACGACCCACGCCTGCGGCCGGGGATGAGCATCGAACAGGCAAGGCCGATTGTTGAAACTCTTGCCAAGGAATTGCTGGGCGGCGAAAGCTGATCACAGCCTATCGAAAGGACAAACCATGATCTTCGATTTCCTCAAAGGCCAGTTCATTGACGTCATCCATTGGGTGGATGATACCCGCGACACCATGGTCTGGCGGTTTGATCGTCAGGGGCATGAAATCAAATACGGTGCCAAGCTGACGGTGCGTGAGGGGCAGGCGGCGGTTTTCGTGCATGAAGGACAGATGGCCGATGTCTTCGGCCCCGGCATGTATATGTTGGAAACCAACAACATGCCGATCATGACCAGCCTTCAGCACTGGGACCACGGCTTTCAGTCGCCCTTTAAGTCCGAGATTTATTTCATCAACACAACCCGTTTCAACGACCAGAAATGGGGCACCAAGAACCCGATCATGGCGCGAGATCCCGAATTTGGGCCGGTCCGTCTGCGGGCCTTTGGGTCTTATTCGATGCGGGTCAGCGATCCGGCAGTTTTCATGCGGGAAATCGTGGGGACCGATGGGGAATTCACGGCGGATGAGATTTCTTTCCAGATCCGCAACGTGATCGTGCAGGAAGTCAGCCAGATTCTGGCGAAATCGGGGATTCCTGTGCTGGATATGGCGGCGAACACCGCCGATCTGGGCAAGCTGATCACTACGGCGATCGGCCCCAAGGTGGCGGAATACGGCCTGACCCTGCCGGAATTCTACATCGAAAATATCAGCCTCCCGGAAGAAGTGGAAAAGGTGCTGGACAAGCGCACCTCGGTCGGCATCGCGGGTGATCTGAACAAATACATGCAGTTCAACGCCGCCGAAGGCATGGCCCAACCGAACTCTGCCGCCGGTGCGGCGATGGGGGCAGGCATGGGGGCCGGGATGGGTATGGCCCTAGGTCAACAAATGGCCGGCCCTTGGGGTGCTAGCCCCGCCGCCGCGCCGCCGCCACCACCCTCGCCCGATACGGTCTGGCATATCGCCGAGGGCGGGGCCACGAAAGGCCCGTTTTCAACCGCGTCGATGGGCCGGATGGTGCAGGATGGCAGTCTCACGCGCGACACGATGGTCTGGACCGCTGGGCAGGACGGATGGATGCGGGCCGAGGATGTGACCGCCATCGCCCGGCTGTTCACCGTGCAACCCCCGCCCCCTCCGCCGCCGGTGCCGGGGAACTGAATTGAGCGTCACCGAAGAACACCGCTGGCCCTGCGCGCAGTGCGGGGCCGATCTGCGCTACAATCCGGGGGCCACTGAACTGGTCTGCGACCATTGCGGCCATGTCCAGCAGGTCGCCCCCAGCGAAACGCGGGCCAAGCGGGATGCCTTGGGCGAGATCCCCTTGGCGCGCGGCCTGAAGGCTGACCGCGAGGGGGGGGAGATTTCCGAAACCCATCGCAGCACCTCTTGCCCGTCTTGCGGGGCGGTGGTGGAGCTTCAGGGCGCGAGCCATGCCACCGAATGCCCGTTCTGTGCGACGCCGGTGGTGGTCGACACCGGCCAGATCCGCCGGATCAAACCGCAGGCGGTGGTGCCCTTCAAGATCAGCCATGATGAGGCCCACCGGGCGCTGACCGGCTGGCTGGGCAGCCTTTGGTTTGCCCCGAACACGTTGCTGGAATTTGTCCGCAAGGGGCGCAGGATGGCGGGGATCTACGTGCCCTTCTGGACCTTCGATGCCGACACCCGCAGTTCTTATTCCGGGCAGCGGGGGGATTATTATTACGAAACCGAATGGGTGACGGTGACCGTCAATGGGAAATCCGAACGCCGCCAGCAGCAGGTTCGGAAAACGCGGTGGAGTCCTGTTTCGGGCCGCGTTGCGCGGGGGTTTGATGATGTGCTGATCATGGCCTCGACCAGCCTGCCCCAGCGGTTGGGGAATGATCTGACGCCGTGGAATCTGTCGGAGCTTGCCCCCTACAATCCCGACTTTCTGGCCGGGTTTCAGGCCGAGGGCTACACCGTCAGTCTGGAGGCGGGGCATGGGGCCGCACGGGATCGGATGGCGCAGGTGATCGCCGGGGATGTTCGGCGGGATATTGGTGGGGATGAGCAGCGGATCGGGAAGATTGACACCGATTTCTCGGACGAAACCTTCAAACATGTCCTGCTGCCGGTCTGGACGGCGGCCTATAAATACAGCGGGAAAAGCTATCGTTTTCTTGTGAACGGGCAGACGGGCGAGGTTCAGGGAGAGCGGCCCTGGTCGGTCTGGAAGATCGCTTTCGCGGTGCTTGGGGCCGCAATTTTGGCCGTGGGGGCGGCCTATTTGTATGATCCGAGTTTGTTTGACGGGTGATTTCACGCGTGAAATCTCGGGTAAGGGCTTGAGATAGAATGGGAATTTTTGGCGTGTTAGGGTTTGGTTAACCGTAAGGAGTGCGTTTGTGGATGGGGGATGGTGCGTGCAAGCACGGCACCACGATCACGATTATAGGCGTCCATTGAAAGAATTGCGAGGAAAAGGCCTTTCTCGGTGATGGTCATTGTGCTGATCCTTCAATGAAAACATTTTTATACATGCGTGCTGCAAGCGATTGAAAATAGGGATTTTCCATTGTGTTATCCTTTGCGAGTTCTTCTTTGTGTCTCTTTGCCCATTTTAAGAAGAAATCTGTACCCAACACCCCCTCAACCCTTCCCTCTGTCACCGCAGCATCCGTCACCTCCAACTTCGCTGCTTTCAGCCTCACCCCCGCCCCGAACACCGCCGCCAAATCCGCCGGGTCCACCCGGCGCACCGTCTCAGGCTTGGTGATGTCATCAAAGGTCACCAGCATAGGCCAAGCCTCGGGCGGCAACTCAAGGGGCTGGTCTTTCGGATAGGCCAGAATGTCATCGACGCCTTCCGCTGACCGGGCATGATGGCCCTTGGGCACGGCGATGACATAGCCTGCGTTCAGGCCGGGTTCGCCCTGCCAGCCGTTGTCGCCTTTCAACAGGGCAAAAAGCCAGCGGCCGGGGGTGACCTCTAGCGCCAGTGCCTCACCCGTCACGCGAATGCTGGTTTGGCCCGCATCGCTGCCCGAGGTGATGGACTTATAGAGCCCGCGTGTGCCCTCCCAATCAACTCGTTGCACAACGCGGCCCGAGACCTCGCCGCCGGGCGTTTCAATCACGATGGTCACGCGCTGGTTCCAGTGCTCGCGATCCGTCCCTGTCGCGACAACCGCAAAAAGCCCCGTCATCAGAACAAGCGGAAAGAGGATGGGCAGAGAGACAAGGATGAGGAGACCAATAACCCACTTTTTCATCGAAGCGCCCCTTTCTTCGGGTTTTAGCATGACGTGAAGTGGGGCGGGCGTCACGAGGGGTTTTCCGCACCTGTGGGCGGTGGGGTTTGGTGGGGTTGGGCTTGGGGGAGAGTCGGGCCGAGGCCCGACCTACCGGGGGCTGATTTTTCTCAGCCATGCGGCGATCACCGTCAAACTTTCCGCTTCATCCAGAAAGGGGATATGCGCGCGGCCCGGCACATTGGCAAAGAGCATATCCGGGCGGCGGCGTTGCATTTCGGTGGCCGTGTCCATCGACAAAAGGTCGGAATTTGCGCCGCGGATCAGGGCCAAAGGCAGGCCCGCGCAGGCGTCGAACAGGGGCCAGAGGTCGGGCAGGGGGCCTTGCATGGCCGCGAGGAAAGCCTCTTTCAGCGCGGGGTCATAGGTGATCTGCAAGCCGCGGTCGGTTTGGCGGTAGTGTTTCTGGGCCTCCTGCCTCCACCGGGTTTCGGGGACGCCGTCAAACCCCGGATTGAAGCCGGGCATGGCGGCGGCCAAGGCGGCATGGGTTTTGGCGGCGGGGTTGCGGCCGAGATAGTCGAAGATGCGGGTCAGGCCCGCGCGTTCGATGACCGGCCCCACATCGTTCAGGCCAAGGCCCAGCAGGCGGTCATGGGCGACCGCCGCCAGATACATACCGATCAGCCCACCGCGCGAGGTGCCCAAGATGGCAAAGCGGGTTATGCCCAGATGGTCCATCAAGGCCAAGGCATCGGCCCCTTCTTGCGGGACGTTGTAGGTGGCGGGGCCGGTCCATTGGCTGTCGCCCCGGCCCCGGCAATCCATGCGGATCAGGCGAAGGGGGGGCAGATGGGGCATAAGGTATTCAAAATCGGCCATGGTGCGGGTGAGGCCCGGCAGGCACAGAAGGGGGAGGCCTTGGCCTTGGTCGTCATAGGCGAGTGTGGTGCCATCGGGGGCGGTGAAATGCGGCATCGGTTCATCCCTTGATCCATGTCACAGTGGCATGTCGGGGCGGGGCGATAAAGGTGGGGAATCCCAGCCACCTTGCCCAAAGGCAGCGGGCCGCTTAAACCCCTGCCAACCCCCTAAAGCCCAAGCCTAGGAAGGAAAACCGATGAGCCCACTGCCCGATCCGCAGGCCGCAGACCGCCCGAAGGGGCGCAAGGTGGGGGCTTTGGCGGGGCTGTGGCCCTTTGTGCTGCCGCATCGGGCGATGGTTTGGCTGGCCTTGGGGGCGCTGACGCTGACGGCGGGTCTGTCGCTGATCCTGCCTTTGGCGGTGCGGCGGGTGATTGATGGGTTCAATGCGGAAACGCATCTGCTGGACCAGTATTTCGTGGCGGCCTTGGTGGTGGCGCTGCTTTTGGCGCTGGGCACGGGGGCGCGCTATTACCTTGTGACGCGGCTGGGCGAGCGGATCATTGCGGACATTCGCAAGGCGGTGTTCGACCGGGTGTTGGGGATGAGCCCGGCGTTCTTTGAAAAGGTGCTGACGGGGGAGGTTCTGTCACGGATCACGACGGATACGACGCTGATCCTGTCGGTGATCGGGTCGTCGGTGTCGGTGGCCTTGCGGAATGTGCTGATGCTGGTGGGGGGGCTGGTGTTTCTGGCGCTGACCTCGGCGAAAATGACGGGTTTGGTGCTGTTGATCGTGCCGGCGGTGGTTTTGCCGATCATCTTTCTGGGGCGAAAGGTGCGGGGGCTGGGGCGGGAAAACCAGGATCTGATCGCGGCGGGTTCGGGGAATGCGTCGGAGGTGTTGGGGGCGGTGCAGACCGTGCAGGCCTATACGCATGAGAACCGGTCGCGGGCGGCGTTCGGGAGGCTGATCGAGGAGAGTTTTGAATCAGCGCGGCGGCGGATCGGGGCGCGGGCGGTGCTGACGGTGATCGTGATCTTTCTGGTGTTTGCAGGGGTTGTGGGGGTGCTGTGGATCGGGGCGCGGGATGTGCGGGCCGGGACGATGACGGTGGGGGAACTGGTTCAGTTCGTGATCTATGCGGTGATGGTGGCGGGGTCGGTGGGGGCCTTGTCGGAAATCTGGGGGGAATTGCAGCGGGCAGCGGGGGCGACAGAGCGTTTGGTGGAACTGCTGACGATGGAGGATTCGGTTTTGGACCCTGCGGTGCCGGTGGTGCTGGCGCGGCCGGTGCGGGGGGAGATCCGGTTTGAAGGGGTGGAGTTCGCCTATCCGGCGCGGCCAGGGGTGTCGGCGCTGAAGGGGGTGGATCTGGTGGTTGCACCGGGGGAAACGGTGGCGCTGGTGGGGCCTTCGGGGGCGGGGAAGACGACGGTGTTGCAGTTGTTGCAGCGGTTTTATGATCCGCAGGGGGGGCGGGTGACGCTGGACGGGGTGGATCTGCGGGATCTGGGGCGGTCGGATTTCCGGGAGGCGATGGCGCTGGTGCCGCAGGATGCGGTGATCTTTGCGGCGAGTGCGCGGGAGAACATCCGGTTCGGGCGGCCGGGGGCGAGCGATGCAGAAGTTGAGGCGGCGGCGAAGGCTGCGGCGGCGGATGGGTTCTTGCGGGCCTTGCCGGAGGGGTATGAGACCTATGTGGGGGAGCGTGGGGTGATGCTGTCAGGGGGGCAGCGGCAGCGGATTGCGATTGCGCGGGCGATCTTGCGGGATGCGCCGGTGTTGCTTTTGGACGAGGCGACGAGTGCCTTGGACGCGGAAAGCGAGCGGGCGGTGCAGGGGGCGGTGGAGCGGCTTGCGAAGGGGCGGACGACCTTGGTGGTGGCGCACCGTTTGGCGACGGTAAAGCGGGCAGACCGGATCGTGGTGTTCGAGGGGGGGCGGATCGTGGCTCAGGGGACGCATGAGGCGCTGGTGGCCGAAGGCGGGCTTTATGCGCGGCTGGCGCGGTTGCAGTTTACGGATGGGGCTGCCGTGTAAGGCTCAGTAGCGGCGTTCGGCGAAGAAGGCTTTGAGCAATTGGGCGGATTGGGTTTCGCCCAAGCCATCATAGACCTCGGGGACATGGTGGCATTGGGGGTGGGCATAGAGGCGGGGGCCCTGCCCCAGCCCGCCGGATTTGGGATCGGCGGCGCCATAGTAAAGCCGTCCGATGCGGGCAAAGGAAATGGCGGCGGCGCACATGGGGCAAGGCTCCAAGGTGACGTAAAGATCGTGGCCGGTAAGCCTTTCGCGGCCCAGGGCGGCGCAGGCGGCGCGGATGGCCAGAAGCTCGGCATGGGCGGTGGGATCGGAGAGTTCGCGGGTGCGGTTGCCGGTTTGGGCGACAATGCGGCCCTCGGGCGAAACGATCACCGCGCCGACCGGCACCTCGCCCCGCTGGGCGGCGGCGCGGGCCTGATCAAGGGCCAGATCCATATAGCTGCGAAAGCCTGTCACCCTGCGTTGCCCTTTGCTGGCCCTTGGCCTATCTTGGCCCACCCAAAGGATGACGCCCATGGCCGAAAAAGCAAAGACCCCATCGACAGCAGCGGCGGCATCAACGCCCGAAGGCGAGCGTATCGCCAAGGTCATGTCGCGCGCCGGGGTCGCCTCGCGCCGGGAGGCGGAGCGGCTGATCGAGTTGGGTGAGGTCACCGTCAATGGTAAGGTCATCACCAGCCCGGCGCTGAATGTCACCGCCCGCGACCGGATCACGGTTTCCGGCCAGCCTTTGGCCGCCGCCGAACCGGCGCGGTTGTGGCTGTATTACAAGCCTGAGGGGCTGGTCACCTCGGCCGCCGATGAAAAGGGCCGCCAGACCGTCTTTGAAACCCTGCCCGAGGATATGCCGCGTGTCATGTCGGTGGGACGGCTCGATCTGAATTCCGAAGGGCTGCTGCTGCTGACAAATGACGGCGAGTTGAAGCGCAAGTTGGAACTGCCCTCGACCGGGTGGCTGCGGAAATACCGGGTGCGGGTCAAGGGCAACCCGATGGACACGGATCTGGAGCCGCTGCGCAAAGGCATCACGGTGGAGGGTGAGACGTTTCAGCCGATGGCTGTGACGGTGGACAAGCATCAGGGTGCCAATGCCTGGCTGACGGTGGGTCTGCGCGAGGGCAAGAACCGCGAGATCCGGCGGGCGATGAATGCCATTGGCCTGATCGTGAACCGGCTGATCCGGGTGAGTTACGGCCCCTTCCGTCTGGGCGAGATGGTGCCCGGGCAGGTGGAGGAAGTGCGGCCCAAGGTGCTGCGCGATCAGTTGGGGTTGGACGAATTGCCGCAGCCCGCGCCGCCCGCCAAAACCGGGCGCAGCGTGCCGCGCGGCACGCCGGGTTCCAAACCCGCGCCGCGTGGCCCAGCCAAGGCCGAAGGCGGCAAGCCGGGACCGCGCCCAGCCGCAAAGGCCGAGGGTGGCAAAGCCGAAGGGGGAAGGCCCGCGCCGCGTGGCGGGGCCAAGCCGGATGCCGCCCGTGGCCCGGCCAAACCCCGCCGTCCGACACGCTGAACGGCTTTTCCCTGTCTTGACCGGCGGTTGATCTTTGGCCCATCTGGCCCAAGGAACGAAAGGACATGCCATGACCGACATCGCCACCATCGAGGCCGCTGCTTTTCGTCTGGCGGGCCATGCGCGGCGGACGCCGCTTTTATCCTCGCCCGTGCTGGACGCTTTGGCGGGGCGGCAGGTGCTGATCAAGGCGGAGTGTCTGCAACACACCGGATCGTTCAAGTTTCGCGGCGGCTGGTCGGCGGTCAGCGGGATAGATGCCGAGGCGCGGGAACGGGGCGTCATCGCCTTTTCCAGCGGCAACCATGCGCAGGGCATGGCGGCGGCCGCCAAGGCGCATGGCTGCCCCTGTGTGATCCTGATGCCCAGTGACGCGCCGCCAGTCAAAATCGCGCGGACACGGGCCTTGGGGGCCGAGGTGATCCTGTATGACCGGGTCAAGGATGATCGGCAGGCGATGGGCGATGCCTTGGCCGCGGAACGGGGGCTGACGCTGGTGCCGCCCTTTGATCACCCTTTGGTTATTGCGGGGCAAGCCAGCATCGGTTTGGAACTGGCGGAACAGGCGGCGCATCTGGGGCTGTTGCGGGCCGATGTGCTGTTGCCCTGCTCGGGTGGCGGGCTGGCGGCGGGGGTGGCCTTGGCCGCCGAAAGCCGCGCGCCGGGGTTGCGGGTGCGCCCGGTAGAGCCAGAGGGCTTTGACGATATGGCCCGCAGTTTGGCCAGCGGTGCGCCTTGCCGCAATGCCCGGCTGACCGGATCGGTCTGTGACGCGATCCTGTCGCCCGAGCCGGGAAAGCTGACGCTGCCGGTGTTGCAGCGGCTGGCGGGGCCGGGCCTGAGCGTGACGGATGATCAGGCGTTGGAAGCAATGGCACTGGCCTTTCGGCATTTGCGGATCGTGGTGGAACCGGGCGGGGCGGTGGCCTTGGCGGCGGCGCTGTTCCGGGCGGAAGAGATTGAGGGCGATACGGTGATCGCGATTGCGAGCGGTGGGAATGTGGACGAAGACCTGTTCATTGCGACGCTGCAAAGGTTTGCCTGATGCCGCATCTGTTCCTGCCTGATCTGCGGCTGCACTATCACGACGACGGGCCAAAAGACGGCCCAGCGCTGGTTCTGCTGCATTGTCTGGGGCTGGATGGGACCATCTGGGACGAAGTGCTGCCGTTACTGCCAAAGGGCCTGCGGCTGATCCGGCCGGATATGCGGGGGCATGGGGGTTCGGATATGCCGCCGCCGCCCTATGCGATGGGGGCGCTGATCCGGGATGTGGAGCGGCTGCTGGATCATCTGGGGCTGCGTGAGGCGGTGGTTCTGGGCCTGTCGATCGGGGGGCTTGTGGCGCAGGGTCTGGCGGTAAAGCGGCTGGATCTGGTGCGGGGTTTGATCCTGTCGAACACGGCGCATCGGTTGGGGGCGCCTTCGCTGTGGGAAGGGCGGATTGCGGCGGTGGAACAGGGCGGGCTGGCGGCGATTGCAGAGTCCACGATGGAGCGCTGGTTTTCGCGGCCCTTCCGGGCGGAGATGCGGCACAAGCCGTGGCAGGATCGGCTGTTGGCGGGTTCGGTCGAGGGTTGGCTGGGGGCGGCCCAGGCGATTGCGCATACGGATTTTTACGACACGACCAGCGGGCTGCGCTTGCCGACGATGGTGATTGCGGCGTCAGAGGATGGATCGACACCGCCCGATCTGGTGCGGGATCTGGCGGATCTGATCCCCGGATCGCGGTTTCATCTGATGCGGCGGGCGGGTCATTTGCCCTTTGTGGAACAGCCTGCGGGCTATGCGGCGCTGATCGACGCCTTTCTGACGGATATTGGGCATATCTGAAACCGGCAGGAATCTGTCGCTGGGGGACGCGCGCAGGGCCGGATGCTTTCGGCATCTTGGCACGCAAGGGGCATAGGCCCTGCTTTGACCAAGGAGCGGCCGGATGCGCCTGAAGGATCTGGAAATCTTTGTGGTGGCCCCCCCTGCCCCCGGCTGGGGCGGACGGTACTGGATCTTTCCCAAGCTGACGACGGACAATGGGATTGTGGGCTATGGCGAATGCTATGCCTCGACCGTGGGGCCGAAGGCGATGCAGGCGGTGATCGAGGATGTGTTCGAGCGGCATATGCTGGGGCAGTCGCCGGAAGACATCGAGCTGATGTTCCGGCGGGCCTATTCGGCGGGGTTCACGCAAAGGCCGGATCCGACGGTGATGGGGGCGTTCAGCGGGCTGGAGATCGCCTGCTGGGACATTCTGGGTAAGGCGCGGGGGCGGCCGGTTTGGGCTTTGCTGGGCGGGCGGATGAATGAAAGGGTGCGGTCCTATACCTATCTTTACCCCGAGGCGGGGCAGGAAAGTGCGGAATTCTGGGTGAACCCGGATCTGGCGGCCAAGGCGGCGCTGCGCTTTGTGGATCAGGGGTTTACGGCGGTGAAGTTTGATCCGGCGGGGCCTTACACGATCCGGGGAGGGCACCAGCCGGCGATGTCGGACATCAGCCGGTCGGCGGCCTTCTGCAAGGCGATCCGCGAGGCGGTGGGGGATCGGGCGGATCTGTTGTTCGGGACACATGGGCAGTTCACGACGGGGGGGGCGATCCGGCTGGGGCAGGCTTTGGAGCCCTATGCGCCGCTGTGGTATGAAGAGCCGATCCCGCCGGACAATCTGCTGGAATTCGCGGCGGTGGCGGGACAGGTGCGGATTCCGCTGGCGACGGGGGAAAGGCTGACGACAAAGGCCGAGTTCGGCACGCTTTTGCGGGCGGGGGGGGTGAAGATCCTGCAACCGGCGCTGGGGCGTGTGGGGGGGATTTGGGAGGCGAAGAAGATCAGCGCGATGGCAGAGGTGTTCAACGCAGAAATGGCGCCACATCTGTATGCGGGGCCGGTGGAATGGGCGGCGAACATTCATCTGGCGGCGTCGATCCCGAACCTTTTGATTGCCGAGACGATTGAAACGGGGGGGGCCTTTCACCAGCGGCTGATCAAGCATTCGATCCGCTGGGAGGAGGGCTATATCCACCCGCCGGAAAGCCCCGGTCTGGGGATTGATTTCGACGAAGAGGTGGCGCGGGCGCATCCCTATACGGGCGACCGGCTGCATCTGGATATGCAGGAAGCGCCCTGCGACTATGCGCGGCCGAACCGGTTTGAAGGGGGCGCGCCAAGAAAGGAATAATGGCGGGCCCAGAAGGAATCGAACCCTCAACCTCGGACTTAGAAGGTCCTTGCTCTATCCAGTTGAGCTATGGGCCCCGCACGGGGTCTGTTTTGCGGGAAGTGGGGCGAAGGGGCAAGGGGTTTCCTTGCCCTTTGTCCTGATCTGAGGGCCCCGCGTCTCAGGCGATGCCGAAGAGGTCGAAGTCGCCGGGGCGGAGTTCGGTGCCGGGATTGAGTTGGGCGAAAAGGATCTTGTTCTGACCGCCCACGCCATCGAGATCGGCATAAAGCTTGCCGGTGGCGCGGTGATAGATCAGGCGGTCATTGGCATCCTGCGCCGTCGTGCCGAGGCGGAAGGCGGTGGCCAGGCTGCTGCCAATATTGAAGTCGGTGATCGAGAGGCGGATCTTGTCCTGACCCGACACGAAATCCGTGATCTGATCGGTTTTCAGGCTGCTGACCGTGCCAGAGAATTTGAAGAAATCGGCCCCGGCCCCGCCCGTCAGCCGGTCAAAACCTGTCTCCCCCTCCAGCAAGTCTTGGCCGGCACCACCGCGCAGAACGTCGCTGCCCGCACCGCCGCGCAGGGCATCGGCCCCGGTTGATCCGGTGACGCTGTCATGGCCGCTACCGCCGGTGAAGGTGAAGGATTCAAAATTCTTGTAGTGGACCTGCCCAAGCCGCCCGCCTGCGGCCCCGGCCGCAAGCACCAGCGACCAATCGCGGGTCGATGAGGCCGCGTTGAATTCAAACCTGTCAGCGCCGGTGCCGCCGTCGCAGGTGTCGGCCCCATCGGCCAGCCCGAGATTGAGCGCGATCAAGTCGCGCCCTGCCCCACCGAAGACGACATCATTGCCACGCTCGCCCACCAGTTCATCATTGTCATCGCCGCCATAGAGCAGATCATTCCCGTGACGACCCAGAATGAAATCCTTGCCATCGCCGCCATAGATCGTGTCACGGCCATCATCCAAACCCAGCAAGTCCGAGCCGCCAGCCAGCCAATCGGCCCCGTTGCCGCCAAAGAGACTGTCGCCGCCCTGCCCGCCAAAGACGGTGTCGCGCCCCTCACCGCCGTAAAGCGTGTCGGTGCCCCCGCCGCCAGAGACGAGGTCGGCCCCGTTTTCGCCTTGTAAACGATCATCATCGCCTGCGGGGCCCTCGTCGCCGGGGGCGTTGCCCTCGGCCCAGCCAAAAATTTCGTCCCCTGCCGCTGTTCCAACCAGCGTTTGCGAGGAATTTGTCCCGTAAATGATTGCCATAATCCGCTCCTGTCCAAAAAGATGCGGGCAGGATGCGCTTTCCGAGGGGAAAGTCAATTTCTAATACGGAAACAATATCTTGGTGTGGCGGATGATCGTGAAGCGGCAGGCCGTCACGCGATGGTCTTGGTCATGTAGACGCTGTTCGGGTCCAGCGTATAGCCTTCGAACGGGTCGCATTCGGTGAAACCGGCGCGGGCATAAAGGCCACGGGCCGGGGCGAACATGTCTTGGCTGCCGGTTTCAAGGCTGAGGCGTTTAAAGCCTTGGGCCGCGGCTTGGGCCAAAAGATGATCAAGCATCCGGCGGGAAAGCCCCTGCCCGCGGCGTTCGATCAGGACATGCATGGATTTGATTTCGGCGTGATGGGTGTCGATGCGTTTGAAAGCGCCCATGCCCACCGGCTCGGCCCCGTCGCGCATGACATAGAACCAGATGCCCGGCACGGCCAATTGGCTGGCATCCATCATATGGATGCTTTCCGGGGGGGTGTCGGCATGCATGTCGGCGGTGTGGCGGGACATCAGCAGGGTCAGATCGGCCCCAAGCGGGCTTTCAAGCGCAATGGTCAGCATTTTCAACCTCTTTCCCGCGTTGGTGCCATGCGGCAAAGGACGCGGCAAGGGCGATTTCCTGCCCAATGGTCTACAGCATTGTTGCCAATCGATGGGGCAATCGGCCAGATGGGGCCATTGCAAAGAGGTTTCCATGAAACGTTTGATCGCCGCCATTTGTTTGCTGGCCAGCCCTGCCTTTGCCGAGGATCGGCAGCATGGCAATGTGATCTTTGCCGTGCCGCCGGGTTGGGCGATGGGGTCGGTGAGCGATGGGGCGCTGACCCTGCGCAACACGGTGGATGATGGGCCCTGCGAATATTGCACCTTTCGGATCACCGAAGGTCTGGCGTCCAAGGCGCGGCTGGACACTTTCCTGTTTTCGGAACGGTTCCGCTTTGTCGAGGCCGAGGATCGGGCCGGGCTGGAGGTGCTGATCGAGCCGGAGATGACGCAGGAAAACGGGCACGAAATGGCCATGATGGGCCAAAAGGCGGATAGCCGTCTGCAAATTCTGGTGGCGATCCGACTGGAGGATCGGCTGGAATTGGTGGTGTTTGAAGGGCCGGCCTATGATGCGGAAGATGTGGAAAAGACGTTGACGACCTTTCAGAACGATGGGGCGGCGCTGCTGGGGGCCTTGCGCTTTGTGTCGGAAGGGGCGGCCCCTTTGATGCCTGCGCCCAAGGCGGGGGATCTGACGGGGCTTTATTGGGGGACGCGGACCGGCTGGACGATGCAGCTGGACGGGATGATGCGGATGGAGATTTACCATCGGCATCTGGTGTTTTGGGAAAACGGTTTGTTCTATGACGGTGCGCCGTTCGAGGGGGTGACAAATCCGCCGGAGGCGGGGGCCTTGCTGGGCCGGGGGGATATGGATTTCGGCAGCTATGCGGTGTCGGGTTCGACAGTGACGCTGCATTTTGCGGATGGGGCGGTGGAAAGCCTGACGCTGGATGGCGAAACGCTGACGGGCGGCGATGAGGTGATGCATCCTGTGACGCCCTTGGCGGATGGGGCGCGGCTGGACGGGATGATTTCGCATTTCTTCTATACCGGCTTTTCGCCGGGAAGCGGGTTGGCGGGGGGCATGTCGAGCAGTTCCAACACCTATTTCGCGCCGGATGGGCGTTATTCAGGGGAAAGTTTTCAGGGCGCAAGTGCGAGTTTCGACACGGGCGGGGGCTTTACCTCGGCGGCGAACAAGGGGGATTCGGGGCATTATGAGATCAGGGACGGGCTTTTGTTTCTGAAGCCATTGGATGGGGCCGCGCGGGGCCCCCGATTGGTCTTTCAATCGGGGGATGAGATTCTGATCGGGGATCAATTTCTAGAGAAACAGTGATCAGGCCGTGGTGATTTTCATCAGAATCAGACCGCCGATGATCATGCCTGCGGCGAGCAGGCGGAGGGGGGTGAGGGCTTCGCCGAACATCAGGATGCCCAGCACAAAGGCCCCAACAGCACCGATGCCGGTCCAGATGACATAGGCGGTGCCGAGGGGCAGGCTGCGCATGGCCAGCGAAAGCAGGAAGAAACTGCCCGCCATGGTGATCAGCATGAGGATGGTGGGGAGGGGGCGGGTGAAGCCGTGCGATTGTTTCATCGCGGTGGCCCAGACGATTTCGAGAAGTCCGGCGAACAGAAGATAGAGCCAAGGCATGGGACGCTTCCTAAAAGCGCCAGGCCGTCCTGGTCATGATACCCGATGGGGGAGGTCGTCCTCTGCGGCCGATATAAGACCGCCCTGCCCCTCGGGCAAGGCTTGGTTAGTGGGTCCAAGCGCCTTTGCGCCCGGTGGCAAAATTTTCGCCATAGCCGCCAGCGCGGATGTTCGGCTTGCGGGCATGGGGCTGCACCACTTCGGCGTCGATGCCGTTTTCCTGGGCATAGGCCATTGCCGCCTCGGCCGTGTCAAAGCGCAGTTTGACTTGGGTGTTGGTGTCGCGGGTCGAGGTCCAGCCCATCAGGGGGTCAATCTCCCGCGCGGAGCCTTGCAGATATTCCAGAACCCAGCCCTTGGTCTTGGCAGTGCCCGACTGCATGGCGGTTTTCGCTGGCTGATAGATTCTGGCGCGCATGGCAAATATCCCGGTTCGGCTTGCCCCCTTCTGCCCAAGGACGGCCCATAGATCAAGGGGTTTGGGAAAAGGCTGTCGGCGGGCCCTGGGGAGTGTGGATGGGGTGTGTGTGGGGCCCGCCGACAGCTTCAGTTTGCTGCTTGCCCCACCACCATGGCGCAAGTCTTACCGCAATACAACCGAAAGATGCATTTGCCAAAGTAAATTTTCCGCAAGGTGAATCATTATCGTTATCGGTAGGTTAACACTTCATCACGCTTGCCCTCTTGAACAAGAACAAAAACAGACCATTCTAGGCATCTGCGCGCAGGAGAGTTCGATGCCCCATAACAATGTGAATGCCCTGACCGAACGCCCCGATGTGCTGACGCGGCCCAAGCTGGAGGGGGGGCGGCGCTTTGTGCTGAACACGCCGTTCCAACCCGCGGGCGACCAGCCGACCGCGATTGCGGAATTGGCGGGCGGCGTTCTGGCGGGGGAGCGGGATCAGGTTCTGCTGGGGGCGACGGGCACGGGCAAGACTTTCACGATGGCGAAGATCATCGAGGAAACGCAGCGCCCGGCGATCATTCTGGCCCCGAACAAGACGCTGGCCGCGCAATTGTATGGGGAATTCAAAGGCTTCTTCCCCGAGAATGCCGTCGAATATTTCGTGTCCTACTACGATTACTATCAGCCCGAGGCCTATGTGGCGCGGTCGGACACCTATATCGAGAAGGAATCCCAGATCAACGAACAGATCGACCGGATGCGCCATTCGGCGACACGGGCGCTGCTGGAGCGGGATGATGTGATCATCGTGGCGTCGGTGTCCTGCATCTATGGCATCGGTTCGGTCGAGACCTATTCGGCGATGACGCAGGATATGATCGTGGGGGCGGCCTATGATCAGCGCAAGGTGATGGCGGAACTGGTGTCGCAGCAATACCGGCGGAACGATCAGGCCTTTGCGCGGGGATCGTTCCGGGTGCGGGGCGATTCGGTGGAGGTTTGGCCAGCGCACCTTGAAGACCGGGCTTGGCGGTTTTCGTTCTTTGGCGAGGAGTTGGAGGCGATTGTCGAGTTTGATCCGCTGACGGGGGCCAAGACGGACAATTTCAAACAGGTGCGGATCTATGCGAACAGCCATTATGTGACGCCGCGCCCGACGATGCAGCAGGCGACCAAGGGGATCAAAGCTGAGCTGCAACAGCGGCTGGATCAGTTGGTGGGCGAGGGCAAACTGCTGGAGGCACAGCGGCTGGAGCAGCGGACCAATTTCGATCTGGAGATGCTGGAGGCGACAGGGGTCTGCAACGGGATCGAGAACTATTCGCGCTATCTGACGGGGCGGGCACCAGGGGAACCGCCGCCGACGCTGTTCGAGTTCATCCCGGACAATGCGATTGTCTTTGCCGACGAAAGCCATGTCAGCGTGCCGCAGATCGGGGGGATGTATAAGGGCGACTATCGGCGCAAATTCACGCTGGCGGAACATGGGTTCCGGTTGCCGTCCTGCATGGACAACCGGCCTTTGAAGTTCGAGGAATGGGATGCGATGCGGCCACAGTCGATTTTCGTGTCGGCAACGCCAGCAGCCTGGGAGATGGAACAGGCGGGTGGGGTTTTCGCGGAACAGGTGATCCGCCCGACGGGTTTGCTGGACCCGGTGGTGGAAATCCGGCCGGTGGAAATGCAGGTGGATGACCTGCTGGATGAAATCCGCAAGGTGGCCTTGCAGGGCTTGCGGGTGCTGGTGACGGTGCTGACGAAACGGATGGCCGAGGATCTGACGGAATATTTCCACGAACAGGGCATCCGCATCCGTTACATGCACAGCGACATTGATACGCTGGAACGCATTGAAATCCTGCGCGATTTGCGGCTGGGGGCCTTTGACGTGCTGGTGGGGATCAACCTGCTGCGCGAGGGTCTGGATATTCCGGAATGCGGGCTGGTGGCCATTCTGGATGCGGATAAGGAAGGGTTCCTGCGGTCGGAAACGTCTTTGATCCAGACCATCGGGCGGGCGGCGCGGAATGCGGATGGCCGGGTGATCATGTATGCCGACCGGATCACGGGCAGCATGGAACGGGCCTTGGCCGAAACCAACCGGCGGCGGGAAAAGCAGCAGGCCTATAATCTGGCGCATGGGATCACACCGCAGACGGTGAAGAAGAACGTGGAAGACGTGCTGGCGGGCCTGTGGCAGGGCGACACCGATCAGGCGCGGGTGACGACCAAAGTCGACAAGGCGATGGTCGGATCGAACCTTGCGGCGCATCTGGACGCGCTGCGGGCGCAGATGCGGAAGGCGGCGGAGAACCTGGAATTCGAAGAGGCAGCCCGTCTGCGGGATGAGGTGAAGCGGCTGGAGGCGGTGGAACTGGCGGTGGCGGATGACCCCTTGGCACGGCAGTCGGTGATCGAGGAAGCGGCGGAAGAGGCGGTGAAAGGGTCCGGGCGTTCGACAGCAGGGCGGGCTGGGCAAAGGGGCGGGAATAAAAGGCGGTGGAAGTGATGTCTTTCAATCGCACGCCAATCTGCTAAGAATTTCGTATGAACATTCGCCTTCAATCCCTGTTGAACGAAGCCGAAAGCCGCCTTGCGCAGGCGGAACAGGATCGTTTGGCTGAGTTGGTGGAAACCTTTTTGGCGACCACCGGTGCTGAGGCGGATTTTACGCCTGCGGAACTGGCTTACCTGCGGACCTTGGACGCCGAACCTTTTGAGCCGGCGTCAGAGGATCAGGTCGCCGCAGTCTTTGGTCGTCGTGCCTGATATCGGCTATTCAAGCCGGGCTTTGGCCAGCATGGACAGTTTTTCAAGCTATTTCCGCGCACGCAATCCGGAGGTCGCTGAGGCACTGCTGTCGGAAATTGAATCGCTTTGCATTTTGCTTTTGGATTTTCCCGAGTTGGGGCGGAAAATTCCAGGAACGAGCCTGCGCTATGCGGTGACGCGAAAATATCGCTATCGGGTCGTCTATCGCATGGACAATTTACAGCTGTCTGTCGTCGATATTCTGCACCCTAAAGCGCGATAGTATCCGCCCGCAAAGTAGGGCGGGGTTCACCCCGCCGCACCGTTTATTGATGTCGGTGTCGGGCCGAGGCCCGGCCTACGCGCGGCGGATCAGCCGCAACAGGAACAGCAGGATCACCGCACCCAAGGTGGCGAAGAGGATGGAGTCGATGATGCCACCTCCCAAGGTCAGGCCTGCGCGGGGCAGCAAAAGACCGGCGATGAACGCGCCCACGATCCCCACCACGATATTGCCGATCAGGCCAAAGCCATAACCCGACACGATTTGCCCGGCCAGCCAACCGGCAATGGCCCCGATCAGCAGAAAGATGATCAGACTTTCGATACCCATTCTTCTCTCCCTCGTTGGCGCGGGTTGGTCCCGCGCGGTTGCCTGTCGTCAACGCAAGATAGCAGAATGCGTTCCACTTGCGGGAAAATTAACCCAAGGGGCCGAGGCGACGTTCTTCGGTCAGCAGAACATTCGCCTCTACCTGCCCCATCCCCGGTAGCGTCATGATCCGCCGCCGCAGAACGCGTTCAAAGTCGGCGATGTCGCGGGCCACGACCCGCAGGCGGTAATCGAACAGGCCCAGCACATGCTGGACCACCTGAACCTCGGGAATGGCGGACACGGCGCGTTCAAAATCCTCCAGCCCCACGCGGCCCTTGGCGGCGAGTTTCACCCCCAGAAAGACGGTCACCCCAAAACCCAGCGCGGCGCGGTCCACCTCCACCCGCAGGCCGCGGAGGATCCCCGCCTCTTCCAGCCGTTTGATCCGCCGCCATGTCGCAGGCTGGCTTAGGCCAAAGCGCCGCCCCAAAGCCCCGGCGGATTGGGTGCCGTCCATCGCCAAGGCGCGCAGCAGGGCGCGGTCGGTGTCATCAAGGTCGATCACAGCGGCAGACCCCCTTCGTCTTTCAGGGTCGCAATCAGCATCAGGGATTCGATGTCGGCGATATGCGGAAGGGGCAAAATCCGGTCGCGGTAGATTTCCTGATAATGGCCCAAGTCCCGCGCAATCACATTCAGGCGCACATCGACCCGGCCCAGAAAGGTTTCGATGTTGATCACCTCGGGCACGTCCCTTGCCGCGCCGATGAATTCGTCAAAGGCGCGGGGGTTGGTCTTGTCGAGGGTGAAGCGCAGCGAAACCTCCACCGCATAGCCCAAGGCGCGCCAGTCGATCCGCGCCGGGCGGGCCTTGATCAGGCCTTCGCTTTCCAGCCGTTCGATGCGCCGCCAAGCGGTGGCGGTGGCGACCCCTGCCCTTTCGGCAAGGTCGGGCATCGACAGGCCGGGATCGGCGAGAAGCTGGCGCAGGATGCGACGGTCGGTGTCGTCAATAGGCATGAATTTTTCACTTGTACCATTTTGGCGCATGATCGTTTAACATATCTGAAAAAATCTTCAAACACCGCACGAAAAGACGCCCAAAACCCCCTATGCTGCGCTCAGCAAACCAAAGGAGCGTGACATGCGCGTTTATTACGATCGCGATTGCGATGTGAACCTGATCAAGGACAAAAAGGTCGCCATTCTGGGCTATGGCAGCCAAGGCCACGCCCATGCGCTGAACCTGCGCGATTCGGGCGCGAAGAACCTTGTCGTCGCGCTGCGCGAAGGTTCGCCCTCGGCCAAGAAAGCCGAAGGCGAAGGGCTGAAGGTGATGGGCATTGCCGAAGCGGCGGCCTGGTGCGACGTGATCATGTTCACCATGCCCGACGAATTGCAGGCCGACACTTATAAGAAATACGTGCATGACAACCTGCGGGAAGGTTCGGCGATTGCCTTTGCGCATGGTCTGAACGTGCATTTCGGCCTGATCGAGCCGAAGCCAGGCGTGGACGTCATCATGATGGCGCCGAAAGGCCCGGGCCATACGGTGCGCGGCGAATACACCAAAGGCGGTGGCGTGCCCTGCCTTGTGGCGGTGCACAATGATGCAACGGGCAAGGCCATGGAAATCGGCCTGTCCTATTGCAGCGCCATTGGCGGCGGGCGTTCGGGGATCATCG
The DNA here is from genome assembly GCF_014652215.1 of Neogemmobacter tilapiae. Taxonomy (GTDB): domain Bacteria; phylum Pseudomonadota; class Alphaproteobacteria; order Rhodobacterales; family Rhodobacteraceae; genus Neogemmobacter; species Neogemmobacter tilapiae. The sequence continues at coordinate 265,637 of NZ_BMYJ01000002.1, read as the reverse complement.
AAACGAACTTCCGTCAGGAATGCGAAACCGACCTGTTCGGCGAACAGGCCGTGCTGTGCGGCGGTCTGGTGGAACTGATCCGCATGGGCTTTGAAACGCTGGTCGAAGCAGGCTATGAGCCTGAAATGGCCTATTTCGAATGCCTGCATGAAGTGAAACTGATCGTGGACCTGATCTATGAAGGCGGGATTGCCAACATGGATTACTCGATCAGCAACACTGCGGAATATGGCCAGTATGTTTCCGGCCCGCGGATCCTGCCCTATGACGAAACGAAAGCACGGATGAAGGCGGTTCTGTCGGACATCCAGTCGGGCAAATTCGTGCGCGACTTCATGCTGGAAAACTCGGTCGGTCAGCCGACGCTGAAAGCCTCGCGTCGGTCGAACGACGAACACCAGATCGAGTTGGTGGGCAAAAAGCTGCGCGACATGATGCCTTGGATTTCCAAGGGCAAAATGGTCGACCGCGCGCGGAACTGATCATGATGGGCCAATAGCCCATCCTACGGTTGGGGGGCGGCCTTTGGGTCGCCCCTTTTCATTTGCGGCAACCTTGATCTTGGAAATACCAATAAGGCGTGGCTTTGGCGGCTTGGGTATCGGGGAAGCGGCTTTGCAGCAATGCGAAGGCTTGTTGCCCGGCGGGTTTGCCATCCACCAACGCACCCGAGGCATACCGACCCATCACAACAATCTTGCGCAAGGCTTCGGCCATCATTTCATCCTGATCAGTCCAATTGTCGAACCAACCATCACTGCTCTCGTCAGCCCAATGAATGATAACTTCCGCCAAGCGTTGACTAAGCCCGTGGCAAACACCCAACTGATGCACTTCATCCCAGGCCAGCAGCGTTAAGACAGGGAATCGCTGTGAATATCTGTCTTGCGGACCCGTCGGAAAAAAGGTCTCCAGATCCGGTACGGACGGAAAATCGTGCCGACGCAGGGCGCGCCACATTGCGGGCACACCACCGCCGTAACTGGGTTTCTGCAGCATGTAATATTCATAGTCACGGTTTAAAAATGCGCCCGTCTGAAACTCCAAGCCGAGGTCTATGCTTTCGCGGCTGTCCATCCGAAGCTGAAGTCCAAAATCTCGGGCAAAAGGGGTGCCTGCGGACCGCAGCCAGACGCTGGGCTTTCCCATATCGAGCAATCGCAATGCGACACGCACCTCTTGCGGGGCGTGATAGCGCCGCTTTGGTGCGCTATCCTGATCGAGCCGCGCCAGCTCATATAAGGTACGCTCTGCCCCATCAGAATCATCCAAAGCAAACTGCCTTGCAGCAACGGCCCGCAGTATCAAAATCTTTTCTTCGGGACGTGCGCTGACCGCACCAGCCAGCTCCTGCAGTTCCGCGACCGAGAAAAGATTCAACATCCGAAAACTGCGCGCATCAATCGGTGTCTGTCGATACAAATCCAGCAGCTCTGGATATGAGGTGGCAACATAGCCTCGCGCGACATTGACCCAAGAAAGCAGTTCTGGATCATCCGTATAGGATGCCAGTTCCATCAAAACCTGCGACACAACCTTGGCCTGCCCCGGATCGCGCGCAGACACTATGGTCAATAGGGTCATATTCATGATCGCATGTTTCTTCATTGCATCCGGCAACGCAGCAAGCACAGGAAACGGCCCCAAAAGATCGGGGCGGCGTTTTGCCCACGTGTCGTAGGGCAGCCATGACCTGCGCATCTCTTCATAGGTCTGGATCATGGTTTTGGCATATTCTGCATCGCTTGCCGCGCAGTCGCGGATTTTTTCCGGCAATTTGGCTGTCGCAGACGAAGAGTAATTTGAACTGGAAGATCCGGCGATGTTGCGCAAAACATCCCAAGCGGGCGATTGATATAGTTCGGCCTTGCGCTCAATGTCCTCTAGCAAGTTCTTTGGCAGAGTCCCACGCTCACCGAAATATGGAACGCGGTAGCGCCAGACGATTGCGCTGGGTTGTTGGGAAATGCTCAGCGTATATTGCACCCAATCCAAAAACGGTTCTTTACCCGCGACATCTGCAATGTTTGGAAAAGCATCACCGTAAAATTCATCTATTCTCCGTTGTTTGACAATTGCAGGATCAAGCCACCAACCAGGTGGACCAGCAAGGGTCATTCTGTTCAGGTAAGTCCTGACAATTGATCGTGTCTGCCGTGAGAGTGGCACATCAGAGCGGCGGGTCGCCACTTGGACGGCAAACTCTAAAGCCTCTTTCCTTCCCTCAGGTGGAAGCTCATCAAACCATGTGAAGTAATAGGCCGGAAATTCGCCTTCTTTTTCCGCTTCTCGCGAGTCGTAGTAAAACGGCTGACGAAAATTCAAATCCGGCAGCCCCTCTAACAGCCGATATAGGTCAATCAGACCGCCAAGATGCCCAGGCCCGTAACGCTCGCCACCGGGGTAGAGCGTGCCGAAGGGGCCATAAGCCGCATCCAGCATTTCCTGCGCCAGCGCATATTTGCCATCGCAAAAGGCTTGATCATCCTTGGCCATCAGGGCGGCGGGCAGCATCCACAAGGCTAAGAAAGTTAGAAATTTAAGTGGCATGGGATCACAGAATACAAGGAATCGCGCTTGCTCGCACAACTATCAGATGAAGGCCGAGCCGCACAGGGCGCGGCATTCAGTTGACATTGAAAAATGGTCGACCGCGCGCGGAACTGATCTGGAACTTTGATTGACGGCGGGGTGAACCCCGCCCTACCAAGGAAAGGCGGCCCATTAGGGCTGCCTTTTTTCTTTGGAGCGGATCATGGGACGTTTGGCGGGCAAGGTGGCATTGATCACGGGCGGGGCGACGGGGATGGGCGGGGCCTCCAGCCGGTTGTTCGCGGCGGAAGGGGCCAAGGTCGGGATTCTGGACCACAACCTTGCCGCGGCCGAGGAAACGGCAGCGGCGATCCGGGCGGCGGGCGGTCAGGCCATCGCAGTGCAGGCCGATGTGTCGGATGCGGGTCAGGTGACGGCGGCGGTGGCCAAGGTGACGGAAGCCTTTGGGGCCATCACCGTGCTGTTCAACCACGCGGGCACGATTGTCATCAAACCCTTCCTTGAAACGACAGAACAGGAATGGGACCGGCTGCATGCGATCAACGTCAAGGGCATGTTCCTGACGACCAAGGCGGTTTTGCCGCAGATGATCGCGGCGGGGGGTGGGTCGATTGTCTGCACTTCATCGATCAGCGCGGTGGCGGGAACGCCGATGGAGGTGCTTTACGACACGACGAAAGGCGCTTGCCATATGTTTGCGCGGGCGATTGCGGTGGAGTTTCGGGATCAGAACATCCGCTGCAATGCGGTTTGCCCCGGTTTCATTGAAACGCCGCATGGGTTGCGTGAGGTCAGGGATTTGCAGGCTTTGGGGGTGGATGTGTCCGAGGCGGCGATTGCGGCGGCGCAGGGGCGGATCGGTAAGCCCGAGGAAGTGGCCCGTGCGGCGCTGTTTTTGGCCAGCGACGAGGCGTCTTTTGTGAACGGCACGCATCTGTTCGTGGACAACGCCTTTACGGCGATCTGATCAGAGAACCCGCAGTTCCCCCGCCAGCCAGGGGAATTGCGCCGCCATCGGCCCCACGACCTGCACCTGCAAAAGGTCACGCAGCGTGAATGCCACCCGTTCCGGCATATCGCGCAAGACGCCTTGGCGGGCGGTCAGGCTGATGCGGCGCGACAGGGGGGCAAAGGGCAAGGGTTCGACAACCAGTGCTGGGGACAAGGCGCCCGCATGGTGCAGGGCCAAGGGGGGCAGGATCGCCCAGCCCGCCCCTGCCGCAACCATCGCCAGAATGGCGGCATAGCTGTCAGCCTCGACCCGGCTGGGGAATTGCAGGCCTTGGCGGGTCAGGTGTTGGGCGATCTGGCGGCCCATCACCTGACGGGCGGAATAGCGGATCAGCGGCAGGTCGGCGGGGCCATGCAAGGGGGCGACGCGCAAAAAGGGTTCGGCGAGCAGCGGAAAAACATCGAAACCTTCGCCCTCACCCTCCAGATCGGCCGCCACGACCAGATCCAAGGCCCGCGCCTCAAGCTGATCATGCAGGCGGTGGCTGGGGCCGGTTTCCAGAAGAAAGCGGCTGGTGCGGAGATCGCCTGCCAAGGCTGACAAGAGCGCGGGTGTGACGCTGCCCTCAAAATCCTCGATCATGCCCAGACGCAGGGTAAGGCCCGCCCCCGGATCGGCCAAGGCCATGTCCACGCGCGCCTCGCTGGCGGCGTTCAGCATCACTTGGGCATGGATGCGGAACCTTTGGCCTGCCGCCGTCATCTGCAAGGGGCGCGCGGCGCGGTCGATCAGCACCGCACCCAACGCAGCCTCAAGCCCTGCCAGTTGCTGGCTGACGGCTGAGGCGGAAACACCCAGCCGACGGGCAGCAGCGGAAACCGAGCCTTCCTCGGCCGCCGCCAAAAAAACCTCGATCCCCCACAGGGTGATCCGCCCCTGCGGTTCGGCCATGCCCCTGCCCTACAGTTTCGACAGTTTCGATTGCAGCGCCGCCAGTTGCGCCTTGATCTCGGCCAGTTCGTCGCCCTTGGGGGCTTCGTCCTCTTCCCTTGCAGGGCCGGAGGAACCCCAGCCGGGCACGCCGCCCATCATCGCCTTCATAAAGGCCTCTTGTTGCTGGCGCATCAGATCAAAGCCCGGCATCCCAGCCATCGGATTTGGAAAGGACGACAGGTTTTCCATGACCTTTGACTGACCATCACGCAGCATTTCAAAGCTGGCGGCCAGAAACTGGGGGACGACGCTGTTCATGCCCGAGGTATAGCTGCGGACGAGATCGGTCAGCACATTGATCGGCAGGACGCTTTCGCCTTTGCTTTCATGTTCGGCCACGATTTGCAGCAGATACTGGCGGGTCAGGTCATCACCGCTTTTCAGATCGACAATCTGCACCTCGCGCCCGGCGCGGATGAAACCGGCAATATCCTCGAGCGTGACGTAGTCGCTGGTCTCGGTGTTGTACAACCGGCGCGAGGCGTAGCGCTTGATCAAGAGCGGCTTGTTTGCATCTGCCATGGCGAAGGCCCTTCCCTGTTGCAGTGCAGAGAACCTTAACAGCGCAGTTGCAAAAAGAAAGGGCGGGCTTTGGGAAGCCCGCCCTTGGCGTCCAGCCGACAGGGAGGAGGGGGAGGAAGGCGGGACGCCGGAAGGATTACTTCGCAGCCGCAGCAGCTTTTTTCGCAGCGGTCGTCACTTCGGCGGTGGCTTTTTTCACCGCAGCGGTGGCGTCTTCGGAAAAGTCCTTGCCAGCAGCCAGCATCAGTTCGACGGTTTCCATCTGAACTTTTTTCGCCACTTCGGCGAAAGCGGCCATGTTTTCGGCAGCCATTTCAGCAGCAGCCGAAGCGAAATCGGTGGCCGCTTTGGTATAGTCGGCGACTTCCGACTTGGCTTTCGAGGCAGCGCCCAGCTTGGAAAGGGTGTCTTTCGCCCATTTCGAGCTGATCTCGGTCGATTTTTCAGCGGCTTCCAGCGCCACTTTCGACAGTTTCTCGCCCATTGCGGCTTGGGTTTTGAAGGCGTTCTGGAACGCGGTCATGTCCACCGGGAAAGCCGCAACAGCGTCTTGGAAGGTCTTGGTGAAGTCGGTCGTCTTGGTCATCGGATGCTCCCACCGTTATGCCCATGGGCCAGCGTGGCCCCGTGTTTCGATGAGACAGATATAGATGCTGCATTGCAGAAAATCAAGTTCTTTTTCTGCAATGCAGCAAAACCTTGGGTTGTTTCCCGGGCGCCCAAAATCTGTGCGCCAGATCAATCGCTTGGCTGGGCTGTGACATAGGTGCCGGGGGCTGGGGCCAGGATTTCTGCCCCCGAATCACCGGGCTGTCGCGCAGCAATTTTCTTGCCTGAACGCGCGGCAAGCCATTCACCCCAATGAGGCCACCACGAGCCTTTGTGGAAATCCGCACCCTCTTTGAAGGCCCTGGCCGATTCCATTGGGGCGTCATTCAGGTAGTGGCCGTATTTGTCTTTCGTGGGCGGATTGACGATGCCCGCGATATGGCCGCTTTCCGAAAGGACAAAGGTCTTGTCCTTGGACCCCATCTGGCGGATGCCGTTGAAAGAGCCGACCCAGGGCGCGATATGGTCTGTTTCGCAGGCGATGGCACAAAGCGGAACCTTGACGTCCTTTAAGGTGACTTCGGTGCCCAGCACGGGAAAGCCGCTGGTGGCGAAACGGTCCTGTTGGCAGAGGCCGCGCAGATATTCGACGGCCATCTTGCCGGGCAGATTGGTGCCGTCGCCGTTCCAGTAAAGCAGATCAAAGGCGGGCGGAGCCTCGCCCAGCATGTAGCTTTTGATGGCAGGGGTGTAGATCAGGTCGTTGGAGCGGAGGAAGGAAAAGGTCCGCGCCATGAAGAATTTGTCGAGGATGCCATCCTGCGCGCATTGGCGTTCGATGCCATCGACAAAGTCGTTGTCCAGAAAAACCCCCACCTCACCCGGTTCGGAAAAATCGGTGAGGGTGGTGAAGAAAGTCGCCGATTTGACCGACTTGTCGCCCGCCTTTTGCAGGTAGGCCAAGGTCAGGGCGAGGGTCGTGCCTGCGATGCAATAGCCCACCGCATTGACCTGCGGCTGGTCGGTGATGCGCCGCACCTCGGCCATCGCGCGCATGTAGCCGTCTCGGATATAGTCATCCATGCTGACTTGCGCATAGGAGGCGTCCGGGTTCACCCAAGAGACGACAAAAACGGTAAAGCCCTGATCGACCAGCCATTTGATCAGGCTGTTCTGGGGTTTCATGTCGAGGATGTAGAATTTGTTGATCCAAGGCGGAAAGATCAGCAAAGGCACCGCATAGACCTTTTCGGTCGTGGGCGCGTATTGGATCAGCTCCATCATCTTGTTGCGATAGACGACGGAACCGGCACTGGTCGCCAGATTGCGCCCCGGCTGAAAGGCGTGGGGATCGGCCAGCGTGACAAGGACATCCCCCTGATTCGCCTCGATATCCCGGACCAGATTTTCCAAGCCCTGCACCAGACTTTCACCATCGGTGGCCACCGCCTTTTCCAAGGCGTCGGGGTTGGTGCCCAGAAAATTGGTGGGGGAAAACATGTCGACGATCTGTTTGGTGAAATATTCCACGCGCTTGCGGTCGCCGGGTTCCAGCGTTTCCAGCCCTGACACCGCCCCCGTCATCGCCTCGGCGTTCAATAGGTATTGCTGTTTCAGATAGTTAAAGAAGGGGTGGTTGTCCCACATCGGATTGGCAAAGCGCTTGTCTTTTGGACCCGGATCCTCGGGTGCTTTCAATTCGCCTTTGGACAGGGCCTGCTGCGCCTCGACATAGTGCTTCAGGCTTTTGCCCCAGTAATTGATCTGATGTTCCAAGACCTTGGCCGGGTTTTGCATCATTTCCGCCAGATAGGCGGCGGCGGCTTTCATATAGACCTCTTGGCTGGGCGCATGCAGCGCTGGATCGGCCTGCCGCTTGTGCGACATGGCCTGCGTCAGGCGGCGGGCCAGATCCTCCATCCGGGCGATATTTTCGTTCAGGCGGTCCAGACGGGCGGTAGCATCATTGTCACTGTCTTGTGTTGTCATATTAACGCTTCCACCCTATTCTCGCCGCTATGCAGCATTACTCTGCTCCTTCGGGGGTGCCGCTGCGACAGCACCCGATCCGGGGCAGGAGACGTGATGAAGTATATGTTCGCTTACGACCTGATGGAAAGCGTCCGCAACACGAATGAGTGGATGGGCGCCACCGCAAGGGCGATGGCCAGTTACCCTGCCTTTGCCATGTCGATGAACCCAGCCCTGCCGCTGATCGCCGCTTGGGGCGAAGTGGCCGAGCGCAGCTTTTCGCGGATGAATGACAAACCCGACTGGGGCATCCGGTCGATCGTGGGGCCGGACGGCACGGATCACATCGTCGATGTGGTGCCGGTGGTGGAACGGCCCTTTGGCAGTTTGATGCATTTTTCGGTGCGTCGACGTGAGCCGATGGCGCGCAAGGTTCTGCTGATCGCGCCGATGTCAGGGCATTATGCCACCCTGCTGCGGTCGACGGTGGCGAGCCTTTTGCCCGATTGCGATGTCTATGTGACCGACTGGCACAATGCGCGCGACATTCCGGTGTCGGCGGGCAAGTTCGATGTCGAGGATTACACGCTGTATATCGTCGATTTTCTGCGGGCCTTGGGGCCAGAGACGCATGTGATCGCGGTTTGTCAGCCAGCACCGCTGGCCTTGGCGGCGACGGCTTATCTCGCGGCGGAAGAACCGGCCGCGCAGCCGCGTTCGCTGGTGCTGATCGGCGGGCCGGTTGATCCGGATGCGGCGGCAACGGAGGTCACCGATTTCGGGCGGACGGTGACGATGGGCCAGTTGGAACAGTCGATGATCCAGCGGGTTGGTTTCAAATATAAAGGTGCGGGGCGGGCGGTTTATCCGGGCCTTTTGCAGTTGAACGGGTTCATTTCGATGAACATGGAACGGCACACCAAGGCCTTTACCGAACAGATTTTCCGCGTCGCGCGGGGCGAGGCGGGGGATCACGATGCCCACAACCGTTTCTACGACGAATATCTGGCGGTGATGGATATGACCGCCGAATTCTATCTTTCGACGGTGGAGCGGATCTTTAAGAACCGCGAGATTGCGAAGAATGAATTCGTAGTGGCGGGTCGTCGTGTCGATATTGGCGCGATCACCAATGTGGCTGTTATGACGGTCGAAGGGGCGAACGACGATATTTCAGCGCCGGGCCAATGTGTCGCCGCCCTGCCCTTGCTGACGGGGTTGGAAGAAAGCAAGAAATCGCACCATCTGGAACCGGGTGCCGGGCATTACGGCATCTTTGCCGGGCGCAGCTGGAGGATTAACATCCGGCCTTTGGTGCTGTCTTTCATCGACATTCATTCAGGCGGACCCAAGGCGAAAGCCAAGGGTGGAATCCGGCTGGCCGCATCGAAATAGGCTTTGCAGAAACGGGCATCCTCGATAAGTCATTCTTGAGTTTCATGAATGGAGATTGAGGATGGCCGTTTTCAAATTTGGCCCGGTGCCAAATGTTCCCCCAACCGGCGCAAGCCCCGAATTTCTGGCGGTCTTTGGTGAATTCGACACAATCCGCCTGACAGAGGATCGGATCAGGCTGAGCGGGTTTAACTCGGCCCCGATATCGATCACCAGCCAGTTGATCGGGACCAATTTCTCGATTGCCTTGGGCAATGCGCCGAATGTGACTTTCCCCACCGGGCAGATCCATGAAATCCGGCTTTTCGCGGATGATCAGAGCCTGATGCAGGTGACGGGACTGAAGTTGTCGCTGAAGGCGTTCGGCCAAGCGATGCAGGGTGACCCGATGGCGCTGATGCAGCTGATCATCGCAGGCGACGACAGGATGATCCTGACGGGACGCGCTGACATGATGATGGGCGGGGCCGGTCATGACACGATGCTGGGGGGCAATGGCGGCGATGTACTGACGGGTGAGGCTGGGAATGATCGCGTGCTGGGAGAAAACGGCAACGACTATCTGTTCTCTGGGACGGGCGCAGACCGGCTTTTTGGCGGCAAAGGCAATGACCTGCTGGTGGGTGAGGAAGGGGCGGATCAGCTGTTTGGTGGGGCTGGGGCCGATACGCTGTATGGCGACCTTGGCAAAGACGGGCTGACCGGCGGGGCGGGGGCAGATACGTTCCAATTCGTTGTCGATCAAACAGCTGCGGACGCCGAGCGGGTCTATGACTTTGGCGTGGGGGCTGATCGGATCGCGATTGACCCGGACGAGACCGGTTTTTCCGCCGGACCTTTGCCGACCGGTGCTTTCCGCAAGGGCACGGTGGCGAAAGATGCCAATGACCGGCTGATTTATGACAAGGCCACCGGACGGCTGATGTTTGATGCCGACGGCAATGGGGCGGAAGCGGCAAAGCTGCTGGCGATCTTTGACAACAAGCCGGCGCTGGAAGCATCAGATTTTGTCATCGGGCTGTTTTTGGTGGCCTAGCACAGGGATTTCAGCGTGCCCGATCACGCCGTGGTCGGGCCTGATAAACAATCTTGAAGGAGCATGTTATGGCGCTGTTCAAATTTGCAATTCCGGCCGGGGCACCCGTGGGTCAAGGCGTCTCGCTGGCGTTTATGGAAATTCTGACCGACCCTGAAACGCTGCGTTTTGGCAAGGATAGCCTGAATACCACGATGAGTGCGGGGGTTTCGGCGGTCTTGTCTGGACAGAATTTTGCCTTGCAGTTGACGGAAGGCGACATCAGCTTTCCATCGGGCAAGGTGACCAGCCTGACGCTGATGATTGAGGGCGTGACGGCGATGAATGTGACCGGCTTGAATTTGGCGCTGGGGCCGTTTGCGGACTTTATCCGGGATGATGATGAATCCGGGCTGATCGGATGGCTGTTGTCGGGCAATGACCGGATGATCCTGACTTCGCAAAGCGACAATATGACAGGTGGTGGAGGCGACGACACTTTGCTGGGCAATGGCGCGGCCGATTCGCTGGCAGGCGGCACAGGCCATGACAGCATTTTGGGCGGGGCGGGCAATGATCGGCTGTTTGGCCAACAGGGCAACGATCATTTGCTGGGCGGCAAAGGCAATGACTTTTTGCACGGCGATGCGGGAAATGACCGACTGTCGGGTAACGCGGGGGCGGACATTCTGCTGGGTGCCGCGGGGAAAGATACTTTGACCGGGGGGGCGGGGGCGGACAAATTTATGTTCATTTCTGCCGCAGCGGGGAACAAGGCCGATGTGATCAGTGATTTCACCAGCGGCAATGATCAGATCATCATCGACCCAGGCGCCTTTGCGATGCCCGAGGGTGTTTTGCCTGCCAATGCCTTCCGAAAGGGGACGGCGGCACAGGACCTGGACGACCGTTTCATCTATGACAAAGCGACAGGGCGGCTGTTCTTTGATGTGGATGGCAGCGGCAATGACCCGGCGATCCTGCTGGCAACACTGACAAACAAACCGAACCTTGTGGCCAGCGACATCGTGATCGACATATTGGTTTGAGACAACGCGCCCCCCTGGTCCAAGACCGGTGGGGGCGGTTTCAAGACGTTGGTCCGGCGACTGGCCGCGAAGGCAATCCTTTGCCTCCATCCCCTACAGAGGGCGACGCGAAGTGTGAAATAGTTTGCGCTTGAGAGAAAACACGCCATAGTTGCGACATTCATTTATCGCAGCGAGTTTATCATGGCAGAATTCAAGTTTGGTCGCCCGCCGGTCGGCGAACTGACGCAAGGCGTCACTCTACAATATTTCCATTGGCTCCATTCGCCGGACTGGATCAGGGTCTGGGATGACAGGGTCAAGATGGAGAGCTTCAGCAGTGCGGTCACGACCTTTTATGGCAGCGATTTTGCCCGCAGGCAGGCATCCGATGGGACCGTGTTCGTATCGGGCCTTGTGAACAGCCTCTACACAGTGGTTGACAACAGCTTTGCAATGAAGATCAGTGATCTGTCCCTGTCCATGAAGCGGATAAGCTATTTCTTTCAGGTGGATGACAGCGAGGGCTGCGCGCGATACATCCTGCGGGGGGATGACCAGATCACCTTGACCTCTGGCTGGGACATATTTTTCGGTGGCAGAGGGGATGACGTTCTTTGGGGCAAAGGGCAGAATGACGAATTGTCAGGGGATAGTGGCAACGACAGTCTTTTTGGCGGGCGCGGCGACGATGTACTGACAGGCGGGCGCGGCCGTGACGAATTGACAGGGGATGCGGGTGCGGATCATTTCCGGTTTCGGAACGCACGGGAAGGCGACGCTGACAAGATCATGGATTTCGCCGTAGGTGAGGACAAGATCGTGGTCAATGCTGCCTTTTTCGACTTGCCCGAAGGGGCGTTGGACGACGATGCCTTTCATCTGGGCAAGGTGGCCGAAGATGCCGAAGACCGCTTTCTCTATGATGCGGCAACTGGGCGATTGCTGTTCGACGCCGATGGAACTGGGGATGGGCAGGCCGTTCTGCTGGCCAGGCTTATGAACCGGCCCGCTTTGCAAGCCAGCGATTTTCTGGTCGGGCTTTTTGGCTAGCGGGCGCTATTCCAACACCAGAGGGGGCAGTTTCAAGACCATCGGCCCTGCCAGAAAATCCAGAAGCGCCGCGTTCACCGCATCCGGCGCTTCCATCGTGGGCAAGTGGCCCGCGCCTGGGATGATCTGCATCCGGGCAAAGGGCAGCATGCCGGCCATGAATTCCTGACGGCGGACGGGAACCAGCGTGTCCTGTTCGCCCGCAAGGATCAGGCAGGGCACGTTCGTCTGGCGCAGGGTGCGCTGATGGTCGGGGCGGCGCTGCATGGCTTTGGACTGGCGCAGGAAGACATCGACGCCAAGGCCTTTCCACATCTCTTCCAACTTGCGGCGCACCCGCGCACGCAGGGGGCTGTCAGCAAGGGCAGCATCGGGGATTTCATCGGCCAAGGCATCCATCAGCCGCCCGGCGCGGGCGGCGATCATGCGGCCCTCGCGGGCCATCATCACGGCCTGCGGTTCGGCCAAGGGATCGGTGGAGATCAGCACCATGCGGCTGATCCGGTCGGGTGCGCGGCGGGCCATGTCGAGCGCGATGTCACCACCCAAGCCCAAGCCGACCAGCGAAAAGCGCGGCGGGGCCTGTTCCAGAAAGGTCTTGGCCATATCCTCGACCTTGGTGCCTTGCAGGGGCAAGGCCATCGTCACCAGCCGATCCGCCCCCAGCGCATTCACCTGATGCAGGAACGCGCGGGCGTCACACATCAGGCCGGGGATCATCAGCACGGGTTCGGTCATGGGCTGGCCAGCCCCTTGGCCGTGTCCCAGATGAGCGTCAGACATTCCGTCGTGGAAAGCCGGTGGTCCGCCCCCTTGATCAGCGTCAGGCGGATATCGGGGCCTGTGGCATGGTCGAACAGCCGAAGGGCATGGGCGACGGGCACATCGGTATCGGCAGTGCCCTGCAACAGACGCACCGGCATGGGCAGGTGCAAAGGATCGCGGAGGACAAGGTTGGCGCGGCCATCCTCGATCAGTTTCAGGGTGATGGGATAGCCCGCGGGATCATAGTCGGAGGGTTGAGTGATCTGGCCCTTTTCCACCAACTCGGCGCGTTGGGCGGCGGTGGCGGTGGCCCACATCAGGTCTTCTGTAAAATCCGGGGCGGCGGCGACGCCGACTAGGCCCGCGACCCTTTCCGGCAAAGCGCGGGCCAGAAGGAGAGCCATCCAGCCGCCCATTGAGGAGCCGATCAGAATTTGGGGGCCGGTTGTCAGCGCCAAGGCGGCGCGGGCATCGGCAAGCCAGTCGCCAATGCAGCCATCCTGAAACCGGCCTGACGATTGGCCGTGACCGGAATAGTCAAAGCGCAAAAAGGCGCGGCCTTCGGCGCGGGCGCGTTCCTCAAGATAAAGGGCTTTCGATCCGGTCATGTCGGACCGGAAACCGCCCAGAAAGACGATACCCGGCCCGGTGCCGGGCGTCTGGTGATAGGCGATCCGCCGGGCCTGGGGCGTTTCGTGAAAGCTTGGCTCTGTCATGTTGGAATCATAGCCGAAAATCCGTCTCTGGAAAGGCCTTTCCCCGTTGACAATCGCGCGGCCCAAGGGCACCAAGCGCCCCACATAACCCGCAACCGGGCGTTTCGTAGGCGCCAAACAGACGAGGATCAGGCCATGGCCCAGATTTCCCTGACATTCCCCGACGGCAACAAGCGCGATTTCGCGGCCGGTGTGACGCCCGCCGAAGTGGCGGCCAGCATCAGCCCCGGCCTTGCGAAAAAGGCGATCAGTGCGACCGTCAACGGCGCGCATTTCGATCTGCAATGGCCTATCCAAGCCGACGCCACCATCGCCATCCACACGATGCAGGATGAGGCGCAGGGGCTGGAGCTGATCCGGCACGATCTGGCGCATATCATGGCGCGGGCGGTGCAGGAAATTTGGCCGGACGTGAAAGTGACCATCGGGCCAGTGCGGGATTACGGCTGGTTCTATGACTTTGACCGGAAAGAGCCCTTCAGCCCCGAAGACCTTGGCCAGATCGAACAGCGGATGAAACAGATCATCGCGGCGCGCGATCCGGTCAAGACCGAGGTCTGGGACAGGGCGCGGGCGATTGCGCATTACGAAGCGGCGGGCGAGCCGTTCAAGGTGGAGCTGATCAACCGGATCCCCGAGGGCGAGGATCTGCGGATGTATTGGCATGGCGACTGGCAGGATTTCTGCCGAGGTCCGCATTTGCAGCATACGGGCCAGGTGCCCGCCGATGCGTTCAAGCTGACGCATGTTGCGGGTGCCTATTGGCTGGGCGATGCGACACGGCCGATGTTGCAGCGGATTTACGGCGTGGCCTTCCGCAACCGGGATGACCTGAAAGCGCATATGACCATGCTGGAGGAAGCGGCAAAGCGCGACCATCGCAAGCTTGGCCGCGAGATGGAGCTGTTCCATCTGCAAGAAGAAGCGCCGGGGATGGTGTTCTGGCATCCGAACGGCTGGATGGTCTGGCGGACGCTGGAAGATTACATGCGGGGCCGGTTGCGCAAGGCGGGCTATAAGGAAATCCGCACGCCGCAGGTGGTGGACCGCATTCTTTGGGAAAAGTCGGGCCATTGGGAGGCCTACCGCGAGAATATGTTCATCGTCGAGGTGGACGAGGAAGGCGCCAAGGAAAAGCGCATCAACGCGCTGAAACCGATGAACTGCCCCTGCCATGTGCAGGTCTATAATCAGGGCCTGAAATCCTATCGCGACCTGCCCCTGCGGCTGGCCGAATTCGGCGCTTGCCACCGGTATGAAAGCTCAGGTTCCATGCATGGGCTGATGCGGGTGCGGGGCTTTACGCAGGATGATGCGCATATCTTCTGCACCGAGGACCAGATTCAGGCCGAATGCGCCAGTTTCATCGCGCTTTTGTCCTCGGTCTACAAAGATCTGGGTTTTGAGAAATTCGACATCAAACTGTCGACCCGGCCCGAGGTGCGGATCGGGACGGATGCGCAATGGGACAAGGTTGAAGGCGCGTTGACAGCGGCGATTGAGGCGCTGGGGCTTCCCTATGAAATCAACGAAGGCGATGGGGCGTTCTATGGCCCGAAGCTGGACTTCAAATTGACCGATGCGATTGGCCGCGAATGGCAATGCGGGACGTTCCAGGTGGACCCGAACCTGCCGGAACGGCTGGGCGCGGAATATGTCGGCGAAGACGGGGCCAAGCATCGGCCCTATATGCTGCACCGGGCGATCCTTGGGTCGTTTGAACGCTTCATCGGCATCCTGATCGAAAACTATGCGGGCAAGCTGCCCTTCTGGCTGGCCCCGCGTCAGGTGGTTGTCGCCTCCATCGTGTCGGATGCCGATGGTTTCGTGCATGAGGTGACGAATGCCCTGCGCGCGGCGGGGGTGCGGGCCGAGGCGGACGTGCGCAATGAAAAGATCAACTACAAGGTTCGGGAACATTCCGTGGGCAAAGTTCCCGTGATCTTGGCGATTGGTCAGAAAGAAGTCGAAGAGCGGACTGTTTCAGTGCGGCGTCTGGGTGAGAACCGGACTGAAACAATGTCGCTGGAAGCCGCGATTGCGGAATTCGCTGGGCTGGCGCAACTGCCCCAGCACTAACCCACTGCGATAAATCAATTTTCAAAGCCCGTGCCGAGCAATTGGCGCGGGCTTTTTTGTCTGCCCTAGAGTTAGATGCATCTGCAAAACGTTTCCTTTGTTCACCTACGCGTGGGCCACGGCCGCGTGATTGGCGAGTGATCGTACACCGCGACTATCCCTTGGTCATCGCAATGAAGCGATTTTTCAGGAGGATTGAAGATGTCGCAGATGAAAACCTTGGCTGTTGCTGGTGCTTTGGCCGCAGCGTTCAGCGGAACTTTGGTCGGGACGGCCAGCGCGCAGGAAATGGAAAAGTGCTTTGGCGTGGCCCTGGCAGGGCAGAACGATTGTGCTGCGGGCGAGGGGACGACATGCGCGGGGACGTCGAAGGTCGACTATCAGGGCAATGCGTGGAAGTCCGTCGCGAAAGGCACCTGCACCACGATGGAACTGCCGGATGGCCGCATGGGCTCGCTGGAGGCCCTGGACCGCGACCTGCCGAAGGCTTGATCGGTTTCGGGCTGGCCTGGTGGGGCCAGCCCTTTTCAAACGGGGGATCAGATGCTGGACCAAACGCACCGCAACAACCTGCCGGCCGCGCCGGGCGTGGGATACAAGCCACAGCACTTTTCCGACATACTCACAGCGCCCCAGCCCGTTGAATGGCTGGAAATTCATGCCGAAAACTACATGGGGGACGGCGGGCGGCCCTTGGCCCAACTTCGTCATCTGGCGGCGCGCTTTCCCATTTCGGTGCATGGCGTGGGCCTTTCCATCGGAGGCGAAAGTGCCTTGGACGTGGATCACTTGGCCCGTCTGCGGCATCTGTGCGACTGGCTGCAACCGGCCAGCTTTTCGGAGCATCTGGCCTGGTCCACCCATGACGCCGATTTTCTGAATGACCTTTTGCCCCTGCCCTATACCGCCGCCACGCTGGCCCGCGTCTGCGCGCATGTGGATCAGGTGCAGGATGTGCTGGGGCGCAAGATGCTGCTGGAAAACCCCTCGACCTATCTGGCGTTCCAAGAAACCGATATGGACGAGGTCGATTTTCTGACCCAGATCGCCCAGCGCACGGGCTGCGGCCTGCTGCTGGATGTGAACAATGTTTTCGTCAACTGCACCAATCAGGCGCGCGATCCTTGGGACTATATCCGCCGCTTTCCGCTGCATCTGGTCGGCGAAATCCATCTGGGCGGGCATGATGCCCAGACCGATGACCACGGGGCGCCTTTGCTGATCGACAGCCATGGGGCAGCAGTGGTCGATCCGGTTTGGCGGCTGTATGCGGAAGCCATTCGGATAGGCGGGCCACTTCCGACCTTGATCGAATGGGACAATGATGTGCCGGATTGGCCAACCTTGGTTGCCGAGGCGGGGCTGGCGGCGGGTATCTTGCAGGGGGTCTTGGCATGAACCAAACGGCTTTTCGGCAAGCACTTTTGAACCCAGCGATGGTCCCGCCTGCCAACCTGATCGATCCGCAGGGTCGTCCGGCCGGTCGCCGCTTTGACGTCTATCGCAACAATGTTGCCGCCAGCCTGACCCGCGCGCTGGAAGCGGGCTTTCCGTTGATCCGCCGGATCGTGGGTGAAGCATTTTTCTCGGCGATGGCTGGGGCTTATTTGAGAGTCTGTCCGCCAAAGTCACGGCTGATCATGCTTTATGGGCAAGACATGCCTGATTTCTTGGCCAGCTTCGCGCCTTTGGCCCATCTGCCCTATCTGCCGGATGTCGCCCGTGCGGAACTGGCCCTGCGCGAAAGCTATCACGCCGCGGACCATGTTCGGCCCGATCTTGCCGCGCTGACACCTGCGATGGGCTTGGCACTTGCGCCGTCGCTGCGCTTGGTGCGGTCAGATTGGCCGATCCAGACCATCTGGGCGATGAACACTGGCGGGACGCCTGGCCCTCTGCCCTTGCAGGCACAGAACCTGTTGATCCTGAGGCCCGAATTTGACCCGGTGGTGCAGGGTATCGCGGCACAGGCCGCCGATTTCATCGCAGCGCTGCAAGCCGGGCAAAGCATCGAACAGGCCGCGTCGGATGACCTGGACCTGCAAGCGATTCTGATCTTGTTGCTCCAGAACAATGCCATTGCAGGAGTAAGGCCATGATAGGCAAAGTCATCCCATGGGCGAACCAAGCGGGCCTTGCCATTTTGCCGACCCTTGCGCGCATCATCTTTGCAGCCGTGCTGCTGTTCTATTTCTGGAACGCCGCATTGACGAAAATCGGCCCCGGTCCGTTTGGCCTTTTAAGCCCGTCGGTCGCCGCCTATGCTCAGATTTTTCCCAAGACGATGGAAAGCCTGGGCTATGATATCAGCCAGCTGGGCCTGTTTCATTGGGCCGTGGCGGTTGCGGGGACTTTGGCAGAGTTCATGCTGCCCGCGCTGATCGTACTGGGGCTGCTGACGCGGCTTGCGGCATTGGGAATGGTGAGCTTTGTTATGATGCAAAGCTGGGTCGATGTTCACGGGCATGGCGTCAGTGCCGAAACGATTGGCGCCTGGTTCGATGGGCCGTCTGACGGCACGATCCTAGATCAGCGCGCGTTGTGGATGCTGCTTTTTGCAGTGCTGATCCTGCTGGGTCCGGGGCCACTTTCAGTTGATCGTCTGGTCTTTGGTCGCCGTGTAAGCGGCGTTTCCAAAGGCCAATCAATTCCTGCTTGATTTTTTAAAGACCTTTGGCATCCTTCCGCTCGTGACAACCGCCTTTTGACCGCCTCTGCCAACGGCAGCCGGACTATCCAAGGAATGGCTGCACGGCCCGTGGCAATAACGCCAAGGGATGATTGGAATGGGAGGACGGCATGCCGACCGGCACCGTAAAATGGTTCAACACGACCAAGGGCTATGGTTTCATTGCGCCGGACAATGGCGGCAAGGACATCTTCGTTCACATCTCGGCCGTCGAGCGCGCCGGGCTTAAAGGTCTGAGCGACAATCAGAAAATTGGCTACGAGCTGCAATCGGGCCGCGACGGGCGCGAATCGGCCTCCGATCTGCGGCTGCTTTGAACTCCGGGCTTTGCCCCTGATAAGGCCCCTGCATGACAGGGGCCTTTGTCATTTCAAAAGCGCCGCCTGAACATCCTCGTCCCAACCCAGATAAAGGCTGTCGCCATCGCGGATGACGGGGCGTTTCATCACAGTGGGCTGCGCGGCCAATTGCGCCTCGGCCTCTGATTCCCGCAGGAATTCATTGAAACCGCGATAGGTCGTTGATTGCTTATTGATCAGCCGGTCGCCAAATTCGCCCACGAGTTCGGCAATTTCAGCCTCGGAAAGTGGCGATTGGCGGATGTCGCGGAACTCGACCTTGTGATCTGCCGCTTGCAGGGCTTTCAGAGCCTTTTTGCAGGTGTCACAGGTCGAAATGCCATAGAGGATCATGCGCCGCTCCTTTGTCTGCCGCCCTTCTGGCATGGGTGGGGCTGTGGCTCAAGCCGTGAACAGGCGCGTCAGCGTCAGCCCGGCCCAGCAGGAAAAGGCGGTCAGGCAAGTGCCCCATGTCAGATCGGTGGCGACCATCACCGGATGCCAGCCTTTCAGCGTTGCGAGATTGGTGAATTCATAGGTGCCATAGGCCATGGCCCCGATGATCGCCGCCGCAATCAGCACTGGCCCCCCTGTTTTCAGCGCGGGGGCGGACACCAGATAGACCAGCCCCGCGACATAGAACAGGTAGAACACAGCGGCGGGGATCAACTTGGCTTCCGGTGCCAAAAGGTCAGGCACATGGCGTTCGAAGAGGGGGGCCATGACCATGCGGAGCATGACGACATCCAGCGCCAGAAAGATCACCGCCGTCAGCAGATAAAGAACAAGATATGACATCACAGGCCCCCTTTGATCGGGAACTAGGCCAACCTTCACCAAAGGCCAGTGCTTTCAGACAAATTGTTCGTTCAAAAGCCGTTCTTCCAGCCCATGCCCTGGATCAAAGCGCAGGCGGTGGCGCACCGATGGATCGGAACGCACCTCGACCGAGGTGACGGCCCGCACATTGCGCCGCCCGTCAGCATCGGCCATCACCGGGCGTTTTTCCGGTTCTAGCACGTCAAAGCGCACCACGGCACTGTTGGGCAGCAACGCCCCCCGCCAACGGCGGGGGCGAAAGGCCGCCACCGCCGTCAGGGCCAGAACATCCGAACCAATGGGCAAGATCGGGCCGTGGGCGGAATAATTGTAGGCCGTCGATCCGGCGGGCGTGGCGACCAAGGCCCCGTCGCAGACCAGTTCCGGCATCCGTTCCTTGCCATCCACAGTGATCTTCAGCTTCGCCGCCTGCGGCCCGGCGCGGAACAGGCTGACCTCGTTGATGGCCAGCGCCGTCGTCACCTGCCCATCCGCCGTTTCGGCGCGCATCGACAGCGGCAAAACCACCTCTTCCACCGAATCCGCCAGACGTTCCGGCAAGCCATCCACCTGAAAGCCGTTCATCAGAAAACCGATGGTGCCGCAGTTCATGCCATAGACCGGCAGCCCCGCCCCCTGCTGTTCATGCAGGCATTGCAGCATGAAGCCATCCCCGCCCAAGGCCACGATGACCTGCGCCTGATCGACCGCGAATTGGCCATAGCGTGCCGACAACTCGGCCAAGGCCATTTGGGCCGCAGGGGCCGTGCTTGCCAGAAATGCGATCTTCATCAAGCCCCCCGCTTTCCCGGCACTGTGTCGGGGGGAAAAGACAAAGGCAAGCGGCCCTGCAACAAAAGCGTCGTTTCCTGCCTTTTGCGACCTGCCGGGATGGTGTATCCCCCCGTCAACCGCCATGCCTTAGGGAGAGCCCCATGAACGCCCCGCACCGTGACGCCGGTTTCTTCACCGAAAACCTATCCTCGCGCGATCCCGAACTGTTCGGATCAATCACCCAGGAACTGGGCCGCCAGCGCGATGAGATCGAATTGATCGCCTCCGAGAACATCGTAAGCCTTGCCGTCATGCAGGCCCAGGGCTCGGTCATGACGAACAAATACGCCGAAGGCTATCCGGGCAAGCGTTACTATGGCGGCTGCCAGTATGTGGACATTGCCGAGACGCTGGCCATTGAACGGGCGAAGGCGCTGTTCGGCTGCGCCTATGCGAATGTGCAGCCGAATTCGGGCAGCCAGATGAACCAAGCGGTGTTTCTGGCGCTGCTGCAACCGGGCGACACTTTCATGGGGCTGGACCTGAATTCGGGTGGGCACCTGACGCATGGCTCGCCGGTGAACATGTCGGGCAAATGGTTCAACGTCGTGTCCTATGGCGTGCGCAAGCAGGACGAGATGCTGGATATGGAGCAGATCCGCGAAACGGCGCTGACCCATAAGCCCAAGCTGATCATTGCGGGGGGCACGGCCTATAGCCGCGTCTGGGATTGGGCCGCCTTCCGCAAGATCGCGGATGAGGTGGGGGCCTATCTGATGGTCGATATGGCGCATATCGCCGGTCTGGTGGCTGGTGGGGTGCATCCGTCGCCCCTGCCCCATGCCGATGTGGTGACGACAACGACGCACAAATCCCTGCGCGGGCCGCGTGGCGGGATGGTGCTGACCAACAACGAAGAGATTGCCAAAAAGATCAACTCGGCCGTCTTCCCCGGCCTGCAAGGCGGGCCGTTGATGCATGTGATCGCGGCAAAAGCTGTGGCCTTTGGCGAGGCGCTGCGGCCCGAGTTCAAGGATTATGCCGCGCAAGTGGTGAAAAACGCCAAGGCGATGGCGGATCAGCTGATGAAGGGTGGGATCAACATCGTGTCGGGTGGGACGGACAACCACCTGATGCTGGCTGACCTGCGTCCGAAAGGCGTGACGGGCAAGGCGACCGAGGCCGCTTTGGGCCGGGCGCATATCACCTGCAACAAGAACGGCGTGCCGTTTGACCCGGAAAAGCCCTTTGTGACCAGCGGTGTGCGACTGGGCACGCCCGCGGGCACGACCCGTGGCTTCACCGAGGTCGAATTCCGCCAGATCGCCGACTGGATCGTGCAGGTGGTGGACGGTCTGGCCGCGAATGGTGAGGCGGGCAATGCCGAAGTGGAGGCATCGGTGCGTAAGGGCGTGTCGGAGCTCTGCGCAAAGTTCCCGCTGTATCCGGGACTTTGATCACCTGAAGCCGGCAGCAACCATGTATGACAAACGGCCTTTGGGAATGCCCAGAGGCCGTTTCAATTTCGCGCTCCACGCGAAACGGATAAAATTCGCGATAGACGAGTGGCACTTTGATTACTTCTGGTATTTATTGCCGAAATCAAACACAGGGCAAATAAATGTCAAAACCGGTTTTCGAAGATATGTTCGCCTTTTCGGGTCGTCGCAATCGGATGAGTTACTTTCTTTTATACCTTAGCTGGATGACCCTGGCCTTTGTTGGGGTGGTTTTGGCGGTCTTGCTTACACCAAAAGGCAGCGAATCGCCGGGGATGGTCATGCTGATTGGGATGCTTTTCATCATTCCTGCTGGGCTATCAAACCTTGCCGCCTCGACCCAGCGCTGCCGCGACATCGGCTGGACAGGATGGGCTATTTTGATCACCGCCATCCCCCTCGTTGGGGCCATCTTTTCCCTTGTCTTGCTCTTCATGCCCGGAACCGTCGGGCCGAACCAATATGGCCCGGATCCCTTGCGCCTCGGCTCGGACCTTGACGCAAAGGTGTTCGAATAGGCCGCGCATCATCCGGTGATGCTGACAGTCTAAGCAATATTTGCTGATTTTCTTCTTCATCTGTCCGGTGCAGAGGGACCATGAACAATCAATCCACCCGTCTTGAACGATCCCTTGGCGATTATGCCCGTGCCCGCCTGCCCTTTGCCTTGGCGGAACTGGTCATGTTCGTGCTGAAACAGGGCTGGGCCTGCCTGTTCGGGGGCCTGCTGTTGCTGGCCATCATCGCCACGAAACTGGTCTGGCAGGCGAATTGGCCCCTGCAACGCTATGACGCGCTGTTTCTGTTTGCGGTGGGCATCCAAGCCGTCTTTCTGTGGCGTGGCTTGGAGACATGGGAAGAGGCGCGGGTGATCCTGCTGTTCCATCTGACGGGCACGGCGATGGAATGGTTCAAGGTCAGCGCTGGTTCTTGGGCCTATCCTGAACCTGGGCTGTTCAAACTGCTGGGCGTGCCGCTGTTTTCCGGTTTCATGTATGCTTCGGTGGGCAGCTATATGGCCCGCGTCATCCGCATCTTTGACATGCGTTTCACCCCCTATCCGCCGTTCTGGGTGACGCTGGTACTGGCCTCCGCCATCTATCTGAACTTTTTCGCGCATCACTTTGTCATGGACATCCGCATCGCCCTGTTCGCCGCCACTCTGATCATCTTCGGCCGCACCCGCATCTGGTTCCGCATTTCCCGCCGCGACTGGTGGATGCCTCTGCCCTTGGCCGCCATTCTGTCGGCTTTGGCGCTTTGGGTCGCTGAAAACGTCGGCACGATGACCGGCACTTGGGTCTATGCGGGGCAGGCCGACTGGCAGATGGTCAGCCTGCAAAAGCTGGGGTCGTGGTATTTGCTGCTTTATGTGGCCTTTGTCACCGTGACGCTGGTGATGCGGCCCGATGCTAAAGAAAGCCCCGCCAGCCGAGCAGCGAGCCCGTCACCAGCGCCGTGACGACCAGCGCCCCGACGACAGCCAGTCCGGTGGAGATCAGCAAATCCTTGCGCTTTTCCCATGGATTTACCGCTTTCAGGTGCTTCATGCACAGATCATAGGCCGCCTGCACCTTGGCGTCGTCAATCTGGACCGCCAATTTCGGATGACCTTCCAACGCGGCCGCCCGGTCGATCAGGGCCGCCGCTTCACGCACCTTGCGCGGCAAAAGCCGCTGTCCGCGGCGCAGCTTTTCGCCAAGACTGGCCCCCTTCAGCCGCAACTTGCTGGCCAGCGCCTCGGCCAGACGGTCGGCCATTTGCGAGTAGTCGGTCATCACCTGCCCCATTGCCCGCCGAATGCTTATCCGCCCCCTGCCCCGCTTTCAACCGGCCCGCTGCTTTGCTAGGAAAGGATATGCTCAACCTTGTTTCTTTCCCCTCTGACGGCCCCGGAACATCCCTGTTGATCGTGCATGGCCTGTTCGGTTCGGCGCGCAACTGGAACGCCATTGCCCGCAATCTGTCGGCGGGCCGTCCGGTTTATGCCGTCGATCAAAGGAACCACGGCGAAAGCCCCTGGTTTGACAGCCAGTCCTATACCGACATGGCGCGCGATCTGGTCGAAATCATTGAAGCCATCGGCGGGCCGGTGGATGTGCTGGGTCATTCGATGGGGGGCAAGGCCGCGATGGTGCTGGCCCTGACCCGGCCTGATCTGATCCGCCGTCTGGTGGTGGGTGACATCGCGCCGGTGGCCTATGCCCATGACAACACGCAGCATATCTCAGCGATGAAGGCCTTGAACCTGAACGGGATCACGACGCGCAGCGAGGCGAACAAGCGGCTAGAGCCGCTGGTACCCGATGCAGGTCTGCGAGCCTTCTTTCTGCAATCGCTGGACCTGAAGGCCGAAGGCGGGGCGCGCTGGCGGCTGAATCTGGATGTTCTGGCGCGGGACATGCCGCAGATCATCGGTTGGCCTGGGGTTTCGGGTCAGTTTCCCGGGGCAACACTGTTCCTGACTGGGGCGCTGTCGCATTACATGCAGCCGGAATATCGCGCGCCGATCAAGGCGATGTTTCCAAAGGCCCGCTTTGCCAAGCTGCCCGAAGCGGGTCACTGGCTGCACGCCGACCAACCGCGGGCCTTTGAAGAAACGGTGCGGGTATTTCTGGACGCCTGAAGCGCAAAAGCCGCCCCTTGGGCGGCTTTGCGAGGGTGTCTGGTGGAGCAGAGGGGGATCGAACCCCTGACCTCGTCATTGCGAACGACGCGCTCTCCCAACTGAGCTACTGCCCCAGACGAGGGTGGTTTGGCGCGTCACCTTGCCAAAGTCAAGATGTGGAAACGCCCCGGCTTTTGGCCGGGGCGTTTCGGTATTGTCGTCTGCGGGTTAGATGAAGTCAAAGTCCGCAGCGGTGATCGAGGCTTTGGCCGTGTCGTCCAGAACCAGGAACGTGCCGCGCGAAATCTTGATTTCGAGATCGCCGTTGGTGCGCTGACGGATATCCAAGTCTGCGAAGACAACACCCGAAATCTGGATCGTGTCGACGCCATCTTGGAAGTCGGTGATCCGATCACCGCCCTGCTGGATTGCGCTGGAGAAGATGAACAGATCTGCGCCAGAACCACCCGTCATAACGTCGGCTGCGCCGCCGCCCGTGATGGTGTCGTTGCCAGCACCGGCCATGATCCGATCCTGACCCGCTGCGCCGAGGATGATATCATCGCCGTCGCCGCCCGTGATCGTGTCGTTGCCGTCACCACCGTTGACGCTGTCGTTGCCGCCACCGGTGTTCAGGTTGTCACCACCAGCAGCGCCGGTCACGGTGTCATTGCCGTCACCCGACTTGATCACGTCAGCGCCAGACAGACCCAGCAGCAGGTCGTTGCCGGTGCCAACAGCCGTGTAGAACAGACGCTCAAACGAGTCGAAGTTGATCGTGTCGAGGCCCGATACCAGCGTGCTGCCGGTCATGGTGGTGGCTGCCACCAGATCACGACCCGTCACTTCCAGAATGTCGGTGCCAGCGCCGCCAAAGAATTCATCCTGGCCGCCCATGATCATTTCAACCCGGTCGTTGCCGTTGCGCATGACCAGAACGTCATTCAGGGCCGAGGTGTTGTGGAGGGTGATCCAGTCGCTTTTGTTGCTGGCCGAGAAGTTCATGCCTTCGATAAAGCGAATGCGGCCTTGCGAACCTTGATAGACGCTGGTGGTGTTCAGGTCGATCGACACAACGATGTCAAGATATTTGCCTGCATCGCCATACCAGTAGTCCACACCGGCATCGCCATAGATGTAGTCACGATCCAGACCGCCATAGAATACGTCGTTGCCTGCGCCGCCATACAGGAACTCGCGGTCGTCCCCACCGGTCAGCACGTCATTGCCGTTGCCGCCATAGGCGTAGTCGAGGTTCGAAGCAAAGAGAGCGTCGTCGCCATCGTCGCCATAGATTTTGTCGTTGCCCGAGCCGCCGGTGATCGAGTCATTGCCCAGACCACCGCGCAAAGTATCGGCGCCAGCCGCACCATTGATGGTGTCGTCGCCAGCCAAACCATTGATCGAGTCATTCCCTGCACCGCCATCAAGCAGGTCATTGCCAATTGTACCGTCTACCATATCATTGCCTCCGCCAGCATTAACTGTGTTTGCGCCTTCAATTACGTCGTCGCCATCAACATTGTCGACAAATCGGATAATTTCGATTCCCGAAAAACTGACAGAGTGACCCGACGACAAGAACGTGCCTGAGTAGGTGCCAGCACCGCTCAGGTTAGTCAAGTTTACTGAAGTCCCGACACGGTTGTTTATAACTTCAATGACATCCGTGCCATTGCCGCCCACAACCACGTCATTCCCACCCAGGAAAACCTGGACCGTATCATTGCCCGACCCTGCATCCAGATAGTCATCGGCAATATGCGACTGCGCCGAAACCAGCGAGTCGTTTCCAGAGCCCAAGGTGACATCCAGCACCTCAAGACCATTTGCATTGGCGTCCAGGACGCGGCTTGTGATGTCCGCGCTCCAATCAGCTTGAAGGGTATCAATCCCGGCACCACCGATCACGGTGTCAAACGTGCCATAAACCTCGACATAGTCGTTGCCGATGCCAGCATCGATGTTGTCAGCGCCTGTGCCGCCATAGATCGTGTCATTGCCATCGCCCGCGACAACAACATCATCGCCACTCCCTGCGGTGATGTAATCGGCCCCGGCGCCGGTGTTCAGGGTGTCGTTGCCCTGCCCGCCATCGACCGTGTCATCGCCGCTGCCCGTGGTCATGTTGTCCGCTGCGGTCGAGCCCGTGATGTTGAAACGGTCAATACCGGACAAGGTTACCGTGTCAGCGCCGCGCGTGATATTGGTCAGGGTCAGGGTGATCGCCGTCGCCCCGCCGATGTTGACGTTCAGACGGTCGTTGCCGTTCCCGCCGTTGACACTGTCGGTGCCGCCCACTTCCAGCGTGATGTAGTCATCGCCGTCGCCGGTGTTGATGCTGTCAGAACCAGCACCCGACAGGACAGTGTCGCTGCCATTGCCGGTGGTGACATTGTCGTTGCCATTGCCGCCTTCGACGTAGTTGTTGCCATTGCCAGCGTTGATGGTGTCGTTGTCGTCGCCGCCGTAAATGTTGTCACTGCCGGTTCCGGCAGTGATCTGATCATCGCCAGCGCCGCCGTAGACGTTGTTCCAACCTTCGCCTGCGTTGATTGTGTCGTTGCCCGCGCCACCGCTGACGGAATCGCTGGACCCGCCCGTGGTGATATTGTCGGCGACCGAAGAGCCGGTGACATCAAAACGTTCGACGTTGGTCAGGTTGGCTGTGCCAGCGGCCGAGCTGATGGAAGTGGTCGTCACTGTCAGGGCCGCCCCCGCGCCGACGACAACAACCGTGTCAGTGTCCGCGCCGCCGTCAATCGTGTCCGTCCCACCGAGGTTGATGATGATCCGGTCGTTGCCCGCGCCAGCGTTGACCGAATCGGCCCCGCTGCCCGCGTCAATCGTATCGTCGCCACCGCCCGCGTTGATCGTGTCGTTGCCGGTGCCGGTGGTGATCGTGTCAGCCGCCGAAGAGCCCGTGACGTTGAATTGTTCGATGCCCGCGATGGTCGCGGTGCCCGCGCCGGAAATAGCCGAGGTCGTGAGGGTAAAGCCCGTGCTGCCGCCCACAACGTTCAGCGTGTCGTTGTTCGCGCCGCCGTCGATCACATCGGTGCCGTCGACAACAATGGTCAACAGATCGTCGCCGTTGCCGCCATACAGGCTGTCGCTGCCCGCTGCGCCATTCAGCGTGTCATTGCCACCGCCGCCGACCAACGAGTCATTGCCATCGCCGGTGGTGATGCTGTCGGCACTGCCTGCATTGTCGGTGAAGGTGAAATGCTCAATGCCGCTGAACGTGCCATCATTGCCGCCCGGCCCGTTGAAGGTGCCTGAATAGCCCGTGGCCAGCGATCCTGTCATCCCCGTAAGGGTCACACCGCCCGCAACGGTGATGTTGTAGATAACTTTGTCGGACCCGGCAGCGCCCGTCGCAGTTCCGGAATTGTTAATTGGATAGTCGACCATAATTTTTCCCCAGGGCACGACATTAACTTTGACCGCACAATTGTTGAGGATGTGGACTTTTGTAGGATGGATTCCCGGTCAAAAGTGTTCGACATGCGGCAAGTTCGGGGAATTCCTCAACGGAATGTGAAGCGCCGGGAACCTATTTTGGCCCCGGCGCTTTTTTGTTTCTTAAAGCAATCCAATTCAGGGGTGTTTTTATTCCGCTGCCTGAGCATACGACTCGACCGGCGGGCAGATGCACACCAGATTCCGGTCGCCATAAACGTTGTCGACCCGACCGATGGGCGGCCAGTATTTGTCGACGCGGAAGGAACCCGGCGGGAAGCAGCCCTGTTCGCGGCTGTATTTCCTGTCCCATTCGGCGACCAGATCGTTCACCGTATGTGGCGCATGGCGCAGGGGGCTGTCCTCGGCCGCGATTTCACCCGCCTCGACCGCCCGGATTTCGGCGCGGATGGCCAGAAACGCCAGGATCAGCCGGTCAATCTCGGCCTTGGTCTCGCTTTCTGTGGGTTCCACCATCAGCGTTCCGGCCACAGGCCAGCTCATCGTCGGCGCATGGAAACCGTTGTCGATCAACCGTTTCGCGATGTCGTCCACGGTCACACCACAATCGGCAAAGACGCGGGTATCCAGAATGCATTCATGCGCGACACGGCCCCGGTTGCCCATGAACAGCACCGGATATTCCGATTTCAGACGTGAGGCGATGTAGTTCGCGTTCAAGATCGCGACCCGCGTCGCCTGCGTCAGACCCTCGCCCCCCATCATCAGGCAATAGGCCCAAGAGATCAGCAAGATGGAGGCCGAGCCATAGGGTGCCGCCGAAACCGGCCCTTCATCCCCGCCCGTTTCGGGATGCCCCGGCAGAAAGGGTGCAAGATGCGCCTTAACGCCAATCGGACCCATCCCCGGCCCACCACCACCATGCGGAATGGCAAAGGTCTTGTGGAGGTTCAGGTGACTGACATCCGACCCGATCTCACCCGGTTTCACCAGCCCCACCAGCGCGTTCATATTCGCGCCGTCCAGATAGACTTGGCCGCCATGGTCATGGGTGATCTTGCAGATCTCGCGCACCGTTTCCTCGAACACGCCATGCGTGCTGGGATAGGTGATCATGCAGGCCGCCAGACGGTCGCCCGCCGCATCGGCCTTGGCGCGGAAATCTTCGATATCGACATCGCCATTGGGCATGGAGCCGACAACCACCACCTGCATCCCTGCCATCTGGGCAGAGGCCGGGTTGGTGCCATGCGCCGAAACCGGAATCAGGCAGACATCGCGCTGATCATCGCCCCGCGAACGGTGATAGGCCTGAATGGTCAGGAGGCCCGCATATTCCCCCTGCGCGCCAGAGTTCGGCTGCATGGAAAAGGCGTCATAGCCGGTGATCTGGCAAAGTTTCTCAGACAGATCGTCAATCGCCTCTTTATAGCCCAGCGCCTGATCCATCGGCGCGAACGGATGCAGCGAGCCGAATTCCGGCCAGGTGATCGGCATCATTTCCGCCGCCGCGTTCAACTTCATCGTGCAAGACCCCAAGGGGATCATCGCCCGGTCCAGCGCCAGATCGCGGTCGGACAGGCGGCGCATGTAGCGCATCATTTCTGATTCCGCCCGGTTCATGTGGAAAACGGGATGGGTCAGATAGTCGGTTTCCCGCAGCATGGTTTCGGGAAAGCCCAGATCGGCGCGATGGGGCGGCGCGGTGTGAATGCCAAAGGCGCGCAGAACGCGGTGCAGCACATCCTCGGTCGTGGTTTCATCACAGGAAATCCCCACGCGGTCAGTGCCAATCTTGCGCAGGTTCACCCCTTCGGCACGTGCCGCGGCCAGAATGCCCGCTTGGCCCACGCCCACCTCAACCGTAATCGTGTCGAAAAAGGCTTTGGGCGAGACTTCAGCCCCCGCCACGCGCAACGCCTTCGCCAGACGCACGGTGTTGAAATGCACCCGTTCGGCAATCGCCCGCAGACCCATCGGCCCGTGAAACACCGCATACATCGAGGCCATCACCGCCAGCAGCGCCTGCGCGGTGCAGACGTTGCTGGTCGCTTTTTCGCGACGGATATGCTGTTCACGGGTTTGCAGCGACAGGCGATAGGCCTTGTTGCCCCGCGCATCAATCGAAACGCCCACAATCCGCCCCGGCATCGCCCGTTTCAGATCGTCCCGGCAGGACAGAAAGGCCGCGTGCGGCCCGCCGTAACCCATCGGCACGCCGAAACGTTGCGAGGAACCCACCGCAATATCGGCCCCCATCGCCCCCGGTTCCTTGATCATCGTCAGCGCCAAAAGGTCCGTCGCCAGGATCGCCAAGGCCTTGGCCCCGTGCAGCCGTTCGATCACGCCGGTAAAATCCGTGATCTCGCCATAAGTCCCCGGATACTGGAAGATCGCGCCAAAGACCTTCTCAGGCTCCAGCGTTTCGGTGGCCCCAACGATCACCTCAATCCCCAGCGGCAGTGCGCGGGTCTGGATCACGGCAATCGTCTGCGGATGCAGGTTTTCGTCAACGAAGAACCCTTTCGCTTTCGACTTGGCGCTGCGTTCTGCCATCGCCATCGCCTCGGCCGCCGCCGTCGCCTCGTCCAACAGCGACGCATTCGCCACCGGCAAGCCGGTCAGATCAGCGACCATCGTCTGGTAATTCAACAAAGCCTCCAGCCGTCCCTGCGCGATTTCGGGCTGATAGGGGGTATAAGCGGTATACCAAGCTGGGTTTTCCAGAATGTTCCGCTGGATCGCGGGGGGCGTGACCGTCCCGTAGTAACCCTGCCCGATCAAGCTGTGCATGACCTTGTTCTTGCCCGCCACCGCCCGCATCTTGGCCAGAAGATCCGCCTCGGACAAAGGCAGCCAATCCAGGGGCGTCGATTGCCGGATCGAGGGCGGCACAGTTTCGCCAATCAGCGCGTCCAAGCTGGGCGTGCCCACCGCTTGCAGCATTTCGGCCATTTCGGCAGGCGATGGGCCGATGTGCCGACGGTTGGCAAAATCATAGGGGTTGTAGGTCGAAGGGGTGAAGGTCATCACTGGTTTTCCGCATGGGCCCGATCCCCGCGCAGGGGCATCTGAAACTCTTCAATGAAAATTCAGATGGGGCGTTGAATAGGATCAGCCGATCAGCTCGTTATACTCGTCTTCGTCCATGAACTGATCCAGCACGGACAGATCATCCAGTTTCATCTTAAAGAACCAAGCGGCCCCCGTCGGGTCTTCGTTCACCAGACCCGGTGCCTCGGTCAGCTTGTCATTCACAGCGACAATCTGGCCATCAACCGGGGCCAGAATATCCGACGCCGCCTTGACGCTTTCGATGACGCAAACCTCGTCGCCCTCGGCCATCATCGTCTCGACTTCGGGCAGTTCCACAAACACCACATCGCCCAGCGCGGCCGCCGCATGTTCGGTGATGCCCACGACCACCAGATCGCCTTCGACCCGCAGCCATTCGTGTTCTTTGGTGTATTTCATTTGCGATCTCCTAGCGTTTGAAGGTGGCGGGGATAAAGGGAAGGGCGGCCACGGTGACGGGCAAGCGCTTGCCGCGGACCTCGCCTTCCAGATCGGTGCCGATGTCGGCATGGGCGCGGGCGACATAGCCCATGGCTATCGGCGCGTTCAGGCTGGGCCCAAAGCCACCGCTGGTCACTTCACCGATGGGCGTGCCATCCGTGGCAAACAGTGGCACATGTTCGCGCATCGGCGCGCGGGTTTGCGGGGCAAGGCCCACCCGCAGGCGTTCGGGGCCGTTTTCCAATTCGTGCAGAATGCGGGTGTCGCCTGCGAAACCACCGGCCCGCGCCCCGCCCGCGCGGCGGGCTTTCTGGATAGCCCAGGTCAGGCCAGCCTCCACCGGGCTGGTGGTTTCGTCAATGTCATGGCCGTAAAGACAAAGCCCCGCCTCCAGCCGCAGGCTGTCGCGCGCGCCAAGGCCGATGGGCATCACATCCGGCTGCGCCAGCAGCGCCTGCGCCAGATCCAAGGCCTGCGCATGGGATACCGAAATCTCAAACCCATCCTCGCCGGTATAGCCCGACCGCGAAATCCACAGCTCGCCACCCTGCCAACCGAAAATCCCCTGATCCATGAAGCGCATCGCGGCAACACCCGGCACCAGCGCCGCCAAGGCCGTCTCGGCCAAAGGCCCTTGCAGGGCCAGAAGGCCACGCTCTACGGGCTGCACCTCGGCCACGTCCGACAGATGTTGGGTCAGATGGGCAATGTCCTGTGCCTTGCAGGCGGCGTTCACCACCACGAACAGGTGGTCCCCCCGGTTCGCGAACATCAGATCGTCCAGAATCCCGCCCTGATCATTCGTCAGCAGCCCATAGCGCTGCCGCCCCGCCGCCAGACCCAGAACATCCATCGGCATCAGCCGCTCGAACGCCAAGGCCAGCGTTTCCATGTCGGTTTTCGGCCGCAGGATCACCTGCCCCATATGGCTGACGTCAAACAGACCCGCCCGCGTGCGCGTGTGCAAATGTTCGGCCATCACCCCTGCCGGATATTGCACCGGCATGTCATAGCCTGCGAAGGGCACCATCTTGCCCCCCAGACCCAAATGCAGGTCATGCAGACCCAGCCGCAGAAGATCGCTCATCCCGCCCCCATTCCTTGCCAGCCTGAAAAAGCCGACAGCACAACGAACGGTTCCCGCCGTCCGACCGTGCCCCCTCTGTCCTTGCCCGTTCCGGGCGCCTGAGATCGTTATCCCTTCGGCGGGCGCATCCGCGCCACTCTCCAGAGTCTTTCTGCCAGAACGGTCCCTTGCGCCTGAGAGTTTACCGGGGCGGTTGCTCCTTCGGCACCGAGGCATGACCCCCGGATTCTCCCGAACTGACGGGCAAAGGGGTAGCGCGGCCCGCGAAAGCTGGCAAGAGGAATCGACGCTTTATCGCGCTTTTGCGACCTAATGGCGGCGTTGGATCGGCAGCGGGCTGAACCCTGCCCCGGTCCATTTCTGCCAAGGTTCCAGCCATGGTGTGTCGGCAGACAGGCGGAAGATCAATTCCGACTGGGGCTGGGCACCCGCCAGATCCTGCGCCAGATCGGCCTGCATCAAGGCCATCGCCTCGTCATCGCCGCTGTCGGCCAAACGGATCGTGCCCCGTGCCGCAGCACCAATGCCCGCGACCCGCCAACCCTGTTGCCGCACCAAGGCCGCCAGAATGCCCGAGGCGAGCAGGATCGAGCCGCTGAGAACCGGGTTGTCCGGCCAGCGGATGGTCAGATAACCCGGCGCTTCTGGCGTGGCATCAAACTGGCCCAACGCGCGACGCAGGTTGATCCCCGCGGCCTGCCAAAGATCCTCGACCGACTTGCCCCCCAATTCGCAGGCCGTGATGGTCGCCAAACTGTCGCCCAAGTCCTGCATGACGACCGTGATCATATCGCCTGCCAAGGGACGCACCAAAGGCGATTCCAGATCAACGATGCGATCCCTGTGGCGCACGACAGGATAAAGTTGTGACAGGTCCAGCGCCGCCTGAGCCTGCGGCAGGATTGATGCAAGGAATCGGTCAATCTGCGCCAAACGCTGAGCGCAGGGCATCTGGACCCTTTCGGCGGAACAGGCCATGGCGCGGGCATTCAAGGTCAAAACCGGGCCATCGGCAGACATGCCTGCCTTGCGGAAACACAGGATCATGTGATCGCGGTCCGTCACCTGCACATCGGTCAAATCGGGGCGATGTCGAAGATGTTCCACCAATTCATCGAACATCATCGCCGACAAATGCGGCTCCAAAGAACGCGGCGCAAACCAAGTCGTCATCACAGACCCCCTACATCGCCCCTTTGCAGAAGCGTCACAAGTTGTCCCCACCTAAGCTCAGCTTGCGCCTCGAAAGGCTTGACGTCAAGAACCACCTTGAGTTGTTTCTTGTCGCGAACGAATAACCCTTGTCGCGACAAGATGCGCCAGCAAAGCGAACAAAACCCCGCCCAAGGCTTGCCCGATCAGCACGCCATCTGCCCCCCACCAGCCCGCCATCAGAATGACCAAGGGAATCGTGCCCACAGTGTTGCGACCCCAGTTGATGACGGTCGACCAAAAGGGCCTGCCCAGATTGTTGCAGGTGGCATTGCCAACAAAGATGACGCCGTTAAAGAACCACAGCAGCGCCAGCGGGCCGCAGAACAGATAAAGCAGATCGCGCGTCTGGCCGGTTGCATGAAACAGATCGGCCAAGGGCGCTCGCAGCAAGAACAGCAGGGCCGAGACCAGAACGACCGAGAGGGCGGTGAACTTCAGCGATTCCCAATAGGTCTGCTTGACGCGGTCCATCCGCCCTGCCCCAAGGTTCTGGCCCATGATCGGCCCCACAGCGCTGGACAGGGCAAAGATCACGCCAAAGGCCACCGGCACCAGGCGGCCCGCAATCGCCATAGCCCCGACGGCATCCTCGCCAAAAGGCGACATAGCGGCGGTGACATAGGCCTGACCCACCGGCGTCGCGATCTGCGTCAGGATGGCGGGGCCACCGATGGCAAACAGGGGCACAGCATCCTGCCGCAACCCCACCCAATCGGGTCGGTTCAGCCCCCCGTGGTGGCGCAGAATGAACCAGACCGGAACCACCGCCATGACGATCCGCGAAATCACCGAAACAATGGCCGCCCCGGTCAGGCCCATATCCAGCACAAAGATAAAAATCGGATCCAGCGCCGCCGTGACCATCGCAGCCCCCAACGTGATCCACATCGCGCGGGGCGCGTCGCCATGCGACCGCAGGATCGCGCCACCGGTCATGCCGATCATGACCAAGGGCTGCGAGGGTGTGACAATCTGCAAGAACCACAGCGCATGGGCGTGGGTCTCGCCCGTCGCCCCCAGCACGCTCAGCAGCGGTGACAGAAAGACCCAGATGGTCAGGGCAAACAGCCCGCCCGTGATGCCCGCCAGCCAAAGGCCGCTTGTCGCCCTTTGCCGGGCCATCGCCGGATCCCGCGCGCCCACCGCACGGGCGACCAAGGCCGACGAGGCGATGGAAAGGCCAATGCCGAAAGAGGTGGTCATGAACAGAATGGCCGCCGCATAGCCCAAAGCCGCCTGCAAATGCGGATTGCCCAGCCACGAGATGTAAAGGATGTTGATCAGATCGACGGAAAACACCGCGACCAGCCCCAGCGAAGTGGTCAGCGACATGACCGCGACGTGACGCCAAAGCGAGCCCTGAACAAAGCGGGCTTGGGGGTTTTCCATCTGCATCATCCCGAATGTGAAAGGCCGCCCCTTGGGCGGCCTTGGCGGTTACTGGCGCGGGGCCTTTTCCATCAGCGCCATCAGGGCCGACATGTCCGGCCCCCGGTCCATCCCGGTCAGCGCCCGCCGCAGCGGCTGGAACAGCCCCTTGCCGCTGCGCCCCGTTGCGGCCTTGACCGCACCCGTCCATTCGCCCCAGCTTGCCGCCGTATAGGGCAAGGGCGGCAGCATGGTCAGCGCTTGGGCCACGAAATCGGCATCCTCAGGGGCCACCAGCGGTTCAGCCCCATCGCGCAATAGCACCCACCAGCCTTCCAGATCTTCCAGCTTGGTGATGTTCTCCCGCGCCACAGCCCAAAAGGCCTGCGCCTTGTCAGCGGGCACACCCAAAGCCGCGATCCGATCCGCCACCGCCTCAAACGGCAGCGCAGCGTTGTGGGCGCGGGTCAAAGGCCAAAGGTCTTCGGCGTTGAACTTGGTCGGCGCGGTGCCGAAACTGCCTACATCAAAGCCATCGGCCAGCTCTTCCAGCGAGCCAAACAATTCCACGGGCTTTGACGATCCCAACCGTGCCATCAGCGACAGCAGCGCCATCGGTTGCACCCCCGCCGCCCGCAGGTCGCGCAGCGACAAGGTGCCCAGACGTTTCGACAGCTCTTCCCCCTGCGCCCCCGTCAAAAGGCTGTGGTGCGCAAAGCTGGGCGGCGTGCCCCCCATCGCCTGCATGATCTGAATCTGCGTCGCCGTGTTCGTTACGTGGTCGGCCCCGCGCACGATGTTCGTGACACCCATATCGACATCGTCCACCGACGAGGCAAAGGTATAAAGCACCTGCCCATCCGCCCGGATCAGCACCGGGTCCGACACGCTGGCCGCATCAATCGAAATTGGCCCGACGATGCCATCCTCCCATTCGATCCGGTTCTGATCCAGCAGGAACCGCCAGTAACCCGGCTTGCCCTCGGCCCGTTGTGCCGCGCGCCCCGCCTCGTCCAGCTTCAGGCTGGCGCGGTCATAGACCGGCGGCTTGCCCATGTTCAGTTGCTTTTTGCGCTTTAGGTCCAGCTCGACCGGCGTTTCAAAGCATTCGTAAAAACGCCCCTTCGCCTTCAATTCTTCGGCCACCGTGCGATAGCGATCCATCCGCAGCGATTGCTTTTCCACCCGGTCCCAATGCAGGCCCAGCCATTCCAGATCGGCCATGATCCCGTCGGCATATTCCTGTTTGGAGCGTTCCTGATCGGTGTCATCCAGACGCAGAATGAACTGGCCGCCGGATTTCCGGGCGATCAGATAGTTCATCAGCGCGGTGCGCAGATTGCCAATGTGGATATAGCCGGTGGGCGACGGGGCAAAGCGGGTAACGGTGGTCATTTCAGGCTCCTTCGGGAACCCCGGTGGTCTGTCATAGTGCTGCGGGCTTGTCCAGTTCAGCCTCTGGCAGCATGGACGCACAGGCCCTATATCACCGCGATGGATGACATTTTGCCCCCCTCGCTTGCCGACATCGAAACCCTCGCCCTGGCCGCCCTGTCGAACCTGCCGCCGATCTATGCCCGCGCGGCCCAAGCCATCGTGATCAGGGTGGAGGATTTCCCATCCGAAGATATGGCGGATGAGATGGATCTGGATGATCCCTATTCGCTGACCGGGCTGTATGACGGCATCCCCCTGACCGAAAAGTCGGTGATGGATCAACAGATGCAGCCCGACATGATCTGGCTGTTCCGCAGGCCGATTTTGGACGAATGGGCCGAACGCGGCGACATCGGCCTGTCGCATCTGGTGTCGCATGTCATGGTGCATGAACTGGCGCATCACTTTGGCTGGACCGATGAGCAGATTGCCGAAATCGACCGCTGGTGGGAATGAACACGCAGCCGTGAATGGCCAAGGGAAATTGTCGGACTAGGATCGTCTGATCCATCAGACAGGAGACGACGATGCCGATGCTTTCCCGACGTCACGCCCTTCTTGCCAGTGCAACGCTTCCCCTTACCGCCCTCGCCCCGCAGGTTTCCATGGCCAAAGCCGAACCCCTTGGGGCCGCGACCCCCAGCTTCAACCGCTTTAAGCTGGGCGATTTTGAGGTGACAACCCTGCTCGCGGGCACGCGCCTGAACGAAACGCCGCGCGAAACCTTTGGGCTGAATGTCAGCGATGATGAATTCGCGGCGGCCTCTGCCGCCAATTTCATCCCAGCGGACAAAGCGCAGAACTTCTTTACCCCCACCATCGTCAACACCGGCAGTGAACTGGTGCTGTTCGACACAGGTCTTGCCCCCGACGCGATCACCGCCGTTCTGGCCAATGCAGGCTATACCCCGGATCAGGTCGATATCGTCGTGCTGACCCATATGCACGGCGACCATATCGGCGGGATTGCGGGCGATGCGGGGCCGACCTTTCCCAACGCCCGCTATGTGACGGGAGCCATCGAACACAACCATTGGTCGGCGGCGGGGAACGAAGGTTTCGACAAGCTGGTGAAACCCCTGTCCGACAAGATGACCATGCTGGACGATGGTGGTTCGGTCGTGTCTGGCATCACCGCGATGGCCGCCTTTGGCCATTCACCGGGCCATTTCGCCTATCGGCTGGAAAGCAACGGCCAGAACCTGATTCTGACCGCCGATACGGCGAACCACTATGTCTGGTCCCTTGCCTATCCCGATTGGGAAGTCCGCTTTGATGCTGACAAGGCGGCAGCGGCGGCGACGCGCAAAACTGTCTTGGGCATGCTCGCCGCCGACAAAATTCCCTTTATCGGCTATCACATGCCCTTCCCCGGCCTTGGTTATGTCGAGACCCGCGACAGCGGTTTCCGCTATGTCCCGGCCAGCTATCAGATGCTGTTGAACGGCTAAAATCCCGCAGGTCAGCGGCTCAACCGCTGGCCTGCACGAAAATGTTTCCTCAGGGCCTTCGCTTCACTATGATAGCGGTAACAGGAGGCCCCGATGACTCAGACCCACCCGATCTTGACCCTGACCCTGAACCCGGCGCTGGACATGGCAACCAGCGTGGCCACGATGGAACCCGGTCACAAATTGCGCTGTTCGGAACCCCTGCTGGATCCGGGCGGCGGTGGCTTGAACGTCAGCCGCGCGGTGAAAGCCTTGGGGGGGGATTCGCTGGCCTTGGTGGCTTTGGGTGGCTTGACGGGCGACCGTCTGGCCGGGTTGATCCGGGCCGAAGGCGTCACCTTCCTGTCCATCCTTGGCCCCGGTGAAACGCGCCAAAGCCTGACCGTGACCGAGGATGCGACCGGCAAACAGTTCCGTTTCATGCTGCCCGGCCCGCTGTGGACCGAGACTGAACGCGCTCGCGTCTTTACCCTGCTGCGCGCCACCTCCCGCCCCGGCGGTCTGTCGGTGATTTCCGGCAGCCAGCCGCCCGGCGTGCCCGCCGACTTCCCGGCACAACTGGCGGCTTCGATGCTGGGTTCGCGCGTGGTACTGGATACTTCCGGTGCGGCCTTGGTGCAGGCGATGAAAAGCCCGATCCCCGGTCTGGCCGTGTTGCGGATGGATACGGAAGAGGCCGAAGGTCTGGCCGGCCGCAAGCTGACCACCCAGAAGGACACCGCCGATTTCGCGCAATCCTTGGTGCATCGCGGTGTGGCCGAACAGGTGATCATGGCGCGCGGGGCCGAGGGGAATATTCTTGCACTGGCCGACCGCCGGGTTTTCGCCAAGGCGGCGAAGGTCAAAGTGAAAAGCACCGTGGGCGCAGGCGACAGCTTTGTCGCGGCCTTTGTGCTGGCCATGGCGCGGGACGAAACGCCCGAACAGGCACTGGCCTGGGGCTGTGCGGCGGCCAGCGCGGCGGTGACGACCGATGCCACGCAACTGTGCCGGTTGGAGGATGTGAAGGCCCTGCTGCCGCAATGCGAAGTGAGCGCGATTTAGGAACAAGGTCGCCCCGGGCTTGACCCGGGGCCGCAAGACGACAGGAGAAGAGGGCCGCGGGTGTGCGCGGCCCGGCTGGTCGCCGGGCGGTCTGTTTGACAACCGTTAATCGTTAACTCTGATCCCGCCACCGGTTCGCAATCGGATAGCGCCGATCCAGCCAGAACGCCTTTTGCGTCAGCCGCGTGCCAGGGGCAGACTGGAACCGCTTGTATTCGGCGATATAGAGCAGGCTTTCGACCTTTTTCACCACCGTCCGGTCATGTCCTTTGGCAACAATTTCCGCCACCGACATGTCCTTTTCCACTAGGCATTCCAGAATGTCGTCCAGCACCTCATAGGGCGGCAGGCTGTCCTGATCGGTCTGGTTCGCCCGCAGCTCGGCGCTTGGCGCTTTCGTCAAAATCCGCTCCGGGATCACCTCGCCCGCAGGCCCCTTCATCCAATCCCGATGGTTTTCGTTCCGCCACCGCGCCGTCAGGAACATGCGCGTCTTGTACATGTCCTTGACCGGGTTATAGCCGCCGTTCATGTCGCCATAGATCGTGCAATAACCCACCGCCATTTCCGACTTGTTCCCCGTCGTCAGCAGCATCGCTCCGAACTTGTTCGACAGCGCCATCAGCATCACACCGCGCAGACGGCTTTGGATGTTTTCCTCAGCAATCCCCGGCTCCAACCCCTCAAACAACCCCGCTAAGGTTTCCCCCACCGCCTTTTGCGCCGCCGTGATGGGCAAGGTGTCCAACCGGCAGCCCAGCCGCCCCGCACAATCGGCAGCGTCATCCAGCGAATGCTGGCTGGTGAATTCGCTGGGCAGCATCACACAATGCACATTTTCCGGCCCCAAAGCGTCACAAGCCATCGCCGCCACAATCGCGCTGTCGATCCCCCCCGACAGGCCCAGCACCGCCTTTTTGAACCCCGTCTTCGCCATGTAATCGGCAAGAGAAAGCACACAGGCCCGGTAATCCGCCTCGCCAATCGGCGGCAGCGCGGCCAGCATCCCCTGATCCGCCTCCCATCCCCTTGCGGTGCGGCGGAAATCGACATGGGTCACGCATTCATCAAACTGCGGCATCTGCACCGCCAATTGGCCGCCCCCGTTCAAGACCATCGAGGATCCGTCAAACACCTGATCATCCTGCCCGCCAACCATGTTCAGATAGACCAGCGGCAAGCCGGTTTCGACGACCCGTTCCACCATCAGGTTCAGCCGCAGGTTCGGCTTTCCCCGATGATAGGGCGACCCGTTCGGCACCAGCAAGATCTCAGCCCCCGTTTCCGCCAGCGTTTCCGCCACATCGGGGTGCCAGGCATCCTCACAAATGGGTGAGCCGATCCGCACCCCATCCACCACATAGGGCCCATGCACATCGGCGGGCGTGAACACCCGCTTTTCATCGAAAACCGCGTTGTTCGGCAGATGATGTTTCAGCACCACCGCCGTCACCTTTCCCCCCTGCAAGATGTGATAGGCGTTATAAATCTGGCCATCCTGCACATAGGGTGCGCCGATCCCCAAAGCGGGGCCCTCCGCACAATCCGCCGCCAACTGCGCCAGAACCGTCGCGCAATCGGCCAGAAAGGCCGGTTTCAGGATCAGATCCTGCGTCTGATAGCCCGTCAGGAACATTTCCGTCAGCGCCACCATATGCGCGCCTGCGGCCTTGCCCTCGGCCCAGGCCTTCCGCGCCTTTTCCGCATTGCCCCGCAGATCGCCCAAGCTTGGGTTCAATTGGGCGAGGGTCAGTCGGAAATGGTCGGTCATCGTTTCACCTTTCGGGACATTTCGCACAAAGCTATCCCCTTCGTCCCGAAAGCGAAAGGTGGCCGATCCGAACTTGTCCGAATCCCCGCAAACGGTTTAGGCTTCCATCAAGCGCGCCCAAGTTAGCGCAAACGGCGGGGAGGCCGGGGTATCATGTTCAAGCTTGCAACCAAGGGCGCTTTGGCCCTGACCGTCGCCCTGACCCTGACCCAAGGGGCGATGGCGCAGGGTGAGGTCGTCATCAAACAATATGCCGATGGCAGCGTTTATGAGGGCACCTTCAACGCCGAGGGGAAGCAGGACGGCACCGGCACCTATCGGCTGCCCAATGGCTATGAATACACCGGCGCTTGGGTCAACGGCGAAATCAAGGGCCAAGGCACCGCCCGGTTCCCCAATGGCTCGGTCTATGAAGGCGAATTCGCGGGCGGCAAACCGGCGGGCAAGGGCAAGATCACCTTTGCCGATGGCGGCACCTATGAGGGCGACTGGACGGACGGCCAGATGACCGGCACGGGCAAGATCACCTATGCGGACAAGTCGATCTATGAAGGGGCCGTGGTGGCGGGGGTGCATGAGGGCAAGGGCAAGCTGACCAGCCCGAACGGCACGATCTATGACGGCGACTGGCTGAAAGGCGTCAAGGAAGGCGCGGGGGTCATCACCTATTCCGACGGGACGAAATACGAAGGGGCCTTCAAAGCCGGGGAACGTGCGGGGGATGGCACGTTGATCCTTCCGGGGGGGCTGACCTATGTCGGCCAATGGACGGCGGGGCAGATCAACGGCACGGGCAAGCTGACCCAGCCGAATGGGGATGTCTATGAAGGCGCGTTCGTCAATGGGCTGCGTGAGGGCAAGGGCAAGGTCACCTATGCGAACGGGGCGGTTTATGACGGCGGGTTCGTGAAGGACAAGAAGGAAGGCAAGGGCGTCTTCACCGGGACGGATCGCTATGCCTATGACGGCGATTGGAAGGCCGATCAGATGGAGGGGACGGGCAAGATCGTCTATCCAGACGGGTCCGTCTATGAAGGTGCCGTCAAGGCCGGCAAGGCCGAGGGCAAGGGACGCATCAATTATCCGGACGGAACCTGGTATGAGGGCGACTGGAAAGCGGGCGTGATCGAGGGCACGGGCAAGGCCACCTATGCGGGCGAGGTCGCCTATGAAGGCCAGTTCAAGGCCGCCAAGCCCGAGGGCAAAGGGGTCATGACCTATCCCGGCGGGTATTCCTATAATGGCGATTTCAAGGATGGGCTGCGGGACGGCCAAGGGGTCGCCACCTATGCGGACGGGTCGGTCTATACCGGCGCTTTCGTGAAGGGGGAAAGGGAAGGCCAGGGCGAGATCGTCATGCAGGACGGGTTCCGTTATTCCGGCGCTTGGAAGGCCGGCGAGATGGAAGGCAAGGGCAAGGCCACCTATGCGAACGGCGATATTTACGAGGGTGATTTCGTCGCCGGAAAACGGCAGGGCAAGGGCAAGCTGACCTATGCCAGCGGGCAGGTCTCGGAAGGGGACTGGGAGAATGGGCTGCTGAAGGCCGAGTAGGTTTTCACGCGTGAAATGGGTAGTAAGGGGTTGTATTCCATCATATATTTAATTTTTGGAATACACAAACCAGCCCCTGTTGTCCCTGCCCGTTTGGGATAAAATCAGGCCGGATCTCCGCCCGAGATCCGGCTTTTTCGTAACAGCGCAAAGTCGCCTGAAAAATTTGCGCCATGAAAACTTGCATTACCTTGGGGCGACTTTAAAGTCGCAAGGTAAAGCTAATCATCTTGCGAAAGGATATCCCCATGAAAATCCTGTCTTTGTCCCTGATGCTGGCTCTGGCCGCCCCTGCCTTTGCTGATGATGTCAAACGCCATGTGGTGCATTTTGCGGCGGGTACCTCGGGCACCACGGTTCATGGCCATCTGAAAGGGTATGAATCGGTGCAATATGTGCTGGGCGTGACGGCTGGACAGAAAATGGATGTGCAGCTCGATTCAAAGAACACCAGCCTGTATTTCAATATCACAGGGCCGGGGGCCAGTGCGGCGATGTACAACAGTTCGATTGATGGCAACGGGACAAGCGTTACCATTCCCTCCAGCGGCAACTACGTCGTGGATGTCTATCTGATGCGAAATGCCGCGCGGCGGGATGAGACGGCGAAATACACGCTGACACTGTATGTCGAATAAAGGAGCCCTGGAATGAAGGACTTTCCCTTTTACAACGGCGTGCCGGTTGCTGTTGATGGGCGGGGCTGGGCGATACTGATGGCGTCGCTGGTGGTGGCTTTTGCCGCACTGGCCTGGGTGCCGCTGGAAAGCTTTCCGCTGAATTTCATACCGGCGCTGCTGTTTGTGGGGATTCCCCTGATCGCGCTGCAAAGGGTGGTGGGGCCGCATTGGCGGGCGCTGTTTGGCCCGGTGGGGTTCAAGCAAATTGGGCAAATGTTGCTGTTTGCTGTGCTGACGATCGTGGGGTCGCTGGCCGTGGGTTTTGTCTTGTCGCGGTTGATGACCATGACGTCCAATCCGGTTTCAGACAGTTTGGCGGCCGAGTCGGTGGCGCAGTTGATGGCGCGGCTTTTGCCGACCATTCCGCAATTGATTGGCGAGGAATTTCTGGGAGTTCTGCCCTTTCTGGCCGTGTTGTGGCTGTGCGTCAGCCGGTTTGGCCTGTCGCGTCGGATGGGGATTGTCCTTGGATTGGTTGTATCGGGGCTGATCTTTGGGGCAGCGCATCTGCCGACCTATGATTGGAATTGGGGACAAGCGCTGTTGGGGATTGGCTGGGCGCGGGTCTTGCTGACCTTGGCCTATGTGTGGACGCGGAACCTGTGGGTTTCGGCGGGTGCACATATTCTGAACGACTGGACGGGATTTCTGTTCGCCTTTGCAATGAGCCATGGGCCGATTGAATGAAAAGCGGAGGCTTGGCGATGACATGTCCCTAGCGGAATCGGCAATCGATTTTTTGAAGCGTCAGTATAGCCATTCGATTGAGGCTTATCGTCAAACCATCGCCTCGCTTACCGAAGAGGATGACTTGGACTTTCCTGATCGGGATAACCCCGACGATCCAGTTGCGCGCTGTTGGGATTTGAATGCTGCGCTGATGGAAGGTGCGAAACAAGAGTTTCCCGAGATTGCCGCAGATACCGCAGAGTTGAGAAGGTTGAACGAGTTTATCTGGCATTTGGTGTCTGATGAAAGTTCGCACTCCAAGCCGTCCGATCTAACAAATACTGAGTGATATAAATGCTGAAATTGAACGCTCTTTCTGCAAAATTTTTGGTAGTTTCTACGCTCCTACTGCTGCAAATCGCCACCTCGTCAAATTCAGTTATTGCTGAAGAAACGGCAGAAACTGAACTTGAATATGTTAATGGTTTCTGCGACTATTTAAATAAAACTGAGAGGACGGAAAATTACTATTTTTATCTCTTTAATTCTCCA
Source organism: Neogemmobacter tilapiae (assembly GCF_014652215.1). Taxonomy (GTDB): domain Bacteria; phylum Pseudomonadota; class Alphaproteobacteria; order Rhodobacterales; family Rhodobacteraceae; genus Neogemmobacter; species Neogemmobacter tilapiae. Next base: position 221,552 of record NZ_BMYJ01000002.1, on the reverse strand, counting down.
GGCCTAAATGACGCATGTCAGACTTGGACCAAAGACTCAAGCAACGAACACCTCCGAAAGCATATTCTTGGTCTAATAGATATGTATTTTTCACCGATAGACCTTAAATTCTGCGAGAGGGCCTACAATAATTTTCTTGCGGCAATCAAAATCGACAACACGCTTGCGAAAGACTTTTACTATATTGGGGGACTGGAATTTGAATGTAAGGACCTGAATCCACCAAGAAGAGAGGCGACAGATAGCGCAATTAAAAACGTTACAATCGCGATAGATATGTCTAAAGATCAACCGAAATCAATTTACCACTTTTATCGATCCTATCTCTATTTCTCCCTCGCGCAGGGCAATAAATATGGGGAAAAATTGACCCTTGATTCACTGAGGCGCGCGAAGTCGGATCTTATGATTTATCTTCACCTAACCGAAAATTCTAAAATCAAGCGCGATATTGATAATCGTGCGGGGGTTGAAGATATCGTTGCTGATATGGAGAGAATATTGCAGGAATATGACTAAATCCTCCCCAAGGCTGAACACCGCCCAATACTGGCAGCGTATTCTGTTTGAGCGGCCCGATGGGATATGATTTCGCTATCTTGGTAGGGTGGGTGAAACCCACCATCGCGGGCATGGTGGGTTTCACCCACCCTACGGGGCGGATCAGCGGTTGTGTTGTGATGTGCTGGGGTGAACCCCGGCCTAAGTAGGGCGGGGTTCACCCCGATTCAGCCCGCCCGACGAACCCTTAACAAAGGGCGGCAGGGCATTCCCGACCTGCCGCCCTTCGGTCCAATCGCAGGGGGTTACATCGCGGGGAGAATCGCGATGTCGCGGACTTTGGCCCCTTCGATGCGGCCGGCTTCGGTGGTTTGGCCTGTCGCCAGATCAACGGCATGGAAAGCGCCGTCGATGACCAGCCAGGCCGAATTGCCGCCCTTGCCGTCCGAGGCGATGTCAAAACCCACTTCGGCGGGTTTCACGCCAAGCTCCCCCACGGGGTTCAGGACGCCATCATTCGGCGGGTCTTGCAGCACCAGCCATCCGGCTGCGCCGTCGATGTTGTAAAGCTGGGTCTTTTCGGTGCCGGCATAGGAATTGGTATAGGCCCCGGCGATGACATTCGGCGTGGCTTTGCCATCGGCATAGGCATGGCTGCCGTCGGTCACCACTTCGCCCGTATCCACGGTCACGCGCAGGCTGGTGCCGTCGCTGCCCATGACGCGGAGTTTGTCGGCGACGGGGTTGAAATCGACGGTGGCCGAAACGCCATCGGCGAGTTTGGTGGCCAGCGTGCTGACCTTGGTGGCAACCCCCGTCATCGGGTCAATGGTGGCAAGGGTGCCATCGGCGAAGACGCCGTAAAGCTGGCCGTTGGAGGGGCGGACGTCGATGCCCAGCAGGCGGCCATCGACCCCCGTGACATCGACTTTGCCGGTTTCGGCAAAGCTTTCGGTGTCGAGCCAATGGAGCGTTTTATCGCCGCTGAGACCGACAACGGTGCCGGCCATGGCGGGGGCCGCAAGGGTGGCAAACATCAGGGTGGCCGTGAAACATTTGATGGGAGTCATGGGTTTTCCTTTTCTGGCTTCCACAAAGGGTTCGGTGCCTCGATCATGTTGGAGACAACATGAAAACGGGCGGCCAGAGGGCGAAGTTTCGCAGGAAACGGTTTCGTGAAGCGGTCAGCCGCAGGCGCCTTGCACGGCGAGCCAGTCGGCGCCCGGCATGACGGCGATCTCGGCTCCGCCCCTATGCGGGTCGGCCTCGATGAGCGGAAGCGTTGTCTCGCCAGTCGGGTCAAGGGCGAGGGCATAGGGGGTCGAGGGCACCTCGGCCTGATCGAAGAGGGCCAGCAGGGGCACGGGGTCGGGCGGTGGGGTCGGGCTGCGCAAAAGCACCTCGCCATAGCCCGTCAGCGCCTTGTCGGGCAGGTTGCCCTTGGTGAGCAAGGCAAAGGTCGCGCCCAGACCGGCATGGCGCAGCAGGGGTTCCAGCGGATCCTCGGTGCCCAGCGAGTGGGCGAGGGCGAAGCCGGCAAAGACCTCGGGGGCCTCCTCGGTCAGGCGGCGGTCGATCAGGAGGATATGGCCGGGCAGCAGAAGGGTTCCGGTGACGCCATCGCGGGCGATGTGCAGCCGCCAAGGGCTGTCCTTGCCCCAGAGGCGAAGGGAAAGGCGGGCGAGGGCCTGATCGGCGGGTTCGGTGGAACAGGGCTGGCCGGTGAGGGGTTGCAGGGCGGCAAGGGCCTGATCGCCGATGATGCGGCGCGACGGCTCGGGGACGACACCGGCGGTATGGCGGACAAGGACGCCGGGGCCAACAAGGACAAGCAGGCCAAGGATGAGGGCGGTGCCGCCGAGAACAAGGGTGGCGCGGAGGCGACCGGGGCGGGGAATGGCGGCATCGACAGCACCGCGCACCTGCGTGAGGGCGGCGATCATGTCGGGATCGTCCAGCTCCAGCGTTTCATGGGCGTCATAGCCGGGGCCAAAGACGGCGGGCAGATCGCCGGGGTTAAGGCGTTCAACGGCGGGAAGCGACCAGTGGGAGAGGGCGACCTGGGTGCGGGGATCGGACAGGATAAGGGTGGCGTCGCGGAAACCGACGACAACCTCGCGCCGCTGGGCGGCGGGGGTTTCCCGCCAAAGCCCGCCGCTTTCCAGCCTTTGATACTTTTTCAGCGCCGTCATGGGCTGCCCCGACCCCCGGCCTTTGGCCTTTTGGGAAAGACTAGCGGATGGAAAGGGTTCTGCCAATGCAGGGCTGCGGAAGTCGCAGGGAAATGTCGCAAATGGCGGGGCATGGGGGCGGGGGACATGGTGGAAGGGGGGTATGAAACAGGATCAGCCCTATGCAGCAGGAGCGATGATCGCCGGTTATGCGGCGATCGTGGCCTTTACGGACAATTACGTTCGGGTGATTGCCGAGGAAGGGGGGCTTTGGCAGTTCCATGCGATGCGGGGGGCGATTGCCTTGGGGCTGATCGGGCTGGTGGCCTGGGTGACGGGGCAATCGCTGCGGGTGCGGCGGCCCTGGGGGGTGGCGGGGCGGTCGGCGATCCACGGGTTGGCGATGCTGATCTATTTCGGGGCCTTGGCCTTTCTGCCGGTGGCGCAGGTGGCGGCGGGGCTGTTCATGGCGCCGATCTTTGTGCTGGTGCTGGGGCGGCTGCTGCACGGGCGGCGGATGGGGTTGTGGTCGGTTCTGGCGGTGGGGCTGGGCTTTGCCGGAGTTCTGCTGGTGCTGGGGCCGAATGCGGTCGGGGGGGCGTCGGTGGCGGGGGTGCTGCCGGTAGTGGCAGGGCTGTTCTATGCCTTGGGGAACATGGCGACGCGGGACTGGTGCGAAGGCGAAGGGGCCTTGGTGCTGCTGGGCGGGTTCTTTGGGGCGCTGTGTCTGTTCGGCTGCGTGGGGATGGGGGTTCTGTGGCTGTGGCCAGTGGATGTGGCCGCCGGGGCGGATGGGTTCATCGCGCGGGGGGCGGTATGGCCCAGTGGGACGTTTCTGTTCTGGACGGTGGCGCAGGCGGTGGGGTCGATGGTGGGGGTGGGTCTGATGATCCGGGGCTATCAGGTGACAACGGCGGCGCGGGCCTCGGTCTATGAATATGCGCTGCTGCCGGCCTCGGCCTTTTGGGGTTGGGTCTTGTGGGCCGAAGGGGTGACGCCGGTGGCGGGCCTCGGGATGGGGCTGATCACGCTGGCGGGGGTGCTGATCGCCCTTGCCCCTCAGGAAAGGTCGCCGGTCGCTTCTCTCCAGTGACGGCGGCAGAGGCTTTGATAGGTTTCGTTGCCGCCGATGACGACCTGTTCGCCATCCTTGAGGGCGCGACCGTCGGGGCCTTTGCGGACAACCATGGTGGCCTTTTTCCCGCAATGGCAGATGGTGCGGACCTCGCGCATTTCATCGGCCCAGGCGAGAAGGGCTGCGGAACCGGGGAAAAGATCGCCACGGAAATCGACGCGGAGGCCGTAGCACATGATGGGAACACGCAGGTCATCGACGGCGCGGGCAAGCTGCCAGACCTGCGGTTTCGAAAGGAACTGCGATTCGTCGATAAAGATGCAGGCGACGGGGCCTTGGGCAAGGCGGGCCTTGATCTTGGCGAATAGATCTTCGGTCGGGTCAAAAGTGTCGGCGTCTTCGCCGATGCCGATACGGCTGGCGATACGGCCTTGGCCCGCACGATGGTCGAAACGGGCGGTGATCAGATAGGTGACCATGCCACCTTCACGGTAGTTGTGCGAGGCTTGAAGCAGAGCGGTCGATTTGCCCGCATTCATGGTGGAATAATGGAAATAGAGCTTGGCCATGGCGGGCTTCTAGCCCAAGGCCCCCCTGCCCTGCAACGGGGTTGCCCGCCGTGCGGCAGACCGGGCTTGCGCCCGGCCCCCCCACCCGCACCGTTCACGCACAGCGGACCCCACACTTTGCCCGGTGCTGGGGACACCGGCCACCCCATAACTTCCGCCACATGCAGAACAATTACAGGAATGACAAAAGCGTGAGGGTTGATTAATGGGAAAGTCCGTATCAATTTCCCCGGATTTCCAATGACCCTTGCAAGTTACCTGAAAAAGCACACCGAACTCTTGGTCAAGGACGTGGGGATCGAGGCCGCCTGCGACCTGACGGGCAAATCCAAGGCGACGCTGGGGCGCTATTACTCGGACCAAGATGAACACGGCGACAGGTTCATGCCCATCGACGTGGTGGCGCAGCTGGAAGAGGCGGCAAAGTTTCCGCATGTGACGGCAGCCTTGGCCGATCTGCGCAAGATCACCATGTCCTATGACGCCGACCGCAAGAATGCCCCCTCGGGCAACGTCAATGCCGATGTGATCGCCTTGGCGCAACGGTTCGGCATGCTGATGGCGGAATACAACCATGCCATCGGCGACGGCAAAATCTCGATCAACGAAGCGAAACGCCTGCTGCGGGAAACGCTGGAAATCCAGAAGGTGCTGCTGGAAATGAAGCTGAACCTTGAGGAAGAGGCGACACAGGACTGATGCCCCTGCCCCGCGATTGCGGGGCATTTTCATGAAATCCTTCCTAAAGACCCCGGCGGCTGGCCGGAGACGTTAACGCCTTCGCAGCCGTGATCTGTCAGCCTGAACCTTGGGTGACATACGATCAGGGGTGATCGGGGTGGTGACGTTTCAGGTCGTCGGAAGCTATTCCGACGCTCCGGCAAGGTTTTTGTCGGGGATAACCGACATCGAATTGGTGCAAACGGCGAATGGTCTGGTCTTGCACAGCACAACGCGGGCAGGCGGGGGGATGCTGGCCTTTGCGGTTGATGCGCCAAGTGCGGGGCTGACGGGGCTTACCTTGCTGGACAGTCAGGTGCTGGAGCCGGGTGAAAACCTGTCTGTGCCGATGCGCCTGCAACGGATTGCACTGGCGGGGCGGGATTGTCTGCTGCTGACCGGCTGTCAAGACAGTGTGATGGGGGGCTTTGCCCTGACCGCGGCTGGACGCTTTGGGCAAGCGGTGCAATTGCCGGGCAGCCCCTTGGGCAGCGTCGTCTCGGCCACCAGCCTGTTGCGCGATGGCGAGACCTTTCTTTTTCAGAACAATCTGGGATCCGATGTGATTTCCAGTTGGCGGGTGGGGCTTGATGGCCAAGTCGTCTGGTTGGCTGATCAGGTCTTGCCCGACACGATGCAGGGCATCGACGTGACGGCCATGCAGCCGGTGCGTTTGTTGGGGGGCGATTTCCTTTTGGCTTTGTCGGCCAGTGGCAATGCCTTGCTGAGTTTTCGCATTGGTGCGGATGGGCGTCTGACGCAAGTGTCGTCACTGGGCGCCGCCGGTGGCTTGGGTATTTCGGCACCCAGCGCGCTGTGTCTGGCCGAGGCTGGAGGGCAAAGCTATGCGCTTGTGGCGGCGGCGGGGTCATCCTCTATCGTTGTGGTGGCGCTGGAGGCGCAGGGGCGGTTGAGCGTTTCAGACCATGTGATCGACACGCTGGACACGCGGTTTCAGCGGATTTCGGTCATGACAAGCGTCGAGGTTCAGGGGCGCAGTTTCATTCTGGCGGGGGGGGGCGATGATGGGATCACGCTGTTCACGCTGCTGCCGAACGGGCGATTGTTGAATTTGGGGCAGCAATTGAAACAGGCTGGTCTGCCGTTAGACAATCTGACGGCCCTTGAGGCGCGGGCCGTGGGGGGGCAGATCGAGGTTTTTGCGGCCGGTGAGGGCACGGGGCTGATGCGGTTGCGGATCAACCTTGGCGCACTGGCGGCACCGCAGTTGGGGGGGACGGCCAACGCCACGCTGACGGGAAATACACAGGGTGATCTGCTTTCTGGCGGCGCGGGGAACGAGGTTCTGCGCGGGTTGGAGGGCGACGATATTCTGATGGACGGGGCAGGTTCGGATGTTCTGTGGGGTGGGGCGGGGGCGGATGTCTTTGTGCTGGCGGCGGACGGGCATTCGGATGTGATCCGGGATTTCGAACTGGGGGTCGATCGAATTGATCTGTCCGGCTGGGGGCGGCTTTACGATCTGTCGGCGGTGTCGATCAAGCGCTATTCGGCGGGGCACATCACCCTGACTTGGCAAAGTGAAAGCCTGACAATCTATCCAGTGGGTGAGGTGAAGCTGACCTACAACAGCTTTTCGCGGGGCGCGTTGTTCCAGCTTTGGCATGTGGTGGCCGAACCCGTCTATGAAGGCCTGCATCTGGAAGGCAGCGCGCAGGACGACACGCAGTTGGGCGGCGCGGGGGCCGATACGTTCCGCGGCTCGGCGGGCAATGACGTGATCGAGGGGCGGGCGGGCTTTGATCTGGTGGACTACAGCGGCTATGACACGGCGCTTTTGGTCGATCTTGAAAATGATGCCGCGCATCAGGGCGGGGCGTCGGGCGACGTTCTGGTGGGTATCGAAGGGGTGATCGGGGGGGCGGGAGACGACACCTTGGCGGGCTCTGGGGAAGGCAATCTGCTGCGGGGGCTTGGAGGGGAGGACCTGCTGATGGGCCGGGCGGGGACCGATACGCTGCATGGGGGGGCTGGGAATGACCGGCTGGAGGGGGGGCTGGGGCGCGACAAGTTGGTCGGCGGGTTGGGGCAGGACGAAGCCAGCTATGACAGTGACGAGGCGGGGTTGCGGGCGGATCTGGCCAATCCGCTGAGCAACAGCGGCCAAGCGGGGGGCGACAGCTATGAGGGAGTCGAGGATCTGCGCGGAGGACGGGGGGACGACAGTCTGGGTGGCGATGGGGGAAACAATCAGCTGACGGGTTTGGCGGGGGATGACCTTTTGCTGGGGCGGGGCGGGGCGGATGTGCTGTTCGGGGGCGATGGGGCGGATGGGTTGCAAGGCGATGCAGGGGACGACACGCTTTTCGGGGGGGGCGGGGTGGACGTGTTCCTTTTTACGGGGGAAGGCGGGGTGGTGGTCGATCTGGCCTTGGGCACGGCGGTGGCAGCACAGGGGGTGGATGTGCTGCACGAGATCGAAAATGTCGTCAGCGGTGAGGGGGATGACCAACTGAAGGGGACGGCCGGGGCCAATCGGCTGGAGGGGGGCCTGGGTCAGGACAGCCTGTTCGGCGGCGATGGGGACGATAGGCTGAGCGGGGGCGGAGGGAATGACTGGATCGAAGGTGGCGCGGGTAGGGATTGGGCCCTGTTCGAAGGGGCCGCAGGGGTGCGGGTCGATCTGATCGAAGGACGGGCGACGGGACAGGGGGAGGACCGCCTGATCGGGGTGGAACATCTGCTGGGGGGCAGCGGGGCGGATCAACTGCTGGGTGATGGGCAAAGCAATACGCTGGCGGGGGCCGAGGGAGACGATCTGTTGCAGGGTCGGGATGGACAGGATCGGCTGGAGGGCGGCGCGGGGCACGACAGTTTGGCAGGCGGGGCGGGAAATGACCGGATGGACGGGGGTGCCGGACGTGATCTGGTCAGCTTTGCCGATGCAGGGCGACAGGACATCGCAGTGCGACTGGGGGTGACGAGGGCGCAAGCGACGGGTCAGGGGCAAGATATCCTGCGGGGCATCGAGGACGTGATCACAGCGGCGGGGAATGACCGGCTGATCGGGACGGGCGGTGGCAATCGGTTGATGGCCGGTGCAGGAGAGGATGAATTGCAGGGCGGCGGCGGCGATGATCAGGTGTTCGGAGGGGCGGGAAATGACCGGCTTTGGGCCGATGCTGGGAACGATCTGCTGCATGGTGGTGCTGGGCATGACTGGCTGATCTTTGGCGGATCAGAGGGGATAAGCCTGCGGTTGGGACCGTCGGGTGAACAGCGGACGGGCTTGGGGCGGGATAGGGTGGCCAGCATCGAGTCTGTGCAAACCGGCGGGGGAAAGGACGCGCTATCGGGGGACGGGGGCAGCAACAGCCTGCGATCTGGCGGGGGGAACGACCAGCTTTGGGGCGGGGGCGGGGCGGACCGGCTGGAAGGCGGCGAGGGGCACGATCGTCTGACTGGCGGGGCAGGCGCGGATCGCTTTGTCTGGTCGGCCGGACGTGACCGGATCAGCGATTTTAGCGCGACCGAAAGGGACCAGATCCTGCTGGATGTGGGGGCGGCGATGACACGGCAAAGGCTGTTGGACCGCTATACGGAAAACACCCGGCAGGGATTGGTGATTGACCTGCCGGGGGCCGAGAATAGCCTTTTGATCGAAGGTCTGCATGACATCGACCTCTTGGCGCGCCATTTGTTGCTGATCTGAAGGCCCCGAGATCAGAGAATGCGGATATCGTTCAAAAGAACGGCGGTGTCGGTCAAACCCTCGAGGGTCAGAACATGACCATTGCCAAAATTGAGAACCACACCTTCGGCTTGCACCGTCGCATAGCTGGCAAGAACCTCGGTCACGCTCAGGCTCACCCCGCCCCAAAGATCGGCCCAAAGTTCCAAGGTATCAACATCGTCGGTGAAATCGGTGACGTGATCCTGTTCAAGGCCAAAGCGGAAGACATCGGCCCCGCCCCCCCCCGTCAGCCGATCATTCCCGGCCCCGCCATACAGCGAATCCGCGCCCTCGCCGCCCAGCAGCGTGTCGTGCCCCTCGTCGCCCTTGAGCAGGTCGCTGCCACTGCCGCCGTCAAGGCTGTCATCGCCGCCGCCGCCCGTCAGTTGATCGGCATCATCGCCGGCAAGCAGCGTATCGTTCCCGTTGCCGCCAAAAAGCCTGTCTTTGCCCGCCCCACCCAAAAGCCGGTCGTCGCCCCCCTGCCCTTTCAAAAGGTCATGGCCGGTGCCCGCATTCAGTATGTTCTTCTGCTCGTTCCCCGTCAGCCGGTCGTTGCCGCCGCCTGTCACCACATTTTCGACTCCAAGCAGGCTATCGCGTCCGTTGCCCGTCTGCTGCGCCCCGGTCTTGCCCAAGGTAAGGCGGATCGCGGCCTTGCCGCCGAAGACCGCCGTATCGACCCCCGCGCCACCGTTCAGCACATCATCCCCGGCCCCACCCAGCAAGCGGTCGTCATCCGCCCCGCCAAAAAGGCGATCACGCCCGTCGCTACCCACCAGCAGGTCGGCCCCGGCCTGACCATTCAGGCGGTCATGGCCACCCCGCCCGTCCAGACGGTTTGCCACATCATTGCCTGTGAACCGATCGCCACCTCTGCCGCCAATCGCATTCTCGATCGTGCTGCCATAGGCAATCACCATACCGCCACGCACACCCATGAAATCAGACACAGCCCCTTCGGCCAAGCTGATCCGTTGGCCGTAAAATGCCTTGGACAGGTTGATCACATCCTTCCCGCCGGTGTCATAGACGGTAAAGGCCATCGGATTGCCCTGCCAGACGTCCCGGCCCATCGGCTTTTTGTCGAGCCAAGCCATCATCATCTGGCCCAGCGGTCCGCCGATGTTTGATTTGTAACCATAGGTGCTGTTCCCATGGTTGGCCCGCACATCGGTGCCATAGATGCTTTGAATGGCAAGAATATCCGCCGACATCAACGAGCCAAGAAAAGCATATTCCCCGCGCACATTCGGGTTCTCGTCTTGCGCGACATAGGACATCACCGACAATTGCCAACTGTCATATTTGAATTCGCGGTCAATGGTGCCTTCACCATTGTATTGCCCGGCATGGCCTAGACCCAGAGCATGGCCAATTTCATGCACATAGGTCTGAAACCAGTAGCTGTTGAGCGAAATGGGTTTGGTATCCCAGTTCTTGTCGATGCTGATGACCGAATAGTCGATCTTGCGAACATCCCCCAGCCAGCCATCCAACTGGGAATAGGAATAGGCCCCACCACCGACATTGAGCGGATCATCATTGCGGAAGCGGATATCACCGCCGGTCTGAACTTCGCGAAATGTCAGGCCCGACACTTCGGTCCAAGCGGCCAGGGCCTGCTTGGCAATCTTTTTCTCTGCGGCGCTCATGCCCCTAAAGCTGTATGTCAGCTCCCCCCCGGCCGAGACATCGAATCGGCGGGGGTCATGATCTTCTGAAAAGGAGGGATAGGCCTCGTTCCAATAGCCTTTCACCAGATAGTCGGCGATCTCTTTCGCATCATTCGATCCGGCGGCTGCGATGGGCGCGGTAAGGCTGCCCGCATGGGTTTGCCAAAGGGCCTCGGCCCGGTCGGGGTGAAGAGCGGCGCACAATACACACATGGGCGAATCCTGAATTCTCTTTTTCGGCGAAGTCTGTTCTGGGCTACAGCCATAGCGAGGCAAAGGAAATCCGCCAAGCCCCGGATTTGGCATCTGTTCGACATCGGCGGGCGGGCGCGGTAACAGGGCTGGACGGCAGAAGGATCAGCACCATGACAGAACCGCAACATATTCTGGTGACGGGGGGGGCGGGCTATATCGGTTCGCATGCCTGCAAGGCGCTGGCGAAGGCGGGGTTCATTCCGGTGGCCTTTGACAACCTTTCGACGGGCTGGCGGCAGGCGGTGCAATTCGGGCCGCTGGAACAGGGCGATCTGATGGACCGGGCCTCGGTGGATGCGGCCTTTGCGCGGTGGAAGCCGGTGGCGGTGATGCATTTCGCGGCTTTATCGCTGGTGGGCGAATCGATGCAGGATCCGGGGCTTTACTGGCGGGTCAATCTGGGTGGAGCGTTGAACCTAGTAGAGGCGGCCTGTGCGCATGGCTGCCGGAATTTTGTGTTTTCATCGACCTGCGCGACCTATGGCGAGGCGGATGGGGTGCTGTTGGATGAAGACACAGCGCAGCGGCCGATCAATTCCTATGGGGCGTCGAAACGGGCAATTGAGGATGTGTTGCGGAATTTCGGGGCAGCGAAGGGGCTGAACCATGTGATCTTTCGCTATTTCAACGTGGCGGGCTCAGACCCTGAGGGGCAGATCGGGGAATGCCATGATCCGGAGACGCATCTGATTCCGGTGATGTTGCAGGCGGTGCAGGGCAAGCGTCCGGCGCTGACCTTGCATGGGACGGATTATGAGACGCGGGACGGAACCTGCGTGCGGGATTATGTGCATGTGTCGGATCTGGCGGATGCCCATGTTCTGGGGCTGCGGTGGTTGCTGGAGGGCAAGGGCGACCGCGTGTTCAACCTTGGAACAGGGACGGGCTTTTCGGTGAAAGAGGTGATTGAAGCATCCCGGGTGATCACCAACCGCGAAGTGCCGGTGGTGATGGGGCCGCGGCGGGCGGGCGATGCCACAAGTCTCGTCTCGGGTTCGGAACGGGCCCGCGCGGAATTGGGGTGGGAGCCGTCACGATCAAACCTGCCGCAAATGATCCGGGACGCCTGGGCCTGGGAACAAGGGCCAGGCTATGGGAAGGACTGATCCTGGGGACGCTTTTTGCTGTTCGCGTTTCGGCGGTGGGGGCCACGCCCCCACCGTTTAGCCGTAATGCGCGACCGGCGTTCCCGCCAAGGCCGACATGTTCAGCAAGCCCCGCGCCGTGATCGAGGGCGTGACGATATGGGCGCGGTTGCCCATGCCCATCAGGATGGGCCCTACCTCTAGCCCACCGGCCCGGAAACGCAGCATGTTGCGCGCGACACTGGCCGCGTCGGTATAGGCAAAGATCAGGATGTTCGCCGCCCCATCCAGCCGCGAATGCGGGAAGATCCGCGCCCGCAGGTCAGGGTCCAGCGCCGCGTCGGCGCTCATCTCACCTTCATAGATGAAATCCACGCCCCGCGCGTCGAGGATTTCCATCGCCGCCCGCATCCGTTTGCCGCTGTCGGTGTCGAGGTTGCCAAAGTTGGAATGCGCGCATAGCGCCACCTTGGGCACCACACCAAAGCGTCGCGCATGGCGGGCGGCGCCGATGGCCGTGACGGCAATCTGTTCCGGGGTGGGCACAGCGTTCACCTGCGTATCGGCGATGAACAGCGGGCCATCCTCCATGATCATCAGGCTCAGCGCGCCATGCGGCGAATGGCCATCCCGTGCCAGCACGTTTTCGACATAGCGCAGGTGCCACAGATATTGCCCCAAAGTGCCGCAGATCATGCTGTCGGCATCGCCGCGATGGACGGCAATCGCTGCGATCGCGGTGGAATTCGTCCGCATCACCGCCCGGGCCGTGTCGGGCGTCACCCCCCGGCGCTGCATCAACTCGTGGTAGCTTCCCCAGTAATCGCGGTAGCGCGGGTCGTTTTCCGGGTTGATGATTTCAAAATCGCGGTCGGGGCGGATCGGCAGGCCCGCCCTTTCACAGCGCGCGGCAATCACCTCGGGGCGGCCGATCAGGATCGGCTTGTCGGTCATCTCTTCCAGGATCGCGTTGGTCGCCCGCAAGACCCGTTCATCCTCACCCTCGGCAAAGATGATCCGCCGCGTGGCCTGACGCGCCGCCTCAAACACCGGGCGCATGATGAGCGCCGATTTGAAGACCGATCCGTCCAGCTCGCGGCGATAGGCGTCAAGGTCCGCGATGGGGCGCGTCGCCACACCGGTTTCCATCGCGGCCTTGGCCACGGCACTGGCCACCACGCCAATCAGGCGGGGGTCAAAGGGTTTGGGGATCAGGTATTTCGGACCAAAGGTCAGCGTTTCGCCGTGATAGGCGGCCGCCGCCTCGGCGCTGGTGGTCGCCCGGGCAAGGGCCGCGATGCCTTCGATGCAGGCCAGTTGCATCGCGTCGTTGATCTGGGTCGCGCCCACATCCAGCGCGCCCCGGAAGATGAAGGGGAAGCAGAGGACGTTGTTCACCTGATTGGGAAAATCGCTGCGGCCGGTCGCCATGATCGCATCGGGGGCCACTTCGCGGACCTGATCGGGCAGGATTTCCGGCGTCGGGTTCGCCAGAGCAAAGATGATCGGACGGGGGGCCATCTTGGCCACCATCTCGGGCGTCAGCACACCGGGGCCGGAGAGGCCCAGGAAGAGGTCAGCCCCTTCGATCACCTGGGCCAGGGTTTTTTCTTCGGTGCCTTGGGCGTATTCCGCCTTTTGGTCGGTCATCTGTTCGTTGCGGCCGTGGTAGACCAGCCCCGCCAGATCACAAAGCCAGACGTTTTCGCGCTTCACGCCCAGTTTCAGCAGCATGTTCAGGCAGGCAATCCCCGCCGCCCCGCCGCCGGTCGAGACGATCTTGATATCTTCGAACCGCTTGCCCGCCACCTTCAGCGCATTGGTCGCGGCGGCCCCCACGACAATCGCGGTGCCGTGCTGATCGTCATGGAAAACGGGAATGTTCATCCGTTCGCGGCACAGCTTTTCAACGATGAAACAGTCGGGGGCCTTGATATCCTCAAGATTGATCGCGCCAAAGGTTGGCTCCAGCGCGCAGACGATGGCGGCCAGCTTTTCGGGATCGCTCTCGTTCACCTCGATGTCAAAGCAGTCGATGTTCGCGAATTTCTTGAACAGAACCGCCTTGCCCTCCATCACCGGCTTTGAAGCCAGTGGCCCGATGTTCCCCAGACCCAGCACGGCGGTGCCGTTCGACACAACGGCGACAAGGTTCCCGCGTGAGGTGTAGCGGCGGGCCGCCGTCGGATCGGCCTTGATTTCCAGACAGGCCTCAGCCACGCCGGGGCTATAGGCCAGCGACAGGTCACGCCCGTTCGCCAAGGGCTTGGTCGCGCGGATTTCCAATTTTCCCGGCTTGGGAAATTCATGGTAATAAAGCGCCGGATGCTGGGCGCCGTCGTGCCGGGAATCGTTCATCCCGCCCCTCCCTATGTTTGGGGGGCCGTGGCCCCCGCCCCCCTCATAGCCCGTGATGGGGGCCTTGAAAATCCCGAAGGGCAAGATCAACGTGGGCCAAATCGCAAAGGTCGCCCCCATGTTCGAATATCCCCGTGAAACCCGCGCCGAAATGCGCCTGCCAACCTTTGATCTGCCCAAGGATCTGGCCTTCTTTACCAAACGCTTGGGCTTTCGGCTGGACACGATCTATCCCGCCGACAATCCCGAGGTGGCGGTTCTGTCGGGGCATGGCTTGCGCCTGCGGCTGCAAAAGGGGGCGAGCGAAGCGCCGGGGACGTTGCGGATTTTGACGGAGAACCCCGATGAATTCGCGGGGGGCGAGCGGGTTCTGACCGCGCCGAATGGATGCCGGGTGGAAATCGACGTGGCGAACCCGCCCTTGGTGCTGCCGAAAACCGAACATGCCTTTGTCGTGCGCCGTCTGGCCGATCAGGCCCCTTGGGTCATTGGGCGGGCGGGGATGCATTACCGTGACCTGATCCCGACACGGCTGGGCGGCGCGATGATTGCCAGCCATATCCGCATTCCCGATGGCGGGCCAGTGCCCGACATGGTGCATTTCCACAAGGTCGGGTTTCAGTTGATCTATTGCGTCAAGGGCTGGGTGGATGTGGTTTACGAAGACCAAGGCCCGCCGATCCGGCTGACGGCGGGGGATTGCTTTATCCAACCGCCGGAAATCCGGCATCGCGTGCTTTATGCCAGCGATGGGATCGAGGTGATCGAGATTGGCGTTCCCGCCGAACATATCACCGAGATTGATCATGCGATGGAATTGCCCACCCCTGACCTGCGCCCTGAACGGGAATGGGATGGGCAAAGGTTTGTCTATAACGAAGGGGCCAAGGGCAGTTATGGCCCGTTCCGCCTGCCGGGTTTCACTGCCCGTGACACCACGATCCATGCGGCCACCAAAGGTGTCGCCAGTGTGATGGTGGCCCGCCCGAAGGGGCCAGCAGCATGGACGAAACATCAGGGCGACATCCTGTTCACCTATGTCCTGCAAGGCGAAATGACGCTGGAGGGGGAGGGGAAAGAACCCTTCCGCCTGTCGCAAGGCGATGCCTTTGTCATCCCGCCCGGCATGGCCACCCGCTATGCCGCCGCGACCGTTGATCTGGAACTGCTGGAGGTTTCCTTGCCGGGCAACCCTTTGACCGCCCAAGTCTGATCCCCCGCTTGCAAAGCGAACGCGCACGGCCCAAACTCTGACCAACCGGTCAAAGGAGGCTTTCATGACGCCCGACACTTCCCTGCTTCAGGCGGCCAAGGCCGTGCGCGAAAACGCCTATGCGCCCTATTCCCGGTTCAAGGTCGGGGCCGCCCTGCGCACGCCTTCGGGGGCTGTGCATTCCGGCTGCAATGTGGAAAATGCCGCCTATCCCGAAGGCACCTGCGCCGAGGCCGGGGCGATTGCCGCCATGTGCGCAGCGGGGGAGACGAAAATTGCCGAACTGGCGGTGATCGCCGATTGCCCCGTGCCCGTGCCGCCCTGTGGGGGCTGCCGGCAGAAGATCAGCGAATTCGCCGCGCCCGAGACAAGGGTGACGCTTTACACGCTGGACGGCAAATCGCTGACCATGACGGTGGCGGAACTGCTGCCGGGGGCCTTCAAGGCCGATGACATGGCGAACACATGAGCGACGCGCGGGCGATCAACCAGAAACTGCGGCGGGGTGAACTGCCCAGCGCCGAGGAAATCCAATGGTTTGCGCGCGGGCTGGCGGATGGGACGGTGACGGATGCCCAAGCGGGGGCCTTTGCGATGGCCGTCTGTCTGAAGGGCTTGGGCGAAGCGGGCCGCGTGGCCCTGACACGGGCGATGCGCGACACGGGTCATGTGATGGCCTGGGATCTGCCGGGGCCGGTGCTGGACAAGCATTCGACCGGGGGCGTGGGGGATTGCATTTCCTTGCTGCTGGCCCCCGCCTTGGCCGTCTGCGGGGCCTATGTGCCGATGATTTCGGGCCGGGGTCTGGGCCATACCGGGGGCACGCTGGACAAGCTGGAGGCGATACCGGGCTTCAAGACCGGGCTTTCTGAGGACGCGTTCCGCGCGCAGGTGGCCAAGGTGAAATGCGCCATCGTGGCGGCGAGCGGCGATCTGGCCCCCGCCGACAAGCGGCTTTATGCGATCCGCGACATCACCGGCACGGTGGAAAGCGTTGATCTGATTACGGCATCCATCCTGTCCAAGAAATTGGCGGCAGGGCTGGAAGGCCTTGTTCTGGATGTGAAAACCGGCTCGGGTGCCTTCATGGCGACGCTGGATGAGGCGCGGGTTCTGGCGCGGTCCTTGGTCGAAACCGCGAAAGGCGCGGGCTGCATGACGACGGCGCTGATCACCGATATGAGCCAGCCTTTGGCCACCGCCGCAGGCAATGCGCTGGAGGTCATCGAGGTGATGGAGACGCTGACCGGAACCTCGGTGAACACGGCGCTTTGGGATCTGACCTGCGCGCTGGGGGGCGAGGCTTTGGCCTTGGGTGGCCTTGCGGCGGATGCCGAGGATGGCGCAGGGCGGATCGAGCAGGCGCTGGAAAGCGGGGCGGCAGCCGAATGTTTCGGGCGGATGGTGGCGGCACAGGGCGGGCCTGCCGATTTCGTCGACCGCTGGCCCGACCGGCTGCCATCTGCCCCGGTGGTGCGCGAAGTGCCCTGCCCGCGAAGCGGCTATGTGCAAGCCATCGACACCCGAACCTTGGGTGAGGCAGTGGTGCATCTGGGCGGCGGGCGGCTGCGGGATGGGGACAAGATCAACCCTTCGGTCGGGCTGTCGGACATGGCCGGCATTGGTGAGGAAATTGGCGTCGGCGTGCCCCTGTGTCTGGTCCACGCCGCCGATGATGCGACTGCCAGCGCGGCGGTGGCACGGGTTCTGGCGGCCTATAAGGTGGGTGGCGCTATGCCGGAAGAACCTGATCTGGTTCAGGAAAGGATCGTTTGATGGCCGCTTTGACCGAAAGACGGGCCTTCCTGATCGTCATGGATTCGGTGGGTTGTGGGGGCGCACCCGATGCGGGTTCGTTCTTCAACGGCGACCTGCCCGATGCCGGGGCGAACACGCTGGCCCATATCGCGCAGGCCTGCGCGGAGGGGCGGGCGGAAATGGGGCGTTCGGGCCCTTTGCGGATGCCGGTTCTGGCGGATTTGGGGTTGGGGGCGGCGGTGCGGTTGGCGAGCCCGGATCATATTGAACTGGCCGATGCGTCCACCGATGCGGTGAAGGGTCTTTGGGGGGCCGCGACCGAGGTTTCCAAAGGCAAAGACACGCCTTCCGGCCATTGGGAATTGGCGGGCGTTCCGGTGCCGTGGGACTGGCACTATTTCCCCGATACGGTGCCCGCCTTTCCGCCGGAACTGACAGCTTTGGTTTGCCAGATGGCGGGGACCGAGGGCATCCTTGGCAATTGCCACGCCAGCGGCGTGCCGATCATCGCGGAACATTGCGAAGAACATCTGCGGACGGGCTGGCCCATCGTCTATACCTCTGCCGACAGCGTTTTTCAGATCGCCGCGCATGAGGAAAGTTTCGGCCTCGACCGACTGCTGAAACTTTGTGCCGATCTTGCCCCCCATCTGCATGCGATGAAGGTGGGCCGTGTGATCGCCCGCCCCTTTACCGGCACGCCGGGCAACTTCAAACGCACCGCCAACCGCCGCGATTTCGCGATTGCCCCGCCCGCGCCCACGCTGCTGGACTGGGTTCAAGGCGCGGGCCGAGCCACCCATGCGGTGGGCAAGATTGGCGATATCTTTTCGATGCGGGGCATCGGGGCACTGCATAAGGGCAAGTCGGACGCTGACCTTTTCGAACATATGCACAGGCTGGCGGATCAGGCCGAGGACGGTTCCTTGACCTTTGCCAACTTTGTCGAATTCGACAGCCTTTACGGCCATCCCCGCGATGTGTCGGGCTATGCCCGCGCTTTGGAATGGTTTGACGCCCAAGCGGGGCTTTTTCTGGCGAAACTGCGCCCCGGCGATCTGGTGATTTTCACCGCTGATCATGGCAATGACCCCACCTGGCCCGGCACCGACCACACCCGCGAAAGGGTTCCGGTTCTGGTCTATGGCGCAGGCACGGGTGAGATTGGCCTTTGCGCTTTCACCGACATTGCCGCCAGCATCGCCCAGCATCTGGGCGTTCCATCCCAAGGACCGGGAAAGAGTTTCCTATGACCCAACTGCCGAAAATCGAACTGCACCTGCATCTGGAAGGTGCCGCCCCGCCCGCCTTTATTCGCGGCTTGGCGAAAGAGAAATCCATCGACATCGGTGGGATTTTCGATGCCGACGGACATTACAAATACAAGGACTTTTGGGATTTCCTGAAGGTCTATGAGGCCGCGACCAGCACGCTGCAATCCCCCGAAGATTATCACCGCCTGACCCTTGCCGTGCTGGAGGAATCCGCCGCATCCGGCGTGGTCTATTCCGAAACCTTCCTGTCCCCCGACTTCTGCGGCAACCGCGATGTCGGCGCATGGAAGGAATACCTGCACGCCATGCAGGAAGCAGCGGATCAGGCCGAACGCCAGATGGGCATCACCCTGCGTGGCATCATCACCTGCATCCGGCATTTCGGCCCGGAAAAGGCCCGCGAAACCGCGCTTTGTGCGGCGGAAACGGCGGGGAGTTTCATCACCGGCTTTGGCATTGCGGGCGATGAAAAGATCCTCGCCCCCAAGGATTTCCTTTGGTCCTTTGACTGCGCGCGCGAGGCGGGCCTGCGCCTGACCGCCCATGCCGGCGAATGGGGTGGGCCGGAATCGGTGCGCGCCGCCCTGCACGATCTGAACGTCGAACGCATCGGCCATGGCGTCCGCGCGATTGAAGATCTGGCGCTTGTTGATGAACTGGCCGAACGCGGCACGGTGCTAGAGGTTTGCCCCGGTTCCAACATTGCCCTTGGTCTTTACAAAGACTGGCGCGCCCATCCGATTGCCGAATTGGACAGGCGCGGCGTCAAGGTCACCGTATCGACCGATGATCCACCGTTTTTCCACACCACGATGGCACGGGAATATGACCGGCTGGCCGATGCCTTGGAATGGGACAAGGGCCAGTTCCTGAAAATCGCCCAAACCTCGCTTGACGCGGCCTTTTGTGACGCGGATACGAAAGACAGGATCAGGAAAACGCTGGAGGCTGCCCATGCTTGACCATTTGACGGTCGTCACCCACCCGCTGGTGCAGCACAAGCTGACCCTGATGCGCGAGGCGGACACCTCGACCGCCAGCTTCCGCCAGTTGCTGCGCGAGATCAGCCTGCTTTTGGCCTATGAGGTGACGCGCGAACTGCCGATGACGACGAAGCGGATCGAAACGCCCCTGACCGAAATGGACGCCCCGATGATTGAGGGGAAGAAGCTGGCCCTGATCTCCATCCTGCGGGCGGGCAATGGCCTGCTGGACGGGATTCTGGAACTGATCCCGGCGGCGCGGGTCGGCTTTATCGGGCTTTACCGCGACCATGAAACCCTGCAACCCGTGCAGTATTATTTCAAAGTGCCCGACCATCTGGAAGACCGCGTGACCATCGTTGTCGATCCGATGCTGGCCACCGGCAATTCCAGCGCGGCGGCGATCAAGCTGCTGAAAGACAAGGGCGCGAAAAACATCCGCTTCCTTTGCCTGCTGGCCGCGCCCGAGGGCATCGCCCATATGAAGGCGGAACACCCCGACGTGCCGATTGTGACGGCCTCGGTCGACAGCCATCTTAACGAAAAGGGCTATATCGTGCCGGGTCTGGGCGATGCGGGCGACCGGATGTTCGGGACGAAGTGAACGCCCCCTAGGGCCGACGGTTGATTAGGCCCTTATCCAGCATATGCCCCACGACGGCCTGCCCGTATT
This sequence comes from Neogemmobacter tilapiae, assembly GCF_014652215.1. Classification (GTDB taxonomy): domain Bacteria; phylum Pseudomonadota; class Alphaproteobacteria; order Rhodobacterales; family Rhodobacteraceae; genus Neogemmobacter; species Neogemmobacter tilapiae. Next base: position 201,547 of record NZ_BMYJ01000002.1, on the reverse strand, counting down.
CGGCATTGCCGTGGTTGCCGGCGGACGTCAGCCATTTTTGTTCCAACGGCGCGCCCGAAGGATCGAACGCCAGCGCAGGGTCATAGACCCGCAGGCCCTGCGCCTGCAACCGCGCGGCAATGCGCAGCGCGAAATGCCGCAGATTGCCCCAGGTGGAATAATGTGGCGGCAGTACAAAGGTCGTTGGGGCCAAACGACCCATGCGACGGGCGACGCGCAAATGTTGGCCGCGAAATGCCGTGACATAGCCGTCCACCAAAGACTGCGAGGCGTAAAGCGCGTTTGAATTGGCCTCAAAATCCTTTGGCTCGGCCATATGGCCATGCAGACTGAACAGGGGCACGACCCGACCCAGATGAAAGCCAAAGCTGGCCAGAACCGGCACATCACGCGAAAGCAGGCTGCGCCCTCCTAGTCTTTCTCGCAGGGCGAGGATCTGCTTTTGCGCCGCCGGCATTCCTTGCACCCAGAAACCATGTTGGGCATGCAGCGCCACCCGACCGGCGTGCCAAAGATTGCCCGACAGATATAGGCTTTCCACCCGCATCCCCAAGGCACGGCAGCCATCGGCTAGCGCAATGGAATGGCTGTCGCCCAGAACCAGCACATCGGGCAGATCAGTTTTCATTGAAACGCTCCAGCACCATCTCCTCACAGATCAGATCTTCGGCGGCCATGTCGCGTTCGACATCGGCCTCGGCATCCCTGATCGCCGCCCCCCGCACTGGCGGGCCGCTGATGTTCAGCCCGGCAAAGAAATGGCCCATCACCACATCCACCCCCGCCTTGACCACGCTGCGCAGGTTCGGCTCGTAAAACGCCGAACGGGTGGGGGCACCCGTTATGATCTCATAGGACGGGAAATAGTCGATGTCAGGATCGCGGGCCAGATCGCCCGCCACGGCCCGCAGCGTGCTTTTGGAATAGGTCGTCGCCACCAGCACATGATCGCCCGAGGCGGTGGCGGTCAAAGGCACGGGGCTGACCGTCAGCAAAATTTTCAGGGTCGGATTGACCGCGCGCATCAGGGCAAAGGCGCGTTCCAGATCGGCGCGGATTTCGGGATAGGCGTAGTTGCGAAACACATGCTGATCGGCATCAAACTGGCCCGCCACCGTGCCGGGGCACAGGGCATAGGGCTGGCCGCTGGCCGCATGTTCCCAACCTTCGGTCAGGCCAAGGGTAAAGATGAACACCTCGGCCTCGGCAAAAGACCGTCGAAAGGCGCGCAGGGTGGAGGCGCGGGACAGCAGCGCATCTTGCGCATTTGCAAAGGGCACGGGTTCGATGACAGGCCGCAGGGAGCAGCGGAAACCTGTGCCATCCGGCCAGAACTCCGGCGCATCCATCGCCAAATCGCCCACCGCCAATCGGGTCAGGATCAGCAGTTGCGCGGCAGTATAGATATTGCCGGTGCGCGACGAAAAGACGCCGTAGTTATAAGCCTCGGCCAGTTTCGCGGGGGTGCGGCCGGGGGCCGGTTCGGGGCAGAACCAATTGACCTTGCGCGCCACCATCGCGCGGCTGATGTGCTGGGCAAAGCAGGAACCATAGGTCGAAAACCGGGCATCTGCGGGCAGCACCCATTTTGATTGCCACAGGCCCGACAGGCCAAAAATCCCGGCATCGGCGACCCCCGTGCGCCAAAAGGCACGGGGCGGCAGGTCACTGTAGGGGGTTTTGACGGCATCAGGCATGGGGCGACCTTTCACAGAGCCCTATGACGCCCCAGCGGCACGCCCGCGTCAAGCCTAGACCACGCCGCCCGCATCCAATCGATCCAAAAGCGCATCCGCTTGGGCCAGCACATCCCTGCGATGGGCCTCGGCCATCTTGTCCCATGTGCGATAGATCATGGCCATGCGCGGATTGGTGGCAAAACGGTCGCGCTGACGATCCAGAAAATGCCAATACAGCAGGTTGAAAGGGCAGGCCTTGGCCCCGCTTTTCGCCCGCACATCATAGGCGCAGCTTTGGCAATAATCGCCCATCCGGTCGATATAGGCGCCCGAAGAGACATAGGGTTTTGACGCGATCACCCCGCCATCGGCCCATTGGCTCATCCCCAAGGTGTTCGGCGCCTCCACCCATTCCAGCGCGTCGATGTAGACCGACAAATACCATGCGTGGACTTGCGCCGGATCAACCCCCGCCAGCAGGGCAAAATTGCCGGTGACCATCAGGCGCTGGATATGATGGGCATAGGCCTGTTCTTGGGTCTGACGGACCACCGCCTTGACGCAGGCCATATGCGTTTCCCCGCCCCAATAGGCCCAAGGCAGGGGACGCTGGTGGCCCAGCGCGTTGCGGGTCAGGTATTCGGGGCCATGCAGCGACCAGATGCCGCGCACATATTCACGCCAGCCAATGATCTGGCGGATGAAACCTTCCACCGCGTTCAGGGGCGCACGACCGGCGTGATATTCCGCCTCGGCCCGCTGGCAGACATGCAGCGGATCGAGCAGGCCAAGGTTGATATAAGGTGACAGCAGGGAATGTGACAGAAAGGGATCATCCCGCAGCATGGCATCCTGTTCATCGCCAAAGCGCGGCAGGCTGTGCTGGATGAAATGATCCAGTGCTTCGTTCGCCTGTTCGGGCGTCGTGGCCCAGTCGAAATTTTGCACCTCACCGAAATGGTTAGGGAAATGTCTGGCGACCAAGGCCATCACATCGCGGGTGGTTTCATCCGGCGCAAAGCGCGGCGGTTTCGGGCGGAACAGATCGGGCACGGCGGGCTTACGGTTGTCATGGTCATAGTTCCACTGCCCGCCCTCGGGCTGCTCCCCCACCATCAAAAGCCCGGTCTTGCGGCGCATGTCGCGGTAGAACCATTCCATCCGCAAGGCCTTGCGATCCTTTGCCCAGGCGGCGAAATCGGCTTCGGAACAGAGGAAACGGTCATCGGGTAAGACGGTGACGCGCAGCGGCAAATCTTCCAGCATCTGGCGCAGACGCCAATCGCCGGGGGCGGTGGCGATGACCGCGCTGGAGCCGTTTTCCGAGGCCCGCCGCAGGATTTCACCCGCAAGGGTCTGACTGTTGGCCGGGTCGTCCAGCGTCGAATAATCGACCGTCCAGCCCAAGGACCGCAGACGATCCGCAAATTTGCGCATCGCGGTCAGGATCAGCACAATCTTTTGCGGATGATGGGGCACCGCCTGCCCCTCACCCAGCGCCTCGGCCATAACCACGCGGTCTGTCGCCTTGTTCGCGCGTTTCAGCGCCGCAATGCCATCGGAAAGCTGATCCCCAAGGATCAGGATCAACTGCCCTACCAAGGCAATTCAGCCCCGGAGTAATCAAAGAACCCACCACTTTGTGCGGTCGTCAGCCCCGCCATCACCGCAATTAACCGCCCCGCCGCGTCATCCGGGGAAAGCTTCTCATAGGGCGGCGCATATTGCGCGGTAAAGGGCGTATCGACCGTCCCCGGATGCAACAGCGCCAGCACCGCCTGCGGATGCGACCGCGCAATCTCCACGGCCGCCCCATGCATCAACTGGTTCAACGCCGCTTTGCTGGCCCGATAAGAATACCAGCCGCCCAGATGATTGTCCCCAATCGACCCAACCTTTGCCGACAAAACCCCCACCTCCACTCGCCGATCCCTTGGCAGCAGACGCAGCGCATGTTTCAGCACCAGCATCGGCCCCAAAGCATTCACCGCCATCACCTGCACGAAATCATCGCCGAACTGGCGCATAGATTTTTCCGGGGCCGTCACCGCGAGAATCCCGCTGGCGATCCAAAGCCGATCAAACCCCGGCTCCAACCGCCCCAGCGCCGCCTGCACCTGCGCCTCATCCGTCACATCCAACCCATGCTCGCGGCGAGACAGGCCCACCACCTCCCCCTGCCCGCGCAACTGCGCGGTCAAAGCCGACCCAATCCCGCCCGATGCCCCAATCACCAATGCCCGCATGATGCCCCCGTTTCCCCGCATCTAATCCGCCACATCGCTCTGAAAAGCCCCAAACCCCCTTCACATCCGGGTTTTTCTGCCTATAGTCGCAGCCCATGACACGGGATCATCATACAGCCATTGCCTTGGGTGCCACGCGCGCCCCTTCGCCCCGTGGCCTGCTGCTTCTTCTTAGCCTGCGCTGAGCGTGCCCCCGGGCGCGACCGCTCAGTTTGACAAGCGCCCGGAACCCGAAGAAGACAGCCTAAATTCCAAGGACCACGATGATGACCGACAAAACCTCGCAAGCCCGCGTTTTGATTTTTGACACCACCCTGCGCGATGGCGAACAAAGCCCCGGCGCGACCATGACCCATCAGGAAAAGCTGGAAATCGCCGCCATGCTGGACGAGATGGGCGTCGATATCATCGAGGCAGGCTTTCCCATCGCCAGCGAAGGCGACTTTGCCGCCGTCAGCGAAATTGCCCGACTGGCGAAAACATCCACCATCTGCGGGCTGGCGCGCGCCAATTACAAAGACATTGATCGGTGTTGGGAGGCTGTGAAACATGCAAAATCCCCCCGCATTCACACCTTCATCGGCACCTCGCCCCTGCACCGCGCCATTCCGAATCTGGACATGGATCAGATGGCCGAACGCATCCACGACACCGTGACCCACGCCCGCAACCTGTGCGACAACGTGCAATGGTCGCCGATGGACGCCACACGGACCGAACATGATTACCTGTGCCGGGTGGTGGAAATCGCGATCAAGGCCGGGGCGACCACGATCAACATTCCCGACACGGTGGGCTATACCGCCCCCCGCGAAAGCGCGGCGCTGATCCGGATGTTGCTGGAACGCGTTCCCGGTGCCGACAAGATCATCTTTGCGACCCATTGCCACAACGATCTGGGCATGGCGACGGCCAATTCCTTGGCCGCGGTGGAGGCTGGGGCGCGCCAGATTGAATGCACGATCAACGGCTTGGGCGAACGCGCCGGTAACACCGCGCTGGAAGAAGTCGTCATGGCGATGAAGGTCAGGAATGACATCCTGCCCTTCCGCACCGCGATTGACACAACCAAGATCATCAACATCAGCCGCAAGGTGGCCACGGTTTCCGGCTTTCCGGTGCAGTTCAACAAGGCCATCGTCGGCAAAAACGCCTTTGCGCATGAATCCGGCATCCATCAGGACGGCATGCTGAAAAACGCCGAAACCTTTGAAATCATGCGCCCGACCGATGTGGGCCTGTCGGATACATCCTTGGTCATGGGCAAGCATTCGGGCCGCGCCGCCCTGCGCGCCAAGCTGCGGGATCTGGGCTATGAACTGGCGGACAATCAGTTGAACGACGTCTTCGTGCGGTTCAAGGCCTTGGCCGACCGCAAGAAAGAGGTTTATGACGACGACCTGATCGCCTTGGTTTCGGATCAAGAAACCAGCGCCGTGCATGACACTTTGCAGGTGAAACGACTGCGGGTCGTCTGTGGCACCGAAGGCCCGCAAGAGGCCGAGCTGACGCTGTCGATTGATGGGGTGGACCATTCCGTTGATGCCACCGGCGACGGGCCGGTCGATGCCGCGTTCAATGCGGTGAAAATGCTGTTCCCGCACAAGGCGCGGCTGCAACTTTATCAGGTGCAGGCGGTGACCGAAGGGACGGACGCGCAGGCGACGGTTTCCGTTCGGATCGAGGAAGAGGGGCGCATCGCCACCGGCCAATCGGCCGACACCGATACGGTGGTGGCGAGTGTGAAAGCCTATGTGAACGCCCTGAACCGGCTGATCACGCGGCGGAAAAAGACAGCGCCGGATGCCGATGTCAAAGGCGTCAGCTATCGGGATGCGGGGTAACAGCATGGTCCGGCAGATCCGTCAAAAGCTTAGGGCCGAATTGCAATCTCCCCGCGCGGAAAGGCAGTTCGGCACAGGATGGATCGCCGGAACTTTGGGCTTGGCCAGCGCGATCGCTGGCCTGGCCTTGGTCATCAGCCTGAAATTCCCCGGTCAGCTTTCTACGCCAGAATTGCAGGCCGTTCTGCTGATGGGCTGGTTTCGCTTTGTGATCATCGGCTTGCTGGTTCTGGCCTTTGGTCTGGCCACCCTGTCGCTGGCCCTGCGCCCCAATCGGGTGTTGGGCCTGACCACTGTCGCCGTCGCCCTGACGGCCAGCCTGATTGGCGTGGTTTTCCCCGAAACCAGTGGCTTCGCGAACGGCGGCGTCTTTTTCGGGCTCGACTTCTTCATCCTGAACCTTGTGTTCCTGGGCTTTATCTTCATCCCCTTGGAACGCCTGTTCCCCCATCGCCCCGACCAGACCGTCTTTCGCACCGAATGGCGCGAGGATCTGTTCTATTATCTGGTCAGTTCCATGATGGTGCAGGTGCTGTCCTACATGACCCTCGCGCCCTCTGGCCTGATCCGTTCCACCACCGATCTGTCGTCGGTCCAGTCTTTTCTGGGCAGTCAACCACTTTGGCTTCAGATCATCGAAATCATGATCCTGACCGACTTTGTGCAATACTGGCTGCACCGCGCCTTTCACCGCATCCCAGCGCTTTGGCGTTTTCACGCCGTCCACCATTCCGCCGAAACGATGGATTGGATCGCCGGGGCCCGGATGCATTTCTTTGAGGTGATCATTCTGCGCGCCGTGACCGCGACGCCCATGTTCGTGCTGGGCTTTTCTGAGGCGGCCCTGCATGCCTATATCCTGATCGTCTATGTCTATTCCTCGGTCCTGCATTCCAACCTGCGGGGCGAGCCTTCGTGGCTGGGTCGCTTTCTGGCGACACCGCGCTTTCACCATTGGCACCACGGCATCGAACGTGAGGCGATTGACGTGAACTTTTCGATCCACTTTCCCCTGCTGGATCGGCTTTTTGGCACCTATCACCTGCCCCAAGACAAATGGCCCAGCGGCTATGGCATCAAGGGCAACCCGGTTCCCAAGGGCTATTGGTCACAGTTTCTCTATCCGCTGCGGCGCGACAAGCGCCGTTGAAACACCCCGCTGATGGCTGATATCGGCCTATATACCCTGCCGCCTGAACTTTTTTTGATCGCACGGCGATTTGTGTAAATCCAACCTATCCACAGGCGGCTTGCGCAGCCCTTAGCCCAGCCTTGCCCTTTCCCGACATTCGCCCCGTTCACAACCCCGCGAAACCCCGGCGGAATGCGGCCTGTGCCGTGACGTTGCGCGCCATCGCCCTTTTCCTTGGGGAACACTGTCTTTATATGGTTCACGCCCGCCTCGGGATCGCTCGAGTCGCGGAACCCCTTTTCTATCCTGACAGGACCGCCGCATGTCGCTACTCTCTGGCCTCTTTTCGTCCGACATGGCCATCGACCTTGGGACGGCCAATACGCTGGTCTATATCCGGGGCAAGGGCATTGTGCTGAACGAGCCTTCGGTGGTGGCCTATCACGTCAAGGACGGCAAAAAGCAGGTTCTGGCGGTGGGCGAGGATGCCAAGCTGATGCTGGGCCGGACCCCCGGCACGATCGAGGCGATCCGCCCCATGCGCGACGGCGTTATTGCTGATTTCGACAGCGCGGAAGAGATGATCAAGCATTTCATCCGAAAGGTGCACAAGAAATCGCCCCTCTCCAGCCTCAAGATCATCGTCTGCGTGCCGCATGGCGCGACCCCCGTTGAAAAGCGGGCCATCCGCCAGTCGGTGCTGTCAGCAGGCGCGCGCCGCGCCGGGCTGATTGCGGAACCCATCGCGGCGGCGATTGGCGCGGGGATGCCCATCACCGAACCCACCGGCAACATGGTGGTCGACATTGGTGGCGGGACGACCGAGGTGGCGGTTCTGTCCTTGGGTGACATCGTCTATGCCCGTTCGGTGCGTGTCGGCGGCGACCGGATGGATGAGGCCATCGTCAGCTATCTGCGCCGCCATCAGAACCTGCTGATCGGCGAAAGCACGGCGGAACGGATCAAGACAACCATCGGCACCGCCCGGATGCCCGATGACGGGCGCGGCACCAGCCTGCAAATCCGGGGGCGTGACCTGTTGAACGGCGTGCCCAAGGAAACCGAAATCAATCAGGCCCAAGTGGCCGAGGCTTTGGCCGAACCCGTGCAGCAAATCTGCGATGCGGTGATGCAGGCTTTGGAGGCGACACCGCCCGATCTGGCAGCGGATATCGTCGACCGGGGCGTCATGCTGACGGGCGGTGGTGCGCTGCTGGGCGATCTGGATCTGGCGCTGCGCGAACAGACCGGGCTTTCGATCAGCGTGGCCAATGAATCGCTGAACTGCGTGGCCTTGGGCACCGGCAAGGCGCTGGAATACGAAAAACAACTGCGCCACGTCATCGACTACGACAGCTAAGGCCGGGGGCCAGCGTCATGGCACGCAAAGGCACATCACCCGAAGAATTCTACCGCCCCCTGCGCCGCATCGGGGTGGGTCTTCTGGTGCTGTTCCTGTTCGCGCTGTTCCTGCTTTGGCGCATCGACAGCCCAAGGGTCGAACGCATCCGCACATCCTTGGTTGATACCTTCGTGCCCAGTTTCGAATGGGCCTTTGTGCCGGTGACCAAGGCCGCCGATATGATTGGGGCCTTTGAAAGCTATACTGCGCTTTACGCCCAAAATCAGGAACTGCGGCGCGAGCTGCAAAAGATGAAGGTCTGGAAAGAGGCGGCGCTGCAATTGGAACAGCAGAACGCCCGTCTGCTGGAGCTTAATCAAGTGCGGCTCGATTCGGCCCTGACCCATGTGACGGGTGTGGTGATCATCGATTCCGGTTCGCCCTTTCGACAATCCGTCCTGCTGAACGTGGGGGCGCGGGACGGCATCCGGGACGGCTGGGCTGCTATGGATGGGCTGGGTCTGGTGGGCCGTATTTCGGGCGTGGGGGAACGCACCTCTCGCGTGATCCTGCTGACCGATTCCAACAGCCGGATTCCGGTGGTGGTGCAGCCTTCAGGCCAGCGCGCCATGCTGACAGGCGACAATTCACCCGATCCGGTGCTGGAATTTCTGGAAAAGCCCGATCTGGTGCGGGCGGGCGATCAGGTTCTGACCTCGGGCGATGGGGCGGTGTTTCCGGCGGGTCTTTTGGTCGGCGCGGTGATTGAGGGGCCGGACAAACGCCTGCGGGCGCGGCTTTCGGCAGACTATGGGCGGCTGGAATTCCTGCGGGTGCTGCGCAGCCATGAACTGATCCCGATCACCGATCCGGGCGGGCTGATCGCCCCGCCCTTGCCCTTGCCGCCCAAACAGGGACCGATGCTGCCCACGGCTGATGAGGCGGCAGACAATGGTTAGGGGGCCGTTGGCCGACCTGTGGTTCCGCCGGGTGGTCTTTGTTTTCGTGGCCATTTTTCTGTTCTACCTGCGGCTGTTGCCCTTGGGCTCGGTCGCAGGCCAATGGCCGGGGCCGGATTTGATGCTTTGTCTGGTCTTGGCTTGGGTTGTCCGCAGGCCCGAATATGTGCCGGTCTGGCTGATCGCCGGGGTGATTTTGATGGAGGATATGCTGCTGCAACGCCCGCCGGGCCTGTGGACGGCGCTGGTGGTGGTGGCCAGCGAATTCCTGCGGGGCCGTGCGGCGCTGATGCGCGAGCTGAATTTCGCCGTGGAATGGTTTCAGGCGGCGCTGGCAATGCTCGCCTTGTTGCTGGTTTACAGATTTGTGTTCATCCTGACCCTGATGCCGCAGCCCGGATTCGGATATGCCATGATCCAGATGGGGGCGACGATTCTGGCCTATCCGGTGATGGCCTGGATCAGCCGCCATGTTTTGGGTGTGCATAAGCCCGCAGCGGGCGAGGTGGATGCGCGGGGGCGCAGGCTATGAGACGGACGGCCAGAGACAGCGAGGAAAGCGCAAGGCGGGTGAACCGGCGGGCCCTGCTGATGGGCGGGGCGATGACGGCCTTTGTCGCTGTGCTGGGCGCGCGGATGCGCTATCTTCAGGTCGATCAGGCCGAAAAATTCCAGCTTTTGGCCGAGGAAAACCGGATCAACATCCGCCTGATCCCACCGTCGCGGGGACAGATCCTTGACCGCAACGGCGTGCTGATCGCGGGCAATGAACAGAATTACCGCGTGGTGATTACGCGGGAAGATGCGGGCGACATGGAACAGGTGCTGCACCGTTTGCAGGCGCTGATCCCGCTGGCGGATGAGGATGTGGCCGAGGTGGTGGCCGAGGCCAAGGCGGTATCGCCTTTCGTGCCAATCACGGTGGCCGACCGGCTGGAATGGGAAGAGTTTTCCAAGATCGCGGTGAACGGCCCGACCCTGCCCGGAGTGACGCCCGAGGTGGGCCTGTCGCGGGTCTATCCGCTGGACCGCGATTTCGCGCATGTGGTGGGCTATGTCGGGCCGGTCAGTGAGAGGGATCTGGCGGAACTGGAAAACCCCGACCCACTGCTGCAAATTCCGAAATTCCAGATCGGCAAGATCGGGGTCGAACGCTGGGTCGAAGACACCCTGCGCGGCAAGGCGGGGCAAAAGCGGATCGAGGTGAACCATGTCGGCCGCGTCATGCGCGAGCTGGACCGCGTGGAGGGCCAGCCGGGCGACGACATCCGCCTGACCATCGACGCAGGCATCCAGAACTTTGCCCAAGTGCGCTTGGGCGAGGAAAGCGCCGCTGCCGTGGCGATGGATGTGCAGACGGGCGACATTCTGGCCATCGCCTCGGCCCCCTCCTTCGATCCGAACCTGTTTGTGCGGGGGATCAGCACGCGAGACTATACGGCACTGACGGAAAATGATCATACGCCCTTGGCGAACAAGACCGTGCAGGGGGCCTATCCGCCCGGTTCGACCTTTAAGATGGTGACGGCCTTGGCGGCGATGGCGGCGGGCGTGGCCGATGAAAAGCGCACCATCCGCTGCCCCGGCTATATCGAATTTGGTGACCGGCGTTTCCGCTGCTGGAACCATGGCGGCCACGGCGCGGTGAACCTTTCGCGCGCCTTGATGGAAAGCTGCGACGTCTATTTCTATGAACTGGCGCAAGAGGTGGGCATCGACAACATCGCCGCCATGGGCCGCAAACTGGGTTTGGGCGAAAGGCCCGACCTGCCGATGTCGGCCATCGGGGCGGGCATCATGCCCGACAAGGCGTGGAAGCAGGAAAAATACAAGGAAGACTGGCGCGTCGGCGACACGATCAACGCCTCGATCGGGCAGGGTTATGTGCTGACCACACCCTTGCAACTGGCGCTGATGACGGCGCGGATCGCCAGCGGCACAGCGGTCAAGCCCCGGCTGATCCACCGGGTGGGCAACCAGACCCTGCCCATCGACCCTGCCCCGGCGCTGGACATCGACATGACGCATCTGGCGGCGGTGCGGGCGGGCATGTTCGACGTGATGAACGCCGAACGCGGCACCGCGAAACGCAGCCGCATCGTCGATGAAACCATGCTGATGGCGGGCAAAACCGGCACGGCGCAGGTGCGCAACTACAATCAGGGCGAGGCGGTGGCTGCGAACGACAGCCTGCCTTGGCGTTTGCGCGACCATGCGCTGTTCGTCTGCTATGCACCCTATGACAATCCGCGCTATGCCGTTTCCATCGTCGTGGAACATGGCGGCGGCGGATCGCTGGCCGCGGCCCCCATCGGGCGCGACATCCTGCTGCGCTGCCTGACGGGGGGGATCCCGCCGCTTTCGGCCTATCCCGCCGATCAGCGCAACCGCATCGAAAGCCAGTTCAACGACATGCCCCTGCGCGCCTTTGGGCCCGAGGGGCCGAAACCTTCGCGGGCGTAAGGCATGAGTTTTCTGGAATACCGCATCAAATCGGCCCCCACCGGCCTGCGCAAGGCGCTGCATCTGCATTGGGCGCTGGTGCTGCTGATCTGTGCCGTGGCCTCGGTCGGCTGGCTGATGCTGTATTCCGTGTCGGGCGGGCGGGCGGATTTGTGGGCCGAACCGCAGATGACGCGCTTTGGCGCGGGGCTGTTCCTGATGTTCTTTGTGGCCTTCGTGCCGATCTGGTTCTGGAAGAACATGTCGGTGCTGGCCTATGGCGTGGCGATGCTGCTGCTGCTTTACGTCGAGTTTTTCGGCCATGTCGGCATGGGCGCACAGCGCTGGATTGATCTGGGTTTCATCCGGTTGCAACCTTCGGAAATGATGAAGGTGACGCTGGTGATGCTGCTGGCGGCCTATTACGACTGGCTTGATCCGAAAAAGGTGTCGAGGCCCCTGTGGGTTCTTCTGCCGGTGATCCTCATCGTCCTGCCCGTCGTTCTGGTGCTGATGCAGCCAAACCTTGGGACATCGCTTTTGCTTCTGCTGATCGGGGCGGCCGTGATGTTCTGTGCCGGGGTCAGCCTGTGGTATTTCGGGGCGGTGCTGGGGCTGGCCGGTTCCGCCATTGCCGCTGTCTTTGAAACGCGGGGAACGCCCTGGCAGTTCCTGCATGACTATCAATATGCAAGGATCGACACCTTCCTGAACCCCGAGGCCGATCCGTTGGGCGCAGGCTATAACATCATTCAGGCCAAGATCGCCTTGGGGTCCGGCGGATGGGGCGGCAAGGGGTTCATGCAGGGCACCCAGTCGCAGCTGAACTTTCTGCCGGAAAAACACACCGATTTCATCTTTACCACCCTGGCCGAGGAATTCGGCTTTGTCGGGGCCTTTTCGCTGCTGATGCTTTACGGGCTGATCATCGCCTTTTGCGTGATCAGCGCGCTTCAGAACCGGGACCGTTTTTCCCAACTGCTGATCCTTGGCGTCGCCGCCAACTTTTTCTTCTATCTGGCGGTGAACCTGTCGATGGTGATGGGCATGGCGCCGGTGGTGGGGATTCCCCTGCCCTTCCTGTCTTATGGCGGGTCGGTCGTCATGGTGCTGATGGTGGCCTTCGGCCTTGTCCAAAGCGCCCATATCCACAGGTTGCGTTGATGCTGAACATCTGGTTTGCCGCCGGTTCCCACAATTGGCCGGACTATGCCTTGCCCTTGGACGAGGCCTTTCGCGCCGCCGGGCTCGACGTCCGCCTTTCGGCCACGCCGCCCGCCGACCCTGCCACGGTCGATTACATTATCTATGCGCCGGGTGGGGATGTCGATGATTTCGCGCCGCTCACCCGCGTCAAACTGGTGCAAAGCCTTTGGGCCGGGGTGGAACGCATCGTGGGCAATGCCAGCCTGACACAACCCTTGGCACGGATGGTGGATCAGGGTCTGTCCGAAGGTATGGTCGAATGGGTGACGGGCCATGTGCTGCGACATCATCTGGGGATGGACCGGCATATCGTGAATCCCACCCATATCTGGGACCACAGCCCCCCCCCCCTCGCCCGCGACCGGCACATCGGCATTCTGGGCATGGGGGCTTTGGGGGCGGCCTCAGCCCGCGCCTTGCAAGGGCTAAACTTCCGCGTGACAGGGTGGAGCCGGACAGAAAAGCGGCTTGAAGGGTTGACCTGCCTGCACGGCGCCGAAGGGCTGGACCGGATATTGCATCAGGCGGATATGCTGGTCCTGCTGCTGCCGAAAACGCCGGAAACCGAAAACATCCTGAACGCCCGCGCCTTTGCGCTGATGAAACGGGGGATGGTCATACTGAACCCCGGTCGTGGCGCGCTGATCGACGATGCCGCTCTCTTGTCGGCCTTGGCCGATGGCACCGTTGCCCATGCGACACTCGACGTCTTCCGCGTCGAACCCCTGCCCGCCGACCATCCCTTCTGGGCGCATCCCCGCGTCACCGTCACCCCCCATATCGCCGCCGATACCCGCGCCCCCAGCGCCGCCCGCATTGTCGCGGAAAACATCGCCCGCGTCGAAAGGGGCGAGGCCCCCCTGCATCTGGTGGATCGCACAAGGGGCTACTGATCCGATCTTTTCTTCAAAAATATCCCCGGGGGGGGCGCGCAGCGCGGGGGGCGGCTGCCCCCCTGCCGCAGCAAGGCGAAGGCCACGATAGACCGATGGCCGCAGGCCATGCCGCCCGATCACCGATGCTTGCGGAAAAACCTTGTGCGCGCGAACAGGTCTTCCAAACGCTGCATCCGTTCCGCCGTCTTGTCCCAGCGCAAATCCTGCACCGCTGCCAGCAAAGTCTCCACCAGCACCGTGATGCTCACCATACTGTCCCAGGCCGAGGGGGCCTCGATCTGCGCAATCAAGCGGTGGCGCGCATGGGTCGCGGCGGGCGAAATCCACGGGTCGGTGATCAGGATCACCTCCGCCCCCTGTTCCTTCGCCATTTCCACCAGTTGCAGCACCGAATTCTCATAGCGCCGAATGTCAAAGACCAGCAGCACATCCCCCGGCTTCATGTCGATCAGCGCCACCGGCCAGGCATTCGACAGGTTGGGCAACAGCCGCACATCCGCCCGCACCGCCAGCATCAGCGTCACGAAATAATCCGCCATCGCATGGGTGATCCGCCCGCCCATCGCAAAGACCTGCCGCTTTTCATCCGCCAAAAGCGCCGCAATCGCATCAAATTCCGCATGGTCGATCTGCGCCAGCGTCGAGGTCAGGTTTGACAGCACCGTATCGGCAAAGCGGTTCAGAATATGCGTGTCCGGGGCCGCCGCCGCCCAGCGGTCATGCTTGGCCAAGGGCGACACCAGCATCGATTCCACTTCGGCCCGGATCGAATTCTGGAAATCCGGATAGCCCTTGAACCCCAGTTTCTGCACCAACCGCACGACGGTCGGCGTCGACACCGCCGCTGTCTTGGCCAAGGCCGTGATCGACCCCAACGCCGCCACCGGATACTGATCCAGAATGCGCGAGGCCAGTTGGCGTTCCGCCCGTGTCAGGCTGGGAAGCCCCGCCCGAAGACGCTCATCGACGGTGGTGGTGGCGCGAACCATGGTGTTCCCCCCTTGCCCTTAGTAAACATCGTAACAGAGATTCCATCAAAGAAAATATCTTGACAGAATGCCCCATGGTTGGGACGCTGGCGTTCAGGGGGCAGCATGGCGCAGATGGCAGACAAGGGCGAGACTTTTCCCGCAACGGTGGAAAACCGGGGCGGCACGGGCCGCATTGTGTTGTGCTGTGAACATGCCTCGAACCATTTTCCCGCAGGCTGGGGCGATCTGGGGCTGAGTGCTGAACAACGGCTCGCCCATATCGCCTGGGATCCGGGGGCCTTGGCCCTGTCGCGGCGTTTGTCGGCATCGCTGAAAGCGCCGCTGGTTCATGCGCCGGTCAGCCGGTTGATCTATGATCTGAACCGCCCGCCCTTTAGCGCCGGGGCCATGCCCGCGCGGTCGGAAATCCACGATGTGCCGGGCAATGCCACCATCAGCGCGCAGGAACGCGCCGCGCGGATGCGGGCGATCTATCTGCCCTTCCACACGGCGCTGCATGATCTGCTGGCTGAACGCATGGCCCTTGGGCTGGATCCGGTGCTTGTGACCGTCCATTCCTTTACCCCCCTCTATTTCGGCAAAAGGCGCGAGGTGGAATTCGGCGTGATCCATGATGACGACCCCAGCCTCGCCCGCGCCATCGTCAAGGCCGCCGCATCGACAGGCCTGCGCACCGGGCTGAACGAACCCTATTCCGCAGGCGATGGGGTTACCCATACGCTGAAATTGCAGGCAACGCCCTATGGCCTGCCCCATGCGATGCTGGAAATCCGCAATGATCTGATCCACGATGATCAAAGCGTGGCCCGGATGGCCGAACTTTTGACCCCGGTTCTGAACATGGGTCTGGCCGAAATTCAGCGGCAAGCCAAGGCGAGTTAAGCGCGGGTGTGATCATCGCGCATTCATAAGATAAACAGGAAGGATAAGGGCCATGCCCGGAAATATGACGTTCGACGAATTGAAAGCCGCTGTGAAAAAGGGCGAGATTGACACGGTGATCGTGGCCGCCCCCGACATGCAGGGCCGCCTGATGGGGAAACGTTTCCTCGCCCAGTTCTTCGTGGACAAGGGTTATGAGGAAACCCATTGCTGCAATTACCTGCTGACGGTGGACATGGATATGACCACGGTGCAGGGCTATAAATCGACCAGCTGGGAAACCGGCTATGGCGACTATGTGCTGAAACCCGATTTGTCCACCCTGCGCCCTCTGCCTTGGCTGCCCGGCACGGCGCTGGTTTTGGGCGACATGCTGGACCACCACACGCATGAAGAGGTGGCGATTGCC
This sequence comes from Neogemmobacter tilapiae, assembly GCF_014652215.1. Classification (GTDB taxonomy): domain Bacteria; phylum Pseudomonadota; class Alphaproteobacteria; order Rhodobacterales; family Rhodobacteraceae; genus Neogemmobacter; species Neogemmobacter tilapiae. The sequence goes on along the minus strand of NZ_BMYJ01000002.1, from coordinate 185,518 downwards.
CCCCGCACGATCCTGAAGAAACAGGTGGCACGGGCGCGGGCGATGGGGTTCGAGCCGATGATGGCGACCGAGCTGGAGTTTTATCTGTTCGAGAACTCCTACGAACAGTTCCGCGACTGGCAGCAAGGTGGCCAAGGCTGGGGCGGTCTGAAACCCGTCAGCGCCTATAACGAGGATTACCACATCTTCCAGACGACCAAGGAAGAAGAGGTGATGCGCGCCATCCGCAACGGGCTTTATGGCGCAGGCATCCCGGTGGAAAATTCCAAGGGTGAGGCCGAGGCGGGGCAGGAAGAGATCAACTATCACTACTCCGACGCGCTGGACACGGCCGACAACCATGTGATCGTCAAGCAAGGCGTCAAGGAAATCGCTTGGACCAAGGGCAAGTCGGTGACCTTTATGGCGAAATACGATCATCGCCGGGCGGGATCATCGTCCCACGTCCACCAGTCGCTCTGGTCCAAGGATGGCAAACCGTCCTTCTATGACAAATCCGACAAGCACGGCATGTCCGAGGTGATGAAGCATTTCCTTGCAGGCCAGTTGCACCACGCCCGCGACATCACGGCCTTTCTGGCACCCTATGTGAACAGCTACAAACGCTTCACCATCGGGATGTTTGCCCCGACGAAAGCGGTCTGGTCGGCTGACAACCGCACGGCGGGCTTCCGGCTGTGCGGGGAGGGGACCAAGGCGGTGCGCGTCGAATGCCGCATCCCCGGTTCCGACATCAACCCCTACCTGACCTGCGCGGCCCTGCTGGCCGCGGGGCTGGATGGGATTGAAAAGAAGATGGTGCTGGAACCCGAAGCCTCGGGCGACATGTATATGGCGAAAAAGGTGCGCGAGATTCCGAAAAACCTGCGCGAAGCGGCGGCTTTGCTGAACAAGTCGAAAATGCTGCGCGCGGCGATGGGCGATGATGTGGTCGATCACTATCACCACGCCGCCCAGTGGGAGATTTCGGAAACCGACCGGGTGGTCACCGATTTCGAACTTCAGCGCCTGCTGGAACGGGCGTAAAGAAAGGTACCTTGGTTACTATTTGAAATAGTAACCAAGGTATGTTACTTTCTTGCGGTCAATCCTAGGAAGTCTGCCATGAGCAAATATAGCCCCCTGACCGAACACTTGGCCGCGCGCAAAGATGCGCGCGTGCGGATGCGTTTCGTGGACATTGAGACGCTGCTTGGTTTTTCCCTGCCCCATTCGGCGCGGGCGCACCGCCCATGGTGGGCCAACACGGCCCACAGCCATGTGCAGGCCAAAAGCTGGCTAGAGGCGGGCTATGAAACGCAGGATGTGGATCTAGAAAAGGAACTGCTGACTTTCGCCAAGCTGAATACCGTCGAAAAGGATGCTCGGGAAAAGGACAAAAAACCAAGGCGTCACCCGCTTTTCGGGGCCATGGCAGGAACGATCACCGTCGCGCCGGGGGTCGATTTGACAGAGCCGGTTTATGACGACGCTTGGGACTGGCTAAGCGAAAAGGCCGACCGGATTGAGCAAGGCTTGAAGCAACGATGACGGCACTTTTACTGGACACCTGCGCCGCCATCTGGATTCTGAAAAACGGCCCTCTGTCGGATCAGGCCGTTGCTGCTTTGGATGAGGCCGCAGATCGGAGCGAAGATGTGTTCATCTCTCCCATCACAGCTTGGGAATTCGGCTTACAAAAAGCTCGGGGGCGTGCTGCCTTTGCCATCGAACCACGGGTCATTTTCGCAAATCTGTCAGCGATTGCAGGGATCAGCATCGCAGGGCTTTCACCAGAGGTGCTGATTGCCTCCACCGAATTGCCGGGCTTTGACAACCGCGACCCCGCCGACCGCATCCTGATCGCCACCGCCCGCGAATATGGGTTGCGGATTGTGACGCGCGACCAAAAAATACTCGATTATGCCGACAAGGGCCATGTGATGGCGCTGGCCTGCTGAACTTGGTGCGCCCTGAAGGCACACCCTACCAAGGACGAACACGATGAAACCCATCCAACTGATTTCCCCCGTCGATGGCAGCGTTTACGCTGAACGGACGCCCTTGGCCGAGGCTGCGGCCTTTGCCGCCGCTGCCCGCGCCAAGGCCGCCCAACCGGCTTGGGCCGCGCGCCCCTTGGCGGAACGCATCGCCTTGGTCAAAGCGGGCGTCGCCAAGCTGATGGAGATCAAAGAGACCCTCGTCACCGAACTCGCCTGGCAGATGGGCCGCCCGGTGCGCTATGGCGGCGAATGGGGCGGGGTGAACGACCGCACGAATTACATGGTCTCTATCGCCGAAAGCGCCCTGTCGCCGCAGATGGTCGAAGACAGCGACCGCTTCCGCCGCTATCTGGCGCGGGAAGCGGTGGGCGTCGTCTTCATCATCGCGCCGTGGAACTATCCCTTTCTGACCACGATCAACACCCTCGCCCCCGCCCTGATCGCCGGGAACACGGTGGTTCTGAAACATGCCAGCCAAACCCTGCTGGTCGGCGAACGCCTTGCCGCCGCCTTCCATGCCGCAGGCGTGCCGGAAGATGTGTTCCAGAATGTGGTGCTGGACCATGGCACCACCGAAAAACTGATCGGCGCGCGGGCCTTTGGCTTTGTGAACTTCACCGGTTCAGTCGGCGGCGGGGCCGCCATTGAACGGGCCGCCGCAGGCACCTTCACACCGCTGGGGCTGGAACTCGGCGGCAAAGACCCCGGCTATGTCCGCGCCGATGCGGACCTAGAGGCGGCGGTGGACAGCCTGATGGACGGGGCGATGTACAACGCGGGCCAATGCTGCTGCGGCATCGAACGGATCTATGTCCACGAAAGCCTTTACGACAGCTTTGTCGAAAAGTCCGTCGCTTGGGTCGGGCAACTGACCTTGGGCAATCCGCTCGACATGTCCTCCACCCTAGGCCCGATGGCCCACAAGCGTTTCGCCCAAGTCGTCCGTGACCAGACCGCCGAGGCGATTTCGGCGGGCGCCAAGCCCCTGCTGGACCCCAAGAAATTCGCCGATGACGGCGGCGCTTATCTCGCCCCCCAGATCCTTGTGAACGTCGATCACAAGATGCGGGTGATGCGTGAAGAAAGCTTTGGCCCGGTTGTCGGCATCATGAAGGTCCGCAATGACGAAGAAGCCGTCGCCCTGATGAACGACAGCCCCTATGGCCTGACCGCCTCCGTCTGGACCCCCGACACCGAGGCCGCCGCCGCCTTGGGCGCAAGGCTGGAAACCGGCACCGTGTTCCAGAACCGTTGCGATTACCTTGACCCCGCGCTGACCTGGACCGGGGTGAAAGACACTGGGCGCGGATCCTCGCTGTCTTACCTTGGGTTCCATTCGGTGACCCGTCCGAAATCCTACCATCTGAAGAAGGTGACGAAATGAGCCACGCCGTTCCCAATCGCAACTGGTCCTATCCGACCGCCATCAAATTTGGCGTCGGCCGGATCGCGGAGCTGGCCGAATATTGCAAGGCCAGCGGCATTGCCCGGCCCTTGCTGGTCACCGACAAGGCCTTGGCCAGCCTACCGATCACGGCCGATGCGCTAAAAATTCTGGACGGGGCCGGCCTGGGGCGCGCCCTGTTTTCAGAAGTCGATCCGAACCCGAACGAGGGCAATATGGCGGCTGGGATCGCCGTCTATAAAGCCGGGGGTCACGACGGTGTGATCGCTTTCGGGGGCGGATCGGCGCTGGATCTGGGCAAGATGATTGCCCTGATGGCGGGGCAGCGGGCCGATCTTTCGGTCTGGGATCTGGAGGATATCGACGACTGGTATACCCGCGCCGATGCCGCCAAGATTGCCCCCGTGATCGCCGTGCCGACCACGGCGGGGACGGGTTCCGAAGTGGGCCGTGCGGGGGTTCTGACGAACTCTGCCACGCATAAGAAAAAGATCATCTTCCATCCGAAACTGATGCCCGTGGTCACGATCTGCGACCCCGCCTTGACCGTGGGGATGCCACGCTTCATCACCGCAGGCACCGGGATGGACGCACTGGCCCATTGTCTTGAGGCTTATTGCAGCCCCTTCTACCACCCGATGAGCCAAGGCATCGCGTTGGAAGGCATGCGGCTGGTCTTTGAAAACCTGGTGCAAGTCTATGAAAACCCCAATGATCTGGATGCCCGCGCGCATATGATGTCGGCAGCGGCGATGGGGGCTGTGGCCTTCCAAAAGGGGCTGGGGGCGATCCATTCCCTGTCGCATCCGGTGGGGGCGGTTTACGGCACGCACCACGGCACCACGAATGCGGTGGTGATGCCGATGGTGCTGGAGTTCAACCGTTCGGCCATTGAGGACCGGATCAAAGCAGCCGCCGCCTATCTGGGCATCGACGGCGGCTTTGCGGGTTTCCATGACCGGGTGATGGAACTGCGCACGCAGCTCGCGATCCCGGAAAACCTGTCGGCGATGGGCGTGCAATTCGGCGATCTGGACATGTTGACCGATATGGCGCTGGAAGACCCGTCTTGCGGCGGCAACCCGGTGGTGATGACGCGCGAGAATACGCGGGCGCTGTTTGATGCTTGTATGTGACATGGGTCGGAAGATGGGCCAATGGCCCATCCTACGCCAAGATAAATGAAAGCCGATATCGCCATCATCGGGGCCGGTGTCGTGGGCATGACCTGCGCGCTGGCCCTTTTGCATCAGGGGCGCGGTGTCACGCTGTTTGACCCCAACGCCCCTGGCTCGGGCTGTTCCTATGGCAATGCTGGAACCATCGCCGATTACGCAGTGCAGCCTGTCGGCACCCCCGGCGTTCTGCGCGATCTGCCCCGCCTCATGTTCGACCGCAATTCCCCGCTCGCCATCCGCAAGGCCGCACTTCCCACCCTAGCCCCGTGGCTCGCCCGTTTCCTGCGCCAATCCCTTCCGGGCAAGGCCCGCGCCAATGCGCAAGTCTTGGCGGGGCTTCTGGCCGATGCGGGGCCACGCTGGGCGGAACTGGCGGCGGATTGCGGGGCCAGTGACTTGCTGCAAGACCGGGGCTGTCTTTACCTTTACGCCGATCAAAAGGGGGTCGATGCCGCCAAATCGGACCTCGCCTTTCGCCGTGACCTAGGGGTTCAGGTTGACATTCTGAACAGCGCCGAACTGGCCGCGATGGAGCCCGGCCTGCCCGCCATGGCCGGGGCCGCCTTCTTTCCCGGCGCGCGCTTCCTGTCCGACCCCTCCGCCATGATGGCCGCCTTGGCCGCGCGGGTGCAGGCCTTAGGCGGGGTTTTCATCACCGAGCCGGTCAAAAGCCTGATCCCCGGCGCGCAGCCCCGTTTGCAAGCCGCACAAGAATGGCAGGCCAGCGAGATCATCGTGGCGACAGGCGCCCATTCCAAGGCTTTGGCGCGGATGGCGGGCGTGCGCGTGCCATTAGAGACCGAACGCGGCTATCATCTGGAATGGAATAGGCCCCAGCCCCGCCTGACCCGCCCCGCCTGCATCACCGAACGCGGGTTCTATCTTTGCCCCATGACGGGCCGTCTGCGCGTTGCGGGCACGGTGGAACTGGGCGGGTTGAAAGCCCCTCCCTCCCCCCACCGCCTTGCGCGGTTGGAACAGGGCGCGAAAAGCGTCTTTCCCGATCTGGGCACACCGTCCCGCACATGGATGGGCTTTCGCCCCTCGCTCCCCGACAGCCTGCCGGTGATTGAACGGGGGGAAAATCACGTCACACTGGCCTTTGGCCATGGGCATCTGGGGGTGACGCTGGCCCCGATCACGGCGGCTTTGGTTGCGGGGATGATTTTCGGAGAAAGGCCCGTTTTGGACCTTGCGCCTTTGTCCGCAAGGCGGTTCTAGTTCCAAGCAAGCCGGGGGTTTCACACCCCCGGACCCCCGTGGGATATTTTTGAAGAAAAGATGATGACAGGCAAGGCGCTGATCACCGGGGCTTCGGGCTTTATCGGCTTTCATCTGGCCCAGCGCCTGCTGGTCGAGGGTTGGCAGGTCACCGGCATCGACGCCCTGACCGATTACTACGAGGTCAGCCTCAAACACGCCCGCCAGGACATTCTGCAAGCGAACCCCAACTTCCGTGCCGTCGAAGAACGCATCGAAACGCCCGGTGTGTTGCTGGGGCTGATGGCGCAGGAAAAGCCCGATCTGGTGGTGCATCTGGCGGCACAGGCCGGGGTGCGCCATTCCATCGACGCGCCGGAAAGCTACGTTCAGGCCAACCTTCTGGGCAGCTATCACCTGCTAGAGGCCGCCCGCGCCCATCCGCCAAAGCATATGATGATGGCCTCGACCAGTTCAGTCTACGGGGCCAACGCCAAGATGCCCTATGCCGAAACCGACAAGGCCGACGCGCCGATGAGTTTCTACGCGGCGACCAAAAAGGCGAATGAGGCGATGGCCCATTCCTATGCCCATCTCTACGCCCTGCCGATCACCATGTTCCGCTTTTTCACCGTCTACGGTCCTTGGGGCCGCCCCGACATGGCGTTGTTCAAATTTGTGAAAGCGGTGCTTCAGGGCGAACCCATCGACATCTACAACCACGGCGACATGCGCCGTGATTTCACCTATGTCACCGATCTGGTCGAAGGCATCGTCAGGCTTGGGTCCAAAGCGCCGGGGGCCGATGCCATAGGCCCCATGGACAGCCTTTCCCCCGTCGCCCCCTACCGCGTCGTGAACATTGGCAATGGGGCCCCTGTCGGCCTGATGGATTTCGTCACCGCCATCGAAACGGCCCTGGGGCAAAAGGCCGAAAAGCGGCTCTTGCCCATGCAGCCCGGCGATGTGCCCGCCACCTGGGCCGATGCCAGCCTGATCACCGCCCTGATTGGCCCCCTGCCCCGAACCGATGTGGCGACAGGTGTCGCCCGTTTCGTCGAATGGTATCGCGCCTATTACAAGGCCTGATCTTACGACTTTGGGCGTATTCCGATAACGTTTCAGGTTGCTTAATTTTGCAGCTTTGCGCAGGGTCACCCGGCTTGGGGCGGGCCTGACCCGCCCCTTTTTTGAATGGGGAATGGAATGCTGATCAAGGCAAAGACCAAGGCAGGCGTGGGGATCCAATACAACCTGACCGCCACGCAAAACCTGATCGTCGAAAAAGGCATCAGCCTGCGCTCGATCGACAACTTCGGTGTGTTCGGTGAGGCGGCCAAACAAACGGTCACGGTCGAAGGCCTGATCATCGGCGTTGATGACGCCATCCGTCTGCAAGGGGTGGGCGCGCAGGTTACTGTCGCTGCTGGGGGCCGCATTCTGGGCAGCAATGACGACGGGATCGAGCTGTCGGGGGCCAACAGCCTGATCACCAACCGCGGCACCATTCAGGGCTATTACGGCACCTACCAACATTTCGACGGCGCGGGCAAAGCCACCCTCATCAACCACGGCACCCTGATCGGGCGCGAAGATGCGGTGAACTTTGATCTCGATGCCGGGTCCAAAACCCTGCTCAAGAACTTTGGCATCATCACCGCTGGAAGCGACGATGCGCTGGAAACCTATGACAGCGATGACACGGTGATCAACAAGGGCACGATGTGGGGCGACATCGAACTGGGCAGCGGCAAGGACATCTATGATGGCCGCGGCGGCATCCTGATCGGCACGGTGAATGGGGCCGATGGCGACGACCTTTTCCGCGCCGGGGCCGGGATCGAACGCTTTGACGGCGGCAATGACTTTGACACGCTGGAATTCCGCACCGCCAAGGCCCTCACCGTCGATCTGAACGACAATAGCCTGAACACCGGCTGGGCCAAGGGTGACAGCTATTTCGGCATGGATGGCCTTGTCGGTTCTGCCACTGGCAATGACCGCCTTTTCGGCCATGACGGCGAAAACCGTCTTGTGGGCTTGGGCGGCAATGACCTGCTGGATGGCCGCGATGGGGCCGACACCCTGATCGGTGCGGCAGGAAAAGACACGCTGACCGGCGGCGGCGGCACCGACATCTTCCGCTACAACGCCCTCACCGACGGCGGCGATGTCGTCACCGATTTTGACCCCTTCCTCGACACGTTCGAATTCGCCCGCAGCGTTTTCAAAGGGCTGGATCTGGCCGGGGTTCTGCCTTCTGAACAGTTCCTTTCGGGCACCACCAACAAGGCCACCACGGCGGCCCATCGCATCATCTACAACGAAAACAACGGCCAGATCTGGTATGACCGTGACGGCTCGGGGGTCAAGTTCAAAGGCGTGCTGATCGCCACCGTGACGGTCGGCACCGAACTTTCCAACGGCGATTTCCTTTTCGTCTGACTCTTGGGGCCGGGTTCACCCCGGCCCTAATCCACGCTCTGCGCCAGAATCTGGCTGATCTGCGCCAGACTGCGCCCTGATTGATCCGCCCAAAGGTTGAACGCCGCCTGCACCCGCCCCATCGCCTTGGCCGAGGACGGAGGCCCCTCAATCACCCCTTCGATCACCAGCCGCTTCACCACATCGTCCGACAGAACATAGCTGTCCCGCCCCACCATCCGGCAAACCCTTTGCCCCGTGTTGCCCCCCAGCCGCGCGCCGCGTTTGCCCAGCAACGCCAGAAACCCCGCCTGATCCGCCCCCGGCCAATGCGCCAGATGCCCCGCTGCATCGCCCGTCTCGCCTTGCAGCGCCATCAGAAAGACGGCGTTTTCCAGCACCGCCGAAATCTTGGCCCCATTGCGCACGATCCCCGGATCAGCCAGCAGGCGGGCCATATCGTCGTCATGCCAAAGCGCCAGCTTGCCCGGATCGAACCCCGCGAAAGCCGCCTGAACCCCCGGCCATTTCGCGTCGATCACCGACCAGGAAAACCCCGCCTGAAAGATCGCCTTCGCCATCGCCTCCAGCCAGACCGACAACGGCTTGGCCGCCAATTCCTCCACTGCCACGGGCTGGATCAGCCCCTCCAGCATCCCCGCCCCCTTGCGCCCGACGGCAATGGCCTCGATCTCGGCAAAGTCACGCATCGCCCCCTCCGTGAAAGCTTCACCTTAGAATCCCCGTGATCCACTGTCACCCGCCGTTACCAAATGTCATCCCTGCCGGGCTTCCCCCCGCCGGGCGCTTGCTGTATCCCCTTGCCCGAAGTGTAGGAGCGTTAATATGCAGCAAGCGCGCATCGGCCGCTGGGCCGTCGGGGCCATGTTTCTGGTCAACGGGTTCATCATGGGGGCTTGGGCCCCGCAGATCCCCTTGCTGCTGCCGCGCCATGACATCACCGAAAGCACGCTGGGCGCGCTGATCCTTGCCCTTGGTCTGGGGGCCGTCGGCGCGATGATCTTTGCGGGCCGCCTGATCAACCTTTTCGGCAGCCGTCGCGTTCTGCGCACCTTTGCTGTCTTGCTGATCCCGGTTCTGCCCGCCGTCGTCTTTGCCCCGAACGTCTATCTGCTGGCCTTGGCCATGGTCGCCTTTGGCGCCTTTACCGGCTGCATGGATGTGGCGATGAACGCCAATGCCGTCGTCGTTGAACGCAGCATGGGCCGCGCCATCATGTCCTCGTCGCATGGGTTCTGGAGCCTTGGCGGCTTTATCGGCGGCATTTTTGGTGGCCAACTGCTGGCCGCTTATGGCTCCGAAGTGCAGGCGCTTTGGGCCGCCGGCTGTGCCGCCCTTGTCGTCACCACCGCCAGCCTGTTCCTGATGCCCGACGCCCCGGCCCCCAAGGCACATGCCGATGAACCCAAACCCGCCCTGCTGCCGCGTGACGGGGCGCTTTGGCTGATCGGCGTCATGGCGCTGTTTTCCATGGTGCCCGAAGGCGCGATCCTTGACTGGGCCGCGCTCTATCTGACCCGCGAACTGGGCGGCGATCCGGCGATTTCCGGCTATGCTTTCGGCCTGTTCTCGGGTGCCATGGCCGTTCTGCGCTTTGCCGGTGATGGCGTCCGCAACCGTTTCGGCGCTGTCCGCACCCTGCAAGTGTCGGGCTTCATCGCCGCCATCGGCCTTTTGGGCGGCGCAATGGCCCCCTCCCCCTGGTTTGCCATCCTGTCCTTCGGCTTTGCCGGTCTGGGTGTTGCCAATATGGTGCCCGTGCTGTTTTCGGCCGCAGGCAACCATCCGGGCCTGTCGTCGGGCGCGGGCATCGCCGCTGTCACCATGGTCGGCTATTCCGGCATCCTCGTGGCCCCGGCCTCCATCGGCTATATCGCCGAACATATCGGCTATCGCTGGACCTATGGCTCGCTCGCGACCCTTGCGATCTTTGTCGCCCTGATGGCCCATCGCGCCCGTGCCGCCGATGACCTGCGCGGACGCGATGCCGCACAGGCCGCCATCATCGACCCGCCGGCCTAAGCGCCCATATAGTCTGGCTTGCCCAGTTCCACCCCATTGTGGCGCAGGATGTTATAGGCCGTCGCCATATGGAAATAGAACTGCGGCAGGGAATAGAGGTTCAGGTAGTCCGACCCTGACATCGTCATGTCTTGCCCCCGCATCTTCAGGGTAATGGCCCTTGTCTCGGCCCCCTGATAGCGATCAGCAGTGAAACTGGCGACATAGCCCCGCGCCGCCTGAATGCGCGTCTGCAATTCGGCAAAGCTGGTTTCCGTATCGGGAAAGGACTTCGGCTCTTCCCCCGCCAGCCGCGCCGCCGCCCGCGCTGCAAAATCGCAGGTCAATTGCACCTGCCGGATCAGCGGGAACATGTCGGGAAACAGCCGAAAGGTCAGCATCGCCTCGGGCGCGATCTTTTTCGCCGTGCAATGCGCCTCTGCCTTGGTCAGAACCTTCGACAAGGCCCCCAGAAAACGGTCATAGGTCTTGTTGCAACTGTCGTGGATCATCACGCCCCCCCTGATTTCGCCGCAAATATGCGCCTGCCCCTTCGCCCGGCGCAAGGGGCTTTGCCGCTTGCGCCCGCCGTGCTAATCTTGCCCCAGAACGAATTTTGACGGCCCATTTTCATCACGAAAGGATAAACCATGCCCACAATCACGGGAAATGGCGGCAACAACCTGCTGACCGGCACCAACGCCAGCGACACGATCATCGGCAAGGGCGGCAATGACACCCTCCGCGCCGGGGGCGGCACCGCCTCTGACAGCCTCTTTGGTGATGACGGCAATGATCTGCTGGACAGCGGCACCTCCTCTGGCGTCCTGCTGCTGGACGGCGGCAACGGCAATGACACGCTGGTCGTGCGCGGCCCCCTGAATGCCAGCGACAGCCTTTTTGGTGGGGCGGGAACTGACCTTTTGGACCTTTCGAACATCACAGGCAACGTTCAGGTCAATCTCGGAGCCCCCTATCTGACCGCCGGGGGCGTCACCGTCATCTTTCTGTCGGACATTGAAAATATCCGCAGCGGCGCCGGCAAGGATCAGCTTTGGGGCACCTCGGGCAACAACCGGCTTTCGGGCGGCGGCGGTAACGACACGATCAACGGTGCGCTGGGAACCGACTTGCTTTACGGGGATGCGGGGAATGACCGCCTGATCCAATACAACGGCTTTACCCGCATGTATGGCGGCGATGGCAATGACAGTTTCCTGATCGACTTCTCCACCGATGCGGGCAGCGAATTGCTGGGCGGCGCGGGTGCCCGCGATGTGCTGAATCTCGATTCCGGCTTTGCTTGGGATGTTGATCTGGCGGCCAAGCGCGCGCGGGTCACCGATGGCATCACCCAAAAGCAATACGGCCTGCAACAGATCGAGGATGTCTCGGGCGGATCAGCGGCGGATGTCATCCGCGGCGATGGCCAAGCCAACCGCCTGCGGGGTTTTGGCGGGATCGATACGCTGGATGGGCGCGGCGGCAATGACACGATCATCGCCGACGGTGGCGGACCCTATGAACGCTACAATGGGGGTGCTGGATTTGACACGCTCGACCTGCGTCAAGTCAGCGTCGACGGCCTAACCTTTCATCCCAGCGGACAGGGCGGCGCGCCTGGCGTCAGCTTTATCACGACCGGAATTGAAAAGGTTCTCGGCGGGTCTGCCAATGAACTGCTCAGCGATGGGAAAACCGTGATTGAACTCTATGGCGGGGCTGGCAACGACAGCATCTACCTTGATGAATTTATCAGCGGCAACGAAGTGTTTGACGGTGGCAAGGGCCGGGACGAAATCTATCTTGGCAATATTGAACGCGATCTGACGTTCAACATGGCGACGGGAATCCTAACGGGCCACAAGCGGGCCAGCAATTTCGAAGACGTCACCGGCGGCTTGGGCGACGACCGCGTGACCGGCAATGGCGCCAACAACCGGATCGACGGTTATGATGGGAATGACAGCCTTTATGGCGCGGGCGGCAGCGACCATCTGATCGGCGGGGCCGGGCGTGACTGGCTTTATGGCGGGGCGCAAAACGACCGGCTGGTCGGCGGCCATGGGGCCGACCACCTGTTCGGCGGCGCGGGGGCCGATGTCTTTGCCTTTGTCAGCGGCTCGGACGCGGGCAGCGGGGCCGCGCGCGACGTGATCCATGATTATCAAAAGGGTCAGGACGCCATCATCATCGACATGTTCTCGGGCGCGATGGTGCTGATCGGCAATACCGCCTTTTCCGGTGCCGCCTATGAGGTCCGCTATTTCCGCGCCGGGCAAGACATGAAAGTCCAGATCGACATCGACGGCGATGCCACAGCGGATTTCGAGGTTCTGGTGCTCGACACCAACTCAATCGATATTTCGCTGAACACCTGAAGATGGGCCAATGGCCCATCCTACGCGGCGGCGAAAGGCAGATTGCCCATCCCCCGTAGGATGGGCAATCTGCCCATCTTCCCACAACCCCCGTTCCCCTCCCAAACACCGCCGCGTGATCGCCTCTGGCGTGGACACCGATTGAAGTCCCGCGAGAAGCCCCTTGCAACCCGATACATTTTGCAATGCAACCCTAGAGCGCAACCCACAACCATGATCAAACGGAGCCATCAGTGCGCCTCATCGCGGCGATTTTCGCCCTTTCCAGTCTTGCCCCATCCGCCAAAGCCGAAGTCAACTTCCTCCAGGACAAAGAGGCCCGCGCCGACATCGCCTTGCTGCAATCTTGCTATGAAGCCGCTGAAAGCTGGGATCAGGCCCGGGGCTGCATCAATCTGACCTTCGATTCCTGTGTGAAATCCTTTAAAAAAAGGCATCCCATTCCGACGAAGGTGCCTGCAACCAGCGCGAACTGGGACTTTGGCTGCATCTGCTGAATTTCGAACAGCGAAAAATCGAGGCTTGGGCCCTTCTGAAAGACAATCAGATTGTTCAGACAGGCAAAGAAAGGCCCGACGCGCATCACACGGCGATTGAAGAGCGCGATCTCTGGAACGCCTATGCCGCAGCGCAATGCCAGTTTGAAGTCGCACAGCACAGCGGTGGCACGATAGGCATCACCGAAGAGCCCCATTGCGCCATGAGACTGACCGTCAAACGTCTGTTCGACTTGCGTCCCTTTTTGGCTGCTATCGCCGGGAAACCTGTACCATGATCCGCATCCTGTTCTTGTTGATCTTGGTTCTGGCCAAGCCAGTCTGGGCTGACAAATACGAAGACTGGGCGCGGGATTTTATCGTCATTCGTGAACGGACCGAGGCCTGCTTTGAATCCGCAAAAACGCGCGAATTGGCGATGAATTGTGTGGGTGTCGCCACGACCGCCTGTATCAACCCCCAGTCAGACTGGCCGCACCCGGAACCGCGCGATTGCCGAAACGAAGCCAATGTGTGGGAAAGACTTTACCGGCTGGAAATCATGACCCAGTTCCAGATGGCAAATGCCTTGGATGCACGTGACCTGCTTTATGACAGTCGCCATTATGCGGATAGGCTCGTCACCGTCATTCGCGCGGAACAGGCTTGGGAAGCCTACAGATGGGCCTTTTGTGAGCGGGAAGCCTTGCCCTTGGCCGACCTTCCCTATCGGGAACGAGAAAAGGTCAACGACTGGTGCTTTGAACGTTTGACTGCCGAGCGCATCTTTTATTTGCGCAGCGAAGAGAACTGGCTTCACCACTATCGCCCGTAAACCGCCGCCCCGGGTCAGAGGGCCGGGGCGACATTGCCCAGATCAAACGCCAAACACCACCGCATGATCGCCTTCTGCGCGGGCAGGATCGTGTTGGTGGCAAGCATCGACGACGGGTCTATGCCAGTTTTGATGCGCGCAACTCCATACGAACAACCTTTCGATCTTGTTGAACCGCCAAGCCATCCTACCGGGCAAAGAAAGCCCAAGCTTCGTCCGCCAAGGCAGGGCCTATATTGTAGAACCAGTGATCGTGACCGGGGATCACGCGCAACGTCACCGGGCTGCCCAGCGCTGAAATCTGCTGTGCAGCCCGTTCGACGGCCACCAGCGGAAAGCTCTCATCCCTATCGCCGATCTGGATCAGTTGCGGTCGCCACGCTGCCGTCCCCGGACAATCCGGCAAGACGCCCGCATGGACGGCCACAGCGCGCACAGGAAAATCGGTGCAATTTCCCAAGTACAGCGCCATGTTCGCCCCAGCGGAATGGCCGTAAAGATAGACCCTGTTCCGATCAAACGGCTGAATCGCCGCCGCCTCATCCAGCACATCTGCCAAAAAATCTGGTCCATCCGTTCCGGTGTTCCACTGCGCGCCCGACGCATCAGGAGCCACAAGGAAAACACCCTTGGCGGCAATATTGGCCCACATGTCCAGCATGGCCCGCCCATCCCGCCCCGCGCCATGCAGCAGGATCACCAAGGGCGGAAGCCCCTCGGCACCGCGCGCAGGTAGGGCATAGAATTGCCGAACCTCGCCGCCAATTTCAAAGCGATGCGGCGGGAAACGGTTCTTGGGTGGCACGTAATCATAGCTTTTCAGCACGGGCCCGGCCAGATCAGGCCGCATTTCGACCGTCAGAACCCCCGGCTCCACCGGCCAAAGCGCCGATCGCAGCCACGCCATGGCATCCCACCCGCCGGGTCGCATTTGCACCACCAGCGCCGCCAAGATCAGCAGCGCCAGCGTTCTTTTGACCAGAGCCTTCAAACCCCCAGACACCACCGCATGATCGCCTTCTGCGCATGCAGCCGGTTTTCCGCCTCGTCAAAGATCACCGAATGCGGCCCGTCCATCACGGCGCTGGTCGCCTCGTCGTTCCGATGGGCGGGCAGGCAGTGCATGAACAAAGCATCCGGTTTCGCCCGCGCCATCAGCGCCTCGTTCACCTGATAGCCCCGCAACTGGTTGTGCCGCCGTTCCCGCGCCGATTCCGGGTCGTGCATCGACACCCAAGTATCCGTCACCACCAGGTCGGCCCCTTCCACCGCCTCGAACGGGTCGCGCGTGATCTGGGCCTTCACCCCTTTAGACCGTGCGAATTCCAGCCATTTCTGTTCCGGGTCCAAGGGTTCCGGCCCGGTAAAGGTCAGATCAAAGCCGAACTGCCCCGCCGCATGCAGGAAGGACGCGCAGACGTTGTTGCCGTCGCCTGACCAGACCACCTTTTTCCCGGCAATCGGCCCCCGGTGTTCCTCATAGGTCATCACATCCGCCATGATCTGGCAGGGATGCGTCCGGTTCGTCAGCCCGTTGATCACCGGCACCGTCGCATGTTCCGCCATCTCCAAAAGCGTCGCTTCTTCAAACGTCCGGATCATGATCAGATCGACATAGCGCGACAAAACCCGCGCCGTATCGGCAATCGTCTCACCATGCCCCAGTTGCATTTCCTTGCCCGACAGCACCATCGTCTGCCCGCCCAACTGCCGTACCCCCACGTCGAACGACACCCGCGTCCGGGTCGAGGGTTTTTCAAAGATCAGCGCCACCATATGCCCCGCCAAGGGCTGGTCGTCATCCGGCGCGCCCTTGGGCCGGCCATTCCGCGCGGTTTTCATCGCCCGCGCGCTGTCAATCATGCCCCGCAACTGGCCCGCTTCGGTGGTGTGGATATCCAGAAAATGTTTCATCGGTTTTCTCTGCTTTCGGGGGCCGGGCTTTGCCGCGCGCCACCCGGCTCTGATAAAGGGTGAATGGGGTTCAGGCGTCCAGCGCCGTTGCAGCCTGATCCAATCGGCGCAGCGCCTCGGCAATATCCGCATCCTCGATGTTCAGCGCGGGCAACAGGCGCACCACATTGTCCGCCGCCCCCACGATCAGAACCCCCGCCTCATAGCCCGCCTTCACCAGATCGGTGTTCGCGACCTTGCACTTCAGCCCCAGCATCAGCCCTTGGCCCCGCACTGCCTCCAAAACCGTCGGATGCCGCGCCACCAGACTTTCCAGGCCCTGCGCGAACAGCGCCCCCTTGCGGTTCACCTCGGCCAGAAAACCCGGATCGGCGATGATCCGCGTCACCGCATCCCCCACCGCACAGGCCAAAGGATTGCCGCCATAGGTCGAACCATGCGTCCCCGCCGTCATGCCGCTGGCCGCCTTTTCCGTCGCCAGCACCGCCCCCAAGGGGAACCCCCCGCCAATGCCCTTGGCCACCATCATGATATCCGGCGCAATCCCCGCCCATTCATGCGCGAACAGTCTCCCCGTCCGCCCCATGCCGCATTGCACCTCGTCCAGGATCAGCAGTGCCCCCGCTTCATCGCACAAGGCCCGGATCGCCCGCAGCGCATCATCCGGCAACGAACGAATGCCCCCTTCGCCCTGTAAAGGCTCCAGCATCACCGCCGCCGTCTGCGGCCCGATGGCGTCTTTCAGCGCCGCAATATCCCCCCACGGCAATTGCCGGAACCCCGGCAACAAAGGCCCGAAGCCCTTGGTCATCTTTTCAGACCCCGCCGCCGCAATCGCCGCCGAGGAACGCCCGTGGAACGCCCCTTCAAAGGTCAGGATCTCCACCCGTTCCGGCTGACCCTGCTCATACCAGTATTTCCGCGCCATCTTGACGGCCAGTTCCGCTGCCTCGGTCCCCGAATTGGTAAAGAACACCGTATCGGCAAAGGTCGCCTCCACCAGCCGCTCGGCCAGCGCCTCCTGTTCCGGGATCCGATACACGTTCGACACATGCCAGACCTTGCCCGCCTGCTCCGTCAACGCCTCCACCAGCGCGGGATGGGCATGGCCCAACGCATTCACCGCGATCCCGGCCCCCAGATCCAGATAGCGGCGGCCATCTTCGGCGGTCAGCCAGGCCCCTTTTCCGTGGGTGAAAGCCATCGGCGCGCGGTTATAGGTCGGAAGAACGGGGCTGATCATGGGTCTATCCTGAAAGGCTGGCCCAAGGCCTGCCAAAGGCCGGGGCGAAGGTCAATTGAAGTTTTGGGCTGAGGGCGCAGAACCATGCCGCGCCACGAAGGAACAATCGCGCCTAAGCGCGGCGTCGGGTCGACAAACGAAGGGCGACGGATTTGTTCATATGCCCCGCATAGCCCACCGATTTCCTCCTGTCCAGCCGCAACAGGGCTTGCACTGCCTGGACCTCCGGGGAAATATCACGCCAAACAAGGGGAAGACCAATGGCTTCGGACGATTTTCAGGAACGCTTGCGCCGCATCCAAAGCCAAAGCCAGAGCCAACCGCACATTGGCACACCCAGCCCCGGTGCCGAAGCCGAGCAGCCGCCCCGCTCCAACCCCGCCCTCACGCTGATGGCGGCACTTGTTTCACTGCCCATCGGCCTGGCACTCGGTATCCTCACCGGGCTATACTTCAACGCCGCCCAAGGCCTTGGCCATAGCCCCATTGTTCTGGGCGTTCTGGGCGGTATCTATGCCCTTGTGCTGGCCGGGCTCATGGCCGGATTCCTTTGGGTCGAAAAACTGCCCTTTGCCTTTCCCGCCTGCCTTGTCGGTCTGATTGGCGCCGCCATCGGCACGGCGGGCATGATGGTGCTTTAGCCTTGCCTCTGCCACAGGGGCGTTTAAAATAGAGCCTTACTTTTGGCGGAGACTGCAATGTCCTGGACCGATGAGCGCGTCGAGTTGCTCAAGAAGATGTGGAACGATGGGGCCTCGGCCAGCCAGATCGCCAAGGAATTGGGCGGTGTGACCCGCAATGCCGTGATCGGCAAGGTCCATCGTCTGGGCCTGTCGAACCGCGTCGGCGGTGAGGCCGAGGCTGAGGTTGCCGAAGCGGCACCGGCGACCCCTGCACCGAAACCCGTGGAACCCAAGGCCGAAGCCCCAAAGGTGGTGGAACCCAAGCCCGCGCCGGTCGAACGGCCCGCCCCCCAAGCGGCCGCCCCCGCGGCACCGTCCAACGTGACGCCCCTGCCCCTGCGCAAAGCGATCATCCCCGCAGGCCAACCCCTGCCGCCGCAACCCAGCCTGAACGAGATCAGCCCCGAGGCGCTGGCCTCGGTGCGCGAGGTCGAGAAAAAGGCGAAACGGCTGACCCTGATGGAGCTGACCGAACGCACCTGCAAATGGCCCATCGGCGACCCCGCCACCGAAGACTTCTGGTTCTGCGGACTGCCCTCACAACCCGGCAAACCCTATTGCGAGGCCCATGTCGGCGTCGCCTTCCAACCCATGAGCGCCCGCCGCGACCGCCGCCGGTAGGTCGGGCCTTGGCCCGACGGCCACATTAATACGAAAAGGCCGGGGCATCCCCCGGCCTTTTGCATTCGTTGCGTCGCTTCAGAAATCTATACTCTTATTTCCGATGAACAATCGCTGAAATTTGCCCAGCGACAATCATGGCCCGGCAATGCATCCCTTCGGCCAATGTGAAGCCCATACGGCCTATTTCAACCTCAACAAGATAGTCAGCGACAGTTTGCTCCGACGCCCCGCTTGTCAATTTTTCTGCCGCGGCCAGCAGGTAAGTATCATATTCATCCTCACAACGAGCACGATATGAGACAATCCCGATGGGATCCCACTCCCGCCAGCCAATTTCTCGCAACTCAGATAGGAAGGCGTTGAATTCGGCACCTTTCACCACGGGAATTAGTCCCTCACTGATCCAAGAAACTCCGCAACTTCCTCGACCTGCTCGGATGCTTCAACTTCCGCAGCGCCTTCGCCTCGATCTGCCGGATCCGCTCCCGCGTCACAGAAAACTGCTGTCCCACCTCTTCCAAAGTATGGTCCGTGTTCATCCCGATCCCGAACCGCATCCGCAACACCCGCTCTTCCCGCGGTGTCAGTGATGCCAGCACCCGTGTCGTCGTTTCCTTCAGGTTCTCCTGAATCGCCGAATCCAACGGCAGCACCGCATTCTTGTCCTCGATGAAATCGCCAAGCTGAGAATCTTCTTCATCCCCAATCGGCGTTTCCAGCGAAATCGGTTCCTTGGCGATTTTCATCACCTTGCGAACCTTTTCCAGCGGCATTTGCAGCTTTTCCGCCAGCTCTTCCGGCGTCGGTTCCCGGCCAATCTCGTGCAGCATCTGCCGCCCCGTCCGCACCAGTTTGTTGATCGTTTCGATCATATGCACCGGAATCCGGATCGTCCGCGCCTGATCGGCAATCGACCGCGTGATCGCTTGCCGGATCCACCAGGTCGCATAGGTGCTGAATTTATAGCCCCGCCGATATTCAAACTTATCAACGGCCTTCATCAGACCGATGTTGCCTTCCTGAATCAAATCCAAGAACTGCAAACCCCGGTTCGTGTACTTCTTGGCGATCGAGATCACCAACCGCAGGTTCGCCTCGACCATTTCCTTCTTGGCCTGACGCGCCTCTTTCTCGCCCTTCTGGACCTGGTTCACGATCCGGCGGAATTCGGAAATATCCACGCCGACATATTGCCCCACCTGCGCCATTTCCCCGCGCAGTTCCTCAATCTGAGGACGGAATTTTTCCACCAGCGTCTGCCAGCCACGCCCCGCCTTTTGGCTCATCGCGTCCATCCAGGACGGGTCCAATTCCCGGCCCTGATATTCGTCGATGAATTCCCGCCGGTTGATCCGCGCCTGATCCGCCAGTTTCACCATGTTCGAATTGATCGACATGATTTTCCGGTTGATCCCGTAAAGTTGGTCGATCAGCGCCTCGATCCGGCTGTTGTTCAGATGCAGCTCGTTCACCAGCAGCACGATTTCCGAACGCAGCTTTTGATAGGCTGCCTCTTCATCGGCGCTAAAGGCTTTCGCCCGGTTCACCGTCGCATTCATCCGCTGATCCTGCATTTCGGACAGCGTTTCATAATCAAAGGCGATGCGCTCCAGCGTTTCCAGAACGCGCGGCTTCAGCGCCGCTTCCATCGCCGCCAGCGACATGGCGCTGGCTTCATCATCTTCATCCTCATCATCGGCGCGCATGATCGGCTCGCCGTCTGCGTCCAACTCCGGCTCGCCACCGGCCGGACGGCGCGGGGCCGCCCCCACGCCTGCGGCCTCGGCCACCTCTTCCAGACCGGGGCCGACCATGTCGTCCTCACCATCCAGCGAGCGGCCAAAGGTCGCTTCAAGGTC
This sequence comes from Neogemmobacter tilapiae, assembly GCF_014652215.1. GTDB lineage: Bacteria > Pseudomonadota > Alphaproteobacteria > Rhodobacterales > Rhodobacteraceae > Neogemmobacter > Neogemmobacter tilapiae. The sequence goes on along the minus strand of NZ_BMYJ01000002.1, from coordinate 165,292 downwards.
GATCACATCCCGCAGCAGGATGTCTTCGTTCAAAAGTTCTTCGCGCCAGATGGTGATCGCCTGAAAGGTCAGCGGGCTTTCGCACAGGCCCGCGATCATCGTGTTGCGCCCGGCCTCGATCCGCTTCGCAATCGCAATCTCGCCTTCGCGCGACAGCAGTTCGACGCTGCCCATTTCCCGCAGATACATCCGCACCGGGTCATCCGTCCGGTCCAGCGTTTCCGCCGCAGGCCCCGCCACCGCCACTTCGCGCGAGTTCGAGGTGACTTCGACCAGCTCGCCGCCGGTCTCGCCCTCTTCGGCCTCGTCGCCTTCGATCACATTGATGCCCATCTCCGACAGCATCGACATGACGTCTTCAATCTGTTCCGACGACACCTGCTCCGGCGGCAGAACCGCGTTCAACTGGTCATAGGTGATATAGCCCCGTTCCCGCGCATCGGCGATCATGCGCTTGACGGCGGCTTGGCTCATGTCGAGCGATACATCGGCTTCCTGCTCTTCTGGCTTGCCGTCGTCGTTGTCTTTCATGGCCATGCGAAGTCCTTCGGATACGGTGATGGGCGAATCAGCCGGTGTAAAGCGAATCAATAGCGCGAATCAAAACGGGGGAAAGGGGCGAATCATCTAGCGCCTTGGTTTGACCCAAACCTGTTGGTCGATCATGTCCTGCAAAGCACGGGAAAGCGCCGCGCGGTCCTCTCCATTGCCCTGCTGATCCTGCAAATCCGACCTTTCGCTTTGGTTTCTGGCCTCGGCCGCTTTGCCAACGCGCCAGGTCAGACCCTCATCGACAAGGCCGGTCACATCTTGCATGGCATCCTCAATTTCCTGCCGGGCGGCGCGGCGTGCGTCGATCTTGGCCAAGCCCTCGGCCACACAAAGCGCGGCCAATTCGCGGTCCTGCCGGTTGCGCACCGGCGGGGCGATCTGAACATGGGGTTCCTGAAAGAGCCGTTCAAGGGCCGTGCGCTGTTCATCGGCAATCGCAACATGGAAATCCGGCCCGGCATCGGCGTGGCGCAGCAGGCACTGGCACAGGCCGAAATGATCAGGATGGGCAAAGTCCAACATCTCCAGATCGGATTCAAAGCGGTGGATCAGCGCGGGATGCGTGACCAGCGTCGCCAGCAACACCGATTCCAGCACAATCATATCCGCCGCCCCATCCCCCTGCGCCAGGGGTGAGGATTTTGAGGCGGCAACCGGCACGGCCGGGCCTTTGCCTTTGGCGGTTGGAGACCAGCGGACCGAGCGTTTCTTGGCGTTGAACAGATTCCAAAGTAGATCCCTGAGCGTCAACTTGTAATGACCCAGAATGGCACCGTCACGGATCTTCGCCAGCGCGCGGTCCAAGTCTTTCTCCAGCGCCGCCTTGCGTTCGGGGCTGTCGAAAACCTTGCCCTCGGTCTCTCGCTCCCACAGCAAATCGACCATCGGCCGGGCCTGATCCAGCACCTTCTGCATCGCGCCCGCGCCCTGCGCCTTGATCAGATCATCCGGATCCATCCCCCCCGGCAGCACGGCAAAACGCAGCCCCTGCCCCGCTTGAATCAGCGGCAGCGCCAGATCAACCACCCGCAGCGCCGCCCGAATGCCTGCCTTGTCCCCGTCCAGCGCAATGATCGGTTCTGGCGCGATCCGCCAGATCAGATGCAACTGCTCCTCGGTCACCGCCGTCCCCAAAGGCGCCACCGCCGCTGTAAAACCCGCCTCCGACAAGGCAATCACATCCATATAGCCTTCGGCCACGATCAAGGGCTGTCCCTTGCCCGCCGCCGTCCGCGCCGGGCCGTGGTTGAACAGGTTCCGCCCCTTGTCGAACAGCGCCGTTTCCGGTCCGTTCAGGTATTTCGCCCGCGCATTGGGGTCCAAAGACCGCCCGCCGAAACTGATACACCGCCCCCGCGCATCGCGGATGGGAAAGATGATCCGCCCCCGAAACCGGTCATAGATCGACCCATCATCCGTTTTCGCGCAAACCCCTGAATCAAGGATCAAATCGGTCGCAAAACCCTTCTGCTGCAAGGCCTGAAACAGCCCCTGCCGATTCTCGGGGTTCCAACCAATCTCCCACCGATCCTGCGCCGCTACAGGCAGACGCCGCCGCTCCAGATAATCCCGCGCTTCCGACGCCCCGTTCGTCTTCAGTTGCAGGCGGAACCACTTCACCGCCTCTTCCGTCACCTGCGCCAATTGCGTCCGCCGGTCCGCCACCTGCGCCGCCCGCTCATCGCGTTCCGGCATCGGCATCCCCGCCTCACGCGCCAGAACCTCCACCGCCTCGATGAAAGACAGGTTCTCGCTTTCCTTCAAAAAGGTGACGGCATCCCCTTTGGCATGGCAACCAAAGCAGTAATAAAACCCTTTCCGATCATCCACATGGAACGAGGCCGACTTTTCCTGATGAAACGGGCAAGGCGCCCACATATCCCCCTTGCCGATGTTTGACTTGCGCGCGTCCCAAGTCACCTTGCGCCCCACAACGGACGAAAGGGACACACGGTTGCGCAACTCGTCAAGGAATCCGGGTGGCAGGCTCATGGGGGGTAATCTAGGACCATGGCCGGGGGAATCCTACCCCCGGTTTGCGCAGGCGCCCCCCACCCCTAACCCCTCCCCACGCGGGGGCGGGGAAAGCGCGCCAAACCAGTGCAGCGCGGATCGGAGGCGGCCCCCTCCCCCCTCGTGAGGGAGGGATGGGGAGGGGGGGGCACTACCCCAGATAATCCCCAATCACCCTTTGGAAAACGCCAACAGCGGGCGTGATCAGCGTATCGGGGAAATCATAATCCGGGTTGTGCAGTGCCGGGTGCTTTTCCCCCGAACCCAGCAGGAACATCGCCGACGGGCAGACCTGCCCGAACCGCCCGAAATCTTCCGACCCCCGCATCGGAAAATCATAGCGGGTCTCGGGCAGACCGCTGGCCAGCAAGGCCCCCAACAACAGCTTTGTCGCCACCGGATGGTTCACGCAGGCCGAAAAATCATCGTGCCAAGTGATCGCGACCCCCAGCCCCCGCGCTTTGGATCGCGCCAAGGCTTCCGCCTCGGCCCGCAGGGCCGCCATCGGGCCGTCGCTCACACAACGCAGCGTCGCCCAAACCTCGCCATGCCCCGGCGAAATGCCAAAGGCCGGTTCCCCCAACGTCGCATGGGTCACCGTCACCAGTCGATAATCCGGCGCAAGCGGCCCACCCTTGCCCAATTTCGCCAAAGCCGCGATCAGCCGCGCCATCGCCGGACCCGGCGATTTGCCGAGTTCCGGTTGCGAGGCATGAGATTCCCGCCCCGTCAGCACCACCCGCATCCCGACCGAGGCGCAATTGGCCGCGCCTTCCACCAAGGCCCAAGACCCCAAGGGCAGCCCCGGCATATTGTGCAAGGACACCGCCAGATCGGGGCGCAGCGGCGCAAAGGCCGGATCGGCCAAGACCGCTGCCGCCCCCGCGCCGTTTTCTTCCGACGGCTGGAACATCAGAATGACCCGCCCCTTGGCCGGACGTTTGCGGCCCAAGGCCAGACCAAGACCCGCCAAAATCGTCGAATGTCCGTCATGCCCGCACAGATGCCCCCAGCCGGGGCGTTCGGACCCATGGTCATGCCGCGGCTGTTCGGCGATGGGAAGGGCATCCAGTTCCGACCGGATCAGCAGCGAAGGCCCCGGCGCTGAACCGTTGTAAACCACCGCCAACCCATGCCCGCCCAAGCCCGTCACCACCTGATCCGGCGCGCTTTCGACCAGAAAGGCGGCCAGTGTCGCCGCTGTCTCGCGCTCAGAACCCGACAATTCGGGCTTGCGGTGCAAAGCGTGGCGAAGGCCGACCAGCCGGGGAATATCCATCACAGACCCACGACCCGCCGCGCCGCAAGATGTTGCATGGCATGGGCAATTTCATCCCAAGCGGTCCGCGCCATCGATCGGAACACCAACAAATCCGCCCGTGCCGCCGCCGTGCAAAAGATCACCGCCTGCATATGGCCCAAACCAACGCGAAGCGCTTGCCCCACGCCAAAGCCCCGCAGATCGACCGGCACCAGCCGCGCCAGAACCGCTACGAAATCACCTTCCAAAGTCAGATGCGCCCAGCCGTCCGACTGATCCGTCACCGCCGCAACCTCGGCCAGAGTGCTGCCATCCCCCAGCAGAAAGGCCTGATCCCGCCCAGTCCAGACGATCACGCCCCCCGTCCCCACAGCGCAAGAATTCGGCGCAGGCATGACAAGCCCCAGTTTGCCCAGCGCCTTATCCAAAGCCTTGCCCTGCCCCGCGACCGAAAACATTTCACCCAGCGGCGCTTCGGCCAAAGTCACCCCGCCAAGCGTCAAAGGCGCCTGCCCGAACAGGGCTGATTTTGCGATCAGATTAGGCACGAAGCTTCCCTCCCTCGGGGTCGTGGAACACCGGCCCGCTCACCTGACACAGGCAGTCGATGCCGCGCAGATGGTCCACCAGCCGCACATTTTCGCCATGCCTTGCCCGACCGTTCTTCAAAAACGCCAACGCCAGCCAGCCGCCCAAAGTGGGTGATTGGCCGACCGAGGTGACATAGCCTTGGTCATTCACCCGTTCGACTGTATCCCCCGGCGTGAACAGATGCGCCCCCGCCGTGATGGCCTGATCCTGCACCGGCCGCAGCCCCACCAACTGCTCGCGCTCAGGCCCCGAAAGACCGGGCCGTAGGCTGGCCCCCTTGCCAATGCAATCCTTGGCGGCGATCATCTTTTGCAGGCCCAGATCAAAAGCCGTCACCCGCCCGTGCATTTCGGCATGGGTCAGAAAGCCTTTCTCGATGCGCAGCACATTCAGCGCCTCCATCCCATAAGGCCCGCCGCCCATGGTTTCCGCCCGCGCCAGCAAATCCCGGAACAAAGCCTCGCCATAGCGGGCGGGAACGGCAATTTCATAGCCTTCCTCACCCGAAAAACTGATCCGGAACAGCCGCGCCTGAACGCCCTGCACCTGCACCGAACCACAGCCCATGAACGGAAACCGCGCCATATCCAGCGGCTGATCCAGAACGCTGTTCAGCAAGGTCCGCGCCAAAGGCCCGGCCACCGCAAACTGCGCCCATTGTTCGGTGACGCTGATGAACCGCACATCCCAATCGGCGCAGAACGCCTGTTTCACGAAATCCAGATGCCGCATGACCAGCCCCGCCGCTGCGGTTGTCGTCGTCATCAGATAGTGGTTCGGCGCCAGACAGGCCGTGGTGCCATCGTCCAGCACCATCCCATCCTCGCGCAGCATCAGCCCATAGCGCACGCGGCCCGGCTGAAGGGTGCTGAAGGTATTGGCATAAACGAAATCCAGAAACCGTCCCGCATCCTTGCCCTGCAAGTCAATCTTGCCCAGCGTCGACACATCGCAGACACCCACATGCGTCCGCACCATCCGCACTTCCCGCTCGCAAGCCTGCTGCCAGGTCGTCTCGCCCGGTTTCGGGAAATAGCTCGGCCGATACCAAAGCCCTGCCTCGATCATCGGCGCATGGCGTTCCACGCTCGCCTGATGCGAGGTCAAAAACCGTTGCGGCGCAAAGCCCATGCCCCGCCCACCGGCCCCCATCGCGGCGATGGACACCGGCGTATAGGGCGGGCGGAAGGTCGTCGTCCCCGTTTCCGGGATCGAACGCCCCGTCGCATCGGCCAAAACGGCCAAGGCCGCGACATTGGAATTCTTGCCCTGATCGGGGGCCATGCCCTGCGTCGTGTAACGCTTCATATGTTCAACGCTGACAAAGCCTTCCTGCGCCGAAAGCTTCACATCCTTGACCGTCACGTCATTGGCAAAGTCCAGCCATTCCCGCGCCCAAAGCCCGCCCTTGCCCGGCACATGCCACAGCGGTTCAATCCCATAGGCCCGGTCCGTCGCGGCAGGCACCTTTACGGGCTTGGTCTTCAGCCCCAAAGCCTCCACCGCCGCTTTCCCCACCGCCTTGCCCGATTCCAGACAGGCGGCCAGCCCAAAGACCCCCGCCGCAGCCCCCGCCGCCGTCAGCCCCGGCACCATCCCCGGCTTCGGCACAAAGGCCGCAATCCCATCATCCCAAACCGGACGCCCGTTGTGGTGACAGGCCAGATGCAGCGTCGGATTCCACCCCCCCGAAACCGCCAGACAGTCGGTTTCAATGGTGATCTCATCCCCCTTATGCGCCACCGTGATCTCTTTCAGACCCAGCCGCCCCCGCGTCCCCACAACCCGCGCGCCCGCGTAAACCGGGCAGTCCTCGGCGACGCTCGCCCCCTCGCGGCTGTCGATGATCGCCGCCACCTGCACGCCTGCCGCCATCAGATCCCGCGCCACCGCCCGCGCCGCTTCGTTGTTCGCAAACAGCGTCACCCGCCGCCCCGTCGCCACGCCATAGCGGTTCAGGTAAGCCTGAACCCCGCTCGCCAGCATCACCCCCGGCCGGTCATTGTCCGGGAAGGCAATGGGCCGCTCCAAAGCCCCCGTCGCCATGACCGCCTGTTTCGCGACGATCCGCCAGAAGCATTCCCGCGGCAGATGGTCGCGCGGCGCAAGATGCAGCCCCACCCGTTCCAGCGCGCCATAGGTGCCATCGTCATAGGCCCCCGTCACGCTGGTCCGCGTCATCACCCGCACATTCGGCATCGCCGCCAAGGCTTGCGCCACCCAATCCGGCCCGCTTAACCCGTCAACCGTTTCCCCATCGGTCAGAAGCCGCCCACCAATCCGCGCGCCCTCATCCGCCAGGATCACATCCGCCCCGGCCTTGGCCGCCACCAAGGCCGCCATCAACCCCGCAGGCCCGCCACCCACCACCAGCAGATCGCAAAACGCATAGGCCTTCTCATACTCGCCCTCGTCATGCTTCCCCGAAAGCGAACCCAAGCCCGCCGCCCGCCGGATCACCGGCTCATACAGCCCCTCCCAAAAGCGCCGCGGCCACATGAAGGTCTTGTAGTAGAAGCCTGCGCCAAGCAGGGGAGAGGCGAAATCATTCACCGCCATCACGTCAAACCGGGCCGAGGGCCAGCGGTTCTGACTGCGCGCCACAAGCCCCTGATACAATTCCTGCACCGTCGCCCGCACGTTCGGCGTCTGCTGATCGCCCTCGACCATCTCCACCATCGCGTTCGGTTCCTCGGACCCCGCCGTCAGAACACCCCTGGGACGGTGGTATTTGAAACTGCGCCCCACGACCCGCACGCCATTGGCGAGCAGCGCCGAGGCCAGCGTATCGCCCTCGGCCCCGACATAATCCCGCCCGTCAAAGCGAAAGCCGATGGGTGCCGACAGATCCACCAAACCCTTGCCCGCCACCCTCATTTCGCCACCAGCTCCACCTTGGAAATCACATGGGTCACCGTATCGCGCGTGACCAGCAGCCACTGCGCACAGCCCGTCTCATGATACCACAAATCCCGCGTCTCCCCGGCGGGGTTGTCGCGCAGATGCAAATGGTTGTCCCACCCTGCGGCATCATCCGTAGCAGGGCGGGTCAGGTAATCGGCGGAACCGGAGTAATAAAACTCCCGACGATCACGCGGGCCACAAAGGGGGCAGGTCAGGCGCATTATGGGGCCTCGCAGTCTTGCGGAGTGTCGATTTCAAGGTCGATCAAAGTGACCAACCCCATCCCCAACTCCAATGGCTCAGGGTTTTCGAGCATCTTGGTTGCAGTTAGCGTAATGTGAAGTGAGCCGCCCGCGTTCAAGAAATTCGCGTAACCACCCGCGCATGCAATCTCTCGCAAAGACAATTGATATTCTGAAATGGCCGTCTCCAATGTACCTCCCGTCGCCAAGGTGGCCTGATCGAGTTCTTCCCAAGTCAATTTGGACTCCAGCCGAACATGCACTTGAGGACGCCCTGACTTTGACACGGTCAATCCTGGCATACTGTTCACAAAAACGCCTTTGGCACCAAAGCTGTCTTCAAAAGCGAAAAGAGGTCTACAGCCGTGCAAACTAGGCGCTCCCTCCATACCCAACGCTACCTCTATAATTTCACCTCTCATACAAACCTCGCCCAAGACAAAACTTGGGAAAAGCCCGAACAGGCACGACGCCATGGCACAAAGGGACTTCCTCATCATCCCCTCAATGCAAATTGTGCTGCGAGCCGGTGCCTTCTTCATCCAGAAGATGCCCCGTTCTGAACCGATCCAGCCGGAACCGCGCCGCGTATTCATGCGGCGTATCCGTCGCCACCAAATGTGCCATGCACCAGCCGCTGGCGGGCACCGCCTTGAACCCCCCATAGTTCCAGCCACAATCCAGATACAGCCCTTCAATCCCCGTCTTGTCGATGATGGGCGACCCGTCCGGCGACATATCCATGATCCCGCCCCAAGACCGCAGCACCTTGGCGCGCCCGATCATCGGCATCAGCGTCATCCCCGCCTCCATCACATGTTCGACCATCGGCAGGTTCCCCCGCGCGGCGTAAGAGGCATAGAAATCCAGATCGCCACCAAAGACCAATCCGCCCTTGTCCGACTGGCTGATATAGAAATGCCCCATCCCGAAACTGACAACATGGTCAATCACCGGCTTCAGCCCCTCGGTCACAAAGGCCTGCAAGACATGGCTTTCAATCGGCAAGCGCATCCCCGCCATTGCGGCGACTTGGCTCGACCGCCCCGCCACGATGATGGCCACCTTCTTCGCCCGGATCGCCCCCCGCGTCGTCTGAACCCCCGTCACACGGCCGCCCGACACATCAATCCCCGTCACTTCGCAATTCTGGATCAGATCGACGCCCCGCTGGTCGGCCCCGCGCGCATAGCCCCAAGCCACAGCATCATGCCGCGCAGAACCCCCGCGCGGATGCAAAAGCCCGCCGTAAATCGGAAAGCGGGTCTGTTCGAAATCGAGGTAGGGCAGATGTTTCCGCACCCCTTCCCGGTCCAAAAGGATGGCATCATCCCCCTGATTGATCATCGCATTGCCCCGCCGCACAAAGGCGTCCCGCTGCCCATCGGAATGGAACAGGTTGATCAGCCCCCGCTGGGAATGCATGACGTTGTAATTGAGGTCGGCCTCCAACCCCTCCCACAGTTTCAGCGAATGCGAATAGAACTCGCTGTTCCCCGGCAGGAAATAGTTGGCCCGCACAATCGTCGTGTTCCGCCCGATGTTGCCGCCGCCCAGATAGCCCTTTTCGACGACAGCAATATTCGTCAGCCCATGATTTTTCGCCAGATAATAGGCGGTGGAAAGCCCATGCCCGCCGCCGCCAATAATGACAACATCATATTCCGCCTTGGGGGCCGGATCGCGCCAAGCGGGCGTCCAGCCTTTGTTGCCGCTCAGGCCCTGACGAATGACATTGAAACCTGAATAGCGCATCGGCGGCCCCGTATCCTGTTGGCTCATCTGAAAGCCTTGGGTCAGGAATAGCAAGACCTGCCCCGCCCGCCCCTGCCGCGGGCGACGAAAAATGTCGTGAATGGAAAATTGGCTTGCCCTCCAGTGTGCAGCACCAGCCAAATGTTCCGCCCGGCGACCAGCCGGGCCGCGCACGCCGCCCCCCAGGGCGTGCGCGATTGCAACGTCGGCCGCAAGCGCGACGTCTTTCGGGATTGCACCATAAATCGGGGGGAACTGCCGTGGCTGCGCCCACCCCGCGGCGCGCGCAGCCCTTTCCTCCGCCCTATTCCCGCCGCCAAAGGCTCAAAACATCGGCCCCAACCCGCTCTTGCCCCGCCAAGACAAAGCGCGGCGCGTCGGCCAAGGCTTGCACGCCCAAACCCGCCAAGGCCGCCACGCCATCGGCCCCGATCAGCGCCCCGGCGTTGAACACCGCCAGATCATCCACCAACCCAGCCCCGATCAGGCTGGCGGCCAACTGCCCCCCGCCCTCACAAAACACCCGCGTCAGCCCGCGTTCGCCCAGCGCCCGCAACGCGGCAGCAAGGTCACGCGGCCCCTCCGGCAATTGGATCAACTGCGCCCCGGTCCGCATCCAGCCGTGGCGCGCGGTCAGGGGCACATCCGGCCCATGCAGAATCCAGACCGATCTTTCCCGCGCCGTTCGTCCCAACACACTGTCCGGCGACAGCGACAAAGCACTGTCGAGCACCACCCGAATGGGCTGCCGCACGGCCCCCAGATCGCGCACCCCAAGATCAGGATCATCCGCCCGCGCCGTGCCGCTGCCCACCATCACCGCATCATGCGTCAACCGCATCAGATGCACCTGACGCCGCGCCTCGGGCCCGGTGATCCAGCGGCTTTCGCCCGTGCTTGTGGCAATCCGCCCGTCCAAGGTGGTCGCCAGTTTCAGCGTCACCAGCGGCAGGCCCTGTTCCACCCGTTTCAGGAAACCCCGGTTCAAAATCCGCGCCGCATCGGACAAAACGCCCTCGCGCACCGCAATTCCCGCCGCCCGCAGCATCGCATGGCCCTTGCCCGCCACCCGCGCATCCGGGTCGGTCAGCGCGGTGACAACCCTTGTCACCCCCGCCTCGATCAGCCCATCGGCACAGGGCGGCGTATGGCCGTGATGCGCACAGGGCTCCAGCGTCACATAGGCCGTAGCCCCCCGTGCCGCCGCCCCCGCCTGATCCAGCGCGCGGCGTTCCGCATGGGGCCGACCGCCCGGCTGGGTCCAGCCCCGCCCGACGATCCGCCCCTCTTTCACGATCACGCAACCCACTGCCGGATTGGGCCAGACCTGACCCAATCCCCGGGCCGCAAGGCCCAGGGCATGGCGCATGTGGTCTTCGTCGCTCACTCTTCCGCCGCACCTGTCGGCCGCAGCTCAGAGACAAACTTGTCAAAGTCGTCCGCCGCCTGGAAGTTCTTGTAAACGCTCGCGAAACGCACATAGCCGACCGTGTCGATCCGCGCCAGGCTTTCCATCACGATCTCACCAATCGTCCGCGATGGAATGTCCGTTTCCCCCAGACTTTCCAAGCGCCGCACGATCCCCGAAATCATCTGATCGATCCGCTCCGGCTCAATCGGCCGCTTCTGCATGGCAATGCGGATCGAACGTTCCAGCTTGTCCCGATCAAAATCCTCGCGCTTACCGCTGGATTTGATCACCACCAGATCGCGCAATTGGACCCGTTCATAGGTCGTAAAGCGCCCCCCGCAGGCCGGACAAAAACGCCTGCGACGGATCGACACATGGTCCTCCGCCGGGCGCGAGTCCTTCACCTGCGTGTCAATATTCCCGCAAAACGGGCAACGCATGGGCTATCCCCCTGATCTTTATGACTGCCTCAAGTCCGGGGGTTATTCCCCCGTTGTCCCCCAACTATAGGGGCAGACAGCAGCCATGGGCCAGCGGGAATTTGCCACCACAGGATATAGCCCCAGACCTGTGGCGTCAGGGACTCAGCAGCCCCCCTGCTGATAACGGAAATCCGCAGGGTTCCAGCAATAGCCCTGCCCCGCCATCGCCTCGGTCAAAGTGTCGAAATGGCCCTCCACCGTGCCTGCATCGCAGGCCAGTTGCGTGACGATCTTCTCGCCCTTCAGCACCGTCACGCCCCCCTCCATCCCCGCCGCTTGGTTCAGCCGGTCAAAACTCAGATAGGCCTCATAGGTATAGCCTTCGTTCCGAAACCCCAGCCCCTCCCAAATCGACCGCCCCACCCCGCTCCACGGACTGTGCGTCAAGGCTGACAAGGGTTCCGACAATTCCAACTCTGGCACGCCCGCTGGCCCAAAGGCATAGGTCACCCGGTCGCCCGCCACACAGACATCCAGCGCCTTGCCCTTGATCGTGCAGGACAAAAACGTCCCCTCCGCACAATCCGCCAAGGCCGCCTCCGGCAGGAACAGCGCCAGAACCAGCGCCTTATTCAAAGTTCAGCGCCCAGCACAGCGCCTGCGCCCCCGCCACCGTCATGCTGCCGTCATCCGGAATCCGCACAAGCCCGGTTTTCGGCGAAGCCCCGTCGCCTGTCAGCGCAAACACCACACCCTCACCCTGCTTCCGCGGCGGCACCGACACCCGCCAAATCCGATCCGTCGGCGCCAGATTCAGCTTCCGTAGCGCATAATCCCCCGCCGCACACCATGAGGCCGCTGCCCCCATACCCGGCACCGGCCCCACCAGGAACTGCCCCCCGTCCATCGCCGCCACCCGCACATCATTTTCCGCCATAAAGGCCTGCGCTGGACCGGCCAAAACCAAGGTCACCGCCAAAAGGAATTTCTTCATCGCCTGCTCCTGTTTTGCCGTCAGTATAGCCCCCCGCGCGGCCAAGGAAAACGCCCCGCCCGCATCCCTTCGGCTATTCTCCGCCCAGCAGCCCTTCCAAGGCCTTCTTCGCCTCCCGCTCCAGCTTCTTTTCCGCCTTCCGCTTCGCCGCATCCTCCAGGCTTTCGCCCTTTTTCCGCTTGATCCCCAGCTTTTCCTCGATCTTCGTCTTGGCCTCTTCCTCGACATCCACCCCCGTCGCCGCCTTCACGTCGATCTTGTAGGACAGGTTGTCCCAAGGCCCTGAAATATCCACCGGCACTTTCAGCCCGTTCACCGCCGCCACCTTTGGCACCACCCGGTAATCCAGACTCCGCCCCCCCAGATCGACCTTCCCCCGCCCGTTCACATTCACCACGGGCGAGGCCAGCGCCATGTCTTTGTTCGACACCACGCCCCCCTCCATCGTGAACGTCCCCGACAGCCCGCTGAAAATCGTCTTCGCCCCCTCGCCGACATAGCCGGGGTCTAGGTTCGTGATCATCCCGCCGATGTCCAAACCCCGGATTTCCCCCTGCCCCAAGGCGACAGACCCATTCCCCGAAAGCCCCGCCATCAACTGCGCCACATTGTCGCCCGCCGACAGGAATTTCAGCTTCACATCCCCCTTCGCCAGCAACCGGTCAAACCCCGCCAGATCCTGTAGCAGGGGCTGCATCGACAGCCCGCCAATCACCAGATCGCCGCCCACCGACAGGCCCCCCCGCCCGTTCACCACCACCTGCCCGGCGATCGCCCCCTCATAGGCGCTGACCTTTTTCAACTCGATCACCGCCCGCCGATCCTCAAGGCTCACCACCGCCTGCGTCGGACCCAACTGCATCCAGCCCAGTTCGACTGCCTCGGCCTGCAAGGCCAAGGCCCCGTCCACCGCGCCCAGACCCGACACATCAATCCGGTCCTTCGGCCAACCCGAACCGCCTCCCCCGCCACCCGACCCGCCTTCGCCCGTCAGCCCCCGCAGATCGATCTTTCCGCCCCGCAGGTTTGCGCTGATCTTCGGCCGCGCCGCCCCCGGCCCATAATCCACATCACCCGACAGGCTGTTGCCATCCAGAACCAGCCCCGCCCCCCGCAGATGCACGCTGCCCTCGGGCGTCAGCGTCAGATCACCTTTGGCCTTCACCAACCCCGCACCCAGACCCTGCGGCAGTTCCGGCCGCGCCATGCCAACCAGCCGCGACAGCGCCGCCAGATCGCCCAGATCGGCGTCCAGCTTCCCCTCGGCCATCAAGGGCGACAGCCCCGCCTTACCATCAAAACCCACCTGAGCCGCCCCCGCCCGCAAGGCCAGCGTCAAGCCCGTCAGCTTGCCCGACAACGCCGCATTCGCCTGCGCCAAACTCACGTCGGCAGTGAAATCCTGCCCCCGCAATTGGCCTTTGACATTGGCCGTCGCCGCCCCCGCCCAATCGGGCAGCGCAAAGTCCATATCCAGCGCCGTCAGCGCCAAGGTCTCGCCAAGGGCATGGTCGATGTAAGTCACCGCCCCGCCGCGAATTTCCCCCCGGTCCAGCGTAAAGGCCGGGGCCGCGCCGCCCGAGGCCCCCGCTTCACCACCGCCACCGCCCCCACCAAATTCCCAATTCGCGCGCCCATCCGCGCCCCTCTCCAGCAGAATTTCGGGCGCATCGGCGACGACTTCGGTCACCCGCACCTCACCCCCGATCAAGGCCCCGGCATCGACACCAATCGACAGCCCTTGCGCCTTGAACATCGGCGTTTCACTGGCCCAATCCGCATTCGCCACCCTCACCGGCCCGGTCGAAACCCCCAGCACCGGCCAAAAGGTCGGACGAATATCGCCGCCAATGGTCAACGCGCGGCCCGTCGCCCGCTCAAACCGCTCGGCCGCCAATTGCGCGATCTTTTCGGCAGGCACAAAGAACAACGCCGCAAAGGCCAGCAGGATCAGAACCAGCAATGTCCCAACGATCCGCACAATCCAACGCATAATGGCCTCCCGAAAACACAACATCTTGGGAAAGGATAGCGCGGCCAAAGATTTGCGTAAAGCGTAGGTCGGGCTCGCCCCGTTCCGTAGGATGGGCCATTGGCCCATCATGCGCTTCCGACCCATAGGGTGGGTGAAACCCACCGCCCCGCAAACCCGCATAAAATGCGCCCGTAGGATGGGCCATCGGCCCATCAACCTCCGTTGCGCTTTACATCAGGATACGGCGAGAAGCGCGCCGGATTGTCAAAGAAATCGTCCGTATCCGGGCGCGGCAGTGGATACAACTCGGTCAGTTCCATCATCATCTGCTCTTCCAGTTCAAGCATGTTCACACGATTCCACCGAGCCAGAAGCACGGCAAAACGCCGGATCAGCCGCCCCTTGCCCAGCCACCAACGATTGACCTCATACTTCAGCCAGTCGTGAAATTCGTCGCAAAGCAGATTGACCCGATCCCGTGAGGCTTCGTTGGGCGGTGCAAGTCTGTTGGTGTGCCGCCGCCAGAACGCCGCCAGATGCCCATGCGCTGGCAGAAAAAGAAACACATTAAAGCGGTTATCCGCCTCCAAAGCCAAGGCCACAGGGTCTTGCTTTGCCCCGACAATCTCGATCGCCGTACGGTAATCCTGCGCGACCATCACAGAAATCATCTGTATCTGCGACACAGCATGCATTGCCATTGCATTGCGCAACTCAGCCCAATCATCGCCGGGGAAGGCGGGGCGGACGTTGGGCTTTTGCTCACTCAAAAATCCAACACTCCCTGCGCCGCCTTATCCCACCCTCGCCGGTTGGGGGTTAAGCCAACCCTAACCGGTGCGCTCATTCGTTCGCGCTTATAGTCCAGCCCATTGTGTCAGCCATTGCCGACGGAATGACCTTATCCAACAAGACATTCATGATAAGCGAAGAACCGATAGTATAGAAAGCACCATCATAGCGACCATCTGATAATTCGGCCCGCCGCAAGTCGATCATCATTTTGTCAATACGACCGTAGCATTTCACCATACCAAGCCAAAGGAACATTTCCGTCTCCGCCTTGACTGAATCAGCGTATGCTTCATTCAGCTTTTTCAGTGTAGAAACGCAGCTATCAATGTCCAGCGATAGCGAAAACAACGCATATTCACGGGAGTTGATCGCGCCGTTTAGACGCTCACCTTGCGCGCCTAACTCTTGTTTGATCCAATCGTTCTCAGAGGGAGACAAGCGCGGAACTCGACTATCGAAACTGTTCCAATATGCAAGCAATGCGATCACATATGCCTTGCGCATATCCAAAGAGACGTAGGGTTCTTCATTGAAAGGAATCACTTGATAGATCGCGCTTTCAAGTTCTTTGGTAGAAGCGACAGCCTGCACGGAAGCAAGTGCAAAACAGGTCGTTATTCCCGCAGCAAGAAATGAAGTCCTCATACTAAAACGCCTCAATCTGCGCGGCGGATTCGGTGCCGCTGGGGCCTTTGAGCAGCACGCTATAGCTGGCGTTGGAATTGAACGGCGGGTCCAGATAGATCAGATCGACGCTTTCATCGCGGATGCTGTCGCGCAGAACCTTCAGGTTGTCGCCGTAATACAGATGATTGGTCATGCCCGCCCCGATGCTTGTCCCCATCCTAGCACGGCGGGGTTAAGCCAACCCTAACGGGTGCAGGGCGGGGGTCAAGCCGGGCGATGCGACCAAAGCCCCCCAACCCACCGCGCGACCAAAGTTCGGCGCAGCCCCCTCCGCCCCGCTGTGGGAGAGGGATGGGGTGGGGCGTTAAACACATTCAAAATATTGCATAAATCAACAATATCAATTACCTAATCCCCATTTCACGCGTGAAAACCCTCCCCTTTCCCGCCCCCCGATTCCCTTGTATATCCAGCGCATGACCCAGAACCCGCCCAGCCTCCGGCCAGACCTCGCCCGTTCCTTCGTTCCCGATACCCGTCGGGAGGGGCAGCCCACCATCGGCATGGTCTCCCTCGGCTGCCCCAAGGCCCTGGTGGACAGCGAACGCATCCTGACCCGCCTGCGGGCCGAGGGCTACGCGATCAGCCCGGACTATCAGGGGGCCGACGCGGTCATCGTGAACACCTGCGGCTTCCTGGACTCGGCCAAGGCCGAGTCTCTGGAAGCGATTGGCGAGGCCCTGCGGGAAAACGGCAAGGTCATCGTGACGGGTTGTCTGGGGGCCGAGCCGGATTACATCACCGGGGCCCATCCCAAAGTGATGGCCGTGACAGGCCCGCACCAATATGAGGCGGTTCTGGATGCCGTTCACGGGGCGGTCCCGCCCTCACCCGACCCATTCATCGACCTGCTGCCCGCCAGCGGCGTGACCCTGACCCCCCGCCATTACAGCTATCTGAAAATCTCCGAAGGCTGCAATCACAAGTGCAAATTCTGCATCATCCCTGACATGCGCGGCCGTCTTGTTTCACGCCCGGCCCATGCCGTGCTGCGCGAGGCGGAAAAACTGGTGCAGGCCGGCGTCAAGGAACTGCTAGTGATCAGCCAGGATACCAGCGCCTACGGGGTGGACCGGAAGCATGACCTGTCCCAGTGGAAAGACCGCGATGTCCGCGCCCATATCACCGATCTGGCCCGCGAAATGGGCCAGTTGGGTGCTTGGGTCCGCCTACATTATGTCTACCCTTACCCCCATGTCCGCGACCTGATCCCCCTGATGGCCGAGGGGTTGATCCTGCCCTATCTCGACATCCCCTTCCAACACGCCCATCCCGATGTTCTGCGCCGCATGGCCCGCCCCGCGGCGGCGGCGAAAACGCTGGACGAAATCGCCGCCTGGCGGGCCGCCTGCCCCGACATCACCCTGCGATCCACCTTTATCGTAGGCTATCCGGGCGAGACGGAGGCCGAATTCCAGACCCTTCTGGACTGGCTGGACGAGGCGCAACTGGATCGCGTCGGCTGCTTCCAGTATGAAAACGTCGCCGGGGCCCGGTCAAATGACCTGCCCGACCATGTGCCTGCCGAGGTGAAGCAAGACCGCTGGGACCGTTTCATGGAAAAGGCGCAAGCCATTTCCGAGGCAAAGCTGGCGGCCAAAGTCGGCCGGACCATCGATGTGATCGTGGACGAGGTGGACGACGAAGGGGCCACCTGCCGCACCAAGGCCGATGCGCCGGAAATCGACGGCAACCTGTTCATTGACGAGGGATTCGAAGGGCTTGTGCCGGGGGATATCGTCAAGGTGACGGTCGAAGAGGCCGGGGAATATGACCTGTGGGGGCGGCGGGTGTGACTGCGTCGGCAATTCGCCCCATAAGCCCAAAAGACCTGCCGGATTTGCTGGCTTTTCAACGTGAGACCCATGCCGAGCACCAGTCTCGACAGCCTGACCATTTTGGTCCAGCCGACGATTTTAACCGCTGGTCGCGTTGGCTGATCGCGGCTGCAAATCAACGAAAGATCGAAGGTTCCACTGCCGTTTGCTTTGTCTGGGACGAAGGGAACGGACCAATCGGCTATGTGTGCTTGGCTCAGCACAACCAGATAAAAGCACAGAACGCACATGACCGGACAGTCGACATCATGGATATCTTCGTTCGTTCTGATCATCGTCGTCAGGGGCTTGGAACCGCACTTTTAGACGCGGCGCTGAACTGGGCGCAGTCGACCGGAACCACTTTGATACAAGCTGTGGTATGGTGCCCGAACATCGCTTCAACCAAACTCTTCGCAGGTGCGGCTATTCCTGCCGCAGCGGCGCTTCATGCAAAAAGGCTCGCAAATACAATCCCCCATGCTGCTCCGGTCCGTAATGATATGAGGCTGATCAAGTGGGGATGGAAGCACCGGCTGGGATATGGCTTTAACATGCTTTGTATTGCAGGCTTGATAGCGTTTGCCATGCTAGCTTTTTTGACACGCTAAGCGCGGCAATGCCGCTTCTACTGGCTTTTCACCACATCAGATGCACTTGTTACACAATCGTTACCGCTAACCTTTTGCGCGCATTTTTTCCTGACATTCTATCCTTTTGCGCGAAATGGATAGTCAGGCCCGCAGGCCTTGCCTTATGCCTGAATCATCTGCGGGGCTTGTCCCGGTTCGATCCGACCCAGGGGAAAGACCGGCGGGCCGCAGTGCTGCTTTGTTAGCGAGTGGATGGGGTATGAGGGCGGTCTCCCCAGGGTCGCCCTCAGCCTGCCCTCAAGCGGACCGACGCAAGGCTTCCGACAAGGTTTCCGCAGGATATTCCCCGAAAGACTGCCGATAGGCTGCGGCAAAGCGGCTGACATGCGACACGCCGCAATCCAAAGCGATGCTGGTGACGGTATCGCCATGCTGGGCACAAAGCAGCCGGTGATGCGCCATGTCCAGACGGATGCGGTTCAGGGCATCGCGCGGCCCCATATGGCGGACCTGCTGAAAGGCCAGTTGCAGGCTGCGCAGGCTGATGCCCAGATTGCGGGCGATTTCGGCCATGGACAGCGGCTCTGCGGCGCGGGTCCGCATGATCTCTTCGGCCAAAAGCACGCGGTGGCGATGGGAACGCGGCTGGCGGTCGGGCAGATCGCCTTCGGTTTGCCCCAGAATAAGGTCGACCAGCCCATCGCTGGTCATGGCGGCCAGACCCTGCGCCGCCTTTGCGGGGGGAAGGCCCGCGTCATTGTCGCCCGTCAGATCATGAATATCGGCCAGCAGGCGGAACATCCGCGCCAGACCGGGGGCCTCGGCGCGAAAATTCAGACCGTCCGGCAGGCGAACCGAACCGGCCAAGGCGCGCAGCAGGGCCTCATGCGGGAAAACCAGCGCGAAGGCGTCGAAAGGTCCGATGACTTGGGTCGACCGGGTGGTCGGACCGAACAGCAGCCCGTTGCTTTGTGCGGCGTGCCATTGCGCATCGCCCAGACGCGACGACAGGCGACCACGCCGCGGCAGCAGCAAGGTGGTGCAATTGTCTTCGGTCAAATCGACCTGATGGCCGCTGGATTGCAGGCGCACGACCTTGGGCCCGTCGGTTCCCAATTGCAGCGCGGCAATGTCGATCTGACCGGCCTCGTCCGGAAGGGACAGGGACTGCAAAGCCCCAAACATCAGCGAATTGCGGCGACCCGCAGCAATGGACTGGCCGGTATGGCGCATGAACCGATAATCGAACATCAACACCTGCAACGTTTACGGACGGGCAGACGAACAATTGCCCGTTGCAATGGTTGCGGTCGGCGGTCCAGACGTCAAGCCCTGAAAACACTTTGGAAACCGCGACTAAAGGCTTGGAGGCGTGTCGGCGGAGGCAAAACCGTCCGATGGCAGGTCTTGAAGCTGCCTTGCAAGCGTCAGGAAAGCCTGCGCCAAATGGCGGGCGGTGGCGCGGCCCTTGTCGGCCGTGGCCAGATGCGCCTCGCCCACCACGCCCGCCGGATTCAGGTCAGAGGAGACCCATCCCAACGCGATGGGACCGATGGGGGAAATGGTGGCGGTTTCGGCTGTGGAGGGGAAATCGCGGACTTGGGTCATGTCTACAGTTTCGGGGCGGAAATGCAGCAAGAGCGAGGTTTCAAAGTCGCCGCCATGGATGCCAAAGCGGGTTTCCCGTTCGGAATACAGCCCCTCGGGCAGGCCAAGGGCCGTCCAGCCCAGACGGACGACCTGCATCCCTGCCTGCACGCGCAATTCGCGGGCGATGATCGAGATAAGGTCAGCATTGCCGCCATGGCTGTTGACGATGATCAGCTTTTTAATGCCCGCGCGGGCGATGGAGAGGCCGATTTCGACCCAAGCCTTCAGCGCGGTTTCGGCGGTCAGGGTCAGCGTTCCCTGCGCCCAAAGATGTTCGTTGGATTTGCCGATGGTTTGGATGGGCAGGATCAGCAGGTTCAGATCGGAGGGGCATTGCTGCCGCACTTCATCCAGAAGCCCCTTGGCGATCAGCGTGTCGGTACCGACGGGCAAATGGGGCCCGTGTTGTTCGACGGCGGCCACGGGCAGGATCGCGATGGTCTCTGGTGAGATATCGACGAACTCGGGAGCGCGGAGGTCAGTCCAGTTTCTGGCAGTCATGTTCTTCCCCTAGCGCAGCAAGCGGTCCAGTTTCGCCCCGACCCGTGTCAGATGCTTGGCGCGGCTTTCGGGGGTGGAACTGTCCATACGGTAATGGGCCGCAAAGGCCCGTTTCTTCCAAGGCTTGCACAGAAAGCCCACCCCGCGCGTCAGGGTGCGCTTGCCGGGCGCGCCGACAACTTGGGTCAAGAACCAGCTTGCACCGCAGGTGGTAAAGACGCCCAACCGTTCGATATGGCGCAATCCGGGGCGGATGTTTTTGTTCTGCGCATCGGGCATCATAAAGGCGACATCGGGCAAGAGCACGCGGTCCAACCAACCTTTCAGCATCGCCGGCAAGCCATACCACCAAGTGGGATAGACAAAGATCAGCGTGTCGCACCAACGCAGATCTTGCACCTCTTGCGCGACGGGGGCGAGGTTGTCGGGGCAGGTCAGATAGCCCTTCCATTCGTCCCAAGTCAGGACTGGGGAAAAACCGCTGCCATAGAGATCATGCAGCCGAACCTCGGCCCCTTTTGCCTGTAACTTACCCATGACCAAATCAAGGATGCCCTTGTTGAAACTGTCCTTGCAGGGATGGCAAAACACCACCAACGCCTTCATTGCTAAAGCCTCTCACTGTCGTTGCAACGTGGCAGAATAGCCGCGCCGCTTGTCCGGATCGCACCTATCCACAGGGTGTTTGGATGATCCGAACGTCTTTCCTTGCCCTTTTTGCGCGCTAGGCCCGGCGCATATCGGCATAGTCATACATACGGGCATAGTCCCAATCGGGCCTGTCCCAGGTGATCATCTTGCCGGGATTGAGCAATCCCTTTGGGTCCGCCTGCCGTTTGAAATCCAGTTGAACGGAATCGACCGACTGCCGTCCGCCTTCCTCTAGCGTATAGCGGTGCGGGTTGAAGATCATCGCCCCCGCAGCCTCATGCGCTTTGATGATGGCGTCGAGGCGTTCCTCGCTGGTGAATTTCACCAAGGTCAGGCCCGCGAACATTGAGCGCCCGTTTTCGCGCATCGCTTCCAGATGCTGGATCAACTCACCGGGAAACTGGGCGCGGATGGCGGCGATCTGCGCCGCATAATCCCCCGGCGCATAGCGCACTTGCAGATAGGTGATTGAGGGGTCCACCTTCAGCGCCCGCAGGGTGGTGTGGTTCCAGCCATATTCAAACACCGCCCCCGGTTCGCGCGGCCAGTCATGGGCATCGCTGCGGAAGATGACCTTGGCACTGGGAAAGCGGGCGAGAAAGGTCAGAAAACCATCCATCGACTGCGGCGCGATCATCAGCCCCAGCAAGTGATCCGCCGCATCGACATGGGGGGCGACGCGCTGGAAGTAATCCTTGGCGGTCGGCGCTTCATAGACCGAGATCAGCTTTTTCAGAATGCCGTCCTGATCGGCCAGCCCCCCCGCCAGCGCCACGGCCTGATCCCAATCGGGCAGGGTGACAAAGATTTCCACCCAGTCATAGGCCGGGGCGAGGGGCATTTCGACTTCGGTGATGATGCCATTCGTGCCATAGGCGTGGCTGACGCGGTGCAGTTCTTCGCCCGTAAATTCCAGCACGCGCGGCTCGGCCTCCATCGTCACCACGCGCAGGCGCAGGATGTTGCCTAGGTCGCGCAGAACGCCCCAGGTGACGGACCCCACGCCCCCCGAGCCGCCGCCGATAAAGCCGCCGATGGTCGCCGTGGCCCAGGTGGAGGGATGCATCCGCAATTCCTGCCCCGAATGTTTGCGGGTGGCGGCGTCCAGATCCTTGATGAGGCAGCCGGGTTCCACGATCACCCGGCCCGGATGCACAGATTTGACTGCGGTCATATTTTTCATGTGCAGGACCACGCCGCCCCGCATCGGCATGGCCTGCCCGTAATTGCCCGTGCCAGAACCGCGCACGGTGACCGGCGCGTCATGGGCGAACGCGGCGCGCAGGATGCGGATCACCTCGGCCTCATCGCGGGGAGAGATGACCAGATCGGCGGTCAGGTGGTCCATCCGGGCCTTCAGCACCGGGGAATACCAAAAGAAATCGCGGCTTTTGGCGCGGATGCTAGTGGGGTTGTCGTCAATCTCCAGATCGGCCAATTCGGCGCGAAAGGCTTGCAGGTTCATGGGCGGTCCATCAAATCATCAAGTTCGGCATAGTCGGGCAAGGTCCGGTCGATCTGTTCGCCGCCGCGCAGGACGATGCGGTCGGATTGCGGGCGGGACAGCAGTTCTGACCAATCGCGGGCCTTGAAGATCACCAGATCGGCGGGGGCACCGATGGCGAGCGAAGGGGCCTTAAAGCCGCAGGCTTGGGCAGGGTTCGACAGGATGGATTGCACCCAATCCGGCGCGGAATGGTCCAGATGGCCGATGCGCGTCGCCTCGCGCAGCACCTCCAGCATATCCATATCGCCATAGGCATAGAACGGGTCGCGGGTGTTGTCGGAGGCAAAGCTGACGTTGATATCGCGGACGCGCATCTCGTGGACAAGGGTGATGCCACGCATACGCGGCGTGCGGGCGGCATGGCGGTCTTGCAGATAAAGATTGCACATCGGCAGGCTGACGACGTTCAGCCCGGCCTTGGCCACAAGGTCCAGCGTGTCCATCGCGGTGGCTTCGTCCATGGCAGAAACGGAACAGCAATGGCCCACCACAACGGGGGCGGCAAAGCCGGTTTCGATCACCGCCTCGGCAATTTCACGCAGGGTGTTGGAGGTATGGTCCAGGGTTTCATCGACATGGAAATCAACGGAAAGGCCGCGTTCACCGGCCATTTGCAGGAATTGGCGAATGCGCAGGGCGATGTCGGGAACGGGATAGGTGACCATGCCCAGAACGCCGCGATGGCGGGCCACCAGATCAGCGGTTTGGCGGAACGGGCCATCGGTGGAAAAGCCCTCACACCCAATCAGGCAGACGGCTTGCAGATCCATCCGCCCCGCCCATTCGTCGCGCATTTCGGCAAAGACGGGCCAAGAGATGTCGTCTTGCGGCGGGGCGCTGTCGAGATGGGTGCGGATCGCCCGCGTGCCATGGGCAAAGGCTGTGCGCAGGGAAAAATCCATGCGGCGGCGGACATCGGCGGCGGTCCAGCGGGCGGCGCTGTCGGCGCGGACGGTGGTGAGCGCGCCCATGAAAGTGCCATCGGGGTTGGGCGAGCGGGGCCAGATATGGCCCTTGTCCAGATGGCTGTGCATGTCGACAAAACAGGGCAGAACCATCGCCCCCTTCATATCCAGCCCCATGGGCTGTTCGGCGGCGATGGCCCCGCCCGATACCGAGATATTCGTGCGGATCAGATCGCCGGGCAGGCCCAGCAGGCAGGCGGGGACCGTCACATTTTCCAGCGTATAGGCCCCGTGGGGCAGTTGCATGAAATCGGTCATCTTTCCCGCCGGATCGCTGATTCATGCCATTTGTGCAGAAGCGCCCAAGACAGGGCCGAGGTCGCTGCATAGATCAGGACGCCCACAACGGCGACAAGGATCATGGCGGCGAACATGCGGGGGACGTTCAGGCGATACGACGCCTCCAAGATGCGGAAGGCGAGGCCGGAAGAGGTGCCGGAAATGCCCACGACATATTCGGCGACAATCGCGCCCACCAGCGACAGGCCGCCCGCGATGCGCAGGCCGCCCAGGAAATAGGGCAAGGCCCAGGGCAGTTGCAGATGAATCAGGCGTTGCCAGCGGCTGGCCCTGTAAATCTGGAACAGGTCGGTCAGGTTGTGATCCGTCGATTTCAGGCCAAGGGTGGTGTTGGACAGGATCGGAAAGAAGGCCACGATCCAGGCGCAGATCAGAACACGGGCCAGCGGAGCCTCGACATACAGAAAGATCAGGGGGGCCAGGGCAATCAGCGGCGTGACTTGCAGGATGACGGCATAGGGCAGGAAAATGCGTTCTGCCGTGGAGCTTTGGTTGAACAGGATGGCAAGGCCAACACCCCCCAGCACGGCCACGCCCAAGGCCATGGCGGTGATTTTCAGTGTGACCCAAAGTGCCACGCCCAGCATTTGCCAATCCACCAGCAACTGATTGGCGACGCGGGCGGGGCTGGGCAGTTGGTAATGCGGGATGTCATAGGCCCAGACATACAGCGCCCAAGCACCGATGCTGGCCACCACGGCCAGCGCCGGGATCAGCCAGCGCATGATGCGGTCGCGGCGGGCGATCTGGGCGCGGGCCAGTTCGTCGCTGTCCACCGGAGTGGCGGTTTCCAGAACCATCGTCATGCGGCCTCCATCGCGTGACCCAAGGCGCCGGACACATCCCGCGTCAGAGCGGCATATTCGGCCGAGGTGCGGAACGCCAAGTCGCGGGTGGCGGCGGGCACCGCAATTTCCTGCACCACCCGGCCGGGACGGGCGGCCATCACCACGATCCGGTCGGACAGGAATACGCTTTCAAAGACGGAATGGGTGACGAAAATCACCGTGCAGCCAATCTGCGCCTTCATCGCCAGCAGGTCGTCGTTCAGCTTTTGCCGGGTGATTTCATCCAAGGCGGCAAAGGGTTCGTCCATCAGAATCAGTCTTGGCCGTGTCACCATCGCCCGCGCGATGCTGACCCGCATTTTCATGCCGCCCGACAATTCTCGGGGATAGGCCGCGGCGAAACCGTCCAGTCCGACCAAGGCCAGCGCCTCATGCACCCGGTCCTTGACGCTGGCAAAGCTTTCGCCGCGCAGGCGCAGGGGCAGCCAGACGTTCTTTTCCACCGTCGCCCAAGGCATCAGCGTGGGTTCCTGAAACACGACGCCCAGATCGCCCGGCCTTTGCCCGCCGGGCCAGAGGATCCGGCCCTGGGTCGGTGGCATCAGCCCCGCCATCAGCCGCAGGGCAGTGGATTTGCCACAGCCCGAAGGCCCCAGAAGCGAAATGAAATCGCCTTCATTCACCGTCAGGTTCATCGCCTGCAAGGCCATGACCTGCCCGTTGAACACTTTGGTCACACCCTGCATCTGCAACACGGCCGCCCCTTCGCCGCTCATCCCGCAACCCGTCACTGCAAAATTCGGGCGGGGGGAATACCCCGCCCGCAGAACCCATCAGGGTTTCAGATCAAGGCCTACGCCCTGATTGACGAATTGCAGGGTATAGCCTGCCTTGATGTCCAGACCTTCAGGAAGGGCTCCAACCTCAACCATCTTGGCGTAAAAGT
This sequence comes from Neogemmobacter tilapiae, assembly GCF_014652215.1. Lineage (GTDB taxonomy): Bacteria > Pseudomonadota > Alphaproteobacteria > Rhodobacterales > Rhodobacteraceae > Neogemmobacter > Neogemmobacter tilapiae. The sequence continues at coordinate 139,972 of NZ_BMYJ01000002.1, read as the reverse complement.
CGGCCATCTTTTCGTCGGTCATCGCGCCGATTCCCATGGTTTCGGTATCGCCGGAATCCACGATCCCATATTCCTTCATGGCATTCACGCCGTAAGCAATCGCCTCATCCGACATTTCCGGGTTGTCGGCTTTGATCAGCGCATTCGCCGCCGTGTTGTCCCCATACAGGTAGTTGTACCAGCCCTTGGCCGAACCATCGACGAAGCATTTCACGACCTCGGGCTTTTCAGCAATGGTCGGGGCCATGGTTTCGATGGTCGTCGAATAGGCGGTATAGCCTGCGTCGGCCATCAGGAAGACATCGGGTTTCCAGCCGGTTTCCTTTTCGACAAAGAAGGGTTCTGACGAGAGGTACCCCTGCATCCCCCAGTTTTCATTGGCGATGAGGGGGGCAGCGCTGAAGGTATAGACCTCGCGCTGTTCGGGTTTGAAACCATAGGCTTTTTGCATCCAGGCCCAGAAAGTGATGACCCCTGCGTCACCGATCAGCAGTTTGTCCAGCTTGACCAGATCGGCAAAGGTCTCGGCTTTGCCGGGGTGGGTGACGATAACCTGCGGGTCTTTCTGGAAGATGGCCGACACGGCGACGACAGGCACGCCCTCTTGCACCGCCATAAAGGCATCCAGCGACGAGCCGCCCATGGAAAACTCGATCTGCCCCGCCAAAAGCGAGGCGCGGTTGTTCACCTGCGGGCCACCGGGAACGATGGTCACATCCAGCCCGCAGGCGGCATAGGTGCCATCGGCGGCGGCCTGATAAAAGCCGCCATGTTCGGCCTGAGCCACCCAGTTTGTGCCGAATTTGACGGCGGTGTTCTGGGCCATGGCCGTCGTTCCAAGGGCAATAAGGCCGGTCGTCAAAAGCAATCTTTGGACAAGCATTGGGGCAATCTCCGCTGTTGGTCTTTTCGCCTCAAGCTAGGCCTTCGCGGGCCATGGGCGAGTCGATTGGGTGAATTGTGGGGCGGGCAGAGTGGTTTTGCTATAGAAAGATGCACGACGAGGTGAGACTTGCCCGAATTTCCGGCATCATGGCAGAAAAGGCGTGTCCACTTGCCGGAACTTGCCACCATTTTCGGCGTCGAGGGGCAAAAAGAACCACCCTTGAGTCGGAGCCGCCATGCGCATGTTGAACCCACCCACGATCCGCCCGCCCTTTGCCCGCTATGCGCATGGGGTCGAAGTTTCGCCCGGCGCGCGGCTGGTGGTGACCTCGGGGCAATTGGGCATCGCGGCCGATGAAAGCGTGCCCGAGGGTGCCCGCGCGCAGGCCGATCTCTGCTTTGCCAACTGCGCGGCGATTTTGGCCGAGGCGGGGATGGGTGCGGCTGATGTGATCCGTATCAACGCCTATGTCACCGACCGGGCGCATATGGCGGGTTATATGGCCGCAAGGGATGCGTGGCTGGCGGGGGTGGAGCGTTTGCCCGCCTCAACGCTGGTCATCGTCAGCGGATTTACGCGGGCCGAATTTCTGGTGGAGGTTGAGGTGACGGCCGCGAAAGAGTCGGGGTGAACCCCGGCCTACCGCCCCACCCCTTCAAACCCGACGAACCCCGCCGCCAGAACCTCATCCCGGTCATAAACATTCCGCAAATCGACCATCCGCGCCGCGTTCATCTTGCGGGCCAGCTTACCCAGATCCAACGCGCGGAATTCGTTCCACTCGGTCAGAAGCACCACAAGATCGGCCCCCTGCCCCGCCTGATAGGCGTTTTCGACCCATTTCACGCCGGGCAGCAGTGCCTCGCCCTCGCGCTGGCCTTCGGGGTCGGTGACGCGGACTTTGGCCCCTGCCCCCACCAAAGCGGGCACGATGGTCAGGCTGGGAGCATCGCGCATGTCGTCGGTGTTGGGTTTGAAGGTCACGCCCAGCACGGCGACTGTCTTGCCGGCGGGCGCACCATCCAAAGCCTCAAAGATCTTGTCGATCATCCGCCGCTTGATTTCCTCGTTCACCTTGATCACGGTTTCGGTGATCTGCATCGGCACCCCCACCTCTTGCCCGATGCGGGCGAGGGCCTTGGTATCCTTGGGGAAACAGCTGCCGCCGTAACCCGGCCCGGCATGCAGGAATTTCGCGCCGATGCGGCCATCTAGCCCCATGCCTTTCGACACGGCTTTCACATCCGCCCCCACCCTTTCGCAAAGGGCTGCAATTTCGTTGATGAAGGTGATTTTGGTCGCAAGGAAAGCGTTGGCCGCATATTTGATCATTTCGGCCGTTTCCAGCCCGGTATAAACCACCGGAAATTCGCGCAAGAATAGGGGTTTGTAGATATCCGCCATCACCTTGCGCGCGGGCTCCGATTCCACGCCTACGACCACGCGGTCGGGCCGCATGAAATCATCAATCGCCGCCCCTTCGCGCAGGAATTCGGGGTTTGACGCAACATCAAATTCGACCTTGGCCTGCCGTCCGACGGCCTCGGCCACCTTGCGGTTGGTCCCCACCGGAACCGTCGATTTCGTGACCACAACGGCATAATCGGTCAAGGCTGCGCCGATTTCCTCGGCGGCGGCCATCACATAGGTCAAATCGGCATGGCCATCGCCCCGCCGCGTGGGCGTGCCGACGGCGATAAAGACCGCCCCCGCGCCATCGACGGCAGCCTTCAAATCGGTGGTAAAGGTCAGACGTCCGGCAGCCACGTTGCGTGCCATCAGATCCTCAAGACCAGGTTCAAAAATCGGAACCTCGCCGGACTGGAGCCGCGCGATTTTGGTGGGATCTTTGTCGACGCAGATCACGTCATGCCCAAAATCCGAAAAGCAGACGCCGGACACCAGCCCGACATAGCCCGTTCCGATCATCGCGATTCGCATCTGTCCAGCCTCCGGCGGGCGGCATTGCCCGCCGGTCTGTCTAGGAACTGGCCCCCGCCCTGTCAAAGGGGGGTCAGTAATCCGTTTCGATGTAGTGGCTGAAAATTTTCATGCCAATGACTGAGGAAGTCCCCCCAACCGAGTAATAGCTATGCGGCGTAATGGCTGTCCCCAGTGTTGGAATATCGGTTGTAATCGTACCGTTCGCCTGCGCGCCCGAGAGAAGATCGGTGACCCGATATCCCACCGACTGACTGGGCCCCGGCGGCGAAAAAAGGGCGATCTCGTAGACAGCCGAGCGGTCGGTTATTGGTACCGGGAAGCTGGAGCCAAGATCTATCTTTGTTGCGGTTCCAGAGCCGTCATTGTGGATCATCTGGATATTTGCATCGGCTGAATCCCAACCCATGCCGATGATGTTCAGCAGGCTGGAGGGCTGGACATCTGTAGAGGCACTGGTCGAACCCATACCCGCGAAGGCGCGGTTTGTTGCGGTGGCAACGCCAGTTGCGGGCCCCCAGCGCAAAATCGACGTGAAACCACCGTCACCGGGATTGCTGCCTCCCACTGTCCATTGCGCGGCCGCACCGCGGAACCCCACAACCGCCGACGTGGCCGCTGTCGTCACCAAATATTCCAGACCGCGCATACGGGCATAGCGATTGGTTGTCGCAAAATTATGTGTCGTACCGGTGCCGAGCGTCGAGTATGCTATTCCGAATGAGGTCGCTGTTGTGCTGTTGCCGTTGGGCATGAACATGCCCACCCGGTTCGTCGCCAGCAGTGCCTGGATGGTTGTATCAAGCCCAGAAGGGCCGATCACAGCAGGCAACATTCTTCCCGCAACAGATCGTGCAAACAGCGCCATGTTGCCTGCGACTGGCGTAGCAGGGGTGGATTGGGCCGGAAATGTCAAGGGATGGACAATCGTCAGCCCCCCATCACTTGCCATGGTCAAACCCTCGTTCCAAGCCGAGCCATCTGGCGAGGCTCGCAACGTAAATGCGTTTGATCCGATCAAGCCCAGTTCGGCCCGGGCGGTGCCAGCCGACTGAAGTTGCAGAACCGCGTCCGAAGCGCCACCGCTTTTGTTGATCAAGAGGCTGTGGCTGCCACCTTCATGCGCCAGCAAGGTTTCTGATGCGCTGACCGCCAACCGACGGGTGGGGCTGGGGGTCGCGTTCAGACCCAACATCTGAGCGTTGGCCGATCCAGCGACCAAAAAATTGCCGCTGGCGCTTTCCACTGTCCAAGTGGCACCATTCGCAGAAACAACAACGTCGCCCTTGTCACCATCCGAAACAGCACCGCCGGTGGACGACAAAGTGCCTCCGGCAAAGCTGAGATTTGCGCCAATGGCGACAGGTGACCAAGTCTCAATCCCGCTCCGATAGTAGATCGTATTGGTGCCTGTCACTGCGGCCAAGGCGGTAAGATCACCGTCCAATGGCTGTTTGTTGGCCAGATCAGCGACCAGATTGGTCACAGTCGATTGCGGTTGGCTGCCTGTATGGTTGGATCGGCTCAGCAATGCGGCATCGGTGCTGTTCGCTGTGGCACCGCTGGCAATACCTGTCAATTTGCTGAAATCTCCGGCGGCCATTAGCCCGGCATTTCCGGCATCAGCCAAGGGCAGGACAACGTCAGCACCTGAACTTGAGGCCAACAAGCGGCTGGCCGCCGTGTAGCTGAGGTCTGTGCCCCCAACAGCACCGTCGAGTTGAACGTTGGCTCCGGCCACCCGGGCAAATACGCCTGTCGTCGTGACCCATAGATCGCCGTCTAGGGGCGCCGTCGGTGCGACACCGGGCGCCAGATTGATCCCGGCAGAACCGCTTGTGGATGCGGCGGTCCCAATTTTGGCCGCGAAAATCTTGGCACCGGTAAAGGTTTGCACGCCGGACAAAAGTGCCAATTCGCCGCTCGTGTTCGGCAAACTATAGCTGCGGTTTGTACCGCTTGTCAGGCCAGACAGGTTGAAACTGGCCGACTTGGTCGGATCGCTGCCGTCGCGCAGTGAAAAGCCATTGGCCAAAACACCACCGGGCAGCGACAACTGCCCGCTAGACGTTGCAGACAGCGCGGTCGCGAAGCTGACACCATCGCCTGAGACTTTCAGCGAGAAGCCGTCGCTGCCCATCGTCCCTATCTCTGCCCGTCCCGAAAAACCCGTCTGAAAAATAAGGCTCGCCGACTCGGCCGGGGCTGTCTTGTTGATCTTCAATTGATGACCTGCCCCGTCATGGTTCAGCAATGTTGCGGGCGCGGATATGGTCAAGCGGTTTGTCGCATCGGCCGTCGCGTTGATTCCCAATTGCGACACGACGGAGGACATACCTGCAATGCTCCAGGCGGCCCCGTTGAACACGGCAACTCCGTCTTCGGCGGTGATGTAGGCCTGCCAGCCAGGTTTTGGCGCGACATAGTCCCAGCCATCGGCGGTAAACACCGCAACTTGCGCTGACTTTCCTGCCCAGGCGCCCTCGGCTCCGTCCGAGATGATGTAGCGCTCACCCACCGTTGGGTTGGCTGGGGGGAACGTGCGGGTGCGGTTTGTTACCGCCAGCTGAACGGCCACATCCAAGAGGCGCAAGGCCTCGTTGTGGGTCACGTGTTTTTGCGCCTGTGAAGGCATAATCAGGGGCAGCGACAGGATCGCCGTTTGGTCAGACATCAGAACCTCCGCAGAACGCCATTGATCCGCGAAGCTAGAGGTTCAGCCCTAATCCATATCTAAGCCACCGTGCGCTGGGGCAAGCAACAACCCCGCACTAGGCCGTCAGCCCCTTTGGTTCCGCCAGACCATTCGCGCGGCAGGCGGCGGTCAGCGTGTTGGCCAAGAGGCAGGCAATTGTCATCGGGCCGACCCCACCCGGCACCGGGGTAATCGCCCCCGCCACGGCCGAGGCGCTGGCGAAATCGACATCGCCAACCAGTTTGGTTTTGCCGTCCCGCTCGATCCGGTTGATGCCCACGTCGATCACCGTGGCCCCCGGCTTTACCATGTCGCCCGTGATCATCTCGGGCCGTCCCACGGCGGCGACGAGGATATCCGCCCCGCGGCAGACGGCGGTCAGATCCTTGGTGCGGGAATGGGCAATCGTGACGGTGCAGCTGTCGCCCAGCAGCAGTTGCGCCATCGGTTTGCCGACGATGTTGGACCGCCCCACCACCACCGCATTCATCCCCGAAAGCGAGCCATGATGATCGCGAAGCATCATCAGGCAGCCCAAGGGCGTGCAAGGCACCATCGCCTTTTGGCCCGTTCCCAACAGCCCCACGTTCGAAATGTGAAAGCCATCGACGTCTTTGGCGGGGTTGATGCTGTTGATAACAAGGTCAGAGTCTAAGTGACCGGGCAGCGGCAGTTGCACCAGAATGCCATGCACCGCCGGGTCGTTGTTCAGCTTGTCGATAAGCGAAAGCAAGGTCGCCTCGTCCGTGTCGGCGGACAGCTTGTGTTCGTAGGAGTTCATGCCGACCTCGACGGTCTGCTTGCCCTTGGCGCCGACATAGACCTGGGAGGCCGGATCCTCACCGACCAGCACCACGGCCAGACCGGGAACAAGACCATTCTCTTCCTTGAGCCGGGCGACATGCGCCGCAACCTGTTCCCGTACCCGTGCTGCAAAGGCCTTGCCGTCAATGATCTTTGCCATCATTCCGAACCCTTCCCCAATTTCTCTTCCTCGCGGGCAATCGACCAGTCGATCAGCCGCCGCCACAGGCTTTCGGCCAGATCGGGGTCAAGCCCCTGCCCCGCCGCATGGCCGCGCACATTGGCGACCACTTCTTCCACCCGGTCGTCCAGCCGCGCGGCCAAGCCGATGCCCGCCTTGATCGCCGCCGCCCGGTCGATATAGCCCGCGCGTTCCACCAAAAGGGCCACCAACGCGCGGTCCAGCCGGTCAATTTCAACCCGCACATCCGCCATGCTGTCGCATTCTGCTGCCGTCTTCATGCGTCACCCTTGCCTTTGTCGCCCGCTTCATAGGCGGGCGACAAGGCCGGGGCAACGGCCTGATCGGCAAGGCTCGTCAGAACAGCCCCTCGACATGGCCTTGGTCGTTCAGGCGGATCACCTCGGCGGATGGCACTTTGGGCAGGCCGGGCATGGTCATGATTTCCCCGCAGATCACCACGATGAAGCCCGCCCCTGCGGAAAGCCGCACCTCGCGCACTGGAACAGAATGGCCAGTGGGTGCGCCGCGCAGGTTTGGATCGGTGGAGAAGGAATACTGCGTTTTCGCCATGCAGATCGGCAGATGGCCGTAACCTGCCGCCTCCCACGCTTTCAGCTGATCGCGGATCGACTTGTCGGCCAGCACCTCATCGGCGTGATAGATGCGCTTGGCGATGGTTTCGATCTTTTGGAACAGTGGAAGATCGTCACCATAAAGCGGTGCAAAGCTGGCCGCGCCGCTTTCGGCCAAGGCCACCACCTTATGCGCCAGATCCTCGATCCCCGCGGAACCTTGCGCCCAGTGTTTGCAAAGGATCGCCTCAGCCCCCTGGGCGGCCACGAATTCCTTGACGGCCTGAACTTCGGCATCCGTATCGCTGAAGAAATGGTTGATTGCCACCACCACAGGAACGCCAAAGGATTTGACGTTCGAGATATGCCGCCCAAGGTTCGGGCAGCCCTTTTTCACCGCCTCGACATTTTCCGCCCCAAGATCAGCCTTGGCCACGCCGCCGTTCATCTTCATCGCGCGCACGGTGGCGACGATCACAGCGGCAGAAGGTTTCAGCCCGGCCTTGCGGCATTTGATGTCAAAGAATTTCTCGGCCCCAAGGTCGGCCCCAAAGCCTGCTTCGGTGACAACATATTCGCCCAGACGCAGGGCGGTTTTGGTGGCAATGACGGAGTTGCAGCCATGGGCGATGTTGGCGAAAGGCCCGCCATGCACGAAGGCCGGGTTGTTTTCCAAGGTCTGCACAAGGTTTGGCTGCATGGCGTCTTTCAGCAGCACCGTCATCGCGCCGTCGGCTTTCAGGTCGCGACAATAGATCGGCTTTTTGGCGCGGGTATAGGCCACGACGATGTCGCCCAGCCGCTTTTGCAAATCTTCCAGATCGTTCGAGAGACAAAGGATCGCCATAACCTCAGACGCCACGGTGATGTCAAAGCCGGTCTGGCGGGGGAAGCCGTTCGACACGCCACCAAGGTTCACCACCATGTCGCGCAGGGCGCGGTCGTTCATGTCCATCACCCGCCGCCAGACGATGCGGCGCGCGTCGATGTCGAGTTCATTGCCCCAATAGATATGGTTGTCGATCATCGCGGACAGCAGGTTGTGCGCGCTGGTGATGGCGTGGAAGTCACCCGTAAAATGGAGGTTCATTTCCTCCATCGGCACGACCTGCGCATAGCCGCCCCCCGCAGCGCCGCCCTTCATGCCGAAATTCGGACCCAGAGAGGCCTCCCGGATACAGACCACCGCCTTTTTGCCGATGCGGTTCAGCCCGTCGCCTAGGCCCACGGTGGTGGTGGTCTTGCCCTCGCCCGCAGGCGTTGGGTTGATGGCGGTGACAAGGATCAGCTTGCCCTCGGTGCGTCCAGCGATGGATTTGATGAAGTCCTGCCCGACTTTGGCCTTGTCATGGCCATAGGGCAGCAGATGTTCCGAGGGGATTCCCAGTTTCGCGCCAATCTCTTGGATCGGCTTTTTCTTTGCTTCGCGTGCGATCTCGATATCGGTCTTGACGGCCATCGGTTCCTCTCTCGGTGCCCTGCCCCTTTGCGATTGTTAGCATTGGCCCGGCGATGATTTGTGCGGATTCCGACCTGTCGCGGTCGGAAACGTCCTCGATGGCGTGCTTGCCCGGACGGCGCGTCTGCGTTAACCTTTTCTTAACCATTTTCAGGCGCGGCCCGGCGACGGGTATTTTTATGACGAAAGGAGATCTGCCATGGCGGATGATGTTTATGATGCGGCAGGTTTGGCGACGAATGCGGGTGAGACGTTCAACGATGTGGATGGCGTGGATTGGCTTGTCCTGAGCGGCAGCTATAGCGATGCTTCGACACTGGATCTTAGAAACGCCTTCAGTGATGGTGTGGCGACACAGGCCGAGGCCGTCATTTTTCACAACGGCACCACGCGGACGCTTTGGATCAACGGTTTGATCGAAAATGTTCGGGGCAGCGACAGCCGCGACTGGATCAGAGGCAACCAAGTCAACAACATCCTTTACGGCGATCAGTCAGAGAACGGTGCTGGCGGGATCGATACGCTGCGCGGTGAGGGTGGGAACGACACGATCTTTGGCGGGTCAGGCAATGATGACATCGACGGTCAAGCCGACGACGATCTGCTTTACGGCAATGACGGCAACGACAACATCGTTGGCGGGGAGGGTGTTGACGTCATTGAGGGCGGGGCCGGGGCGGATACGTTGGATGGTGGGGCCGACGCGGGCGACACGGTCCGCTATGACAGTTCCGATGCCGGGGTCAGCATCGCACTTGGCACCGGCTATGCGACGGTCAGCGGTGGGCATGCACAGGGTGATCAGGTCTATGGCTTTACAGATGTGAACGGATCGGCTTTTGGCGATGTGATCCGTGACGCACTGGCCAATAGCATCACCAACAATCTGTTTTCGGGCGAAGGAGGCCATGACAGACTGTTTCTGGGTGGCGGCAATGATACCGGCCTTGGCGGCGATGGACAGGATCAGATCAGCGGACAAAGCGGCAGGGACAACCTTTTTGGCGGGGCCGGTGGGGATAGTTTGACCGGGGGACAAGCCAGCGACTTTCTTGTGGGCGGCAGCGGGGCTGACCGCTTCATCTTTACGTTGGCGAGTGAAAGCACGGTGGCTGTCGCTGGACGCGACCGGATCGACGATTTCAACCGGGCGCAGGGCGACAAGATTGATTTGCGTGGCATGGATGCCAAGTCAGGCGCTGGCAATCAGGCGTTTATATTTATTGGAAGCCAAGCCTTTGACGGCGACAAGGGTGATCTACGCTTTGTGAAGGCTGGGACGAATGTGGTCGTTCAGGGCGACATCAATGGCGACCGGAAAGCTGATTTTGCGATTCTGGTGGAGGATATGACCAGCCTGAGGGCGAGTGATTTTCTGCTGTGACGGGATAACAGCGCCAATTTCCGGCGCGGTGGCGAACGACTTTGGACCTGAGAGAATGGAGATTTGCCATGACGGACAATGTTTATGATGCAGTATCGGGCAGCCACGCGGGCGAGACGCTTGACGACGACGGCAGCGGGCAGGATTGGCTGACTATCAGCGGCAGTTATAATCCGCTCGAGTACAGTGTTTTGACGCTGCAATTCACTGTCGATGGAAGTTTCGTGGCCACATCAGCCCGTGCCACGATCTGGGATAGTCCCAATCTGAGCCGGACGCTGACGGTGACGGGGCTGATTGAGAACGCACGGGGCAGCGACAGCCGGGACTACATCACAGGCAATACCGGCGCGAACATTCTGTATGGCGACAATGCCGCAAGCGGGCTGGGCGGAAACGACACGATCTTTGGTGACGAAGGCAGTGACACGATCTATGGCGGCGCAGGCAATGACGAGGCCAATGGGGCCGAAGATGCCGATCTGATCTTTGGCAACGACGGTAACGACAACCTGAGTGGGGCGGGCGGCAACGACACGATCGAAGGCGGTGCTGGGGCTGATACGATGTCGGGCAGCTCGGATGCGGGCGATGTTTTGAGCTATCGAACCTCCAACGCGGGTGTGACCATCCGCTTTGAATGGGGCAGCACGATCTTTGGAATGGGCGGCCATGCTCAGGGCGACAGGATCAACGGATTTGAAGACATCGAAGGGTCGGATTTTGCCGACACTCTATCGGAAGATACCCAAGCCGGGCTTCAGGTGGCCAATGTCTTTCGGGGCTATAGCGGCAATGACCGCATGTCGCTGGGCGGGGGCAATGACACGGGGATGGGCGGGGTTGGGAATGACCAGATCAACGGTGAAGACGGCAATGACCGGCTGATTGGTGGCGCGGGCCTTGATCAGTTGAAGGGTGGAAAAGGGGCCGACCAATTGGTGGGCGAGGCGGGGGCCGACCGTTTCATCTTTGCGCTTGCCAGTGACAGCACCGTTTCCGTGGCGGGGCGGGATACGATCACCGATTTCAACCGGGGCCAGGGCGACAAGATAAATCTGGCGGGGATGGATGCGCAGTCTGGGGCGGGCAATCAGGCCTTTGATTTCATCGGAACGGCCCGGTTTACCGGCGACAAGGGCGACCTACGCTATGTCAGGGCCGGGACGGATGTGATCGTGCAGGGCGATATCAACGGCGACAAGAAGGCCGACTTTGCCATTCTGGTGGAGGATATCGGCAACTTGCGGGCCGGGGATTTTATCCTGTAGGGACAGCGGATTTCGATGGGGAGGGGGGCGTTCCACCCTTACCCCAACCAAGCCCTTTGGTCTGGGACGAACAGGGTCAGCGTATCGCCCAAGCGGAAAGTGCCTTCGCGTTCCATCCAGGCGACGATGCCCCGGCGGTCTTTGGCGGCGGCCTTGAAGGCGCGGCCGTGGCCGGGGTGGGCCTGATCGATCGGGGCGATGGGAAGGGTGCAGGGGCGGTTGTTGATGTCCACGACGATTGTTGCGCCATCCGGGCCCTGCAAGCGGGCAGAGGGGGGCAGGAAGCTGAGGTCGGGAATGCCCTCGACGACCATCGTGGCGCCCACAAGGGCGGGGTCTAAGCTGGCAAGGCCCATATCCGCCGCGATCTGGGCGAGTTCTTCGACCGAGAGGATGGAAAGCTGGCGGGTGTTGGCAATGGTGGTGTCGCGGGGATAGATGTTCGAGACTCGGCTGCAAGAGGGGCGGGTGTGGCCGCCATGCGATTCCCCCAAGGGGCCATCCAGCGTGCAGACCAGTTCGGCCAAGGGGGTAGAGGCCAGGGGGCCAAGGGTGGCCTGCACATCGCGGCCAACAACATGGCCCAGATAGGTGATCCGCCCGATATGGGTGCTTTTCTTCCAGACTGGCATTCTATCCCCAAGGAAAAGGCCCGAACCGGGGTTCGGGCCTATGGTGGTTCGGCTTAGGCCAGCGGCTCGGGTTCCATCCCGGCATCCGGCTTTTTGCGGCTGCGGGCCTTGGTCTTGGGGATGGCGATGATGGACGAGCCGCCCCCGCCCGAGGTGCTGCTGTCATCGTCGCTGTCCAGCGCCTCACCCGCAATGACCTTGGAAATCTGGTCGCCGGTCAGGGTTTCATATTCAAGCAGGCCCTTTGCGAGCCGTTCGAAATCGTCATTGCGTTCGATCAGGATCTGGCGGGCGGTTTTATAACCCTCGTCGATCAGATCTTTGACTTCCTGCTCGATCAGCTTTTTCGTTTCCGCCGAGACGGAAAGGCCCGAGGCATTGCCCTGATAACCCTCATGCGCCTCGGCATAGTCGATGTTGCCAACGGCATCGGACATGCCCCAGCGGAGGACCATGGCACGGGCCAAGGCGCTGGCCTGCTGAATGTCACCCGAGGGACCGTTCGACACCGATTCCTCGCCCCATTTGATGATCTCGGCGGCTTTGCCCGCCATCGTCATCGCAATGCGCTGCTTGCACTGGTCCTTGTGCATGTTCAGGCGGTCCATTTCGGGCAGGCTCATCACCATGCCCAAGGCACCGCCACGGGGGATGATGGTGGCTTTGTAAACCGGATCGCATTTCGGCAGGGTCATGCCCACAATCGCATGGCCCGCCTCATGGTAGGCGGTCATTTCCTTTTGTTCGGGCGTCAGGACCATCGACCGGCGTTCCGCGCCCATCATGACCTTATCCTTGGCCTGTTCAAAGTCGATCATCGTGACGAAACGCCGACCCGCCCGCGCCGCCATCAGAGCGGCTTCGTTCACAAGGTTCGCCAGATCCGCCCCAGAGAAACCCGGAGAGCCGCGGGCGATGATCCGAAGATCAACATCCGGCCCCAAGGGCACCTTGCGGGCATGGACGTTCAGGATTTTCTCGCGGCCCTTGATGTCGGGGTTCGGCACATAGATTTGCCGGTCAAAGCGCCCGGGACGCAGAAGCGCGGGGTCAAGCACGTCCTTGCGGTTGGTGGCGGCCACGATGATCACGCCATCGTTCGCCTCAAACCCATCCATTTCGACGAGAAGCTGGTTCAGGGTCTGTTCGCGTTCGTCATTGCCGCCGCCGATGCCGACACCACGGGCACGACCGACAGCGTCAATCTCGTCGATAAAGACGATGCAGGGCGCGTTCTTTTTGGCCTGTTCGAACATGTCGCGCACGCGGCTTGCCCCGACACCCACGAACATTTCAACAAAGTCGGAACCCGAGATGGTGAAGAACGGCACCCCCGCCTCGCCCGCAATGGCACGGGCCAGCAGGGTTTTACCGGTGCCGGGCGGGCCGACCAGCAAAGCGCCTTTCGGAATTTTCCCACCCAGACGGCTGAACTTTTGCGGATTGCGCAGGAATTCGACGATCTCTTCCAGCTCTTCCTTGGCCTCGTCGATGCCCGCCACATCGTCAAAGGTGACGCGGCCATGCTTTTCGGTCAGCAGTTTCGCCCGGCTTTTGCCAAAGCCCATGGCCCCGCCTTTGCCGCCGCCCTGCATGCGGTTCATGAAGAAGAACCAGACACCGATCAGCAGGATGAAGGGGAACCAGAGGCCGAGAAAAGCAAAGAGGCCGCTTTCAGCCTGGGCATCGGCCTGTACCTTGACGCCTTTGGCGACGAGGCTGGCGATAAAGCCATCGTCGCCTTCGGGGCGGATGGTGGTGTAGCGGTTGCCGTTCTTGGCCTCGACCAGCAGGCGTTCGCCGTCGATCCGGACACTGGCAATGCCGCCCTCATCCACCCTTTGAACCAGATCGGAATAGGGAAGTTCCTGGGTTGCCCCGGTCGAGGCGCTGCCGAACATGTTGAACATGGCCAGCACCAGAACCAGAAGAACGACCCAGAAGGCGATATTGCGCGCGTTGCCCACCAGCAGACTCCTTGAACCACCCGCGCCGGGCGCAGGCCTTTTCCCTAAGATAGACGGAAAGACGGCGCGTTCAATGCGATAAGATGAATAAGTCGAAGCTTCGGCAGGATGCCTGCCAATCGGTTTCGGTCCGGACGAGGGGCGCGGCCACGAGTTCATCGCCGCGCCAGACGGCGGGCAGGACGATCAGCACCTCACGCGCAAGGCCCAAGTCCCGCCATTCAGGGCAGAGGCGAAGGCCGTCAGCGCCCAAGGCGGCAAGGTGGAGGTCGGGGGCGTGGGGGCCGGTCAGGTGCCAACGATGATCCCAAAGCTGACCGGTGGGAGTTTGGTGATGGGCAATGGCCTTGGATTCGCGGGTAATCTGGATTTGGTCACGGCGGGGCCGCAGACGCGCGCCGTGCAGGGTGGCGTCGCGGCCTGCCAGAACGGATTGCAGGGCGCGGGCCAGGGCGGGACCACGGGGGCCGTGGGGGGTGCCGCTGATCCAGCGCAAGGCGGCGGCGATCATGCGGCGCTGGAGTTCGGGCGGAAGTTTGGCAAGGCCCGCGTGGTCAAGAAAAAGCGCACCCGCCTGCTCGCGACCGATCTTACGAAAGGCTTGTTGCAGGCTTTGATCCATGGCTTGGCGGGCCTGTGCCAGATGCTGGGCGGAAGCGGCGAGGGTTTCGACGGTGAGGCCCAAGGGGGCTAGAGCTGCCATCGCCTTGCGAAAGCGGACGCGGGTGAAACGGTCATCGTCGTTGGAGGGATCGTCGATCCAAGCCAACCCTTGCCCAGTCAGATACTGGCGCAGATCGGCGCGGCGGGCGGTCAGGAGGGGGCGCAGGAAGGTGACGCTGTTGTGCTGGAAGCGGGGGCGCATGCCTGCGAGACCATCGAGCCCCGCGGCGCGGGCCAGCCCCATCAGCAGGCATTCGGCCTGATCCTCGGCGGTGTGGCCCAGCAGGACGGCTTGCAGCCCCCTGCCCTGCGCCCATTCGGCCAGAAGGTCATAGCGCGCCTGACGGGCCTGATCCTGAAGGTTGCCGGTGACGGTCTGGTGATGCCAGACCAGCACCTGATGCGGGATGGAAAGCTGGGCGCAGATTTCCCCAACACGGGCGGCCTCGGCGGCGGATTCGGCGCGCAGGCGGTGGTCAACAGTGGCGGCTTGCAATCTTTGCGGTGCGCTGGCCGCTGCCAAAGACAAGGCGGCGAGACTATCCCCGCCGCCTGAAACCGCCACGCCCAGCGGTCCGTCAAAGTCGTGCAAGGCTTGGCCCATCAGGGCCAGAAGCCCGGCCTTGGTCACTGGCAACCCAGTTGGGCCATCGCCCCCTGTGCCGCCGTGGCATCGGCGGTGCCGGGAAAGCGGGTGCCTACCTCGGCTAAGGTGATGCAGGCATCGGGGATTTGCTGCAATTGACCCAAGGACTGACCCAGTTTCAGCAGGGCCTGCCCGGCCAAAGCGCCGTTCGGCGTGCCGGAAAACGCCTCAAGATAGGCGCGGGCAGCGTTGCCGGTTTCGCCCAGTTGCGCCAGTGCGTCGCCGCGCAGAAGATGCGCCTCTTGGCTTAGGGGCCCACCTTGATAGGTCTGGGCATAGGTCTGAAAGAGGTCCGCGGCGGTGCGAAAGTCACCGGAGGCGAGCACCTCCTTGGCCCGGTCAAAATCGGCTTTCTCCGCCACGGCGAGTTCCGGCCCGCCGCTGCTGGTCGTTTCAGTCGGCGTCGTGGGTGTTGCGGTTCCACCGTCGCCGCCCAAGGGTGCGGTCGGCGGCAGGTTCATGATGTCGCAGCCTTCGGTCAGCTCACACACTCGGATTTCCAGATCGCCCAAGCGCAGGGTGCCGTCCGAGGCCACCTTGTTGACCTTGATCTGAACCTGTTCCGTCTGCGCGGTCAGGCGGGACAAGGCCGCCTCGATCGCGTCCAGGCGTTGCAGGGCATCGCCGCCGGCGATGCCGGTGTTGATCCCGCCCGAGGCCACCAGTTCCTGTTTCAGCGCGTTGAACTGGGCCGAAAGGGCACCGATTTCCGCCCGGATGTCGGCCAGTGTCTGCGCCCGGTCCTGCGCCGGGGCCAACCCCGGCAGCAGGGCCAGCATGACCCCAAGAGCAAGACCACGCATCATGGTCAGACCCCCGAGCCAGCCGACAGCACCGTCACCGAACGACGGTTCTGCGAGAAGCAATCCTCGGTCGAACAGACGGCAATCGGACGTTCCTTGCCATAGGAGATGGTGCGCATCCGGTTGGCGGGGATGCCTTGCGAGATAAGGAAGTTCTGCACGGCGCTGGCGCGGCGCGCGCCCAGCGCGATGTTGTATTCGCGGGTGCCCTGTTCGTCGGCATGGCCTTCAATGATGATGGCATAGCCGGGGTTGGCCATCAGCCATTGGGCCTGACCTTGCAGCGTTACGCGGGCCTGATCGGAAAGGGTGGACTGATCGACCAGAAAGAAGACGCGGTCGCCGACCTTTTGGTTGAAATAGGCGACCGAGGTGGGGTTGTTCGGATCGCCCAAAGCGCCCGAACCGATGCCGCCCTGCCCCGGGCCGCCAACGCCGCCGGGACCGGCCCCGCCCGCGCCATAGCGGTTGGGATTGTTACAAGCCGCAAGCGTCAATGCCGCCAGCAGCAAAAGGCCTTTTGTAGTGATGCTCATCGCCTTTTCCTTTGTTCTTTGGCCCGGTCACCCGGTTCTTGCATCTTGTTTACCAGCTTTGACGCGCCCTGGGAATCGGGCGCGTCATCACGCTTTCTTACGGCAGCAGCGGCGACCAAGCGGGGTCGGAGGCGCTGGTTTCGGTAGGCACCTGTTTCAGGTTGCGCCCGGTGATGTCGACGCTGAACAGCGCGGGCTGCCCGCCTGCCCCCGCCCCTTGGCGCGTGAACATCAACACGCGACCGTTCGGGGCCCAGGTCGGGCCTTCGTCCAGATAAGAGGCGGTCAGCAGGCGTTCTTCGCTGCCATCCGTGCGCATGACGCCGATGTGGAAGCGGCCTGCATTCTGTTTGGTAAAGGCGATGTAATCGCCGCGCGGCGACCAAACCGGGGTGCCATAGCGGCCTTCGCCGTTTGAGACGCGCACCGGTTCACCGCCGCCCGCGCTCATCACATAAAGCTGCTGGTTGCCCGAACGGTCGCTTTCAAAGACGATCTGGCTGCCGTCGGGCGAATAGCTGGGGGCGGTTTCGATGGCGGGGGAGTTGGTCAGTTGCGACAACTGTCCGCTGCCCGTGTCGAGGGCGTAGATGTCAGTGTTGCCACCGCGTTCAAGGCTAAAGACGATGCGCTGGCCATCGGGGGCAAAGCGGGGGGCAAAGGTCATGGTGCCGGGCTGTTCACCCAAAGAGCGCATTTGCAGTGAACCCACATCCATCAGATAGATGGAAGGGAAACCGCTGGAATAGCTGGTGAAGAGGATCCGGTCGCCCTGGGGCGAAAAGCGGGGGGCCAGAACGATGGAGGAGGAATCGGTCAGATAGGCGACATTCGCGCCGTCCTGATCCATCACCGCAAGGCGTTTCTGGCGCTGATCTTTCGGCCCGGTTTCCGAGACAAAGACGACGCGGCTGTCAAAGTAACCGCCCTCGCCGGTGATGCGGCTGTAGACGGCATCCGCCACCTTATGCGCCATGCGCCGCCAGCCATCGGTGGTGCCGGCAAATTGCAGGCCTTCACCAAAGGGCTCGCCGGAAAAGACGTCGAACAGGCGGAATTTGACGACGACCTGCCCGCCGCTGGCGTTGACGGACCCGACGATCAGGGCTTGGGCATTGATCGCCTGCCAATCGGCATAGGCGACAGGGGCGTCAAAGTTGCTGATGCGGCTGATATGGGCGTTTTCAGGGATGGCGCGGAAAAAGCCGGTGCCTTCGAGATCGGCTTGGATGACCTGCGTCAGTGCTTGGGCATATTGCTGCGCTTCGCCGTTTTCGGCGAGGAACATCGGCAAGGCGATGGGCATGGGTTCGGGGGTCGGGGCATTCAGGTCAATCGAAATGCGGGCCTGTACGGGGGCTAAAGTGCTGGCCAGCCCACTGACGGCAAGAGCCAGCAGGGCGGCGATGCGGGTCAATCTGTTCATGCTGTCCTCGTCTGCTTTCTTTTGGTTTTCTCGGGGGCATCGGGTTATCGCAGCAGCACTTGGCTGGCGTCGAAATTCAGTTCCAACTCGCGCCAAGTTTCATATTTGTCGGGCGGCAAGGGCAGGCCATTTTTAACACATAGCGCAATGGCCCGGCGTGCCGTTTCAAACATGATCTGGGCCGAGGCGGCATCACCGTCAGTATAGCTTTTCAGAACTAGGCTGCCAGGAACCGGACGACCAGCAGGGTCAAGGTCTAGCCAGACCGTGATTTTCGTGCGCCCGGCGGCGGTCGAAACAGCGCCGATTTTCCAGCAACCGTTCAAAGCAGACCGCAATGCGTCAATCTCATTGAAAGACATGGGGCTACCTGCCAACCCGGTCCGGCTGCCCGCTTCCTGCACATCGGCCAGAATGTCGGCCAAGGGGTCTTCGGTCGGTTCTTCCGTGCCGGGGTCGGTCGCCGGAGTTTCGGTGGCGGGTTGTTCGGTGGCTGGTTCTTCCGTCGCGGGCTGTTCCGTCGGTTCCTCGGGCTGTTCCGTGGGGGTTGTCCGTTCGGGCCGCCGAGGCGGGCGACCGCTGGCGGTGGGGGCGAGGGTGGAGGCCACGTCGTCCTGATTGGCTTCGGTTAGATTGGTCTCGCCGGTGTCTTCCGGGGCGACCTCTTCCGGGGGCTCCTCGACGGGCGGCTCTTCGGGCACGACCTCTTCGCTGACGGCGGGCGTCGGCGTGGCGGCATCATCGGCGGCTTCTTCCGGCGCGTCGACAACCTCGGGCGAGACGACCTGTGAAGGCTTGGGTTTGGGGCGAACGTCGGGGTTCACCGGGGCCACCGAATCCAGCACGATTTCTGGGTTAACATTGTCATTCACCGGCGCATCCGTCACCGGGCCGGGAACCACGGGTTCCGGTTCGGTGGAGGTTTCTGGAACGGGGTCGGGCAGAGGCTCGGGTTCCGGCACTGAGTCGGGTTCGGGCAGATCCTCGGGCACCGGCTCAGGATCGCGGCGCGGTTCGGGCAGGACGGCGGGCGGCACTTCGGGTTGCGGCTCGGGCTGGGGTTTCGGCGTTGGCGGCGGCTCATCCACCGGCGGCTGCGTGGGCGTTTCCACCTCGGTCGCGGGGGCGGCAGGTTGGTCGCCTGCGGTCAGCGCCGCGAATTCCTCGGACGACATGACCGAAACATCGGTCATCTGAATCTCCACCGGCTCATGCGCGGTGAACAGCCAGTCGCCCAGCAGAACCCAAAGGATCAGCCCGACGTGACCCGAGGCAGAGATGATCGTGCCCGTTCTCACCGGCCTTAGCCCCCGTTCGCGTCCACAGCGGTCGCGCCAAAGGCGGGACCGTCGGTATCCGTCACCAGACCAATGGAATTGAACCCGGCCATGTTCAAGGCCCCCATCACCTGCGCCACGCGTTCATAGGGAACAGAGGCATCGGCGCGCAGATAGACCTTGTCGTTTTCACGCTCGGCCGCCACGGCCCGCAGTTTCGGGATCAGATCAGCATCAGGGACAGGGGTTTCCTGAATGGAAATCTGCCCATCCGCCGTGATCGTCAGCGCCAAGGGTGGCTCTTTTTCGGTCGGCAGTGCCGTGGCCGCCGTTTCCGGCATTTCGATGGGCACGCCCACCGTCAGCATCGGGGCTGCCACCATGAAGATGATCATCAGAACCAGCATCACATCCACAAACGGCGTGATGTTGATATCGGCCATAGCCGCACTGCGGCCCCTGCGGCGGCGGCCACCGCGACCCGAACCGCCTGAACCCTGAACTACACCGGCGCCCATGATCAGCTGTCCAACTGGCGCGACAGGATCGTCGCGAATTCATCGGCAAAAGCCTCATACCCGCCGACGATATGTTCGCTGTCGGCGTTCAGCTTGTTGTAAAGCATCACCGCGGGAATAGCGGCGACAAGGCCGATCCCGGTGGCCAGCAGCGCCTCGGCAATCCCCGGTGCCACGGTGGCAAGATTGGTGTTCTGGGTGGCGGCAATCTGTTCAAAGGCGTGCTTGATGCCCCAGACCGTGCCGAACAGCCCGATGAAGGGGGCGGTGGCACCCGTGGTGGCCAGGAAGGACATGCCCCGGTTCAAGCGTTCGCTTTCCTTGGCGATGGCGACATTCATCGAACGGTCAATCCGCGCCTGAGCCCCCGCGATCAAGGCCCCGTCCTGACGGTGGCTGCGCCGCCATTCGGTCATGCCGGCCGAAAAGATCTTTTCGGACGCGCCAACGGGATGCGGCCCCAGCTTTTCAAACAGCTCGTCCAAGGGTTCGCCCGACCAGAAGGCCCGGTCAAAGATATCCGCCTCGCGCTTGGCCACGCGGTACATCATGATTTTCTGGATGGCGATGGCCCAGCTCCAGAAGGACATCCCGATCAGGATGATCATCACGATTTTGACGGTAAGGGTCGCACGCGCAAAAAGCGCAAGCATAGAAAAATCCACGGCCTGCGCCGCAGTCATCACATCAGTTTCCATACGCCTGCTCGATGTTATGGTCGTTTGCCGACCTTCATTACCCTTTATCCTATCCCGATTTCAGGGGGAATGCCAACACATCTGTGTCAAAGGCGGAAAATCGCCCGGATTATTTCGTCAGATGACGGCGAATTGTGTCTGGCAGGCGGGTGGGCCGGTGGCCGGGGCCAAGGCAGACGAGGGTGACTTTGGCGGTAAAGAGGGTCTGGGCACCGCGCAGGACGGCCTGATCGAGTTCGATACGGGCGGGGGTGATCTGGGCGGCGGCGGTGGTGACGGTCAGATCATCCCAGAGATGGGCGGGTTTGAGATAGTCCGCCTCGACCCTGCGGACGGCGAAGACAAGGCCCTGTTCGGCCTGCATCTGGCGTTGGTCAAGGCCAAGGGAGGCAACCCATTCGGAACGGCCCCTTTCGATGAAGCGCAGGTAATTGGCGTAATAGACGATGCCGCCCAGATCGGTATCTTCGTAATAGACGCGGATTGGGTGCTGATGGGTCATGCTGCATGGCTAACGGGGGATGGGGGATTGGGCAAGATGCGGGCGATTGATGAGCGTCTGGTGGACGACCTGCTGCGCGAACAGTTCCCCGAATGGGCGGGGTTGCCGCTGCGGCGGGTGGATGAGGACGGTTGGGACAACCGTTCGTTCCGGCTGGGGGAGGCGATGTCGGTGCGGCTGCCAAGCGGGGCGGGCTATGCGGATCAGGTGGGGAAAGAGGCAGAATGGCTGCCTGTTTTGGCGCGGCACCTGTCGGTGCGGGTGCCTAAGGTGTTGGGTGTGGGCCAGCCGGGGGCGGGCTATCCCTTCCCATGGTCGGTGCGGGGGTGGATTGCAGGAGAGACAGCGAGCGATGCTCGGGTGGTGGATGCCGTTGGTCTGGCGGGGGAATTGGGCGGCTTCCTAAAGGCTTTGCAGGGGGTGCCATCGGTGGGCGGGCCGCCGCCGGGGAGGCATAATTTCCTGCGGGGGGGTGATCTGGCGGTTTATGATGCGGGGGCACGCGAGGGGTTGGGGCGGATTGCGGATCGGTTCGATCTGGGAAAAGGCTTGGCTATTTGGGAGCGGGCCTTGGCGTCAAGGTGGCAAGGTCCGCCTGTTTGGCTGCATGGCGATGTCGCTTGGGGGAACATCCTGCTGGATGATCAGGGGCGGCTGACGGCGATGATCGACTTTGGCTGCTGCGCGGTGGGCGATCCGGCCTGCGATCTGGTGGCGGCCTGGCGGATGTTCGACGCCCCGGCGCGGAGGGCGTTTCAGGAGGCGGTGGGGCTGGATGCGGCAACATGGGACAGGGCGCGCGGTTGGGCCTTGTGGAAATCGGCGATTACCTTGGTGGAAAGGCCCGAGGATGCTGAATCGCTGCGGGCGATGAAGGCGCTATTGGCTGGGGCTTGAGGCCAGCCGTGCCGACAGGCGGAGGGCATGCGAGGGATCGTTGGAGGCATCGGGCAGCACGCGGTCATAGGCGGCGCGGATCAGGCGGGCAATGTCGGGGGAAAGCACCGCGCGGCCTTCGGTCACGGTCAGCGCGGGCAATGCGTCAAAGGCCTGATTGCCCCAGAGGAGGATCACCTGCACGGCTTGGGTCAGGGCAATCACCTCGGCGGGGATGGAAGACATGCGGTCATCCAAGCGCAGCAGAACAAAGCCTGCGCGGATGGCCCCGTCGCTTTCATGGCGGAAGCCGCGATATTGGTTGGCACCAGCCTCGGTCAGCCGCCGGACCAGACCCGCGAGATCGGGGATCAGTTGATCGAGGCCCGGAACCTGCCCCAGTTCGGCCCAATCACGGCAGAAAAAGACCATCAGGTTCGCGCCCATTTCGGCGTCGGTCTCGGCCATGTCATGGCCTGCGACATGACAGACCGCCTGAAACGCGCCTTTGAACACGGCAAGCGTCGCATCTTCGACGCCAAAGACGACGGGCACAATGGGCCTGCGCCAGCGGGCAAAGCGATAGGCCCCGTCTGGGCCGCTGAACATCGCCTGAATGTCCATCATATCCATCAAATTCCCATGGAAACGCCGTCAGGAGGCCAGCCCCTGACGGCGTTTTGCAGGATCAGACCGCCTTGCGCAAGGCGTCGATCAGATCGGTCTTTTCCCAGCTAAAGCCACCGTCGACCTCGGCTGCGCGGCCAAAGTGGCCATAGGCGGCGGTGCGGGCATAGATCGGGCGGGTCAGACCCAGATGGGTGCGGATGCCGCGCGGGGTCAGGTCCATCGCTTGCGCCACGGCCTTTTCGATCTGCGCCTCGGGCACCGTTGCTGTGCCATAGGTATCGACATAGATCGACAGGGGTTTGGCCACGCCGATGGCATAGCTGACCTGAATGCAGCAGCGTTTCGCAAGGCCAGCCGCGACCACGTTCTTGGCCAGATAGCGGGCCGCATAGGCCGCCGAACGGTCCACCTTGGTCGGATCCTTGCCCGAGAACGCACCGCCGCCATGCGGGGCCGCACCACCATAGGTGTCGACGATGATCTTGCGCCCGGTCAGGCCTGCGTCGCCATCAGGGCCACCGATGACGAAGGTGCCGGTCGGGTTGACCCACCATTCGGTTTTGTCGGTCAGCCAGCCATCCGGCAAGACAGAACGGATATGGGGTTCGACAATGGCGCGGATGTCGGCACTGCTCTGGCTTTCCAGTGCGTGCTGGGTCGAAAGCACCAGAGACGTCACCTCGACCGGGACGCCGTTTTCATAGCGCAGCGAGAGTTGCGATTTCGCATCCGGGCGCAGGGTGGGTTCCTGCCCGGATTTGCGAACCTCGGCCAGTTTGCGCAGGATCGCATGGGCATATTGGATCGGGGCCGGCATCAGCTCGGGCGTCTCGTCCGTCGCATAGCCGAACATGATGCCCTGATCGCCTGCACCGTCGCGGTCCACGCCTTGGGCGATATGGGCCGATTGCGAATGCAGAAGGTTGGTCACTTCCACGGTTTTCCAGTGGAATTTGTCCTGCTCATAGCCGATGTCGCGCACGCAATCGCGCACGATCCCATCCACGCGTTCCTGCATCCGCGCCAGATGGGCGGGGTCGGACAGGCCCACCTCGCCGCCAACCACCACGCGGTTGGTCGTGGCAAAGGTTTCGCAGGCCACGCGGGCATTGGGTTCTTCGGTCAGGAAAGCGTCCAGAACCGCATCGGAAATCCGGTCACAGACCTTGTCGGGGTGACCTTCCGAGACGCTCTCGGAGGTGAAGACGTAAGACGAACGAGTCATTGGGGAAGTGCTCCGTTGATGATCCCCGCCACGCCAGGAAGCCGTTGTGGCAGTTCTGAATGAGCCCCGCTAAACCCTTGGCCCGCCCGCGTCAATGGGGCCCGCGCCGCAGCCTTGCCGCGATCAACGCAAAAAGCGTCGCAATAAGCCCGATGATGGGCCAGTCGCCATGTTGCGCATAGGGCGGGGGTTCCAGCCGCCCCGGCAGGGTGACATCCAGCGTGCCAACCTCACCCAAGGGCAGCAGGGCAAGAACGCGGCCACGGGCGTCGATCAGGGCAGAGATGCCGGTGTTGCCGACGCGGACAAGGGGCTTGCCCTGTTCAATGGCGCGGAGGCGGGCCTGATCGAAATGTTGGAACGGCCCCTGCCAGATGCCGAACCAAGCGTCGTTGGTGATCTGCAACAGCCAATCGGCGCCATCGGGCGCTGCGTGCAGGTCACGGGCAAAGACGGCCTCATAGCAGATCAGCGGTAGGACATGGCCCAAGGGGCCAAGGTCCAGCAAGACGGGACCAGGGCCCTTGGCATAGCCATAGCCCTGCTGGGCGGCAAAGGCGCGCAGGCCGAACCAGCGATAGGCGAGATCGCCAAAGGGAAAGTATTCGCCGAAGGGCACCAGATGGGCCTTGTCATAGCGGGCGGCCAAGGCCCCCTGCCCGTCCAGAACGACCAAGGCGTTATAGGCGGCATCGCCCTCGATGATCTGCGCGCCGGTGGCGACTTGCAGGCCGCCTGTGCCACGGGCGATGGCTTGGGCGATGCTGGGGTCGAACAGATACGGGATGGCGGTTTCGGGCCAGATCACCAGATCGGGGACGGAGTCGCCTTGGCGTGACAGACGGATGAGGCTGGCAAAATTCGCCTCGGCCTGGACCGGATCCCATTTGGCGGCCTGATCAATGCCGGGCTGGACAAGGCGCAGGCTTGCGCCGTGATCGGCGGGGAGTGGTTCGGCGAGGCGCGACTGGCCATAGGTGAAGGCGGCGGTCAGCAGCGCCAGCGCAGGAAAGAGGCCGGTGCGGGGCCAGATCACCGGGCAGGCCGCGACTGCGGTGGCGAGCAGGGTCAGCAGCAGCGCACCGCCTAGCGCGGCAGTTTGGTCAAAGGCCGAACCGATGAAAACATGGCCGGGCATGGCCCAAGGCAGGCCAGTGAAGGTCCAGCCGCGCAGGGCCTCGGCCAGAACCAAGGTCAGGGCAAAAAGGGCTGCGCGGCTGGCCCTGCCCTGCCCCGCCACATGGGCCAGTCCAGCGGCCAAAGCCCAGAACAGGGCAAGGCCACCGGCCATCAGGACCAGTGCAAAGGGGGCCATCCAGCCGTAGGTTTCGGGTTCGACCAGAAAGGGGGCGACGATCCAGGACATGGCCAAGGCGAAATGCCCAAGGCCGCCAGCCCAGCCCAGCCAAAGGGCCGCGGGTCGATTTTCGGCCAGCGCCACTTGGCGGATCAGCAGGCCAAGCCCCAGCAGCGTGACGGGCCAGAGACCAATGGGGGCCTGACCAAAGGCGGCCAGCATCCCCCCAAGCAGGGCCAAGCCCATCTGACGCCCTGCGGGGCGGCCCCAACGGCGCATCGTCAGCCTTCCACCGGCACCGGCAGCCGCAGCCGCACCCGTTTCAGCCGCCGGGCATCGGCGTCGATCACTTCAAACTCGACGCCGCTTTCATGCGCCACGATTTCCCCCCGTGCAGGCACACGGCCCGCCCGCAGAAAAATCAGCCCACCCAAGGTGTCAATCTCGTCATCATCCTCATCCCGGCGCAGTTTCTGGCCGATCAGCGTTTCCACCTCGTCCAGTGCCGCGGTGGATTGGATCACCCAGACGCCCGGTTTTTCCTCGCGCCAGAGCGCGGTTTCCGCCTCGTCATGTTCATCGTCAATCTCGCCAATCACCGTTTCGATCAGGTCTTCGATGGTGACCAGACCGTCGACGCCGCCGTATTCATCAATGACCAAGGCCATATGCACGCGTTCGCGCTGCATTTTTTGCAGCAGCACGCCCACCGGCATGGAAGGCGGCGCGTAAAGGATGGGGCGCAGCATCTTGCGCAGGGAAAAACGCCCGCCTGCGCCAAAGCCAAATTGCAGGGCCAGGTCTTTCAGCAGGATCAGACCCTGCGGATGATCGAGCGAATCCTTGTAGATCGGCACGCGGCTGAAGCCATGCTTGCGAAAAGCCTCGACCAGTTCTTCCTTGGTGGCATCCAGCGGCACGGCGATGATGTCGACCTTGGGAATGGCCACGTCATCGACCCGCAATTTGCGCAGGTTCGCTAGGCCATGCAGGGGCGCCGGACCCTGGGCACCGCCCTGTGGGCTGTCTTGTGCAGAAGAATTGGGATTGTCCCGACCGCTGTCCCCGGGCGTAAGCGCGTCGAGGAGACGGCCAAAGAAACTTCGCTGTTCGGGTTCCTGGGGATCGGCCAGTTGGTCCTGACCAGAGGGAGTGGTATCGGCGCCGCTTTGACTGCCCATCGTCCTTATCCGAAAACGACCGCCAATCGGGGGCGGACGGGTCTAGTATGGGTCAGCAAGGCCCAAGGTTGCAAGTATCCGCACCTCGGTTTCTTCCATCAGTTCGGCATCTTTGTCGTCGATGTGGTCATAGCCGAGCAGATGCAGGATGCCGTGGACAGTCAGATGGGTGACATGGTCGGTCAGGGGCTTGCCCTGATCGGCGGCCTCGGTGGCGCAGGTTTCATAGGCCAGAGCGATGTCGCCCAGCGATTCGGGATCGTCGGGATCACCCGGTTCGGGGCTTTCGGGGACTTGGCCGGCGGCGTCCGGGGCGCGCTCTTCCGCGGGCCAGGAAAGCACGTTGGTGGGTTTCGTCTTGCCGCGATGATCGGCGTTGAGCGCCGCGATGCGGGCATCGTCGCAGCCCATGACGACGATCTGAAAGCCTTCGGTCGGCAAGTTTAATGAGGCCAAGGTGGCCCTTGCGGCGCGGTCAGCCAAGAGTTCAAGGCCAAGGGCCTGCCAGCGGGGGTCTTCGAGGACGATGTCGATTAGGGGTTCCATGGGAGGGGTCTTGGCAGAATCAAAGCGATTTGCCCAATGAAAAGCACATCGCTTTGACGCTTGTCTTTACTCAGCTTCCCGCTGCGTCATCCTTTTCATAGGCGTCGATGATCCGGGCGACCAACGGATGCCGAACCACATCCTTCGATGTGAAGTAGTTGAAGGTCACGCCTTTCACCCCCTTCAAAATCCGTTCGGCATCTTGCAAGCCGGAAGCCGTTCCCCGTGGCAGGTCGATCTGCGTGCGGTCGCCAGTGATCACCATGCGGCTGCCTTCGCCCAGACGGGTCAGGAACATCTTCATCTGCATGGTCGTGGCATTCTGCGCCTCATCCAGCACAACGAAGGCATTCGCCAAAGTCCGCCCGCGCATGAAGGCCAAAGGCGCAATCTCGATCCGCTTTTCCTCCATCAGCTTCTGCACCTGTTTTGCAGGCAGAAAGTCGTTCAGCGCGTCGTAAAGCGGCTGCATATAGGGATCGACTTTTTCCTTCATGTCGCCGGGAAGGAAACCCAGCCGTTCCCCCGCCTCGACCGCAGGGCGCGACAGGATGATCTTTTCGACGGCCCCGGCGATCAGCATGGTCACGCCCACTGCCACCGCCAAATAAGTCTTGCCCGTCCCGGCAGGTCCAATGCCAAAGGCCAGTTCATGGTCGAACAGGTTTTTGACATAGGCCTTTTGCGCCTCGGTCCGCGGATCGACCGGCTTTTTCCTGGTGCGCAGTTCATAGCGTTCGCCGCGGAACATCTCGATCTGTTCGCCGCCGGGCACCCCGCCAGGGGCCATCACATCGCTCATGGGTTGGCCCATGCGCAGCGCGCCGTCGATGTCGCCGGCCACAATGCCACGTCCGCTTTCAAGCCGCGCATATAGCCCCCGCAAGACCCCTGATGCCTGATCACGCGATGCCTTGTCGCCGATCACCGCCAACCGGTTTCCTCGCCGCAGGATATGAACACCCAATTGATGTTCCACTTGCGAGAGGTTCCGGTCAAATTCGCCACACAGGTCGATCAACAGGCGATTGTCCGGGAATTCCAACAGCGTTTCGACAACGTCATCGGGGCGGGTCGGGGGGGTCAGCGCGCTGATGCCCAAAGGTGTCTCCTTATGGCTGGCGTTCATGTTTTCAGATTGCGACCCCCTTGACCTTATTGCAAGCGACAATGGTGTGACATGCCCATTTGAACGGCAAAGGGGCGCGGATGGTTCCACGCCCCGGTCAATTCTGCACAGAAAAGTGGCAGGTGATCAATATTTGGGTCTGGCCTGGTAGTTGGGCACAAAATCTGGGACTTCATCGGTCGGCCGTTCAATCTCGCCAATGATGGTGCCCGGTGGATAGCGGTTGTCGCAGACCGGCAGGCCCGTCGCTGGGTTGAAACGGGGCGAGGAATAGCCTTCTTCGCCGTCGTCGATGATCCAGTGTTGGCAGCCCTGCGGGTCATAGACGATCGCCGCATTGCCATTGGTCAGGAAGCTGGGCTTGGAGCCATCGTCCCAAACGTCGGCCACCACGCGCGAGGGCGTCGTGGGACGCCAGACCGTGCCTTCGGTGACGCAAGCGGACAGCAGGACGGGCAAAAGGATCAGGGCGGATTTCTTCATCATGATCACCACCCTAGTAGAAGCACGAAATTTGCAAGACATCGCCCGAGGCGGCGCTGCTTTGCGCCAAGGGCGGGATGCTGCCGTTCTGCGGGCGTTCGCCCACCCGGCCGATCATCGCGCCGACGGTTTCATGGCGACGCTGGGACAGACGGATGTGCTGGACGCTGGGCGACGGATCGGCGATCACCACCGTTGCTGCATAGCCCGCCGCGCCCGTCGCATCGAAAAAGCCGCGCAAGAAGGTTGCGATGCCAGGGCGGAGGTCATCCTTGCTGCCAAATGCCTCGGCCACGGGCAGGCTGAGGCAGATCTTTTTCTGATAGCAGACGCCATGACCGGTCGCCGGGTTGAGACGGGGGACCATATAGCCCTCAAGCCCGCCATCGGCCCAGTAATGCTGGCAGCCGTCGTTATCGATCCAGATGCCCCAATTGATGACACCCACCACCCGCTCGGCTTGCACCGGGGCGACCGTGCCCGCAAGAAGCAGGGTCGTGGCAGCAAGCGCCGCCAGCGCAGAACGAACGACATCAATCATGCAGCACCTAAAAACAGTTCTGGCTGCGATAGGTCGCGAATTCAGGGCTTCAGGTAAAGCAGAATCCGTCGAAAATTGACATTTTCGAACCGGATCAGGCCTGTGCGCGCCATTTTTTCAACCTGTAACGGGCACGGCACTGAGGGAATTCGTCATGCTGGCGGTGATCTTGACACGTGCCATCTGACCGATTCGCCCGGTGGGATCGTCGACATGCACCGCATGAAGATGGTCTGACTTGCCCAGCATCTGCCCCTCTTTACGCCCCACCTTTTCGTAAAGCACATGGACAACGCGCCCCACCATCGCCTCTTGGGTGGCCCTTTGCTGGGCGGTGATCAGGGCTTGCAATTCCTGTAGGCGGGCATCGGACACCTCATCCTCGACGGGTGCCTTTTCGGCGGCAGGGGTGCCGGGGCGGGCGGAGTATTTGAAAGAATAGGCCGAGCCGAAGTTCACAGCGCGGATCAAATCAAGCGTCGCCTGATGGTCGGCATCACTTTCGCCGGGGAAGCCGACGATGAAATCCGACGAAAAGATAAGGTCAGGCCGGGCGGCGCGCAGGCGTTCGATCAGGCGCAGATATTGTTCAGCCGTATGTTTGCGGTTCATCGCCTTGAGGATGCGGTCGCTGCCCGATTGCACCGGCAGATGCAGATAGGGCATCAGGGCGGGCAGATCGCCATGGGCGGCGATCAGGTCATCATCCATATCGTTCGGATGGCTGGTGGTATAGCGCAGGCGGTCCAGCCCCGGAATGGCCGCCATTTCCCGCAAAAGGCGCGAAAGCGTCCAATCGCCATCCGGCCCCTGCCCGTGATAGGCGTTCACATTCTGCCCCAGAAGGCTGATGTCCCGCACCCCCTTGGCCACCAGATCCCGCGCTTCTTTCAGCAGACGCTCAACCGGGCGGCTGACTTCGGCCCCACGAGTATAGGGCACCACGCAAAAGGCGCAGAACTTGTCGCAGCCTTCCTGCACCGTCAGAAAGGCGGTCGGCCGCCCCTCGGTCTTGCGCTCTGGCAGATGGTCAAACTTGTCCTCTGCCGGGAATTCCGTATCGACGGCGCTGCCCCCTTGGCGCACCAGTTGCGGCAGGCGGTGATAGGCCTGCGGGCCGACGACGATATCGACTAATGGCATCCGCCGGATGATTTCATCGCCTTCCGCCTGCGCCACGCACCCCGCCACCCCCACCTTCAGATCAGGCCGCGCCGCTTTCAGCGGCTTCAGCCGACCCAGATCGGAATACAGCTTTTCCGACGCCTTTTCGCGGATATGGCAGGTGTTCAGCAGCACCATATCGGCGTCTTCCTGCACCTCGGTCAGCACATAGCCTTCGGCCCCCATGGCCTGCGCCATGCGTTCGCTGTCATAGACGTTCATCTGGCAACCATAGGTCTTGATGAACAGCTTTTTGGCCTCGGTCATGCTGCCCGCCTTTCGCATTCGGCCCGCCTTCTACACCCAGCCGCCCCCCACCGCAACAAAGCGGGTTTGACGGGGCACGCGGTCCAAGGCAGATAGGGGGGATGAATGCCGATATCCGCCACAGCAATCTGGATGCCTATCTCTCCGGCCCCGGAAAGGGCTTGAAAGGCCCCATCGCCCTGATCCTTGCCGAGGATGGGGTCGAGTTGGACAGCACGATCCGGCACCATCTGGCCTGCGGTTTTCGCCATCTGATCCTTTTGGTCGATGTGGATGAGGCCGTGACCAACCCCGATCCGGCACGGGTGGCGGTGGTGCATCACCCGGTTCTGGCCGATCGAGCGATGATGGTGGCGGCGAATGCCCTGATCGCAGCCTGTCCGGGTCAGTGGATGTTTGCAGGCTATAATGCTGAATACCTGTTCTATCCCTTTGTTGAAACCCGCACCGTAGGCGAGCTTTGCACCTTTCACGGCGAAGAGCGGCGTTTTGCAATGCCGGTGACGGTCGTCGACCTTTACGCGGGCGACCTTGGGGCCCATCCGCAAGGAGTGGCGCGTGAAGGTGCTTTGCTTGATGCGACAGGCTATTATGCTCTGCAACGCGAAGGCCCCGCGCCGGGCTTTGCGCGAAAAGAGCGGCAGATCGATCTTTACGGCGGTCTGCGCTGGCGGTTTGAGGAGCATGTGCCGTGGGAGGCACGTCGGATTGACAGGATTGCCTTGTTCCGCGCCGATCCTGGCATCACCCTGCAACCTGATTTCACGCTGTCCGAGGAGGAACGGAACACTTGGTCCTGCCCTTGGCACAACAATGTGACCGCCGCCAGCCTGTCTTTTCGCGCGGCGAAAGCCTTGCGCGTCAACCCCGACAGCCGCGCCGCCATTGGCGATTTTCGTTGGCGGAACTCGGTGGGATGCGACTGGTCGAGCCAACAGTTGCTGGAACTAGGCCTGATGGAGCCGGGGCAGTGGTTTTAGGCGGATGATGGGCCGATCGCCCATCCTAGATCACCTGTTCACACCCGCCGGAGACGGATCACCACATCGACGCGGGCCAGTTCGGTGCCTTCGGGCAGGTCGGGCAGGCGGGCAAAGGCCAGCTGTTCGGCCGGGGCATCGGTCAGGGTGCCGGTGTCTTCCCAGAAGAAATGCGGGTGATCATCCATCCGCGTGTCGAAATAGCTTTTCGCGCCATCGACCACGACCTCTTGCATCAGCCCTGCCTCGCAAAAGGCGCGCAGCGTGTTGTAGACGGTCGCAAGGCTGACCCTTTCGCCGCAACCTTCCGCCGCCGCAAACAGGCTTTCGGCGGTGACATGGCGGTGACAGCCGTCGCCCACCAGCAGATCGGCCAGAACCAGCCGCTGACGGGTGGGCCGCAAGCCGCCGCGCATCAGCCATGTTGCGCCTTGCCTGCCTTGATCTGCCTGCGGGTGGGTCATCGGTCTTCCTTCGTGCTGGCAGGCAATATAGGCCAGCCCCCGGCCCGCGACAATGGAAATGCGCCCGGCCTTGCCAGCCCTTTGGCGCGGGTGATAGACGAAGGGAAAAGCAGGGGACAGCAGCACATGGCCGGATTTCCGAACCACTTTGACCGGGACGATCTTTTGAAATGCGCGCGGGGCGAGCTGTTCGGGCCGGGGAACGCGCAACTGCCGGAACCGCCGATGCTGATGATGGACCGGATCACCGATATTTCGGGGGATGGGGGCGAATTCGGCAAGGGCCATGTGGTGGCCGAATTCGATATTCATCCGGACCTGTGGTTCTTTGCCTGCCATTTTCCGGGCAATCCGATCATGCCGGGCTGTCTGGGTCTGGACGGGCTTTGGCAGTTGACGGGGTTCAACCTGGGCTGGCGCGGCTGGCAGGGGCGCGGCTATGCCTTGGGCGTGGGCGAGGTGAAGCTGACGGGGATGGTTCGGCCGGACCGCAAGAAGCTGACCTATTACGTCGATTTCACCAAGGCGATCCAGACACGGCGGCTGACGATGGGCGTGGCGAATGGCCGGGTCGAGGCGGATGGCGAGGTGATCTATCAGGTGACGGATATGAAGGTGGCGCTGAGCGAGGCTTGAGGCTTACGGTTGCATAACCGATCCGGCCCCGATGCGCGGCCTACGGCGCAGGGGTCAGCTTTTGCCCGCCCCTACCGCCCTGTTTCCCACGCCGCATGTTCCAGCCCCCACGTCCCCAAGGCATCCAGCGCCGGGATCAGCGTCCGGCCATAGCGCGTATAATCATATAGCACAAAACTCACCCCGCCCCGCAGCTCTGCTTGGCCTTGGATCAGCCCATCCCTTTCCAACTGCTGCAACTGTTCCGCCAGAACCTTGGCCGACACCCCCGGCAGCCGCCCCTTCAGTTCGCCAAAATGGTGCGGTCTTTCGCGCAGCAGCCACAGCACGCGCGTCTTCCATTTGCCTGCAATCACACGGGTCGCCACCAAGGCGGGGCAGTGCAGCAGCTTTTCGTCGGGGCGGGGACTCGTCACCTTTTGGTAACTCCTTGTCGGGCGCAGGAAGCGCCATTAGCTTGCCAGGCAAGGGAGAAAACCATGCCAGCGCCCACACTCTATGATTGGATCGGCGGGATTGAAACGCTGGAACGGCTGACCGCCGAATTTTACCGGCGCGTGCAGCAAGATGCTGAACTCGCCCCAATTTTTGCGGACATGAATCCGGACCACCCCGCCCATGTGGCGGCCTTTATCGCCGAGGTTTTTGGCGGACCGAAGACCTATTCCGAACAGCATGGCGGCCATCCTGAAATGGTGCGCCACCATCTGAACCGCCATCTGACAGAGACCCAAAGGCGCCGCCGGATCAGCCTTTTGCTGGATTGCTACGGTCAATCCGACGCGCCGCAAGACCCGGAATTTGCGTCCGCCCCTGTCGGCTATCTGGAATGGGGCTCACGGCTGGCCGTGATCAATGCGCAGCCGGGGGCCAAGGTGAACCCACATGCCGAAATGCCGCGCTGGGGCTGGGGCGAAACGGGCGGGCCCTATATCCCGAAAGGAACAAAATGATCGTCGAATATCTGCGCTATGCCATTCCCCCCGAACAGGTCGCAGCCTTTGTGCAGGACTATGACAAAGCGGGGCAGGTTCTGCGGCAATCGCCCTTCGCCTTGGGTTTCGAAATCAGCCAATGCGTGGACGATCCGTCGCAGTTCATCCTGCGCATCGAATGGACATCAAAACAGGACCATCTGGAAGGCTTTCGCGGCAGTGCTATTTTCAGGGAGTTATTGGGCCATATCCGCCCCTACATTCCGATGATTCAGGAAATGCGCCACTATCAGCCGCTGCCGGGCAACCAAGAGGCATACGCGCGCCCTGCCTATCCGCTTGCCCCCTCGCCGCCACTCGCCTAAACAAGCCAAAATGATCTTGTGGAGGCCGCCATGCGCCGCGTCGTCATCACTGGGATGGGTATCGTTTCGTCCATCGGCAACAATGTCGCCGAGGTAGAGGCGAGCCTTCGCGCCGGCAAGTCGGGCATCGTCTTTGCCCCAGACTATGCCGAACATGGGTTCCGCTGTCAGGTTCACGGCCAGCCGCAGATCGTGTTGGAAGACAACATCGACAAGCGCGACCTGCGTTTCATGGGCGATGGCGCGGCTTACAATTTCATCGCCATGCGGCAGGCGATTGAAGATTCTGGGCTGGACCCATCGGATATCTCCAACGAACGCACCGGGCTGATCATGGGGTCGGGTGGGCCTTCGACGAAGTCTTTCTTCAAGGCGCACAACATCGTCCGCGAAAGCGGTGCGCCGAAACGGATCGGGCCTTTCGGCGTGACCAAGGGCATGTCGTCGACGAACTCGGCCTGCTTGGCCACGCCGTTCAAGATCAAGGGTGTGAACTATTCGATCACCAGCGCCTGTTCCACCAGCGCGCATTGCATCGGCAACGGGACCGAACTGATCCAGATGGGCAAGCAGGACATCGTCTTTGCGGGCGGGGGGGAGGAACTGGACTGGACGCTGTCCTGCCTGTTCGACGCGATGGGGGCGATGTCGTCGAAATACAACGATGCGCCGACGACCGCGAGCCGGACCTATGACGCGACACGCGACGGTTTCGTGATTGCGGGCGGCGGCGGTGTGGTGGTTCTGGAGGAGCTGAACCACGCGCTGGCGCGGGGGGCCAAGATTTACGGCGAGGTGACGGGCTATGGCGCGACCTCGGACGGGTATGACATGGTTGCTCCCTCGGGCGAGGGTGGTGAACGGGCTATGAAGCTGGCGCTGTCAACGCTGCCGCGGGGCCGCAAGATCGACTATATCAACAGCCACGGCACCAGCACGATGGTCGGCGACGTGACCGAGGTGGAAGCGATCCGCCGCGTCTTTGGCAAGGGGAACACCCCGCCGATAGCCTCGACCAAGTCGCTGACGGGCCATGCCTTGGGTGGCGCGGGCGTGTGGGAGGCGATCTATTCGCTGATCATGATGAACAAGGGCTTTATCGCGGCCTCGGCCAATGTCACCACCTTGGATCCGGCGCTGGACCCTTCGGAAATCGTGACGACGATGCGCGACGGGGTCGATATTGACAGCGTTCTGTCGAATTCCTTTGGCTTCGGCGGCACCAATGCGACCTTGGTGATGAGCAAGTATACGAATTAAGGGGCAAAGCATGACAAGTTCCATGCAGGGCAAACGCGGGCTGGTCATGGGCGTGGCCAATGAACGGTCCATCGCCTGGGGCATTGCGAAAGCCTTGGCCGATCAGGGGGCCGAACTGGCCTTTTCCTATCAGGGCGAGGCGTTCGGCAGCCGGGTGCAGCCCTTGGCGGCTTCTGTCGGGTCGAATTTTCTGGTCGATGTCGATGTGAACAATGATGAATCCTTGGGGGCCTGCTTTACGGCGCTGAAGGACCGTTGGGGCAGCATCGACTTTCTGGTCCATGCCATCGCCTTTTCCGACAAGAACGAATTGACGGGGCGTTTCATCAACACAAGCCGCGAGAATTTCAAGAATTCACTGACGATTTCCTGCTTTTCCTTCATCGACGTGTCGCGGCGGGCGGCGGAGCTGATGCCGAACGGCGGCAGTCTGATCACGCTGACCTTCCAAGGGTCGAACCGGGTGACGCCGAATTACAATGTGATGGGCGTGGCCAAGGCCGCGCTGGAATCCTCAGTGCGCTATCTGGCGAATGATCTTGGGCCACAGAATATTCGCGTGAACGCGATCAGCCCCGGCCCGATGAAAACGCTGGCGGGCGCGGCCATTGGTGGCGCGCGTGCGACCTTCCGACATACCGAAGCGAATGCGCCGCTGCGGGCCAATGCGACGCTGGAGGCGATTGGCGGGACGGCGGTTTACCTTGCGTCGGATGCGGGGGCCTGCACAACGGGCGAGGTGATCCGGGTGGATGGAGGGTTTCATGTTCTGGGCATGCCACAGGCGGACAATCTGTAGTTGACCCTTATCCGGCAAGCCGTGGCGGCAGATGAAGCGGTTTTGCGCCGCTGTGTCGAAGCCGCCTTTGCGCCCTATGTCGAACGGATCGGGCGCAGACCGGCCCCGATGGATGCTGATTTTGCCGGGCAGATCGCGGCGGGGCAGATCCGGGTGGCGACCGATCCCTTGGGCCATGTGGTGGGCTATGTCACGTTTTTCCCGCAGGGCGACCAGATGCTGCTGGATGCGTTGGCCGTTTTGCCCACAGCGGCGGGGCGGGGTGTTGGCAAAAAGCTAGTCGCCTGCTGCGAAGATAAGACGCGGGCCGAGGGGCTGGCCAAGGTGACGCTTTGCACCAATGCAAAGATGGTGGAAAACTTGGCGATCTATCCGCACCTTGGCTATGTCGAGACGGGGCGGGGTGTTGAGGACGGGTTTGATCGGGTGTTTTTCGAG
The DNA here is from genome assembly GCF_014652215.1 of Neogemmobacter tilapiae. Taxonomy (GTDB): domain Bacteria; phylum Pseudomonadota; class Alphaproteobacteria; order Rhodobacterales; family Rhodobacteraceae; genus Neogemmobacter; species Neogemmobacter tilapiae. The sequence continues at coordinate 103,892 of NZ_BMYJ01000002.1, read as the reverse complement.
AAAAGCTTGGCCCCGGCCTAAACCACGTCGCCAATTGGTTAACTTTCAGATGACAGTTTTGCCATCTCGCCGTAGAATTACGGCAGTAGTAGTCTTGATACGCCAATAGCTTTTCAACCAATATGTAAGGAGCCATAATCATGGCCGTCATCCGTTACTTCTCCCCAGCCGCGGGCCAAGGGGCCAATACCTTTACCTTTCTGACGGCGCTTTTCGGCGGCGTCACCGCCTTCCGTTTGACTGACACCGCCCTGACGATCACATCATCTCAGGTCAAATCGACGCTTGCAGGAACAGAGCTGGGATATGCCTTTGAGGCAGGCTATCCCTTTCCAGTCCCTTTCAAGGGCGACCTAGACAGCCTCACGATGAAGTTGAACGACAGCAGCAACAAGATCATCTTCACTATTGAAAACTGGGACGCCAAAGCCAAAAGGATGTTCGATGCCTTCGAGGATGAGGACGAATTGGCGTTCTTCAACGTGTTTCTGGGCGGCAATGACCGTATCTTTGGAACGGGGTTTTCGGACGCACTGACCGGGATGAGCGGTCACGACATCATCAAAAGCGGTAAGGCCATAGATGCCGTTTCCGGTGGCAATGGGAACGACAGTTTGTACGGCGGGGCCGGCAATGATCAGTTGGCAGGCGAAACGGGCAATGACCTCTTGGTCGGCGGCGCGGGGGGCGATGTGATGAACGGCGGCATCGGGTCAGATCGCTTCCTGTTCAACACAGCCGCCATTGACGGCGTGCTGGACAACATCGGTGATTTCAACACGGCGGCGGACAAAATCTTGCTGGACAATGATGCTTTCGCGGCTCTTGGAGCGGCGGGGACTTTGCGCGCCGGGCAGTTCCGGCTGGGGACCGATGCGACGACCTTGAGCCAACGGATCGTCTACGACGCGGCTTCGGGCCATCTATATTATGATCGCGACGGATCCGGCGCTGCGGCCAAAGTCTTGCTGGCGGCCATGGATGATGGCCTGGCACTCACCCGGGCACATTTCCAGATCCTAGACTAAACTCTCGGGATCAGCGCGCCTTTCCTTCAGCGCCGGCTGAACAAAGGCGCGCTGATTTTCGCGGGACTGGCGGGTTTTGCGAAAATCGGTCTCCGCCAGCTCATGCGGCGTCATCTGCAAGACGCTTGCCCCCCGGCAATGCCATTTGAACGGGCGAGGGTCTGGGCTTTGCAGGCCGATGTTCCCTGATGACAGTGTGACCACAATCCCCTTATTCTGCTGGGGCCTTCTTCGATCAAGTTTGATCATTTCTTCAGCGAGGAGCAAGCCATGCCCACCATCCGCTATTTTTCATTTGCCCCCGGTACAGGCGCAAGCAGTTCGGAATATCTTTCGGCGTTGTTTGACGATCTGGTGAATTTCAAGATGACGGCGACCAAGTTCACCGTCATCACCGACGCCACTGTGACGACGATGAGCGGGTCGGGGCTGACCTATGGCTTCAAGCCGGGTTTCCCCATTCCCTTCCCTGCGCCGATTTCGGGGGAGTTGGACAGCATGATCATGAAGCTCAAGGCGTCAGGGAACACGCTTTGGACCATCGACAACTGGAACCTTCAGGCAAAAGATCTGTTCGATGCGCTGGATGCTTCGGATCAGCAGGCTTTTCATAACGCCTTTTTGGGCGGCAACGACCGGATGCTGGGCACGGGCTTTGGTGACGTGCTGATCGCTATGAATGGCAATGACAGCGTCTATGGCGGCGGCGGGGGCGATACGCTGGCAGGGGATCTTGGGGCGGATCAGCTGTTCGGCGGCAAGGGCAACGATTCCGCCCTTGGCGGCCTGGGGCACGACAAACTGTTTGGTGCGGCGGGGGCGGACAATCTGCAGGGCAGCGATGGGCGCGACAGTCTTTATGGCGGGGCGGGGTCGGATCAGCTGTTCGGTGACAACAGCAACGACCTTTTGTCGGGTGGGGCTGGGGGCGACATTCTGGTGGGTGGGACGGGGGCGGATCGCTTTCTGTTTGCAACTCCGGCGGTTGACGGGGTGCATGACAACATTGGCGACTTTAGCGTCGCCGTGGACCGGATCCTTTTGGACAACGATGCCTTCACAGCCTTGGCCGCCCCCGGCAATCTGGCCAATGCGGCCTTTCGTTCCGGGGCCAATGCGACAACGGCGGCCCATCGGATCCTGTATGACGCGGCCACAGGCCAGCTTTGGTACGACCGCGACGGATCAGGCGCGGCCGCCAAGGTGTTGGTGGCGGTGCTGGACGATGGGCTGGCCATCAACGCCAGCCATTTCCAGATTGTGGGTTAGGGGCTAACCCAGCCCTACCATCACGCTTCCCGCCAGCCCGCTAGCGGGATCGCCGGTGATGGTCAGGGTTTGGGCCGCCAGTTGCTCGGGGGCGTTGTCGGCAAACACCATGTCGCGTGCCAGACCGCTGCGGGCCAGCCGGTCCAGACTGCCGCCATAACGCGCATCGGCATAGACGGCTTTGCAGGCCGTCTCGGGCATGGCCAGTTGAGCGGTCAGCAGGCTGGCCTTGCCGCTGATGGCGGCCTCGGGCGAGGCGAAGATTTCAAAATGCATATGGGGATAGCGGCCGTCATAGCAGCCGGGGAAGATGGTGGTGAAATGCGCCTGTCCCGCCGCGTCGGTCACACCGACAGCCCGCAGCCAGTTCTGATCGGGCACATCATAAAGTGAATAGCGCCCCGCCGTATCGCAATGCCAAAGATAGATCGCGCGGCCTGCGAGGGGGGCACAGGCGGCGTTTACATCGACAAGCGTCAGGGTCAGATCCAGAGCGACGCCATCGACGCCCCCCTTGTAGGGGCCAAAACTGGGTCGCATATCGACCCGCTGGACACCGCTTTCGGCCAAGGCATTCACGGTCTGGCCATCCCGGACATTGGTGCCATCGGCGGGATAGGGCCCGGCTGTTTCGGATGGCGGCTTGACGCAGACCAAACCATCGGCCCCGCTGGCCGACAAGACCTGTTCCCCCGCCAGACCGCGCGAAAGCCAAAGCCCGCCACCCGCCGCCAGAACACCCGCCGTCAGGGCCAGCATGCGCCGCCGCCCGATCATGCGGGGCAGATCATGGGCAAGGCCCTTGTCGTGGTCGTGGTCGTGGGAATCGTCCTGCATCGCTGGCCTCTTGGCTGGTTCAGCATTCAAAACGCGCCCAGCGGCGCTTTCCGTCGCAGGATAGCAGGATTTCCCGGATCAAGAGATCAAGTCTGGTTCAACAAAATCGGGATTGCGGCCTTATTCGTTCAGCTTTTCCAGAACGGCGGGCCTATAGATGCGGAATTTTTGGCTGCGGCCATCAACCCAAGTGCAATGCACCCGCTTGTGTCCCGTGCGGTCCCGGTCCAGATCGCTGACCGTCATCCAAGGCCCGCCCGAACGCAGTTGGACCACATCACCAATGTCCAATGTCGCACTCATGACATCCTCCAATTGAGACATAGGGAAATTGAAACACGTCCAGATTGCAAGTCAAGCTGGCAAAAAGTCTTACCCAGAACAGGGTGAGTGGAAGTTGAGAGGGATTTGGAGCGGGTGACGGGAATCGAACCCGTGTCTCTAGCTTGGAAGGCTAGGGTCTTACCATTACACAACACCCGCGCTGCGGGTCATATAGCCAGTGACGCGCCCCACCGCAAGCGGTCAGGCGGCGGCGCGTTCGGCGGCGGGATAGGCCCAGGCCATCGTTACCCCGCGTGCCAAATTCAGCACCATCAGCGCGGCCCAAAGCCCGTGATTGCCCAGCAAGGGCAGCAAGATCAGCAAAGAGGCGGCATAAATCGCGACGGCCAGCAGCATACAGCGGCGCATTTCGCGGGTCAGGGTGGCCCCGATGAACACGCCATCCAGAATCCAACTGGCAATGCCGATCAGGGGCGCTATGATCAGCCAAGGCAGATACTGCCGCGCTTCGGCCTGCACCTCGGGCGCTTTGGCCATCAGGTCAATGATCTGCGGGCCGAGCGCCAGAAAGACGACGCCCAAAAGCACCGCGCCCAGCGCGCCCCACTTTCCGCTGAGCACCGTCGCCTGCCGCACCTGTGACGCCCGTCGCGCGCCAACGGCTTGGCCCACCAGTGTCTCGGCAGCGAGAGACCGTCCAAAGCATAGGCGGTGATTTCTAGGAACTGCAAAAGCACCTGATTGGCGGCAAGGGTGACATCGCCGAACCCGGCGCCCAGAAACATGAAGGTGGTGAAACTGCCCTGCAACAAGACACTGCGCAGCATGAGATTGCCGTTGACCGCCCACATCTGCAAGAGGGCCGCCTTGTCCCCCAAACGCGCACGGGCGGGCCAAAGGACTGCGCTGCGAAAGGCGGAGCGGCAGAGGAACAGCGCCAGCAAAAGCCCGGAGTATTCCGCGATAAGCGTGGCAATGGCCACACCTTCGACGCCCCAGCCCAGACCCAGCACAAACCACAGGTCCAAGGCAATGTTCACGCCATTGGTCCAAAGTTGCAGCCAAAGGATTCCGGCCGTTCTTTCCCGTGCGACAAGCCAGCCGGTCAGGGCATAGGTGGCAATCGTGGCCGGGGCCCCCCAGATACGGATCGCCAGATAGGTCTGGGCCAGGCTTTCCACTTCGCCGCTCGCCGGGGCCAAGGCGAAAGCGCCCATGATCAAGGGGACTTGCAAAGCGATCAGTGCCAAACCGGTGACGGCGGCAATCATCAAGGCGCGCAGCAGAATGGCGACGCTTTCGACGCGATCCCCTGCCCCTTCGGCTTGGGCGGCAAGGCCTGATGTGCCCATGCGCAGAAAGCCGAACAGCCAATAAAGGCTGGCCAGAATGATGGCCCCCAGCCCCACCGCGCCAATGGGGGCGGCTTGTCCCATCTGGCCCACGACGGCGGTATCGACAGCGCCCAGCAGGGGGACGGTGGCATTCGAAAGGACAATGGGCAGCGCAATGCGCAAAACCCGCCGGTCGGTGAGTGTCTGATCAACCGGCGATGTCATCGGGCATCAGGAAATGGCCAACGGCCTGTGCGACGGGTCGGTCGCGGTTGTCCTGCCAGCATTCGACATGAACAGACGCAAACCGCCGTCCGGCGCGGGCGATGCGGGCGCGGGCATAAATGTCGCGCGGCAGGCCGGGGCGCAGATAGTCGATGGTAAAGTCGATGGTTTTCGGCAGGCGTCCGGCAAAGGGTTCCGCGCCGGTTTCCATCCGCTCCCAACCTTGGGTCCAGCCCAGTTGGACGACGGCCGCCACCTCCATAAAGGCAGCGATGGCCCCACCGTGTAGGGCGGGCACCATGGGGTTGCCCAGCACATGATCACCATAGGGTAGGATCGCCGTCAGCTCATCCCCTCGGCGGTCAAAACGGATGCCCAGAAAGGCAGCATAGGGAATGCCGTCGGTCAGCCGGGCCAAGGCGCCGTCGCGGCGTTCTTTGATCACTTCGACGGGTTCGGGCTTTCCACGGCTCATGGCGCACGCTCCACCGTGAAGGTCGCTGTGGCGGTGGCGACGGGGCGTGTTTCATCCGCGTCATAGGCCACGGCGCGGACAAAGGCGACATGGCGGGTGATATGGTGGCATTCGGCGCGGGCGGTGATGCGCTGGCCGGGGGTGGCAGAGCGCATATAATCGATGCGCAGGTCGATGGTCGCCGTCGAAAGCGGATGTTCCGGATGGGCCATAACCGCGCCGGCGCAGGTCGTGTCCATCAGGGCCGAGACCGCCCCGCCGTGAATGACGCCGGTCGCGGGGTCGCCGACAAAGCGCGTGTCATAGGGCATCGAGAGCGCGGCGCTGGCATTGCCAAAGCTTTCGACCCGCATCGACAGGGCGCGGGCATGGGGCAATTCGGTCAGAAAAGCGGTGATCCGCTGCAAGTCATGCGTCAAGGTCATAGCGGATTTGTGGGCTGAATCGGGCCTTTCTGCAAGGCCCAGCGGTTGATCGAGGCGGCTTGCCGCCCTATTTGCCCCGCATGACGCAATGGAACCCTAAACTGAGCTTTAAAGAGATGTGCGCGCGTTTCGACGTGACGCCGCGGACCTTGCGCTACTATGACGAGATTGAATTGCTGTCCCCGGAACGCGCGGGGCGGGCGCGGTGGTATGGCCCACGCGAAGTGGCACGGATGACGCTGATTTTGCGGGGGCGGCGATTTGGCTTTGGGCTGGAAGAGATTCGACGCTGGCTGGAGATGTATCAAAAGCGGGGCAAAAAGGTGCAGCTGCGCAGCTTTGTCGAAGGGGCGAATGAACGGATGTCGGCGATCGAGGCCGAGATTGCACGTTTGAACACCGATCTGGATGAATTGCGGCAGTTGCGCGCGACGGCGGTGGCTGAACTGCTGGCCGACGCGCCTAAACCCAAGGTGTAATGCGGGTTGCCCCCGGTTCCGTCACGGCAAGTCCTTTTGCTAGCCTGCCTTCACCCTTGAGCGAAGGATTTGGGACGCATGAATATGACGATACGCCCGGTTTTGACCGAGACAATGACAATCCGCGAAATGTGCAATCTGTATCAGGTGACGCCACGGACGCTGCGGTTCTATGAAGCAAAGGAACTGCTGTTTCCGCACCGGCAGGGGCAGAAAAGACTGTTCACCCGGCGGGACCGGGCGCGGATGACGCTGATTGAGCGGGGCAAGCGGCTGGGTTTCAGTCTGGAACAGATCCGGCAATTGCTGGAGGTCTATGACAAGACGCGGGATGAACGGTTGCAACTGGAAATGGCGCAGCGGCTGGCGACCAAGCGGCTGGCCGAGATGGAGCGGGACCGGACCGAAATGGAAGGGCGAATGGCCGAATTGAAGGCGCAGATCGCCTATGGCACCGAAATGCTGCGCGCATGCGCCGAGGCAATGGTGGAGCCAGGACAACCGACGGCTGCCTGAGGTGGTCTGGACCATCGCGGATTTGCCGCCTAGTCTGCCCGCCAAAGGAGATTTGCGATGGTCAATGCCCTCTTGGAACCTTGGAACAGCCCCTTCGGTCTGCCGCCCTTTGCCGCCTTGCAGGATGAGGATTTTGGCAGCGCCTTTGATCAGGCGCTGGTCGAGGCGCGGGCGGCGATTGCCGCGATTGCGGATCAGGCCGAAGCCCCGACATTCGCCAACACGATTGCCGCGATGGAACAGGCCGATGGTCTGCTGGACCGGGTTTCCGGGGTGTTCTACAATCTGGCCAGTGCCGACAGCACCGAAGCGCGCGAGGCGCTGATGCGGGAATTGGCGCCGAAGATGAGCGCCTATTCGTCCGAGATCACAAACAACAAGGCGCTGTTCCAGCGGATCGAATCGCTGTGGGAAAGCCGCGAGGCGCAGGGGATTGTGGGCGAGGAACTGCGGGTTCTGGAACTGTATCGCCAGATGTTCCTGCGGGCGGGGGCGCGGCTGACGGGGACGGAATCCGAACGGATGACGGCGCTGATGGCGCGGCTGGCGGTCTTGGGAACGGCCTTTAGCCAGAACCTTTTGGCCGAGGAACGCGGTTGGTTCATGGCGGTTTCGGACGCCGATCTGGCGGGTCTGCCGGGTTTCGTGGTGGATGCGGCCAAAGCGGCAGGGGCGGAGCGCGGATTGGGGGCCGTGATCACGTTGAACCGTTCGCTGATTACGCCGTTTCTGCAATTCAGCCCGCGGCGTGATCTGCGGGAAAAGGCATGGCGTGCTTGGGTCGCGCGCGGCGAAAACGGCAATGAACATGACAATCGGGGCATCGTGACCGAAATTCTCGCCTTGCGGGCGGAACGGGCAGCGCTGTTGGGCTTTGCCAGCTTTGCCGATTTCAAGCTGGAGCCGGAGATGGCAAAGACGCCTGCGGCCGTGCGTAATCTGCTGATGCGGGTCTGGGAACCGGCCAAGGCGCGGGCGAATGTGGATGCCGCGATCTTGGAAAAGATGTTGCACGCGGACGGGATCAGCGGCCCGCTGGAGCCTTGGGACTGGCGCTACTATTCCGAAAAGCGGCGGAAAGCAGAGCATGATCTGGATGAGGCGGCGTTGAAGCCGTACCTGTCGCTGAACGCGATGCTGGCCGCCCAGTTCGATTGCGCGAACCGGCTGTTCGGGTTGGAGTTTCGGGAATTGGACGGCCCCTTCTATCATCCCGACGTGCGGGGTTGGGAAGTGACACGCAAGGGGGAGCATGTGGCGGTGTTCTTGGGCGATTACTTTGCGCGGTCGTCGAAACGTTCCGGCGCTTGGTGTTCAGCCATGCGGTCACAGCGGAAACTGGGCGGTGATCAGCGGCCCATCGTGGTGAATGTCTGCAACTTTGCCAAAGGTGATCCCTGCCTTTTGTCCTATGATGATGCGCGGACGCTGTTCCACGAATTCGGCCATGCTTTGCATCAGATACTGTCAGATGTGACCTATGGTTTCATCAGCGGCACATCCGTCGCCCGCGATTTCGTCGAACTGCCCAGCCAGCTTTATGAACACTGGTTGGAAGTGCCCGAAGTGCTGGCCCAACACGCCCGCCATCATGCGACGGGCGAGGCGATGCCCAAGGATATGCTGGACCGTCTGCTGGCCGCTGGAACCTATGACCAAGGCTTTGCGACGGTGGAGTTCGTGTCCTCGGCGATGGTGGATCTAGCCTTTCATGAGGGCCCCGCCCCCGCAGATCCGATGCAGAAACAGGCGGAGGTTCTGGCAGAAATGGGGCTGCCTAGGGCCATTCCGATGCGCCACGCGACGCCGCATTTTGCGCATGTCTTTTCGGGCGACGGCTATTCCTCGGGCTATTACAGCTACATGTGGTCCGAGGTGATGGATGCCGATGCTTTTGCCGCGTTCGAGGAGAGGGGCGATGCTTTTGACCCCGAAACCGCCGCCAAGCTGGAGAAATTCATTCTGTCGGCAGGCGGTTCACAGGATGCCGAGGCACTGTATCTACAATTCCGGGGGCGTATGCCGGGGGTCGAGGCGTTGCTGAAAGGTCGTGGCCTGCTGGCCCCTGTCTGAATTTATGCCGAAGGGGCTTGAGGATAGACGCCAAGTGAAGGATGGTCAGGGCCGAATGCAACGCCCTGACCGCCAAAGGTGCCCGATGAAACGTCTGAACCTTGTCATGACTTGTGCCTTTCTAGCCCTTTCGGCCTGCGGCTATCCCTATGTGCGGGTTTACGACGATGTGGACGACCCGTTCCATCTGCAACGCATGTCGGCGGACAGTATTTCGGGCCAATGGTTCGTGACCGCCAATATGCCCACAAGGCAGGATGACGGTTGCAGCCATATGACCGCCAATCTGGCAACGGTGGATGCGGGCCATGTCAGCATCACCTTCCAATGCGTCAAGAATGGCCAGACCATCCGCTTCGCCGGTATTGCCGATTTGGCGGGCTATCAGACATCGCGCTATGATGGGCTGATCCAATATGGCGATTACTGGGTGATTGATCGTTCGCCGGATGGGCGCACCTTGTTGATTGGCAACCCGGCCCGCGCTTCGGCCTATATGCTACACCGCGACCGGCGGGCAACGCCCGAAGAATATGATTGGGCGAAAGAGGTTCTGGGCAAGAACGCCTTTGACATCGCCGCCCTGCAACGGGTCAGCCATTGGTAGGCGAAGGCCCCAAGGTCCGCATCACCTATTGCAGCCAATGCAACTGGATGCTGCGGGCCGCCTGGATGGCGCAGGAGTTGTTGCAGACCTTTGGGCAGGATTTGGGCGAAGTGACCTTGGTGCCGGGCACCGGGGGAATTTACCTGATCCATCTGAATGGGGAACTGATCTGGGATCGCAAGGCGGATGGCGGCTTTCCCGAGGCGAAGGTGATCAAGCAAAAGATCCGCGATGTGATCTGGCCGGATCGTGACCTTGGTCATGTGGATCGGGCAAAGACCGAATAGCGACGGCTTTTGTCGCGGCTTGGCAAGGATAGCGGCGGCGCCCCGCTAAATTGGCGCAATGGAACAGGCCGACATCATCATCGTGGGTGCGGGCAGCGCGGGTTGCGTGTTGGCGAACCGTCTGTCGGAAAATCCCAAACTGCGGGTTCTGCTGATCGAGGCCGGGGGCACCGACCGCCGCTTTTACGTCAACCTGCCGCTGGGCTATGGCAAGCTGTTCTACAACCCTGCCGTCAATTGGATGTATCGCACGGAACCCGATCCGGGGCTGGCAGGACAAAGTGATCACTGGCCAAGGGGGCGGCTGTTGGGCGGCTCCTCCTCCATCAACGCGATGGTCTGGATCCGGGGGCACAAGGCCGATTACGATGATTGGGGTCAGATCGCCCCCGGCTGGGGCTGGGATGAGGTTCTACCCGCCTATCGCGCTTTGGAGGACAACGAGGCAGGCGCTGACGCTTGGCGCGGTCAAGGTGGGCCTTTGCACATCGCGGCGAACCGCACCGGGCTGCATCCGCTTGTGGGCAACTATCTTGCGGCTTGCGAAAGCGCCGGTCTGCCCCTGAACCCCGATTTCAACGGGGCCGAACAGGAAGGTGCCGGTCACTATCAGATGACAATCAAGGGGGCCCGGCGCAATTCCACGGCCCGCGCCTTTCTGCGCCCTGCAATGCGCCACCCCAATCTGCGGGTGATGACAAAGACGCAGGTGACTCGTTTGGTAATTGAACAGGGCCGCGCCACCGGGGTCGAGGTGCAGACGACGGCGGGGCTTCAAGTCATCCGCGCGAACGCCGAAGTGATCCTGTCGGGCGGGGCGATCAATTCGCCGCAATTGCTGCAATTGTCGGGCATCGGCCCCGGGGGGCTTTTGCAATCGCTGGGCATCCCGGTGATTCAAAACAACCCGAACGTCGGCGACCATCTCGCCGACCATCAGGGCATCAACTACACTTGGGAAATGACCGTCCCCACCTACAATCAGGCCCTGCGTCCCTGGTGGGGTAAGCTGTTGGCCGGGATGCAATATGTCTTCCTCGGCCAAGGCCCGCTTTCCAAATCCATCAACCATGCGGGTGGCTTTTTCCGCACCGAAGCCCACCTGCCCCGCCCCAATATGCAGCTGTACATGCAGGCCTTTTCCACCCTGCTGCCCAAGGCGGGGGAACGCCCGGTCCTAAGCCCCGATCCCTTCCCCGGCCTTTCCCTTGGCCTGTCGAACTGCCGCCCCACATCGCGCGGGCATATCCGCCTGAAATCCCCCGATCCGCTGGCCCATCCCACCATCACCGCAAATGCCTTTTCCACCGACCACGATATCGCCGAAATGCTGCTGGCGGTGAAATACCTGCGCCATCTGGCCGCCCAGCCCCCGCTGGCCCAGCTCATCAAACAAGAACTGCGCCCCGGCGCCGCCGTCCGATCCGACGAAGCCCTGATCGACGACTTCCGCCGCCGTTCCGGCACGGTTTATCACCCCTCCTGTACCGCCCGCATGGGCACCGATCCGGCAACATCGGTCACCGACCCAAGGCTGCGGGTTCATGGCATCCAAGGCCTGCGTGTCATCGACGCCTCGGCCTTTCCCACCCTCATCGGTGGCAATACCAATGCTCCGGCGATCCTGATGGGCTGGCGCGGGGCCGAGATGGTCGCCCAAGACTTATCCTGAGCATTTCTTCATTGACCGGATTAAGGCCCGAAACCGTCCCAAACCCATCGCATTTCGGCCATTTTACCCCGCTAAGTCGGCTCAGGGGATGTCTGAAAGCGGTAACAAGATGCAACTGGTCCGGAATTTCGCTGAAGATTCAATCTGGGTGGCCCGACCGATGCGGGTCGTTTATCTTTCCGCAGCCGACTTGTCCGAGATCGAAACAATGGCGATCCGGCTGTCGGGTCTAGGTGCCGGAATGAGCCATGCCGAAGATACCTATGCAGCGGTCGAAATGGTCATGGACCATCCGGGGGGCTTTGGTTTGCTTATCGCAGACTGCGACAGTTTGGGAGGTATCGAAGAAGGTGACAAATTGTTCCGAATGCTGGGCGAAAGCATTCAACAATTGCCTGTCATACTGACCGCGACAGATCTGGCCGAACAGGTCTTTCCCACCGACAAGAGCGCGCCAATCCGCTTGCGTGCCCCGCTGACGCCAGTAGCCCTACGCTTGGGCATAGAGCACGCCGCCCGTAGCCGCGAAGCCATGACGGCATGAAAAAGGGCGGCGCAAAAGCACCGCCCCCCGTCAGTACCACGGCCTGCTATCAGGCGATTGCCAGGTTCGTTGCGCTTTCGCGCCCGTCGCGGCTGGTTTCGATGTCGAACGTCACGGCTTGGCCATCAGCCAGCGAACGCAGACCAGCACGCTCCAGCGCGGTGATGTGCACGAAAACGTCTTTCTTGCCGCCTTCCGGGGCGATAAAGCCGTAACCTTTGGTGGTGTTAAACCATTTCACGGTGCCCTTAGCCATCGTGAATCTCCTCTATTTTCCGCCCGCGGAATTGCGGCGGACCGGCCCCGTCAGCGCAAGATCGAGCGTTGGCCAGATAGCAAACAGAGTCGATAGAGATAACGTCGCACTCGCCATATGGGGGCAGAACGTGAAAAAATCAAGAAAATTCGCGGCCTGCACCTTCTTGGCGGCAAAAAATTGGGTGCTACAAAGGGCTAACTTCGGCCTAACAAGGTCAACAACATCGATTGCTCAGGCAGCGTTAACGATTCGCTTACCAACAGCGTGGTTTACCAGTGAGATTGCAAGGACCAGTCAACGAGTCCAATGTGGATCAGACAATGAGGACGAAATGAGCACGGATTGGATCACCGAAGTTTTGCGCGATCTATTCCGCTTTGCCCAATTGAATCAGATGAACCGGCTCGCCCGCGATCTCGAATTGACGCTTCAAGGGCTCGAGGACGAGGCATCTTTGGCGACCCGGTCGAATATTGGGGCCGAATCAGAGACGGCCGAAGGCGAACCCCTCGATCAGCGCACGTGACACGGGCGGCGGGCCTTTCACCCGGCGCTTGGCTTGAGTATGTTGCACCCCATGCAACTGCCTGTGGCCACACTTTCTGACGATCAGGCGGAAGCCCATGACCGCATCAGCGCCGCGCTTTATGATGCGGGCATTGACCTTGAAGATTCGGCCCTGTCGCCAATGTCCGAAGGCAGCAGTCGTGTTCTGGCCGTGATGGGCAAGGCGGGTTCGGGCAAGACCTTGCTTTTGGCCGAGCTTTACAAGGCTTTGAAATCCGCCGGAGTTGATATCATTTCGGGCGATTATGAGGGTCGCCGGCGCAAGGACCGCCGCACGCTGGCCATTCTGGCCCCCACGAACAAGGCCGCCTCGGTCCTGCGGCTGCGGGGCGTGCCCGCAACAACCATTCACAGGATCCTTTATACGCCGGTCTATGACCCGGAGTATGAGCGCATTGCCGAATGGCTGACGGGCAACGGCACAAGGCCCGTGGTCGAGGGGCTGACGGATCTGGCGCTGGACCGGGCCAAGGCTTTTTACGATCAAGTCGCCTCTATCCCCGGCGCCCTAGCGGCAGCAGGCCTTCGCGGCAGCGATTTCATCAAGGGCTGGAAACGGCGCGAAGAGCCGCTGGATGTGGGCTTTGTCGATGAATCCTCGATGCTGGATGATCGACAGTTCGAAGATCTGAAAGAGATCTTCCCGACGCTGGTGCTGTTCGGCGATCCAGCGCAGCTGGCCCCGGTCGGGCAGTCAGGGCAGATGGTTTTTGAAAAATTGCCCGCCAGCAAGCGGCTGGAACTGCACCGCATCCACCGGCAAACGCAGGATAACCCGATTCTCGATCTGGCCCATGCCCTCTCTGACCCGGCCCTGGGCTTCGAGGAATTCGAGCGGATGGTGGAAAAGGCGGCGGCCAAGGATGACCGCGTTCTGGTGCAGGAACGGGTGGAAAGCGATCTGATGGCGCGCTCGCCTGTGCTGGTCTGGCGGAATGCCACACGGGTGCGGCTGATCACCGCCTTTCGTGCGGCCTTTGGGGCGCCGGAATTCGAACTGATCCCGGGCGAGCCCTTGATCTGCGACGGCATCGAACTGCCCTTGAAGCACAGGAAAAAGCGGATCGATCTGGAGGCCAGAGGACTGATCAAAGGGGCGCAAGTGATCTATCTGGGGCCTGGAAATCGGGATGGATTTGCCCGTCTGCATGTGATGGGTGCCGAAGACCCGCAGGTCAGCGCGGCATCCATTATCAAGATCGAAAAGCCGGACGAAGAAGAGCCGTTCATCCCGGCCGCGGCCAAGATGGGGGCGGCTTTTCTGCATGGGGCGGCGGTGACAATCCACAAGGCGCAAGGCTCACAATGGGAAACGGTCCAGGTCTTTGCGCCGGACATCTGGGCCGCCGCGGCGAGCGGTCGGGCCGAGGCGGGAATTGCCCTGTGGAAGCGGCTGACCTATGTGGCGATCACAAGGGCGGAACGGCGATTGATCTGGGTAACACGAAACCGCTTGGCAAAGCCTAGGGGCGGCCTGACGGTCGAAGACCTGCGCGCCGTGACGGCCCCCGCTCTAGCGCTTTCAGGGGGCGAGGAATAAACATGGAAAAGGGAGAACGGAAATGATCTGCGTCTTTGTCCAGTTTCGCTGCACGCCGGGACAGACCTATGCGGTGGCCGATGCGATCTATGACCGCGAGGTGGTGAGTGAACTGTACTCCACCAGCGGCGAATACGATCTAATAGCCAAGGTTTATGTGCCGGACGAGGCGGATGTCGGCCATTACCTGAGCGAGCGACTGTTCGACATTCCGGGGATACAGCGGACGCTGACGACGATGACATTCAAGGCGTTTTAGAACGGATCAATCAAATTCGATTGATTGGCTTTTTAGAGAACTGATTTTCCTTCCACCCAACTTAACGCTGCGGCGCTAGGCCGGTCCTGCACGGGCAGGAGGTTACATGCGAGTTCCGCAAAGTCACTGGTGGTTGTTGGATGGGCAGGGCGGAACGGGCCTTGCAGGGGCGTGGCTCCTGAGCCGTGGCATCGGTATCCGAGTGGGCATGATCGATGGGGGTGTTTGGTCAAGCAATCCCGATTTGACCACCCAAAAGCTGACAGCAAGCCCCGGCGATGATCATGGCACGCAAGTGGCCGGTCTGATCGTTGGATCGGATGCGAACGCGTTCGGCGGTATTGGCGGCGCGCCCGCCGCCGAATTGCAGGTAACCGCGCTCGATTTTGATCAACCGCTGACAATAGCCGATTTGGCGCAGGTTCTAGCCCAACAGTCAGCCGTTGACGTTTCGAACAACTCTTGGGGTTTTGTCGCGGCCTTGGCCGATAGCTTCACCGGGGCCGGGGTTGCGTTGTCTGAGGCTTTGGATCAAGCCCTGATGCAGGGGCGCGGCGGGCTTGGAACTGTGTTTGTCTTTGCGGCCGGTAATGGCACAGGCGATGTCGGCCTTCACAACCTGACTGGTGGGCGGCGCAGTATTGCCGTTGGGGCTAGTGATCAGGATGGAAAAATCGCACCGTTTTCGGCCAGCGGGGCCAATCTTTTCCTCACCGCGCCGGGGCAATGGCTGCTGACGTCCGATGGGCCAGATGGTCATGCCCAAGTGTCTGGAACCTCTTTTGCTGCCCCCTTGGTCAGCAGCGCGATTGCCCTGATGCTGGCGGTGAACCCGAATTTGGACTTTCGGGACGTCCAAAATATTCTGGCGCTGACTGCCCGTCCGGGTGAGGGTGCCGCCAATGCGGCAGGGCTGATCCACAGCGCGCAAATGGGATTTGGCCTGCTGGATGCAGAAGCGGCGGTGCGGCTCGCACGACATTGGACGGGTGGTCAGAGCCTAGCGAATCAGGAACAGTTTGCAGGCCTTCCAATCGACAGCGGCTTTCACGTCCGGTCGGGCATGCACTTGGAATGGGTAGAAATTGACTTGCATATCAAAGGAGAAGACCTTCGTGAGTTGCGGGTGTTTCTGATCTCGCCCAGCGGCCACGAAAGTCTTTTGCTGAACGGTGCGCCTGGCCTGACAGAATTCGATCACCTGTTTTCTGCCGCTGGCTTTCGCGGCGAAGACAGTGGCGGGCTATGGCGCATCCGCGTCGAAGGTGCCGCCGACGTCACTGTCGGGGCCTTGACGCTGTTCGGTCAGGTGGACAGCCCAAACGACGTGACCGTGTTGACGGATCGTTTCGCTGCACGAGTCCAAGCCGAGCCCAAACATCGCATGATTGTCGACTCGGACGGTGGTCGGGACATGCTCAATATGGCCGCCGCCAAAGGTGGGGCGCAAGTTGATCTGCATCTTGGCCGAGGGAAGTTGGGGAGCGTCACATTCGGGCTGAGTGGCTACGAAGACCTAATCGGCACGGCAGATGCGGATCGACTTGCAGGCGACAGCAGGCAGAACAGGCTGATCGGTGACGATGGTCGGGACTGGCTCTCGGGACGCGGCGGGGCGGATCGGCTGGAAGGGGGGGGTGGCCGCGATATCCTGATAGGGGGCCAAGGGGCCGATGTTTTTGTGCTAACGGATGGCGGGGCTGATCGCCTTGTCGATTTTGATCCAAAGGAGGACCGCCTTGCCCTGCCCCGAGGACTTCTTTGGTCTCTGAATGAACAAACAGGGCGGCTTTGGCTTTCGGACGGCCACGAGCGATGGCTGGCTGCTTTTTTGCCCGTGCAAACCCATTTGTCCGGTGACAGCATATTATGGTTATAGAAAGGGCCGGGTTTTGCCCGGCCCTTGGCATTTACTTCACCGTGATACGCCCATCGACGATAGGCGCATAGGGTCCAACCTTGGCCAAATATTCCGCTACCACGTCGGCCAGATCCGGACCAAAGTCGTAGGCATTGGCAGCACCGACGAACATCTTGAACCCGTCGCCGCCACCACGAACATAGTTGTTCGACACCAGCTTGTAAGTCGCCGCCGGATCAATCGGCCCCCAGGCATCCCCCCCGATCAGAACCTGCACATCGGAAATGCGGCTGCCCGCCGGGGCTTTCGGGTCCAGCGTGTATTTCAGACCCGCCACCTGCGCGAAACGCCCGGCACCTTCTTCCAATTGGCTTGCCCCGTTTTCCAGCGCCGCGACGACCGCCGCCCCGTCCACTTCGAAAGTGGACAGTGTATTCTGGAACGGCAGCACCGTCAGCACCTCGCCCATCGTCACCGGCCCGGTGTCAATGCTGGCCCTGACCCCGCCGCCGTTCTGGATGGCGATGGTCACGCCCTGATCCTTCACCCGGTCCAGCATCGCCTCGGCCACCAGATTGCCCATCGCGCATTCCACCGCCCGGCAGGTTTCGCGACTGCCGTCGATATCTGCGGTGCTTTCGGCGACCACCTTCGACTTCAACTCTTCAATCGGCCCACCCAGTTCCTTGACCCGCGCCTCAAGCTCGGCATCCGGCGTCACGCTGGCATCCAGCAGGATCGTATCCCCTTCGGCAAACTTCAGGTTCCCCGCATCGTCAAAGGTCAGAACCAGATGCCCCACATATTTCGAATAGGCATAGGCCTGCACCACAGGTACCAAGGCCCCGTTCTGCCCATCAACCCAGGTTGGATAAGGCCCGCCGCGTTTCGGATCGGTCGCTGAAAGAAGCGTATGCGAATGACCGCCCACCACCGCATCAATTCCTGGAACCGCCGCCGCAATCGCCATGTCCTTCACATAGCCCACATGGTTCAAGGCGATGATCTTGGTCACGCCTTCCGCCTCAAGCGCTGCTACATCGGCGGCCAGACTGTCGATCTCCGGGCTGAAAATCACCGCCTCGCCGGGGCTGGATGTTTCCGGCGTATCAATCGCAAGGGCCGAGATGATCCCGATCTTTTCGCCGCCCACCTCCAGCACGACATGGTTCTGGATCCGATCTTTCAGCACATTCGACTGGCTCACATCGATATTGCCGGAAATGATCGGAAAGCTGACCTTGTCCAGCAAAGGCACCATGCCTTCGGGCCCGTCGTCGAATTCGTGGTTGCCCACGGCCATCACGTCAAAGCCGATGTTTTCCATCAGCTCACCCACCAATTCGCCCTTATAGGTCGAATAGAACAGGCTGCCCTGATATTGGTCCCCCGCATCGACGACGATCACATTCTCGCCCGCCGCTTTCAGACCATCGCGCAATTCGTTGATCTTGGTCTTGACGCGCGCAATGCCGCCAAAGCATTTATTTTCAGCCGCTTCTTCAGCGGAGCAGGTGCTGTCAAAACCGTTGATCGCCTCAATCCGGCTGTGCAGATCGTTGATGTGAATAACATGCAGGGTGTAGTCAGCCTGCGCGGCCCCCGCCGAAAGCGCCAGAACAGCGGCTGTCGAATACCAGAAACGGGTCATGGAAACACTCCCTTGTTGGTTGATTGCGTCAACTCTGGAGCGCCCCGTTCACAGAGTCAAAAGCCTTTCCCCCTCGCTTCCCAAGTTTCTGCGACATGGGCGTGACATTGCCGAACCATTGACCAATGCCACGCTCCGGTGCATGGAAGGCCCATGCTGATCTACAAAATCTTTCGCCGCCCCGAATGGGATGCCTTCAAAGCCGCCGGGGAAACCCAAGGCGCGCCCATCGACCTGACGGATGGCTATATCCATATCTCGACCGCCCAGCAGGTGGCCGAAACGGCGGCGAAACACTTCGCCACCGAAAGCGATCTGGTTCTGGTTGCCTTGGATGATGCCGCCCTTGGCCCGGCCCTGAAATGGGAACCCTCGCGCGGTGGGGCCTTGTTCCCCCATCTTTACCGCAAGCTGAGCATGGCCGATGTCGTCTGGGACAAATCTCTGCCCTTGGGCGCCACTGGCCATATCTTCCCCGAAGGCCTGCTGTGACGACCTTGCTGGAAAAGGCGGGGCTGGCGCTCTTGCACCGGATCGACCCCGAACGCGCCCATCACCTGTCGCTTCTGGCTTTGCGCTCTGGCTTTATGCCTCTGCCCGGCCCCGTCACCAGCACCCGCCTTGCGACCACACTGGCCGGGCTTTCCCTGCCCAACCCCTTGGGATTGGCGGCAGGCTATGACAAGAACGCCGAAGCCCTGCCCGCCCTGATGCGCGCCGGTTTCGGCTTTGTCGAAGTCGGCGCCGCAACCCCCCGCCCACAGCCCGGCAACCCGAAGCCCCGCTTGTTCCGCCTGACCGAAGATCAGGCCGTCATCAACCGCTTCGGCTTTAACAACCAAGGGGCCGAGGCCATCGCCGCCCGTCTGGCCGCAAGGCCAAAGGGCGTGCCCGTCGGCCTGAACCTTGGGGCCAACAAGGACAGCACCGACCGCGCCGCCGATTTCGCCCAAGTGCTGACCATCTGCGGCCCCCATGTCGATTTCGCCACCGTCAACGTCTCCTCCCCCAACACCGAAAAGCTGCGTGATCTCCAAGGCCCCGCCGCCCTCACCGCCCTGCTGCAAGGCGTGATGCAGGCCCGTGCCGCCCTGCCCCGGCCCATCCCCATTTTCCTGAAGATCGCGCCCGACCTGACCCCGGCAGAAATCGAAGACATCGCCGACGTCGCCTTGGAAACCGGCCTTTCAGCCATCATCGCCACCAACACCACCCTGTCGCGTCAGGGTCTGAGCAGCATTCACAAGGACGAGACGGGCGGCCTCTCCGGCCAACCCCTGTTCCAGAAATCAACACGGGTGCTTGCGCAACTTTTCCAAGCCACAGAAGGGCGTATTCCGCTGATTGGTGTGGGTGGGGTTGGCAACGCCGAGCAGGCCTATGCCAAAATCAAGGCTGGGGCCTCTGCCGTGCAGATATACAGCGCTATGGTCTGGCAAGGGCTTTCGCTCGTCAAGGAAGTCGCAACGACTCTCGACCAACTTTTGGCAAGGGACGGACACAGCAGCATCCAAACAGCCATCGGGACCGAAAGTCACCTCTGGCTTTGATAATTCCATCGCTGATTTGGCGACATACGACAGAAACAACCCGCTCCGCATCGAAGCGTTGGATGCCGCTTGATGTCCATCCGATCAGGTGTTCAGCTTGGCCTCAATCGCCGCAAGCCGCGCGGCCAGCGCCGTATTTTCCTCGCGTGCCTTCGCAGCCATTTCCCGCACGGCATCGAACTCTTCCCGCGTCACGAAATCACGGTCGGCCATCCAGCGGTCGATCCAGCTTTTCATCGCCGTTTCCGCCTCGGTCTTGGCCCCCTGCGCCACGCCCATCGCATTGGTCATCAGTTGCGACATGTCGTCCAGAAACTTGTTGCGCCCCTGCATTGCGGCTCTCCCTATCACCTTTGCGCCAATATGGCCCTGATGCCCCCCACCCGCAAGGCAGGCCGGTTGACTTCCCCCCCTGCCCGCCCGAAAACCGGCGCAATCGCAGACGGCCCGGCGCAAAACAGTGGACAGCATGAACGGCATTCCCTTTCCGAACCTTTCGCCCGATTTGTTCGCCATTGACATCGGCGGTTTCCATCTGGCGCTGCGCTGGTATGCCTTGGCCTATATCTTTGGCCTGCTGATCGCCTGGTGGCTGATCGCCCGCGCTTTGCGTCGCACGCGGCTTTGGGCAAGCGACCCGCCGATGACCAAGGATCAGTTGGAACAACTGGTCACTTGGGCCATCGTCGGCGTCATTCTGGGCGGTCGCGTGGGATTCATGCTGTTCTATCAACCCGGCTATTACCTCGCCAATCCGGGGCAGATCCTGCAAGTCTGGAATGGCGGCATGTCGTTTCATGGCGGTTTTGCCGGGGTCGTTCTGGCCTGCTGGCTGTTCTTCCGGCGCGAAGGGATCGACCCGCTGAAAGGGGCCGATCTGATTGCCATGGCCACGCCCCCGGCCCTGCTGCTGGGGCGGCTGTCAAATTTTGTGAATGCCGAACTTTGGGGTCGCCCGACCGATCTGCCTTGGGGCGTGATCTTTCCGGGTGAAGCGGCGCAGAATTGCGCAGGCCTTGTCGCGGGCACCTGCGCACGCCACCCCAGCCAATTGTATGAGGCGGCATTGGAAGGCCTGCTTTTGGGCATCGTCCTGCTGTGGGCCGTCTGGCGCGGCGGCTTCCTGCGCTATCCGGGCCGCGTCATGGGGATGTTTCTGGCAGGCTATGGGCTGGCACGCTTTGCCGTCGAATTCGTCCGTCAGCCTGATCCGCAGTTCATCAGCGAAGGCAACCCTTTGGGTCTGGCCTTCCATCTGGGCGGCTGGGGCCTGACCATGGGGCAGATCCTGTCTCTGCCGATGATCCTTGTCGGCCTGTATTTCATTCTTAGGGCCAAGCATGACCCCGCTTGAGGATCTGCTGATCCGCCGGATCGCGGCCACCGGGCCGATGACGCTGCATGATTATATGGCCGAATGCCTACTGAACCCGGAGCATGGCTACTACACCACCCGCCAGCCCTTTGGTGCGACGGGCGACTTCACCACAGCGCCCGAGATCAGCCAGATGTTCGGCGAATTGCTGGGGCTTTGTTTGGCGCAGGCTTGGCTGGATCAAGGATCCCCCTCGCCCTTTACGCTGGCAGAGCTTGGCCCCGGTCGCGGCACGCTGATGGCCGACATCCTGCGCGCGACGCGGGGCGTGCCTGGCCTCCATCAGGCGGCCGAGGTCTGGCTGGTCGAGGCCTCGCCTGCCCTGCGCCAAACGCAGCGCCAAGCTTTGGGGCAACATCCGGCGCAATGGGCGGATCAGGCGGATAACCTGCCCGATCAACCCCTGTTCCTGATCGCCAACGAATTCTTTGACGCCCTGCCCATTCGCCAGTTCCACCGCGCTCCAGACGGATGGGAAGAAACGATGATGGGCCTAAAAGACGGCCAATTGACCCTTGGCCGCAACCCGGCCCTGCCCGTCGCAGCACTGGATCATCGGTTGGCGGATACGCAATCCGGGCAGATCGTCGAAATCTGCCCTGCTGCGCCCGCCATTCTGTCGGCCATCACCCGCCGCCTGGCCAAGGGCTTGGCCTTGATCATCGACTATGGCGATTGGCGGTCGTTGGGCGACACGGTGCAGGCTCTTGCCCGACATCAGAGGGTGCCTGTCACCCAAAGCCCCGGACAGGCCGACATCACCGCCCATGTCGATTTTCAGGCACTAGTGCCCCCGGGCCTAGCTTATCGCTACACCACCCAAGGGGCGCTGCTTTCTGCGCTGGGCATCGCCCAAAGGTCCGAAAAATTGGCAGCGAAACTGCATGGCCCCGCCCTTGAAAACCACCGAGCCGCAACCCGCCGCTTGACCGGGGCCACAGAAATGGGGACGCTGTTCAAGGCACTGGCCCTGTTCCCGGCCGACGCCCCGCCGCCCGCAGGATTTCCCGATGCTTGAAATCATCACCAGCGATGCCCTTTCGCCCATCCGCCACGGGTTCTTTACCCGCAAGGGCGGCGCTTCTTCGGGCATCTTTGCTGGGCTGAACTGCGGCACGGGATCTTCGGACCTTGCCGAAGTGGTGCAGATCAACCGCGCCCGCGTGGCCGAGGCTATGGGTGTTCCGCTTTCCCACCTAGCCAATGTGCATCAGGTGCATTCGCCCACCGTCGTCACCCTGACCGCACCGCAGCCCGAAGGCCTGCCGAAGCCACAGGCCGATGCCTTGGTGACGGCCACCCCCGGCATCGCCCTTGCCGTGCTGACCGCCGATTGCCAGCCGGCCCTGTTCGCTGATCCTGTCGCCGGGATCATTGGGGCAGCCCATGCCGGCTGGCGCGGCACGATGGACGGCGTGCTGGAGGCAACGGTGGACGCGATGGAGAAATTGGGCGCGCAGCGTGAAAACATCCGCGTGGCGATCGGCCCCACCATCAGCCAACGCGCCTATGAAGTCGGCCCCGAATTCGTCGAACGCTTTGTCGATGACGACCGCGACAACGCCCGCTTTTTTGCGCAAGGCAACGGCGACCGGGCGCTGTTTGACTTGCCGGGCCTTGCTCTGCATCGGCTGCGCGCCCATGGCGTCGGTCATGCCGAATGGACGCGCCATTGCACTTTTTCCGATGCCGAACGATTCTTTTCCTACCGCCGCACCACCCATGCCGGTGAGGCCGATTATGGCCGCCTAATTTCGACCATCCGGCTTTAGGCGTAAACGTTTCACAACTGCGGCACGCCCCTGCCCCAAGCTTGCCCCAAATCCCCGTGACAAGGGGATATCGAAATGGGGTGGGACCAGTGCAACAACTTTCCGTTAAACGCCGCTGGATGCGGTCAATCATCATCACCAGCCGCCGCAGCGTTGGCCTCACGCGCAGTCTGCGCCAGTCGCCCCGCAGCGACGAGGCCCATCCAGACCTCGCCGAAGCAATGCGCGAACGGCAAAAGCTGCGCCGCTTGCACTGAATCGGCGAAACCAACGACTTTCATCGCTTTCAACCTGTGCGTGAAAAGAAAACGTCGCTGATTTTCATCAAATTTTTGAACATTTGATCAGAATCAGAAATCTTTCAACAGTTTCAGAGCGTTGAAGGAATTTGACAAATCTGCCGCGGTCAAGCGGAATTTTGACAAATCTTAATCTTTCTGGCATACATGCCTGCGAAGGCTCTCGATGGTTGCTTTTCGGCCACGGGATCAGTGTCAGAATGGCGACCCCCGGTGCGATCCTCTGCGCACCATCTCAGGGGTCGCCTTTTCCGTTCATATCTGCCGTGCCGCTCTTGCCTCTACCACGTCGAAGGGAACGCCAGGCTCATCCTTGGCACAGCGGATCACGAGGCTGGTTTTGACGCTGGCAACATTCTCGGCCGATGTCAGTTTTTCGGTCAGAAATGTCTGAAAACTGGACAGGTCGGGGGCAACACATTTCAGAATAAAGTCGATCTCTCCATTCAGCATATGACACTCCCGGACCAGCGACCAAGAACGCGCCTGCGCCTCGAAGGCCATCAGGTCCGTTTCCGCCTGCGACTTCAGACGGACCATGGCGAAAACCCCAACCTCAAAACCCAGATCGCGGGCATTCACATCGGCATGATAACCCTTGATCAACCCGGCCTCTTCCAAGGCACGCACACGGCGCAGACAGGGCGGTGCCGAAATGCCCACCCGGCTGGCCAACTCGACATTGGTCATCCGACCATCGGCCTGCAATTCGGCCAATATCTTACGGTCGATGGCGTCGAGTTTCTGTCCGGGCATGAGGCTTTCCTTTTCAACAGCGTGTAGGATTACCTTTCTCGATCGCCAATCGCAAGAATGTTTCGCTGTCACGCAAGAAACGAACGTCATGCGCGGCAAGCATGACCGCAATTCCGGGGCTTTCGGGCGCCGCCCGGCTAACCTATATCGGATCAGCCAAAACGAAAGGTGCGCCCATGTCGACCCGCCACACCCGCCTGCTGATCATCGGTTCTGGCCCCGCAGGCTATACCGCCGCCGTCTATTCGGCGCGGGCAATGCTGAACCCGATTCTGGTGCAGGGCTTGCAACCCGGCGGGCAACTGACGATCACGACCGAGGTGGAAAACTGGCCGGGCGAGAGCCACGTGCAAGGCCCCGACCTGATGGAGCGGATGGAAGAGCATGCCAAGGCGATGGGGGCCGAGATCATCAGCGACTACATCACTAGTCTGGACCTGTCGGCGCGGCCCTTCACCGCGAAGGCCGATAGCGGCACGACCTATACCGCCGATGCGGTGATTTTGGCGACGGGGGCGCAGGCGAAATGGCTGGGGCTACCTTCGGAAGAGAAATTCAAAGGGTTTGGCGTTTCGGCCTGCGCAACCTGTGACGGGTTCTTTTACCGTGGCAAAGAGATTGTGGTCATCGGTGGCGGGAATACCGCTGTTGAGGAAGCGCTGTTCCTGACGAATTTTGCCAGCAAGGTGACGCTGATCCACCGGCGCGACAGCCTGCGGGCGGAAAAGATCATGCAGGACCGGCTGTTCAAACATCCCAAGGTCTCGGTGGTCTGGAATTCCGAAGTGACCGAGGTTCTGGGCGACACCGCCCCCCTCGGCGTTACCGGCGTTCGGGCGCGGAATGTCCAGACGGGCGAGGAAACGGTGATCCCCTGCGCCGGGTTCTTTGTGGCCATCGGCCATGCGCCGGCCAGTGAATTGGTGAAAGACCAGCTGGAGCTGCACAACGGCGGCTACGTCAAGGTCGAACCGGGCACAACCCGCACCTCGATTCCCGGTGTCTTTGCGGCGGGCGATCTGACCGACCATGTCTATCGTCAGGCCGTGACCAGCGCCGGAATGGGCTGCATGGCGGCGCTGGATGCGGAAAAATTTCTGGCGGGGCATTAAGAACATTTGCCGCCCAACACCCCGACCTGCGGCGCAGGTCGGGAAACTGACCTATTTTGCCTTCTGGGGCTGGAAACCCGTTCCAAATCCCCCATCGCCCCCGCATTTTCCGCCCTATTTCCGCCGATCCTTGCCGCCAGCGCTTGAAAACCCTGCAAAGTAAGGAGTAAACGCCCCGCCAAAGGCCCCTTTCGGGGCAGATTTGCATTCGTGAAAGGCACGACACAGATGGTTCCTTCCAACCACGCCCCGATTCCCGAACTTTACGTTTCACCCGAGGCCGCAAAGGCGCTCAAGAATGACGCAGGTGCGATGCCTTCGTGGGATCTGTCGGCCCGTCAGATCTGCGATCTGGAACTCTTGATGAACGGCGGCTTTTATCCGCTGAAAGGCTTCCTGACCGAGGCCGATTACAATGGCGTCGTCCACAACATGCGCACCGCGGACGGTACGCTTTGGCCGATGCCGGTGACGCTGGATGTGTCCGAGGCTTTTGCGGAAAAGGTGGAACCGGGCACCGACATCGCGCTGCGCGATGCCGAGGGCGTCATTCTGGCGGTGATGTCGGTCACCGACAAGTGGACCCCGAACAAAGCGATTGAGGCGGAAAAGGTGTTCGGGGCCGACGATCTGGCCCACCCGGCGGTGAACTATCTGCATAATCAGGCGGGCAAGGTGTATCTGGGCGGCCCGGTCAAGGGGCTGCAAGCGCCCGTCCATTATGATTTCCGTTCGCGCCGCGACACGCCGAACGAGTTGCGCGCCTATTTCAAGAAACTCGGCTGGCAGCGCATTGTCGCCTTCCAGACCCGCAACCCGCTGCACCGCGCGCATCAGGAACTGACCTTCCGCGCCGCCAAAGAGGCTCAGGCCAACCTGCTGATCCACCCCGTCGTCGGCATGACCAAACCGGGCGACGTGGACCATTTCACCCGCGTGCGTTGCTATGAGGCTGTGCTGGACCAATACCCGCAATCGACGACGCACCTGTCGCTCCTGAATCTCGCCATGCGCATGGGTGGCCCGCGTGAGGCGCTTTGGCACGCGATCATCCGCAAGAACCACGGGCTGACCCATTTCATCGTCGGTCGCGACCATGCTGGCCCCGGCAAGAACTCGGCGGGGAAAGACTTCTATGACCCCTATGCCGCGCAGGTTCTGGTGGCCGAACATCAGAAAGAAATCGGCATCGAAATGGTCGATTTCAAGCAGATGGTCTACGTGCAGGAACGCGCCCAGTATTTCCCGGTGGACGAAGTGCCGGAAGGCACCACCGTTCTGGACATCAGTGGCACCGAACTGCGCCGCCGCCTGCGCGAAGGTCTGGAAATCCCGGAATGGTTCAGCTTCCCCGAAGTGGTGAAACAACTGCGCCGCACCTCGCCTGCGCGTGACAAGCAGGGCTTTACCGTTTTCTTCACCGGCTTGTCGGGTTCGGGCAAATCGACGATTGCCAACGCGCTGATGGTCAAGCTGATGGAGATGGGGGGTCGCCCGGTTACCCTGCTGGACGGTGATGTGGTGCGTAAACATCTGTCCTCGGAACTGGGGTTCAGCAAGGAACACCGCGACATCAACATCAAGCGGATCGGCTATGTTGCGTCCGAGATCACCAAGAACGGCGGCATCGCCATCTGCGCGCCGATTGCGCCCTATACCGCAACGCGTCGCGCTGTGCGTGAGATGATCGAAAACTACGGCGCTTTCATCGAAGTGCATGTGGCGACAAGCGTCGAGGAATGCGAACGCCGCGACCGGAAGGGCCTGTATAAACTGGCGCGTGAAGGCAAGATCAAGGAGTTCACCGGGATCAGCGATCCCTACGAAATCCCGACCAAGGCCGAACTTGTGGTCGAAACGGAAAACGCCGAGGTCGACAACTGCGCCCAACAGGTGATCCTGAAACTGGAAAGCATGGGCCTGATCAAGGCCTGATCTTTAAAGAAGATGCAAAAGGCCGCCCTGTGACGTCGGGGCGGCCCTTGTTTTTTGGGGACAGCCGGGTCAGTGAGGAGCATGACTCGTCCGACCTACATCACTTTGTCTTCGATCCCGCCGCGCTTTCCCTTTTTGGGGCCAATTTTGCAGACATTGGTCGATCAGCAGGGGGCTAGTGCCCCCGTCCTGCTGTTCATACCCGAAAGCTATCGCCGCTTTCCTGATTGGGATGGAACCTTGCCGAAGGTGCCAGCGGGGGTAACGATTGTCCGCTGCGCGCAGGATCATGGTCCCGCGACCAAGGTTTTGCCGGCCCTGCAACGCTTTGCTGGACAAGAGGTAAACATCCTCTTTTGCGATGATGACAACCTATACCCCGCCGACTGGCTGGCCACATTTCTGCTCGCGGCCCAAGATCGCCCCGAAGTCGCGCTCTGCGCCCATGGAGCTGAACTGAACTCGTTGTTTGGTCGCACCCGGCCACCCCATCGCCTACCTCGGGCCGAGCGATGGGAAACCGACGAACTGGCGGCCCATCTGACTCAGAGCCGCCCGCCCCTGCCGCTGGCCAAACCTCTGTTCAAATCCAGTGGATTTACCGACACGCTGCTTGGCCGTGGTGGCGTTCTGATCTGCCCGAAATTCTTTGACTCGGGTATCTTTGATCTGCCGCCGGTGATCTGGACCGTCGATGATTTTTGGCTGTCTGGCCACTTGGAACTGCGCGACATCCCCATCTGGGTCGATCACCGCATTCCGAACCCCATGACCCATCCTTGCATGCATCTCGTGCGCCCGTTGCTGCACGATACCATTGAAAATCACGACCGTTGGGCAGCCAACAAGGCCTGCGTAAACTGGTTCCGCCAAGAAAAAGGTATCTGGCAACCAGGAGCACCCGATGAAATTTCTTCAGGGCGGCCCAGAACGACGATAAAAAAACCTAGGCCCAAACCTCCAACTCTCAGACAGCGTCTCAGACGCCGGCTGAAACGGCTGGTCAGTGGGCGTTAACGGGCGACAGATCATTCTGCAACGCTAGAGCAAAGGCCATCTGCCGGTCCACCACCAGTGCCAGACGTTCCCCATTCGGGCGATGCACCGAATACAGCGTATCGTGCCCCTCCGCCTGTTCCTGAATCTCTTCCGGCAGATCCGCGACTTTCACCGCCCGCACATAGACGATAGGGGCCTCGCCACCCGGAAGCGCGTTGAATTTCGTCTGCATGGTCTATCCTTTCTTGCCTGCGGAACGGATCGCGATGGTCTGCACCACCGTATCCGGCACCACCCGTTTCAGATCGACGTGCAACAGCCCGTGTTCGCTGAAGGCCCCTGCCACCTCAACCCCATCTGCCAGCACAAAGGCCCGCTGAAAGGCCCGAGCGGCAATGCCCCGATGCAGAAAGACGCGCCCCTGTTCATCCTCGCCCTGACGGCCGCGAATGACCAATTGACGATCTTCCACCGTGATCTGCAGGTCATCCTCGCGGAAACCGGCCACGGCCAAGGTGATGCGATAGGCGTTTTCGCTGACGGCTTCGATGTTGAAAGGAGGATAGCTGTCCCCCGAGGATTTGACCGCCCGTTCGACAAGGCGTTCCAGCTGGTCAAAGCCCAGCAGATAAGGATGGGCCCCGAAGGTCAATTTCGTCATGCGTGCGTCCTTGCATCAAGCGACTGTTCACGTCGGCCACCCGCTTTCCGGCATGACCTTGTCTTGAATATGGGGGGCGGATTTCAGCCGTGCAAGCCCGCATCCACTTGAATAGGGCCAATTAGACCCCAGATCATTTTCGCCACGGATCAAATTCCGCTATAGTGCATTTGCAAAGGGCGCGCCCTTTGCAATGTGCCAGCGATTCGGAAAGCCTGCCGCCATGAATGCATCGATGGAACTGAACCTGGAAGAGATGCTGCGCATCAAGCTGGAGGTTCTGCGCCGGGAACATCGTGATCTGGACGAAGCGGTCCACGCCCTTGAAACCTCGGGCCGCCCCGATGTGCTGACCCTGCGGCGGCTGAAAAAGCAAAAGCTGGCGCTGAAGGATCACATCGTCAAGATCGAGGATCAGTTGATCCCCGACATCATCGCCTGATCAGCCGCGCGCCGCCGCGCGCAAGACGCGATCCAGCACATCCAGAAACCTCGACCGGTCGGCCTTGCCAAAGGCTTTGCCACCGCCCTGCCTGAAAGGGTCAGCGCTGCGCAAGTCAGCCATCAGGTCGCGCATCGCCAATACATTCCCGATGTTCGCCCGCGTCAGTTCCTCGCCATTGTGCTTGACCACCCGTGCGCCGTTTTCCACACAGCGCGCCGCCAGCGGAATATCCCCCGTCACCACCACCGCGCCCGGCCGCGCCTGTTCGGCGATCCATTTGTCGGCCTCGTCCAGTCCAGCACCGACGAAAACACTTTCCACCAACGGGTTCGCCGAAGGCCGGATGCCGCCGTTCGACACTAGCACCATCCTCACGCCCAAACGCGTCGCCACCCGTTCCGCCTCGGCCTTCACCGGGCAGGCATCGGCGTCAATCAAAAGCACTGCGTCCATCATCCCCCGCCGATCAGCGCCCCCGCTGCAAAGACCAGTGCGCCCCCCAGAACCACCTGCAATGCCGCCCGCAGGAATGGGGTTTCCATATAGCGATTCTGGATCCATGCAATGGCCCAAAGTTCGACAAAGACCACCACCATCGCCACTGTCGTTGCGGTCCAGAAATCGGGGATCAGATAGGGCAAGGCATGGCCAAGGCCGCCCAGCATCGTCATGACGCCGCTGGCAAAGCCCCGTTTCCATGGGGAACCCCGCCCCGACAGCAC
This sequence comes from Neogemmobacter tilapiae, assembly GCF_014652215.1. Classification (GTDB taxonomy): domain Bacteria; phylum Pseudomonadota; class Alphaproteobacteria; order Rhodobacterales; family Rhodobacteraceae; genus Neogemmobacter; species Neogemmobacter tilapiae. The sequence goes on along the minus strand of NZ_BMYJ01000002.1, from coordinate 74,073 downwards.
GCCATCATCATGCGCGGCTTCGGTAAAGCCCATCGAAATGCCCGCACCCACCGATGCTGCCAGCCCCACCAGAAAAGTCGTCCAAGTGTTTTGTGTCGCGAAAGCGGTCGCAAAGATGGGGGCCAAAGTGCTGACCGACCCGTCCATCAGCCCTGCCAGACCCGGCTGCACCCATGTCAGGATGAACTGACGCCGCTCGCCCTGATCCTCTGCCGCGCGCGCACCCCCGTCCAGATGCTCACCCTCCAGCGCCTCGGCCCTTGTCTCATGTCCCGCCTCGGCTGCGGCCAGATCACCCAGCAGCCGCCGTGTCGCCGCATCGCTGGCCCGTGCCGCCGCTTGTTCATAAAAGCGTTGCGCCTGCACCTCCATCGCCCGCGCCTCGGCCCGGATCGCCGCCAGCCCAAGCGATTGGTTCAGCCAAACGGGACGGCGCGCATAAAACCCCGCCACATGTTCCCGGCGGATCAGCGGGATCACCTCACCGAACCGCGCCCGATGCAGGTCGATCAGCCGCTGCCGATGCCCGTCCTCCTCAGCCGCCATGCCGTCAAAGACCGCCGCCGAGGCTGGATACTCCTCCCGCAGCCTTTCCGCATAGGTGCGATAGATCCTTGCATCGTCCTCCTCCGACGAAATGGCCAAGGCCAAGACTTCCTGTTCCGACAGATCGGAAAAACGACGGCGTGATGCGAGACCGGGCAGCATTGAAACCTCTTAGAATGTTTCTAAGTTATACCCGTGGCCCAAAGCCGCAACCCCAATTCCGCAGCGGTAGGCTTGCCGCAACGGGTTTCACTCGCTACGCTCACGGGAAAGAGAGCAGATCATGACCGCCGTCGTCGAAAAAATCCATCGCGGACGCAAGTTCGATCAGGTGCTGCAAGGTGCCCGAACCGTGTTTTTGCGGGATGGTTATGAACGCGCTTCGGTCGATGACATCGCGCGTGAGGCCGGGGTCAGCAAGGCCACGCTTTACGCCTATTTCCCAGATAAGCGTCTGTTGTTCCTTGAGATTGCGCTGACGGAATGCACGCGCCAAACCGAACAGGCCGCAGCCGAGGTTGAAGACGACCGTCCCGCGCGCGAGGTTTTGCTAGAGGCCGCGCAGAAGATCGCCGAATTCAAACTGTCGGATTTCGGTTTGCAGATGTATCGAATCGCCGTCAGCGAGGCTGAGAAATTTCCTCAGATCGGGCGGGCGTTTTATGAGACCGGTCCGCAGGCGGGCTGCGGGTTGCTGTGCAACTATTTGCGGCAGGCGGTGGACCGCGGCGAATTGGTGATTGAGGATCTCGATTTGGCCGCGAACCAGTTTGTCGAACTGTGCAAGGCGGGGCTGTTCAACGAACGTCTGCTGGGGGTGGATCGCAAGACCACCGCCAAGGCCATCGAGAAAACGGCGAAAGCGGCGGTTGAGATGTTCATGGCGCGCTATGGTGCCAAGGTGGACGCCTAGGACCTCAAGCCTTGTCGCGCACGACAAGGCTGTTGCCGCTGCCCTGCTTCACCTCGAACCGACCCGTCTTTGTTAGAAGATCCGACAATTTGGCGCTGCCATAGGTGCGTGAATCGAAATCAGGCTTTGCTTTCACGATGAACTGGCCAATCTGCCCCAACCCAAACCATTCCTGATCCGGGTCAATTTTCTTCATCGCATCAAGAACTAAAGGGATAACCTTGGAAGGTGGATCTTTCTTCGGGGCTTCTGCCATTGGCACCTGAGTTGGCGCTTCGGCTTTTTTCTCCTGTCCCGCCGCAAGCTTCGGATTTGGCTTTGGCGGTGGGGACAATTCCTTCGGATGGTCATCCAAAGTCGTAATATTCTCAATCAACACAAAACGATTGCAAACATTTCGCAAAGATTCCGGTGTCTTCGCCTCGCCAATGCCAATCACCTCCAGCCCGTCTTCGCGGATGCGGCTGGCCAGTCGGGTGAAATCACTGTCCGAGGATACCAACACAAATCCATCCACCTTGCCCCGGTGCAGAATGTCCATCGCATCAATCACAAGGCCGATGTCGGACGCATTCTTGCCCTTGGTGTTGGCCGATTGCTGATGCATGACCAGCCCCAACTCCCGCGCCTGTTCCTTCCAAGCTGAAAGCGCGGAACTGGACCAATCGCCATAAACCCGCCGCAGGCTGGGTTCGCCAAAGGCCGTAATCTCACGCAGTATCGCCCCAGCATGGCGCGCGGGGACGTTGTCTGCGTCGATCAGAACCGCCAAGAGCTTGGCATCGGCCATGGCGGTCCCCTTCGCTTACTTCAATTCCGAGACGTTGCGGATCACAGTGCCCAGCAGCCCATATTCCTTGGCCTTGTCAGTGGTCAGCCAGAAATCGCGGGCGGTGTCTTTTTCGATCTGCTCAGGCGTCTGGCCGGTGGCTTCGGCGAACAACACATGGAAGCGGTCGCGCATCTGGCGGATCTGTTCGGCCTGAATGGCCATGTCGGAAACCTTGCCATAGATCCCGCCCGAGGGTTGGTGCAGCAGGAACCGCGTGTTGGGCAGACAATAACGGTTGGCCTTGTCAGCGCCCACAAAGATCAAAGCACCCGCACTGGCGACCCAACCCGAACCGATGGTGCGCACCGTCGGTTTGATGAACTTGATCATGTCATGGACCATGTCACCGCTTTCGACATGACCGCCGGGCGAAGAGATGAACATATTGATCGGCTTTTCGGCGTTGTCCTCGGCCAGGGCCAAAAGCTGCGAGGCGACACGGGCCGCCAGCTTGTCGTTGATTTCGCCGGTGATGACGATGGAACGGGTCTTGAAGAACATCGCCTCGGCCATGCCGGGCTTATCGTCCTTTTCATCCTTGGCGGGGGCGTCGTCGTCCATACGGTTGAACAGCATCGGTCAGGCCTTTCCATCGCGTGTTTCGGCTAAGCTAAGGGCTTTGCGGGGGAAGGTGAAGGGGGCATGACCCCCTTAGTAAACCACCACGCCCCGGATGCTTTCGCCGCGCTTCATCAGCTCGAACCCTTTGTTGATGTCGTCCAGCCCCATCGTATGGGTAATCATCGGGTCGATCTGGATTTTGCCGTCCATATACCAATCGACGATCTTGGGCACATCCGTCCGCCCCCGCGCGCCGCCAAAGGCGGTGCCTTTCCAGACGCGCCCCGTCACCAGTTGGAAGGGCCGGGTTTCGATGACGGCCCCCGCCGGGGCCACGCCGATGATGATCGACTGGCCCCAGCCGCGATGGGTGCATTCCAGGGCGTCGCGCATGACTTGCACGTTGCCGGTGCAGTCAAAGGAATAATCCGCCCCGCCGATCTGATCGAAGGGGGTCTTTGTCATGTTGACGATGTGTTGGACAACCGAGCCTTCGATTTCCCTGGGGTTGACGAAATGCGTCATCCCGAAGCGTTCGCCCCAGCCCTTGCGGTCATTGTTGATATCGACGCCGATGATCATATCGGCCCCGGCCAGCCGCAGGCCCTGAATGACGTTCAGGCCGATGCCACCCAGGCCATAGACCACGGCCTTGGCCCCAATCTCCACCTTGGCCGTGTTGATCACCGCGCCGACGCCTGTCGTCACGCCACAGCCGATGTAGCAGATCTTGTCGAAAGGCGCGTCTTCCCGCACCTTCGCCAGCGCGATTTCCGGCAGCACCGTATGGTTCGCAAAGGTGGAACAGCCCATGTAGTGGTGAATGGGTGTCCCATCCAGCATGCTGAAACGGGTGGTTCCGTCGGGCATCATCCCCTGACCTTGGGTTGCGCGGATCGCGGTGCAAAGGTTGGTCTTGCGCGACAGGCAGGACGGGCACTGGCGGCATTCCGGCGTGTACAGCGGAATCACATGGTCGCCCGGTTTCAGGCTGGTCACGCCCGGTCCGCATTCCAGAACAATCCCTGCCCCTTCATGCCCCAGAATGGCGGGAAACAACCCTTCGGGATCGGCACCCGACAGGGTGAATTCGTCGGTGTGGCAAATCCCAGTCGCCTTCACCTCGATCAGAACCTCGCCCCATTTTGGGCCCTCCAGATTCACTTCCATCACTTCAAGCGGTTTGCCGGGGGCAAGGGCGACGGCGGCACGGGTGCGCATGGGGCTGATCCTCCAAAGGTTTCCCAAGGGATGGGCGAAACCTCGCGGCTTTGCAACGCAGGAATCGACCTGATCCTTGCCAGACGCGCCCCGACCGTGGTGAACTGAGGAAAGATCATCAGAAAGGCCCGCCATGCGCCGATCCGTTTTCCTTGTCGCAGCCCTTGGTCTGGCGGCTTGCACGGCCACCGCTGAAACCCCACCCGACACTTGTGGGGCCGTCGCCCGCGCCAATCTTGTCGGCCAGCCGGGACGCCTTTTGGAAGAAATGTCGTCGATCCAAGGCACCGTCCGCTTGATCCCACCGGGTGCTGCCATTACCGAGGATTACAGCGAAACCCGGCTGAACGCCGATCTGGATGACCAGGGCCGGATTGTCCGGCTTTGGTGTGGTTGAAAGGAATTTCTATGCGCAAACTGTTTCTGGCCCTGCCCTTGGCCTTGGCCGCCTGTATGCCCGCGACGGGCGGCGACGAACCCGGTCAAACCCCTGCCACCCCAGGCGAGACGCCCGATGCTTGTGGTGCAAGCGGCCTGCAATCCCTGATCGGTCGGAAAGAGGCGGTGCTGGAAACCATGCGCTTTTCCCAGCCGATGCGGGTCATCCAGCCCGGCACGATGGTCACGATGGATTTTCAGGAAAACCGCGTGAACTTCAACATCGACGACACGGGTTTCATCACCAGCGTCACCTGCGGCTGAACGAACAGCCCCCGGCACCACAACAGGGCCGGGGGCCAAATCAAAGGGCGTTAATTCTGCGCGCGATACAGCGTATGGCAATCCTTGCAGGTGCCGCCAATCGCGCCCATGCCCGCACCGATGCCCTCGGCACTGGCCACATCCATCCCCTCAGCCGCGGCTTTCAAAGCGTCACCCTTGGCGACAAAATCGGCCCAATTCGTCCAGATCTCGGGCTTGGACTCGGTTTCCTCTCCCTCGGCAGGCGGCGCTTCAAAGGTGGCTGCGATCTTTCCCGCCCCTTCCACCAGCGCGAGTTTCGCCGCCTCAGCCGCAGCCTGATCATAGGCCACATCGCCGCCCGCCATCTGGCCCAAAGTCTTGGCCGCCGCGCCGAAGGATTTCATCAATTCCTCCCGCGGCGTATCGGCAAAAGCCGCCCCACCCGCAACAACACCGACAAGCACAAGGGATTTCAGCAGTTTCATTCTGGCTTCCTTTCAGGTGGCCCAAACATGGGCTGATCCTAAACAAAGCCGGGCCTCTCGCGCTACAGACCAAAGTCCGAACCGCATGATTTCACGCGATTGTCATCCGCTATCATGCTGCACTGAAAAATTCGGGAATTTTTTGGTCGGAGCGAGAGGATTCGAACCTCCGACCCCCTGCTCCCGAAGCAGGTGCGCTACCAGACTGCGCTACGCTCCGACCGTGTGGGCGGGTTAAACTGAACCTTCGCCCTTTGCAAGAGGGCTGCCACGCTTTTGCGGACGCTTGCCACCTGCTTTGCCCTGCTTTTTTGAACGGCCCAAAAGCAGGCTGATCCGAGGGAATGTCCCGCTTTCCATCCTTGTGCGCGATTGCAGCACCGGCGTGTTTTCCGACACGCTGGGTGTGCCTTCGCGCAAGACGATATACATGCCGCTGGCAATGATCACGGCCGTCCCGACCAGCGTATAGCTGTCAACCGTTTCATTGAAGAACAGATAGCCATAGATCGCCGCCCAGACGATCTGCGAATATTGCATCGGGGCCACGATGATCGCGGGGGCCGCCCGATAGGCGCGGATGATCAAAAGGCCACCACACATGCCGAACATCGCCAAGACCGCCGTCAGCCCCAGATCACGCGCCTCCATCGGCACATAGACGAAGGGCAGGGTCAGCCCCATGACCAGAAAGGTCAGCACCATCGGATAAAGCATCAGCACGACTGAGCGTTCATCCTGCCCAATCTTGCGCACCAGAACCGAGGTCAGTGAACCCGACAGCGCCGCCAGCAAGGCCGCCGCATGGCCCAGCGCCAGATCGGCACTGCCCGGACGCAACACGATGATCACCCCGATCAGGCCGACACCCACAGCAATGCCGCGCCGCAGGCCAACCTTTTCGCCAAGGATCGGAATGGCCAGCAGCGTGATCAGCAGCGGCATGGCGAAAAAGATCGCATAGCACTGCGCTAGGGGCAGTTGCGAAAAGGCATAAAACCCCGCCCCGCCGTTCACGACGGCCGAGATGGACCGCACCGCTGTCCACCACGGATGTTTCGGGATCAGGTTGCCGTCGGTCTTGTCCCCCATCAAAAGGAAGGTGACCAGTGGAAAGCTCATCAGGCAGGAAAAGAAGATGACCTGAAAGCTGGAATAATGCCCGCCCAGGAATTTCACGATGACATCGTGGGTCGCGTAAATGCCGAAAGCGGCCAGCGAAAACAGCGCGCCGCGCAGGTGGTGTGATTTGGTCATGATCATTCAGGCTCGCCCGGCCCCCACGGCCCGGCTTGCCCCTTTCTGGCCCAGTGTTAACGTTCCTGCAAGGGGAAGCCCGGAGCTTTTACCTCACGATTTCCTACAGAATCTGAAAGATTCCCGGCCATTCGTCACGCCTGATTGCCACCACCGCGCAGCTTGTTGAACAGCCACATCACCGGAATGATCAGCAAAAAGGCCCCTTTCTTCAGGAAGGCCAGAAGCACCAGCAAAAGGCCGGTCTTGGCGGCCACCTTGCCTGCGATCAACCCCCCGATGCCCACGGCGGCGACGGTATCCACACCTGGCTGGAAATCGGCATAGCGGTTGCCTTCGGTAAAGCTGACCATCTTTAGAACGTCAGGGGCAGCCTGCTTGACCTCGGGCAGTTGTTCCATCCCGGCGATGAAACTGACGATCAGCACGCCCTTGCGGCCCAATTCGCGGATGTCATAGTTCAGTGTATCGCTTTCGGCCCCTTCGAATTGCAAATGCTTGGCCCAATACAGCTCTTTGGTGGCCTTGTCGTAATGGGGCGGTTCGGCCCAGCCGACCAGCGTGATCCGCTCATAGCCGTTCTGAACCCGCCATTCGTTGCTATCCGCCGTGTCAGCCTTCATCGCCCCCAGCATTTCGTCATAGTCATAAGAATCGGCGTCTTCGTCCGAAACATAGCCCATGGGATCATAGCTAATCGGCACGCCCCAAGAACCCGACCAAGCCCAGCCATCACGCGGAAAGATCATCCCTGTTACCGATGGGTCCGGCGGATTGCCCCACATCTGCTCCAGCACAAGCTGGGCATCGGTGGCATCCAGAAAGTAATATTCCTCGGGAACCACCAGTTCGGCCATGCCGTCCCCGGTGGTCACCTTGCCCTGATGCAGATCCAACTGGTCGACCAGCTTGCGGTCTTCCTCGGTCAGCATGGCATAATCGTCAGGGAAGAAATCCTTGATGCCCTCGGCGCTTGCCATTTGGGCGGTCAGCGAAAGGCAGGTTAGCAGAATGGCAGGCAGAATGCGCATGGGTTCAACTCCGGGCTTCAATGACAACCGTTTATCCGGATCACAAAGCCGTTACAACCACAGGACGCAGAAACAGAAAAGCCCCGGCAAGCCGGGGCTTCTCGCAATGGTCGAAAGGTCAGAGACTGGCGTCCAGCGCGGCCAGAATCTTGTCACCCATGACGCTGGTCGAAACCGGGCTGCCGCCTTCGGGGCCCAGCAGATCCGCCGTGCGAACGCCGTCGGCCAGCACCTTTTCAACGGCCTTTTCGACGCGTGTCGCCTCGTCGCCCATGTCAAAAGAATAACGCAGGGCCATGGCGAAGGACAGGATGCATGCGATGGGGTTGGCCTTGCCCGTGCCTGCGATGTCGGGGGCCGAACCGTGGACGGGCTCATACAGGGCCTTCGGGCGACCGTTGGCCATCGGCGCACCGAGAGAGGCCGAGGGCAGCATGCCCAAGGAACCCGTCAGCATCGCCGCCGCGTCGGACAGAAGATCGCCAAACAGGTTGTCGGTCACGATCACGTCGAACTGTTTCGGCCAGCGGCAAAGCTGCATGGCGCCGGCGTCGGCGTACATGTGGGAAAGCTCCACATCAGGGTATTCCTTGTCGTGGATTTCCTGCACCACATCCCGCCAAAGGATGCCGGATTCCATCACATTGGCCTTTTCCATCGAGCAGACCTTGTTGCCGCGTTTCCGGGCTAGTTCAAAAGCCGACCGCGCGACACGGGCGATTTCGCTTTCGGTGTAACGCTGGGTATTGATGCCGACCCGTTCGTTGCCTTCCATGAAGATCCCGCGGGGTTCGCCGAAATAGACGCCGCTGGTCAGTTCGCGGACGATCACGATGTCCAGACCGGCCACCACTTCTTTCTTCAGCGAAGAAAAGTCGGCGAGGGCGTCGAAACATTGGGCGGGGCGGAGGTTCGAGAACAGGTCCATCTCTTTCCGCAGCCGCAAGAGGCCGCGTTCCGGTTTCACGCTGAAATCCAGCTTGTCATATTTCGGCCCGCCGACCGCCCCCAGAAGCACCGCATCGACTTCCTGAGCCTTGGCCATCGTGGCGTCAGTCAGGGGGGTTCCGTGGGCATCGTAGGCACAGCCGCCGACCAGATCTTCGGTCACGTCAAACTGGACGCCCCGCTTGGCCCCGAACCAGCCGATGATCTTTTTCACCTCGGCCATGACTTCCGGGCCGATGCCGTCGCCGGCGAGGATAAGAAGGGAAGGATTTGCCACGGAAATGCTCCTGTTCTGGCGGACGGCACGGGCCTAGCCAAGGACGGGCCGGGGGTCAAGGGCTGGCGGGTGGGGAGCCGGGGCTTTTCACGCGTGAAATTCCGACTAATATATTGCTATTAAATGATTTTCCTTGGAGGATTAACCGAATATTTACTGTGAGGCCCGCTTACCTGCCCACTCCTCTATCCGCAAAGACTGACTGGAGGGGCGGATCGGCCACGAGGCAAAATGGGATGAAAGGGGCATGTTTGGCTTTGACCTTAATCCCGAAAACCCAAGTGTCCTGAGGTCACGCTGCCAAGCCTCGGTCGATCTGCGCGCATAGGGCCGTGACCGCCGCGGGGGGTCGCTGCTGCGGCTGTTTCCCTTGATTTATGGTTCAGCCCCGAAAGAGGTCGCGCTTATGCCCAGCGTTGCAATCGCGACCGCCCGGGGGGCGGCGGTCGCGGTCCGGCTGGTCGCCGGTCGGGACGGGGGATCAGCGTGGTTCGTCAGGGTTTTTGTAGGTGGCCCATTCCGAGCCTTCCGGCTGCGGCAAGTCTTGGGGGGCGTGATCCTTGTGCAGATGCACCTTGGCCAGAAACAGCGCCGACACCGGGGCGGTGATGAAGAGGAAAATCAGCACCAACAGTTCCTCCCAACTCGGCTGGCCCTGCGTCCCTTTGTGGACAGCACTGGCCAGCAGCACGGCCCCGACGCCGACGGTGGAGGCTTTGGTGGGGGCGTGCAGGCGTTGCATCGGTTGGCGGAGTTTCCAGAGACCGAAGGAGCCGATCAGGCCAAAGACCGCACCGATGATGAGCAGAAGGGTGATGAGGATATCGGTCATTCGATGATGTTCCCGCGCAGAAGGAATTTGGCGAGGGCGACGGTGGAGACAAAGCCGGTCAGGGCGAAAAGCACGGCGATGTCGAAGGCCAGATCAGAGTCATTCTGGATGCCGTAAAGCACGATCAAGGCGATGACATTGACGACCATCGTATCCAAGGCCAGCACCCGGTCGGCCATGGTGGGGGCGCGGAGGATGCGAGCCATGGTGAGAAGGAGGCCTGCGGCAAAGCCTCCCATAGCGAAGGTCAGGGCGATGTCGATCATCCGAAGATCCTTATGAGGCGGGATTCGTAGCGGTTCTTGATGTCGTCGCGGATGGCGTCGGGGTCGGGGGCGTGGAGGGAATGAATCAGCAGGGCGCGGCCATCGGTGGAAATATCGGCGGTGACGGTGCCGGGCGTAAGGGTGATGGTGGCGGAGAGAAGGGCAATCGCCTCGGGCGTTTTCAGGTCAAGCGGCACGGTGATGAACCGCGACTGGATGCGATCAGGGGCCATGAAAAGGATGATCTTGGCGACGGCGATGTTGGCCAGAATGATGTCCCATGTGACGAGCAGGATATAGGGGATCAGCAGGAAAGGCCGGGCGATGGGGGGGCTGTCGGGCCAATAGGGACGGGTCAGCAGGGGAATGGTCAGGGCGAGGATCAGGCCCAGAAGGATGTTGCCAAGTCCAAGGTCGTTGACGAGCAGCAGCCAGACGATCAGCAGCGTGGCGGATAGGACGGGATGGGGGAGGATACGCTTCATGGCTTGGCCCCCATGGCGGGAAGGTCATTGGCCTGAACATAGGCGATGGGGTCGTGCAGGTCTTGGGCGATCTGTTGCAGGGCGGGGTGAATCTGGCCTGCAAAAAGGGTGAGGGCCACCAGCGACAGGATCAGTGCGACAAGGGCAAAGCGCGCCAAGGGTGGGATCTGGCCGGTGGGTTGTGCGGCGATCTCATACCCCTTCCAGAAAAGCAGGCTGCCAGAGCGGGCGAGGCCGAGCATCAGGAGGAGGGAACCCAGAAGGATGGTGGTCCAGACCGGCCAGACCGGAAGGGATTGGAGGATCAGCAGTTTGCCAAGGAAGCCGGAGAGCGGGGGCATTCCGGCGGTTGCAATGGCTGCGACAAAGAACAGGGCGGCAAGCGTTCCGGGCAGTGGGGGGCGGGCTTGCGTCAGATCGTCGCTGTTGCGCAAGGTTTGGACCTGATCGGTGATGAGGAAGAGGAGGGCCCCGGCGAGGGTGGAGTGGATCATATAGTAAAGCGTGGCGGCGGTGACGGCGGGGTCTAGGGCCGACAGGCCGATAAAGACAGTGCCCATGGAGGCGACGGCGGCAAAGGCGGCCTGGCGGGCAAGGCCTTTGGCCCCCAGAACGCCCAGCGCGCCGATGATGAGGGTCAGCATTCCGGCGGGGGCAAGGAGGGTGCCGAACAGCAGTTCGGTCGTGCCCTTGGGCAACATGACCGAGCCGAGCCGGAGGGTGGCATAGGCGCCAACCTTGGTCATGACGGCGAAAAGGGCGGCCACCGGGCCGGGGGCGAGGGCATAGGTGTTGGGCAGCCAAAGGTGGAGGGGGACAAGGGCGCCCTTGATGGCAAAGACAAGCAGCAGCAGGACGGCGGCGACACGGGTCAAGGCCATGTCGCCATCGGGCAAGGCGGCGATGCGCTGGCCAAGGTCGGCCATGTTGAGGGTGCCGGTCATGCCATAGACGGTGGCAAGGCCGATGAGGAAAAGGCTGGAGCCGACAAGGTTGTAGGTGACGTATTGGACACCGGCGCGGATGCGGTTTGTGCCGCCGCCGTGGACCATGAGGCCGTAAGAGGCGATGAGCAGAACCTCAAAGAACACGAAAAGGTTGAAGGCGTCGCCCGTCAGGAAAGCGCCGTTCAGGCCCATGAGTTGAAAGAGGAAAAGGGCGTGGAAATGGCGGCCCTTGCGGTCCCATCCGGTGCCAAGGACGTAGATCTGGACGGCAAGGGCCAAGAAGGCCGTCAGGATCAGCATGAGGGCGGCCAAGCGGTCCAGGACCAGAACGATGCCAAAGGGGGCGGGCCAGTCGCCAAGGCGGTAGAGCTGGGGGCCATCCGTGGCGATGGGCCAGAGGGCCAGCGCGAGGGCCAGAAGGGCGGCGGTGCCGCCAAGGCCCATGGCGCGCTGAGCGGCGGGATGGGCGCGGAAGAACAGCAGGGTGATGGGGCCAAGCAGGGCAGGCAGGACGACGGGGAGGATGATGAGATGGGTCATGGCTCGTCCCCTTCGGACATATCAACGCGGTCATGGCCTGCACCCAGCCAAGCGCCAAGGGCGAGGATGGTGATGACGGCGGTCATGGCGAAGGAAATCACGATGGCGGTCAGGACAAGGGCTTGGGGGACGGGGTCGGTATAGGTGGTGACGCCGGATTGCAGAATGGGGGGGGCGCTGAGGCGCAGCCCACCGCTGGCAAAGATGAACAGGTTGACAGCGTAAGAGATGAGGGTGAGGCCAAGGATGACGGGGAAAGAGCGGCCGCGCAGCAGCAGATAGGTGCCGACAGCGGTGAGCAGGCCGATGGCGGTGGCGAGATAAAGTTCCATCAGATCCTCCCCTCGCCCGAACGGATACCCAGACGGGCGATGGAGGCGATGGCGAGTTGGACCGCGCCCAGAACGGTCAGGAAAACGCCAAGATCAAAGAGGGCAGCGGTGGCGAGTTCGAATTTGTCAAGCGGCGGGAGGGTGACATAGCCGAAATGCGAGGTGAGGAAGGGAAGGCCCCAGGCCCAGGCCCCTGCCCCGGTGAGGCCCGCGATCAACACGCCCGCGCCGATGAGGGCGTGATGGTCGATGCGGAGGCGGCTTTGGGTCCAGCCAAAGCCGGAGGCCATGTATTGCATGAGAAAAGCGATGCCGACGACGAGACCGGCGATGAAACCACCGCCGGGCATGTTGTGGCCGCGCAGGAAGATGAAGACTCCGGTGAGCAGGGCCAAGGGCAGAAGGGCGCGGGTGACGGTGACAAACAGCAGGGGATGGCGGTCGCCGGCGTCGCCTTCGTGCGGGCGGAGGGACTGGAGGCGGTCGTTGGCAGGACCGGGGGAAAGAAGCTGGTCGATGAGGGCATAGATGACAAGGGCGGCGATGCCCATGACGGTGATCTCGCCAAAGGTGTCATAGCCGCGGAAATCGACGAGGATGACGTTGACGACATTGGTGCCGCCGCCCAGCGTCTTGGCATTTTCCAGATGGTATTCGGCGATGGACGGGAAGGCCATCTGACGGGTCATGAGGGCATAGATGAGGGCACCGACACCAAGGCCGGTGAGGGCCGCGATGGCCCCATCGCGGATGTGGCGGGGGATGGGATCTTCGCGCGGGGTTGCCTTGGGCAGGAAGTTGAGGGCGAGCATCATCAATAGGACGGTGACCACCTCGACCGTGAGTTGGGTGAGGGCGAGGTCGGGGGCGGAGAGATAGGCGAAGGCGGCGGAGACGATCAAGCCCACGACCGAGGTGAGGATGAGGGCCAGCAGACGCTGGCGGTGAAAGCGCAGGATGGCGAAACTGGCGGTGATCAGCACGAGCCAGCCGACGAGGGCCAACCCCTCGCTGGGGAGTGGGGGGCGGGTACCGGGCAGATGGGGGGCGGTGGAAAAAGCCCAAGTTCCGGCGGCCAGAAGGACGGCCAAGGCGATCATCAGGGCGCGGGTCTGCGCGCCGTTATGGATTAGGGCGGTGATCGCCTGCGACAGGCGGGCGGAGCCACCGATCAGATGGGCAAAGATGCGTTTGCCTTGCGGTTTGGGTGTGCCTTCCCACAGGGCCAGCAGGCGGGGGAAGAGGGACAGGGCCATGAGGCCCAGGCCGAAGGCCGCTAGGGACATCCAGAGGGCGGGGCTGTGCAGGCCATGCCAGTGGCTGATGTGGACATCGCCCCCCTGCCCTGTGACCGCCCCGGCGCTGGCATTGACGATCCAGCCTGTCATGGCCATTGGGGCGAGACCGATCAGCACGACCAGAACCACCAGCAAGGCGGGCGGCAGCCAAAGGCCGGGGCCGGGATCGTGCGGCGGATGGGGATAATCGGCGCGGTCGGGGCCAAGGAAGACATGGGCGATCAGGCGCAGGGAATAGGCGACGGACAGCCCCGCGCCCAAGGTGGCGAGCAGGCCGATGACCCAAGGGGAGACATGGGCGGCCTCTTCCAGCATCATTTCCTTGGACAGAAAGCCATTCAACGGCGGAACACCGGCCATCGACAGGCTAGCGATCAGCACCAGCGCAAAGGTCACGGGCATCAGGCGACGCAGGCCGCCCAAGCGGCGGATGTCGCGGGTGCCTGCCTCATGATCGACAATCCCCGCGGCCATAAAGAGGGCGGCCTTGAAGGTCGCATGGTTCACGATGTGAAAGACGGCGGCAATGGCGGCGGCTTTGCTGCCCAGCCCCAGAAGAAAGGTGATCAGCCCCAGATGGCTGACGGTGGAATAGGCCAGCAGCCCCTTGAGGTCGTGCTGGAAGAAGGCGACCTTGGCCCCGATCAGCATGGTGATCAGCCCTGCCCCGGCGACCAGCCAGAACCATTCTGGCGTGCCCGAGAGGACCGGCCAGAGACGGGCCATCAGGAAAATGCCCGCCTTCACCATCGTCGCCGAATGCAGATAGGCAGAAACGGGGGTGGGCGCGGCCATCGCCTGCGGCAGCCAAAAGTGAAAGGGGAATTGCGCGGATTTGGTGAAAGCGCCCAGCAGGATCAGGATCAGGGCAGGCAGATATAGCGGTGAGGCCTGAATCTCGGCGGTTTTGGTAAGGATCACGCTGATCTGGCTGGACCCGGCGATCTGCGACAGGATCAGCATTCCAGCGATCATCGCAAGGCCCCCGGTGCCGGTGACGGCCAAGGCCATGCGGGCCCCCTGCCGCCCTTCGGGCAGGTGTTTCCAGAAACCGATCAGGAGAAAGGAGGAAAGCGAGGTCAGTTCCCAGAAGATCAGCAAAAGCAGGATGTTGTCGGAAAGGACAATGCCCAGCATCGCGCCCTGAAACAGCATGAGATAGGTCAGGAAGGGGGCGAAGGCGTCTTTTTCGCACAGGTAAAAGCGGGCGTAGGTCAGGATCAGCAGGCCGATGCCCAGGATCAGCAGAGCGAAAAGCAGGGCCAGACCATCCAGCCGCAGGGTAAAGGACAGGCCCAGCGCCGGAAGCCAATCTTGCGCGTAGGTCGGGGCCTGCCCCGACATCACGGCAGGAATATCGCGGGCGACAAGGATCAGGGCCAGGGCGGTGAAACTGGCGGTCAGAAGCGTGAGTGGGCCACGCCCCAGCCGTGGGAACAGCGCGGGCATCAGCGCGCCCAGAAAGGGCAAGGCAGCGACAAGGGCCAGAGTCATGGGCGGTCTTCCGTTCTGTTGATCCCCGCACGCCGTCCGCCGCGCAGGGTTTTGCCTAAGATGGGCATGGGGCGGCGGAGGTCAACCTTTTTTGGATCATAAGGAGGCAGGTTTGTCCCTTGTCTTGGCCGTAGGCGGAGCCTAGGCAAGCTGCGGCTTTCTGGAGGCTTTCATGCTGGCAGCCCTACGCTTTGTCTTTGGTCATGCGCCGCTGCGGATTGCGGCGATCACCATCTTTTTCGTGGGTTTCACCAATGCGGCGATCCTGCCCTATCAATCGCTGATCGGTATCCGGCAGTTGGGTCTGTCAGAACAGGCTTTTGGTGCGCTGATGTTTGCGGCGGCGCTGTTTGCGACGCTTGGGCAGGTGGTGATCGGGCATTTTTCGGATCAGGCGCGAAACCGGAAACAGGCGGTGCTGCTGTCAATGGCGGCGGGGGCCTTGGGTTATGGGCTGTTCTGGGCCTTACCCAGCGTTCCGGCCTTTGTGCTGTGCCTGCTGGTCGTGGCCCCGGTGGCGAGCGCCAGCTATGCCCAGCTTTACGCGAGTGTGCGGGCCGAGACGTTGCGCGAAGGGTCGGGGCTGGTGGCGGCGGTGAATACGGTGATCCGGTCGATCTATGCCGCAAGCTGGATTCTGGTGCCGGGGCTGGTGGGGGCGGTTGTCGCGTTGACGGGGCAAGCCTCGGATGCCTTTGGGCTGGCGGCTTTGGCCTATCTGGCCTGCCTGCTGCTGTATGGCCTGTTCGGGGTGGGTGGCGGGCGGGCGGAGGCTGTGGCGGGCGGGCGCGTGGCGGGGCTGCTATTGGCGTTTCGGCTGGTGCTGTCGGGGCGGATTTTGCGGCCAATGCTGGCCTTGGCGCTGATCGGGGTGGGGCATCATGTGAGCAATGTGCTGTTGCCGCTGATCGTGACGGGGGAATTGGGTGGGCAGGAAACGCAGATCGGCCTTTTGGCAGGGTTGAAGGCGGGGCTGGAGATTCCCTTCATGCTGCTGGGGGCGGCTTTTGTCAGCCGCTGGCCGGTGGTCTGGCTGATTGCCTTGGGGGGTGGTTTGCACATCGTCTATCTGCTGGGGCTGACGCAAGCGACCGCGATGCCGCAGATCTATGGGCTGACGGTGTTGAGTGCGGCGGGCGATGCGGTGCTGCTGGCGCTGCATATCGGCTATCTGCAAGAGCTTTTGCCGGATCGTCCGGGGCTGGGGACGGCGCTGTTTTCGGTGCAATCGCTGATGATGAAGTCGCTGGCGGCGGGGATCGTGGCCGGGGTCGGGCTGGTCTTTGGGCAAGGCGGGGCCTTGGTTCTGGCGGCGGTGCTGGTGCTGGGCGGGACGGTGGGGATCCTTTGGCTGGACCGGCGTTGAGGGGTCAGACTTCGATCTGGCTGCTGGCGGGGTCAAGCAGGTAGCGTTGGGAAAGGGGGACGGCGGCCGCGCCAAGGGCGCGGGCGGCGGGGCCGACGGTGCCTTCGCGGATCAGGGGTGGGGTGACGCCGGAGAGGTCAAGGCGGTGGAGGGCTTTGGTGGTTTCGGCGACCATCATGGCGCGGACATCGCGGGGCATCCAGCCGTCGATCATGACGGTGTCGATCTCGATCAGGGTGGCGGCGGAAAGGATGGCGCTGGCAAGGCCGGTGGCGGATTCCTCAAGCCAGCCGCGCAGGACGCCGGAGCTGACGCGCCAATAGTCGGGCTCCTCCCACAGGGCTGCGGAATATTCGCCGGCGGCATCCATCGCCTCGGCCAGACGGTACATCGAGGCGAGTTCCAGAAGGCGGGTCATGCGGCCATCGGGGCCGGGGACGGGCATGGGGCCGACGCCGGCGGCATTGCCGGTCTTGCCGGTGAAAAGGCGGTTGTTGAGGACAAGGCCGCCGCCGATGAAATAGCCGAAGTAGAAGTAGAGGAAATCGCTGGGGCGGTCGCCCTTGCCGAAGACAAGCTCTGCCCCGCAGGCGGCGGTGGCGTCGTTCTGGATGGTGACGGGCATGCGGGCGATGGCCGCGAGTTCGGCACCAATGTCACGGGTGCGCCATTGGTCCATTTCGTCTTGGGGGGCGTGGATGTGGTCGATCCAGGCCCAAAGCTGGAAGGGCATGGCGATGCCCATGCCGCCGACCCTTTCGCGGGCGGCGGGGGGGAGGAGGGACAGGAGGGCGGGCAGCGCCTCGGTCACAAAGCGGACGACTTGGTCGGGGGTGGGGTAGCGATAGATCCAGCGGCGGGTGCCGACGACCTGGCCGAGAAAGTCAATGAGGGTGAGGTCGGCCGAGCGGCGACCGATCTTGAGGCCAAGGAAATAGGCCCCGGCGGCATTGAGGGACATGGGGACGGAAGGCTGGCCGATGCGGCCACGCTGGGGTTCGCCGCGCGCAAGGAAACCGTCCTGTTCCAAGGCGCGCATGATGACGGAAATGGTCTGGGCGGAGAGGCCAGAGAGGCGGGCGATGTCGGTTTTCGCCATGGCGCCATGCTGGCGCAGAAGGGAAAGGACGAGGCGTTCGTTGTGGGCGCGCATGCCGGATTGGTTGGATCCGCGCAGGCCGCCAACCGGTTCGGGCCCGGTTTTGTCTTGTGTCAGCTCTGCCCCTGCCCTGCCGTTCATCACACCCCAACAACACCTTTGCGCAGGATCACATTGGCATAAAGCGCCTGTTCGGAGGTCGCCACCACGCAATGCGCCGCCTTGATGCGCGGATACAGGTCGGCCCCGGCCAATGGCAAGACCTGAAACGATTTCGCTACTTGGCCGCAAAAGGCATCGAATTCGTGGTGGAACGGGCCTTTCTGCGCCGGATCATTGTGCAGCGCGGCGCGCATCAGGGCGGGCTGGTCGCGGTCCAGCGGCATGACCTGAAGGATGTCCGCCACCAAGGCCATGACGCCATGGCCATCGGCGCGGATCAGACGGCGGGCATGTTCCAGCGCCGGGTAGTTGCCATCCACAATGGCAATCTCATCGCCGTGGCCCATGGCGCGCAGGGTATAAAGCAGGTCTGGCCCCAGAAGGGGCGGGATTCCGATCAGCATGGCGGCTCCTCCGTCCGGGCAGACTGCGCGGGGGGCGGGGTTCTGTCAATATTAAATCAGAGTGATTTATTTATCTTGACCTGAATCGGGGAATCGGTTTGTTTGGGCGCTGTCACGATGGCCGGGAGGGTATGGCCGGGCATCGGGGCGGGGGCTTTGCCCCGTCAGTCCTAGGGAGGAAACAGGATGAAATTTGCAACAAAGGCCCTGATCGGGGCGGCGACGCTGGCGCTGATGTCCAGCACGGCGACGGCCCAAGAGGTTTCGGCCTGCCTGATCACGAAGACCGATACGAACCCCTTTTTCGTGAAGATGAAAGAAGGGGCGGAGGCCAAGGCGGCGGAACTGGGCGTGACCTTGAAAGCCTATGCAGGCAAGGTGGACGGCGACCATGACAGCCAGGTGGCGGCCATCGAAAGCTGCATCGCGGATGGGGCAAAGGGCATTCTGATCGCCGCCTCGGACACCAAGGCCATCGTGGATGCGGTGAAAAAAGCGCAAGAGGCGGGGATGGTGGTCATCGCCTTGGACACGCCGCTGGACCCGGCCGAAGCCGCCGATGCGACCTTTGCAACCGACAACCTTGAAGCCGGTCGTCTGATCGGGGCCTGGGCCGCAGCGACGATGGGCGACGGGGCAAAGGATGCCAAGATTGGCTTCCTGGATCTGGTGCCGTCGCAGCCGACGGTGGACGTGCTGCGCGATCAGGGTTTCATGATCGGTTTTGGCATCGACCCGAAAGACCCCAACGTGATCGGCGACGAGGATGATCCGCGGATCGTGGGCCATGACGTGACCAACGGCAACGAAGAAGGTGGCCGCAAGGCGATGGAAAACCTGCTTCAGAAAGACCCCGAGATCAACGTGATCCACACGATCAACGAACCGGCAGCGGTCGGGGCCTATCAGGCGCTGAAGGCGGTGGGGCGTGAAAATGACGTGCTGATCGTGTCGGTGGACGGTGGTTGCCCGGGCGTGGCCTCGGTCAAGGACGGGCAGATCGGGGCGACGTCGCAGCAATATCCGCTGCTGATGGCGGCGCTGGGCGTGGAGGCGATCAAGAAATTCGCCGACACCGGTGAAAAGCCGCAGCCGACACCGGGCAAGGCCTTCTTTGACACGGGCGTGGCGCTGGTCACGGACAAACCGGCGGCGGGCGTCGATTCGATCGACACCGCGAAGGGGACCGAGCTCTGCTGGGGCTGAGGGGCGCAAGAGTGTTGCGCGGAGACTGAGGTTTCCGCATGATCCCGAAAGGGGCCAGACAAGGGCGGCCGAGGAGGGCCGCCCTTGTTTTCAGAAGGCCAAAGGGGAAAGCCCCAAGGCAGGAGGGGATAGGATGAGCCAACCACAGGAATTCGAAAAGGTTCTGACCGGCAGCGTGACGACCGTCGCGCAGTTCGAGGACCACAAGTCGGGGCTGAAACGCTTGCAGCATTTCCTGCATTCCAGCCCGGCGATGGTGCCGCTGATCGTGCTTTTGGCGCTGATCCTGTTCTTTGGAATTGCAAAGGGCGAAAAGTTCTTTTCCGCCTATACGCTGACGCTGATCATGCAGCAGGTCGCCGTGGTGGGGATTCTGGCTGCGGCACAGACCTTGGTGGTGCTGACGGCGGGGATTGATCTGGCCATCGGTGTGATCATGGTGCTGTCCTTTGTCATCATGGGCAACATGGTGGTCAGTTACGGCATGCCTGCGGGCGTGGCCTTGATCGCCGGGTTTCTGGTGGCGGGGTTTTGCGGTTGGGTGAACGGGTTTCTGGTATCCAAGCTGAAACTGCCGCCCTTTATCGTGACGCTTGGCACGTGGAATATCATCATGGCGATCTGCCTGATCTATTCCGAGAATGCGACGATGCGCGAGGCGGATGTAACGGCGGCAACGCCTTGGCTGCATATCTTTGGCATCAGCTTCAAGATCGGGCCGGCAGTGGTGACCTTGGGCGTGCTGGCGATGATCGGCCTGTATGTCGTGCTGTGGTACATGCTGAATTATACGGCCTTTGGACGGCATATCTATGCTGTGGGGGATGACCCGGATGCCGCCGAACTGGCGGGGATCCGCACCAGCAAAGTGCTGACGGCGACCTATACGCTGGCGGGGCTGATCGCGGGGCTGGCGGCTTGGGTGTCCATCGGGCGAAACGGGTCAATCTCGCCCTCGACCGTGGTGACGGATTTCAACTTGCAGGCCATCACCGCGGCGGTGATCGGGGGGATTTCGCTGTTCGGCGGGCGGGGGTCGATTCTGGGGGTGCTGTTCGGGACGCTGATCGTGGGGGTGATGAGCATGGGTCTGAACATGCTGAACGCCGATCCGCAGTGGAAGGTGTTGCTGACGGGGGTGCTGATCATTGGAGCGGTGGCCATCGACCAGTGGATCCGCAAGGTTTCGGGCTAGGGAGGAGATGACGATGGAACCCATTCTTTCGGCCCGCGGGCTGGTGAAACGCTATGGCCGGGTGACGGCCTTGGACCATGCGGATTTCGATCTGATGCCGGGGGAGATTCTGGCGGTGATCGGGGACAACGGGGCGGGCAAGTCGACGCTGATCAAGGCCTTGTGCGGGGCGGTGAACCCGGACGAGGGGGAGATTAGGCTGGAAGGTCAGGTGATGAATTTCACCAACCCGATGCAGGCGCGGAATGCGGGGATCGAGACGGTCTATCAAAATCTGGCCCTGTCCCCTGCCCTGTCGATTTCGGACAATATGTTTCTGGGACGGGAAATCCGCAAGAAGGGCTTGGCGGGCAGCGTATTGCGGATGCTGGACCGGGGGGCGATGGAAAAGCGGGCGCGGGACAAGCTGTCGGAACTGGGGCTGATGACGATCCAGAATATCAGTCAGGCGGTGGAAACCCTGTCAGGGGGGCAGCGTCAGGGGGTTGCGGTGGCGCGTGCAGCGGCCTTTGGATCGAAGGTGGTGATCATGGACGAACCGACAGCGGCCTTGGGGGTCAAGGAAAGCCGTCGGGTGCTGGAATTGATCCTGGATGTGAAAAAGCGGGGGATTCCGATCATCCTGATCAGCCACAACATGCCGCATGTGTTTGAAGTGGCGGATCGGGTGCATATTCACCGGCTGGGGCGGCGTCTGGCGGTGATCAATCCGAAGGAACATTCGATGTCGGATGCGGTGGCCTATATGACCGGGGCGAAAGTGCCGGAAGGGGCGGTGGCGGCGTGACACCCGAGGCCTTGGCGAGCCTGATCCGGGCAAGGGCCGAAGACCAGCCGGGGCGGTTTCTGACCGCCTTGGCGGGGCCGCCGGGTTCGGGCAAATCGACGATGGCAGCGACTGTGGTGCAAGCCTTGGGGCCGGGGGCGCGGGCGGTGCCGATGGACGGGTTTCATCTGGACGACCGGGTGTTGGAGGCGCGGGGGCTGCGGTCGCGGAAGGGTTCGCCCGAGACGTTTGACGCGGCGGGGTTTCTGGCGCTGGTGCATCGGTTGCGGGATGAGGAAGGGGAAGTGGCGATTCCAATCTTTGACCGGGCGATGGAGTTGTCGCGGGCGGCAGCGGATATTGTGCTGCAAGAGGATCGGTTTCTGGTGATCGAGGGGAATTATCTGCTGCTGAACCGCAGCCCTTGGGCGGATTTGCGGGGGTTGTTTGATCTGACCGTGATGATTGACGTGCCCGAGGCAGAGCTGGACCGGCGTTTGCTGGCGCGCTGGGCGCATCATGGGAAAACGCCAGCCGAGGCGCGGGCCTGGATTGATGGGAATGATCTGCCGAACATCCGCTGCGTGCAGCGGGAATCGGGGCGGGCGGATATCAGTCTGCGTTGGGACGCCTGAGGTCGCCAGGCATGGCGTCGAGCAGGGCATCGGGAATGCCGGTGTCGGGTTTGCCTTGGGCGAGCATTTCGCGGGCCTTGGCGGCCATCGCCTCGTACTGATCGCGGAATTGGGCGAGTTTTTCTTCGCTGAGTTCCTCAAGATCGAGCAGCGAGATATGGGCGCCTTCGGTGGCGCGGATCAGTTCGTCAAGCTTCAGCTGGATGGCCATGGTGTCGCGGTTCTGGGTGTTCTGGATCAGAAAGACCATGAGGAAGGTGATGATGGTGGTGCCGGTGTTGATGACCAGTTGCCATGTGTCGGAAAAGCCGAAGATGGGGCCGGAGATCAGCCAGACGACGATGGAGCCGATGGCCATCAGAAAGACGATGGGATGGCCGGTGAAACGGGCCACGGCCTTGGCCGCATCGGAATAGAGTTGTCCGCCTGCCATGTTATCCTCCTGCTGGTGGGGCCCATGCGCCGAGGCACGTCAGGTTCCCTGCCGCAAGACGGCGAGGGCTTGGCCTAGGGTCATTTTCTCACGAAAGGCGCCGCTTTCCAGAAAAATCGCGGTTTGGGCGATGACCTGGGGGTTCATCATCATCCAAGTATGGCTGACGGGCATGGTGAGATGGGCACGCATTCCGGCGAGTTTGGTGCTTTCGACGGAAACCTTGCCATCATCGGGGCCGTTGATCATCGAGGACCAGAAGGGATTGAGGGATCGGCTGCCCGCAATGATGCCCAGATCGTAATGGGCCTTGGGCAGGCTGTCGGGGACGCCATCCGTGCCCAGTTCAAGGCCCGCGGGGCCGTGCATCCAGCGGAAGGCGGCGATGCCGCCCAAACGATCCACAAGTTCCGATCCGTGGTTCGGGGGGGCAAGCATGACGACGCGGCCCAGTTGGGGGATGTCTTGTTCCGCCAGATAGCGGCGCAGAAGAATGCCGCCCATGGAATGGGTGACAACATGGATGCGGGCGTCTTTCGGGCAATGCGAAAGGGCTTTGTGCAGGGTGGTCTGCGCGAGTTCGGCGAGGGCCAGACGGGTGGAGGGATAGGATTGGTTGACGACGTGATAGCCGCGCCGGGCCAGCGCCGCCTCCATCACAGCCAGCGACTTTTCGGTGCGGGCGAGGCCGTGCAGCAGAATGACGCATTCGGCGGCGCGGGCGGGGGCCGGTCCGTGGTGCAGTGCCAGAAAGGCAAGGCTGGCCATCCGTTTGATCATGAGCCAAGGATAGGCTTGGGGCTGGCCGATGCCAAGGGGCGGCCCCGCCCCTGAACCCGTCAAGTGTGGAAAACCATGCCCCGCCCCAAGTCACCGCGTCTGGCTGTTCGTGCCCTGATCCTGCAAGACGACCGGCTGTTGCTGGTGAATGCTTTTCCGGGCGGGCAATCCGACCTGTGGTGCGCGCCGGGGGGTGGGGTGGAAACCGGGGCGAGCCTGCCGGACAATCTGGCGCGGGAGGTGTTCGAGGAGACGGGGCTGCGGATTGCTGTGGGCGAACCGGCGCTGGTGAATGAATTCCACGATCCCAGCAGCGGTTTTCATCAGGTGGATATTTTCTTTCGCTGCCAGATCGTGGGGGGCATTGTGTCCGACGATTGGCGCGACCCCGAGGGGGTTGTGAACCGCCGCCGGTTCTTTGCGCAGTCCGAGATGGGGTCGATCCGGTTCAAGCCGGACAGTCTGGTTGCGGTGGCCTGGGGCAAGGCGGCAGCGGCCTATGATCCGCTGGAGCGGATCGTGTTCTGACCCCTACCCTGCTGGAAATCACAGGGGCAGGCGTTCGATGGTCCAGCCCTTCTGTTCCAGCAGATGCAACACGCCCGTATCGCCGGACAGATGCAGCGCACCGAAGGCCACAAAGACCGTGCCCTTATCGGCGGCCTCTTCGATCACCGGAATCCATGCGGCGTTGCGTTCGGTCAGCATGACCTTTTCCATCAGATCGAAATCGGCGGTGATGTCGGCCTTGGTGAAACCGGGGCGGTCGCTGGCTTGGGCCAGGGCATTGTCGCGGGTCAGTTCCCAGATCACACGGCTGTTCTGGGCAAAATATTCCTCGGCGGTGGTGAAGGTCATGTCCTGAATATGGCTTTCCATTTGCAGGGACATTTCGATCATTTCGATCTGATCCTCAGCCGAAAGGCTGTCGATCATCTTGAAGAGCGTGTCATAGGGTTCCAGCGCCTGCACCGAGAGGCTTTTTTCGGCGGCGAGTTTCATCAGTCGCATATCCAGCCCATTTTCGCGGGCCGCGTCCAAGGCCATGCAGGGCGGGGCCGAAAGCGTCATGGCGGCAAACCAAGGGCGGAACTTGGCGGCCATAAAGCCCGGCACCTGCCGGGCGGCCATGGCGGTTTTCAGCTTTTTCCAGATGTCAGGGGGCAGTTGTTCCATCAGGCTGGGCCCTTGGGTCAGGAACATCATGCCGGGTTCGCGCGCCATATGGGCCTTGAGCTGGCGCACCTCTTGGGGGCCAGCCTCAACCAGCAAACGCCCGGCCTTATCAAGGAGGGGGGCGACGGATTGCATAATCGCGTCATGCCGCCGGTCATCCAGATGATAAGTGCCCAGAATCGTCACCGTTTGCCCATCCCGCGTGGCCTGCCAGAGATTCCCCTGCGGGAAGGGGGCGGCCATGGTCACAGCCTCAATCTCGGCGCGCTTGTCGGAGGGCATGGTGGTCAGCAGGTTAACGCCGCCTTCACATCCTGCCCGTAAAAGGCCTGCGCCCGCCAGAAACATCAGGGCCGTGGCGAGAATCAGCCGGGGAAGGGACGCGTATTTCATGGATACTCCTGCACCTGTTGGGCAAAGCCTTGCACAGGTCGGGCGGTTCCACCAAGCGCGATCACGCTGTCATCAAAATTTTGCGCGGCCGTTCCATGCCAGCGTGGTTGACAGCGCCCTTGGGCCTGCCTAAATGCCCCGCTGTTGGCACTCGCGACAATCGAGTGCCAATCTTATTCAACCTGGAACCCGAGGGAGTTAACCAGATGGCTTTCAAACCGCTGCATGACCGTGTTTTGGTCCGCCGCGTCCAGTCGGACGAAAAAACCAAGGGCGGGCTGATCATCCCGGATACCGCCAAGGAAAAACCGGCAGAAGGCGAGATTGTCTCGGTCGGCGAAGGCGCGCGCAAGGATTCGGGCGAGCTGATCGCACCGTCGGTTAAAGCAGGCGACCGCATCCTGTTCGGCAAATGGTCGGGCACAGAAGTGACGCTGAACGGCGAAGAACTGCTGATCATGAAAGAAAGCGACATTCTGGGGATCATTTCCTGATCGCTTTCGGACGGTGGGTTTCACCCACCCTTGACGAATGACTGATGGTGGGTTTCGCCCACCCTACAAATTCAAACCTATCCACAGACTGGAGCAAGCGAAATGGCTGCTAAGGACGTGAAATTCGACACCGACGCCCGCGATCGGATGCTGCGCGGCGTGAACGTGCTGGCTGATGCGGTGAAGGTGACCTTGGGCCCGAAAGGCCGGAACGTCGTCATCGAGAAATCCTTTGGCGCACCGCGGATCACCAAAGACGGTGTGTCGGTTGCCAAGGAAATCGAACTGTCGGACAAGTTCGAAAACATGGGCGCGCAGATGGTGAAAGAAGTCGCCAGCCGCACCAATGACGAAGCCGGCGACGGCACGACGACCGCAACGGTTCTGGCCCAAGCGATCATCAAAGAGGGCATGAAAGCGGTGGCCGCTGGCATGAACCCGATGGACCTGAAGCGCGGCATCGACCTGGCGACCAGCAAGGTTGTCGAGGCGATCAAGGGTGCAGCCCGTCCGGTGTCGGACAGCGCCGAAGTGGCACAGGTCGGCACGATCTCGGCCAATGGCGAGGCTTTCATCGGCCAGGAAATCGCGAAAGCGATGCAGAAAGTCGGCAACGAAGGCGTGATCACCGTCGAAGAAAACAAGGGTCTGGATACGACCGTTGAAGTCGTCGAAGGCATGCAGTTCGACCGTGGCTTCCTGTCGCCCTATTTCGTGACGAACCCGGACAAGATGGTCGCCGATCTGGAAGACGCGCTGATCCTGATCCACGAAAAGAAACTGTCGTCGCTGCAACCGATGGTTCCGCTGTTGGAATCGGTGATCCAGTCGCAAAAGCCGCTGATCATCATCGCCGAAGACGTGGAAGGCGAAGCCTTGGCGACGCTGGTGGTGAACAAGCTGCGCGGCGGTCTGAAGATTGCTGCGGTGAAGGCACCGGGCTTTGGCGACCGTCGGAAGGCCATGCTGCAAGACATCGCGATCCTGACCGCTGGTCAGGTCATCAGCGATGATCTGGGCATGAAGCTGGAAAACGTGACCCTGGACATGCTGGGCCGCGCCAAGAAAGTGTCGATCAACAAAGACAACACGACCATTGTTGACGGCGCTGGCGACAAGGCCGAGATCGAGGCGCGTGTCGCCCAGATCCGCACCCAGATCGAAGAAACCTCGTCGGACTATGACCGCGAAAAACTGCAAGAGCGCGTGGCCAAACTGGCGGGCGGTGTTGCGGTGATCCGCGTGGGCGGGATGACCGAAGTCGAAGTGAAAGAGCGCAAGGACCGCGTCGATGACGCGCTGAACGCAACGCGCGCTGCCGTGCAAGAAGGCATCGTTGTGGGCGGCGGCGTGGCGCTGATCCAAGCGGGCAAAGTGCTGGAAGGCCTGACCGGCGAGAACAGCGACCAGAACGCCGGCATCGCCTTGGTGCGCCGCGCTTTGGAAGCACCGCTGCGCCAGATCGCGCAGAACGCAGGTGTGGACGGGGCTGTCGTGGCGGGCAAAGTCCGCGAGTCGAGCGACAAGACCTTTGGCTTTAACGCGCAGACCGAAGAATATGGCGACATGTTCAAGTTCGGCGTGATCGACCCGGCCAAGGTTGTGCGGACGGCGCTGGAAGATGCGGCCTCGGTCGCGTCGCTCTTGATCACCACCGAAGCGATGATCGCCGACAAACCGGCGGACAAAGCCCCGGCGATGCCGGGCGGTGGCGGCATGGGCGGTATGGGCGACTTCTGATCGCCGGATCGCTGCGAGAATCAGGAAGGGCGGCCCCGCTTGGGCCGCCCTTTTTCTTGGCGATTCGAAACCTGGGCGCAGTCGGATTTTCGGCCTGACAATTGCCGAAATTGTCAGGCCAACAGAAACAGCCCGCCAAGACGGCTTGGGCCGATGCGCCGAGGAAAGTGCGATGTTCTGCTGAATTACATCACAATTTAAGCAAAGGTTTGCGGATTCTGGCGTTTGCGGGCGAAAGCGCACCAAATCGCGGCTGCGGATGTGTTTCCTGCCATGAAGAAACGATCTTGGGATTAACTATGGATTTGTGACAGACTGTCCCCAATTGTGCCATGATTGCTGATTAGCTGTTGGCTCGGGTGTGGGTTCAAATGGCGAGAGGCCGAATCTGTCCTGTGTTGGTTATGAGTGTTGAAACGGTGCAGCGGCCGATAGGGGCGTGATCCGGTTCGAACAGAGTGAAGTTTCAACGGGGTGGCCGTGAGGGCAGCCTTTGTTGAACGTGGTACATCGGGCGAAACGGGAAAAGGAGCAGGACGATGTTGAAAGGAGCCTTGGGCAAGCTGATCGGTGGCGGCGGCGGCGCAGGCGACGATACGTCGTTTAACTTGGCGACTCCCTATGGGCGTCTTCAGGCGTTTTTCTATGAGATCGACCAGACCACGGCGGCGCGGCGGCTGACATTGGCCATCGGCGACGCGCAGGTGATTTTTGACGTTCAGAACAAGAAGGTTCTGCGTCTGATCGAATTGACACCCGACACCGACGGGCGCGGGGCTATCGCGTCGCGGATCGAGCGGGACTACAATCAGCTGGACGGGCAACTGAAGCTGTTGGCAGAAATCCTGACGACTTTTGTGTCGCGTGCCGGGGAATTCGACATGGTGTCGCGGCCTTCGCCCGTGACTTATCCGCCCAAGACCGATGGTTTCCCAGCGGCGGAATGGCGTTTTGCCTGCGATATGTTCGGCGTCGTGCCAGCCGCCGTGGTGCCGGAAGTCGCACGCGGGCCGGGTGCGGCCCCGGCACCTGCGGCGCCTTCGGGCGGCGCTTCAGCAGCGCCTTCGGCGCGCGAACCGGCGATGGCCGCCGCGGCCCAAGCGGCGGCAGGGCAAGCGGCCCAACCTGCGGCGGTGATGGCATCGGTCGCCAGCGCGTTGGCGGCAGCCCCTGCGGCAGCGGCGGCGGTCGCGACCGCGCCGATGGTGGATACGGCAGTGGTGGAACGGTTCTATGGTGCCGTGGCCAAGCATTGCGATCTGGCGATGATGATCGACGAAGATGGGGCGGTGCTGGAATTCACCGATGATGCCGCTGGCTGGTTCGATCTGGGCGGTGAAATCGCCAAGGATATGAAGGCCTGGGTCGAGGAAACGGCGCATCTGATGCCGGGTTCGCAGCTGGTGATGATGCGGTCGCCGATCCTGCAAAACCAATCGGTGATCTTTATGACGAATGGCAAGAAGACGGCGTTTGGCGCGTTCTCCAGCCATGTGACCGGGCGGATTTTCTCGCTGGCGAATGAATATGTGGGGCATCGCAAGTAAGACTTGTGGGGTTTCGAGAATGGAAAAGCCGGGGTCTGTGCCCCGGCTTTTTGCTTTGATCAGGCGTTTGTGTTGACGGCGGGGGATGGGTGCCCTAGGTTTCTCCTATCCGAAAATGGGGAGTGCCCTGCCAATGGACTATAAATTCACCGACATCTGATCCGACCGGATCATGGAATGCCGTGCCCCGCTACAGGCGGGTGATCTGAATTTGCATTGACAGGAAACATCATGCCGAAAAAACCGTTCGAGCCGCCCTTTGGGGCGTCATTCCCCGCTGCCGTCCCCCCTGCCCCGTTGCGCCCGGCCACACCGCCGGGAGGAACGAAAAAAACGGGGTTTGACCGCAATCTGGTGAAGCCGGGCCATGGTCCGGGCCGCCCGGCGCATCAGGCCCCAAGGCGCAGGCCACCCTCGGTGCGCTAAGCCCAAGACCGGCGGTGAAAGCCGCCGGTCAAGCCGTGGGGTTGTCGCCCAACGGGTCAAAGCCATAGCCCTGATCCCGGCGCAGGAGCCAGCCCATCGCGGGATGGTCCAGATGGCTGCCCGCGATCATCAGCCCCTCGTTCACGACGCGTTCAAAGAGCGAAAGTCGTGTGGCGCGGGCCAGTCCCATATCGGCATCGTCGGCCCAAGTGATTTGCGGATCGGCGAATTGCACGGCAGGAACATGGATGACATCGCCCATGATCATCAAACGCCCCTCGACCAGAAAACCCATATGGCCCGCCATATGACCCGGCAGTTGCACGGCCACCACCCCACGCATCGGCCCGTCACCCTGTTCCAAGGGCATGGTCATTTCACCCAAGGGGCTGTCGCCGATGCGGGCGCGGTAAAGGGCCATATCTTCGACCGGAACCCAGATGCGGCGGAGACCGGGCAGGATTTCGCGGCGGGCCAGACCGATGAGGCCGCCCATATGGTCGAAATGCGGATGGGTGAGGGCGACCTGCGCAATGGCGCGGGGGTCAAGGCCAGCCTCCATCATGGCGCGGTAAAGTCCGCCGGTGGTGGTTTCGGTGGCCCCGCCGCCGGTGTCGATGAGCAAGGCCCCGTCTGGCCCTTGGAGATGAAAGGCCCAGATCGGCAGGCTGGTCGGCCCCAGCACGGGATGCGCGCCTTCGCGCAGGCCGTCGGCCGGCACGGCGACGGTGCCGTCACAAAGGGCCGTGACGGTGATATCGCCCAATTCGGCGGTGACGAACCTTGGCCCTTGCCGGACAATGCGCATATCGTGCCCCCGTGACATTGCTGCTGGGCTTGCCTATAAGCCGCAGCGAAATTCCCAATCTTTGCAGGTTCGCACCATGACAACCCTCGTCTTCGGCCACAAGTCGCCCGACACCGATTCCACCGGCTCGCCCATCATCTGGGCTTGGTATCTGTCGGAAATCAAAGGCACGCCTGCGAAAGCGGTGCTTTTGGGTGAGCCGAACACCGAAGCGGCCTTTGTGCTGCGGCATTGGGATCTGGCCAAGCCCGAGATCATTGCGGATGTGGCGGCTGGGCAGGCCTGCGTGGTGGTGGATACGAACAACCCCGCCGAACTGCCGCCGTCGATTGCTGAGGCGAACCTGATGGGGATCATTGACCACCATATGCTGGTGGGCGGGTTGAAGACGAAGACGCCGATCGACATCACGATCCGCCCCTTGGCCTGCACGGCGACGATCATGCATGACCTGATGGGCGACGATCTGGCGAAAGCGCCACGCGGGATTAAGGGCGCGATGCTGTCCTGCATTCTGTCGGACACGCTGGAATTCCGTTCGCCGACGACGACGCCGCATGACCGCGCTGTGGCTGAAAAGCTGGCGGCGGATCTGGGCGTGTCGATTGCTGATTTTTCGGCGGAAATGTTTGCGGCAAAGTCGGACGTTTCGGCGTTCAGCGATGCGGAACTGCTGCGGATGGACAGCAAGGAATACAATGTGGACGGCAAGGAATTGCGGGTTTCGGTGCTGGAAACCACGGCACCGCAGGTTCTGATCGCGCGGAAAGACGCGCTGATGGCGGCAATGCCGGGTGTTGCGAAAGAGGACGGGGCGGATCAGGTTCTGCTGTTCATCGTGGACATCCTGAAAGAAGAAGCGACCTTGCTGGTGCCGAATGATCTGGTGAAAACGATGGCGGAAGCGTCGTTTGGCTGCTCGGTTTCGGGCGACACGGTGGTTCTGCCGGGGATCATGAGCCGCAAGAAGCAGATCATTCCGGCGTTGAAGCTGTAATGGTGGACATTCGTCCTTCGGACGATCCGGCGCTGTCGGATCGTCTTTTGGCACTGCTGTCGGACCATGCGACGGATCAGGGGTTTCCCTTTGGGCCGGGCGGGCGGATTGCGCTGGAGGCCTGGGAGGACGGGGTTTTTCTGGGTGGGCTGACGGCGCGGCATACGCTGGATTGGGTTTATCTGGAGCGGCTGGCGCTGTCGCCGGAAGGGCGAGGCCGGGGCGCTGGGGCGGGGCTTTTGGCGCAATGCGAAGCGGTCGCGCGTGAGGCGGGCAAGGCGGGGGTGATGTTGGACACCTTTGCCTTTCAGGCCCCCGGTTTTTATGAAAAGGCGGGTTACCTTCGGGTGGGTCAGGTGGATGACCATCCGAAAGGCAGCACACGCTATTTCTATGCCAAGCGGTTCTAAGGAGAAGACATGACCGAGGTGATTGCATCGCTGGCAGGGTTGGACGGGCGCTATCGCGCGTTGTTCTGCGACCTTTGGGGCTGTCTGCATGATGGCAAGCGGCCTTATCCCGCCGCCGTCGCCGCTTTGCAGGCTTTCCGGGCTGGGGGTGGGCGGGTCATTCTGGTGACGAACTCACCACGGCCGCGTTCGGATGTGATCCGGCAGTTGGATGGTTTGGGCGTGCCAAGGGATGCTTGGGACGACATCGCCTCGTCCGGGGATGCGGCGCAATATGCGGCGCTGACGGGGGCGGTGGGGTTCAAGGTGCATCATATTGGGGGGCCAAAGGACGAGTCGTTCTTTAGCGAATTGTCCGAGGATCTGAAGGTGATCGCCGCGCAGAACCCGGCCTTGGAGCGGGTGGCTTTGGCGCAGGCCGAGGGCTTGATCGTGACGGGGCTGCGGGATGATCAGACGGAGACGCCCGAGGATTACCGCGCGGAACTGCTGCTTGCGAAGACAAATGGGCTGACATTGCTGTGTGCGAACCCGGATATCATCGTGGATATTGGCGAAAAGCGGGTCTATTGCGCGGGGGCCTTGGCGCAGGCCTATGAGGAGATGGGGGGCGAGGCGCTGTATTTCGGCAAGCCGCATCCGCCGATCTATGATCTGGCGCGGCGTCGGTTGGCAGCCTTGAACGGCGGGGTGATCGACGACGCAGAGATCCTTTGCGTGGGCGATGGCATCAGCACGGATGTCCTGGGCGGGCAACAGGAGGGATTGGACAGTCTGTTCATCACCGGCGGGTTGGCCCACGCCGAATTCGGGGCGGATGTGGAAAACCCGGATGCCTTGCGCTTGCAGGATTATCTGGATGCCCGCGAACAGGTGGCAACCTATGCGATGGGTCGCCTGCGCTGAGCCTTGCAACTGGCCAAGCCGCGCGCGATAGAAAGCCATGATCAATATCCACCGCCATTGGCCACTGACCGACCCCGCTGCGCGCGGGGCCTCGGTTGCTATGGGCAATTTCGATGGGGTCCATCTGGGGCATCAGGCGGTGATTGATGCTGCAAGGCGGGATGCGCCCTTGGGGATCGTGAGTTTTGAACCCCATCCGCGTCAGGTGTTTCAGCCGGACGCGCCGCCCTTTCGGTTGATGAACCCCGAATCCCGCGCGCATCGGTTGGAAAAGCTGGGCGTGCGGCATTTGTATGAGTTGGCCTTTGACAAGGCGCTGGCGGGGCTTTCGCCCGAGGCATTCGTGGATCAGGTGCTGGCCAAGGGACTAGGCGTGTCGCATGTCGTGGTGGGCAGCGATTT
Source organism: Neogemmobacter tilapiae (assembly GCF_014652215.1). Lineage (GTDB taxonomy): Bacteria > Pseudomonadota > Alphaproteobacteria > Rhodobacterales > Rhodobacteraceae > Neogemmobacter > Neogemmobacter tilapiae. The sequence continues at coordinate 41,779 of NZ_BMYJ01000002.1, read as the reverse complement.
TTGCTTTGGCAAGGGTCGGGCAGGGCGCGCGGCTGATCTGGAGCGGCTTTGCGCGGCGCGAGGCATTGAGACGACGATAGCCCCCCTTGTGGCGTTGGATGGGATCGAGGTTTCCTCAACCGCCATCCGTCTGGCCTTGACCGAAGGCCGCCCGCGCGATGCGGCCCGGATGTTGGGGCATTGGCATCGGATTGATGGCCCGGTGCTGCATGGCGAAAAGCGGGGGCGGGAGCTGGGCTTTCCGACCGCCAATATGGCGCTGTCGGGGCTGCATCTGCCGCGTCTGGGGGTCTATGCCGTGACGGTCGATATCCTGACCGGGCCGCAGCTGGGGCGCTATCATGGGGCGGCGTCCTTGGGCACAAGGCCGATGTTCGGGGAAAACCTGCCGAACCTTGAGAGTTTTATCTTTGACTTTAAGGGCGACCTTTATGGCCAGCATCTTTCGGTGGCCTTGGTCGAATATCTGCGGCCCGAGTTGAAATTCGACGGGCTGCCCGCGCTGATTGCCCAGATGAATGCCGATTGCGACGAAGCCCGGCGGATTTTGACGGCTCTTTAGTTCTGATCCGCCCCAAATGGGGCGGTGCCCTTCCCTTCGACTGTGAAAAGCGCCACGCTGCCCGGATGACCCAACGCCTTCGCCCCCAATTCTGGAAGACGGTTCCGCTGAACCAGATGACCAAGCCCGAATGGGAGGCTTTGTGTGACGGCTGCGGCAAATGCTGCCTGAACAAGCTGGAGTTTGAGGACACGAATGAGGTGCATTTCACGCGGATCGCCTGCCGCCTGCTGGATGGGGAAACCTGCCAATGCGCGCAATATCCGATCCGGCATCAGTTCGTGCCGGAATGCGTGACGCTGTCGCCGTCGAAACTGCCCGAGGTGGCCTATTGGCTGCCGCAGACCTGCGCTTACCGTCTGCTGCATCAGGGTGACCCCCTGCCCGCTTGGCATCCGCTGGAAACCGGCGATCCGATGTCGGTGCATCTGTCGGGCCATTCGGTGCGGGGCTGGACGATCCCCGAATTTGAAGTGCCGGAAGAAGACTGGGAAGACTATATCATCGAAGAGGCCCCCTGATGGAATTCGCATCCGACAACACCAGCCCCGTGCCGCCGCAGGTTTTGGCGGCGCTGACGGCGGCCAACACGGGGGCGCAGATGCCCTATGGCAACGACACGGTGATGGAAGCGGTCCGCGCCCGCGTGCGTGCGGTGTTCGAGGCACCGGAGGCGGCGGTCTATCTGGTGGCGACGGGAACGGCGGCGAATGTGCTGTCGCTGGCGACCTTTTGCCCGCCTTGGGGGGCGATTTATTGCCATCGGGTTGCCCATATCGAAGAAGACGAATGCGGCGCGCCGGAGTTTTATACGGGCGGGTCCAAGCTGGTCCTGATCGACGGGGATCACGCCAAGATGACGCCCGAAGGGCTGCGCCGGGCCTTGGGCTTTACAGCGCGGGCGGGGGTTCACAATGTGCAGCGCGGGATGCTGTCGCTGACGAATTCGACCGAGAATGGCACGATTTATACGCCTGCCGAAGTGGCAGCGCTGACGGCAGAGGCAAAGGCCTATGGCCTGCCCAGCCATATGGACGGGGCGCGGTTCACCAATGCTTTGGTGAGTGCGGGTTGCTCGGCTGCGGAAATGACATGGAAGGCGGGGATCGATGTCTTGTCCTTTGGCGGCACCAAGAACGGGCTGCTGGGGGTTGAGGCGGTGGTGATCTTTGATCCGACGAAAGCGTGGGAGTTTGAACTGCGCCGCAAGCGGGGAGGGCATCTGTTTTCCAAGCATCGCTATTTGTCGGCGCAGATGCTGGCTTATCTGACGGATGATCTGTGGCTGGAAAACGCGCGGCGGGCCAATGCGGCGGCGGCGCGTTTGTCCAAGGGGATTGCGGCGATTCCGGGGGCGAGCCTTGTTCATCCGACGCAAGCGAATGCGGTCTTCGCCGCCTGGCCGCGTTCGGGGCATATTCGGGCGCAGGCGGCGGGGGCGCATTACTATTTGTGGCCGGGGGATCAGTCGATGGAGGGGCCGGGGGAGGAATCCTTGGCGGCGCGGCTGGTGTGCAGTTGGTCCACGACGGATGCCGAGATTGACGCGATGGTTGCGGCCGTTCGGGGTTGATGGGAGGAAGATGGGCAGATTGCCCATCCTACGGGTGCGCAATCACCGAAATGCCGCCGGTAGGATGGGCCATTGGCCCATCGTCGCGCGGTTAGAGTTTCCCTTGCAGGTGCAGGTCCAGATCGGCGATGCGGTCTTGGCCCCAGAATTTCTCCTCGCCCACTACAAAGAATGGCACGCCGAAGACGCCGCGCACCACGGCTTCTTCCAGATTGGCCGCATAGCTTTCCGCCTCGGCCACCATGAAGCGGTCGGCGAGTTTTGGGTCAAAACCGTTGGCACCCAGAATGTCGCGGATCACATCATCGTCGGAAATGTTCTGCCCCTCGGCCCAGACAGCGCGGCCAAAGCCCTGCACCAGCCCGTGCAGATCGCCGCCGCCCGCATTCTGCGCGGCAATGACCGCGTAGGAGGACGGCGCGGGGTTCACTGGGAAGTGCGCAGGTTTCAGGTTCAGGGGCATCCCTCGCTTGGCCGCTTGCCGCCGCAGTTCTTGCAGGCGGTAGGCTTTGCGGCTGTCATGCCGTTCGGCCAGCACCTGCCCGCCGGTGCGGGGAAACAGGGCGGGGGCGTCCAGCGGGATAAAGCGAACAGTCGCGCCGTTGCGTTCAACCACCTGCTGAAACTCGGCGCCGCCCAGATAGACGAAAGGCGAAATCGTCGCAAAAAAGTAATCTATCTGCATCTGTTAGCGCCCCCAATGACTGGCCTTCGGTTCCCAAGACCGTAACCCGGTGATAAGCGGTGTCAACGCTCCCGAATCCGCGCAAGGTGCCCCATGCCCGCCATCACCGAACCCAAGCTTATCTCTGGGAACGCCAATCTTCCGCTTGCCAAATCCATTGCCCGCCGCATGTCGATGCACCGGGGCATGTCGGTCAATCTCGTCGATGGGCGGGTGGAAAGGTTCAACGATCAGGAGATTTTCGTCGAGGTTTACGAAAACGTCCGCGGCGAGGATATGTTCATCATCCAGCCGACATCGAACCCGGCGAACGACAATCTGATGGAACTGCTGGTCATTGCTGATGCTTTGCGCCGGTCGTCGGCAGGGCGGATCACCGCGGTTATCCCCTATTTCGGTTATGCGCGGCAGGATCGCCGCACCAAGGCGCGCACGCCGATCAGCGCGAAACTGGTGGCGAATCTGATTGCCCAATCGGGGATTGAGCGGGTTCTGACGATGGATCTGCATTCGGCACAGATTCAGGGGTTTTTTGATATTCCGGTGGACAACCTGTATGCCTCGCCCATTTTCGCCTTGGATATCGAGCATAATTTCAAGGGCAAGATGGCCGATCTGATGGTGGTTTCCCCAGATGTCGGCGGTGTGGCGCGGGCCCGGGAAATTGCAAAGCGGATCAATGCGCCGCTGTCGATCGTGGACAAGCGCCGCGAAAAGGCGGGCGAGATTGCGGAAATGACCGTGATCGGGAACGTCGAAGGCAAAAGCTGCATTCTGGTGGACGACATCTGCGACACGGCGGGGACGTTGTGCAAAGCGGCGGAAGTGCTGATGGAAAACGGCGCGACTGAGGTGCATGCCTATATCACCCACGGCGTCCTATCCGGCCCGGCGGTGGAGCGGATCACGAAATCGGTGCTGAAATCGCTGGTGATCACCGACAGCATCGAGGCGACGGATCAGGTGAAAGCCTGCAAGTCGATCCGTATTGTGCCGACGGCCCCAATTTTCGCGCAGGCGATCCTGAACATCTGGAACGGGACAAGTGTGTCGTCGCTGTTTGAGACCGAAACCCTTGCCCCGATTTATGAGGGCATGTATTCGCGAGATTAGGATGTCGGCCTGACCGGCGCAGGATGATCGGGACAGGCATGACGACGACAGGTTCTGGATCAGCGGGCCCCTTTTCACCGCATGCCGTCGGATCGCTGCTGCGGCCTGCGGAATGGTTGCTGTTCGGCCTTGTGGTGGCTTTGGGGCTGGGCAGCGTCGCGTTGGCGTTGACTCAGGGGCGGCAGGTGGCTTGGTCAGAGTTCGCTCTGGGAATTCTGGCGGCCTTGGGCATGATCGTGCTGGGGGTCTATGCCAGACGCTACAAAGCGTCGCCGCGTCTGGGACTTTGCGCGATTGGTGTCGGCCTGTTCATGAGCTTTTGCGCCTTTGCAGCCATCTTTATCTTTTCGCTGTTTCCGCTGCCGCATCCTTTGGTGGATAGCGGGCTGATGGCGGTCGATGCGCAGCTGGGTTACGATTGGGGCGGTTTTGTCAGAGGATTGGCCGAATATCCCGCTTTGGGCATTGCGCTGGGTCGGATCTATGACACGGCTTTGGTGCAGGTTGCGCTGCTGATTGTCATTCTAGGGCTGATGGGACGAGAGACGGATCTACACCGGATGCTTTTGGTGGGTATGGCAGCTTTGGGCCTGGCGGTCGGCTGCTGGTGGCTTTGGCCCAGTATCGGCCCGGCGGCCTATATCCAGATCGCGGCCGAGACGGCGGCGCGGATCCATTTGGTGGTGGATTCGGAATATGGCGCCAAGTTGGTGCAACTGGTGGAACGGGGGCCAGATCGGATCGGGCCTGATACGATCATAGGGGTGGTGGCCTTTCCATCCTATCACATGGTGATGGCGCTGTTGGTGGCATGGTATTCCTACAGAACGATGTTCTTCGGGCTCTTTGCCTTGGCAAGTCTGGCGATGATCCCCGCCACCCTTTCGCATGGGGGGCATCATCTGGTGGATGTGCTGGCGGCTGTGGTGCTGTTCCTGTTTTGCGAAATAGTGGCGCGCAGAATGATTAGTGGTAAGGCGGACGGCGCGATCTAGCTGGTTGCTTTTGCTACTCAATCTCCCACACATCTTCGTCTTTGATGGCGCCAATGGCAGTCCAGTCGGCGCGGACGCGGGCGATGCGGGTGTCGGCCCAGGTGCGGAAGATGATGGTAAAGCCTGTCGATGTCACCTCATCCACACCAAGGTCCATGCGGCCGTTCTGACGGTTGTCCATGTCCCACATCGATAGACCTGTCAGGACAGCGGGTGGTTCCAAAAAGGGTTCCTTGAACTTGACCTCGCGCCGCACTTCGCGGGGGCCCTGCCCCGTCCACATTTCACCGCCATCGGCAAAGTCGGAGAACAGCATGAGTTTCCCCTGCTGAATGCCTATGACGCCCCGCGTAATCCGCTTCACCATTCAATTCCTTAAAATCCCGACCCAATCGCATCATAGCAAAAGAAAAAGGCCCCGGTAAACACGGGGCCTTTCGGTTGTCTCACGTTCGGACAGATCAGTGCCCGGTTGCGGCCTTGAGCGCCACGAAATCCGACACCAGCTTGTCCGCCGCATCGCGGCCATCCGGCGGGGCGGCGGCGGCTGCCGCCCGGGCTTGGGCGATCAACTCGTCCATGACCGCTGCGTTCGCCTCTTCCACCGGAATGGCACGTTCGGCCAGAACCGAAACGCCGGTTGCGGTGATTTCGGCAAAACCGCCGGTCACGGCATAGGCCTTGGTGCCTTCGTTCGAAACGGCGCGCAGCAGGCCGGGGCGCAGGGTGGTGATGGTGGGGCTATGCCCCGCCATCGCCGTCATGTCGCCTTCGACCGCCGGGATCTGGACCTCGGTCGCCTGAACCGAAGCCAGGCGACGTTCGGGGCTGACCAGATCGAATTGCAGGGTTCCTGCCATTTCAATCCCCTCAGGCTGCTGCCGCAGCCAGTTTCGCGGCTTTGGCTTTCACGTCTTCGATGTCGCCGACCATATAGAAGGCGGCCTCGGGCAGATGGTCATATTCGCCTGCAACCACGGCCTTGAACGAGGCGATGGTTTTGTCCAGCGGAACCTGAACGCCGTCCGAACCGGTGAAGACTTTCGCCACGTCAAACGGCTGCGACAGGAAACGCTGGATTTTCCGGGCGCGGGCCACGGTCAGCTTGTCCTCTTCCGACAGTTCGTCCATCCCAAGGATGGCGATGATGTCTTGCAGCGATTTGTAGCGTTGCAGAACGCCCTGCACCGAACGGGCCACGTTATAATGCTCTTCGCCCACGATTTTCGGGTCCATCAGACGCGAGGTGCTGTCCAACGGGTCCACCGCCGGATAGATCCCCAGTTCCGAAATGGCGCGGCTCAGGGTCGTCGTTGCGTCCAAGTGGGCGAAAGAGGTGGCCGGGGCCGGGTCGGTCAAGTCGTCGGCCGGAACGTAGATGGCCTGAACCGAGGTGATCGAGCCGTTCTTGGTCGAGGTGATGCGTTCTTGCAGGGCACCCATGTCGGTCGCCAGCGTCGGCTGATAGCCCACGGCCGACGGGATACGGCCCAGCAAAGCCGACACTTCCGAACCCGCTTGGGTAAAGCGGAAGATGTTGTCGACAAAGAACAGAACGTCGGTACCCGACTGGTCACGGAACTGTTCGGCCAGCGTCAGACCGGACAGGGCCACACGCATACGCGCCCCCGGGGGTTCGTTCATCTGACCGAAGACAAGCGCCACTTTGGACTTTTCAAGGTCGTCAATGTTGATAACGCCGGCCTCGATGAATTCGTGATAAAGGTCGTTGCCTTCACGCGTCCGCTCACCCACGCCTGCGAACACGGAATAGCCCGAGTGCACTTTGGCGATGTTGTTGATCAGTTCCTGAATCAGAACCGTCTTGCCCACGCCTGCGCCGCCGAACAGGCCGATCTTGCCGCCCTTGGAATAGGGGGCCAGCAGGTCAATCACCTTGATGCCGGTGACAAGGATCTGGGCTTCGGTCGACTGTTGCGCAAAGTCCGGGGCCGGCTGGTGGATCGCACGGGTTTCCGTCGCCGCAACCGGGCCTTTTTCGTCGATGGGCTCGCCCACCACGTTCAGGATGCGTCCCAGCGTCGCGTTGCCGACGGGAACCGAGATCGCAGCCCCGGTGTCGGTCACAGCGGCACCACGGACCAGACCTTCAGTCGCGTCCATCGCAATCGCGCGAACGGTGTTTTCGCCCAGATGCTGCGCCACTTCCAACACCAGCCGCTTGCCGTTGTTTTCGGTTTCGAGCGCGTTCAGAATTGCGGGCAGAGCCCCTTCGAATTGGACGTCCACAACAGCGCCGATGACCTGCGTCACCTTGCCTGCTGCGGCTGCTTTCGGTGCTTTCGCCATATCTTTGTCTCCGGTTCCTTAAAGCGCTTCGGCGCCCGAGATAATCTCGATCAGTTCTTTGGTGATCGCGGCTTGGCGCGAACGGTTGTACTGGATGGTCAGCTTGTTGATCATCTCGCCCGCGTTGCGGGTCGCGTTGTCCATGGCCGACATCCGTGCGCCCTGTTCCGAGGCCGCGTTTTCCAGCAAGGCGGTGAAGACATGCGTCGCCAGACCGCGCGGCAGAAGATCGGCCAGAATGGCCTCTTCGCCGGGTTCGTAGTCGTAAAGCGCGGAAACCGTCGCCTCGCCTTCGAACTTGGCCGGGATCACCTGCTGCGCCGTCGGGATCTGGCTGATCACCGATTGGAAGCGGTTGAAGAACAGCGTCGCCACATCGAATTCGCCCGCCGCAAAGCGGGACAGGATTTCCTGCGCGATGGTCTGCGCGTTGGAATAACCCACGCGTTTCACTTCGCTGAGGTCAACGTGGTTGACGAACAGATGGCCCAGATCCCGCTTGAGCTGCTCGCGGCCTTTTTTGCCGACGGTCAGAATCTTGACGGTTTTACCCGCCGCGATCAGGGCATTGGCATGGGCGCGTGCCAGACGGACGATGGTGGAGTTGAACCCCCCGCACAGCCCGCGCTCTGAGGTCATGACGACCAAGAGATGCACCTGATCGCCGCCCGTCCCCGCCAGAAGGCGGGGCGCGCTTGTCGATTGGCCTACACCTGCGGCAAGGCCTGCCATCACGGCGTTCATCCGTTCGGCATAGGGACGCGCAGCCTCGGCAGCATCCTGCGCACGGCGCAGTTTTGCGGCAGCGACCATCTGCATCGCCTTGGTGATCTTCCGCGTGTTTTTCACGCTTCCGATCCGGTTTTTAAGGTCCTTTAGGCTCGGCATTCACCCGGCTCCTTTGACCTATTACACGAAGTCTTTGGCGAAAGCGTCCAGCGCAGCGCGGATCGACTTTTCCAGATCGCCCGCCACTTTGCGGTCGTTCTTGGTGATGTCGTCCAGCAGATCCTTGCCGGTGGAACGCAGGTATTTCAGCAATGCCGCCTCATACCGGCCCACGTCTTTCACCGCGACCTTGTCGAGATAGCCGTTGGTGCCTGCATAGATGATGCAGACGATTTCGGCGTTGGTCAGGGGCGAGTATTGCGGCTGTTTCATCAGCTCGGTCAGACGGGCACCCCGGTTCAGCAACTGCTGGGTGGAGGCGTCAAGGTCGGAACCAAACTGGGCAAAGGCCGCCATTTCGCGGTATTGGGCCAGTTCCAGTTTGACCTTACCGGCGACCGATTTCATGGCGTTGGTCTGGGCGGAAGAGCCCACACGCGACACGGAAAGGCCGGTGTTCACAGCCGGGCGGACGCCCTGATAGAACAGTTCGGTTTCCAAGAAGATCTGGCCGTCGGTGATCGAGATCACGTTCGTCGGAATAAAGGCCGACACGTCGCCGCCCTGGGTTTCGATGATCGGCAGAGCGGTCAGCGAGCCAGCGCCATGGTCTTTGTTCAGCTTGGCCGAACGTTCCAGCAGGCGGGAGTGGAGGTAGAACACGTCGCCCGGATAGGCTTCACGCCCCGGCGGACGGCGCAGAAGCAGCGACATCTGACGGTAAGCCACAGCCTGTTTGGAGAGATCATCATAGATAATCAGGGCGTGACGGCCGTTGTCGCGGAAGTATTCCGCAATGGCGGTCGCCGAATAGGGCGCCAGGAACTGCATCGGGGCCGGGTCCGAAGCGGTGGCGGCAACGACGATGGTGTAGTCGATGGCGCCGGTTTCTTCCAGTTTCTTCACCAACTGGGCGACGGTCGAACGCTTTTGGCCGATGGCGACATAGACGCAATACAGCTTTTTCGATTCGTCGGTGCCAGCGGCGTCGTTGTACGACTTCTGGTTCAGGATCGTGTCCAGCGCGATGGCGGTCTTGCCGGTCTGACGGTCACCGATGATCAGCTCGCGCTGGCCACGGCCAACGGGGATCATCGCGTCCACCGATTTCAGGCCGGTGGCCATCGGCTCATGCACGCCACGGCGGGGAATGATGCCCGGGGCCTTGACGTCGGCCACGCGCCGCTCGGTGGCCGCAATCGGACCTTTGCCGTCAATCGGGTTGCCCAGACCATCGACAACACGACCCAGAAGCGCGTCACCAGCAGGTACGTCCACGATGGACTTTGTGCGCTTGACGGTGTCGCCTTCCTTGATCGCGCGGTCGTCACCGAAGATCACGACGCCGACGTTGTCGATTTCAAGGTTCAGCGCCATCCCGCGGATGCCACCGGGGAATTCGACCATTTCACCGGCCTGAACATTGTCCAGCCCGTGGACGCGGGCAATCCCGTCGCCAACGCTCAGCACCCGGCCCACTTCGGCCACGGCGGCGTCTTTGCCGAAGTTCTTGATCTGCTCTTTCAGAATAGCAGAGATTTCAGCAGCCTGGATTCCCATTACCCAACCTCTTTCATTGCATTTTGCAGGGCCGAAAGCTTCGACTTGATCGAGGTGTCGATCATGGTCGAGCCCAGCTTGACGATCATGCCACCGATAAGGGATTCATCGACGGCGGTTTTCAGTTTCACTTCCTTGCCGGCCTTCGCTTTCAGCGTCGCAGCCAGTTTGTCGGCTTGCGTTGCGGTCAGCGCAGTGGCCGAGGTGACTTCGGCGGTGATCTCGCCCTTTTCGGCGGCGATGCGGGCGCGCAGATCGGCGACCAGCGGGGCCAGCGCGAAAAGACGGCGATTAGCGGCCATCAGCGCAAGAGTGTTCTTGGTGATATCCGACAGGTTCAGCGCCGCGCCAAGGGCGGCAATGGCCTTGCCCTGTTCGTCGCGGGTGATGACCGGCGAGGCGATCATGTCGCGCAGATCGGCGCTGGTGGTGAGGGCTGCGTCAAGCGCATCCACATCTTTTTCAAGGGCGTTGAGGGCGCTGGCTTCGCGTGACAGTTCAAACAGGGCCTGCGCATAGCGCGCCGCGATGCCAGAAGAAATCGAAGCTGGTTCCGACACGTCATTCCTTCCGCTTTGGGGCCTTGCCGCTGGCTGAAGGGCTGCTTGGGCAAGGCGTATCATTCGGGGAACGGGCGGTTCCCTGCAAATTCGAGGCGTCTCTAGCAGAGCCTTCCCAACCCCGCAACCGATTAGCTTGGGAAATGTGGAAAGGGGGTTATGGGCAAAAATGAATGATTTCCGTGGCTTGTATTGTTCTGCCCTTCTGGGCTGCAAAATCTGGTCAAAAGTTTCTGGGTCAGGCCGTCGGGGCGCGTAACAGAATGGTGAAGATCGGGTGAATCGGGGGGGCTTTGGGAAAGAACGGTGGCCTTCCCCAAAGCGAGGACGATAACGTTTCAGGCGCGGCGGCAGCCCATAAGATTGCCGTCGTTGTTGTTCCAATCGAGATAGCCGATGTTGTCGTCCAGATGCCCTGTCACACCGAAATCACTGACCAACGGGCCGTCTTGTGGCAGAAGATAGGGGCCGTCATAGGCGAGGGTGCCTGTGCCGTTTGAGGCATTGTCGACCGGATCAAAGGCGGTGTTGGTGGCGGTGAAAGTATAGTTGGTGCCCGTGATCGCGACGATGCCGATGGGGATGTTGCCATTGGCGACACAACGCCAAGTGCCATCGGCCTGCTGGGCCAAGGCTGTCAGGGGCATGATGAGGGCGAGAGAAAGCAGAGTTTTGCCGAACATGGTCTACCTTTCAAGGGTTGGGGTCTGCAGTGGGGTGGGAACAGGTTCGGGGGCAGCGCCCAACGCTTTCAGCGGGCGACGAACGACAGCACCGAGACCGCCACGGGTGGGGGCATAAACCTGCTTTGACGCCTCAACGATCAGCACACCACCCACCAGCCAAGGCATGAAGCGCCCCCCTGCCTTTTCCCAGAACCCCGATGTGCGCAGCCAAAAGCGGCGCGGTGATGGCGGCGAGAACAGCGCCGCCTGATGGCGTTCGGGGGTAAAGCCGTGGAGTTTCAACTGATCCTCCAACTGGCGCAGGGAATAGGGGCGACCAAAGCCAAAAGGGGTGCCGTCGCCCCGCGCCCAAAGGCCGGATCGGTTGGGGACGATGAACAGCGCCTTGCCGCCCGGCCCCAGAACGCGGTGGCTTTCTTCCAGCACGCGGCCCGGATGTTCGCTGGTTTCCAGCCCGTGCATGACGATGAGGCGGTCGACGAGGCCGGTGGGCAGCGGCCAATCGGTTTCTTCGCAAAGGACCGAGACATTCTCGGCCCCCGCAGGCCAAGGCATCACCCCTTGAGGGCCGGGCATAAGGCCGATGACGCGCCGCGCCTCAGGCAGAAAGGGGCGCAGCAGGGGCACTGCAAAGCCGTAGCCGACGACCGTTTGGCCATTGAAACCGGACCAAAGCCCCATGACGCGGTCACGGATCGCCCTTTGGGCAACGCGGCCCAATTGGGTGCGGTAGTAAAAGTTCCGCAGGTCAAGAACATCAAGATGCATTGCGGCGGCTGGCCCTGTGACTACATTGGGCCCAGCATACCGCAGATTGGAACGATGGAAATGGCGCTTGAACTGGTGACGATCCCCTGTCTTTCGGACAATTACGCCTTTCTGGTCCATGATGTGGCCAGCGGGGCCACGGCGCTGATCGACGTGCCCGAGGCTGGGCCGATTCTGGCCGTGTTAAAGGAAAAGGGCTGGACGCTGGACCAGATCTGGCTGACGCACCATCATGACGACCATATTCAGGGCGTGCCGGACATGGTGGTGACGACGGGGGCCAAGGTTCTGGGGGCCAAGGCCGATGCGCACCGCCTGCCGCCTTTGGATCTGGTGGTGGAGCCGGGGCAGAGCTTTGATTTCGCGGGCGAGCCGGTGGAGATTATCGACGTGCCAGGCCATACGGTCGGGCATATCGCGCTGTATCTGCCCAAGTCGGGCTATGCCTTTACCGCCGACAGCCTGATGGCGATGGGCTGCGGGAGGTTGTTTGAGGGGACGCCCGCACAGATGTGGGACACGATGCAGCGTCTGTCCGCCCTGCCCCCGGAAACGGTGATCTGTTCGGGCCATGAATACACCACCGGCAATGCGCGCTTTGCGGCAAGCCTTGAACCCGAAAATCCGGCGCTTATCTTGCGGGTTGCGGCGATTGCGGCCGCACGGGAAAAAGGGCAGCCGACTGTTCCTTCGCTGTTGTCGGATGAACTGGCGACCAACCCCTTCCTGCGTGCCCATCTGCCTGCGCTGAAGGCGGCGGTGGGGATGGAAGGGGCCAGTGATGTCGATGTCTTTGCCGAAATCCGCACCCGGAAGAACAATTTCTGACGCCTTTGATCACGTTTTCCTGCAAGAGACCCTCTGCCCATCAAATGGGCAGAGATTTGACTTGAAGTCGTCGGAATAAAACCGATCTTTAAACTTATGAGACAAGGGTAGGAACTGGGCTATTCCGCCACCCCCGCCCGCAGGACAGGAGCACGCCATCGTGCCATCATTTTCGACGACGCTTGAACAAGCCATCCACGGGGCGCTGGCTCTGGCCAATGCCCGCCGCCACGAGTTGGCAACCCTGGAGCATCTGCTGCTGGCCCTGATCGACGAACCGGATGCGGCAAGGGTGATGAAGGCTTGTTCGGTCAATCTGGACGAATTGCGCAAGACGCTGACCGATTTTATCGAGGATGACCTGTCGACCCTTGTGACGGATGTGGAGGGGTCTGAGGCCGTACCGACCGCCGCCTTCCAGCGTGTGATCCAGCGCGCCGCGATCCATGTTCAGTCGTCGGGGCGGACCGAGGTGACGGGGGCCAATGTCCTTGTCGCGATCTTTGCCGAACGCGAGTCGAACGCGGCCTATTTCCTGCAAGAACAGGACATGACCCGCTATGACGCGGTGAATTTCATCGCGCATGGCGTGGCGAAAGACCCGTCTTATGGCGAAGCCCGTCCTGTCGCCGGGGCCGAAGAACATCATGAGACGCCCAAGGCCGAGGCCGGGGAGGCCAAGGAATCGGCGCTGTCGAAATACTGCGTCGATCTGAACGTGAAAGCCCGCAAGGGCGACGTTGACCCACTGATCGGCCGCGAGTCCGAGGTGGAGCGTTGCATTCAGGTGCTTTGCCGCCGCCGCAAGAACAACCCGCTGCTGGTGGGCGATCCGGGCGTGGGCAAAACGGCCATCGCCGAAGGTCTGGCGCGCAAGATCGTGCAGGGGGAAACCCCAGATATCCTGTCGGGTGCCACGATCTTCTCGCTCGACATGGGCGCATTGCTGGCCGGCACCCGCTATCGCGGCGACTTTGAAGAACGGCTAAAGGCCGTGGTGAAAGAACTTGAGGATCACCCCGACGCTATCCTGTTCATCGACGAAATCCACACGGTGATCGGCGCAGGCGCGACCTCGGGCGGGGCGATGGATGCCTCGAACCTGCTGAAACCGGCGTTGCAGGGCGGCAAACTGCGCTGCATGGGTTCCACCACCTATAAAGAATTCCGTCAGCACTTTGAAAAAGACCGCGCCCTTTCCCGCCGGTTCCAGAAGATCGACGTGAATGAACCTTCGGTGCCGGATGCCATCAAGATCCTGATGGGGCTGAAGCCGCATTTCGAAGAACACCACGACCTGCGCTACACCAACGACGCCATCAAGGCTGCGGTGGAACTGGCCTCGCGCTACATCAACGACCGCAAGCTGCCCGACAGCGCGATTGATGTGATTGATGAGGCTGGGGCGGCACAGCACCTTCTGCCCGAATCGAAAAAGCGCAAGACGCTGGGCCTGAAAGAGATCGAGGCGGTGGTGGCGAAAATCGCCCGCATCCCGCCGAAGAACGTCAGCAAAGACGATGCCGAAACCCTGCGCGATCTGGAAAAGACGCTGAAACGTGTGGTCTTTGGGCAGGACAAGGCGGTGGAAGCCCTGTGTTCCGCCATCAAACTGGCCCGCGCCGGCCTGCGCGAACCGGAAAAGCCCATCGGCAACTATCTCTTCGCCGGGCCGACGGGTGTGGGCAAGACCGAGGTGGCCAAGCAACTGGCCAGCTCCTTGGGTGTGGAACTGCTGCGTTTCGACATGTCGGAGTATATGGAGAAACACGCCGTTTCCCGCCTGATCGGTGCTCCGCCCGGCTATGTCGGCTTTGATCAGGGCGGCATGCTGACCGACGGCATCGACCAGCACCCGCATTGCGTGCTGCTGCTGGATGAAATCGAAAAGGCGCATCCGGATGTCTACAACATCCTGCTGCAGGTGATGGACCACGGCAAACTGACCGACCATAACGGCCGTCAGGTGGATTTCCGCAACGTGATCCTCATCATGACCTCGAACGCCGGGGCCGCCGACATGCAGAAAGCCGCCATCGGTTTCGGCCGCGACAAGCGCGAGGGCGAAGATACCGCCGCCATCGAAAAGCTGTTCACCCCCGAATTCCGCAATCGTCTGGACGCTGTGGTCAGCTTTGCGGCGCTGCCGAAAGAGGTGATCCTGCAAGTCGTCGAAAAGTTTGTGCTTCAGCTTGAGGCGCAGCTGATAGACCGCAACGTGCATATCGAACTGACGCCCGAGGCGGCGCTTTGGCTGGGAGACAAGGGTTATGACGACAAGATGGGCGCGCGGCCTTTGGGCCGGGTGATCCAGGAACACATCAAAAAGCCGCTGGCCGAGGAGCTGCTGTTCGGCAAGCTGCAAAAGGGTGGTGTGGTGATCGTTCGGGTCAAGGACGATGCCATCGTGCTGGATGTGCAGGAACCACAGAAGCCACGGCTGACGGGTCAAAAGCCGCCCCTGCTGACGGCGGAATGAAGGAGGGGCGGGTGAAAACCCGCCCTTTTCATTGTGGATCGGTGGTCTGTTTTGCGGTATGTTTCAGACCATGACAGCCCATCGCCGCCCCACCAGCATGACCTTGGACGCCGCCCTTTTGGACGAGGCGAAAAGCCATGGCATCAACCTGTCCCGCGCCGCCGAGGCGGGGATATTTGCGGAGCTGAAACAGGCGCGGGCTGAGGCCTGGAAGCGCGAGAATGCCGAGGCGATCCAGCGTTACAACGCCTTTGTGGAAGCCGAGGGTTTGCCCCTAGAAGCCTATCGGGTTTTCTGATGGCCGTCGCCGCGCGGCAGTTCGACATTTGCAGGCTTGGCAAAAGCGCCCTTACCGTGGTTTTGCAAGACGACCTACATGAGGGGCTTGCCACACGAATCGTCGCCCCTTTGATCCCATTGGCGAAAATCGGGCCACAACCGCGCGGGCTTTGTCCCACTGTGCAATTCAACAGTCAGCCCTATGCGGTTCTTATCCAATCGCTAAGCGCGGTGCCGTTGGGCGATTTGCGGGAAACGCTTGGGCAAGCCCGCCAGCTGCGCGACGATCTGACCCGCGCGGTTGACCTGCTGTTCAAGGGGCTTTGACATGCGTCTGATGCTTGCCCTGAGCCTTTTCGCCCTGCCGGCCCAAGCCTTTGACCTTGGCTTTCCAGTGGATTGCACGCTGGGCGAGACATGTTTCATCCAGCAATTTTCCGACCACGACCCCGGCCCCGCCGCCACGGATTTTACCTGCGGCACCTTGGCCTATGACGGGCATGACGGCACCGACTTTGCCCTGCCCTCACTGGCGGCGATGGAGGCGGGGGTGAATGTTCTGGCTGCGGCCGAAGGGGTTGTGCTGGGGGTGCGGGATGGAATGGCGGATGTTCTGGTGACGGATGCCAACCGGCCCGAGATTGCTGGGCGGGAATGCGGAAACGGTGTGGTTCTGGGCCATCCGGGCGGCTGGCAGACGCAGTATTGCCACATGAAACAGGGCAGTCTGAACGTCGGCAAGGGCGAGACCGTGGAACAGGGCCAAATCCTGGGACAGGTCGGGCTTTCGGGCGAAACGCAGTTTCCGCATGTACATCTTTCGGTGCGGCGGGGGGATAAGAAGATCGACCCTTTCGCGCCCGAAGATCAGGCCCGTTGCGGTGCCGCGCAGGCCACGCTGTGGGAGGAGCCGATCACCTATCAGGCGGGCGGCATCATCGCGGCGGGCTATGCCGATCATTTGCCGGAATTTGAGGCGATCAAGGCAGGGATGACCGTGCCCGACGCGTTGCTGCCCGATGCCTCGGCGATGGTGGCTTGGGCGTATGTGTTTGGCGCGCAAGCGGGGGACGAGTTGCACCATGCCACGACCACAGCCGAGGGCGACATGCTGATCGATTTTTTTCCGCTGGAAAAGACGCAGGCCCAACTTTACCGCGCCTTTGGCAAGAAACTTTCGGCGGGAGGTTGGCCGCCCGGCACCTATACGACGGTCTTCACGCTTATGCGGGATGGGGTTGAAATCGACAGCGCGACGGCGACGGTCACGGTTCTGCCCTGACCCGGTGGATGTGGCGCAGCAGGTAAAGCGCATAAAGCGCGATGGGCAGTTGGAATGCAATCGCCAAGAGACCTTGGCGCAGACCAACACTGGCGGCAGCTTCGGTCATGTCCACCTGCCCCATCGCGGCCCCCCCCGCCGTGAGCAGGGCAAAATTCCAGACGGCATGAAACACAATCGGCGGCCAAAGCGACCTGCTGCGCAGGCGCAGGGCGATCAGGAACAGGCCCGAAAGGCTGGCCGCAACCGATTGCAGCAGGGCTAAGAACAACATTCCCGTGCCAAAGGCGTTCAGGCTGTGGATGGCCCCGAACAGCAGCGAACTGGCCAGAATGGCGGGCCAGATCGGCCAGCGGCGGGCGAAGGCGGCAAAGAGGATGCCGCGGAACATCAGCTCTTCGGAAAGGCCGACGAACAGGCAGTTGATCAGCACAATCAGCACAAAGCCCAAAGGTGGCAGGCCGACGATCAGGGCCATCAGGGCAAAAAGCAGAATGTAAAGCGAGGGGAACCACGCCAGTTGCAAAGCGGCCAAGCTGTTGGTTTGGACAAAGCCCAGATCACGCCAACCCAGCCAACGCGCCACTAGCAAAAGGAACAGCGCCGCCAGCAGGATTTGCCAAGTGACACCGGCACTGATCGCCTCGATCTGCGTGCGCTGGACGCCGCCGGAATTCAGGGTGCTGCCCAGAACGGTGATCGCCATCCAAAGAAACAAGATCAGCAGGGCGGCGGTGATAGGATGGCGTTGCAGCCAGTTGCGCAGGACCATGTCTTAGCCGCGCCCCGCCCGGAACCATGCGACGATGGCGGCGCGTTCTTCGGGTTCCATAGAACTTAGGTTGGCGGGGGGCATGGCGTGGCTGTATCCGGCTTGCATGGCGATCTGTTCGGCATGTTCGGCAATCTGTTCGGGTGTTTCCAGCCGCACGCCCTTGGGGGGCCAGTATAGCCCCGCCCAGGCGGGTTCAGCGGCGTGGCACATGGAGCAGCGGCCCTGCACAATGCTGACCACATCCTCAAACCCCGCCGCCTGTGCAAAGCTGTGCGCCTTTGGCCCCAAAGCCTCCCCCTCGGCCTTGCGCATGGGCTGGGCGGACAGCCACATCGCCAGCAGGAACAGGGCAACGGTCAGGGGCCATGTCCAATGCGGGTTGCCTTTGCGGGCATGGACGGTGTTGAACCAATGGCGGATGGTGACGCCCATCAGGAACACCAGCGCCGCGATCAGCCAGTTGTATTCGGTGGCAAAGACCAGCGGATAATGGTTCGACAGCATCAGGAACAGGACGGGCAGCGTCAGATAGTTGTTGTGGGTGCTGCGCTGCTTGGCGATTTTGCCATATTTCGGATCGGGTTTGCGACCGGCCTTTAGATCGGCCACGACGATCTTTTGATTGGGGATGATGACCAGGAAGACGTTCCCGCTCATGATTGTGGCGGTAAAGGCCCCCAGATGCAGCAGGGCGGCGCGGCCGGAAAAGACCTGCGTATAGCCCCAAGCCATCGCCACCAGCAGCACGAACAGCGCGACCATCAGGGCCGTCTGGTTGGCGTTCACAAAGACGCGGCAGAGCGTGTTGTAGGCCAGCCAGCCAAAGGCCAGCGAGGCGATGGAGATCAGGACGGCTTGGGTGACGGTCAGTTCCATGACCGAAGGGTCAATCAGATAGAATTCGGCCCCAAGGTAATAGACCAGCACCAGCATGGTGAAACCCGACAGCCAGGTGGCATAGCTTTCCCATTTGAACCAAGTGAGATGTTCGGGCATCGAGGCGGGGGCGACCAGATATTTCTGGATGTGGTAAAAGCCGCCGCCGTGGACCTGCCATTCCTCACCATCGGCCCCGCTGGCCAGATTGCGGTCGCGGTAAAGGCCAAGGTCCAGCGCGATGAAGTAAAAGGACGAGCCGATCCAGGCGATGGCGGTGATGACATGCGTCCAGCGCGCCGCAATTTCGATCCACGCCCATAACACCGCCCAGTCATACATTTTGGCACCTCTGCTTTGCTACAGGCTAGCGCCTTCGCGGGCGTCTGGGAATCGCCAAACGAAAAAGGCCGCCCCGAAAGGCGGCCCTTGGTGGCATTCCCTTGGGAATGCTTATTGGATTTGCATGCCGTTGACGAAGATGCTGCCGTCTTCTTTCGCCTCAATCGCGGTGACAAGGCTGTCATCGCCATTGCCGGGTTTGAAGAACATGCCCATCATCATGCGCGCGCTGTCGACCTGCTGTTGCGGCAGAAGACCCAGCGCCACCAGCTTGTCCATCAGGCCATTGGCCCCATCGAGTTGGACATCGGCAACGCCAGCCGGAACCGGAACACCCATCGAATTGTCGAAGGTGAAGTTGCCGGTTGCGGCGACCGAAGCGCCTGCCACCGACAGGTTCATCGCCGAAATCGACAGGCTGTCGATGGCGGGAGCCGACGGTTCGGTGCCGGCTTCTTCGGCGGCAATCATGCCGAAAACGTCGAACACGGCCTTGCCCGAGGTGTCGATTTTCAGCATCAGCGGATCACGCGGCAGCGTGGCCCCCGCATCGACCATGGCCCAGACTTCTTCGTTCAGGGTCAGCGATTCTAGGCCCAGCAGGAATTTGAAGTCCTGTGCTTCGTTGCCCATGATGGGCATCCGGAAATCGATGGAGACCGGGCCGAAGACGGCATTGACCGGCACGGGGACCATCGGCGAGGTAAAGGCTGCGTCACCACCCGTCGAAGCGGCCGACATACCAAGGCCGGTCTTGTCAAAGGACAGGCTGATCTTGCTGGGCTGACCGTTGGTCACGACTTCATACGCAAACATTGGGTTCAGTTCCTTGGTGGTGCCACGGGTTGCCCCTTGGTCGATCACCGCTGAAATGGCCAAGCCGTCGTTCATCAGCGCCAGAAAATCCGCAGCGGTCTTGACGTTGAACAGGCTTTGCGTCGCCCCAAAGGTGATCGTGGAATCACCCGCCATCGTGTCAACTTCGCCGGTCTGATCCGAAACGATCGTGCCATCAATGGCTTTCGTTTGGGTGCTGTGGGTCGTTTTGCCCGCCGTGAATTTGACGCCCAGTGTATCATTGCTGCCGGTGGTGTAGACATAGCTGCCCAACTGATCCAGCGTTTCGCCGCTGAAGGTAAAGACGCCCGGCACAACTTCCATCGACATGTCGTCCACCACTGGGGGCGGACTGAAATCGCCAGTCACGGTCTGTTTTGGGACGGCATAGTCATAGGTGGTGACGCCACCTTCGGACTTGGCGGTCACAGCCAGACCTTCGTTGACGATGGTCATGGCACCATGGCCGAAAACACCGCCCTCGGCACCATAGCTGGCCTTCATTTCCGGTGCGGTTGTGATCGCCACCGAACCATCACTGTTGTCGGTCATCGTGACTTCGGCCAGTGACACGTCCAGATTCAGGCCCTCGGTCGGCACCGACTGTTTCAGGCTCAGGCCGGTCAGTTTCAGCACGCCGCCTTCGCTGGCGACCGATTCAGCGGCCAAGGTCAGGCCGGATTTGGTGGCGGTGTCCTGCCAGCTGGCCCAGATTTCATCGCCGGTCAGGGCATGGGCGGCGGTGGAACCCAACAGCAGGGCGGTAACACCGACAACCGGCGCGAATTTGCGGAAATACATCGAGGCCTCCAAAGGTTCAGGTTGCGCTGCTATCTATGCCATCTTTTTGCCATAACAAGCGCAAAGTGCTGCAACTGCGAGAGTTTTGCGAAAATCAGCTGCCGCGATAGGTGGAATAGCCAAAGGGCGACAGCAGAAGGGGCACATGATAGTGCTGATCCGCATGGGGCACGCCAAAGCGGATGGGGATCTGGTCAAGGAACAGGATGCCGTCACCCTGCCCCGTGGCGCGCAGATAGTCGCCTGCAAAAAAGATCAGCTCGTAGTGGCCTTCGGTCAGCGCCTTGCCTTCCAACAGGGGGCCATCGGTGCGGCCATCGGCATTGGTGACGGTTTCGGCGATCTTGCGGTGGCTGTTGCCGGTGACGCGATAAAGGGCGATGGTGATGCCCGCCGCCGGTTTGCCCAGCGCCGTATCCAGAACATGGGTTGTCAGACGCCCCGTCATTTTGCCCCCGCTTTTCATTGCCTGAAAAACGGTTAGCATCATTTCGGAACAAGTCGATAGGCCATCATGAACAATCCCCCCCGCTATCCCCGCGATTTCACCGGCCATGGGGCGAATGCGCCGGATGCCCAATGGCCCGGCGGGGCGCGGATCGCGATTTCGCTGGTGCTAAATTACGAAGAGGGCGGCGAGAACAACGTGTTGCATGGCGATACGGGGTCTGAGGCGTTTCTGTCCGACATCGCCGGGGCCCAGCCTTGGCCGGGCAAGCGGCATTGGAACATGGAATCGCTGTATGACTATGGCGCGCGGGCGGGGTTCTGGCGCTTGCATCGGTTGTTCACCGGGCGGGGTTTGCCGGTGACGATCTATGGCGTGACCTCGGCCTTGGCGCGGAACCCGGAACAGGTGGCCGCGATGAAGGCGGCGGGCTGGGAGATTGCGAGCCATGGGCTGAAATGGGTCGATCACCGCGATATGCCGATGGAGGAGGAACGGGCGGCGATTGCAGAATCGATCCGGCTGCATACCGAGGTGGTGGGTGAACCGCCGCGCGGCTGGTATACGGGGCGCTGTTCGGAAAACACGGTGCAGTTGACGGCCGAGACGGGGCAGTTTGACTGGGTGTCGGACACCTATGACGACGACCTGCCCTATTGGCGCGAGGTGGGGGCGCGGGATCAATTGGTGATCCCCTATACGCTGGAAGCGAACGACATGCGCTTTGCCACGGCCCCTGGCTATATCGAAGGCGAGCAGTTCTTTACCTATCTGCGGGATACGTTCGATGTTTTATATGCCGAAGGCGCGGCCGGGGCGGCCAAGATGTTTTCCATTGGGTTGCACTGCCGGTTGATCGGGCGTCCGGGCAAGATTGCGGGATTGATCCGCTTTCTGGACCATGCGGCGAAACATGAGGGTGTCTGGTTTGCCAGCCGTGGGCAGATTGCCGAACATTGGGCGAAAACCCATCCGCATCAGCGCTTTGAACGGCCCTCGCAGATGGGGCGTGATCGGTTCATGGCGCTCTATGGCGGGATTTATGAACATTCGCCCTGGATTGCCGAACGGGCGTTCGGTTTGGAGCTGGGGCCTGCGCATGACAGTGCCTTAGGTCTGGCGAATGCCTTGGCGCGGGTGTTTCGGAGTGCGTCGCAGGGCGAAAAGCTGGGCGTGTTGCGCGCGCACCCTGATCTTGCGGGGAAGCTGGCGGCGGCGAAACGGCTGACGCCGGAAAGCACTGCGGAACAGGCGAGTGCCGCCTTGGATGCGCTGACGGATGCGGAACGCGAAAGGTTCAGCGCATTGAACGCGGCCTATACCGCGAAACACGGCTTTCCCTTTATCATCGCCGTGCGCGACAACACCAAGGCCAGCATCCTGCGGGCCTTTGAAACCCGTATCGCCAACGACACCGCCACCGAATTCGCCACCGCCTGCGGGCAGGTGGAACGCATCGCTTATCACCGTCTGAAAGGTCTGCTGAAATGACCGGCTATTATTTCCCCCCCGGCGGCCTGCCGCCGCAAACGCAAAAGATGACGGGACAGGCGGTGTTCACCAATGCCTATGCCTTTATCCCGAAGGGCTGTTTTTCGGACATCCTGACCAGTTATCTGCCGGGTTGGACGGGCACGAAAATGTGGCTGATCGCGCGGCCCATGACCGGGTTCAGCGAGACCTTTTCGCAATATGTGATGCAGGTGGCCCCCGGTGGCGGATCGCAGATGCCCGACCCGGACCCTGCGGCGCAGCATGTGATTTTCGTGACGGATGGGCTGATCGAACTGACGATTGCCGGGGATTGTCAGGAATTGGAGGCGGGGGGCTATGCCTATATCCCCGCCGGAACGCCCTGGACCTTGCGGGCCGAGGGGCAAAGCCCGGCGCGGTTTCATTGGGTGCGCAAGATCTGGGAACCGGCAGCGGGGATGAGCAAGCCGAAACCCTTTGTCACCTCGGACAAAGAGATCAAGCCGATTGCTATGCCCGATACGAATGGCGTCTGGGCCACGACGCGCTTTGTGGAACCGGATGATCTGTCGCATGACATGCATGTGAACATCGTGACCTTTCAGCCGGGCGGGGTGATCCCGTTTGAGGAAACCCATGTGATGGAACACGGGCTTTACGTGTTGCAGGGCAAGGCGGTCTATAAGCTCAATCAAGACTGGGTGGAGGTGGAGGCAGGCGATTTCATGTGGCTGCGCGCCTATTGCCCGCAGGCCTGCTATGCGGCGGGGCCGGGGCCGTTCCGCTATCTGCTTTACAAGGACGTGAACCGGCACGCGAAACTGCGCGGGCCGTTTTCCGTGGCGGGTTAAGATGCGCCAGATCCAGATCGAACCGCTGACGCCCGAGGCTTTTGCGCCCTATGGCGATGTGCTGGAGGCGGCGGGGGATTTTCGTCTGATCAACGAGGGGCTTTGCCAGCGGCATCATGACCGGGCGCGGTTGGACTTTGGCGAGGGGCGGGCCGGGATTTCGATGTTCCGGGCCAAGGCGCGGGCGCTGCCCTATGCGCTGACCTTGATCGAACGGCATCCTTTGGGATCACAGGCCTTTGTGCCGATGACGGAACATCCGTTTCTGGTCATCGTGTCGGACGGGCCAGAGGCGCGGCCTAGGGCGTTGCTGACCAATGGGCAGCAGGGGATCAATCTGCATCGGGGCACTTGGCATGGGGTGCTGACGCCCTTGCAGGAACCAGGGTTGTTCGCGGTGGTGGACATGATTGGTGAGGGGGCCAATCTGGAGGAGTTCCGCTTTGCCGAGCCTTGGATGGTTGTGGCGTAGGATGGGCCATTGGCCCATCCATCACCCCATGCGCAAGGCCACATCCAGCATGCGGTTGGAAAAGCCCCATTCGTTGTCATACCAACCATAGACCCGCAGCAGCCCGCCCGCCGTCACCCGTGTCTCTGGCAGGGCCATGACGATGCTTTCCCCCCTGCCCCGCAGATCGGAGGACACCAAGGGCCGGTCGGTCGCGCCAATGACGCCGCCTGTGGCGCGGAACAGAGCGTTCACCTGATCGGCTGTGACGGGTTGCGAGGTCATCACCGCCAGATCGACGGCAGAAACGCTCGCCACCGGCACCCGCACGGCGCTGCCCTGCACGCGGCCCGCCAGATGCGGCAGGACAAGGTCCAGCAGCCGTTGCGCGCTGGTGGTGGTGGGGACCATCGACAATGCCGCCGCCCGGCTGCGGGCGGCATCGGCGGCAGGGGCATCGACGGTGGGCTGGCTGCCGGTATAGCAATGGATGGTGGTCATGCTGCCGGTGATCAGGCCGAAATGATCATCCAGCAGCCGCACCAAAGGGGCCAAGGCGTTGGTGGTGCATGAGGCGTTGGAGACGATCTTTTGCCCCGCCAGCCCCTGATCATTGGCGCCCAGAACCACAGTGAATTCGGCGGCGGCCGAGGGACCCGAGACCAGAACCCGCGCGGCCCCGGCGGCCAGCCCGCGGCCCGCGACCGCGGCACTGTCGGCGCGGCCGGTGCATTCCATCACCAGATCGACGCCAGACAGGTCCAGCGTGGAAATATCCGCCGTGCGATGCAAGGGGATGGTACGGCCATTCACCAGCAAGGCCCCGTCTTGCAGCGCCACAGTGCCGGGAAACGGACCAAAGACGCTGTCATATTCAAACAGATAGGCGCACATCTCGGGCGTGGCGATGTCGTTCAAGCCGACGATCTGCAGCCCCGGCCAGCGATGCCCGTGCAAGGCCCAAGCCCGCAGAACCGAACGCCCGATCCGCCCGAATCCGTTGACGAACACCCGCATGACTGGCCCCCTGCTTGCCCCTTGGCCGCATTGGTGAACCGCCTTGCGGGCGCCTGCAACCCCTATCCCAAAGGCTGCGCGGGAGCGGGGGCCTGTCCGTCATAGCCACCCCAGACGGATTGGTCATAATGGATCACCGAACCCGTCATCATACCGCTGTCAGCGCTGGCCAGAAACAGCACCGCCCGCGCCACCTCGGCGGGGTCGATCAGGCGGCCAAATGGCAGGCCTGCGGCGGCCTTTTCTTCCCATGCCGGGTCGCCGCTTTCGGCGGCTTGCAGGGCGCGTTCGTGGTCCGAGGCCATCCAACCGATGTCCAACTGGTTCACCCGCACGCCATTGCGCATCAGGGCAAAGCCCGCGTTGCGGGTCAGCGTGGCCAAAGCGCCTTTCGAGGCCGAATAGGCCGAAAGGAAAGGCTGCCCCGCGCGGGAGGAGGCAGAACCGATGTTGATGATCGCGCCCCCGTTGCCGTCGCGGTTCATGCGCTTGACCGCCTCTTGCATCAGAAAGAATGGGGCGCGGAGGTTCACGGCCATGATCCGGTCGAACAGATCGGCGCTGGTGTCCAAAAGCGTGCCCCGGTCGGTCAGTCCCGCCGCATTGACCAGAATGTCGATGCGTCCAAAGGCGTGATCGGCCTGTTCGACCACGCTCATGACCTGCGCCTGATCCCCCAGATCGGCGGCGATGGTGATGACCCTGACCCCGGTTTCTGCGGTAATCGCCTGCGCCAGCCTGTCGCCCTTGGCCCGGTCGCGGCCCACAAGCGCCACACCCTGCGCCCCGGCCCGCGCGAAAGCCCAAGCGATGGCGGCCCCCAAACCTTGGGTGCCGCCGGTGACAATGGCAAACTTGCCTTCAATACGGTTCATCATCGCCCCTTAGGTCAGGTTCTTGTGGTCCAGATCGGCCAAGACGGCGCGGAACTTGTCAAGATCCCAACCCTCGGCCAAGGCTTGGCGGAAGAAATCGGCTTGGGTTTTCGGGGCCAGTCCACCGATGGGCGGGTTGCGGTCCAGATTGGTGGGGAAAGGATAGCCTTCGGCGCTGGCCGCAATGACATTTTCGGCGTCAAGGTTCGCCGGGGCGGCTTGCAGCACAGGGAACAGGGCCTGCACCATGCGGCTGCGGTTCACCGATTCCATCGCGCGGCCAAAGGCCGAGGAGACCTGCAAAAGGTTGACCAGACGGAAGCGGTCGGTGGTGTGGTTTGTGCCCGCGCCGTGAAAAACGGCGGGGTTAAAGAACAGCACATCGCCCTTTTGCAGCGGCAGTTGCACGTGATGTTCGGCGAAATAGGCCTGATATTCCGGTCGGGTAAAGGCGAGATAACCCTCATAGAATTGCTGCGAGAAGGGCAGCAGCAGGGTCGGGCCGGTTTCCACCGGCATATCGCAATGGGCGACGGCCCCTTGCAGAGTCAGCACGGGTGAAACGCCGTGGATATGGGCTGGGAACTGCGCCATGCGGGCAGCGGACATAAAGCCCAGATGATAGTCGCGGTGCGGGGTTTGGGCGGCACCGCCGGGGTTCACTCGGTTGACTTGGGCGGTCATTTGATAGGCCGGGCCAAGCCAAGCCCTGGACGCCAAAGCGATCGAGGCACAGGAATAATAGGCGGCAAAGTTGGCGGGGTCGGCGAGGCAATGCTTTTCCAGCGAATTCCAGATGCGGTCATTCGCCCCCGGCTTGGCGAAATGGTCGCCGCCGCCTTTGGCTGCGGCTTTTTCCTCGGCGATGATCTGGTCAAAGACGACGCTGGCGCGGTCGATCATGGCGTGATCGATCATGGCCTGCCGGATCACCACGATGCCCGCACCATGGGCAAAGACATTGGCCCATTCCTGCATCAGCGCCTGCGGATCGGCGGCCTCGACTTTTGCGCCGTCATAGATTGGGATGTTGCGGATCACGTCGCTGGCATGGGGCACATCGGCGGCACTGGTCGTCTGGCTGACGATCCGCCGAAAGGTTTCGAAGTCACCGCTGTCGGCGTTCAGCCACACGGGGCGGCGGGTCGGGGTCTGGATGTTCATGATGGCTCCTCCTGCTTTGCAACATCGCTGGGATGGGCGGGCGGAAACAGTGGACTTTCACCTCAAAATCACCTCAAATCTGGGGATGGGTCGCAAATTCACCATCAAGGAAATCGCGCATCAGGCGGGGCTTTCACCCGCGACGGTGGACCGGGTGCTGTATGACCGCGCCCATGTGCGGGGGGCGACGCGAGACCGGGTGGCGGCGGCTTTGGCTGAATTGGAAGGGCAATATGCCGCCAGCGCCTTGCAGGGGCGCAAGATCACGCTGGATGTTCTGATCCAGGCACCGGGGCGTTTTTCATCCGCCGTGCAGCAGGCGTTTCAGGCGGAACTGCCGCTGATGAAGCCCGCCACCTTTCGCGCGCGGTTTCATCTGGCCGAAGTGATGGACGAGACCGAGGTGATCGCACGGCTGCGGGCCATTGCGCGGCGGGGAACGCAGGGCATCGTGTTGAAAGTACCCGCAACCCCGGCGATTGAGGGCTGTCTGGCCGATCTGGCGCGCAGGGGCGTGCCGGTGGTGACCTATGTGACGGATGTGGCAGCCCCCCTGCGTCTGGCCTATGTCGGCATGGAAAACGCAAGGGCGGGGGCGACGGCAGCCTATCTTTTGGGGCGGATGGCGAGGGGTGGGCGGGTGCTGATCACCCTGTCGAGCCAGATGTTTCAGGGCGAGGATCTGCGGCGCAAAGGTTTTATCGACCATCTGGCACGGCACTTTCCGGATCTGGCGACGACGACGGTTTCCGAAGGTTTCGGGGTGAACCGCACCACGGGGGATATTGTGGGTCGGGCGTTGGAGGAACACACCGATATCGCGCATGTCTATTCCATCGGGGGTGGCAATGCCGCGATCCTTGACGCCTTCGCTGCCGCGCGCCGGCCTATTGCGGTCTTTGCGGCACATGATCTGGACCGGACCAACCGCCAGCTTTTGAGGACAGGTCAGGTGAGTTTCGTCATCCACCATGATTTTCGTCAGGATGCACGGCGGGTCTGTCTGCATTTCAGCCAGCACTATCGGCTGATCGACCGCGATCTGCATCTGGGCGAGACCGAAATCCGCATTGCCTGCCCACTGCCCGGTTTTGATTCGACCGCCGATTAGCGGTCAGAGCGTCAACGTTTCCGGCATTGTCCATTAATTGACAACAATGCAAAATCTTAGAAAGCCGGAATACAATCTGCCAATCGGATATTGTTGCACCGACCCGCCCTGCCCCATGCTGATCCCATCCTGAAGGTGGTGAGGAGACTACCGGGGGGATTCGTGTCTGGAACCACGAAAATCAGGCCGGAAGCGGCCATGGGAGGAAAGATGAACAAGACACTCCGTCGCGCCGCTTGGTCGGCGCTGATGCTGGGTGCGTCGACGTTGGCGGTGCAGGCCGAAATGGTTGCGCCCACCACGCCGCCGGACCCGCCCAAGTTCGATGCGCAGGGCGAGCCGATCTTCGTCAACCGCAGCGACATCTTTGAATACAAAGCCCTGCCCGCCTATTCCGAACCGGCTTGGGTCACGGCTTTTGTCGATGCGGGCAAGCTGCCGCCCGTGGCGGAACGGCTGCCCAAGGAACCGCTGGTCTATAAGACGGCGAATATGCCGGACGGGGCCGGGGTTTATGGCGATGTGATGCGCCATGTGATCGGCGGGCGTCCCGAAGGCTGGAACTTCTGGGCGGGGCAATCCTATGGCTGGGGCGGGATCGACATTGGTCTGGTCGAATGCCTGACGCGGACGGGGCCTTTGTTCACGGTGAACCCGGCGGATCTGCAACCGCTGCCGAACCTCGCGAAATCCTGGGAATGGTCGGAAGACGGCAAGCTGCTGACGGTGCATCTGATCGAAGGCGCGAAATGGTCGGACGGCGATGCCTTTGACACCGAAGACATTGATTTCTACTGGAACGACGTGATCATGGACGCCGAAGTGACCCCGCTGATGGGTGCGACCGAGGCGACCTATGGCAATGCCAAGCTGACGGTGGTGGATGCCTATACGTTCACGATGGCCTTTGAACAGCCGTTCCCGGAATCGGTGCTTTATGCGATGGCCTATGGCAACTTCTGCCCCGGCCCGTCGCATATTCTGAAACCGAAGCATCCGAAACATGGCGGCGAAAGCTATGAGGCTTTCCAAAAGGCCTTCCCCTCGGACATGATGAACTTCCCGGTGATGGGGGCCTGGGGCGTGGTGGAACACCGGCCCGATGACATCATCGTGCTGCGTCGGAACCCTTATTACTGGAAGGTCGACGAAAACGGCCAGCAACTGCCCTACCTAGACGAAATGCAGTATCGCCTTTCGACTTGGGGCGACCGTGACGTTCAGGCTGTCGCAGGGACGGGCGATTTCTCGAACCTTGAACAGGCTGAAAACTATGTCGAAAGCCTGAAGAAAGCCGCTGATCCGGCCAGCCCGGCGCGTCTGGCCTTTGGGCCGCGGACCATCGGCTATTCGCTGCTGCCGAACCTGTCGGGCAATGGCTGGGGTGAGCCGAACGAGGGCAGCCAAGCCGTGCGCGAGATGAACCGGAACGCCGATTTCCGCATGGCGATCAGCTATGGTCTGGACCGTCAGCGTCTGGGCGACAGCCTTGTGAAAGGCCCGTTCACGACGATCTATCCGGGCGGCCTGTATGCGGGAACATCCTATTACGACAAGGATTCGACCGTTTACTATCCGTTCTCGGTGGAAACGGCCAAGGCGCATCTGGAAAAGGCCGGTCTGGTCGATACCGATGGCAATGGTTTCGTGAACCTGCCGGATGGTGGCGCCGATCTGAACGTCACGCTGCTGGCGAACGCCGAATATGCGACGGATAAGAACCTTGCC
This sequence comes from Neogemmobacter tilapiae, assembly GCF_014652215.1. GTDB lineage: Bacteria > Pseudomonadota > Alphaproteobacteria > Rhodobacterales > Rhodobacteraceae > Neogemmobacter > Neogemmobacter tilapiae. The sequence continues at coordinate 12,462 of NZ_BMYJ01000002.1, read as the reverse complement.
GAAGGCGTGGTGGCGATGATGGGCGATATTGGGGTCAAGGTTTCCCTGTCGCTGCTGCCGGGCAAGGATCTGGACAATGCGCGCGATTCTGGGCGCTACGACTGGTTTGTGTTCCGCAATGCGACCGACCTGATCACGGTCGTTCAAGGCACGGCGGCGCTGGCCCCTGTGGGTCCGCAGACGGCGGTGAACCACCGGGCGAATGGTGCGGGCGAGCTGGATCTGATGCCGTTCGAGGAAGAGATGGTGAAAACCGTCAACGCCTTTATCAGCAGCCGCGATCCGGCGGAGCGGGTGGAGCTGATGAAGACCTATCAGAAGCTCTATACTGAAAACCTGTTCGCCATTGGCCTGACGGCCTATCCCGGCGCGCTGGTGGTCAACAAGCGTTTCGCCAACATCCCGGCGGGGGCCCCGATCTTTATGTACAACTGGGCCGAGGACAACATCATCCGCGAACGGGTCTATGTGCCGGCAGATGCGCAGATTGGCGCGGAACTGCACCCGAACACCCTGCCGGGTGAATTGGGCGGCGCTGGTCCTGTGACCGCGAACTAAGGCGTTCCTCCCGCGATGCTGGTGGGCGGCAGACAACCGTCCGCCCACCGGCCCCCTTCCCCTACCCCATAGGTGCCCCATGTTGCGCTATCTGCTGGTCCGCCTTGGGCAGGCCATTCCCGTGCTGGTGGTGATGAGCATCATCACCTTTGCCATCATCCAAGCCCCGCCCGGCGACTATGGCGACTTTATCCGCACGAACATGATCACCCAAGGCAATGCGACGCCCGAAGCCGCCAGTGCCGCCGCCGACGCCTACCGTGAACGCAACGGGCTGAACGATCCGATGATCGTGCAATATGGCCGCTGGGTCTGGGGCATCGTCAGCCGCGGGGATTTCGGTCAATCCTATGCCTATAACAAACCGGTCAGCGAAGTGGTGATGCAGCGCCTTCCCGCGACCATTGCAATTGCCTTGACCTGCCACCTGCTGGCCTCGCTTTTGGGCATCAGTTTCGGGATCATCGCAGCGACCAAACAATACACTTGGATCGACAGCCTTTTGTCCTTTGTCTCGTTCCTAGGCATGACGATCCCGCGCTTCCTGCTGGCACTGATCATCCTCTATGTGCTGGCCTATAAGCTGAACGTGCAGGAAATCGGGTCGTTCTATTCATCGAAATTCGGTGGGCAGCCCTATTGGCTGGGCTGGTTCGACTTCAACTGGGCCAAGCTGTGGAACCTGATCCAGCATATCTGGCCGGTCATCGCCGTGGCGACGATTGGTGGCCTTGCCTACAACATGCGGGTGATGCGGGCGAACCTGCTGGACACGCTGAACGCGCAATATGTGGAAACCGCGCGGGCCAAGGGCCTATCGGAAAGTGCTGTCGTCTTGAAACATGCGGTGCCCAATGCGCTGCATCCCTTGGTCGCCTATCAGGGGGTGGTGCTGCCCTATATGCTGACGGGCGAGATCGAGGTGGCCATCGTCTTTGGTTTGGCAACCATCGGGCCGGCCATCGTGGGGTCGATGAACATCGGGGATACCTATGTGACGGCGACCCTGCTGCTGGTGCTGGGGGCGACGCTGATCATCGGGAACATCATCGCCGACCTGTTGCTGGTGGCGCTTGATCCACGCATTCGCGTTGGCGGAGGTGCAGCATGAGCGGGCCTGTGATCCACGAAGGCGAAGAAACCGATGCGCGCCTGTCCAGTGCGCCAAAGGAAAGCCAAAGCTATCCAGCGCTGGTCTGGCGGCGGTTCCGCAAGTCGCTGCCGGGGATGATCGGGCTGATCCTGGTGGGGACGATGCTGTTCGTATCGATCTTTGCGGAGTTCTTTTCGCCGATGGACCCGAATGCCTCGACCACCTCTTTCGCGCCGCCGGACAAGGTGTCGTTCTTTACCAAAGATGGTTTCACCCTGATGCCGGTCGCCTATCCGATTGCGGAAAGCGACGAGCTGGACCCGGTGACCTTTCAGCCCCTGATGGGGCCGGATCTGGACAATCCCCGCGGTCTGCGGCTGTTCGGCAAGGGCTGGTCCTATCGCCTGTTTGGCCTGATCCCGATGGACCGGCATTTCATCGTGACCAGTGACGGTTCCCCCTTGCACCTTTTGGGCACCGACAAGCTGGGGCGGGATATCCTGTCGCGGGGGATCATGGGGTCGCGGATCACGCTGATGATCGCCTTGGTGTCGATCACGCTGATCACGGTGGCGGGGACGCTTCTGGGCATCACCTCGGGCTATCTGGGGGGCAAGTTTGACCTGTGGTTCCAGCGGTTTGTGGAAATCATCCTCGCCTTCCCGCAACTGCCTTTGTATCTGGCTTTGGCCAGCCTGATCCCTGTCACGGCGCCGTCCAGTGTGTTCCTGTCCTTTGTGATCCTTGTGATCGCAGGTCTTGGCTGGGCGCAGTTGTCGCGGGAAGTGCGGGGGAAAACCATGTCGATGGCCCGCGTCGACTACGTCCGCGCCGCGATGGCGGTGGGGGCGAGTGATGGGCGGATCATCACGCGGCATATCCTGCCAAACGTTTCCAGCCATGTGATCGTGGCGGTGACCTTGGGTATTCCCAGCATCGTTCTGCTGGAAAGCTTCCTTGGGTTCTTGGGCTTTGCCGTGAAGGCACCGCTGATTTCCTGGGGGATGATGTTGCAGGATGCGGGCACCTTCAGCGTGATCGGTTCCTATCCTTGGATCCTGTCGCCCGTGGGTTTCGTGCTGCTGACCGTCTTTGCCTTCAACGCGCTGGGTGACGGTCTGCGCGATGCCATTGATCCGTATTGAGGGGGTGATGATGACCGAGAATCTGGTGATCGAGGCCCGCAAGCTGGGCGTGACCTTCAAGGTCGATGGTGGGGTTGTCGAGGCGGTCAAGGATGTGTCCTTTCGCCTGCACAAGGGACAGACGATTGCGTTGGTCGGCGAAAGCGGATCGGGCAAATCGGTGACGGCGCGGGCGGTGATGCGGCTGTTGTCGAAACGGGCGAGGGTGACGGCGGGCAGCGAGATCACCTATGCCGGGCAGAACATGGCGCGGCTGTCGGCCGCGGCGATGCGTGGGCTACGCGGCAATCGGCTGTCGATGATCTTTCAGGAACCGATGTCGTCCTTGAACCCGGTGTACACCATCGGTTCGCAACTGGCCGAGGCTTTGCGGATTCACCAAAAGATGACCCGGGCCGAAGCCTTGGCACGGGCGGTGGAACTGCTTCGCGAGGTGCAGATCCCCGACCCGGAACCGCGGGTGGGGCAGTATCCGCATCAGTTGTCAGGCGGGCAGCGGCAGCGGGTGATGATCGCCATGGCCTTGGCGAACAACCCGGATGTGCTGATTGCGGATGAACCGACAACGGCGCTGGATGTGACGGTTCAGGCGGAAATCCTGAACCTGATCAAGGCGCTGAAGGAAAAGACGGGGATGGCGGTGATCTTGATCACGCACGACCTGACGGTGGTGAAACAATTCGCGGATCATGTCTATGTCATGCAGCACGGCGTGGTGCGCGAAGAGGGGCCGACGGAGCAAGTCTTTGCCAATCCGCAGCATCCCTATACGCGGCGTCTGCTGGGGTCGGAACCGAAGGGTCGGGCGAATGCGCTGGTGGGCACGCCGGACACCGTGCTGGAGGGCCGGAATGTCCGCGTGACTTTCACCTTACGCAAGGGTGGGGCCTTCCGGGGAACCTATTCCGATTTGCAGGCGGTGGATGGGCTTTCGCTTTCGCTGAAGCGGGGGGAAACTTTGGGCTTGGTCGGCGAAAGCGGATCGGGCAAGACGACCTTTGGTCAGGCGCTGATGCGGTTGAACCGCATGAACGAAGGGGCGGTTGAGTTTCTGGGACAAAGGATCGACGGTTTTGACCGGGGCCAGATGAAACCCTTGCGGCAAAAGATGCAGATCGTGTTCCAAGACCCGTTCAGCAGCCTGAACCCCCGCATGTCGGTGCGCCAGATCATCGAGGAGGGTCTGATCGTGAACGGCATCGGCAATGGCCGGGCCGACCGTTTGGACCGGGTGCGCCAAGCCCTGCGCGATTCGGGGATGCCGGACGGCATTTTGTCGCGCTTTCCGCATGAATTTTCCGGCGGTCAGCGGCAAAGGCTTGCCATCGCGCGGGCGATTGCGCTGGAGCCGGAATTCATTCTGCTGGACGAACCGACCTCTGCCTTGGACCTGTCGGTGCAGGCGCAGATCATCGACCTTTTGCGCAAATTGCAGGCCGACAAGGGGCTGTCCTATCTGTTCATCAGCCACGACCTGAAAGTGGTGCGCGCCCTGTGCCACCGCGTCATCGTCATGCAACACGGGCGGATCGTCGAGGAAGGCCCCGTCGCCGAAGTGCTGGAAAACCCCGCAAGCGAATACACCCGCCGCCTTGTGCGCGCGGCGTTCGAAATCTCAACCTAAGGATAAGATCATGGCGAAACCCGTCATCACATTCATCGGCGCAGGCAGCGCCGTTTTCACCAAGAACATCGCGGGGGACATCCTGCAAAGGCCAGCGCTGGCTGGGGCTGAAATCCGGCTGATGGACATCAACCCGGAACGGCTGGCCGAAAGTGAGATTATCGTGGGCAAGATGGCCCAGACGCTGGGCGGCAAGGCCACGATCAAGACCTATACCAACCAGCGCGCTTCGCTGGATGGGACCGATTTCGTGGTCTGCTGCTTTCAGGTCGGAGGCTATGATCCCTGCACGATCACCGATTTTGAGGTGCCGAAGAAATTCGGCCTTCGCCAGACCATCGCCGACACCTTGGGCATCGGTGGCATCATGCGGGGTCTGCGGACGGTGCCCGTGCTGTGGGGCATCTGCGAGGATATGCTCGCGGTCGCGCCGCAGGCGATCATGCTGCAATATGTGAACCCGATGGCGATCAACACCTGGGCGATTGCGGCGAAATATCCGACGATCCGGCAGGTGGGGCTTTGCCATTCGGTGCAGGGCACGGCCTATGAACTGGCGCGCGATCTGGACATTCCTGTCGAGGAAATCCGCTATCGGGCCGGTGGGATCAACCACATGGCGTTCTATCTGAACTTTGAACATCGGCAGGCGGATGGCTCTTACCGCGATCTGTATCCTGATCTGGTGAAAGGCTACCGCGAGGGGCGTTTCCCGAAACCCAGCCACTGGAACCCGCGCTGCCCGAACAAGGTGCGATATGAAATGCTGAGCCGTCTGGGGCATTTCGTGACCGAATCCAGCGAACATTTCGCGGAATACACGCCTTGGTTCATCAAGCGTGACCGCCCGGACCTGATCGAACGCTTTGGCATTCCTCTGGACGAATATCCGAAACGCTGCATCGAACAGGTGGCGCGCTGGAAGAAAGAGGCCGAGGTGTTGAAAAACGCCGAAACGGTGGAGATGAAGGACAGCCATGAATATGCCTCGGAAATCATCAACTCGGTGGTGACGGGCCAGCCTTCGGTGATCTACGGCAACCATGCGAACCGGGGCTATATCCCGCAACTGCCGGATGGCTGCGCGATTGAGGTGCCGACTTTGGTCGATCACATGGGCCTGCAACCGACCATCGTGCATGACATCCCGCCGCAACTGATTGCCCTGATGCGGACGAATATCAACGTGCAGGAACTGACGGTTGCGGCGCTGATTAAGGAAAACCCGGAGCATATCTATCATGCGGCGATGCTGGACCCGCATACCGGGGCGGAACTGGATCTCGACCAGATCTGGGCGCTGACGCATGACCTGCTGGCCGCGCACGGCGATTGGTTGCCGGAATGGGCGCGGGTGCCCATGCGCAAGGCGGGCTGAACCATGTGGCCCGCGCATATCGTCATTCTGGGCGGTGGAACCGCGGGCTGGCTTTCGGCCATGATGCTGACCGACGTGGCCGCGAAAAGCGGCCACGCGACAAAGGTGACGGTGATTGAATCGTCGAAAATTGGCGTGATCGGGGTGGGCGAGGGTTCCACCGCCGTCTTCCGCCAGATGCTGCGCCGCTTTGGTCTGGATGAGGAAGAATTCCTGCGGGAAACCGGGGCGACGATCAAGCTGGGCATCCGGCACAAGGACTGGCGGCGGGTGGGTTTCACCTATGACGGGCCGATTGACGACCCGCATCTGGTGGCGGATGGGGCGCCGCTGGACCGCTATGCGATTGCCGCCGGGCGTCCGGTGACCGAGGCGCATTTGTTCCAGCATCTGCTGAACGGCAACAAGGGGCCCTATGCCTTGCGGGATGGCAGGCGGCTGCCGGTGGGGCCGTTCCATTATGCCTTTCATTTTGATCAGGCCTTGGTCGGCCAATGGCTGCGGAAAAAGGCGCGCGGCATTGCCTTGATCGACGATCAGGTGACGGGAGTTGAGCTTGGCGGCGATGGGATCAAAGCCGTCACCTTGGAAAGCGGGCAGCGGGTAGAGGTGGACTTTTTCCTCGATTGCTCCGGTTTCCGCCGCCGTCTGATTTCGGAACTATCGCCGCGCTGGATCAGCTTTGGCGATGTGCTGCCCATCAACCGCGCTTTGCCCTTTTGGATTGATCTGAAAGAGGGGGAGGAGATCGCGCCCTGCACCCTTGCTTGGGCGCAAAAGAACGGCTGGATGTGGGGGATTCCCACGCAAAGCCGCTTTGGCGCGGGCTATGTCTATTCCGACCGCCATATTTCGCCCGATGAGGCGAAGGCGGAAATCGAGGCGGCGCTGGGCCATCCGGTCGAAGCGCGGGGCGATATCAAGATCGACGCGGGGCGGATGGCCGAGGCTTGGATCGGGAATTGTCTGGCGATGGGGCTAGCCTCGAGCTTTCTGGAGCCGCTTGAGGCGACCTCGATCCACGGGACCATCGTGCAACTGATCATGTTCACCGAATGGTTGGGCCAACCCGAAGGCCGCGCGAAATACAACGTCGCCTTTGCGCGCCAAGTGGATGATTTCCGCGATTTTGTGCGCCTGCACTATGTGACCGAACGCCGCGATTCGGCTTTCTGGCGCGATGTGACGGCGAACCATCCGGATTTCGTCACCGACCGCTTAAAACTGTGGCAGACGAAAACCCCCACGCGCGACGATTTTCCCCGCTTTCCCCCCGGCCTTGAAAACCTTGGTCTCGCCCATGTGCAGGAACAGCTTTACGTGCCCGTTCTGGATGGCCTTGGCCTGTTGAACCGCGACGTGGCCCGCGCCGAGATGGCCGCTGATCCCCGCGCCCGCGACCATGCCCGCGCAACCCATGCCGCCCTTGTTTCCGAATATCGCCGCGCGGCGGGTCAAGCCCTGCCCCACCGCGCTTGGCTTCAATCTTTGCACAAAGGAACCTGACATGCCTGCCTTAAAGATCACCATCATCGGCGCGGGAAGCGTTGGTTTCACCAAGAAACTGGTGTCCGACATCCTGAAAGTCACCGAATTCGAAGATATCGAAATCGCCCTGACCGACATCAATGCCCACAATCTGGATATGGTCGCCCAGATCATCCGGCGGATTGTCGATGTGAACGGATTGAAGACCACCGTCACCCACACGACCGTCCGCCGGAAAGCGCTGGAAGGTGCGCGTTATGTGATGAACTGCGTGCGGATCGGCGGATTGGAGGCTTTTGCCGACGACATCCGCATTCCGCTGAAATATGGCGTCGATCAATGCGTGGGCGATACGATCTGCGCCGGGGGCATTCTGTATGGCCAGCGCGGAATTTCCGCGATGCTGGATTTCTGCAAGGACATCCGCGAGGTCGCCGAACCCGGCGCTTTGCTGCTGAACTATGCCAACCCGATGGTGATGATGACCTGGGCCGCGATTAACCATGGCGGGGTCAAGACCGTGGGCCTTTGCCATGGCGTGCAGAACGGCCACCGCCAGATTGCGCGGGCCCTGGGCGTGCCGATGGAAGAAACGGACATCATCTGTTCGGGCATCAACCATCAGACCTGGTATCTGGATATACGCCACAACGGCCGTCAGATCAGCAAGGACGAATTGATCGCTGCCTTTGAACGGCATCCCGTTTTCTCGGTGCAGGAAAAGGTGCGCATCGATGTGCTGAAACGCTTTGGTTTCTATTCGACGGAATCCAACGGTCACCTGTCGGAATACTTGCCGTGGTATCGCAAGCGGCCCGAGGAAATCATGAACTGGATTTCCACCGATGAATGGATTCACGGCGAAACCGGGGGCTATTTGCGTTACACCACCGAAAACCGGAACTGGTTTGAAACCGATTTCCCGATGTTCCTAGACGAGGCGGGGAAACCGCTTTCGACTTATGAACGCACAGACGAACATGCGAGCCATATTCTTGAGGCGCTGGAGACCGGCCGGGTCTATCGGGGGCATTTCAACGTGAAAAACGGCGGGGTGATCAAGAACCTGCCCGCGGATTGCATCATCGAAAGCCCCGGTTTCGTGGACCGTTTCGGCATCAACATGGTCGAAGGCATAACCCTGCCCGACGCCACGGCGGCGACTTGTTCGGCCTCGGTGAACGTGCAAAGGATGAGTGTGAAGGCCGCGATCACCGGGGATGTGGAACTTCTGAAACAGGCTGTCCTGCATGACCCGCTGGTGGGGGCAATCTGCACACCGGATGAGGTGTGGCAGATGGTCGATGAAATGCTGGTCGCCCAAGCGCAATGGCTGCCGCAATATGCCGACGCCATTCCAGCGGCCAAGGAGCGGCTGAAGAACCCGAAGGTGAAGACCCGTGAATGGGAAGGGGCGGCGCGGCTGAAAGTGCGCTCTGTCGAGGAAATGCGCGATGCGGATGCCCGCAAGAAGGGCAAGACCGATTTGGGCAAAAGGGTGATGAGCTAGGCTTACCGCAACTGCATTGCAGCCATGCAGGGATAGGCGTTGTTTCAACAGGGTGGCACACATAGCTATTGGACAGGTTTTGCTGCAACTGCAAAATCACCAATGGAGACGATGATGACCACCCTGACCAACACCCGCAAAGCCCTGCATGACTGGCTGTCCGTTCTGGGCACCGCTTATGTCGCGGCCCGCCGCGAACGGGCACGCTGGGGCGCGTTGTAAGATCAGCCGATAGGCGTCAGCGCCACATCGGCCAGCGTGGACTTGTCCAGCGCGGTCAGAAATGCGTTTTCGGCATGGCGCAGCCGCGTCTTCAGCCGACAGTGGCCGTCGATGCGGCATAAGTTTCCGCCCTTGGCGAAACATTCGACCAAGGGCTGCCCCTCTTCCAGCAGACACACGATCTGGGCAAGCGTCACCTGATCGGCAGGCCGGGCCAGCATGGCACCGCCGCCTCCTCCCCTGCGGGTTTGCAGGATCCCCCCTTGCGCGAGCTTTTGCACAATCTTGGCCAGATGATGCCGGGACAGGCCGAACTCCTCGGCCAGTTCCGTTGTGGAATGCCCCCGCTCCGGCTCTGCCGCCATACGCATCAGAATGCGCATTCCGTAGTCGGTGAAAGAGGTCAGGCGCATGGTTCCCTCTGAATTGGTATTTACAATACTTATTTGAGCATCTAGCACAAGACAATCCTTATGACCGCGAGTCGTGATGAAACCCCTGCCCTCCCGCCGTCCCGAAATGACCGAACGCCTGATGACGGAAACCGGGCTGGACGAGGCACTGCTGCGGGAGGTGGTGCATGGTTTTTATACCAAGGTGCGGGCGGATGCCCTGTTGGGCCCGATTTTTGCCGAACGCATTCAGGATTGGGAACCGCATCTGGCGCGGATGGTGGACTTCTGGTCCTCGGTCGCGCTGATGACCGGGCGCTATCACGGCACACCGATGGCGATGCATGTGAACTTGCCCGTGGCGCAGGGCCATTTTGAACGCTGGCTGGAGTTGTTCCGCGAAACGGCGCGGGCCTTGTGCCCAGCGCAAGGCGCAGCGCATCTGATCGAACGGGCAGAACGGATCGCGCAATCGCTGCATATGGGGATCGCCGACCATCGGCAATTCATGACGATGTGGAAGGCCGCGCCATGAATCCCCTGGCCTCGCCCGTCTGCTATGCCGAAGACGCGGAACAAGCGCGGGATGTGGCGAACTGGCGGCGGGCGGAACGCAAGCACCTGCTGACCGAACGGGCGGCGCTGTCGATCACAGATCGACAAGCGATGGCGCAGGCTTTGGCTGGGCATTTGGATCAGCTCTTGGCGCGGCGGTTTGGGACCATGTCTGGGCTTGTCCTGTCGTTTTACTGGCCCATCCAATCGGAACTCGACCTGCGTTTCTGGGCAGTACGCGTGCATAATAACGGGGTGAAACTGGCCCTGCCGGTGGTCGAAACCCCACAAGCGCCCTTGATCTTTCGCCCTTGGACACCGGGCTGCGCGATGCAGCGGGGTTTCTGGAACATTCCGGTGCCCGATACCGTCGAAAGCGTCCTTCCCGACATCGCGCTGGCCCCCTTGGTCGGCTGGGACGATCAGGGTTATCGGCTGGGCTATGGCGGTGGCTATTTTGATCGGACGTTGGCGGCGATACGGCCCCATGCGATTGGCGTCGGTCTCTCACAGGCGCGACTGACAACGATCTTTCCGCAAGTGCATGACATCCGCCTGGACGCCATTCTGACAGAAAAGGGGACTGCGCATGAGCAGTGCTGAGGCGATGCGGCAATGGCAGGGGCCTGCCGTTCTAAGCTATGGTTTCCGTCCCTTTTTCCTTCTGGCAGGGTTCTGGGCCGCAGGCGCGATGGTCTTCTGGATCCTGATGCTGGCCGGATCAGAACCCTTGCCCATCGGGTTTGATCCCTTTGCCTGGCATGGCCATGAATTCCTGTTCGGCTATGGCATGGCTGTAATCGCAGGCTTTCTTCTGACCGCCGTGCCGAACTGGACTGGACGGTTGCCCGTGGTGGGCTGGCCCTTGGCGGGGCTTGTGGCGCTTTGGATTTTGGGACGGGTGGCCATGGCTTTGTCGGGCTGGCTGCCCTTTGCTGCGGTGCTGGGGGCAGATCTGGGGCTGCCCCTGGCGCTCATCCTGTTTCTGGGCCGCGAAATCTGGGTGGGGCGAAACTGGAAGAACCTGCCGGTTCTTGGCCTTTTGGCCCTGCTGACGCTGGCCAATGTCCTGTTCCATGTAGAACTTAGCGCCGATGGCGCCGGAATGCGGCTGGGATTGGCGGCGGTGCTGATGATGATCACGCTGATTGGCGGGCGGATCATTCCCAGCTTTACCCGCAACTGGCTGGTGGCGCGCGCCTCAACCCATTTGCCCAGCGCCTTTGGGCCTGCCGATGGCGGGGTGATCGCGGTGACAGGTCTGGCCTTGTCAGCCTTTGTGCTGCATCCGAACGGCGCGATCACCGCCGCGCTGTTGATCATCGCCGGGCTGGCCAATCTTTGGCGGCTGTCGCGCTGGCAGGGCTTGCGCACCGGGGCTGAACCTTTGCTGGCCGTGCTGCATGTGGCTTATGGCTTTCTTGCCTTCGGCTTTCTGGCCAGCGGCGTGGCGGCACTGGATCTGCTGCCGCAGGCCGGTGCCAGACATATCTGGATGGCCGGTGCGATTGGCCTGATGACCCTGGCCGTGATGAGCCGGGCCGCCTTGGGCCATTCGGGGCGTGCGCTGCATGCGGGAACCGGCATCACACTACTTTATCTTGCGCTGACGGGGGCGGTGCTGGCGCGTTTTCTGGCAAGCTTTGGCGGCGCGGGCTGGTTGCATCTTTCGGCGGGCCTTTGGATTGCCGCTTTTGGCGGCTTTGCCCTGGTCTATTGGCCGATCCTGACCCGCCCGAAAATTGCAGCACGAAAGCCCTCTGGCCAACACGGCTCGTCCAGATCGTAGGACAATCCAACCGAAGCGCGATGTTGGGGGGGAGTGCCGTTTCTCGGAAGTTTGCGACGGTTTGATTTCTTGGGTTCTGAAGGCGACATTCCTTTACACGGATGTCTTCCGTAGCTCTAGGATCACGCTGGCGATCCTTTCGACCCAAGGCTTATGCACACGCGCCGCGCTGCTGGGCAGTGCGGAATGTTACAACAACATGGCTGGCTCGTCCGCTGGCCAGACGGAGGTCATACCAAGTCGCCCAAGCATGGCACGACCCACCGAGAAAAGTGCTGGACCCGCACGGATTGTTTCATGATTCGGCGAAAAGAGGCTTCCGCAGCCAACCCCGATTTGACTTGGCCAATCTGACGATCCGACGGTGTCGCGTTTTCGCCCATCCAGCAGGCAGATCAGCACAATCCTTGGCGTCAAATCGCGTCAAGGTTGTGTATTTTGTCCGATACTGCCCCAATATTGAGCGCGTCCCAAAATTGACATTATCACAACAAGGTTTCGCCCCCCGCCCTTGGTCTGCCATCGTTGAAATATTGCGAACGGTCTGGACCAGCTTGGCGGACCGTCTTCAGGAGGGCTGGATGGTGGGGAAACCGACGCTTCAGGAGGTGACAACACTTCACGATGGCGATCGCTCACCCGATGTCGCGGTGGGGAAACCGGCGTTTCAGGGGGTAACGGGACTGCCCACGGCAGACGAACTGCCGT
>NZ_BMYJ01000001.1 GCF_014652215.1 Neogemmobacter tilapiae | reverse complement strand
CTGCCCCCGCAACCAGAAAATCGCGTAAGATCAAAGACACGAACAACGCCCCGCGGGGCGGCTTTTCCGTTCCTCCGCACCAGCCAACAATAGGTCAACGTTTGACGAGGCCCCCATCGACGGGGCGGATAATCGTCGCCAGAGACAGCTGTCACTTCGGATTATCATTCAGAAACCGCTCCATCTGGTGCATCCGCTCGTGCAGGATCGTCCCGATGCCGACGTCCCCGTTCGATAGACGCCGCCAGTATACGAAATGATGGGTGTGCCGGAAGTAGAGGCCCTCCGCCCGGAACTCGGCCGGGATGGGGCCTGAAATAACGCCGTGGCTTTCGATCTGGTCGAACGCCGCGAAGAGTTCGGTAATGTCCCGATCCGGCTACTCTGCACCCCAGCGGTCGCGCGTGTAGCGGTCAATCGCGTCAAGCCGCAGCGATGCCGCCTCCTGGACGCGAATGGCCACGTGTCAGCCCCCAGTTCTAGGCGATAGCCGCAGTGGCGCTCAAGGAGCGATAGCTCGCCCGTGTGTTCATTCTTGCTTATCTTGAACACATGAAGATGGAGGTCATTATGTCCCAATCCCCATTTCCATTTCGGATTTGCCGCTCTACTGTGGCAGCGCACCGCCTGACGAGCAGATATTCATGATCACTGTCACGAACTTCACCAAGCACTACAAAGGCTTCGCCGCCGTCAAGGATCTCAGCTTTAAGGTCCGGCCGGGCCAAATTCTTGGACTGGTCGGGCCGAACGGGGCGGGCAAGACGACCACCTTGCGGGCCCTCTGCGGCATTGTTCCACCGACCTCCGGGCACCTCTTGGTCGCGGGCCATGACATCGTCAAAGACCCCATCGCGGCCAAACAGAACCTTGGCTACATTCCGGACGACCCAAGGCTGTTCGACACTTTGACGGTTTGGGAACATCTCGCCTTTACCGCCGCTGCCTACAGGGTCGCCAATTTTGAGCGTCAGGCCGAGGCCCTGCTTCAGTCCTTTGAACTTTCCCATAAGCGCGACACGCTGGTTCATAACCTGTCCCGCGGCATGCGCCAGAAAGTGGCCATCGCTTGTGCCTTCTTGCACGACCCGAAAGTCATCCTTTTCGATGAGCCTCTGACCGGGCTTGACCCCCAAGGCATCCGCGGCATTCAGCAGGCTATCCGCGAACGCGCCCGCGACGGTGCCGCCGTGATCATCAGCTCGCATCTTCTCAGCCTGTTCGAGACGCTCTGCACACATGTCATGGTGCTGAACCTGGGCGAATGCCGCCGCTTTGGCACCATGGGCGATATCCTCACCGAATTTGGCCAATCCGACAGCAATTCGGCCCTTGAGGCGGCTTATTTCACGATCACACAAGACAAGCAGATGGGTGAAGTCTGAGCCATGGATTCAGCGCTTCTTCGCCTTCTGGCCATGCGCATGCGCGGCGGGCTTCGCCTGCGGCTGATGCAGTTGGCAAGCCTTCGCGGCGTGCTGTTCTTCCTTGTTCTGGGCGGCATCGCTTGGCTGCTGATCACGACAGGTCAGCTGAACCCAAAGACGCAGCTGTTTGATGGGGCTGGCCTCGCTTCACCGGTGCTTCGCGATCAAATCGACACCTTCATGCCGCTTTCCCTGCTCGCGATGACGCTTCTGACGGTCCTGCTGACGACCGGGCCTTCGTTTCATTTTTCGCCAACCGAGATCAATCTTCTCTTTGTTGGCCCCTTCAGCCGCCGCGACCTGATCCTCTACAAATTCATCGCCTATGCGACCGGTGCCGCCCTCAGCGCCGCGCTCATCGCACCCTTTGCGCAGTCGCAAACCGGTTCTGTTCTGTCAGCCTTTACCGCCTCGTTTCTGACGCTTCTCTTTGTTCAGTTGAACAGTGCGGCCGTAGGCATGGCTTGGCAAAAGGTCGAAGGCACCCGCTTTGCGCGGCTCAAATGGCCTGTAACCGGGGTGATCTGCACTGTCGCGCTGGCCGCCATCGCCTATGCTTGGGCCTCCCCTGACTACAACCTGTTCGACCTTCTGTCCGGCCTGCGGCAATCGTGGATCGGCACCGTCATCCTGATCCCCTATATCCCCTTCGCTGAACTGTTTCTCGCGCAAACCCTTTTCCCGCAGCTGGCCCTTTGGGCCACCGTTGCGACCCTGATCAATGTTGCGCTGTTGTGGGCCGTTATCCGGCTTGATGGCCACACCTCCGAACGCTCGCTGCGGGAACACGCCCGGATGAGCGACCGGTGGGAGCGTATGAAGCAGGGCGGGTCGTTCTGGGCCACCGAACGCAGCGAGATTCCCTCGATCCGCCACGCGCCGATGCTGGGCGGGCTGGGGCCGATGGCTTGGCGTCAGGCCATCAAGGCCGTCCGCAACTCCTCAAAACTGATCGCCGTCTTCCTTGTCGGTGCCGGCTGCACAGGCCCGCTTTCGTCGATGGCCGGGATATCGATCATCGGCGACCGTGCGATGGTCGCGCTTTTCTTCTTTTTCGGCTACATCCTTCCGCGCACCTTGATCTGCGATTTTCGCGGCGACCTCACGCGGATGGAGACCTACAAGACCCTGCCCATCGCGCCTTGGCGCATCTGCATGGGGCAACTCGTGGTTCAGGTGCTTTTGGCCTACCTCATTGCACTGACAATGATTGTCAGCGTCTTTTTGTTTGAAGAAAGCATGGCGGCGCCGGTTGCTCTGGCGCTGGCGGCCTTTGCACTCCCTTTGACGCTGCTCATCTACGCGATCGAAAACACGATCTTTCTGCTGTTTCCGGCCAAGCTTATCCCGATGGGCCGGGCGGATTTTGAGTTTCTGGGCCGGGCTCTGATCGAATTCATCGCAAAGGCCTCTGTTATCGTCGTCGCTGTGTCCTTGGCGATTGGGGTTGGTTCCATCACCTTCATGATGTTCAAGACCACATTGCTCCTGCCAGCTTTGGCCAGTTGGCTGTCATTGATTTTGATTGCGGGCGTGGCAGTGATCGTGATGCAATATGCTTTCAGACGGTTTGTCGTGGCGGAAGCTTTCGACTAAGCCAATGAAAGAAGAGCTCTGAAGGAAACAACAGGGCGGTTTTCAATTTCGCAATCCGGCGATTTATAGTGGAGGCCCGTAAAGCATGGGCACGAACACATGCAGGCGGGTCGCAAAATAAAGTGGCGTCGCCTCTGTCCGCTGCTGAGACGAC
The DNA here is from genome assembly GCF_014652215.1 of Neogemmobacter tilapiae. Lineage (GTDB taxonomy): Bacteria > Pseudomonadota > Alphaproteobacteria > Rhodobacterales > Rhodobacteraceae > Neogemmobacter > Neogemmobacter tilapiae. The sequence continues at coordinate 591,556 of NZ_BMYJ01000001.1, read as the reverse complement.
GCCGTGGGATCCAGCCGTGTTGAAGTTCGGTCAAGGTCAAGTTCTGCCACTACAACCAAAACCCCTAAAAATGCCGGTCGGAGTTTGACATCAATCGGCCAAATACCGTGTCTAAGGCAGACGGCATCTTTGTCTGGGCAGCCCCTTCTGCCACACTTGCTGAAGTTGAACTTCAGGGCGACACGGAATGAATCATAAAGACTTGTTGCGAAAATTGTTCGAACGATCCATCGAAGTGGCCGATCCGATGCGGTCTTTGGCTCGTTTTCTTCCAGCGAAGCCCGAAGGCCGGGTGCTTGTTGTGGGAGCGGGCAAAGCCAGTGCGAGAATGGCCGAAGCGGTTGAGGCGGCTTGGGGGCCTTGCGATGGTCTCGTGATCACGCGTCATGGCCATGGTCGACCCTGTCAAGGAATTGAGATTGTTGAGGCAAGTCATCCGGTCCCCGATGCGGCAGGGATGGTCGCGACCGAGCGGATGCTCGACCTATTGGCCCCACTGGGCGAAGGGGATTTCGTTCTGGCGTTGATTTCTGGCGGTGCATCGGCCCTGCTGTGCGCGCCGATAGATGGCGTGTCACTGGCAGAAAAGCAGGCAGTGAATGCAATGCTTCTGGCCTCCGGTGCCCCGATTGACCGGATGAATACTCTGCGCAAACATCTGAGCCGGGTAAAGGGCGGGCAATTGGCCGCTGCGGCCTATCCGGCGCGGATGCTGGCTTTGATGATCTCGGACGTGCCGGGCGACGATCCGGCCTTCATCGGATCGGGGCCGACCATCGGCGATAGTTCAACGCTCGAAGACGCGCGGGCGGTGGCTTTGCGCTGGCAACTGCCCTTGCCAGACTCTGTCAGGGCAGCTTTGCTGCGGCCAAGCGGGGTGATCGCGCCGGGCGATCCGCGGTTGGCGCGTGTCGAAAACCGGATCATTGCGGCCCCTGCGCAATCTCTGGCTGCGGCGGCAGATATGGGGCGTCGGGCAGGCTGGCAAGTTCAGGTCTTGAGCGACCGGTTGGAGGGTGAAGCGCGAGAGGTGGCGGTCGATCAAGCCCGATTGGTCATGCAGCTGGCCGCAGATCGCAAGCCGGGGGCGCCGCCCCTGCTTTTGCTGTCGGGCGGCGAACTGACCGTGACCCGGCGGGGCGACGGTCTTGGCGGACCCAATGCAGAGTTCTGCCTGGCGTTGGCCTTGGCGTTGAACGGCGCGGAGGGCATTCATGCGCTGGCCGGCGACACAGATGGCGTCGACGGTGGGGCCGAGGTCGCTGGGGCTGTCATCGGGCCGGATACTTTGGCAAAGGCCCAGCGTCTAGGGGAGGATGCAAGCCTAGCTTTGGCACGAAATGATGCCCACCGTTTTTTTGCGGCGCTGGGGGATCAGGTGATCACGGGACCGACCTTGACCAATGTGAATGACTTTCGAGCGATTCTGCTGACCTAATCAATGCGGCACAACGGATTGCAGAGCAGGCTTCCATCGACTAGCCTTCTGGTAATGCGTGGTGTTCTTTGTCTTTTTCTGGCGCTGACATTAGGGTGGTCTCCAACCGGGGTAGCCGCCCAAGAGGCCGTTTCACAGCCGATGGAGGTCTTGCCAGAAGGCCAGGCCTATTTGGATGCCGTGCGCTTTGGCCGGATTGACACAGACGTGGCCTATTTCGATCCAGCCGGGGCAGCCCCGAAACTCGCAACGGGCCAGGCACCGCCGGCACCTCCCGGCATTGATGGTCCCGATGTCGGTTCGATGACGAATATGGTGGCAGTTGTCGCGGCCGTTCTGCTGGTCGCGATGCTTGTTCTGGTGTTCAATTTTGGTGGGAATATCGTTCTTTCTGCAAAAGAAGAGGCACCAAATGTTGCTCGGGCGCGGCGGAATCAACGGTCACCGGGACTGGTCGATTCGGGGCCGCTGACTGATTTGCAAACTATTCTATCGCTACCTGACCGGCGTTTGGCGTTGATTTTGTTGGCACGTTTAGCACTTGTTCGGACCGTTGCGGCGAACGGCGTTCTATTGCAGGACAGCTGGACGGCTCGCGATGCCCTGCGGCATATTCCAAAGAAACAAGAGCATCTGGAGGCTTTGCAGCGGCTGGTCTTGGCGGGGGAATGGGCGCAATTTGGCAATCGTGACGTAAGCGAAGAAGAATTTGTCAGCCAGTTGCAGAATGCGCGGCCTCTGCTGGGGGGCACTGCGGGATGAGTGAAAAGGAAGGCGCGCCGACGGCCCCGAAGATTGAGTATTTAGTTGTCGGGGTGGTGGTGCTGATGGCCTTGGCCGCGGCGTTTTACCTTTCGTCGCAACGACAGCAGGCGCTACGATATTCGCGGCTGGGCCTTGAAGGCATGGTGTCGTTGCTGGCCGCAGGTGAGACGAGGGCGCAAAGCTACTTTGGCGACTGGCCGATCAATCAGGATGAAATCGGCCTGCTGCTTGTGCCGCTTTACGATACGCGGCTTGATCAGACGCGGACCTTTCCGGTGACGGATGAACAGCATCTGATGCAATCCGACGAGTATGATCTGGAATTGAACCCCATACTGGCAAAAGCTGCGGCGCTTCCGACGATGGTGGTGCTGCCGAAGTGGCGGAGTGGGGTTCGGCTGACGGGATTGGCCCATCCGGTGCTTTTGGTTGATTCGCGCGCCGTTGAGCAGACCCTCCGACGCCTGACAGGGCAAAGGGGAGGGCTGTTGCAGCGCAGCGGACAGGCTTTTACCGACCATTCCTACATGGCGATAGACGGAAGCCAGATGTTGGCAAGGCTCTATGTCGCCCAGACCTTTGATGGAGCGGGCTGCGAGCCCGTTGTGGGCCAGTTGGGGCGCATGGTTTTGGGGGAGTGTCCGGTGGCCGGGCGTGCGGATAAGGTGTTGATCTTGGCCGATCCCGACCTGTTGAACAACCACGGGCTTCGGTTGGGGCAGAATGCTGGAATTCTGCGCGACCTGGTGGCGGCACGGGCGCAGGGCAAGGATGTGGTCATTGACTACAGCCCGGAAGATTGGCTCTCGACGCGCCAGAACACCCCCAAGCGGGAACGCAGTTGGTCTGATTTGGCGCGCTTCTTGGAGCCGCCGTTTCTGGCGATGTGGTTGGGTGGGGCGATGACTCTGCTGCTATTCCTGTGGCGCGGCGGCCTGCGGCTGGGGCCTGTGCCGCGCATCTCTGCGGGGGCTGGGGCCAGCAAGATGCAGGCCATCGGAGCAAGGGCGCGGCTTATGCGTCGGACCGGTCAGGATGGCCCCCTGCTGGCAGAATACGCCGCAGCCCGCATCGCCGCGACGGCGGCACGGCTTGTTGGTCCGGCCCATGCACGGCTGATCGGTGAGGAGCAGGGCTTCTTGCGCTACGTCGCCCGCCACCATGCGGGCAAGGTTGACCGGCTGAACGTCATTCTGACGACCCTTCGCAATTTGCCGCTGCGAATTTCAGCGGCAGAGGCTATTCAACACGTGGACGAACTGGAACAGGTTCTGGAGCAGATAACCCATGACACTTGAAACACTGCGCATGCGGGCCGACGCTCTGCGTGGCGAAATCGGGCGGACCGTGCTGGGCCAGGACGAGGTGATCGACCTGTTGCTTGTGGCTCTTTTTGCCCGGGGCCACGTGTTGCTGGAAGGCCCGCCCGGCACAGCAAAAACCCTTTTGGCGCGCAGCTTTGCAGCCTCTCTGGCACTCGACTTTGGGCGGGTTCAATTTACACCGGACCTGATGCCTGGGGACATTCTGGGCACCTCCATCTTTAACTTTCAGACCAACGCTTTTGTGTTGACCAAGGGTCCCGTCTTTTCGCAGGTGCTTTTGGCCGATGAAATCAACAGGGCGCCACCGAAAACCCAGGCCGCGCTGTTGCAGGCGATGAACGAAAGGACCGTCAGCATCGATGGGACCGATCACGCCCTGGGCCGCGACTTTATCGTGATTGCGACGCAGAACCCCATCGAACAGCAGGGCACTTATCCGCTGCCCGAAGCGCAGCTGGACCGTTTCCTGTTCAAGCTGGACATCGACTTTCCGCCAGAAGATGTGGAATTGGCCATCCTCAAGCAACATGCCGGTCAGCCAATCGAGGCGGGCTTGGAAACGGCCGGCCTAAAAAAGGTGCTGGATTCGGCGGCCTTGGATGAAAGCCGGGGGCTGATCGACCAGATCATCCTGAAAGAGGACATTCTGGCCTACATTCTGCGGCTGGTGCGTGCGACGCGCGAGAACCCGGAAATCGCGCATGGGGCATCGACCCGGGCCGCTGACGCGGTGGCGCGTGCAGCGCGGGCTTTGGCCGCGCTTTCCGGGCGCGACTTTGCTATTCCTGACGATGTTAAACGGCTATTTATTCCGGCGATGCGACACCGGATTGTGCTGGGACCGGCGGCAGAGATCGAAGGCCGCAGCGCGCCGCAGGTGCTGGAAAACATCCTCAATCAAATCGAGGTGCCGCGCTGATCCGGCCATCTGTCCGTTTGCTGTGGGGGGCGTCTGGCACCTTAGTGGTCTCGGCCCTTGGACTGATCTGGGGCGGGGTCTTGCGTGATTTGGCATGGCTCCCTTGGACGGTTCTGGGTGGAGTGGCACTGGCCGACCTTGCATTTTCAATGGCGCAGGGACGGCGCAAGGCCTTGGATTTGCGGGTGCCAGCAGAGGTTTTCGTGGGCGAAGAGGCGTCTATCGACCTTTCGATTCAGCCCCATCCCGCGGGTCTGACGGGCTTACTGGATTGGCCCGAGGGGCTGACCGGCGCCTCCGTCGTTGCTTTTGCTGAAGGGCGGGCGAAAATTCGGTTCCGCGCGGTCCGACGCGGCATTTGGCGGCTGGACAATCTTTGGCTGCGCTGGCCCTCGCGCCTGTCGTTGTTCGAGTTCGGAGCAAAACTGGGGATGGCGGTGGCCGTCCGAGTGGTTCCTAATGTGCGGCCTGTGCAATCTGGTCAGATCACAACAACGGTCATGTCGACCCTTTACGGCGTCAAGGAAAACCGGGCGATTGGCGAAGGGTCAGAGTTTCACCAACTGCGCGACTTTGTGAAAGGTATGGACGTCAAGACCATCGACTGGAAACGTTCCGCTCGACGTCGGGCGCTTGTTGCACGGGAATTGCGGGCAGAGCGAAATCACCATGTCATTCTGGCCTTGGACAACGGCTATCTGATGCGCGAGGAAATCGCTGGACTTCCCAAGATTGACCATGCGACCACAGCAGCACTGTCCGTGGCTTGGGCCGCAGCCATCGGTGGCGATCTGGTGGGCTATTTCAGCTATGACGCAAGGCCCCGAATCTTTGTGTCGCCGCAACCCGGTCGGCAGGCCTTTGCGAGGTTGCGAAGCTGGACGGCCGATTTGTCCTATGTCGGTCGCGAGACGAACCACACGCTGGCCCTGACCGAGCTGAATGCGCGCACGCCAAAGCGCAGCTTGATCATTGTCTTTACAGATTTCATCGATACGACCTCGGCCGCCCTGATGGTGGAAAACATTGGGCTTTTGGCCAAACGGCATCTGGTGATCTTTGTTACCCTGCGCGACCCCGAGACCGAGGCATTGATCGAGACCGGCCCCGAGGATCTGGATGGGGTGGCGTCACTTGTGGCCGCCAATCAGGCCATCGTGGAACGGCGACTGGTGTTGGAGCAATTGACGCGCATGGGGGTGACCATCGTAGACGCCAAGCCCGGTATGGTGACGGCGCAGCTGATCTCGGCCTATTTGGAAATCAAGGCAAGGGATCTGATCTGATGCTGCAACAGCGTGTGATGATCCGTTCAGCCCGGTTTCGCAGCGAGCGTGAAGAGGACTGGCGCCGCCTAGAGGCGCTGGTCGCACGGGCCGAAACACAAGGCCTTCAGAACATGGCCTTCACCGAGGCGCGCGATTTGGCTGCCGCCTATCGGCGGGTCACCACCTCTCTGGCGATCGCGCGGGAAATCAGTCTAGACAGGGCGCTACTGGATTATCTGGAGGCGCTGACGGCGCGGGCCTATCTTTGCGTTCACGCCCCGCAAGAAAGACTGGGCGGGCTGATCCATCGGTTCTTCGTGCGGTCAGCGCCGCAAGCCATGCGACGTTCTTGGAAGTTCGTTGCTTTGGGTTTTCTTTGCATGGGGTTGGGGGCTTTAGCGGGCTTCCTACTATTCATCGAGAGTCCAGCTTGGTATTATGTTTTTATGCCACCTTCGTTGGGCGATGGGCGAGGGCCCGATGCGTCGACCGCCGAATTGCGTAGCTACATCTATGACGCGATGCCGGATCGCTCTGGTCTAGGGGCCTTTGCCACCTTCCTGTTTTCGCACAACACCCGGATCGCAATCTTTGTCTTTGGTTTGGGTGTTTTTGCCTGCGCACCCGCAATTCTGCTAACCTTTTACAACGGGATCGTCGTTGGCGCCTTTGTCGGACTGCATGTGGACCGGGGGCTCGGCTGGGATATCGCAGGCTGGCTTTCCGTTCATGGGGTAACAGAGCTATCGGCCATCTGCATCGCCTGCGGCGGTGGCCTGCAACTGGGGGCCGCAGTGCTTTTTCCCGGCGATCATAGCCGGAGGGAGGCGTTGCGCTTGGCCGGTCGGGATGCCGTAAAGCTGGCGCTGGTTGCTGCGCTCATGCTGGTGGTCGCGGCCTTGCTGGAAGGCTTTGCCCGGCAACTGGTGCAGGACCGTACAATGCGGCTGGCCTTGGGATGGGGGATCGGCGCTTCTTGGTTGGCATGGTTCATTTTCGGTGGAAGGGGGCGAGTGTGAGATTGTTTCGGCGCAACCCGTCGCAGGAAATGCCTTCGCCTGACCTGGTTTTGCCACCCGAAGGCGTACCGATCCGGCTGAAGGTGGCGGGTGTTGGGGTCCGTATGGCGGCACAGCTGACCGACATTCTGATCACCTTTATCGCGGCGATCTGTTTGTTGATTGTCCTTGGGTTTCTGCGTCTGACCTCTCCCGACACCTTATTTGCCATCGGGGCTTTGCTGTTCTTCCTCCTGCGAGTGCCTTACTATATTTTGGCCGAGTTGCTGTGGAACGGCCAGACCTTGGGCAAGCGGTTGATGAAGATCAAGGTTGTTGCGCATGACGGTGGATCACTGACGACCCATGCCGTCGTTCTGCGAAATTTGATGAAAGAGGCGGAGATATTTCTTCCCGGAACATTGGTGCTCATGCTGGACAGCGCCAGTCCTGTTTCGTCCTTTATGGCGCTGGCTTGGGTCGCGATGGCTTTGGCAATTCCCCTGCTAAGTCGCTGGCGGCAACGGTTGGGCGACCTTCTGGCGGGGACCCATGTGATCCACTTGCCGCAACCGATACTGATGCCCGACCTTGCGCGCGCTGACCCTGTACTGCACCGGGCCGATGCGCCGGGTTTCATCTTTTTGGCCCATCAGCTGGACCATTATGGGGCCTTTGAATTGCAGACACTCGAGGGGCTTTTGCGCGCGCCCAGTACAGCGATGACGGGGGCGAATTACGTGAACCACCGCGCGACCGTGGGGGCAATCATCGAAAAGATTCGTCGCAAGATCCACTATGCCGATCCCGTGCCTGTCGCTGATCAGGATGCCTTTCTGCGGGCTTTTTACAGCGCGCAGCGGGCGCATCTGGAACAAAGGCAATTGTTCGGCGAACGCCGGGCCGACAAGCACCATGCTAGGCATGTTGACGCGGCAGATTGATCATTCCGTTCAAAAATCCATCGACACTCGCGTTATTCGCTTGTCACAAAGCCGTGTTTCACCTTTTCTACGGCCTAGGCTGAACCTTTTGCCGGATGGAACCGGGCATAAGCAGGCCAGAAGGATAACAAGAAACCGGAACCGGGGACCAACATGACAGACAGCACAACATTTCAGGCCCCACAGCCCTTGGGCGTGGGCAGCATCATCAGCGAAAGCTTTTCCATTCTTGGCCGCAACATCCTCTCAGTCGTAGTTCTCGCATTGGGCCCAACCCTGCTTGGCTTGGTCATCAGCGGCCTTTTGGTGGGTTGGGGTGTGACGCTGGGGGCAGGGTCCGTCAGTCCGGGCGACATCAGCATCCCGATGGTCATCCTATCGGCGGTGATCCAGATTGCCTTGGCCGGTGTTACGACCGGTTTGCTGATCCAACTGGCCTATGACGCGAAATTGGGCAAGCCCGTGACGCCGATGGCCTATATCGCCCCCGCTTTGGCGGTGATTGTGCCGCTGACGGTGCTGAGCTTTGTGGCGGGTCTCGCGGCAGGGATCGCCACCCTTGCGTTGATCATTCCGGGCCTTTGGGTCTATGCCGTCTTTTCGGTCATGCCCGCGGCGGTGATCATTGAAAAGGTGGGCTTCGGCGGCCTGGGGCGCAGCGTGGAACTGACCCGCGAATATCGTTGGCCGATTGTGGGCGCTGTGATCCTGATGGGGATTTGCAACTTTGTCATTCAGTTGGTGGCAGGCTTTGTCATCGGCCTGATTGCCGGATCGACAGGGATCGTCGGTGCCTTGATCGTGATGGGGCTGCTTTCGGCCGTAACCTATGGTCTGGGTAGTATTCTCGTCGCGCTGATTTATGCCCGCCTGCGGGAAATCAAAGAAGGCACCAGCGTGCGTGACATCGCGGCAGTCTTTGACTAAACGGTCGGCCTGCATGAAAAGAACGGCGCGGGTGCAACCCCGCGCCGTTTGCCTTTTTGGGGCTTACGCGGTCAAGCTCTGCCGAGCGAGAGCCGCAATCATGTCGGTGCGGGTGACGATGCCCACGATACGACCCTTGGACAAGACAGGCACCGCATCGCAATGCCCGTCCGCCAGCTGCGGCAGCAGGGCAGCAACGGGTGTCGTTGGGGTCGCGCGGGGGTTGGCCACCGCCATAATGTCGCCCGCCCGTTTCGCGCCACCTTCGCCGGGGCTTCCGGTCAAGCGGCGCATGGCTGCGGCAAAGCGGGTTTCCAGTCTAAACGCATCTTCGCGGGCCTGCCGGATCAGGTGAATCTGAAAGATCACACCAAAGAACCGCATTTCTGGGCCAACGACCGGCAGCGAAGTAAATCCGTGGCGGCGAAAGATCCCGGCCACCTCGTCCAGCGAGGTCTCGGGGCTGACGGTCACTAGGTCGCGCGACATGATGTCTGCCGCTGTCAAAGGCCCCGTGCGATGCGTTGCCGCTTGAATTTCCGCCGCACCGATAAGCCGCGCCAGATCTTCGACACCGAGGTTCAACGACTGGCGGTAGCTGTCCAGAATGGCGGTCAGCTCACTTTCCGACAGACCGAGACGTTCCGTGGGCGGGGCATCAGCCGTGCCAAAGGGCCCGGGGGCATGATAGACGCGAAAGGGATAGTGCCTGCCGCTCAGCCGGGCCCAGACCATTGCCAGAACGATCAGGATAAGGGTGCCCAGGCCGACGGGGGCGGCCGCAAAGCCAAAACCCAGCGTGTCGACCAGTTCGGGGGACAGCGCAGCCGTCATAGCCACCGCCCCGGCGGGCGGATGCACGGCACGGGCCAGAATAGTCATCGGAATGGTCAGGCCAAGAGCGACAACGATCCGAAGATTGGGATCATCAAACACCTTGACTACCGCCACCCCGATAAGCGCGGCCAAAACATTGCCCACCAGCGCCGACCAAGGCTGGGCGAGGGGGCTGTTGGGCACGGCGAAAAGCAGGACGGCACTGGCCCCAAATGGGGCGATCAAGGTCAGACTGGCTGGCAGAGGCAGATTTGGGGCAGCCATAGCGAAGCTCAGCGCCAACAGCGCCGTAGCTATTAGGGCACCGCTTGCGGCCCTGATGGTCTCTGCGGGACGTGCAGGTGGTAGAACCGGCCCCAGACTGCGCCAAAGCAGACTTCCACGGGTCTGACGGTCGGTCTTTTGGTTCATCTTGCCCCTGCCTCTTGCTTGCGGTTGCAAGAGTGGCGCGCAAGGGATGCAGGGACAAGATGGAAACATCCCCACGGCGGGGAGTGCCGGGGATGTTTTCCGAAATTACAGGCCCAGATAGCGGCGCAGCGTGGCGGCGGTGCCATCGCGGGCGACTTCCGCTAGGCGGGCGGCGAAGCGGTCGCGCAGGGCAGCATTCTGACCCAGATCGCCATAGACGGTTTCCATGCCCAGCCAAGCCATCGGATCGGCCTTGGCGCGGCGGGCGCGGTCTTGCAGATCATCCCAATTCGGATCGTTGGGCGGGATCGGTGCACCGCTGTCGGTCTGGCCTGCGCAGTAGTGGCACCAGAAGGCGGACAACAGGATCAGGCCCTCGGGCAGTGTCCCTGCCGCCAGATTGTCGCGGATCGAAGGGACGATGAATTTCGGCTGGCGGTTCGATCCGTCCAGACAAAGGCGGGCGGTGGTGTCGGCAATCCGCGGGTTGGAAAAGCGGTCGATGATCAGATCGCGGTACCAGCCCAGATTGGTGCCGGGCACCGGCGGGACATGGGGCAGGATTTCGTCATTTTCCAGCCTGGTCAAAAAGGCGCGGATCAGCGGATCGGCCATCGCCTCATGCACCAGCGTCAGATCCATCAGCGCCGAAGGATAGGCGATGATGGCATGGCCGCCATTCAGGATGCGGATCTTCATCATCTCAAACGCATGGACCTGATCGGTGAAGGTGACGCCCACCTTTTCCAACGCGGGGCGGCCTTGGGGGAAGTTGTCCTCCAGCACCCATTGGCGGAAGGGTTCGCAGGTCACGGGCACCGGATCATCGGCCTGACCGAACTCCCCCGCCAAGGCACGTTCCAAGGGGCCGGTGGCGGGGGTGATCCGGTCCACCATGCCGTTCGGAAAGGCGACATTCGCGTCGATCCAGTCGGCCATTGCAGGGTCGGACAAGCGCGCAAGGCCGGTGACGGTGGTATGGGTGACATGGCCGTTGCCCGGTAGGTTGTCGCAGGACATCACCGTAAAGGGCGGAATCCCCGCCGCCCGCCGCGCTTTCAGGGCCGCAATGATCGCGCCAAAGGCTGTGCGGTGCGGATTGGCAGCATCGGCCTTGATCTCGGGATGGGTCGTGTCGAACCCGCCCTGCGGGTTCAGGAAATAACCGCCTTCCGTCACCGTCAGGCTGACGATGCGGATTTCGGGCTGCGACATGGCCTTGATCAGGGCCGCGTTGTCCGCCTCGACCGGCAGAAAGTCGATCATCGAACCGATGCGGCGGGCGCTGGGGCCTTTCGGATCCAGTTCGATCACCGTCGACAGACAATCCTGCCCCCGCATGGCATCGCGCATGCGGGCATCGGCAGGCCGCACCCCCGCACCAAGAATGGCCCAGTCATGGCCTTCATCCAGCGCAAACAGATCGTCCAGATAGACGGCCATATGCGCCCGATGAAAGTTGCCAAGTCCTATATGGACGATGCCGGGTTTCAGTGAGGCCCGGTCATAGCTGGGTTCTTGGGCGGATGCAGTCATGGCAAGGGTCTTTCTTTAGGATGTTCTGGGGGAGGGCGATCAGATCGCCACCCCTTCGGCGTCAAAGCGATAGATCTTGTCGGGCATCGGCGTCAGCCAGACGGTGTCGCCATGTTTCACCACCACCTCGCCACTGATCCGCGCGGTGATCGTGCCGGCCTCTTCGGTGTTCACATGCACAAAGGTATCTGACCCCAGATGTTCGGCCACGCCCACCGTGCCCTTCCATGGGCCGCTGGAGGTGGAGAGCATCACATGTTCAGGCCGCACGCCGATGGTGGCGGCGTTGTGGTATTTCGCCACCTGCCCGCCGACGAAGTTCATCTTGGGGCTGCCGATAAAACTCGCGACAAAGATGTTCTTTGGGTTCTTATACAGTTCCAGCGGGCTGCCCGCCTGTTCGATCCGACCGGCATTCAGCACCACGATCTTGTCGGCCATGGTCATCGCCTCGACCTGATCATGGGTCACATAGATCATGGTCGTTTTGAGCCGCTGATGCAGTTCGGTGATCTCAAGCCGCATTCCCATCCGCAGGGCGGCATCCAGGTTTGACAAGGGTTCGTCGAACAGGAACGCTTTCGGTTCCCGTACGATGGCCCGCCCGATGGCGACCCGCTGACGCTGACCGCCCGAAAGCTGGCCCGGACGGCGGTCCAGCAGTTTGTTCATGTTCAACACACCCGCCGCCGCCTTGACGCGCTTTTCCTGTTCTTCCGGCGACATGCCCGCCATCTTTAGCGGAAAGGCGATGTTTTTGCGCACGGTCATATGCGGATACAGCGCGTAAGATTGGAACACCATGGCCAGCCCACGTTTTGCGGGGGGCAGGTCGGTCGCGTTCACGCCGTCGATGGTGATAGAACCGGCCGACGTATCCTCTAGCCCCGCGATCAGCCGCAGAAGGGTGGATTTGCCGCAACCCGAAGGGCCAACAAAGACCACGAATTCCCCTTCGTTGATTTCCAGATCCAAGGGCGGAATGACGGTGACTTCGCCGAATTGCTTGACGACTTTTGAAAGAGTGATCTGTCCCATGATGGCCTCTATTTCACCGCGCCGAAGGTCAGGCCGCGGACAAGTTGTTTCTGGCTGAACCAGCCCATGATCAGGATTGGGGCGATGGCCATGACGCTGGCCGCCGAAAGTTTGGCGTAGAACAGCCCTTCGGGACTGGAATAGCTGGCGATAAAGGCGGTCAGCGGTGCCGCACTGGCGGCCGTCAGGCGCAGGGTCCAGAAGGCCTCGTTCCAAGCCAGAATGATGTTCAGCAGCATGGTCGAGGCGATGCCGGGAATGGCCATGGGCGTCAGCACATAAAGAATTTCCGACCGCAGGCTCGCGCCATCCATCCGCGCCGCCTCAAGGATCTCACCGGGGATTTCCTTGAAATAGGTGTAAAGCATCCAGACGATGATCGGCAGGTTGACCAAGGTCAGGATCGCCACCAGACCGATGCGGGTGTCCAAAAGCCCCAGATCGCGGAAGATCAGATAGATCGGCACCAGAACCCCGGCGGCGGGCATCATCTTGGTCGAAAGCATCCACATCAGCAGGTCTTTCGTCCGTTTTCCTGGCACAAAGGCCATCGACCAGGCCGCAGGAATGGCGATAGCCAGCCCTATGAGCGTGGAACCCAGCGACAGCACGACAGAGTTCCAGAAGTGCTTGAAGTAATCCGAGCGGCCCTGAACCTCACCATAGGCATCAAAAGTCCAGGCGCTTGAGATCACGTGCAAGGGCGTGCCGATGGCATCGCCTTCGGCTTTGAAGGACAGGATAAAGATCCAGAGGATCGGAAAGAAGATCAGCACGCCGATGGTCCAGGCGGCAACGGTGGTCATGGTCTTCTGGCTGTTGGATATGCGGCGGGGCATGGTTCAATGCTCCAAGTTCTTGCCGATGGCGCGCATCAGGAAGAAGGCGACAATATTGGCAAGGATGATGGCGATGACACCCCCGGCGGCCCCCATGCCCACGTCATTGTCGACGATCGAGGCAAGGTAGACGAGGAAGGGCAGGTTCAGACTGGCGGTGCCAGGGCCACCGTTGGTGGTGACAAGGATTTCGGCATAGACTGACAGGATAAAGATCGTCTGGATCAGGATGACCACGGTGATCGCGCGGGTCATATGCGGCAGGATGATATAGATGAAACGCGACCAGACCGAAGCGCCGTCCATTTCTGCCGCCTCGATCTGTTCGCGGTCCAGACTTTGCAGGGCCGTCAGCAAGATCAGTGTGGCAAAGGGCAGCCACTGCCAGGCGACCATGATGATGATCGACATCAGCGGCGATTGGCCCAGAAAATCATAGCCGTCGCCGCCGAAAGCCTTGGCGATATGTGCAAACAGGCCATTCACCGGATCCATGAACATGTTCTGCCAGACCAGGGCCGACACGGTGGGCATCACGAAGAAGGGGGCCAGAACCAGCAGGCGAACGATGCCTTGCCCCCAGAAGGGCTGATCGAGCAGCAGCGCCAGAAGGATGCCGCCGATGGTGGTGATGGCCAGAACGCCCAAGACCAGCCGCAGGGTGTTCCAGATGGCGGGTTGAAAGCGGAAGTCGGTGATAAAGTAGTAGTAGTTCTCGATCCCGGCGAAACCCGTGCGATCAGGATAAAGCAGATTATATTGTTGAAAGCTGAACCAAATGGTCATGGCCAGTGGAACGATCATCCAGATCAGAAGCACTGCCACAGCGGGAGAGACCATCAGCCTTCCGGCAGATTTCGAGTGTTCGGTGGCCATGCTGCACCTGCAATATGTGGGGGAAGGTCGAAAAAACGGGGCCAGCACAAGGCCGGCCCCGAGAAGGGAGGTTCCGCTTACTTGATGTAGCCGGCGCGGGTCATTTCGCGCACCGTCAGTTGCTGGGCTGCGGCCAAACCTTCTTCCAGCGAGGTCTGACCCGCCAGAACGGCGCTCAACTGTTGGCCGACAGCGGTGCCAATGCCCTGAAATTCCGGGATGGCGACGAACTGGACGCCCACATAAGGCACTTTGTCCACGGTCGGCGCATTCGGGTCAGCGGCATTGATGCTGTCGATGGTCATCTTGGCGAAAGGAACCTTGGCGTATTCTTCGTTGGAATACAGCGAAGTCCGGGTTCCCGGAGGCACGTTCGCCCAGCCTTCTTTGCTGGCGACCAAGGCAAGGTATTCCTTGTTGGTTGCCCAGTTGACGAACGCCTTGGCCGCGTCAACCTTTTGCGAACCGGCGGGAATGCCCAAGGACCAAGCCCAGAGCCAGTTGCCGCGCTTGCCCAGACCATTGTCGGGGGCCAGTGCAAAGCCAACCTTGTCAGCGACGGTGCTGTCAGCGCCGGTCACGAACGAAGCCGCCACTGTGGCGTCGATCCACATGCCACATTTGCCTTGCTGGAACAGCGACAGGTTTTCGTTGAAACCATTGTTCGCCGCACCGGGCGGGCCGTAGTTGTTCATCAGGTCCAGATAGAAGGACACGGTGTCCTTCCAAGGCTGCTGATCAAACTGCGGCTGCCAGTTTTCGTCGAACCACTTGGCCCCGAACGAGTTGGACATGGCGGTCAGGAAGGCCATGTTTTCGCCCCAGCCGGCTTTGCCGCGCAGGCAGATGCCATAGATTTCGGCGTCCTTGTTCGTCATTGCGGCCGCAGCGGCCTTGATGTCGGCCCAGGTCGGCGCGTCGGGCATGGTCAGGCCAGCGGCCTCCATCAGGTCTTTGCGGTACATGACCATGCTGCTTTCGCCGTAGAAGGGCGAGGCATAAAGCGTGCCATCCACGGTCAGACCGCCGCGGATGGCGGGCAGCAGATCGTCCACGTCATATTCCGCAGGCAGGTCGTTCAGGCCAACCAGCCAGCCCTGCTTGCCCCAGATTGGAACTTCATAGGTGCCGATGGTCAGCACGTCGAACTGGCCACCCTTGGTGGCGATGTCCGTGGTCACGCGCTGGCGAAGCTCGTTTTCTTCCAGCGTCACCCATTCGACCTTGATGTCGGGGTTCTTGGCATAGAAATCATCCATCAGCGTCTGCATCCGGATCATATCGCCGTTGTTCACGGTCGCGACCGTGATCGTTGTTTCTGCCGCTGCGACGCTGGCAAGCGCCGACAGGGCGCATGCGCCCATCAGCGCACGAACCGAAATTGTCATCAGATTCCTCCCTTTGCTCAGACTTGAGCAATCTCCCTTAGTGTGGGCAATTACCCACATCCGGGCGGAAGCTGTCAACGGGAAAATGCGCAATCGTTCGCGCTTTGGTCAAATGCTCATGCTTGCGATTTGGCTAAAACCTGGCGGGCAGTGTCTTCATCCGTGATCAAACCGTTGAAAAGCCGACCTTTCAGCCCGGCGACCAAGGCGGTGACCTTGTCGCCACCGCCCGCCACGGCGATGGTAGCGCGCCCCCGGTCCGGCACAACACGCACGCCAGCGACCCGCAGGTTCACGCTGGTTTCCAGATAGCGCCCCTCCGAATCAAAGGCCCAACCGGCGATTTCGCCGGCGACACCCAGCCCCTGCATTTCGTGCAGTTCAGCCTCGGTGATGAAGCCATCCTTGAACAGCGGTGCACCATCGGTCATTTGCCCCACGCCAACAAAAGTCACATCCGCCTCTGATGCGAGCGCCAGAATGGAGCGGATCGGCTTTAGGGCGTGAAACAGTTCACGCTCATCCGTGGTCTGCGCAATGACGGGCATCGGCATCGGGTAATGCGGCGCGCGCACCTTGTCGGCAATGCGCATGACCACATCGTAATAGCTGGCCGATCCATCGGGAGAGATGTTGCCGTTCAAGCTGACGATCCGATGCTGTTCACATTCCATGTGGGTCAACTCTTCGACCATCGCGCGCAGGGTCCGCCCTGTGCCCAAGGCGATGACCAAGGGATCGCTGGCTTGCAGAAAACGCTCCATTTCGGCAGCGGCCAGCGGCGCGATCGAGGGCAGGGGGTCAATCCCCGCGCCAAGGCTGGGGGCGATGCGGCAGATTTTCAGACCAAAGCGCCGGGCGACGGCGGCCTCAAGATCCAGTAGGCCGGAAATGCGGTGTTCCAGCCGTACATGGATCAGCCGTTCCGCCATGGCCCGGCTGACCAGGCGTTGCGCGCGTTGGCGCGATACGCCCAGTTCGCGCGCAATCTGATCTTGGGTCATGCCCCCCACATAGTAAAGCCAGCCCGCCCGGGCAGCATCATCCAGCGGCGTTGCGTCAATATCGGGTTTGTCGATCATGGGTCTGCCTGTTCGGAAAGCGCCGGGACAAGGGCGCTGAAATTGTCGAAATGCCAGTCGGGGATGGCATCGGGGCTGGGGGTCAAGTCTATGCCCTGCAAATGACTGCCCCCGGTGAAGCGCCAGACAGCCATGCCGGCGGCCTTGGCCGCCCGGATGCCGGTTTCGGTGTCCTCGATTACCAGACAGCGCGCGGGGTCATGCCCCATGTCGGCGGCTGCCAGCAGGAACAGATCGGGGGCGGGCTTGCCGCGCGCCACACGGCTGGCGGTAAAGATGCGCTCGGGCTCGAAGAATCGGTCCAGCCCCACCAGTTTCAGCGACATGCTCACCCGTTCGGGGCTGGAGGAGGTTGCCAGACAATGCGGTCGCTGAAGACCCGAAAGCAATTCAGGAATGCCCGGCATCACTTTCAAATCGCGGGAAAAAGCCTCAAGCAACCGTGCGCGATAATCTGCCTCGAACCGCTCGGGCAGGGCCACGCCAAAGCTTTCACGGATTTCCTTCAGAACTGTCGGATAGCTGCGCCCCAGAAAGCGGCGGCTCACGAATTCACGGCTGATGCTGACACCATAGGACTTCAATTCCGCAATCAACATCTGGGCGCTGATCACCTCGCTGTCGATCAGCACACCGTCGCAATCAAAGATGATCAGGTCGTATCTCTGCATGATGCGCGACCATAGGCGCTGCGGATAGGCCGGGTAAAGCCGCTAAAAGGTGCAATCTGCGCTTGCCTTGTGGCGCGATTCACGAAACCTTGCGCGCCAAGTGATTTAAGACGCAATTGCAGACAGTGGGGGCTGGTGCTTTGAAGGCGAATTGGGATTTCAACTTGGGTGAGGCGCTGGGCCTGATGCGCCTGACCGCACCTTTTCTTCTGTTCCGCATCGTGGTCTATTTCGGTGTGACGGTGGCCCTGATCCTGACAACCGGCGTCGGCGCTGGGCTGGGCTGGACCATCGGCGCCTTTGGCGAGGATGAATTTCAGACTGGGGCGGTTTTCTGGGGCAGTTTCGCAGGCTTCGGCTTGACGGCGGGCGTTGTGTTTTTCCTGCGCAACTATCTGCTTTATCTGGTGAAAGCCGGGCATATCGCGGTGATGATCGAACTGATGGAGGATCGGGTGATCCCCGGCGGTCAGGACCAAGTGCGCTATGCGTGGAAGATCGTGGGCGAAAGGTTCGGCCAAGCCTCATCCCTGTTCGGTCTGGACCAGTTGATCAAGGGCATCCTCGGCGTGATCACCGGGTTGATCGAAGGGATCCTGTCGTTATTCCCGATCCCGGGGGTGGAACAGGCCGCTGGGGCGCTGCGTGCCTTTCTAAAAATTGCCGTCGGGCTGGTGGATGAGGTGATCTTGGGCCATCTGATGCGCATTCATAGTGAGAATCCTTGGCGCGACAGTCAGGATGCCTTGGTGCTTTATGCCCAGAATGCCAAGCCGATGATGGTGAATGCGGCCTGGCTGACCCTGTTCACCTGGATTTTGTCGTTCTTTGTCTTTTTGGTGATGTTGGCCCCGGCGGCCTTCGTTGTCTGGATCCTGCCTGGCACCTGGTCGGCGGGGGGATTTGTCTTTGCCCTTGTTTTTGCTTGGGCGGTCAAATCGGCTTTGATCGAACCCTTTGCCATTGCGTGCATGTTGCAGGTATTCTTCAAAGTAACGGCGGGTCAGCAACCAGACGCCGCATGGCGGGCCAAGCTCGACGGGGCGACGGACAAGTTTCGGGCCTTGGGGCAAAGGGCGGCAGTATGGTCGGGGGCAAGGCCGGATGGCTGGCTTTCGCGATTGAATGGGGGGAAGTTGTGATGCGATCGATTCTTCTGGCAGGGCTGGTGGCCTTGGGCCTCATGGGCGGAACAGTCGCCCCGGTCGCGGCGCAAGACGCGGGGCGGACCATGATCATCATGGACGGCTCAGGCTCTATGTGGGGCCGGATTGGCAAGCAGCCAAAGCTCAAAATCGCCAAACGGGCGGTCAATCAGTTTCTAAAACGCCTGCCCGATGACATTGAAGTCGGCCTGATGGCCTATGGCCATCGGCGCGAGGGGGACTGTGACGATATTCAGGTTCTGGTCAAGCCGGGTGAAGCGACCGACCGCAAGATCAACAAGGCCTTGGCAGGCATGAAATTCTTGGGGAAAACCCCCATTGCCGACAGTCTGCGCGAAGCGGCCGAGGCGCTGGACTATGAGGATGAGGCCGCGACAATCATCTTGGTGACAGATGGAACGGAAAGTTGCCGGGCGAACCCATGTGACATGGCCGCCGATCTTGAATCAGACGGTTATGACTTTACCGTGCATGTGGTCGGGTTTGGCCTGAAGCCTGCCGAAGGTCGGCGGTTGACCTGCATCGCGAACCGAACGGGTGGAAAATACTATCCGGCCAAAAATGCGCGGGCCTTGGCCCGAGCGCTTGAGGCGGCGATGACGGGCGAAGATACGGCAGAAAGCGAAGAATTCGCCGAGACAGAACCCGAAGCGGGCCCTGCCAATGGCGTCGAAAGCCCGGCAGAGCCAGCGGTTGAAGCTGAACCCATTCCAGGTGTGGCCTACTATCGCGGCGCGCCCGTGATGCTGAATATGGTGCTGAATCGCGTCGGCAACAACGGTATCGTGGCGCAATCGCCCCGCGCCCAAAGTTTTCAGGCTGATGGCCAGATTGGCGATTGTCAGGCGATCTGTGAAGGCGAGCCGCTTTGTGCCGCTTGGCGTTATGATCCGAAAGGGGCGACATCGGCCGGCACGGCGATCTGCACAATGTTCGATTATGCGGCAGCCTTGGACTATGCCGACGTTGATCCCACGGCCGGCTATGCTTCGGGTATGAAGGTGGCGGCGGTGCAACTGGTGCGACCCTATGTCCCCGCGCCCGTGGTGGCGGTCGCCGATGCGGAGCAGGCGAGCCAGCCTGTTATGGTGACGGTGACCCCGACCGATGGACCCGAAGGGCTGTCGATCTTTTGGCAAGCTATTCCGCTTAAGGATCCCGAAGGCTTTGGCATTGCGGGCGAAGGCACTGTCACTGGCGCTTGGCAGGTGGAACTTGCGCCCGGCGAATATGCCATCGAAGGCACCGCCGAGGGCTGGTTCTTTGAGGGCTATATTCTGGTGTCGCCGGATGCGACGGCTTTCGAAGTTGCCGGTCTTGCTTTGGGTGAAGAGGTCGCGATGACCGACGATGTCGCCGAGATCGACGATGGTTTGACCGAAGAGATGGGCGAAGAAACCTCGCCTGAAACGGAAGAGCCGGTTGAGACAACCAACACCCAGCCGATCAACGAACCAGAACCCCCCGCGGAAGAACCTGTCGTTGCTAAGCCGGTGACGGTGGTCACGGTTGATCCGGCCCAGACCTTGGCGCTGGCCGGTGTGGGCACGGTATCGGCAGCCGGATATCGCTGCGATGCGGATCAGCCCTGCGGGTTCCAGAATGCGGAAACCGGGCTGGTCTTTGCCTTGCCAGTGGGTTGGGGCAGCGACTCGCCCACGCCCGCCCCCGAAGCCGAGGGCCAGCCGACCGATCTGCTGGCCATGACCTTTTTTGGGCCCGAGGCAGAAGATGGTTCCCTGCCAACGCTTTTGCTGAACCCCTTGGGTTGGACCGCGACGAATGGTGACTGCGTGGAAACGGGGGCTGGGGCGCTTTGTGCTTGGGGGCAAAGCAACCCCGTGCTGCAAGCGGGGATTGATCTGATCGCCCCCAGCCTCACCGTCGCGGCTGTTGCGACCGAAGTGGTGGAGCCTGAGGTGGTCGAGCCGGAAGCAACGGTCACGGAACCCGCAGCGACCGAAGGCCCCGGCGAAAGCGCCGAAACGCATGAGACCAGCTCTGGTTCAGCGGCGAATGAGCCGACCACGCCGACAGGCCCCAGCGCCGATCCGGGCAAGACCAACCCGGTGACCGAATCCAAGGAACCGCTCGCCACGGAAGGGGCGGCGACCGAAGATGCGCCTCAAATGGTCCCGCCCGCGCCCGGAACGGCCGCGCCGACGGACGGCAATTGGTCGGGCAAGGCCGAGCCTGTGGTCGTGACGCAATGTCCAGCGGGCTTTGACAAGGCCATGTATCCGATCCTGGCCAACCTGACCGCCGCCCGGCCTGTCACATGGGGCGGGATGTTCGATCCGAATGCCCTTGGTCTGCCCGGCGTGATCTGGCAGGCGACTGAAAGCCAAGCGACGGGTGACGCGCCACCCTCCCCGGTCGAAGGGCAGCCCGCCTTTATCATGGGGATGCTTTCGGGCACCGCCACGATGGTCGATGCGGACAATGTCACGGGGGAACTGGCCATGACCTTCTTTGCCGACGGCTATGGCACGGTCGGTCTGCTGAACGCCGGGCTGCAATCCTGCCGCGTCACCGCCAGCTTTGCCCTGACCCGCGGCAACTGAAACACGAACCGCGCCGATCCCTCCCAGATCGGCGCGGTTATCCACAAGGCCCGTTGCCCTTCCATTGGAACTGTGGCAAGACGGATTCAAGGCAAATCAAACTGACGAGTTCAGATATGACCGACTTCGCCCAACGACGCATCATGATGGTCAACACCCAGGTCCGCCCTTCGGACGTGACCAAGTTTCCGATCATCGCCGCCATGCTGGCCGTGCGGCGTGAGGTCTATGTCCCCGCCGAACGGCGTGAGGCGGCCTATGTCGGGGAAAACCTACCCCTGGCCCCCGGACGGGTGGTGCTTGAGGCACGGACTTTGGCCAAGCTGTTGGATGCGCTGGACGTTCAACCGACCGATGCTGTGCTGGATATCGGCTGCGGCCTTGGCTATTCGACCGCCGTTCTGGCGCGTCTGGCCGAAGCGGTTGTCGCGGTTGAGGATGACGAGGCCCGCGCCACCGAGGCGCAGCGCACGCTGTCCGCCGAAGGCGTGGACAACGCCGCCGTGATGACCGGCCCCTTGGCGGCCGGTTCGGCCAAGCATGGGCCTTATGACATCATCGTCTTGCAAGGCGGCGTCGAAAAGCTGCCCGCAGGGCTGGCCGATCAGTTGAAAGATGGGGGCCGCATCGGAGCGGTCTTCATGACAGGCGCTTTGGGTGTCGCACGGGTGGGATTCAAGGCCGATGGCCGCATCACTTGGCGCGATGCTTTCAACGCGACCGCCCCGGTTCTGCCGGGATACGAAGAACGCAAAGGCTTCCTGCTGTAAGGCAGGGCAGGGCAGAGCATATAAAAAAGGACGGGCAGAATGCGCGGCATGAAACGGTTTGGAGTCTCGGTGCTTTTGGTGGTCGGACTGGCGTTTCCTGCGCAGGCAGAAACCCTGACCGACGCGCTGATCGCCGCCTATCGCAATTCCCACCTGCTGGAGCAGAACCAAGCCCTGCTGCGCGCCGCGGATGAGGATGTGGCGATTGCTGTTTCGGCGTTGCGGCCGATTATCAGTTTTTCGGCGGGTTATCAGCATAACATTGCGCAGTTTTCCGGATTTGGTGTGACGTCGGACGGGACGCCGGGATTGCTGCGCAATGTTTCGGAAAGCAACACCTCCTCTTATGGGCTGACAATGGAGATGACGCTTTGGGATGGCGGGCGCAGTCAATTGGGGATTGAGGTTGCGAAAGAGTCCGTTCTGGCCACGCGTCAAGGCTTGGTGAATATCGAACAGCAGGTTTTGATTTCGGCCGTCCAATCCTACGTCAACGTGAAGCTTGCCAGCGAAATTGTGTTTTTGCGCCAAAGCAACGTCCGTGTGATTGGCCAAGAGCTTCAGGCGGCAAAAGATCGTTTTGAAGTCGGCGAATATACTCGGACTGATGTGGCAATTGCTGAGGCTTCGCTCGCGTCGGCACGCGCGCAGCTTGCTGCTGCCGAGGGTGATTTGATGGTGGCCCGCGAGTCCTATAAGCTGGCGGTGGGGCATTACCCGGAAGCAATCTCGACCTTGCCGAAAGCGCCGACCCTGTCGGAAACGCTTGAACTTGCACAGTCGGTCGCCTTGAAAAACCACCCCGCCCTGCGTCGGGCGCAGCACGAAGTGACCATTGCGCAGCTCAATTCAGAAAGGGCCAAGCGCAACGGAAAGCCGACAATCCGGTTAAGCGGAAGTGTGACCGATCCTGAGGGCAGCTATTCCTTTGGAGGCTCCCCAGGCCAAAGCAACGGTTTGTCCGCTACTGGGACGCTAAGCTTTAATAAAACCCTCTACTCCGGCGGCCAGATCGCCGCGCTCTACCGCAAAGCCCTTGCCCAGCAAGAGGCATCACAAGCGGGCCTTCTGCAAACCTCGATGCAGGTCGAGGAAGGCGTTGGCAATGCCTGGGCCTCTGTTCTGGTTGCGACCGCGCAGATCGAGGCAACGAACCGCCAGATCGAAGCGGCGCAGGTGGCCTTTGACGGCTTGCGTGAAGAGGCCAAGCTGGGGGCCCGCACCTCGCTTGACGTGCTGGACGCCGAACAAGACCTGCTCGACGCCCGCGTCCAACGCGCCACGGCCGAGGCGCAGCGCTATCTGTCGACCTATTCGCTGCTGCAAAGCATGGGCCTGCTGACGGTGGAACACCTGAACCTCGGCATCCCGACCTATGACCCCGCCGCCTATTACCGCGCCGTCAAAGACGCGCCGGTGCATACCGTGCAGGGCAAAAAGTTGGATCGTATCCTGAAATCCATCAGCCAACCGGACTGATTTGCCCGGAATCTGATCAAAAAGCACCGTTTTCAGACCAAGGTCGGACTCATTTTCTTGAGAATCGGTCGCGATGCCTTGTAAGGTAAACTTTGGGTGGAGTGTTTTTATGACGGTGGCCGGGGATGTCTGAACAATTGGGTTCCGTCGGCGGCGGGGACGTTTTGTCCTCGATCCGGCGTCTTGTGTCCGAAGAAAAATTGCCGAAAAGCCGCGCGATTCGCATTGCGGCGCTGAAACCTGTGGAGGAGCCGGTGTCAGACAAGCTGCTGCTGACCCCCGCCCTGCGGGTGGAAGAGCCGGTCGCCTCGGTGAAACCCCCCAAGGCAAAAGCTGCGCCGAAACCGCGCGCGACGAAAGCCAAGGTGGAACCTGTGGTAACGCTGGTCAGCGTGACGCCCGAGCCTGTGGTGGCCGAAGCGCCGCCTGCACCGGACATGCCGACGGCCCCCGACGCACCGCCAGCGCCTATCGCAGCGGCGGACCCCGTTGATCCGATGGACGCGGTGATTGCGGCCTTGGCGCAGGCGATGGTTGAAGAAACGGTCCCCGAGGAAGCCCCTGCAACGGGCGTTGTGGTCGAACTCAGCGAGCGTCGCGCCGAACGCGAGGAAACGCCGAAAGCCGAAGAATTGGTTGAGGAACTGCCCGACCTGACGGCGGAAGACGAAGGCCCGCTGCTGGGCATGGGGGCCGACGCCCTGCGCGATCTGGTGCGTGAAGTGTTGCGCGCCGAATTGCAGGGCGAATTCGGCGAAAGGATCACGCGGAACGTGCGCAAACTGGTGCGTGCGGAAATCGCGCGGGCGCTGATGTCGCGCGGGATCGAATAAGTCATTCCCCCGACACGCAAAACCAGAAACGCAAAAAGCGCCCCTTGGGGCGCTTTTTCATATTCGATGAAGCGTAGATCAGGCGGCTTCCGCCTGATCCAGCTCTGCCGCATGACGGCGTTCGCTTTCCTCGCGCGACAAAGCGACCGAGGTGCGGATGCCTTTGCCGACGAACTCCATCAGGCCTTTGACCACACGTTCGTTCGGGTCAATCCCGGCACAGGACAAGACTTCGCGCCCATCACGCGAACGCGCCCAGCGGGCGATCTGGTCGGGGCCGTTTCCATACTTCTTATCGTCGGCAATGGCGTCATCCAGCGCAGCCAGCACCACGGCGGCAAAAAGCTTGCGCGCGCGCTGGCCTTGTTCAAAGTTGAACGCCGTGCTGTCAATCAGGTCCGCCATTGGGAAGTCCTTTTCTTTTGAACTTTTGTTCTTCCGAGGTCCGGGGAATATCCCCGATTACAATCGATTCGGACAACTTTCTTTGACATGTCGGCCATGCGTCTTGCGCATGGCTTATATGGGGGGAGGGGCCAGATTTGGTTGGCTTGCCCCCTGTCCGCCCCCGCTATATAGGGCAGTGTCGCAACCGATCAACCTTTTATTCACGGAACTGTCATGCCGAAGATCAATGGAAACGAAATCCGCCCCGGCGCGATCCTTGACCATGACGGGGGATTGTGGGCTGCGGTGAAGGTGAATCACGTGAAGCCGGGCAAAGGCGGGGCTTTTGCACAGGTGGAATTGAAGAACCTGCGCGACGGACGCAAGCTGAACGAACGCTTTCGGTCGGAAGACAAGGTCGAAGAGGTGCGCCTGGATCTGAAGGAACAGCAGTTCCTGTATGAAACCGATGGGCGCTTGGTGTTCATGGATAGCGAGACCTTTGAACAGACCGAGCTGGATGCCGACCTGTTGGGCGACCGTCGGCCCTTCCTGCAAGACGGGATGACCGCGACGATCCAGTATTTCGGCGATGAACCCCTGTCGGTGCAGATTCCGCAAAAGGTGAAATGCCGCGTGGCAGAAACCGAGCCGGTGATGAAGGGTCAGACAGCGGCGAACAGCTTTAAGCCAGCGATCCTCGACAATGGCGTGCGGATCATGATCCCGCCCTTCGTGGGGCCGGATGAAGAGATCATCGTGCATACGGAACTGATGGAGTATTCCGAGCGGGCCTAAGCCCTAATCCCGCGGGCGCACCAAGGCGTCGCCCGCCTGCATGACCGGCTGGATCCGGTCATGCCGCATCCACGCGATGGCCTGCCCGCCCGATTGGCTGAACAAGATGCCCGCCTCCTTGCCATTCGCCAAGATCGGCGTGCCCACAGGGGCCGCACCTTCCACCGCGACCTTTACCAAACCTTTGCGTAATTCCGTCTTGTGCTTCATGCGGGCCGTCACCTCTTGCCCGACATAACAGCCCTTGCGGAAATCGACACCGTGCAGGCGTTCAAACCCCGCCTCAAGGATATAGCTGTCATCCGGGATCAGCTCGACCCCCGCCTCGGGCACCAGCGCCGCCACGCGCAGTGCGGTCCAATCGGTGCCATCCGCCTCTGGTGGCACATCGCGCACTGCCCACCAGCCCAGCGACGCATCACGCGGATCAGCAAAGCCATCCGCAGGGCAGGGGCCAAGCCCGCGATGAATGAACAGCTCCGGCACCGGTGCGATCTGCACATCGGCCCGCAGGCGATACATCGAAAGGCGGCGGATCGTCGCCTCGGCCAAAACCTCGGGCAGATCAAGGATCAGGCCATGCGCCGTTTGTCCGACAAAGAAATCGGCCAGATACTTGCCCTGCGGCGTCAGAAGCGCGGCATAGACAAGCCCCGGCCCCTTGGCCAAGGGCAGGACATCATTGGTCACCAAGCCTTGCAGAAAGGGCAGGGCATCGGGGCCGGTCAGGCGGTAAAGGCGGCGCATGTTCATGCGGTGAATATAGGCCGCCTGTGGCCAAGCGAAAGCCCTAACCGGGCAAGGTTGATTGCAGACGAACCAGTTCGGCATAACGCCCGCCTGCCGCCAAAAGGCTGTCATGCGTGCCTTCCTCAACCACACGGCCCTGATCCATCACCACGATCTTGTCAGCGGCCCGGATGGTCGACAGACGGTGCGCGATGACCAGGGTCGTCCGCCCCTTGCCCACGTTCTGCAAAGCCTCGGCCACCAGCCTTTCGCTTTCGGCGTCCAAGGCGCTTGTCGCCTCGTCCAGCAGCAGCAGGGGCGCATTGCGCAGGATGGCGCGGGCGATGGCCACCCTTTGCCGCTGCCCCCCCGACAGGGCCGAACCACGCGGGCCAGCGGGCGTATCCAGACCATCCGTAAGGCCCGGCAGAAAGGGCGTCACATGGGCCGCTTGCAGGGCTGCATCCAGACGGTCGGCGGAGACCGCGCGCCCCAGCAGGATGTTTTCGCGCAGGGTTTCGTCAAACAACCCCGTATCCTGCGACACGACCGCAATCTGACGCCGCAAGACCTCCAAAGGCAGCGCTGCCAGATCGGCCCCGCCCAAGGTAATCTGCCCCGTCTGCGCCTGTTCCAGCCCGGTCAGCAGATGAAACACCGTGCTTTTCCCCGCGCCCGAGGCCCCCACCAGCGCCGTCATCCGCCCCGCCGGGGCGGTAAAGCTCAACCCATTCAGAACCGGCGCATCGCCATAACCAAAGCCTACATCCTGAAACACCACTTCCGGTGGCAAAGCGATGGCAGGCACTAACCCCGTCGCCTGTACCGGGGCAGGCGTGTCGAACAGGGCATAGATCCGCTCCAGCGATGCCGCTGCAATCTGCCAGACCCCGGCCAAATCGCCCAAGCGGCGGATCGGCTGGAACGTCAGCGACATGGCAGTAAAGAACGCCATGAACTCCCCCGTCGTCCGCTGGCCCTCGGCCACCTCGCGTCCGCCCAGCAACAGCACGGCAAAGAACCCGATCCCCGTCACCACGTCGATCAGCGCGGGCATCGTGGCACGGCCTGTGGCCATCTTCACCTCGGCACGGCGGATGCGCAAAAGGATGCTGTCAAAGCGGCTGGCCTGATAGCCCTCCATCTGGTTCAGCTTGATCGCGCCCATGCCGTGAAAAATCTCATCCAGCCGCGTCGCCCTCGCCCCCGCCTGATCACGCAATTGCCCCGTCTTGCGACGGATATAGCGTTGCAGCGCGGCCGCAGGCAGGATCAGCAGCGGCGCCCCGATCAGCGCGGCCAAGGTCCAGCGCCAGTCAATCGACAGCGCCACGGCAAACAGCCCCAGCAGCGCCACCAGATCACGCCCCAGCCCCGTGACAAGCGAGGCCCAGACGCCCTGCACCGCCAAAGTGTCGCCCTGCACGCGCTCGATCAGCGCGCCGGGCGGATGCCGCTGGAAAAAGCGCAGATCCAGCGTCAGCAGATGCCGCAGCAGATCGCCCTGCATCGCCGCCGCCACCCGCTGCGAGACGGCGGCAATGACCACGCGCCCCCCGACCGAGGTGATCGCCCGCACCACGAACAGCCCCAGAATGCCCAGCCCCACTGGCAACAGCGCTGCATCGCCGCCCGCCGCGAAAACTTTGTCAAACAGCGGCTCGATCATCCAGCTCAGCGCGCCAAGGGTCGCCCCTTCGACCGCCATCAGGACCAGCGCCAGCAGCATAAGCCCCCAGTGGCGGGCCAGATAGCCGCGCCAAAAGCGGGCCAAAAGCGAGGGGCGTTTCGTCGTCATTCCAGCGGTCTAGCGCCGGGGGGCCTTGCTGTCCAGCAAGGGGGGGCTTAGCCATGCTTCAGCAGAAAGGAATCCCACTCATGTCCCTTGCCAACGGTCGCCGTTATCTGGCCATTCCCGGCCCCTCTGTCCTGCCAGACCGGGTTCTGGCGGCAATGCAGCGCCCTTCGCCGAACATTTATGCGGGCGAATTGGTGGATATGATCTCCGGCCTTTGGGCCGATCTGAAACGGTTGGCGGGAACGCAGGGCCATCTGGCGGCCTATATCGGCAATGGCCATGCCGGGTGGGAGGCGGTGGATACCAACCTGTTCTCACGTGGCGACCGGGTTCTGGTGCTGGCCTGTGGCAATTTCGGCCATGGCTGGGCCAATGCCCTGCGCGCGCTGGGGGTTGAAGTTGACCTCTTGGATTTCGGCAAACGTTCGGCGGCTGATCCGGCACAGGTGGAGGCTGCCTTGCGGGCGGATACCTCGGGCCAGATCAAAGCCGTTCTGATGACACAGGTCGATACGGCGACCAGCGTCAAATCAGACGTGAAAGCCATTCGCGCGGCCATCGACGCGGCGGGCCACGGGGCGCTGTTTTGCGTGGATTGCATCGCGTCTCTGGGCTGCGATGACTATCGGATGGACGAATGGGGTGTGGATGTGACCCTAGCCGCCAGCCAGAAGGGGCTGATGACGCCCGCTGGCATGGTCTTTGTCTGGTTTTCCGAAAAGGCGCGTCTGGCGGGGCAGGGGGCGGGTCTGCGGACGCCCTATTGGAACTGGGGGCCAAGGGCCAATCCCGCGCCCGGTGAGTTCTGGGAATACTGGCACGGCACCGCGCCCACGCATCACCTGTTCGCCTTGCGCGCTGCGCTCGACATGATTTTCGAGGAAGGCTTGGCCCAAGTCCATCAACGCCACGCCCGTCTGGCCCGCGCGGTCTGGGCGGCGGTCGAATGCTGGGGGCAGGGCAATGCCGCCATCGGCCTGAATGTCGCCGCTCCAGCGGCAAGGGCGGGCGCGGTCACCTCAATCCGGCTGGGCGCACCGGACGCGACAAGGCTGCGCACTTGGGTCGAGGCCGAAGCAGGGCTGACGCTGGGTGTCGGGCTTGGGATGGGCACGCCCGAAGACCCCAAGGCCGACGGCTGGCTGCGGCTGGCGCATATGGGCCATGTGAACGCCCATATGACGCTGGGCGCGATTGGCGTGATCGAGGCGGGACTCAATGCCTTGGGCATCGCCCATGGGGCCGGGGCGGTCGCGGCGGCAGGCAAGGCGGCGTTTGCCCCCCACCCCTAACCCCTCCCCACAAGGGGGAGGGGAACGCGCGCCGTGCCAATCGCTGTGCCCGAGATCGAGGTGCCCCCTCCCCCCTTGTGGGGGAGGGATGGGGAGGGGGAGCTCACATCCCCTGTTTCGCCAACCACTCCTTCATCCAGGCAATCTCGCCCTCTTGTGCGGCAATCACCGCCTCGGCCAGCTTCCGCACCTCCGGGTCATCCCCATGTTCCAGCACGATCCGCGCCATGGCGACCGCGCCTTCGTGATGCGGGATCATGCCTTGGATGAAATCCACATCGGCATCCCCCGTCAGCGGGATAGCCATGTCCTTGTGCATCGTCTCATTCGCCGCCTTAAAGGCGTCATTCGCCGGACCCTCCACATCGGCCATATTGTGGCCCGCATGGGCGTCCTGCGCAGCCCCCGGCTGGCCCAGCCAAAGCGCCGCAACGGCAAGGATCATCATCTGTTTCATCAAGCGTCTCCCTTGTTTCGGCCAGCATCGCCATGCGCCGATCACTTGCAAGGCAACTGCGCGTGATCTCTGCCTTTTGCGCAGGCAATCGCTCCATTGTGCAGCCCTGCACGGTTCGCGCGCGGATCGGGGGCTAGGCAAGCGGACCCCGCAAGGGCAGAATATGCTGACAAAGCTGGACCCAAACCATGAACATGCGTGCCAATTCCCGCCCGGTCGTGGGCATCATCGGCAATTCCGCCTTCTTGCATGAGACTTATCCCGTCCATGCCGGTGGCGTGATGAACTCCGAGGCCGTCTCGCAAGTCTCGGGCTGCGTGCCGCTGATCATCCCGACCGATCCGAAACTGATTTCCGTGCCCGAACTTCTGGATCTTTGCGATGGCTTCCTGCTGACCGGCGGCCGCCCGAACGTCCATCCCAGCGAATATGGCGAGGATGAAACCCCCGCCCACGGTGCCTTTGACCGGGGCCGCGATGCCATCACTCTGCCGCTGATCCGCGCTTGTGTGGATAGGGGCCAGCCTTTCCTTGGCGTCTGCCGCGGCTTTCAAGAGGTGAACGTGGCGATGGGCGGCACGCTTTACCCCGAAATCCGCGACCTGCCGGGCCGCATGAACCACCGGATGCCCCCCGACGGCACGCTGGAAGAAAAGTTCGCGCTGCGCCACCCGGTGCGGTTTACCCCCGGTGGCGTTTTCGCCCGGCTGATGGGCGCGGAGGAGGTGATGACGAACACGCTGCACGGGCAGGGTATCAACCGCCCCGGCAGTCGGGTGATGATCGACGGGCTGGCGCCGGATGGCACGCCCGAGGCGATCTATGTGGCGGATGCGCCGGGCTTCACCCTGTCGGTGCAATGGCACCCGGAATGGAATGCCGCGGGCGACCCAGTCTCGCGGCCGCTGTTTGAGGCCTTCGGTCAGGCCTGCGCCACCTGGGCGCGGGTTTCAGCGTAAAGCAGCGGCATGGCCTTTTGCCATAAGCCTAGGCGTTCGAGGGGGCTTTGCCCCCCGCCCTGCGGGCTCCCCCCAGGATATTTTTGAAGAAAAGATGAGGATGGCTTGCTGGGGCATTTCGGGCGGCTATAGTCGCGCGAAACGGGGAGAGACCGATGAAACGCTCAAGAATTAACGATATCATGGCCGCAGCGGATGAGATGATCCGCCACTACGGCTTTGTCCTGCCGCCCTTTGCCTATTGGACGCCGGACCAGTTCAAGGCCCGCACCGACGCGCGGCGGATCGTGGACAGCCGGATGGGCTGGGACATCACCGATTATGGGCAGGGGCGCTATGATGAAATGGGGCTTTTCCTGTTCACCCTGCGGAACGGCTCTTTGGCCGATCTGCAACGTGGCGGTGGCATGTGCTATGCGGAAAAGCTGCTGATCAGCCGTCAGGACCAGCTTTCGCCAATGCACACCCATGTGATCAAGGCCGAAGACATCATCAACCGGGGCGGGGCGACCCTTGTGGTGGAACTTTTCGGGTCTGACGACAAAGGCCATTTCGCGCGGGATCGCGGCGGGCGGGTGCTGTGCGACGGCATCGCGCGGGACTATGGGCCGGGCGACAAGCTGCGGCTGGCCCCGGGGGAATCGGTCACGCTGATGCCGGGCGACTGGCATGCTTTCTGGGGTGAAGGCGGCGATGTGCTGATTGGAGAGGTCAGCACGGTGAATGACGATGTGACGGACAACATCTTTGTCGATCCCATCGGGCGCTTTGCGGATATTGAGGAAGACGTAGCCCCGACGCATCTGCTGGTCAGCGACTACGAAAAGTGGCTGGCCTAACGCTTGGCGGAATTGCAACAGCGGGCTGGCATACGGATGTATGCCAGCCTTTTGCTTTTCTGTGGTGGGGCAGGGGTTTAGGCAGGGGGCATGATGGATCACCCTTTGCGACATGCGCTTGTTGACGAATTGCACGCACGACCCTTTCCGGTGCTGCAGGCCCCGGCGCATGTGGTGTTCATGGCGCTGAAAGAGCCCGGCAATTCGGTGAACCGCGACCGGGGGGCTGATCTGGCGTTGCTGAATGACTGGCTGGCTGCACAGGGGATGGCGGCAGCCTTGCCGGGGGCGATGCACCATACGGGACAGGGCGGGCGCGCCAGCCTGAAATGGGAAAGCCATACCGAATTCGTGACCTATGCGGCCTTTCAGCCAGGGCTGCCGGATCAGGCCTTTGACCCGATGGAGGGTGAGGTTTTCCCCAAGGACTGGTTGGCAGGCAGTGCCGCGCAACGGCTTGTGGCCGGGCTGATCCGGGTGGAGGAGATGCCCGAGGATGAGGCTGCGATGCTGGCGCGGCTGGAGGGTTGGTTGCAGGCCGAAAGTCTGGCCGTGGCGCGGGTGGTCGATGGGGCCGCCGTGATTGCCGGCGATTTCCGCATCGACGAGGGCGGCTATATGCGCTTTGCCGTCTTTGTGCGCCCTGGCACCGGCCCGCGCCGGGTGGGGCGGATCGTGCAAAGGCTGTGCGAGATTGAAACCTACCGCGCCATGTCGATGCTGGGTCTGGCGCGTGTGCGCGACCTGACGCGGGTCTTGAACGATCTGGACCCGCGCCTGTCGGCGCTGGTGGGTCGGCTGGACGAAAGCGGCGGCGCCGAATCCGCCCTGCATGATCTGCTGCAAATCTCGGCTGAATTGGAGCGGTTGTCCGTCCAGCACGGTTTCCGCTTTGGTGCGACCGCCGCCTATCAGGCCATCGTCGCCCAAAGGATCACCGTGCTGCGTGAGGAACGGGTGGCCGGGCGGCAAAGCTTTGGCGAATTTATGATGCGCCGCTATGACCCCGCCATGCGCACCGTGAAATCCGCCGAGGTGCGTCTGAACGCGATGGCCGAACGCGCGGCCCGGGCGGCAGAACTACTGCGGACGCGGGTGGATGTCGAACGCCAAGCGCAGAACCAGAAACTGCTCGCCAGCATGGACCATCGGGCTGATCTGCAACTGCGGCTGCAACACACCGTCGAAGGCCTATCGGTCGTGGCGATCAGCTACTACGCCTTGGGCTTGTTGGGTTATCTGGCAAAGCCCTTGGCGCATTGGGCGCATCTGGACCAGACATGGGTCATGGCCGGTCTGGTGCCGGTGACTTTGGGGTTGGTGTGGTGGGGTTTGCGGTGGATAAAGTCGGGCCATACTCAAAATCTGCCATAGGCTGCAGCGTTTCAGCCCTTGCGTTTTTTGCGCGATATCGGCAAATCATCGTAAACGCTATTGGAGATGATCTGTGCGAATTTTTGGGGCCCTGCTTTCTGTGGTTTTTCTATCGGCTCTGCCTGCGCGGGCCCAAACGCTGGAATGTAAGGTAACGTCGATCCAAGGACAAAGCACAGCGCGTTTTTTGGCGGATTTTTATAGTTTTGAGATAAATCGTAATGCGGCAGCGGCCGTCGTAAAGGATGAAATTTCGAAGAAATTCAATGGTATATATAAGGTCGCGGATCTTGACCAATACACGAAGTCGCGTGCAACAATGACCTGGAGCCTTGAGGGCGCCATGCTGGAAGATGCCAGCTCAAATCTCAACTTCCGTGCAACTTGGTTGCGCAGCAAAAATATCTTTATCATCCGCGTGACGCCCTTTCGGTACAGATTCAATGGCCCCGCAGAGGGGCGAGGGACTTGCACCCTAACCGAATAACTTTACCAACAATGTCGTCGGCCATTGCGCCGCTCAGGAGAAGACTATGAAGAAACTTGTCTGGTTTTTGGGAATGATGTTTTTGGCGGGCAATGCCAGCGCCAAAGTTCTGGAATGTACCACCGCCGAAGACAGTTGGGTCAACAGCCCCTACATCTTTGGCTACGAAGCCAATACAACAGCGGTCACCGTCTATGACCCGGTGATTCACACATTCGTCGGCGAACCCATTGCCGGTAAATACGAAGAGAGTTCCAAGAAGATTGTCTTTAAATGGTCTGTTCAGGTGAAAATTCGCGGTGATCAGACAAATATGGGCTATCGCGCATCCTTCTTCCCGGCGGATGGTAAATTTACCGTGCGGGCGACCCCCGGGGCAGGCTATACTGGCCACTTTGAAGGCCGCGGGACTTGCAAGGTCAAGGAGCAGTAAGGTTTTCTGTGCGGTCCCTTGGCGCATCGCTAGAGCTCTATCGACAATCCCAAGGGCGCGGCAATCGCGCCCTTGATGTTTAAGGTCAATGCGTCGGGTTTGGGCGCATCATGCGACAGCAGAGTTATCGGCTGACTCTCAGCCCCTTCAATCCGTGGAAATGATACACATCATTGTATTCCGGCGCCGCAGCCAGATGCAGGCCGGGCAGGCGGTCAAACAGGATGGGCAGCGCGATCTGCAATTCCAGCCGCGCCAGCGGTGCGCCGACGCAGAAATGCAGGCCGCCGCCAAAGCTGGTATGAACCTTAACCGGGCGGTCGGTGATGAAATCATTGGGCCGATCCCATTGCGAAGGGTCGCGGTTCGCCGCCCCCAGCAGCAGGGCCACCTGATCACCGCGCTGGAATGTATGGCCTGCGATCTCGATGGTTTCATAGGCCCAGCGGGTGAACATATGCAAAGGCGGATCATAGCGCAGGATTTCCTCGACCGTGCCATCGACCCGGTCCGGCGTCAGATCCGCCGCGCCATGCCCGGTTTCCAGCAAGGTCTTCACGCCATTACCGATGGAATGCACCGTTGCCTCATGCCCCGCGTTCAAAAGCAGAATGCAGGTGGTGATCAGCTCATCCGTGGAAAGCCGCTCGCCCTCGGCTTCCGCCGCGATCAGGCTGGTGATCAGATCATCCGCCGGTTTCGCACGGCGTTCTTCGACATAGCGCCGCATGAAGGCCACAAAATCAGTGCTGGCCTGCACCGCCGCCTGTTCCATCGCGGGCGTGCGCCCCGCCTGATACATGCCGACCATCGCGTTGGACC
This sequence comes from Neogemmobacter tilapiae, assembly GCF_014652215.1. Lineage (GTDB taxonomy): Bacteria > Pseudomonadota > Alphaproteobacteria > Rhodobacterales > Rhodobacteraceae > Neogemmobacter > Neogemmobacter tilapiae. Next base: position 557,107 of record NZ_BMYJ01000001.1, on the reverse strand, counting down.
AGCGCAGCAGGTCCGGCCCCATCTCTTCCGGCACGCCCAGAAGGCGGGCGATGATGGTCACGGGCAGGGGTTGCCCGAAATGCGTCAGCAGATCAAACTCGCCGGACGGCAGGCGGTCGATCAGATCCTGCGTCAGTTGCGTGATTTCCGGGGCCAGTTCAGCAATCCGGCGGCTGGTAAAAGCCCGCAGCACAAGCCCCCGCAGGCGCGTGTGGCGCGGCGGTTCCAGCTCCAGCATCGAATGCGCCTCGACCGCGTAAAAAGGCGCCAGATGCGCGGGGATGGGCTGGGCGATTTCTGGCGGAACCTCGCGGCCAAAACGGCGATCACGGAAGATGGCGTTGGTGACGGTGGCGCTGCCTGTGCAGACCATCTTGTAGTCGTTCCAGAAAAAGAACGACCCACCCGCCCGCGCCCGGTCATAGAAAGGATAGGGGTTCTGCACGAAAGCCGCATCTTTCGGCGATTGGTCCAGATGTATCATGCGCGTTTTCCCCCGATAAAGCCTTGGGCGATCATCACCCCCAGCACGACCAAAGCGGCCCCGCCCAGTTGCAAGTTGCTCCAGGCCCCGCCCATCAAAAAGAAGATGGCCATGACATAGAAGGGCACCGCGTTCATATGCAGGCTGGAGGCCCCGATGCCGATGCGCGCGACCGAGATGATCCAAAGCACCTGCATCAAGGCCAGCGACAGCAGGCTGAACACGGCCAAGGCCCCCCATTCGCGCAAGCCCATCAGCGACCAGTCCACCGCCGGGCTGAACCCCGTCGCCTGTGCCAGAACGGCGGCGACGGCGGCGGCAATGGCCCCGCCGCAGATGGTGATCGTGGTGCGGCCAAGGTCGGTGAGCGCCGGAAAGGCGGTGACGGTCGCCCGCGACCCCCAAGTGTAGAACAGGCAGGAACCAAAGGTCGCCAGCGCCCCCAGCCCCAGATCCAGCGTGAATTTTCCATGCGCCAGCGCGACCATGCCGCCGACCAGCGACAGCGCCATGCCGATGATCAAGGGCCGCGTGATCCGCCGCCCGTCCAGCGCGACCTCCAGCCCCATGCCGATCAGCGGCATGCTGGCCGTGATGATCCCCACCGTCACCGGGTCGGTATAGGCTTGGCCCACCACCAGACAGACGGCGGCGAGGCCGATGCCAAGGCTGCCCACCGCGATGCCCTTGCCCCAATCGGCGCGGCGGATGGGGGTGATCCCCTCAAATGCCGCCCAGACGGCCAGCAGAACCAGCCCCGCCAAGCCGCAGCGCAGGGCCGTCAGGGCAAAGGGTGGGATGATTGGAATGACCAGATCGGCAGCAGGAAGCCCCGCCGCCCAGATGATCATCGACAGGGCACAAACAAGGTTGGCCCAAAGCAGGCTTTGGCGGGCGGGGGCGATGAGGGTTGTCATGATGGTCGTCTAGCAGGTCGGGAAGCGGCGCGTTTGCCGGTTCCCGACCTGAAATGTCACGCGGCAGACAGGGCGGTGACAATGGCCCCGAAATCGGCGGCCTTCAGGCTCGCCCCGCCGACCAAGGCCCCGTCCACATTCGCCAGGGCAAAGATTTCCACCGCATTCGACGGCTTCACCGAGCCGCCGTAGAGCAGCCGCACGCCCGCCGCCTCGGCCCCCAGCCGTTCGGTCAGCCGTGCCCGCATGAAGGCGTGGACTTCCGCAATCTCGGCCAAGGTCGGCGTGCGGCCTGTTCCGATGGCCCAGACGGGTTCATAGGCGATCACGAGGTTGGCCGCGGTCGCCCCATCCGGGACTGAGCCGGCAAGCTGGGTCGCCACCACGTCGAGGGTCTGGCCTGCATCCCGCTGCGCCTCGGTTTCCCCCACGCAGACGATGGCGACCAGACCGGCGGCCCAGGCGGCCTGGGTTTTCGCGGCGACCAAGGCATCCGTCTCGCCGTGATCCGCCCGGCGTTCCGAATGGCCCAGAATGACATGGCCTGCCCCGGCATCCTTCAGCATCGCCGCCGAAACATCGCCCGTATGCGCCCCCTTGGCGTTCGCGTGGCAATCCTGCCCGCCGATCATCACCGGTTTGCCCTGCATCTGCCAGTTTGCCTGCGCGATCAGGGGGGTGGGGGGGCAGATCAGCACCTCACAGGAGGCCGGAACCTCGGCCAGGGCTTTCAGCTCGGCCAGATCGGCTGCCAGCCCGTTCATCTTCCAGTTTCCCGCCGCCAGCTTGCGCATGTCTGATCTCCTCCCGAATCCGGGCCAAATATGGGTTCTTTTGAGAGATACCGCCTGCTGGGTCGGTGCGCCAGTGGGTTGGGGCGCGTGGGCGGATTTCACGCGTGAAATGGCGTGTAAGTGGATGGTTTTGATATCTTATTCAAGATTTTGAATGGATCGGTGGGTTTCACCCACCCTACTGATCCTTGAACTTGATCGATTCCCCGCAGCCGCAGGCCTCGGCCACGTTCGGGTTGCGGAATTTGAAGCCCGACTCGACGATGCCCATTTCGTAGTCGATTTCCGTGCCGATCAGGAACATCTGCGCCATCGGTGCGATCATCACGCGGGCGCCGTCTTGTTCCACCACCTCGTCCAAGGGATTCACGCTGGAGACATAGTCCATCGTGTATTCCATCCCCGCGCAGCCGCCCTTTTTCACGCCGATGCGCAGGCCCTGACTGTCCTGTTTCGCCATCAGCCGCGCGATCTGTTTTGCGGCCATTGGGGTCATTGTGACGGCGGCTTTGCCGGGAATGCCGAACATATCTGTTCTCCTTCGATGCGGCCAAGGTAATCCCTTGGCCGCCCTGCATCAAGTGGCCCCGCGCAAAAGCCGGATCAGGGCGGCCAGGGCGCGGCGGATCGGCGGGTCGTGCCGTGCCTCGTGATGGCTGACGAGCCAAGCCTCATGCGCGATTTCGGGGATGTCGTCCGACAGGCGTTGCAGCCCGGTGCCGTCATCGCCCGCAAAGGTGGGCAGGACGATCCGGCCCATGCCAGCACGGGCAAGGTCCAATGCGACACGTTCGGTGTTGACGGTGGTGATGATCTGGGCGGCGTGATGTTCGCGGATCCAGCGTTCGGCGGGGGTCAGGGCTTGGGCGTCCAGCGCGATAAAGCCCTTGGGTGCGCTGGCCAGCCCATAGACGGCATAGCGCACATCCTGCGCCTTTTGTGCGGCGAGCCAAGGTTGTTCGGGGCGGCGGGCGCGGATGCCGATATCCGCCTCACGCCGGGCCAGATCAAGATTGGCGTTGGCGCTGATGAATTCGGGCACCCAAGGCGCACCGGGTTGCCAATAGCGCCCGATGTTGCGGGCGATGAGGCGGGCCGTCCAACTGCCTGCGGTGATGCGGACGCGGGGGGTGGTGCCGGGGCCGCTGGCCCATTGGGCGATGCGCTGTTGCAGTGGGCGCAGGGCGCTGGCCTCGGCCAGCAACTCGCGGCCCCGCGCGGTCAGGGCATAGCCGTTGCGACCGCGTTCAAACAGATGTTGTCCGGTGGCGCGTTCCAGTTCCGCCATGCGGCGCGACAGGGTGGGGGCCGAGGTGCCTGTGCTGGCGACAGCGCCGGACAGCCCGCCGGAGGAGGCCACGGCAAGGAAGAGGGACAGGTCGTCGAGGCTGATGTTGCCTTGCATTTGTGAAAGGTGATTTCCGATGTTGGCCGTATGGGGTGCGAATTTTTAGCTGTATTTCAGATCATGTTTTCAGAAATGAAAGGATAAGTCCATGATGATGGTCATTCCGCCCCTGCGTTCGCATGAGGATGCGATGCCCCACAGTTCTTTTGAGGCCGAGATGGCGCGTGTGCGGCGTGTTCGGGCCAGCCTGCGGCGGCGGCGGGCGCTTTTGCGCCGCGCGCGGTTCTGGCGGGCGGTGGCATTGATGTTCAGGGGGAAAGGTCGGGCAGGCCCAAGGGGGGGAGGGCTGCCAACAACCAAACCGTGCCCCCCGCCACCGCAATCGCCCAGCCGAACGAGGCGAGCGTGCCCATGATGACATATTCGCTGAACTTGCGGTCATCGCTGACGGCCCCAAAGCGCAGCACGGATTTGGCGGCGATGAGGAAACCGATGCCGCCCGCCTGACCTGTGAGGATCAGCAGGAAGATCATCGCACGTTCCAGATGACCAATGGCGCGGCCACCGCCCGGCAGGCCTTCGGGCCAGTCGTTCTGCCAGCGGGCCATGTAAAGGCCGATGACAAAGCCGCCGGCGCGGGTGGCCAGCAGGAACCCGGCGATCAGGGTCATGATGGGGGGCAGGGTGGTGGCGGTGAGGGGGCTTTCGCCGTTCAGAACCCAGCCCTCGGGGCCGGGGGCGGCCCAAAGGCCGGTGGCCCAGAGGGTTGGAAGATAGAGGGTGAGGGCGACGAGGGTTGCCAGATGCAGGGCTTGGTCGGTGAGAAAGGGGGCGAGACCCTTCCACGGGGCATAGGCCTTGGCCGCGTCGATGGCGATGTGGAGGAGAGCCAATAGGAGCAGGGCGGGGTGAAGGCTGCCCAAGGCCAAGGCGGCGGTGGCCCAGACGATGGCGCCATGCAGGGCGAGGGTGAGGGGATGGCGTTTGTGGGCGACCATCCAATTGGTCTGAAAAGCGAAATCGGCAAGGACATGGGCGAAAAGGAGGACGGCGAAGGTTTCGATCATGATGTCGCTTCCCAGTCGAGATGTTCAAAGCATGTAAGAGCGGATTCAAAAGTCCAGCTTTTTGCCCCGGCCAAGCGAGTTTGCGCCGCTTGTCTGGTGATGCCAATCTGCTTGGCAATGTCCTTTTGGGTTGTCGGCTCATGGCGTGCGTCGGTCATTTGTCCTTGCCGCAACCAGATGGCCACCGCTTCTGCCTGGGCTTTTGTCCATTGCGAGGTTTGCCCGTCGACAAGGTCAAAGATCGCTTTTCTAAGATTTTTGCCGGTTTCGTCTTTGGTCTGTGTCTCTGCCAGCATCAGACGTCGATACTTTGAAATTCTTTCCAAATTCTCACCGGCTACAAAGAATGCGGGGCCGGATGCGTCGGAAAGATCTTTTGTTCCAAGACTGTCATGGCGCCCAATTCCGACCGAGATCCGCGTTTCGATGCCAGCCCCTGAGGCGCGCAAATCGGCGAGAAGGATCAGACAGGCCCGTAAGGCCCATCCGGGGCGGCCTAGAACCAACTGCCAACCATCGCCGCGAAATCGGGTGAAACGGGTGTCTGCATCCGCGATGTCGGACAGATCGCGCGCGGATTGCGCCAAGGCTTGCATCGCAAGTTCTGTCGCAGCGGTTCCGGCCTTGCGCGAGAGGACAAGATCGCCTGTTAGGACGGCAATGATGGGGCTGTGGGCGGGCATGCGGACTCACTTTGCCTAGGTGGCAAGTGTTGCAGCTTGCTTTTTGAAAAGCAAGTCTTTTGGTTTGCTTTTGTGAAATCAAGCCTGAGGGCTTGCTTTTGGCAAATCAAGCCCTCAGGCTTGACGTCACATAAAGCCCAGTTCCAGACGGGCCTCGTCTGACATCATTTCCATGCCCCAAGGCGGGTCGAAGGTCATGTTGACCTGCACCTGTTTCACGCCGGGGATGGATTCGACGGCGGAACCGACCCAATCGGGCATTTCGCCGGCGACGGGGCAGCCGGGGGCGGTGAGGGTCATGATGACCTCGACCGCGTTTTCGGGGGAAATGTCGATGGTGTAGATCAGACCCAGATCAAAGATGTTCACCGGGATTTCGGGGTCAAAGACCGTGCGGCAGGCATCGGTGACCGCCTCATAGAGGGGATGGTCGGTGGTGGATGGTTTGATCAAGGGGGCACCCTCGATCTGATCCTGCATCTGCATGGCGGTTTGCCCTTGGGTTAGTTGAGCAAATATATAGGGATTGGGCGGGCCAAGGTAAAGCCCGCCGCTTTGGCCAAATCAGAAGGGGATTTCGTCGTCCAGATCGCTGCGGCCGCCGCCATAGCCGCCCCCCTGATTGCCGCCTTGATTGCCACCGGAGGAACGGCCACCGCCTTGCGAGGAGCCACCGCCATTGCCGCCCTGATAATCGTCATAGCCGCCGCGATCATCATAACCGCCGCCGCTTTGACCACCACCACCACCTTCGCCGCGGCCATCCAGCAGGGTCATATTGCCGGTAAAGGGGCGCAGCACCACCTCGGTCGTATAGCGGTCTTGGCCGGACTGATCCTGCCATTTGCGGGTTTCAAGCTGGCCTTCGATATACACCTTACTGCCCTTGCGCAGGTATTGTTCGGCAATCTTGCAAAGCGGTTCGCTGAAGATCGCGACGGAATGCCATTCGGTGCGTTCCTTGCGTTCGCCCGAATTCTTGTCGCGCCAGGTTTCCGACGTGGCGATCCGCAGGTTCACCACCTTGCCACCGTTCTGGAACGAGCGCACCTCGGGGTCGCGCCCCAGATTGCCCAGAATGATGACCTTGTTGACCGATCCCGCCATGGACGCACTCCCCCGATTCTTGGCTTGGGCCAGACTGGCCCACATTGGTTAACAGTCCTTAAACCGCCCCCGGCCTGCCTGCAACTTTGGTTTCAGAGCGGCGAAACGCAACCGGTGGTGAATAGTGGCGCGGCGAAAGGCGGGGCAAGTCGGGCTTACACCCACCGGCAAGGGGCCGGGGGCAAGCAAGGAAGACGAGCATGAAAACGATGATCCGCGCTGTGGCCGTTCTGGGCCTTTCGATGATGTCGGTGGGCGCGGCCCTGGCCGATGGCGATGAGGCTGATGCGGCGACGGTGGCGAAAGCGACCGAAGTGGTGACGGCGGAAGGCTATGAGGTCCGCAAGGTCGAAATGGAAGACGGGCTGATCGAGGTCTATGCGGTGAAGGACGGCAAGATGTGGGAGCTGAAGCTGGATGCCGAATACAAAGTGACCGAGATGGAAGAAGCCGACGAGTGATCCTGATCCTTCGTGACGTGGATGGTTCTGGCCGGGGGAGACCCCGGCCCTTTTCGGAAAGGCCGAAGCAATGCGCAAACTTTATGTCTGGGATCCCTTGGTCCGGGCCTTTCACTGGGCGCTGGTGGCGGGGCTGATCTTGAACATGTTCGTGACCAACCCCGGCAAGACCGCCCATCGCTGGCTGGGTTATGGCGTCCTGACGCTGATCGCCCTGCGGTTGGTCTGGGGCTTGATCGGCCCGAAATTCGCCCGCTTTCGCAGCTTTCCCCCTGACCCTGCCGCCGCACTAGATCATGCGCGCGAAATCGTGACGGGGCGGGTGCATCCGCATGAGGGGCATTCGCCCTTGGGTGCGCTGATGGTTTATAATCTGCTGGCCAGTTGTCTGATCATCGGGCTGACCGGCTGGATGTTGACGACGCTGACATGGTTCGGTGTGGAGTGGGTCGAAGACCTACACAAGGCCTTTGTCACTTGGGTGCAGCTTTGTGCGGTGCTGCATATTGCCGCCGTGATCTTTGAATCGCGCCGTCTGCGGGTGAACCTTCCGAAGTCGATGGTGACGGGCTATAAGACACTGCCCTGATCCGGAGCCCCTATGACCCGCCCTGACCGCAAAAGCCTGACCCTTTTCGGGCTGATCCTGTTTCAGGCCTTTTGTCTGGCCTTTTTCCTGTTCGACGTGATCGAGGATTTCGCAGGCCTTTACGATGCCAGCGTGCCCTATGGCCATTTCCTGCCCGAGGCGGGGGCGACCTTGGGCATGGCCATCGGCCTTGCGTTCGAAACCCGCTATCTGATCCGGCTTTTGCGCAAACAGGCGCATATGGAGCGGGGCTTGGGCGTGGCCGCAGGCGAATTGGCCACGCTGATGGAGGATTACTTTCGCAAATGGGGCCTGACGGCGGCCGAGGCGGATGTGGCGGCCTTTACCATCAAAGGCTATTCCATCACCGAGATTGCGGGGCTGCGGGGCAGCGCCGAGGCCACCGTGAAAACCCATCTGAACGCGATCTATCGCAAATCGGGGGCGCAGGGGCGGGGGCAATTGGTCAGCGTGCTGATCGAAGACCTGATGCGCGCGCCCTTGGTCAGCGGGGAAAAGCCCATGGGGCAGGGGGCCTTGGCCGAAGGGGCTGGCGCAAAGGGCTGAAATCCGTATAGTGCCCGGCAACGTATGGTTCCGGGGTGTCGAATGCAGTTCAGACTGTTGGGTCTGGCGATGGTGACAGGGTTGTCCTTGGCCTCTGCCGCAGCGGCGCAGGGGTTGAGCCTGTCTGGAGCTTCGGAAAGCCGTTCTTCGCGTTTTGCCCTGCAATCCAAGCTATTGGATGGCCGTCTGGCCAAGCAATACGAAGGATCGACCCGGCTGCGCCCCGACGCGCCGGAAGAGGAAGGCGATGTCAAGGTCGCGGCCTTTAAGGGCAAATACAAGGGCGAGTATCTGGAGGTTGCCAAGGCAGCAGCGGCCAAACATGGCATTCCGGAAGATCTGTTCCTGCGGCTGATCCAGCAGGAATCCGGTTGGAACGCCGGGGCGGTGTCGCCCAAGGGGGCGACGGGGCTGGCGCAGTTGATGCCGGGAACCGCCGATCTGCTGGGGGTCGACATCGACGATCCGACGCAGAACATCGAAGGCGGCGCGCGCTATTTGTCGATGATGCATGACAAGTTCGGGTCATGGCGGCTGGCGCTGGCGGCCTATAACGCGGGGCCCTTGGCCGTCGAAAAGCACGATGGCATTCCGCCCTATGCGGAAACCCAGAATTACGTCGTGGCGATTCTGGGCGAGTGATCAGACGGCCTTTTTGATGCAGCGGCATGGCCTTTGGCCATAAGCCTTTGCATGGCCTCCGCTGCGCTGCGGGGTTTTAAAGTGGCCTCCGCTGCGCTGCGGCGGGGGGCAGCCGCCCCCCGTCCTTCGGACTCCCCCCGAGGTATTTAGGGCAAGATGAATGGGGTTTCATCTTGCCCTAAATACCTGGGGGTGTGAGCGTCAGCGAACAGGGGGCAAAGCCCCCTCGAACGTCTAGGCCTATGGCCAAAGGCCATGCCGCTGGATCAGAGGGTCAAACGGGCAACACGGCCAAGGCGATGCGACGCCCTTCGCCCAGAAGCACATTGTAGGTGCGGCAGGCGGCGGGGGAGTTCATCGGCTCGACCCCGATGCCCGCCGCTTCCATGGTTTGCACAAAGGCGGCAGGGGGATGGGTGATCTCTGGCCCGGTGCCGAGCAGCAGAACGTCGATCCGGCCTGTCAGCGTCAGTGGTGCGGCGGTGTCGGTATAGCCGCCCCATAGGCCGGCATCCCAAGGCGTGATCAGCATCGCGCCGCGAAAAACCTGGCCGTTCAGACGGAAAAAGCCCGGCCCGTAACTGTCAACGGGCAGGGCCTTGTCATAGCTGATCTCGGTCAGGCGCATCAGTTGTCCAGATGGGCGTATTCGGAAGGTGTGCCGCGTTCCTTTTTCGGCTTTTCGCTGCGGTCGACGCCCAAGAACAGCACGATGTTCTTGGCGACATAGAGCGTGGAATAGGTGCCGATCACGACGCCGAAAAGCATGGCAAAGACGAAGCCGCGGATGACGTCGCCGCCCCAGATGAACAGCACCATCAGCGCGATGAAGGTGGTCGTCGCGGTCATGATGGTGCGCGACAGCGTTTCGTTGGCGGTCAGGTTCATCATCTCGCGCAGGGGCATCTGTTTGTATTTCGCCAGATTTTCGCGCAGCCGGTCAAAGATGACGACGGTGTCGTTGACCGAATAGCCAAGGATGGTGAGCAGGGCCGCGACGATCGTGAGGTCGAATTTGAGCTGCAAGAGCGAGAAGATGCCGACGGTGACGATCACGTCATGCAGCAGGGCCGCGACAGTGCCGACAGCGAATTGCCATTCAAAGCGCATCCAGACGTAAAGCAGGATGCCCAGCGAACCGGCGGCGATGGCGAGAAGGGCTTGGGTGATCAGTTCGGACGAGACTTTTGGCCCCACCGATTCGACCGAGGTGAATTTGATGGCGGGGTCCACCGCTTCCATCGCGGCCTCGACCGTGGCGATGCCCTCGGGCGAGACGGCTTCGGCGCCCTGTGCGGCCTCGATCCGGATTTGCGTTACATGCTGGTCGGGGCGGAAAGAGGGATCGAAAACCTCGGTGATGCTGATATCGCCCATATCAAGGCCCGCCAGCGCCGCACGGTAGGTGGCGACATCGACAGGGCTGGTCGATTCCGTGCGGATTGTGGTGCCGCCGCGAAAGTCGATGCCAAGGTTGAGGCCCATGGTGAAGACCAGAAGGATCGAGGCGATGACCATGACGACCGAGACGCCAAAGGTGACGAACTGGGCACGGAAAAAGTCGATATTGGTCTTTTCGGGAACGAGTTTGAGCCGCATCGTCGCCTCCTACACCACGATTGTTTTGGGACGACGCCAAGCCATCCAGGTCTGGATGATGAGGCGGGTGACATAGACGGCGGTGAACATCGAGGTGATGATGCCCAAGCCCAGGGTGACGGCAAAACCGCGGACGGGGCCAGAGCCGATCCAATACATGATGATGGCCGTGAGGATAGCCGTGACGTTGGAATCGGTGATGGCCGAGAGGGCCTTTTCAAAGCCGAGTTCGATGGCACGGGCCGGGTTGACGCCTTGGCGCAATTCCTCGCGGATGCGTTCGTAGATGAGGACGTTGGCGTCGACGGCCATGCCCATGGTCAGAACGATGCCCGCGATGCCGGGCAGGGTGAGGGTGGCGCCGATGAGGTTCAGCAGGGCAATCATCAGGACGATGTTGATAGCCAGGGCCATGCTGGCCATGGCGCCGAAGAAGCCGTAGCTGGCGACCATATAGGCGACGACGGCGATCATGCCGATGACGGCGGCGCGCATGCCGGCGTCGATGCTGTCTTGCCCGAGTTCCGGGCCGACGGTGCGTTCTTCAAGATAGGTGAGTTCGGCAGGAAGGGCCCCGGCGCGCAGCAGGACGGCGAGATTGGTCGATTCCTCGATGGTGAAGTTGCCGGTGATGCGACCGCTGCCGCCGGGGATCGCTTGGTTGATGGTGGGGGCGGAAATCACCTCATTGTCGAGGACAATGGCAAAGGGTTTGCCGACGTTGTTGGCGGTGTATTCGCCAAAGGCGCGGGCGCCCGTCACATTGAACTGAAAGTTCACAGAGGGGGTGCCGTTATCATCAAAGGAGGGGGCGGCGTTGGTCAATTCCTCGCCCGTCACGACGGGGGTTTCTTCCAGCACGTAGAAGAGACCCTTTTCGTCCAGCGATGGGGCGAGGAAGTTGCGGGGGCCGGGGGTGTCGTTTTCGTTCTGGGTGATGCGGACAACTGGGTAGAAACCGAGTTTCGCGGTTTTGCCGATGAATTCCTTCAATTCGGCCGCCGAGCCGATGCCCGGCACCTGAATGAGAATGCGGTCGGTGCCCTGCCGCTGGATGGAGGGCTCGCGGGTCCCGGCCTCGTCAATTCGCCGCCGCACGATTTCAAGGCTTTGCTGGACGGTGCGGGAGTCGGTTGCTGCCTGTTCGGCCTCCGACAGGCGGACAAGGATCTGGCCCTTGTCCTGGGAAACGGTGATATCCTTTTCGCCCATGCCGGTCAGGCTGCTGATGGGTTGGGCCAGCCCGGCGACAGCCGTAATGGCCGCCTGCATCCCTTCGGGATTGGAAATGGCGATGCGGAGTTCGTCAGGGGCCGAGGGTTCGCGGCGGACATTGCCCACCTGATCGCGGATATCGCGCAGGGCATCGCGGACGCCGGGCCAAAGCCCGTCCATGCGGGTTTTGTAGACATCCTTGACCTGCACTTCGGCCAGAAGATGCGCCCCGCCGCGCAGATCGAGGCCGAGGTTCATCAGGGTGGAGGGCAGGAATTCCGGCCAAGCGTCATAGGCGGCCTGCTGTTCCGCGGTCAGCCCTGCGCCCTCGGCGAAAAGTTTGGCTGCGTCATTGTGGCCTTCGACACGGGCGTAAAAGGCGTTCGGCGCGGCATAGACCACGCCAAGGGCAATGGTGGCCCAGATAAGAAGGCGTTTCCACAGGGCCATCTGTTGCATGGTTCGATCAGCCTTGTGCCGGTTCGGTCTTGTTCAGGATATTGGCCAGCGTGCGCTTGACCACCTTGACCTTGACGCCATCGGCGATTTCCACCTCGACTTGGCCATCGTCCATGACCTTGGTGACTTTGCCGATGATGCCACCCTGGGTCACGACCTGATCACCACGGCGCACCGCTTCGATCATCGCGGCATGTTCCTTGGCGCGCTTTTGCTGCGGGCGGATCAGCAGGAAATACATGATGAAGAAGATCAGGATCAGCGGCATCAATTGCAGGAAGGCCGAAGGGGCGGCAGCAGCACCGGGGGCGGCTTGCGCAAAGGCGGGGGTCACGAACATGGCGTCCTCGTCTGTTCTGGGCCGGGCAAACCCCGGATTTTGGTTGGGCGGAACCTAATCATGACAGGGGGCAATGGCAAGGCGGGGGGCCGAAATGCGTTTTGTCGTTTTCCAAGCGGCGCGAATGGGGCATAGGGGGCATGGATTTAACCCAGAGAGGACGCCATGCACGACATCCGCGCCATCCGCGAAAACCCTGCCGCTTTCGACGCCGCCCTGGCGGTCCGGAACCTGCCCGGGGAATCGTCGCGGCTGTTGTCGATGGATCAGGCCCGGCGTGAGGCCATTCTGGCGGGCGAAACCGCCCAAGCCGCGCAGAACGCGGCCAGCAAGGATGTGGGCGCGGCCAAGGCGCGCGGCGACAATGCCGAGTTTGAGCGGCTGCGGGCGCTGGTAGCGGAAAAGAAGGACGAGGTAGCGCGGCTGAAGGCCGAGGCGGATCGTCTGGACGCGGAATTGCGCGATGCGCTGATGCGGATTCCGAATGTGGTGCATGCCGACGTGCCGAAAGGCGCGGATGAGGATGCCAATGTGGAAATCCGCCGCTGGGGTTCGCCCCGCAACTTTGACTTCACGCCCGTTGAACATTTCGACATTCCGGCGGCCAAGCCGGGGTTGGACTTTGCGACGGCGGCCAAACTGTCGGGCAGCCGCTTTGTGGTTCTGCGCGGGGCGATGATCCGCATTCACCGCGCCTTGGCGCAGTTCATGCTGGACCTGCATGTGAACGAACATGGGCTGGAAGAAACCTGGACCCCGGTTCTGGTGAAAGAAGACGCGATGTATGGCACCAACCAACTGCCGAAATTCGCCGAGGACAGCTATCAGACGACGAACGGTTGGTGGCTGATCCCGACATCGGAAGTCACGCTGACCAACACGGTGGCGGGCGAGATTCTGGATGAAAGCCTGCTGCCGATCCGCATGACGGCGCATACCCAATGCTTCCGGTCTGAGGCGGGTTCGGCGGGCAAGGATACCTCGGGGATGCTGCGCCAGCACCAGTTTGAAAAGGTGGAAATGGTGTCGATCACGACGCCGGAAACCAGCTTGGCGGAACATGAACGCATGACCAGATGTGCCGAGGCGGTGCTGCAAAAGCTGGGCCTGCCTTATCGTGTGATTGTGCTGTGTGGTGGCGACATCGGCTTTGGCGCGATCAAGACGCATGATCTGGAGGTCTGGTTGCCGGGGCAGAACAAATATCGCGAGATCAGCTCGGTCTCGGTCTGCGGTGATTTTCAGGCGCGGCGGATGAATGCGCGCTATCGTCCTGCGAGGGGGAAACCCGAGTTCGTGCATACGCTGAACGGCTCGGGTCTGGCTGTCGGGCGCACGCTGATTGCGGTGCTGGAAAACGGGCAGCAGGCGGATGGTTCGGTCGATCTGCCGGCGGTGCTGCATCCCTATCTGGGCGGCAAGACGCGCGTTTCGGCGGATGGGGTGTTGGTTTAGGCCGTTTGGCCCCCCACCCCTAGCCCCTCCCCACAGTGGGGAGGGGAATGCGCTTTGTTTCAGATGTGGTCGCTTGGTTCTTTGCCTCGCCCCTCCCCCCTGTGGGGAGGGGATGGGGGTGGGGGCTCACCACAGATGATGCACATGCGGGGCGATGAGGCGGTCGTAGACTGACTTCGCCGCCGCCATTGTGGTTGCATCGAGGGCGGCCAGATCGCCTGCGCTGGCGTTGCCATTCGCCTGAGCGGCGTTCTTGGCCCCCGGAATGACCACGGTCACGGCCGGATCCATCAGGCACCAGCGCAGGGCAAAGGCCGCCATCGTCGTGCCGCCCGGCACCAGCGGGCGGAGTTCTTCGACTGCGGCCAAGGCCACGTCATAGGGCACGCCCGAGAAGGTTTCGCCTTTGTCAAAAGCCTCACCATTCCGGTTGAAACTGCGGTGGTCATCGGCGGCGAATTGGCTTTGCGCGCTCATCTTGCCGGTCAGAAGGCCCGAGGCGAGGGGCACGCGGGCAATGACCGCGACCTGTGCCGCCCGCGCCTTGCGGAAGAAGGATTCGGCGGGGCGCTGGCGGAACATGTTCCAGATGATCTGCACCGACTGCACACCGGGCCATTGGATGGCGCGTTCCGCCTCGGCGATTTTTTCGACCGAGACGCCGTAATGGGCGATCTTGCCCTTGGCTTTGAGCGTTTCCAGTGCGTCGAAAAGGGCGGCATCGTCATAGGATTCGGTCGGCGGGCAGTGGAGTTGCACGAGGTCGAGCGTGTCCATCTGCAAATTCTGGCGCGAGCGGTCGATGAAGCCTTCCAAGTTGGCCAGATTGTAGCCGCTGGCGGTATGGGGGTTCAGCCGCCGCCCGGCCTTGGTGGCCACAAAGGGACGGTCGCCGCCGCGTTCGGCCAGCACTTGGGCGATGATGCGTTCGGAGCGGCCATCGCCGTAAACATCGGCGGTATCAAGAAAATCGGTGCCGGAATCGAGGGCGGCGTGGAGGGCGGCTTTGGCGTCAGCCTCGGACACCTCACCCCAGGTACCGCCGATGGCCCAGGCACCAAAGCCGATGGGGTTCACGTTGCGGCCGATGCGGCCAAGGGGGCGGGCGGGAAGGGTCATGGCGGGCTCCTGTTTGGTATTATCGGTTAGATGGCACATTTCCCGGCGATTTCCAGCCCTTTCGCGGCGGGGCGAGATCGGCTAGGCCAAGGCATGGTCTGGACTGTGGAAAATCTGGGTGTGACGCGGGGCGGGATGCCTGTGCTGACGGGGGTGGGGTTCAGCCTTGCGCCCGGTCAGGCGCTGATTTTGCGCGGGCCGAATGGGGTGGGCAAGACGACGCTGCTGCGCACGCTGGCGGGATTGCAGCCGGCGTTGGGTGGTTCAAGCAGCATTGATCCGGGCGATGTGGCCTATGCGGGGCATAGCGACGGGGTGAAGGCGACGCTGACGGTATCGGAGAATTTGCGTTTCTGGGCTGATGTTTACGGCACGTCTTTGACAGAGGATGTGATGGTGGCGATGCGTCTGGTGGCGTTGGCCGACCGCCCCGGCGGCAGTCTTTCGGCGGGGCAAAAGCGGCGGCTGGGGCTGGCGCGGTTGCTGCTGACGGGGCGGAAGGTCTGGATGCTGGATGAGCCGACGGTGTCGCTGGATGCGGCCTCGGTCGGTCTGTTTGCGGCGATGATCGCGGAGCATCTGGCCAAGGGCGGGGCGGCGCTGCTGGCGACGCATATTGATCTGGGGATCAAGGCGGATCTGCTGGACCTGACCCCTTACAAGGCGCGGGCGGCATGAGGGCGCTTTTGATCCGGGATCTGGCCTTGGCCTTTCGTTCGGGCGGCGGGTTCGGGTTGGGGCTGGCGTTCTTTCTGCTGGTGGCGGTGCTGGTGCCCTTGGGCGTGGGGCCGGACCCGGCCACTTTGGCGCGGATTGCGCCGGGGGTTTTGTGGGTGGGTGCCGCCCTCGCCAGCCTTTTGACGCTGGACCGGATGTATGCGCTGGATTATGAGGACGGGTCGCTGGATCTGCTGGCGACGGCCCCCCTGCCGATGGAGGGGGTGGTGGCGATGAAAGCCTTGGCGCATTGGCTGGTGACGGGGTTGCCGCTGACGCTGGCCTCGCCCGTGCTGGCGCTGCTGCTGAATCTGCCGGGGGCGGGCTATGTCTGGCTTGTCGCCTCGCTGGCCCTTGGAACGCCGGCACTGTCGGTGATCGGGGCCTTTGGTGCGGCGCTGACGGTGGGGATCAAGCGGGGCGGGTTGCTGCTGTCGCTGCTGGTGCTGCCGCTCTATGTGCCGACGCTGATTTTTGGGGCGGAGGTCGCGCGGCGAGGGGCGATGGGGCAGGCGTTGGACACGCCCCTGTTGTTGCTGGCGGGGATTTCGCTGGGGGTGGCGGCGCTGCTGCCCTTTGCGGCGGCCTTTGCGCTGCGGGTCAATCTGCGGTGAGGTGGCTTGCCCCCGCCCTTGGAAGGCATTAGCGACAGATCATGTCACTTTGGGAATTCGCCAATCCGAAACGGTTCATGGGCCTGTCTGGGGCCTTGCTGCCTTGGGTCAGCCTTTTGGCCCTAGCCACCTTGACCACGGGGCTGATCTGGGGGTTTTTCTGGACGCCCGATGATTACAAGCAGGGGGCGACGGTCAAGATCATCTATCTGCATGTGCCCGCCGCGATGATGGCGATCAATGCTTGGGTGATGATGCTGGTCGCGTCGCTGATCTGGCTGATCCGCCGTCACCATGTTTCCGCCTTGGCCGCCCGTGCCGCTGCCCCCGTTGGACTGGTGTTCACGCTGATCGCGTTGATCACTGGTGCGCTTTGGGGCCAGCCGATGTGGGGCACCTGGTGGGCCTGGGATCCGCGGCTGACGGCGTTTCTGGTGTTGGGGCTGTTTTATCTGGGCTATATCGCGCTTTGGTCGGCGATTGAGCAAGCCGATGTGGCCGCCGATTTGACCGGGGTTTTGTGCATCGTGGGATCGGTCTTTGCTGTCCTGTCGCGCTATGCGGTGAATTTTTGGAATCAGGGGCTGCATCAGGGCGCGAGCCTGAGCCTTGATAAGGAAGAGAATATTTCCGATGTGTTCTGGCTGCCTCTGCTGCTGTGCATTGCGGGTTTCGTGCTGATGTTCGTGGCGCTTGTCCTGCTGCGCACGCGCACGGAAATTCGCGCCCGTCGCCTGCAAGCCTTGCAAGCCCGCGAAAGGATGGCCGATGCCTGATCTGGGGAAATATGCTTTTGCGGTGCTGGGTTCTTATGCGGCGTCGCTGGCCCTGATCGCTTTGGTCGTGGCCCTGTCGATCTGGCAGGCGCGGCGGATGAAACAGGCGCTGAACCGGGCCGAGGCGCGGGTGACGCGCGGTGAATAGGCTGTTCATGATCCTGCCGCCGCTGCTGTTCGCGGGGCTGGCACTGGTGTTCTGGTTGGGGATGCAGCGGGACAATCCCGATATGCTGCCTTCGGTCGCTGAGGGGAAGCTTGCCCCGCCGGTGACTTTGGCGGATGCAGGGTTTGGCGATGCCGATCTGCGGGCGCCGGGCATCAAGCTGGTGAATTTCTGGGCCAGTTGGTGCGCGCCTTGCCGCGTGGAACATCCGGTGCTGATGGATTTGCAGGCGCAGGGTATTCCGGTTTACGGCGTGAATTACAAGGATGAGCCTGCCAAGGCGGCGGCGTTTCTGGCGGAACTGGGCGATCCCTTTACCGCAATTGGGGCCGACAACGGCCGGATGGGGTTGGATTGGGGGCTGTATGGCGTGCCCGAGACCTTTATTCTGGATGGTGAGGGCAAGGTGATCTTGCGCTTTGCCGGGCCGCTGGTCGGCAGCGATTATGAGCAACGCTTTGTCCCGGCGCTGAAGGCGGCGTTGGGTGAATAGGCTTTGGGCTTTTGCGCGGCTATGATAGATTGGACCTGTTTTCAGCAGGAGTTTTATCATGGCCGATTATCCCGGCACGACCGGCAACGACACGATCACATTTGACGGCAACACGTTTGACACCGTGACGGCGCTGGCGGGCAATGACCGTATTCGCCTGAACGCGCAGTTCAGCAATGGCAGTCCGGTGATTCCGCATATGTTCAGCATCCATGGCGGGGCGGGTCTGGATACCTTGGTTCTGCTGAATGCGCATGGGGTGAATGGCATTGCGCTTTTGACCAATGCGACGCTGGTCAGCATTGAGAAGGTTGTGTTTGCCGAGAACCTGCCCGCGAGCTTTAAAGCTGCCAGCATTGGCAATGGGCTGGCCGCCGATGCTGAGATTGTGGGGGCCGTGGGGGCCTCTTTCCGGGTTTCGACGCTTTGGGACCAGCCCGAGGACATTGATCTTTCGGCGATGAAAGTGACGGGACCGCTGTCCAGCATCTTGCAAGGCAGCAATGAGGTGAACCTGATCAAGGGCAATGCCGCCATGCGGGATTTTGTCTGGGGCCTAGGGGGCAACGACACGATCCACGGCATGGGCGGGCGCGATACGTTGGATGGTGGCGAGGGAGAGGACCGGCTGCTGGGCGGGGCGGGCAATGATGCGCTGATCGGGCAGGCGGGGCGCGATACCTATGTCTTTGGCCGCAATCAGGGGCGTGACACGATTGAAGGTTTTGTGGCCAGCGGGGCGGAGTCAGACATCATCGACATCCGTGCGCTGTCGGACATTCTGTCCTTTGCGGATCTGAAGGCGAACCATATGACGGTCAGCGGGGATGATACGGTGATCCGGGCCAACGGGACGGTGATCGTGATCGAAAACACCGCCCCTGCGGATCTGGGAAAGTCTGACTTTCTGATCTGAGGTCAGCCGACGATCCACCAGCCGGTCAGCAAGATGCCTGCGAGCGTCAATTCGCCCCAGGGAATGACCCCGGCAAAGCATTCGATCAGCGTCGGCTGGCGCTGGGGCAGGCGGGGTTTCAGATGGTCGGGAAGAGTGGAGTAATACATCGTAAATACCTGTTACAGTTGGGTTTCCTTGCAGCACTATTCTGGCGGGCAATCCTTTACAGGCGGCAAATCGCGCGCCTTGGGCCAGCAATAAATCCACAAAGGGTTAGCGCGGGGTAAGCGGTGGGGGCGCAACTGTAACGTTTACGCCACGCGACCTTTGGACGGGTTGCATGCCAAAGCCTGTGCCGGTCTCTGTGCCCCGAAACAGGGGGACCAAGATGACAACAGCAACCGTGACGCTTCTGACCAAGACCGGGCAGGTGGCAGATATGAACGATCTGATCAGTTCGACCTTTGGCTTTATCCCGGTGATCGTGTCGGGCGATGAAAACGCGCGGCTGATCAAAGTGGGGGCCACGGAATACGTCCGGGTGATCGGCTCGGGTCTGGTGATGACGGGCGTTCAGCCGACGGGGGGCACGATCCGCAAGATCGAGCTGGTGCAGGATAGCGATCAGGGGATGCAGGTTCGGGGCACGGTGACGCTGTCGGGCGGGGCGTGGGATTTCAGCGAGTTTTACAGCGCCAGCTTTCGCGACACTTTGGCGGCGACAGCGATGACCATTCAAGATGGGGCGGGGGATGACCGGATCATCGCCAGCGATCTGGCCGATACGGTGACTTGGAAGGCGGGTGGCGGGTCGATCAATGTCGGCGGGGGGGATGATCTGCTGATCATGCACACGCTGAAGCGGGGGGTGGCGGGGCCAGAGATCATGCTGTTCGGGGATGAGGGGCGCGACACGCTGCGGGTGACGAACGGTCTGGGGGCGCAGGGGGTGCTGGATCTGGGCAAGATCTTTATGACCGGATTTGAGCGGTTTGTGCTGGCAGCCAAGGCGGAATTGCGGTTGGGGGCGGATAGCTTTGAATCCTCGCGCCTGGGGGAGGATGCGTCGTTTCAACTGGCCAAGGGGGCGACCTTGACCATTGTGTCCAGCGGTGCGCCCGAGATTGATTTGCAAGGGCAGACCATCGCCGGGCCGGGGCGGGTGCAGGTGGTGGGCAAGGCGAGCGAGGATATTCTGACGGGCAACGCCGCCTCACGCGATTTGCTGCTGGGCGGTGGGGATAGGGATGTGCTGTCGGGCTTGGGCGGGGCGGGTACGCTGAACGGCGGCACGGGGAATGACAGGCTGACCGGGGGTGAGGGGCGCGATGTCTTTGTCTTTGCCCGCGCGGGGGGGATGGATGTGATCACCGACTTTGCGGGCGATGTGATCGACCTGCGGGGGATGGATGGGGTGACGGGCTTGGCCGATCTGAAAAAGAACCATGCGCGGAATGTGGGCGAAGACGTGGTGCTGCGCTTTGGTCAGGGGGATCAGCTGGTGCTGGAGGGGGTCAGCAAGGCCGAGTTGAAGGCGGATTTCTTTCTGTTTTAGCGGCGGGATTTGCCATTAGGTGAAACCTCATGCGGGGCGTAGAGTCGCGCCCGGCATTTCTAATGGGGAACATCATGGCCAATGTCGCTTTGTTTCCGGTGTTTGGTGGGGTGAACCTGCGCGATTTGCGGGTGATGATGGCGGGGGCCATCGTCAATCTGTCCGCTGACGGCGGGTCGGTGCGGGCCGCATATGAAAACGGTCTGGTTGTGATCTTTCACGGCAGCAACCTGAGTTTTTCGGGCAACACGCCGACGGGCGGGAAGGTGACGGGGTTCGATCTGCAAGCAACGGATGGAACCTATCAGACGGTGGCCCGCTATTCGGGTCTGACGGGCTGGAATTTCGCCGATGTGGACAACCGAATTGCGCAGCTGTTGGCGGCAACGCCGGTGACGATGCAGGACAGTGTGGGTTCCGATGTGTTGATGGGCGGGGCCAAGGCGGATGTCTTCACGTTGGGCGGCGGGGTGGAGAACATGCAGGACTGGGGGGCGGATCAGGTTCAGGCCGGGGGTGGGGCGGATCGGGTGATCCTGATGACGGACAACCGTGCCACCGAACCGGGTTATAGCCGGGCGCATCTGCTGAATCTGGGTGAAGGCCAGGATACGGTGATCATCCGCAACATCTTTTTGGGTCACGGCTTCCTTGATCTGACGGACAGCAGTTTCGCCTCGGTCGAAACGCTGGATATCCGAGACGGGGCGCTTGTGATGATCGATTCCGGCGCTTTCGCCAAGAACCAGATTTCCCCGGTTGGCACGATCAGGACCAATCTGGGCACTCTGAGGGTCGAATTGCGGATAGATCAGCATGTGACACTGGCGGGCATGACGATTGTCGGCACGATGGATCTGGTCGATTTCCTCGGTAACACGCTGAACAACCGCATCACCGGCCATGCCGCGACCCGCGACCGGATGGCGGGTGAGGCGGGGAATGACCGGTTGCAGGGGCTTGGCGGGCGCGACAGCCTTTATGGCGGCGATGGCGATGACCAGATTGCCGGGGGCGAGGGGTTTGACCGGCTGGAGGGCGGCGCGGGGCAGGATGCGTTCATCTTTGCCAAGGCGGGTGGTCAGGATCGGATTGTTGATTTCACCCTGTCAGGGCCAGAGGCCGATGTGGTGAACCTGCACAAACTGACGCAGATCACCGGGTTTGCAGATTTGAAGGCGAACCATCTGCGGCAGGTCGGGGCGGATGCCGTGATTGAGGCGAACGGGACGATCATCGTGCTGGTGGGCATCGACAAGGATGATCTGCGCGCCGGGGATTTCGTGTTTTAAGGAAGAGAAAGGCCCCGGAAACGCGTGGTTTCCGGGGCCTTTGAAAGATCAGGCCGAGGCGAGATCGCGCAGCACATAGTGCAGCACGCCGCCGTGTTCGACATATTCCACCTCGATTTCCGTATCGATGCGGCATTTGATCTGGATCGTCTTTTCCGTGCCATCGGCATAGCGGATGGTGCAGGGCACCAACGACAGCGGCTTCAGGTCGCCCGAAAGCCCACTGATGCTGACAACCTCATCGCCTTTCAGGCCCAGCGTCTTGCGCGTGTCGCCGCCGGTGAATTCGAACGGGATGACGCCCATGCCCACCAGGTTCGAACGGTGGATGCGTTCAAAGGATTCCGCGATCACCGCCTTGACGCCCAGCAGGGCCGTGCCCTTGGCCGCCCAGTCACGGCTAGAGCCCGCGCCATATTCAATGCCGCCAAAGATCACCAAGGGCGTGCCCGCCGCCTGATAGGCCATCGAGGCGTCATAGATTGAGGTCTGCACCCCATCCGGCCCGATGGTGTAGCCGCCTTCAACGCCATCCAGCATCTCGTTCTTGATGCGGATGTTGGCGAAGGTGCCGCGCATCATCACCTCATGGTTGCCGCGACGGGCCCCATAGGAGTTGAACTCGGAAACCGGAACCTGACGTTCCACCAGATATTTGCCCGCAGGCGTGCCCGCCTTGAACGAACCGGCAGGCGAGATGTGGTCGGTGGTGATCATGTCGCCCAGCACCGCCAGCACCCGCGCCCCGGTGATGTTGTTGATCACGCCCGGGGTTTTCGACATGCCCTGGAAATAGGGCGGGTTCTGAATATAGGTCGAAGACGCGGGCCAGTCATAGGTTTCGCGTTCCGTGACCTGCACCGCCTGCCACTTTTCGTCGCCTTTGAAGACATCGGCGTATTTCTTCAGGAACGCCTCACGCGTGACGACCTGATGCACGATGTCGGCGATTTCCTTGTTGGTGGGCCAGATGTCCTTGAGGTAGATCGCCTGACCCTCCGGCCCGGTGCCGATGGGGTCTTTGGTGATGTCGATGTTCATATCGCCTGCGATGGCATAGGCCACGCAGAGGGGGGGCGAAGCCAGATAGTTGGCGCGCACGTCCGGCGAAATCCGGCCTTCAAAGTTGCGGTTGCCCGACAGGACAGCCGTTGCCACCAGATCACCCTCGGCAATTGCCTTGGAGATTTCGGGCTGCAAGGGGCCCGAGTTGCCGATGCAGGTGGTGCAGCCATAGCCCGCGAGGTTGAAGCCCACGAAATCGAGGTCTTCTTGCAGGCCCGCCGCGTTCAGATATTCCGATACGACCTGGCTTCCGGGGGCGAGCGAGGTTTTCACCCAAGGCTTGCGGGTCAGACCCAGCGCCCGCGCCTTGCGGGCGACAAGCCCCGCGCCGATCAGCACATAGGGGTTTGAGGTGTTGGTGCAGGAGGTGATCGCCGCAATGACGACCTTGCCTGAGGACAGTTTGTAATCCTGCCCATCCACGGCCACTTCCACACCCATCGGGCGTTTGAAGCTGGTTTCCATTTCCTTGGCAAAGCCCGAGGCGGCATCCGTCAAAGGCAGATAGTCCTGCGGGCGTTTCGGTCCGGAAATGGCCGGAACGATGCTGCCCATGTCGAGTTCCAGCGTGCTGGTGTAGATCGGGCTGTAGTTCGCGCCGCGCCACATGCCGTTTTCTTTGGCATAAGCCTCAACCAGCGCAATCCGTGCCTCATCCCGGCCGGTGTTGCGCAGGTAGCGCAGGGTTTCGTTGTCGATCGGGAAGAAACCGCAGGTGGCGCCGTATTCCGGGGCCATGTTGGCAATCGTCGCCCGGTCGGCCAGCGGCAGGTTGTCCAGCCCCTCACCATAGAATTCGACGAATTTGTTCACCACGCCATGTTTGCGCAGCATCTGCACGACTTTCAGCACCAGATCGGTGGCGGTTGTGCCTTCGACCATTTGGCCGGTCAGTTTGAAGCCCACGACTTCGGGGATCAGCATCGACACGGGCTGGCCCAGCATCGCGGCCTCAGCCTCAATGCCCCCCACGCCCCAGCCCAGAACGGCCATGCCGTTCACCATGGTCGTGTGGCTGTCGGTGCCGACAAGGGTATCCGGATAGGCGACCTCTACCCCGTTCTGGTCTTTGTCGGTCCAGACGGTTTGCGCCAGATATTCGAGGTTCACCTGATGGCAGATGCCTGTGCCGGGCGGCACGACGCGGAAGTTGTTGAACGCCTTTTGTCCCCATTTCAGGAAAACATAGCGTTCCATGTTCCGTTCATATTCGCGGTCCACGTTCATCTGGAAGGCGCGGGGATGGCCGAATTCGTCGATCATCACCGAATGGTCGATCACCAGATCGACGGGGGCCAGCGGGTTGATCTTTTGCGCATCGCCGCCAAGGCCAAGGATGCCATCGCGCATCGCGGCCAGATCGACCACGGCCGGAACGCCGGTAAAGTCCTGCATCAGCACGCGCGCCGGGCGATAGGCAATCTCACGCGGGTTCTTGCCGCCCTTGGCGCCCCATTCGGCAAAGGCGCGGATGTCATCGACGGTGACCGTCTTGCCGTCTTCAAACCGCAGCATGTTTTCCAGCACGACCTTGAGGCTGGCCGGAAGGTTTTCAAAATCGCCAAGCCCTGCGGCCTGTGCGGCGGGGATGGAATAAAAGTCGATCGACTTGCCCCCCGCGCTGATGGTCTTGCGGGTCTTTGCACTGTCATGTCCGACGGTGACGGTCATCGGGGCCTCCTGCTGTTGGCATGGCTTGGGCTGCGTTGCGTCTTCTTGCGGTCATTTGGCTAAGAATTGATGACCATGCAAGCGAATGCTGGATTGTATACCAATGTATGCCGATCCTGTCCAGAGGCGGCGCTGCATCAGTCACGCCCCAATCGCAAATCCTTGATTGGCACGGGGGGCGATGGGGGGCTAAGACGGCTGCGGGGGTAGTCAGTCATTCGTCGGGGATAACATGCCACGATCTTTCGCGGCCGGGGCCATTGGGCTTTGGCTGGCCAGCCTGCCCCTTGCCTCCGTGGCCCAACAGGCCGTGGTGGTGGAACTTTATACCTCGCAGGGTTGTTCGTCCTGTCCGCCTGCGGACGCGTTTCTGGGTGAGTTGACCAAGGATGCCGGGGTGATTCCGTTGGCCTTGCACGTGGACTATTGGGATTACATTGGCTGGGCGGATGTTTTTGCGCAGCCGGGGTTCACGCGGCGTCAGCACGCCTATGCCAAGGCGACAGGCAGCAAGATGGTCTATACGCCGCAGCTGATCATTGCGGGTCAGGTGGCGGACCAGGATCACGGTGTCGAAGGGATCTGGCAGCAGATCAAGGCCAAGGCGGAAAGCGCCCCGGCCGTAGGGCTGTCGGTAGAGCGGGCGGGCGAGACACTGACGGTGCGGGCCGAGGCACTGGTGGCGCAGGATCATCCCTTGGCGGTGCAGTTGGTGCGCTATACGCCGGAGCAGGTGGTGACCATCGAGCGGGGTGAGAATGCGGGGCAAACGATCACCTACCACAATGTGGTGACCAGTTGGGAGCGTTTGGCAGAATGGGATGGCCAAGCGCCGCTGGAAATTTCAGCAGCGATTGCGGGCGATGCCCCGGCGGTGATCATCGTGCAAAGGGCAGGGCCGGGTGAAATTCTGGCCGCGGCGCGGGTGGAATAGCGGCAGGCTATTTCCAGCGGCGGTGAATCCAGAACCATTGTTCAGGATGGGCGCGGACCTGTGCGGCAAGGCTGTCGTTCAGCGCTTGTGTCATCTGCCGCGCGTCGGTGTGGGGAATGGGGGCTTCGACGAGGGTCTGAAAGGTCACGCCGTCGGGCTGACGGATGGCATAGGCGGGGATCAGAAGGGCATTGTATTTCAGCGCGAGTTCGGCGGCGGAAAGGGCGGTGCGGGCGGGCAGACCCAGAAAATCAAGGATCTCGCCGCTGTTCATGTGCTGGTCAATGACCATGCCCAGCATTCCGCCGGATTTCAGAAAGCGGATCATGTCGGCCAGCCCTTCGCGCCCACGGGGGAAGAGGGGGGTGCCAAAGCGGCCCATGGCCGCGACGTAATGGCCGTTGAAATGCTGGTTCTTCATCGGGCGGTAGAGGCCACCGATCTGATAGCCGAGGGCGGTCAAGGCCTCGCGGCTGGCCTCGTAATTGCCGAAATGGCCGGTGATCAAGAGGACGGGGCGGTTTTGTTTGGCGGCCTCGGCCAGTGCGGCCAGCCCTGCGCCTTGGGGGGGCAGGGCGCGGGCGGCTTCGAGGAATTCGGTCTTTGAGTAAAGCTCGATAAAGCTGCGGCCGACATTGTCGGACACGGCGCGGGCCAGGCGGTTGCGTTCCGCCGTGGGCATGTCGGGCCAGACCCGCGCCAGATTGTCGCGGGAACGGGCGTTGTAGCCAGCGATGGGGCCGATGAGGCGCGCCGAGACCCAGCCGCTGACGGCCAGCCGCGCCTTATAGGGCAGGCGCAAGAGGCCCCAAATCAGGCCGCGCAGCAGGCGATCCTGCAACCAATGGTCAAGGCGAAAGGTCATACAGTCTTTCGGCGGGCCGCCTGTGTTTCACGATGCCAGACATAAAGGCCGGAAGACACGATCACAAGCGCACCGAGGATGGTATAGCGGTCGGGGTATTCATTGTAGAAGAGAACCCCCCACAGCGTGGCAAAGACAATGCCGGAATAGGCGAAAGGGGCGATGACCGAGGCCTCGGCCAAAGAAAAGGCGCGGATCAGGCAAAGCTGACCCAATGTGCCCAGGACGGCCATGCCCAGAAAAAGCGGCATGTCGGACCAGGCCGGGGCGACAAAGGACCACGGCAGCGTCAGACCCGTGACCACGGTGCCGAACAGGGCGGCCAGCAGCAGCGGCGTCCAGACGGGTTCGCGCGCACCAACATAGCGGGTGATCAGGGCATTGGCGGCAAAGGACAGGGCGCAGCCGATGGGCAGCAGCGCGGCAGGGGTAAAGATGCCCGCGCCGGGGCGGATGACGATCAACGCGCCCACCATGGCGCAGACGACAGCGGCAATACGGCGTGGGCCCAGCTTTTCACCCAGAAACAGTGCCGCGCCCAAGGTGATCAGGACAGGGTTGATGTCGGTCAGGGCCGTGGCCTCGGCCAGACCGATGTAGTTCAGGCTGGCAAAGAAAAAGGCGGCGGAACCCAGTTGAAAGGCGGAACGCCAGACATGCAAGGCCGGATGTTTGGTGCGGAAATACTGCGGGGCGCGGGCGTTCAGCAGGATCATGACCAGCACGAATTGCCCGGCAAAGCGGGCAAAGACCACCTGATTGGTCGGATAGCGGGCCACCAATCCCTTGGCGACGGCATCCATCGCGGTGAAGATGAGGATGGAGAGCAGCATCAAAGCGATGCCGCGCGACATGTCGGTTTTCGGGGCCACGGGGATATCCTTGGGTCAGGCCCCCGGTCTGCCTGATCTGCCGCCTGCGCGAAAGGCCTATTCGTCGTCTTCGACGATCAGCACCAATTCCCCCGCCAGTTCCAGATCGCGGATGGCCGAGATGATGGCTGACATCGCCTCATCCCCTTCCCTTGTCTTGACCCGGCCGCGGGCCACCATTTCCTCACGCAGGGTTTGGGCCATGCGTTGTGACATGTTGCCCAGCAGATATTCGGCGGCGGCGGCCAAGTCGGGGTTGGCACTGGCGGCCACCAAGGCGGTCACAAGTTGGGGCTGGGACAGGCCGCGCAGCACCTTGGGCACGTCGCTGCGCGACAGGCGGGCGGGGATATGCACAAAGGTAAAGATCGCGCGCCGCACCTTTTCGGCGAAATCGCGGTCGGTTTCATCCAGACCACGCAGCACCTGTTCGCGTGTTTCGGGCGGCGAGATGTTCAGGATCGCGCCGACACGTTCCACCGGCCCGGAGTCAAACGCCTTGGGCGGTTGGTGTTCCATTTGCTGATGCAGCGCGATGCCAATCTTGCGCACCGTTTCGGGGTCAACATTGCCGGTTTGCGACACGGCATAGGCCACGCGCCGCGCCTTTTCGCCGGGCAGGCGGCCCAGCAGATCGGCGGCCTTGCCCACCGGCAGTTTTGACAGCATCACGGCCCCCACCTCGACGCTTTCCTGTTCCAGCACCTCAATCAGCCTTTCCGGTGGCAGGTTGGTCAGATGATCCCAAGGGTCGGCTTTCAGCGATGCACCAGCCAGACGGCGCAGGCGGCTGGCGGCGGTGGCGCTGATATGGCCATCCATCATGGCCAAGGCCCCTTCGATGCCGCCGGGAAAGGCGATGCCCACGGCATCGAGTTCGGCCATGAATTCATCGACGACCGTGTCGAGTGTTGCTCGATCCACCAGCCGCATATGGCCGATCTGTTCGGCCAAGGCCGCTTGCAGATGTTCGGGCAGGCCCGACAGGGGCAGGGCGGCCCCCTGCGCCAGCAAGACACGCACGATAATCGCCGCCTTTTCGCGCGGCGAAGGTCCGGCCACGCGGACGGCCCGTGTGGCGGGTGTGATCTGTGCCAATGCCTGCGCCATTCTGACCCCGATTCTTGCGATAGGGGAACGATGGCAGGCCGGGGTTAACGCGGTCTTAGCTGGTGACCTTGATGCAGGTCTTGGTCACCTGATCATAGGTCGTGCCCTCGGCACAGGTCATCTGCGCCTTGTTGCAGTCGCGTTCTTGGCCCTGCGCGGGCAGGGCCAGAAAAAGAGAGATCAGAACGAGACGTGTCGTCATGTCTTTCTCCTTGGGTTAGTAACTCCAAGTCTGACCGCTGCGCAGGGCGCGATCCAGCGATGCAAAGGCCCAAGTCGCCTCGCCCCCGCGCGCGCGGATTTCGTCGCGTTGCAGGCGGGCCAGATCCATCTCGCCCATTTCGACCAGACCTTGACCCATATAGCTGCGGGCCAGAAGGTTGTCGGGGTTCTGCGTCAGGGCGGCATTGTAATAGGCCATGCCTTCCTCGATCCGGCCCGCCTTGCGATGGGCAAAGCCTTTGTAGGTGAGCACGCGGTCCGTCTCACCCTCGGTCATAGCGGCGAGAACGCGCAGGGCGGCCTCGGGCTGACCGGCATAGGCCAGTTCACGCACGGCCTTGAACCGGGTGTCATTGTCCAGCCGCGCGTCTTCGGGCGCGACACAGGCCTTGGTCTTTTCATCCCAGACCAAACCCTCTTTGCATTCCGTGGTCGTCTCGGTCGGGGTCGGTGGGTTGGAATCATCGCTGCCTGCGGCATTGGCAGCAAAGGGCAGGGCGGTCAGCAGAAGAATGGCAGAAAGGCGCATGGTATCCCTCATCTGGTTAAAGTGACAATAACACAGGTCTGACGCGGCAAGGGCAGGGAATATTCCCGAGAATGGTCAAGATTCC
Source organism: Neogemmobacter tilapiae (assembly GCF_014652215.1). Classification (GTDB taxonomy): domain Bacteria; phylum Pseudomonadota; class Alphaproteobacteria; order Rhodobacterales; family Rhodobacteraceae; genus Neogemmobacter; species Neogemmobacter tilapiae. Next base: position 528,397 of record NZ_BMYJ01000001.1, on the reverse strand, counting down.
GTCTGTGCAAAAATAAACATTGAGTGGTGCGCAGGTTTCTTTGGAGTGGCGCCGTGATCAGCCTCACCACTTTGCGAGTGCAGAAAGTGAACTTTTGGGTTCAGTTTTTCAATGCGGCAAGGCTTTCTGTGACAGTGGTGTAAACAAGGCAAATTCAAGGCTCACTTTTCATCACGAAAGCGCGAGTGAACGTGTGTTCATCGTGATTTCAAACTTTCCAGTTCAGCGCCTATCTGTCTTTCACGAACCGAAACACAGTGGTTCAAACACAAGAAAGTAAAGGAAAGATCATGAAACATATCGTTCTCGCCGCTCTGGTTGCCGCTGCTGGCGTTGGTGCTGCTTCGGCCCAAGGTTACGCTGATCTGTCGAACTCGACCCGTCTGCAAGTTCTGCAATTGGTGCCGTCGGCTGACCTGTCGGGCCTGTCGGCAAGCCAAGTCCTGAAGCTGGAAAACCTGTTCGACAGCTCGGAAGAACTGAAAGCTGGCAGCAACCCGGCTGGCAAAGTCCAAACCATCCTGCGCGCCCAATAATCGCGGATGACTGAGAAAATACGGGCGGCTGTTTCTCCCCAGCCGCCCGCAAGTCTCGGATTGGATTGGTAAAAATAAAGGCCCACGCCGAAAGGCGGGGCCTTTTTGTGCATTTTTGCACGATTTTTTGATCAGGCCCCGAAAACGCGGCGGAAAATCGTGTCGACATGTTTGGTGTGATAGGCCAGATCGAATTTCTCTTCAATTTCCGCCGGGGAAAGTGCCGCGGTGACCTCGGCATCGGCCAGAAGCTCGGTCTTGAAATCGGCGCCCTGTTCCCAGACCTTCATCGCGTTGCGCTGCACCAGACGATAGCTGTCCTCGCGCGACACGCCGGCTTGGGTCAGGGCCAGCAGGACGCGCTGGCTCATCACCAGACCGCGGAACTTGTTCATGTTGGCCAACATGTTGTCGGGATAGATCACCAGCTTTTCGACAACGCCCGCAAGGCGGTGCAAAGCGAAATCCAGCGTGATCGTTGTATCGGGGCCGATGGCGCGTTCGACCGAGGAATGGCTGATGTCGCGTTCATGCCAAAGCGCCACGTTTTCCATGGCCGGGATCACGGACATACGCACCAATCGTGCCAGCCCGGTCAGGTTTTCGGTCAGCACCGGGTTGCGCTTGTGCGGCATGGCCGATGAACCCTTTTGGCCGGGGCTGAAGAATTCCTCCGCCTCCAGCACCTCAGTCCGCTGCATGTGGCGGATTTCGATGGCGATGTTTTCGATGGAGGAGGCGATGACGCCCAGAGTCGCAAAGAACATGGCATGGCGGTCGCGGGGAATGACTTGCGTGCTGATCGGTTCGGGCGTCAGGCCCAGCATCTTGCAGACATGTTCCTCGACCGCCGGGTCGATGTTGGCGAAGGTGCCGACCGCGCCGGAAATGGCGCCGGTGGCGATTTCGGCGCGGGCATTGACCAGACGCTGCCGGCCCCGCGCCATTTCGGCGTAAAAGCGGGCAAAGGTCAGGCCCATGGTGGTGGGTTCGGCATGGATGCCATGGCTGCGGCCGATGCGAACGGTGTCTTTGTGTTCCATCGCCCGGGTTTTCAGCGCGGCCAGAACGCGGTCCATCCCCGCGAGCAACAGATCGGCGGCGCGGACAAGCTGGATGTTCAGCGTGGTGTCCAAAACGTCGGAGGAGGTCATGCCCTGATGCACAAAGCGGGCATCGTCCGAGCCGATGATTTCGGCCAGATGGGTGAGGAAGGCGATGACGTCATGTTTGGTGACGGCTTCGATCTCGTCAATGCGGGCGACGTTGAATTCCACGTCTTTCGCTTTCCAAACCGCCTCGGCATTGGCCTTGGGGATGACGCCAAGGGCGGCTTGGGCGTCGCAGGCATGGGCCTCAATCTCAAACCAGATGCGGAATTTGGTTTCGGGCGACCAGAGGGCGACCATCTCGGGGCGGGAATAGCGGGGGATCATGCGCGTGACCTGTGCTGGATTGGGTTGAGGCGGGCATAGTGGGATGGGGGGCTGGGTGCAAGCAAAGCTGGGGGATTTCTGGGGAAAGACTACGAGAATGCGGGGGTAGACGGGCCAGATTGATGGAGGACGGAATGATCATTCGATTTTTTGCAATTTTGACCTTGCTGGGATTGGTCGGTGGCTTGTTGGGCACGTGGCATCCTATCGGGGATTCTTTGGCGGTGTTCCGGCTGTATTTGGCCGGTGCGCTGGCGATCCTTGGGGTGGTCATGCTGATCGGGGATCGAAAGGGCGCTTTGATGGCTTTGCTGGCGGCCTTGGGTTTCGGCGGCCCCTTGGTTTGGCAGATGGCGAATGTGCCCCATCAAGGGGGCGATCTACGGCTGTATCAAAAGAACATGTTGTTTCGGAACGATGATTTGGCGGGGTTGGTGGCGGATATCCGGGCCTCGGGCGCGCATGTGGTGACCCTGCAAGAGGTTTCTGAACCGAACCTGATTTTGCTGTCCGATCTGAAAGATGTGCTGCCCCATCAGCACTTCTGCCCTTTTGCCGCCGTGGGCGGCGTCGCCGTGCTGTCCGCGTTTGAGCCCGTGCCCAATCAAAGGATTTGTGCAAAAGGGATGGCCGCGATGCAGGTCGATGTTCCGGGCAAAGGACCGGTCTGGTTGGTGTCGATCCATCTTCATTGGCCCTGGCCCTATGGGCAGGCCGCGCATGTCCATGAATTGTTGCCTGTTCTGGAAGGGCTGGAAGGGCCGGTGATCATGGCAGGAGATTTCAATATGGTGCGATGGTCGTCCGCATTGTCCATGGTGCGCGATGCTGTTGGGGTGGAGCAGGCGGGGCCAGTGCGGATGACCTATCCGCTTTTCGGGGGCTGGGTGCCCATTGGGATTGATCATGTGCTGGGGCCAAAGGGGGGCTTTGTCACAGCGAGACCCGCCCTTGGGTCGGATCATCTGGGACTGCTGGCCGATCTGCCGCTTTGACGGGGCCAGGCAGCGTGGTTTGGGTTGGGGCATGGAACCGATGATATTACAGACAGAACTGCCGTTTCGGGCCTGAGATGATCCCGTTTTGTCCCGCATGCCGGGGACGCAGCCCCTAAGCGGGCCTTGGCTGCTGCGGGATGAAGCGTTTGCGGGCAGATGGCCGGGCGCGGGGAATCAGTGTAGGCCCGGGCCGAAGCAAAGGGTTAGTGGCCGTTAGACTTTAGGACGGGTACGGGCAAGCGCAGCGCACCGGCCTAAAAATTTAAGCATTGTTCATCAATGACTTGCGAATTTCTTGTTCGCGACATCAAAGCACAAAGGCAAACCAGAAACCGCTCAGAACCAACGTTGCTGAAATGCCCAGCCAAAGGAAGATGAGGGCTGGAATACGCCATCGTTTGCGCAGGCCATAAATCATGGAAAATGTAGCGACTGTGATCAGTCCAAGGGCGGCTAGGGCGTAGATGAAGCTTTGGACGGATGAAGGCGACGATAGAAAGAAGTTAGACAAATCATCTGGATGTTTGAGTTGAAGCCCGTTGAAGCCCAGCACTATCCAAAGCCAGACCGGAATGATCCCAACGAACCCTGCGGGCATCAGCGCGGCCATGATGAGCGCAGAAAGGCCGCGCCCCCAAGTAAAACGAAGGACGGCGCGAAGATTGCGGCGATTGACCCAAAAGCAAGCCAGCGGAATGGCAAGACCGAAGCCCGAGATAAAAGCGAAGATTGGGAGGAATACGAGAGAAGGATAGAGTCGATCTCCATATCTGTAGATGTGGGCTTCGTCCTGGCTGGGTAACCCCCATAGGAGACCAACCAACAAGCCCAAGATGCCAAGGCTTAACCCGATCATCCCAATCGCGGCGCGCGGGTTTTGCCTTGGATGTGGCATCGGTTGTATCTTTGTCATGAAGCACTCGCCTGACTGTTCGCAGAGTGAAGTCAAGCGCGGGGCTTGGGCAAGTGATGGAAACCCTACCCTTATGGGGCGGTCGTTCAGGACTTGGCAGGACGGAAAGGCAGTCTTAGACCTGTGGCATGGAACCGATGATCTTGCAGAGTGAGCTGCCCTTTCGGGCTTGGGATGATCCCGTTTTGTCGCGTTTGCCGGGGACTCAGCCCCTGAAGGGGCCGTGGTTGGTGCGGGATGAGGCCTTTGCGGGGCAGATGGCGGCGCGAGCGGTGTATCTGGCCGAGCGCCGCGCGGCGGGGGTGATGCTGGATGAGGCGGCGCGGCCTGCGGCGGTGGAATTGCTGGATCTGGTTCTGGCCGAGATTGGGCAGGATGCGGGCTATCGCGTCGGGCCGGACAAGGTGCTGCGGCCCGATGGGGTGACGGTGTCCTTGGATCGGGATGATCCGATGGGGACGCTGGCGCTTTTAGTGCAGGAAGACCTTTGTTTGCTGGACAAGCGGGGGGATGAGCATGTCCTGGTGGGCGCGGTACTGCTGTTCCCGGCGTTTTGGCGGCTGGTAGACAAATTCATGCAGCCGATGATGGCCATTCATGCGCCGGTGCATGAATACACGCCCGACTTGGGCAAAAGGGTGCAGCGGATGTTTGATCTGATCCGCCCGGAAATGCCGGTCTGGCGGGCGAATTGGCTGACCTATGACAATGCGCGTCTGTGGCAGGCGCCTTTGGAACCGGGGGCTGCGCCGCGCGCAAGACCTGCGCCGGGGACGGGGTATTTGCGCAGTGAAAGGCAGACGATTTTGCGGTTGCCCGAGACCGGGGTGATGGTGTTTTCGATCCATACCTATGTCTGGGATGTGGCGGGGCTGCCCGAGGATGCGCGGGAAAGCCTGACGCGGGCCGGGCAGAGGTAGCGCGAAAGCCCCCACCCCCATCCCCTCCCCACAAGGGGGAGGGGGGGCGCGATGCGTGGTGGCGGTGCGGATTGCAAAGCAAAAGGGCGGCCCGAAGGCCGCCCTTTCCGTTCAATACCCGCGACTTAGCAGGAATAGTACATCTGGTATTCCACCGGGTGGGGCGTATGCTCGTAGGCGTACACTTCTTCCCACTTCAGCGCCATATAGCCTTCCAGCTGGTCGCGGGTGAACACGTCGCCGACAAGCAGGAAGTCCATGTCCTTTTCCAACTCCAGCAGCGCTTCGCGCAGCGAGCCGCAGACGGTCGGGATGGCGGCCAGTTCTTCCGGCGGCAGGTCATACAGGTCTTTGTCCGAAGCCGGGCCCGGATCGATCTTGTTTTTGATCCCGTCGAGACCGGCCATCATCAGCGCGGCAAAGGCCAGATAGGGGTTTGCCGACGGATCGGGGAAGCGGGCTTCGACGCGTTTCGCTTTCGGCGATTCGGTCCACGGAATCCGGACGCAGCCCGACCGGTTGCGGGCCGAATAGGCGCGCAGAACCGGGGCTTCAAAGCCGGGGATCAGACGCTTGTAGCTGTTGGTCGAAGGGTTGGTGATCGCGTTCAGCGCTTTCGCGTGTTTCAGGATCCCGCCGATGAAATACAGGGCTTCCTGCGAAAGATCGGCGTATTTGTCGCCTGCGAACAAGGGCTTGCCGTCTTTCCAGATCGACATGTTCACATGCATCCCCGAGCCGTTGTCGCCCTTCATGGGCTTCGGCATGAAGGTCACGGTCTTGCCATAGGCGTGGGCCACGTTGTGGATCACGTATTTGTATTTCTGGATGTTGTCGGCCTGTTCGACCAGACCACCGAAGATCATCCCCAGCTCGTGCTGGCAGGTCGCCACTTCGTGGTGATGCTTGTCAACGCGGATGCCCATGCGTTTCATCGTCGACAGCATTTCGCCGCGGATGTCCTGCGCCTCGTCCACCGGGTTCACCGGGAAGTAGCCGCCCTTGTGGCCCGCGATATGGCCATAGTTGCCGCCTTCGCGCACCGTGTCGGTGTTCCAAGCTGCCGCTTCGGCGTCGATCTCATAGGCCACTTTGCGCGGCGTGACCGAATAGCGCACGTCGTCGAACAGGAAGAATTCGGCTTCCGGCCCGAAATAGGCGGCATCGCCGATGCCGCTGGCTTTCAGGTAGGCCTCGGCCTTGATCGCCGTCTGGCGTGGGCAGCGAGAATAGGCCTCGCCCGTGTCGGGTTCGACCACATCACAATGCACGCAGAGGGTTTTCTCGGCATAGAAGGGGTCGATATAGACCGAACCGGCATCCGGGATCAGCTTCATGTCGGACTGATCGATCGATTTCCAGCCCGCGATGGACGAGCCATCGAACATGAAGCCTTCTTCGAAAAAGTCCTCGTCGACCAGATCGGCGACCAGGGTGACGTGCTGAAGCTTGCCTTTCGGATCGGTGAAGCGAATGTCGACGTATTCGACTTCCTCGTCCTTCATCAACTTCAGAGCTGCTTTGACCTTGCTCATCAGGGTTTCCTCTACCTTGGATTCGTCACGACGGGCGGGCCTTGGCCCTGCCCGAATTCATCAGATCGCGTCGTCGCCGGTTTCGCCGGTGCGGATGCGGATCACCTGTTCCACGGGGCTGACAAAGATCTTGCCATCGCCGATCTTATCGGTGCGGGCGGCCGCGATGATTGCATCGACGGCGGTTTCCACCATGTCATCCGACAGGACAACCTCGATCTTCACTTTGGGCAGGAAATCGACGACATATTCGGCACCGCGATACAGTTCCGTATGGCCCTTTTGACGGCCAAAGCCTTTGACCTCGGTCACCGACAGGCCTTGCACGCCCGCCTCTTGCAGCGCTTCCTTGACCTCATCCAGCTTGAACGGCTTGATGATCGCCTCGATCTTCTTCATGGGCCGACTCCCCCGCAACATGTGTTAGTCGTCTGATCATGTTCGGCTGGGGGCGACAATCGGGGGCGGATCAGGGGCTGGGCGGTTGCGGTGGAAATCTGGGCATGTGATGAAATATTGTGCGATGTGATGATTGTCTGGGCGGTTTGAAAACTTTGGGGGCGGAATGGAGCTTTTGACGGCAGCGCAGATGCGGGCGATCGAGGCGGCGGCGATCGCCAGCGGCACGGTGACGGGGCTGGAGTTGATGGAGCGGGCCGGGGCCGGGGTGGTTTCCGCGATTCTGGAGGAATGGCCGGAACTTGCCACAGGGGAACGGCGGGCGGTGGTGCTGTGCGGGCCGGGGAACAACGGGGGCGACGGTTTCGTGGTGGCGCGGCTGCTGCGGGAACGGGGCTGGGCGGTGGAGGTGTTCCTGTATGGGGAGGCGGCGCGGCTGCCAGCGGACGCACGGGTGAATTATGAGCGGTGGCGCGAAGTTGGTGGCGAGGTTCTCGACTATTTGGCACTTATTGCTGCATCTAGTGGTGGGTTTGAAGGACGGGAGCTGATAATCGATGCACTTTTCGGCATTGGGCTATCGCGACCAATAGACGCCTATTGGCGCGAGGCCTTTGACCGGATTCATTGGCACAAGGACGTGGCCAAAGCGATTGCCATCGACATCCCTTCCGGGTTCAACAGCGACACCGGTGAAGTTGTAGACCATCCGCCAGAGGATCTTGCAAAAACTGTGTCCTACATTGACCCACAAAGGATCGCCTTTTTCGACATGACAGTCACATTTCACCGCATGAAGCGGGCACACAGAGTACTCAACTGTGCACGTCATTGCGGCAAGATCGTTGTTGTGGATATTGGGTTGGCCAATGACTGAACCTCAATTTCTTGGTCCTGCGGTCATACAGCTTGAAGTCTTGGGAAAGGCGGAGGGCCACAAATACAACCACGGCCACGCCCTCATCCTCTCTGGCCCTCCACATCACGGCGGGGCCGCGCGGCTTGCGGCGCGGGGGGCTTTGCGGGTTGGGGCGGGGGTGGTTTCGGTGGGGGCCTCGGGGGAGGCCATGGCGGAACATGCGGCGCGTTTGGATGCCATTATGTTGCGCGCGGTGGGGGATGGGGCGGATTTGGCGGGGGCTTTGCAGGACAAGCGGATCAATGCGCTGTGTCTGGGGCCGGGCTTGGGGCTGGATGCGCGGGGCAAGGCGTTGGTGGGGGCGGCGTTGGATCAGAGTCGGGGCGAGCCCAGATCGACGGTTCTGGACGCTGACGCCCTGACCCTTGTTGCCGCTGATCCGGCGCTGTTCGCCGCGCTCCACAAGGATTGCGTCCTGACGCCCCATGCTGGCGAGTTTGCCCGCCTGTTCCCCGACATCGCCGAGAAACTGAACGCCCCCGCCACCATAGGCCCCGCTTATTCCAAGGTCGATGCCACGCGTGAGGCCGCGAAGCGGGCCGGATGTGTTGTGCTGTTCAAAGGCCCCGACACAGTCATCGCCAACCCCGAAGGCCGCTGTGCCATCAGCGCGGCGGTGTATGAACGGGCTGCCCCTTGGCTGGCGACTGCCGGGTCGGGCGATGTGCTGGCGGGCTTTATCACGGGCCTGTTGGCGCGGGGCCTTGACCCTTTCAGCGCCGCACAAACCGCGGCTTGGCTGCATGTCGAATGTGCCCTGTCCTTTGGCCCCGGCCTGATTGCCGAGGATCTGCCCGAAGAACTGCCCAAGGTCTTTCGCAAGCTGGGGCTTTAGCCTGCCAACTCTAGGTTCGCCGCGAAAAACACGGTCGGCGCGTCAAAGGTCAGGCGAAAGACCTGAAGGCTGACGGCAGATTCGGGGCGGATGAAAGCATCATCCGCCAATCGCCCCGCCGGAACGAGCGCCTGACCGGCCCCCGCAAGCGCCCGCGCCCGCCAATCACGCACAAGAACCGGCTGTTCGGGCGACAGCAGCAGATCTTGCGATGGCAAATCAACCCCAAGGGTGCTTTCGCCCAGCCGCACGACACTGGCCAAGGCCACGGTCCGCGCCGCGATGGCCATGATCTGCCGCGCGCCGTTGCGCGTAACGACCCGGTCACCCAAACGCAAATCCTGAACCTTGACAGGGCCTTGCAGCGTCAGAACCGGCGTGTCCAGCACCAGTTCACCCGCCAAGACAGCCCGGGCACCCTGTGTGCCTGACCCGCCGTTTTCTTGCCGCTGGCGCGACCGTTCTTCCATGTCTTCCCCCAAGACGCTTGCTTTATAGATCACCCTGACGGGCAATTTTCGCAAGGGAAATTTCAGCGCCTTTGTTGCGACAGCGGGCCAAAGTTGCGGTCAAATTTTCCTCTCGCATCCGCCCATCCGCTTTGCTAGAAGGCAGCGAATTTGCAAAAGGCGGCGGTTCCGGCCCGGCAGCGGGGCGGACGGTTCTTTTTTGCAAGAAATGCGGGTGTGGCGAAATTGGCAGACGCACCAGATTTAGGTTCTGGCGCCGCGAGGCGTGGGGGTTCAAGTCCCTCCACCCGCACCAGAGAGATGTGAAGGACGGATAAAGCATGACGGTCACCCAGACCCTGAACGAAGGCCTGAAACGCGGCTATACGATCACCGTGTCGGCGGCCGAGCTTGACAAAACGGTTACGGACAAGCTGCTGGAAGCGCAGCCCGATGTGGAAATCAAAGGTTTCCGCAAGGGCAAAGTGCCTTTGGCAATGCTGCGCAAGCAATTCGGTCAGCGGATGCTGGGCGAGGCAATGCAGGACGCGATCGACGCCAAGATGAAGGCGCATTTCGACGCAACGGGCGACCGTCCGGCGCTTCAGCCGGAAGTGAAGATGCAGAACGGCGAGTCCTGGAAAGAAGGTCAGGATGTCGTTGTGGACATCAGCTATGACGTGCTGCCGCCGATCCCGGAAGTGGATGCGTCGAAAATCACGCTGGAAAAGCTGATCGTGAAAGCGGACGATGCGGCGATTGAAGAAGCGGTGAAAAATCTGGCGGCCTCAAGCCAGTCGTTCGAAGACCGGAAAAAAGGTTCGAAGGCGAAAGACGGCGATCAGATCGTGATCGACTTTAAAGGCAGTGTGGACGGCGAAGAGTTCCCCGGCGGTTCGGCCGAGGATTATCCGCTGGTTCTGGGGTCGAACAGCTTTATCCCGGGATTCGAGGCGCAGTTGGTGGGGGCCAAGGCTGGGGATGAGGTGACGGTGAACGTGACCTTCCCGGAAAACTATGGTGCCAAGCATCTGGCCGGCAAAGCGGCGGTTTTCGCTTGTACGGTGAAAGCCGTGAAAGAGCCGAAAGCGGCGGAAATTGACGACGAGCTGGCGAAGAAATTCGGGGCCGAAGATCTGGCCGCGCTGAAAGCACAAGTGGCGACCAGCCTTGAGAGCGAATACAAGGGCGCATCGCGGGCCGTGATGAAGCGGGCGCTGCTGGATCAGTTGGATGGGATGGTGTCGTTCGACCTGCCGCAGGCTTTGGTGGATGCCGAAGCGGGGCAGATCGCGCACCAACTGTGGCACGAAGAAAACCCGGATGTGCATGACCACAACCATGGCCATATGGAGCCGACGGAAGAGCACAAGAAACTGGCCGAGCGCCGGGTGCGTCTGGGCCTGCTGCTGGCCGAAATCGGTCGGAAGGCTGACGTGCAGGTGACGGATCAGGAAATGACGCAAGCCGTTCTGCAAGCGGCGCGGCAGTATCCGGGCCAAGAGCGGGCGTTCTTTGAATTCATCCAGAAGAACGCACAGATGCAGCAACAGCTGCGGGCGCCGATCTTTGAAGACAAGGTTGTCGATTTCATCGTGGCTGGGGCCAAGGTGACGGAGAAGGACGTGAGCAAGGAAGACCTGCAAGCGGCCGTCGAAAAGCTTGACGAGCTGTAAGGTTCGTTGAGACGTGTTTTGGAAAAGCCGCCCTTTGGGGCGGCTTTTTTATAGGTTGTCTAAGGTCTTTTTCGCACCTGCCAGCAGGTTCAGGCTGGCATGAATATGTTCCTGCCATTTCGTGCCACGAGAGAGAGCGTCTTGATACGCATCCCTAAGATCTTCAGGTCGATCTATTGCCAAGGCGCGGATAAGAAAATCAGCCTGTAGACGATCCTTGCGGGATTTTATGGCATCTGGCCCGCCTTGGCGGCGGCTTGCGACGATCAACTTGTGGATAGCATAGCGTTCGGGGCGCGGTATTTGCACCAGAACGCCTGAACGATAAAGGGCGGCCGCCTTGATCGGTTCAGCGATCAGGTAGTTCAGGAAATGCAGCGACTGGGCCGAGACGCCCAAGGCGGGCAGGGGGCGGATGTCTTCTTCCGGGCGGAAAGAGGGGGTGAGGAATTCGACCAGCGTGTCGGATTTCGTCTGCCGCCAGCGCCAAGTGGCGGACTTTTTCAGGGAAGGGACGGGCGCGAACTCCAAATCCTGAAAAGTCTTGGCAAGGGATTCCTCGACCTGGTCGCCCAAGGCCAAAGACAGGGTTTCAAATTGTGCGATGTCGATGTCGCCCGTCTGGGTGGTCTGATCAAAGGCAAATTGCAGGCCCAATTCGCCCTCGTACAGGCGAAAGGCTTGGGTTCCGACAATGGTGCCGCCCAAGCGGAAGACCCCCAGTTTGGCCATGGCGAACAGAATGGGGCCGCTGACAGTGTCTGTCGGCGTCATGCCTTCGGCGCGCAACAGCCGCACAAGCCGCGACTGGTGGCTGCGCGCTTCTTCGGCGTTTTGGCGCAGGCTATCGCGTTCGGCCAGAAAGGCGGCGGTTTCGGCATTGTCTTCGCCCAGATAGCGCTTTTTGACGCTGCTTCCGACACGTTGCCGTTCATACCAATAACGGCGCGTCCCACGTGTTTCCAGAAAGGCTGGCCCCCCGGTTCCTGCAAACTCTGTCCGATACAGGCTGCGGACCAGATCATGGTAGGCGTTTTGTGCCGTGGTGCTGAGTTTGATGGGGATCATGAGGCTGCCTGTGTTTGGCTCAAGTATGTACTACAGAAATTAATTTTGTAGTACACAAATCTTGGACCACAATAAATAAATTTGTAGCCCAAGATTGCACAACAAAAAACCGCGCCGGTTGCCCAGCACGGTTTCTTGTCAAGCCTTTGAAAAGGCTTAAAGGTCTTCGCCGTCCTGGGCTGCGCCCATTTCGTCGAACAGTTCGGCGATCTCGAACTCGGCCGCAGCTTCTGCTTCGGCGGCCAGTTCTTGGATCGATTTGCCCGACGCTTGCAGTTCGGCTTCTTCGTTCGAACGGGCGACGTTCAGCACGATCTTGGCCGAGACTTCCGGGTGCAGCACCACGGTCACGGTGTGCAGGCCCAGTTCTTTGATCGGACGGTCCAGAACGACCTGGCCGCGATCAAAGGTAAAGCCGGCGGCATCCGCGGCCTCGGCTGCGTCACGGCCCGTCACCGAACCATAAAGCGCGCCCGAATCCGAAGCGGAACGGATGATGACATAGGTCGTGCCGTCCAGCTTGGCTGCAACGGCATCGGCCTCTTTTTTGGTCTCAAGGTTTTGCGCCTCAAGCTGGGCTTTGCGGGCCTCGAACGATTTGATGTTCGCCTCGTTGGCGCGCAGCGCCTTGCCTTGCGGCAAAAGGAAGTTCCGGCCATAGCCGTCCTTCACTTTGACGACATCGCCCATCTGACCCAGTTTGGCCACGCGCTGAAGAAGAATCACTTGCATTGGTTCATCCCCCTCACTTCACGGCGTAGGGCAGAAGCGCCAGGAAACGGGCGCGTTTGATCGCCGTTGCCAGTTCGCGCTGCTTTTTGGCCGAGACGGCGGTGATCCGCGACGGCACGATCTTGCCGCGTTCGCTGATATAGCGTTGCAGCAGGCGGGTGTCTTTGTAGTCGATCGCCGGAGCATTGTCGCCCGAGAAGGGGCAAACTTTGCGGCGACGGAAAAACGGTTTGGTAGCCATGTTTTTACAAGCCTTTCCTGATGCCAGCTATCAACGACGGTCGCCGCCGAAGGACGGACGTTCGCGGCGTTCACCGCCACCGAATCCACCCCCGTCGCGGTCACCACGATCGCCACGCTCACGCTCGTCACGCTTTTGCATCTGGACCGAAGGGCCCTCGGCATGCGTGTCAACCTTGATGGTCAGAACGCGCATGACATCGTCATGCAGGCGCATCAGGCGTTCCATTTCCTGAACGGCAGCGGCAGGCGCATCCGATTTCAGGAAGGCATAGTGGCCCTTGCGGTTCTTGTTGATCTTGTAGGCCATCGTCTTGACGCCCCAGTATTCGTTTTCAACGATTTTGCCACCGTTGTCCGCGATCACCGTGGAGAAATGTTCGATCAGCCCTTCGGCCTGCGCGTTGGACAGATCCTGACGCGCAATGAAGACATGCTCGTAAAGCGGCATGTAGCATTCCTTGTTCAAGGCGCCTTTCACCGGACAAACCAACCCCGCCAGGTCTGTCCACGAGGGAGTGCGCCGGTCAAAAAGATGAACGGCGGGATGGGGCCTTATACAGATGGGGGCTGGGGGATCAAGCGGATTTCCTATTCCCTGACATATGCGTGAGGGGCGTTCGCTGGCAAACAGGTTCTGTTCGCAGGTGCAGAATTGCGGGAATCGCGTTTTATGTTGATTTGCCAAGGGTCTGAGACGGGCACAAGTCCCGAAACCCTAGGAGAGACGAATGAAAACCCTTGCGACCTCGGCCCTGCTGGCCAGCCTGATTGCCCTGCCGGCCTTTGCCGCACCGGAAAAATACACGCTGGACAGCAGCCACAGCCAGATTGTGTTCAGCTATAATCACCTCGGCTATTCGACCGGCTATGGCATGTTCTCGGGCTTTGCGGGCGAAATCCAGTTTGATCAGGCCGATCCGGCGGCGTCCTCGGTGACGGTGTCCTTCCCGGTGAAAACCATGCTGACCGGCTGGCAGGAACGTTTCGATCACCTGATGTCGAAAGACTTTTTCGATGCAACGGACGATGAGATGGTGACCTTCACCTCGACCGGCATCGAAGTGACCGGCGAAAAGACCGCGAAAATCACCGGCGACCTGACGCTGAATGGCGTGACGAAATCGGTGGTTCTGGATGCGACGCTGAACCAAGCGGGCGAGCATCCGATGGCGAAACTGCCGTGGGCTGGTTTCAGCGCGACGACGACCCTGCTGCGTTCGGAATACAATCTGGGCATGTTCACCCCCTTCATAAGCGATGAAGTGCAGGTGGAAATCTCGGTCGAGGCGCAAAAGGCCGAATAAGACTTTCCCAGTGTAACGAGTGTCGGGCCGCCCGGATGTTCCAGGCGGCCCCTTTTTTTACTTCACGCGGTTGGCGGTGAGGTTGACCGTGACCGTCGCCACAAAACCGACCGAGGATTCGTCGGGGTAGGCGGCCCCCATCTGGTAATCGCGGCGGTCCAGCGTGGTGGTGGCGGTCATCATGGCCTTGTCGCCGTCAATCGTCAGGGCAAAGGGCAGGTCGAGCGGGGCTTTGATCCCATGGAGATCAAGTTCGCCCTTGGCGAGATAAGTTCCATCGGCCTGTGCCAAAAGATCGGCGGTAAAGATGGCCTTGGGATGGGTGGCGACATCAAAGAATTCGGGCCCCTTGGCCTGATCGCTGACAGAACCAAGCGTCAACGAGGTGGTGTCGATGGTGACGACAACCTTGCCCCGGCTTTCGGTGGTGGCGGCATCGTCAAAACGGATTTCGGCCTGCCAGTTGGCAAAGTTGCCGGTCACATCGGACCCCATCTGGCGGATCGAAAAGTCCAAAGTCCCCTCAGCGACCTGCCAGTTGCCGGTGGTGGCGGCGGGTGCTGCGGCCTGTTCGGCCTGCGGGGCGGGGGCCTCGCCCGTCATCGACAGCGCGGCGGCGGTTCCTGCGGCGTAAAGTGCCAAGGCGGCAAACATGGGCGCGCGGTGGTGGTGGGCGGGGTGTTCCGGCCCGGCGCTGCGGCCTGTGACCATGCGGGAAAGGGTGGCATCGCGGTCAATGACCACATGCTTTATGGCACCGGCCACATGCAGGATCAGGCTGACGATCAGCACTTTGCCGAACAGCCAATGGGCAAAGCCTGCGGCATGTTCGACGGATTCAGATTTGGGAACCAAGGGCAGATCCTGCCCCAAGGGCCAATAGATCGGCGCAAAGCCGGTGGTGGCGGCATGGGTGATCCAGCCCGACAGGGGCACGATCAGCATGGCGGCATAAAGCGACCAATGCACGAATTCGGCGGCCAGCGTTTCCAGTTTGCGGTCGGGGTGCAAGGTGGTGGGGCGGGGTTGGGTGAAAGCCCACAGAATGCGGGCCAGAGCCACGAAAAAGGCGGCGATACCGACCGTTTTATGCAGGGAAAAGACTTGGGCCTTGGCGGCCAAAGCCTCGCCCGTGTCATAGGGCAGGCTTTCGGCATAAAGGCCAAGACCGATGGCGGACAGGATCAAAAGGGCCGTCAGCCAGTGAAAGGTGCGGGCAACGCTGCCATAACTTTGTGTGGTGTTTTGCGTGGGCATGGGAACCTTCGGGTGGTTGTTTGAGGGCGGATTACCATGCTGTTACGCGCGGGGCAGGTAAAACCTTCGCGGGGTCGGCGCACATTTGTTGTGCGGGGGATGATTGCCAAGAGGCGGGGCTTGCGCTTATTCCGGGTGAACAAGAGCAAAAGGGGGGCGCGCGATGAGCCGTGCATTCGTATTTCCGGGGCAAGGGGCGCAGACCATCGGCATGGGGCGCGCGCTGGCCGAGGCTTATCCGGCCGCGCGGGCGGTTTTTGAGGCGGTCGATGAGGCTTTGGATGAAAAGCTGTCCAGCCTGATCTGGGAAGGCGATATTGCCGAACTGACGCTGACGCAGAACGCACAGCCCGCGCTGATGGCTACGTCGATGGCGGCGCTGGCGGCTTTGGAGGCCGAAGGGATGGGGCTGGAAATGGCCTCCTTTGTGGCGGGGCATTCCTTGGGGGAATATTCGGCGCTTTGTGCGGCGGGGGCGATCGGTTTGGCCGATACGGCGCGTCTGCTGCGCATTCGTGGCAAGGCCATGCAAGAGGCGGTGCCGGTGGGCGTGGGGGCCATGGCGGCGCTGCTGGGGCTGGATTTCGCCGGGGCGACGGCGGTGGCCGAAGAAGCGGCGCAGGGCGAGGTGTGCCAAGCGGCGAATGACAACGACCCCGCGCAGGTGGTGGTTTCGGGGCATAAGGGCGCAGTGGAGCGGGCTTTGGAGATTGCAAAGGCCAAGGGGGCCAAGCGGGCGCTCTTGCTGCCGGTCAGCGCACCTTTCCATTGCGCGCTGATGCAGCCCGCCGCCCATGTGATGGCCGAGGCGCTGGCGGGGGTGGTGATCTCTGCGCCGCGCGTGCCCGTGGTGGCCAATGTGCGGGCCGAAGCCGTGACAGAACCGGACCGGATCCGGGCGCTGTTGGTGGCGCAGGTGACAGGTTCGGTGCGCTGGCGGGAATCGGTTATGTGGATGGAGCGTGCCGGGGTGACGGAATACTGGGAAGTGGGGGCCGGAAAGGCGCTTTCGGGCATGATCAAGCGGACGGTGGAAGCGGCAACCTTGCGGGCGGTCGGAACGCCGGAGGATGTGGCGGCGGCGAAGGCGCTTTAATCGGGCCAAGGCGGGGGGCCAGCCCCCCGCGCCCCCCGAGGTATTTTTGGCAAGATGAATGAGACAGAAGGACGGCAAGATGTTTGATCTGACGGGTAAGAATGCGCTGGTGACCGGGGCTTCGGGCGGGATCGGGGCGGCGATTGCGCGGGGGCTGCATCAGGCGGGGGCGACGGTGACGCTTTCGGGCACGCGGTTGGGGCCTTTGGAGGAACTGGCGGCGGAACTGGGTTCGCGGGCGCATGTGCTGACCTGCAACCTGTCGGATGCGGCGGCGGTGGAGGCTTTGCCGAAACAAGCGGCCGAGGTGATGGGGTCGGTGGATGTGCTGGTGAACAATGCGGGCATCACCAAGGACAATCTGTTCATGCGTATGTCGGATGAGGAATGGCAGTCGGTGATCGACGTGAACCTGACCTCAACCTTCCGGCTGTGCCGGGGGGTGATCCGCGGCATGATGAAAGCGCGCTGGGGGCGGATTGTAAACATTTCGTCCGTCGTGGGGGCGACGGGGAATGCCGGGCAGGGCAACTATGCGGCCAGCAAGGCCGGGATGGTCGGTATGTCGAAATCCTTGGCGGCCGAGGTCGCAAGCCGGGGAATCACCGTGAACTGCGTTGCCCCGGGTTTCATCACCACGGCGATGACCGACAAGCTGAACGACGAACAGAAAGGCAAGATTTTGGGGCAGGTTCCCGCAGGCCGGATGGGCACATCCGAAGAAATCGCGGCGGCGGTGCTGTATCTTGCCAGTCTTGAGGCGGGTTATGTCACCGGAACAGTCTTGCACGTGAACGGCGGTATGGCCATGATGTAGGGGTGTGACGGCGGCGGCGGGCCGTGGGGACGGCCCTTCATTGTTGTGGAGGCTTTTCGATGACCCGATTCTTTTTTGCCGTCTCTTTGCTGGCCCTGGGTGGCCCGGCCCTTGCCGATCATGAAACCATGCTGGGCCCCTTGGCCGGGGTGGCCGAGACCGGAATCACGGGGTCTTGGTCGGGTTCGGTCGAAGGGGAATGGTTCATCCTGCGCAATGATCAGGATGGGGCGGAACTGGTCCTTTCGGTGAATGCGGGCCAAGCGCCAGACTCGGGGCGCGTGACGCAGGTCAATGTGGCAATGCAGGCCGATGAGGGCACAGCGGCCACGGGCATCGTCTTTGAAAACCCGCAGGCCGGGGCGATCTGCGTGGCCGAGGTGACGGTGGGCGGCAGCGCCGTGCTGTTCTGCAACGAGAATGGTCAGTCGAACACCATCGCGAATGTGACAGGCGTCGCCCGGATGGATGGTTCGGACGTTCTGGAAGTGCTGGAAATTCCGGGCGCGGCCCAGTTCAGTGTGAACGGGCAGGTGATCGGCGAAATCGCGGGCTCTGCCGCCTTGGGCGCCGACATCGGCCTCATGACCTATGACCGGGGGCAGTTTGCGGTGGCCGATTTTGCCATCTTTGACGTGCCTGCCGAAGGGGGCGGGCTGGGAACGGGGGGGCAAGCCACCGGGGCGGGTGATCCCGAAGTGGCGCGGATTATGGGTCAGCCCTTTGCCGATGTGGTGGCGACAAAGCCCGTCCGTGAAGGCTGGTCGGCCTATACCCAAGACGGCTGGTTCGTGCTGGAAAACGCGGGCGCCCAGAACGATACCTTTGGCTATGTGGTCGATGTCGGCTGGGCCGACCAGAACGGGCGGGTCAGTTCCGTGCAGGGGGCGTTTTACCCGACCGAACAGATGAGCGCGGAAGACATCGCCAGTTCGACCTTTGGGCTGATGATCCAGAACCGCGACAACGGCAATTCCTGTCTGGGCGAAATCACGGCGCAGGCGAACGCTGTGCTGACCTGCTTTGTTGGCAGCGATGTGCAGGAAATCGGACGCCTGAATGGTGTGGCCAAAATGGACGGTTCCGACATCGTCTCACTTTCGGAATTCCCAGGTTCGGTGCAGTTTCAGGTGAACGGGCAGGTTCTGGGCCAGATTGACGGGCATCCCGCCCAGGGCACGGAAATCGGTGTCGTCGCCTATAATCCGGGGCGGTTCTTTGTTTCGGGCTTTCATGTGTCGAACATCCAGCAGCAGACTGGCACGGGCGAGGTGGCGGCGGCCTCGGGTGATGGCGGTGGGCCCCTGCCGATGTTTGACGGCGAATCGGGGCGGATCACCTCGACCTATCTGGGGGTTCTGACGGGCATTTTCCTGCATGAGTTCGGCCACGCGCTGATCGGCGAGTTGCAATTGCCCTCGACCGGGCCAGAAGAGGATGCGGTGGATATTTTCTCGGCGCTCAGGATTTCCTCGCCGGGGGCCTTGGACGGCGGCAGCGCCGAGGCGAACAAGATCAACCAAGACATGGCTTTGTATGCGGCCCTGCAATGGTATTACAGCGGGATGATGGCCGAGCAGCAGGGTCAGTCGGGCGTGCCGTGGCAGGATGAGCATACGGCGGATCTAAAGCGGTTCCGCAATACCTATTGCGTGATCTATGGCGGCAATCCGGGCCTGTTCGGCGGCATTGCCGAGGCGGTCAATATGGATGAACGCACGCTGTCGCGCTGTGGCGAGGAGTTCACCAAGCAGAACCGTGCCTGGCGGACAATTCTGGCGCCGCATACGCGGGTCAGTGAGTATTATCCCGAGGGAATGTTGGGGCGCGACGCGCCGGGGGCCAAGCTGGTGGCGCAGTTTGAGCCCTCCAGCCGTCAGGTGGGCAATTTCGTCAAGACCATCATCGGGGATTCGGGGACCTTCCAAGGCTATCTTGACGGCTTGTCCGCCGATTATGCTCTGCCGCGCGACATTCCGGTGATCTTCAAGGATTGCGGCGAGTTGAACGCTTGGTATAGCCCCAGCGAAGGCTCGGTCACCATGTGCTATGACCTGATCGAATATCTGATCGTGATGATTTCAGATATCGAGATGGGCACGCAAGGCGGCTATGCGGCAGGGACGGCGCAACAGGCGACGGGCACAGGCGGCACGGTCAGCGGCCAGGGCAATCTAGGGGCCAGCACCGCGCCATTCGTGGAAGGGCAGGCGGGGGGGCAAACAGGGGGCGCTACCGGCGCGCAACCCTTTGACGAACTGGCCGATATGGGCGTTCCGGTGACGCGGGTTCTGTTTCCAGCGCCGGGCCGGGGGCCGACGCCGAACGGCCATGCGACCGCCCGGATCGTGACGACCGAGGACGTGGCGACGCTGTTGACCGACGACGGGCAGCAGTGGGTCTTGATCGACACGCGGGGCGAAGGGCAAAGCCTGCCGGGCGCCTTGATCGAACCTTTGGCCGGGCGGGACGGCAGTCTGACGGATACGTTCCAAGCAAACATCGACGGCTGGCTGAACGAGGTGACGGGCGGCAACACCGGCGTTCATCTGATCTTTTTCGGCAATGGGCCGAATGACCGATCATCTTACAATGGTGCGCTGCGCGCCGCGGCGCTGGGGCGTTATGCTTCGGTGCTGTGGTATCGGGGTGGGGAAGAGGCCTGGGTAGCCAATGCCCTGCCGCTGGAATAGGCGAGGATGCGACAACAGGCTTGTGAAATGGCTTGTCTGCGGTCAAGACTGTGCTATAGGCGGCGCGATCCTGCTGGGGCGCTAACATGGCGCAGCAGCGGCCTTGGGGTGTGTGCCTTGGGGATGGTATTCAAAGGCCGAGCATAAGCCCGGCACAAAGCGAGGAACGGACATGAGCGACATCGCAGAGCGCGTGAAGAAAATCGTCGTCGAGCATCTGGGCGTCGAAGCCGAGAAAGTGACCGAGAACGCATCGTTCATCGACGATCTGGGCGCAGACAGCCTGGACACCGTGGAACTGGTGATGGCGTTTGAAGAAGAATTCGGGATCGAGATTCCGGATGATGCCGCCGAAACCATCCAGACCTTCGGCGATGCAGTGGGCTTTATCTCGAAAGCCGCCTGATCCGTCTTTCGGTTTGAATTTGAAACGGCGTCGGCCCCTTAGGCCGGCGCCGTTTTCTTTTGCGCATTTGAAACGGGGGGCGGTTCGCGCTCGGGCCCCTTTGGGGCCTTCGCTTGAACCGGCGGCCGCGGAAGGATTTCCAAAGGCAGGCTTGACTTTCAGAATTAAGTAAGTTTTCTTACTTATAAATGGAGGCGAAAATGGCAAGGTCAGACAGACGGGGCGAATTGCAGGATGCGGCGGTGCGGGTGGCCTATCAATCCGGGCTGTCGGGCCTGACCTTGGCGCATGTGGCCGAAGCGGCGGGAATGCCGTTGGGGGGGCTCTATTACTATTACAAGACGCGGGACGACATGGTGGCCTCGATCGTGGAACGGATGGAGGACCAGATGGCGGTCTGCGTGGTCGGGTTCGAAGCTGCAGGCGGGCCGCAAGCGGCGCTGCGGGCTTTTGTTGGCTTTGTGCTGGGCAATCGGGAAGGGTTGATGCGCTTTGGCTGCCCGATTGGAACGCTTTCCGCACAACTGCGCAAAGAGCCGGGTTCCCTGGGGCTGCGGATGGGGGCGGTGCTGGGGGGCATGTCGGCCTGGGCGGGGCAGCAGTTCGAAGCGCTGGGGCTGGAGCCGGGCCAAGCCGGGGCGCAAGGGCGGATGCTTCTGGTGAAACTGGAAGGTGCGGCGATGATGGCGCATGCGACCGGCGAGGCCGGTTTCATCGACGAAGTCGTGGCCGAGGTGTTGGCGCAGATTGATCGGCTGGCTGCAAGCCAAGCCCAACAGGGAGTTCAAGGATGAAACAGCGCGATCCTGCGGTGACACGGGTTTTGGTGACGGGGGCGACAGGTTTTCTGGGGCGTCGGATACTTGGGGCTTTGCGCGATCAGGGGGTTGAAGCCGTGGCCGCCTGCCGTGACCGCAGCAAGCTGCCTGACGGCTTTCACGGTGAGGTGCGTTTGGGGGATCTGACCGATGCGGGCTATCGCGCGGCGGTGGTGCAGGGCGTTGACGCGGTTTGCCATGCGGGGACCTGGGGGGCCTTTTGGGGTCATGCCAAACAGGAACGCGAATTGTTCCTGACCCCGGCCCTTGACCTGCTGGAACAAGGCCAGAAGGCGGGCGTAGGGCGGTTCCTTTTGGCCTCGACCGTCGCTGTGGCGGATCGGGGGTCGAAGGGATCGGCGATTGATGATTTTGCACCCTCGCGCAAGACGGGTTTCTGGCCGCATGTCGATGCGCTGATTGATGTGGATCGGCGCATGCAAGAGATGGCCAGCCCGTCGTTCCGGACCTTCAACATGCGGCTTGGCCATTTCGTGGGGCAGGGCAACAGCCTGGGTCTGGTTCCGGCGATCATCCCCCGCCTGAAAACACGGTTGGTGCCTTGGCTGGGGATGGCCCGGGCGCGGATGCCCTTGGTGACGGCCGAAGACATGGGGCAGGCTTTCGCCTTGGCGGCAACGGTTGAAGGGTTGCAGCCCTATGAAAGTTTCAACATCCATTCGGGCGCTTTGCCGACCATCCGCCAGGTCATCAGCCATATTGCCCGGGAAGCGCGTGTTCCGGCCCCCTTGCTGCATGCGCCCTATTGGTCGGGCTATGTCTTTGGCCGATTGATGGAGGCTTTGCCGACACCCACCCCGTTCCTGACACGGTCCATTGTTCATGTCAGCGAGGATTGGAACTGCCCGATTGACCATGCGCGCGATGCTTTGGGCTATGCGCCCAAGGGGGATTGGCGTCAGGCGGTGGCGGAATCGGTGGCGGAACGGCGGAAGGACGGCTTCCGTTGGCCTGCCTTGAATCAGGCAATCCCGGCCACAGCGAACTGAAAGCAAACAAAATGACCAGACTTGTTGTGGGGCAGATGGCCCCCGCCTTTGAAACGATGGATCTTTTCGACCAGCCGGTTTCCGTGACGGCCTTGCGGGGACGAAAGGTGTTGCTGTCGTTTTACCGCTATGCCTCATGCCCCTTGTGCAACATGCGGATCAACGCGGTCATTCGGCGTCATGCGGAATGGCAGGGCAAGGGGTTGGAGGTGATTGCGGTCTTCCAGTCCCCACCGCGTGAAATGCGGCGCTATGTCGGGCGACAGGATGCGCCGTTTCCGATGGTGCCGGATGCGCGCATGGCGTTTTACAAAAGCTATGGTGTGGAAACCAGTTGGCTGGGGTTCCTGCGGGGCGGTGCGCGGCTGTCAGTCGTGGGTCAGGCGATGGCGAAAGGGTTCCTGCCGGGACGGACGAACGGGCCGGTGCATCGGGTGCCGGCCGATTTCCTGTTGGATGAAACCGGGCGGCTGGCCCATTGCTTTTATGGCAAGGATGCGGGGGATCATCTGGATCTGGCGGTGATCGACGCCTTTGCTGCAAAGGGCCCCTAGCAGGATATGGCCCGCGCCGCTGCCGCTTGGTTGCGCGGCGGCTTTGGGGCGTGTATCAGTCCAACGGTCTAACGTCTGAAGGGGCTGTCTGCATGCGTCGGGTTGTTGTCACGGGTCTGGGAATGGTTACGCCTTTGGCCTCGGGGGTCGAGGAAACCTGGTCGCGCCTGTTGGCGGGCCAATCGGGGGCTGGGCCGATCACGCGGTTCGATACGACGAACGTGGTGACGCAATACGCCTGCGAGATTCCCTTTGGCGATGGCAGCAACGGCACCTTTAACCCGGACGACTGGATGGAGCCAAAGGACCGCCGCAAGGTGGATGACTTTATCCTTTATGGCATGGCCGCCGCCATTCAGGCGGTGCGGGATGCGGGTTGGGACAATCCTTCGGACGAAGAAAAGCTGCGGACGGGCGTGATGATTGGCTCGGGCATCGGGGGGCTGACCTCGATTGCTGAAACGGCGGTGCTGATCAAGGAGAAGGGGCCGAAACGGGTTTCACCGTTCTTTATTCCGGGCAGTCTGATCAACCTGATTTCCGGTCAGGTGGGCATTCGTTTCGGGTTCAAGGGGCCGAACCATGCGGTGGTGACGGCCTGTTCAACAGGCGCCCATGCCATTGGCGATGCGGCGCGGCTGATCCAATGGGGCGATGCCGATGTGATGGTGGCCGGTGGGGCTGAGGCGCCGATCAGCGAAATCGGGATTGCGGGTTTCAACGCCTGCAAGGCGTTGTCGACGAAACGGGCGGATGATCCGACCAAGGCCAGTCGGCCCTATGACGCCGACCGCGATGGCTTTGTCATGGGCGAAGGCGCGGGCGTGGTGGTGCTGGAGGAATACGAACACGCGAAAGCACGGGGGGCCAAGATCTATGCCGAGGTGCTGGGCTATGGCCTGTCAGGCGATGCCTATCACATCACGGCCCCCTCCGAGGATGGGGATGGCGGCTATCGGTCTATGCAGGCCGCCCTGGCGCGGGCGGGCGTGACGCCGGACCAGATCGATTACATCAACGCCCACGGCACCAGCACGATGGCCGATACGATCGAACTGGGCGCGGTGGAGCGACTGATGGGCGATGCGGCAGACAAAGCCACGATGTCCTCGACGAAGTCGTCGATTGGGCACTTGTTGGGGGCGGCAGGGGCTGTCGAGGCGATCTTCTGCATTCTGGCGATCCGCGATCAGGTGGCGCCGCCGACGATCAATCTGGACAATCCGGCAGTCGCGCCGCGTTTGGACCTGGCGCCGAACAAAGCGGTGAAGCGGAAAATCGACATCGCGCTGTCGAACTCGTTCGGCTTTGGCGGCACGAATGCGAGCGTCGTTCTCGGGCGGGTGAAAGACTGATGTGGCGTTCTGTCGCCTCGAATGCGCTGACGATGTTCATCATCGTGCTGGTGGTGGTCGCGGGGATCATCGCCTGGGGGCGGCAGGAATTTCGCGGGCCGGGGCCATTGGCCGATGCGGTCTGTGTGCGGGTGGAGCGGGGGGATAGCCTGAGCAAGGTCAGTGCAAGGCTGGCCGAGCAAGGGGTGATCTCCGACGCGCGGATTTTCCGGATCGGGGCGGATTATTCCGGTCAGGCCGAGGCGCTGAAATTCGGCAGCTATCTGGTACAGCCTGGTGCCTCGATGGGCGAGGTTCTGGGGGCGATGACGCAGGGCGGGGCTTCGACCTGTGGGCGCGAGGTGAACCTGCGGATCGGGGTGGTCGCCGCGGAAGTTCAACTGCGCGAGCTGGACCCGGCGACGGAGAATTTTGTCGAAGTGGTGGCCTTTGATCCGGCGGGCGAGGTTCCGACGGAATATACCGAGGTGGCCGATGCGCCGGATCTGCGGTTCCGGGTGACGCTGGCCGAGGGGGTGACCAGCTGGCAGGTTGTGAATGCCCTGTCGCAGGCCAGCTTCATGGCGGGCGAGGTGGCGGATGTGCCGCCCGAGGGCAGCCTTTCGCCGGGGAGCTATGAGGTGGACCGGGGCGGTGACAGGGCGGCGTTGCTGGCCGAAATGACCGCCAAGCAGGCGGCGACCTTGGCGGAGCTTTGGGAGGCCCGAGCGGGGGATCTGCCCTATGAAACGCCGGAAGAGGCGCTGATCATGGCCTCGATCGTGGAAAAGGAAACTGGGGTCGCCAGCGAGCGGCCGCAGGTGGCCAGCGTTTTCGTGAACCGGCTGCGGCAAGGGATGCGGTTGCAGACGGACCCGACGGTGATTTATGGGGTCACCAAGGGCGAGGGATCGCTGGGGCGGGGGCTGCGGCAGAGCGAGCTGCGGCGGGAAACGCCCTATAATACCTATGTGATCGACGGGTTGCCGCCGACCCCGATTGCGAACCCGGGGCGGGAATCGATCATGGCCGCGCTGAACCCGGACACGACCGATTTCCTGTACTTCGTGGCCGATGGGACCGGGGGGCACGCCTTTGCGACGACCTTGGAAGACCACAATCGGAACGTCGAAAAATGGCGGGCCATTGAGGCTGCGGCGGGGCAGGTGGACGAGGGTGGCGTTCAGGGGGAGTGAGGTTTTTCACGCGTGAAATGCGTGGTAAGCGTTTGATTTTGAGTTTATATTTTACTTTTTGAATGTTTTGCGATGAAAAGTGGTGCGTGCAAGCACACACCCTACAGGTGGTTTGTCGGCATCGCCGGAGGGGAAGTGGTATCCATGTCGAAGACCAAGGTCGCCATCCTAGGGAGCATTTTTCTTTTCTGCGCGCCGCAGAGTTTTGCTGAACCGCTGGACGTTTTCCGCGACTGCGATGTTTGCCCGGAAATGGTGGAATTGCCCTTGGGCGAATTCATGATGGGTGCGCCGGATGGTGAGTTTCGGCGACGCTTGGCTGGGGATGGCACCTACTACTCGGGCAATCCCGAAAATCCATACAAGAAGGAAGACGAAGGCCCCCAGCACAAAGTGATCATCGACATACCCATCGCTATGGGAAGAAATGAGGTCACTTATGATGAATGGATGGTGTGTGTCGCGGATGGTGGCTGCAATGGCTATGCGCCGTCAAAAATCATGCTCCAAAGTGGGCCCAACCCAATCGAAGTTGAATTGGGTGGCAGTTTTCCGGTGATCCGTGTGTCCTATGATGACGCACTGACCTACGTGGAATGGCTGAATAAAAAAACAGGGTCCAACGGTTATCGCCTCCCGACCGAGGCAGAGTGGGAATACGCGGCGAGGGCAAGAACAACCACGCCCTTCGCACAAGGTGAAACGGTTACGCCGCAACAAGCCAACTTTTCCAAACAGCTTACTCAGGTCGTGATGCTAGAGGATCGGCCCGATTTGTTGGAGCGTGGAATGCCTGTGCCTGTTGGTGAATTGGATGCTGCAAATAACTGGGGCCTGCGGCATATGTCTGGCAACGTGATGGAAGTTACAATGTCGTGCTACACAGAGCGTTTACTCAACCTGAAACTAAGCAGCGAGTGGCTGACAACTATTGAGAAGTCATGTCGTCGCACTTTGCGTGGTGGTGACTTCGCATCCCCAGTAGACATCCTGCGGGTTGCTTGGCGAGCACCAACAGACGCAGACTCAAGGGTGAAATATGTCGGATTTAGAGTAATTAAAGAACTAAATGCAGGGGGATATTGATCATGGGTACTGCTTTTGAGAGTAAGTTCTAGATTCGGATGGCCTTGCTGATTGCCATCTCTCTCCGAGATGAGAGGGCATGCGGTAATCGGACGTTGGATTGCTGGGCGATAGAAGCGAATGCGGGGACGAGGTTTTATTTAAACGTCCTTATCCGACGGCGCCGATGTGTAGGCGGTAGTTCCCGCCACTCTAACCCCTCCCAACGAAGGGGAGGGTGCGTGCGCTGATCGGGCGAGCGGGCGTTGGTGTGGGCAATTTGCTATTTCCAAGGCCGCGCATCTTCCGGCCCCGGTACGCGCCGCAGGCGCAGGGGCCAGCGCCTGCCCGTCCCTGCGGGCTGGCGCTTGGGTGCGGTCAGTGCCTTGATCAGATCGAGGATGCACTGGGCAGCATAAAGCGCCTCGTTCAGCCGTTGCAGCGCCATCCCACGGACAGGCGCTGGCCCCGCTTGGATGCGTTGGCGCGGAGTGGTGCGTGCGAGCACGGCATCTTGCCGGAAGCTGGGCCGCCTGCACCCGTGTTTTGCCCGTGGCGTCAGGGCGCGCGAAGTGAAAAGGGGGCGGATTACAAAACAAAATCCCCGCGCTGCATCGCACTCACACCATCGACCAGAAACTGAAAATCGGCATTGCCGTCACCGTCGATGTCGCCTTGGACCAGCATTTGGTTCGTCGCGTTGGTTTCAAAGCGCAACTGCCCCTTTGTGCCGTTGAACGCTGCCGTTCCGATGAAGGCAAAGGCCTGATTGCCGGAAACGCCCGCTTTGGCATCCATTTGGGCAAGGTCGATCTTGTCGCCTTGGGCGCGGGAAAAATCGACGATCTGTTCGGCGACATTGCCAATCGTGGCATCGCTGGCTTTGACATAGACGAAATGATCTGCCCCCGCGCCGCCCTCTAGCGCGTCTAACCCTCCGGCCCCGGTCAGCCGATTGGCCCCCGCGCTGCCGATGAGGATATCGCCCCGGCCCGAGCCAATGGCGTTTTCGATGGAGGAGAGGCTTTCGATGCGCGCGCCACCGGTCTGCACCTGTTGCGTTGTCAGGTTGATCGTCACCGCGCTGTTGCCTTGGGCGCTGTCGTCGATCCGGGGGGCATAGCTGACCGTGTCATTGCCCGCCCCGCCGCTGATGAAATTCTGCCAGCCGACCGAATGAAAGATGTCGTTGCCAGCGCCGCCTTCATAGGTCGATTTGAAGGTTTCAAAGGCAAAGGTGTCGTTCCCGCCGCCGCCCAGAACGCGATCGCCAATCTCGGTGCTGAAACTGCCAAAGCCGCGGCCGACATAGGTATCATTGCCGTCGCCGAGTTTGATCAGGCTGCCATTTTCGGCAAAGGACTGAACAAAATCCTTGCCCGTGCCGGCGTCGACAAAGTTCCCGCCGCCAAAATCGTCGCTGCGGTTGAGATGGATTTCGTCATTGCCCGCCAGTGCGAAGATGCGGATTTCAACGTTGCTGGGCGAAAGGCCTTGGGTGAATTGGTCATTGCCAGCGGTCAGGCGAAGGGTGCGGGTCATCGAAAACTCCTTTGTTCTGGACGTGTAACGCGGCAGGTCGGGGATTTATTCCCTGAAGTATGGTGAATGAAAAATTATCACGTAGATCTGCAAGTCTTTGTTATAATTTGAAAATATTGACTTTTCAAGATATTTGAGGCAGGGTTGTTCCTGCTGGTTGAACAGCACGGCGCTTTGGGGCGCGTTCTTTTCGGTCGGACGGGGCTGACAGGAAAGGTCAATCGTAAGTGGCAAGTATGGAAGGCACCGGGGGCGAGGCGCCCCGGTTGGATCTGCTGGCGGAAACCGAGGCTTTGTATCGGGAGACGGCGGAAGACCTGGTTCTGGCGCTGAAGGGTTTGCGGCAGGGGCAGGGGGATGAGGTGAAGGCAGCGGTGCAGGCGGTGAAAGAGCTGAAGGCGGCGTTGCAGATGGTGATGGATGAAAGGACAAGGGTTGAAAAGCTTCGCAAGCAGGTTGCCGGGAGCGTTTCTGGGGGAACGCTCGACTTTGACGCCGCGCGGGATGAGATCGGGCGCAGATTGGCTCGCCTCCGCGACGCCGGAGGTGGTGGATGAGTTTCTGGGGGGCCTCAGCGAGGGGGCGCTTTTGGCGCTGCCCTGGCTGTTCGAGTTCTGGGCCTTGCCGCATCAACTGCCGCCGGAGGGGGCGTGGAAAACCTGGGTGATCATGGGGGGGCGCGGGGCGGGGAAGACGCGGGCGGGGGCGGAATGGGTGCGGGCGGAGGTGGAGGGGGCTGGGCCTTTGGATGCGGGGCGGTCGCGGCGGGTGGCCTTGGTGGGGGAGACGGTGGATCAGGCGCGGGAGGTGATGATTTTCGGGGAGTCGGGGATCTTGGCGTGTTCTCCGCCGGACCGGCGACCGGAATGGCAGGCGGGGCGAAAGCAGTTGGTCTGGCCGAATGGGGCGGTGGGGCAGGTGTTTTCGGCGCATGAGCCGGAGAGCTTGCGTGGGCCGCAGTTCGATGCGGCCTGGGTGGATGAGCTGGCGAAGTGGAAGAAGGGGGCGGAGGTGTGGGACATGCTGCAATTCGCTTTGCGGCTGGGGGATCATCCGCGGCAGGTGGTGACGACGACGCCGCAGAATGTGGCGGTGCTGAAGGGGATTTTGCGGAACCCGTCAACGGTGGTGACCCATGCGCCGACCGAGGCGAACCGGGCCTATCTGGCGGCGTCGTTCCTAGAAGAGGTGAAGGGGCGGTATGGGGGAACGCGGTTGGGGCGGCAGGAATTGGAAGGGTTGCTGCTGGAGGACGCGGAGGGGGCTTTGTGGACCGCGAGGGGGCTGGAGGCAGCCCGTGTGGAGGATGTGCCGGCGCTAACGCGGATCGTGGTGGCGGTGGACCCGCCGGTGACGGGGCATGGGGCGTCAGACGAATGCGGGATCGTGGTGGCGGGGGTGGTGGCGGAGGGGCCAGTGCAGGGCTGGAAGGCCTATGTGCTGGAGGATGCGTCGGTGCAGGGGGCGACGCCGGACGGCTGGGCCAGGGCGGCGGTTTCGGCGATGGAGCGGCATGGGGCGGACCGGCTGGTGGCGGAGGTGAACCAGGGTGGCGATCTGGTGGAGGCGGTGGTGCGGCAGGTGCGCGGGAACGTGGCCTATCGGGGGGTGCGGGCGAGCCGGGGCAAGGTGGCGCGGGCGGAGCCAGTGGCGGCATTGTATGAACAGGGTCGGGTGCATCATGTGCGGGGTCTGGGGCGGCTGGAGGACCAGATGTGCCAGATGACGGCGACAGGTTTTGAGGGGAAGGGGAGCCCGGACCGGGTGGATGCCTTGGTCTGGGCGCTGACAGCGCTGATCATCGAGCCGGGGGATGCGGCGCGGAAACCGCAGGTGCGGAGCCTTTGATCGCGGTGATCCATCGGAATGGCCTTTGGCCATAAGCCTTTGCGTGGCCTTCGCTGACGCTCCGGCGGGGGGGGGCATCTGCCCCCCCCGGCCTGCGGCCTCCCCCCGAGGTATTTTTGGCAAGATGAATGGGGGCTTTGGCCCTCTTTTTTGTTTTGGACGTGTTGCGGGGACCTGCGGGCGGTGGGGTTACGAGATGGTAGGGGGGGGAGGCTAGGGTCTGCCTCAGTGAGCAAGGGTACGGAGGCGGGCATGTTCGATTTTCTGCGGCGCAAGACGGGGGATGTGGTCGAACAGAAGGCCTCGGCGACGGGGCGGGTGGTGGCCTTTGGGGGGGCGGGTGCGGGGCGGGTGGCTTGGAGCCCGCGCGATGTGGTGTCGCTGACGAAGGCGGGGTTTCTGGGCAATCCGATCGGGTTCCGGGCGGTGCGGCTGATTTCCGAGGCGGCGGGGGCTTTGCCTTTGGTTTTGCAGGATGCCGAGCGGCGCTATGACATGCATCCGCTGTTGGCTTTGATGAGCCGCCCGAATGCGATGCAGGGGCGCGGGGAGTTCCTTGAGGCGCTTTATGCGCAGCTTTTGGTGTCGGGGAATGCCTATGTGGAGGCGGTGGGCGAGATGGGGCTGCCTGCCGAGCTGCATGTGCTGCGGAGCGACCGGATGGCGCTGGTGCCGGGTTCGGATGGTTGGCCTGTGGCCTATGACTATGTGGTGGGAGCGAAGAAGCACCGTTTTGACATGACGGGGGCGGTGCAGCCCATTTGCCATATCAAGACCTTTCATCCGCAGGACGACCATTACGGGTTCAGCCCCTTGCAGGCGGCGGCGGTGGCGATTGACGTGCATGTGGCGGCGAGCCGCTGGAGCAAGGCTTTGCTGGACAATGCGGCGCGGCCCAGTGGGGCGATTGTCTATCGGGGGTCTGATGGGCAGGGGGCTTTGTCGAGCGATCAGTATGAGCGCTTGGTGAGCGAGATGGAAAGCCACCATCAGGGGGCGCGGAACGCGGGGCGTCCGATGCTGTTGGAGGGGGGCCTTGATTGGAAGCCGATGGGTTTTTCCCCCAGCGATATGGAGTTCCAGCAGACCAAGGAAGCGGCGGCGCGGGAGATTGCCATCGCCTTTGGGGTGCCGCCGATGCTGATGGGGATTCCGGGGGACGCGACCTATGCGAATTATCAAGAGGCGAACCGGGCGTTTTATCGTCTGACGGTGCTGCCCTTGGTGGGCAAGGTGGTGGGGGCTTTGTCGCATTGGCTGGCGGGGTTCACGGGGGAAGCCGTGGAGTTGCGGCCCGATCTGGATCAGGTGCCGGCGCTGGCGATTGAACGCGATCAGCAATGGGCGCGGGTGGGGGCGGCGTCTTTCCTGTCTGAGGCGGAAAAGCGTCGGGTTCTGGGTCTGCCGGTGGTCGCTGAATGAGCGGGACGCGGCGGGTGGAAGGGACGGGTTCTCGGTTTCTGTATGACAGTTTCGATGCGGCCCATGCGCGGATCGAGGCGAATGAGCGGGTGGCCGAAGAACGTTGGAACGGGCTGGAATACCGCTTGGGCCAGATCGAGGGAACGCTGGAGCGGCTGGAAAAGCGGGTCTGGCTGGGGGTTTACGGGATCGCGGCTTTTCTGCTGGCGCAGGGGGCGGATGTGGTTCTGGCGACGGCTTTGAAATGAGGGGGCGGCGGATGGACAGGGACTATGGAGCGCCAGAACGGAAGTTTCTGGCAAGTGAGACGGCGCTGAGCGTGACCGAGGGGAGCCTGATCGAAGGCTATGCCAGCCTGTTCGGGCAGGCGGACCAAGGGGGCGATGTGGTCGTTGCCGGGGCCTATGGGGCCAGTCTTGCGCGGCTGGCGGCGGCGGGGCGGCGGGTGAAAATGCTGTGGCAACACGATCCGACGCAGCCGATTGGTGTGTGGGATGAGGTGCGAGAGGATGCGAAGGGCCTTTGGGTCAAGGGGCGTATCTTGCCGGATGTGGACAAGGGGCGCGAGGCCGGGGCTTTGCTGGCGGCGGGGGCGATTGACGGGCTGTCGATCGGCTATCGGACAGTGAAGGCCGAGAAGAACGCCAAGGGGCAGCGGCTGCTGCAAGAGGTAGAGCTTTGGGAAGTGTCGCTGGTGACCTTCCCGATGCTGGCCGAGGCGCGGGTGGCGACAAAGGGCCAGGCGCTTTGGACGGAATTGGCGCAGGCGGTGCGGGATGCGCGGCGCGCCTTGATCCCGACGCCGGGGCATTCGGGCGGCTGAAACGGAACCAAGCGAGGGTAGGCGAATGATGACCGAGACGAAGGCTCGGGCCGGGGCAGATTTGTCTGCGGCCCAAGGGGCGGAAGCTGCGATGCAGGATTTCTTGCAGGAATTCAAAGGCTTTCAGGACGACATGACCAAAACGCTGAAACATCAGGACGAGAGGCTGAAGATGCTGGATCGCAAGACACAAACCTATGGCCGCCCGCCTTTGTCGGCGGCGGCGGAAACCGAAGTGCCGCATAGCAAGGCTTTCGCGGCCTATGTGCGGAACGGGGATGATGACGGGCTGCGGGGCCTGCATCTGGAAGGCAAGGCGATGTCGACGGCTGTGGCCGCCGATGGGGGCTATCTGGTGGATCCGCAGACATCGGACAGCATTCGTTCGATGCTGCTGGCGACCTCGTCGCTGCGGGCGGTGGCGGGCGTGGTCAGCATTGATGCGACGTCTTATGACGTGCTGATCGATCGCAGTGAGGTGGGTTCGGGCTGGGCGACGGAAGCGGCGGCGACGACCGAAAGCTCGACCCCGGCGATCGAGCGGATTTCGATCAAGCTGCATGAGCTGTCGGCGATGCCGAAGGTGAGCCAGCGTTTGTTGGATGACAGCGCGTTCGATGTGGAAGGTTGGCTGGCGGGCAAGATCGCGACGCGGTTCATCCGGGCGGAAGCGGCGGCGTTCATCAACGGTGACGGTGTGGATAAGCCGAAGGGGATTCTGCTGCCCGCAAAGGTGGCGAATGCCAGCTGGACCTGGGGTTCCTTGGGCTATGTGCCGACCGGGGCTGCCGCCGATTTCGCGCCGACGAATGCGGCGGATTGCATTGTGAACCTGGTCTATGCTTTGGCAGCGGATTACCGGGCGAACGGCACGTTCCTGATGAATTCGAAAACGGCCGGGGCGGTGCGCAAGATGAAGGATGCCGACGGGCGCTTCCTGTGGAGTGACGGTCTGGCGGCGGGGGAACCGGCGCGGCTGATGGGCTATCCGGTGCTGATTGCCGAGGACATGCCGGACATCGCGGCGAACGCCTATGCGATCGCGTTCGGTGATTTCGCGGCGGGCTATACGATTGCGGAACGGCCTGACCTGCGGATCTTGCGCGACCCGTTCAGTGCGAAACCGAACGTCTTGTTCTATGCGACGAAACGCGTGGGCGGGGACATCACGGATTATGCGGCGATCAAGCTGCTGAAGATCGCCGTTTCGTAAGGCGCTTTGCCAAGCCATGGGGGTTCGCCCCCATGGCCCTGGGCGCGCGCTTGGCCGACGGCCGCCGCGCCGTCTAGCTGCTTCCCCTCCGTCCGAGCGGCGCGGGGTGCGCGTCCAGACCCATGGAAATGCAGGAGATTTCGGGATGATGCTGACAGAGCTTGCGCAGGTGGCGACGATGGCCCTGCCGATCCAGACGCTGAAAGAGCATCTGCGGATGGGGACAGGTTTCGCGGATGACGGGTTTCAGGATGGGCTGGTGGAAAGCCATTTGCGGGCGGCATTGGCGGCGATTGAGGGGCGGATTGGCAAGGCGCTGATCACGCGGCGGATGATGCTGCGGGTGGAGGGCTGGCGGCATGGGGGGGATCAGCCTTTGCCGGTGGCGCCGATTTCGGGGATCGTCTCGGTGACGCTGTTCGACGGTTTGGGGGGCAGCGTGCTGATCACGGCCGACCGTTACCGTCTGGTGCCAGATATGCACCGGCCGCGTCTGGTGGGGGCGGTAGGGGCCCTGCCGAGCATCGGGTCGATGGGTTGGGCTGAGGTGGTGTTTGATGCGGGCTTTGGGGCGACTTTCGGGGCTTTGCCCGCCGATCTGCAACAGGCGGTGCTGCTGCTGGCGGCGGAATTCTATGAGCGGCGGCATGAGGCGGGGGTGGAACCTGTGGGCCTGCCCTTTGGGGTGACGAGCCTGATTGACCGCTGGCGGACGGTGCGGGTTCTGGGCGGGGGGGCGGCGTGATGGCGGTGCCGCATCTGAACCGGGCGCTGGTGCTGGAAGGCTTGCAAAGGGTGGCCGATGGGGCTGGGGGTTTCAGCGAGACCTGGGTGGCCTTGGGCACGATCTGGGGCGAGGTGTCCCCCGGCAATGGGGCGGGGGCGACGGATGAGGAAATCCGCACCTCGGCGGTGCCCTTTAAGATCACGGTGCGGGGGGCGGCGAGCGGTGCGCCTTCGCGTCCCGTGGCGGGGCAAAGGTTCCGCGACGGCGCAAGGGTCTTTCGCATTCTGTCGGTGACGGAACGGGATGCGAGCGGGCGGTTCCTGATCTGCATGGCGCGCGAGGAGGAGCCGGTATGAGCTATGGCGTGGCAGCGGCCCTGCAAGGGGCGATCTATCAGCGGCTGACCTCGGTTCTGCCCGGCGTGGCGGTGTTTGACGCACCGCAGACGGGGGGCGGCAAGGGGACGTTCGTTCTGATCGGGCCGGAAGAGGCGTTGGATCAATCGGACAAGACGGGCGCGGGGGCTGAACATCGGCTGGTGATCAGCGTGATCAGCGACAAGGCGGGATTTCTGGAGGCGAAACAGGTGGCGGTTCAGGTGTCGGACGCGCTGGGCGGGGCGGCGCTGACGTTGGCTCGGGGGCAGTTGGTCAGCCTGTGGTTCACGCGGGGTGTGGCGCGGCGGCTGCGGGCGGGCGAGGCGCGGCGGATCGACCTGAGCTTTCGGGCGCGGGTGCAGGACAGCATTTAGGAACAGGAGCGGCAGATGGCAGTGCAAAGCGGGCGCGACCTTTTGATCAAGGTCGATATGAACGGAACGGGGCTGTTTGAAACGGTGGCGGGCCTGCGGGCGACGCGGATCAGTTTCAACGCGGAAACGGTGGATGTGACATCGCTGGAAAGCGAAGGCGGGTGGCGCGAACTTCTGGGCGGGGCCGGTGTGAAATCGGCGGCGTTGAGCGGGTCGGGTGTGTTCCGGGATGCGAATACCGATGGGCGGGCGCGGCAGATCTTTTTCGATGGGGAAACGCCGCGTTTTCAGGTCGTGATCCCGAGTTTCGGCATCATCGAAGGGGCGTTCCAGATCTCGGCGCTGGAATATGCCGGCAGCCACAATGGCGAGGCCACTTATGAGATGTCGATGGCCAGCGCCGGGGTGCTGACCTTTACGGCGCTGTAAGCCATGGCGAACCCTT
The DNA here is from genome assembly GCF_014652215.1 of Neogemmobacter tilapiae. GTDB lineage: Bacteria > Pseudomonadota > Alphaproteobacteria > Rhodobacterales > Rhodobacteraceae > Neogemmobacter > Neogemmobacter tilapiae. The sequence goes on along the minus strand of NZ_BMYJ01000001.1, from coordinate 493,417 downwards.
GGGCGGGCGAGGTGGAGATCGGGCTGAACGGGGCCTTGCACAGCGCCAAGCTGACGCTGGGGGCGCTGGCGGAACTGGAAGGGGCGCTGGAGGACGGTGACCTGATGGGGCTGGTGCGGCGGTTCGAGGGGCGGTCGTTTACGACACGGGACGTGCTGGCGGTGATCGTGGCGGGGCTGCGGGGGGGCGGTTGGCAGGGGCGGGCCGCTGACCTGCGTTCCGTCTCAATTGACGGGGGCATGATGGGGGCAGCGCGGGCAGCGGGCGAATTGCTGGCGCGGGCCTTTGTGGTGCCGGAAGCATGAAGGCGGGGCTGCATTGGCCGGGGCTTTTGCGGACGGGATTGCAGGTGCTGGGGCTGAAGCCTTGGGAATTTTGGGCGCTGACGCCAGCGGAACTGCGGCTGATGCTGGGCGAGGCGGGGCAGGCGCCGATGGGAAGGGCACGGCTGGAGGAATTGGCGGCGGCCTTTCCGGATCGAAAAGGGGAAGCGGATCATGGATGATGTCGAGGAGTTGAAAGACCAGATCGCGGCCTTGGAGGCGACTCTGGCGGGGGCGACGGGCAGTGTGACGGCCTTCGAGGGCGAATTGGCGCGGATGCAGGAAAGCATGGTGTTCACCAGCCGCGAGGCGGGGACTTTGTCGACCAGCATCGGGGGCAGTCTGCGCAACGCCTTTGATGGGTTGGTCTTCGAAGGGATGAAGCTGTCGGATGCGCTGACCGAAGTGGCGCAGGATATTCTGGACACGGTCTATGACGTGGCGATGAAGCCGGTGCAGGGCGCGCTGGGCGGGTTGCTGGGCAACGGGCTGAACGGCTTGCTGGGGGGGATGATGCCCTTTGCCAAGGGCGGCGTTCTGTCGCAGGGCCGGGTGACGGCCTTTGCCAAGGGGGGCGTCGTGGCGGAACCCACAGGCTTTGCCATGCGCGGTGGGCGGGGGCTGATGGGCGAGGCGGGGCCAGAGGCGATCATGCCGCTTGCACGGGGGCCGGATGGGCGGCTGGGCGTGCAGGGCGGCGGTGGGCGTTCGGTCAGCGTGGTGATGAACATTCAGACGCCGGATGTGGAAGGCTTTCGACGGTCACAGTCGCAGGTCGCGGCCGAGGCATCGCGGGCAATCTCACGTGGGCAACGGAACAGGTAGGGCAAGATGGCTTTTCATGAGGTGCGTTTCCCGGCCGCGATCAGCTTTGGCTCGGTCGGGGGGCCGGAGCGGCGGGTGGAGATTGTGACGCTGGCGAATGGGTTCGAGGAGCGGAACTCGCCATGGGCCGAATCGCGGCGGCGCTATGATGCTGGGGTAGGGCTGCGGTCGCTGGACGATGTGGCCGAAGTGATCGCGTTTTTTGAGGCGCGGCAGGGCCAGCTTTACGGATTCCGTTGGAAGGATTGGGCGGATTTCAAATCTTGCGCGCCGAATGATCTGGTCGCGGCAGAGGATCAGTTGCTGGGGCTGGGCGATGGGGTGCGCCGGGTGTTCCAATTGCGCAAGGCCTATGCCTCGGGCGGGCAGCGGCAGTGGCGGACGGTCCGTAAGCCGGTAGCGGGGACGGTTCTGGCGAGTGTGGCAGGCGACCCCAAGATCGAGTCGTTGGAATTCAGCGTTGATCTGGAAAACGGTTTGGTGACGTTCACGGATGCGCCGGATTTGGACGTGGAGGTGCGGGCAGGGTTCGAGTTCGACGTGCCGGTGCGGTTTGATACCGACCGGTTGCTGGTGTCGGTGGAAAGTTTCCGGGCGGGCGAAGTACCGAATGTGCCGGTGATCGAGGTGCGGATCTGATGGGGGCTCAGGAACTGTATGCCCATCTGGGCACGGGGGCGACGACGGTGTGTCGGGCTTGGTCTGTGACGCGGGGCGACGGTGTCGTTCTAGGGTTCACGGATCATGACCGTGATCTGGCCTTTGGGGGGATCGCCTTCAAGGCCAGCACGGGGATGACGGCGCAGGTCTTGCAGCAGACAACGGGTCTGTCGGAGAACAATTCCGAAGCGGTGGGGGCCTTGTCAGATGCGTCGATCAGCGAAGGCGATTTGCTGGCAGGGCGGTTTGATGGGGCAAGGGTGAAAAGCTGGCTGGTGAACTGGGCGGATGTGTCGCAGCGGGTTTTGCAATTTCGGGGCAGCTTTGGCGAGATCAGCCGTTCGGGCGGGGCCTTTCGGGCGGAGTTGCGGGGGTTGTCGGAACTGATGAACCAACCGCGCGGGCGGGCCTATCAGAAGGAATGCTCGGCGGTTCTGGGGGATGGGCAGTGCAAGGTTGATCTGGAGAACGCGGCCTTTGGGACAAGCGCGGCTGTGGTGAGCGTCGACGGCGGGCGCGTGCTGCGTTTTGCGGGGCTGGGGGCCTATGCGAACCGTTGGTTCGAACGGGGTCGGGTCGTGGTGCAGACGGGGGCGGCGGCGGGGTTGATCGGTTTGATCAAGAACGACCGAAAGGAAAGCGGGCTGCACGAGGTGGAGTTGTGGCAGGCTTTGGGAATTGCGCCCAGGGCGGGAGATACGGTTCGGATTGAGGCGGGTTGTGACAAGCGGGCGGCGACCTGCAAGGCGAAATTTAGCAATTTCAATAATTTTCGCGGTTTTCCACATATTCCGGGCGAGGATTGGCTTCAGGCCTTTCCGTCACAAAATCGGTTGAACGATGGGGGCAGGCTTGGCGATTGACAGGCAGGTGGTGGTCGAGGCGCGGGCCTGGCTGGGGACGCCCTATGTGCATCAGGCTTCGGTTCTTGGGGCGGGGACGGATTGTCTGGGGCTGATCCGGGGTGTCTGGCGCGGGCTGATCGGAGCGGAGCCGGAGGCGGTGCCGGGCTATACGGCGGATTGGTCCGAAGCATCAGGCCGTGAGGAATTGCTGGGGGCGGCGCTGCGTTGGTTGGTGTTGAAGCCGCTGGATGCGCCTGCGGCGGGCGATGTGCTGCTGTTCCGGATGCGGGAGGGGGCGGTGGCCAAGCATCTGGGGATCCAAAGCGAAACGGGGGACGAGCCACGTTTCATCCATGCCTATGCGGGTCATGCGGTGGTGGAAAGCCCGCTGTCGGACCCCTGGGCGCGCAAGATCGTGGGGCGCTTTGCGTTCCCTTTGAAGGGTTAAGAGATGGCAACGATCCTACTTTCGGCCGCTGGTGCGGCCATAGGCGGCAGCTTTGGCGGCACCGTTCTGGGCCTTTCAGGCGCGGTCATCGGGCGGGCGGTCGGGGCGACGCTGGGCCGGGTGATCGACCAAAAGATCATGGGGGCGGGGTCGGATGCGGTGGAAATGGGCCGGGTGGACCGTTTCCGGGTGATGGGGGCCAGCGAAGGCGCGGGGGTGGCGCATGTCTGGGGGCGGGCGCGAATCTCGGGTCAGGTGATCTGGGCCAGCCGCTTTAAAGAGGTGGCGACGACGAGCGGGGGCGGCAAGGGGGCCCCGCCGGAACCGAAGACGACGCGCTATTCCTATACCGTCAGCCTTGCAGTGGGGCTGTGCGAAGGCATTGTGCAGAAAGTGGGGCGGGTCTGGGCCGATGGGCAAGAGATCAACCCCGACAGCCTGAACCTGCGGGTCTATAAGGGTGGCTAGGCGCAGATGCCGGACCCCAAGATCGAGGCGGTCGAAGGGGCGGGAAATGCGCCGGCCTATCGCGGTCTGGCCTATGTGATGATCGAGGATCTGGATCTGACGCCTTTCGGCAACCGGGTACCGCAGTTCAGTTTTGAAGTGGTGCGTTCGGCGCAAGGACCCTTTGCCGATCAGGTGCAGACGCTGCGCCAGTCGGTCAGGGGTGTGGCGCTGATCCCCGGCACCGGGGAATATGCACTGGCGACAGCCCGCGTGCATTTTGAGGATGATCCGGGGGTGAACCGTTCGGCGAACGTCAATTCGCCGCTGGGGGGTACGGATTTCGTCGCGTCCTTGCGGCAGTTGAACGAGGATTTGCCGGGCGCAGAGGCGGTTTCCTTGGTGGTATCGTGGTTTGGCAATGATCTGCGCTGCGGGCAATGCACGGTGCGGCCCTTGGTCGAACAGAAGGGGCAGGACGGGCAGGGGATGCCTTGGCACGCGGGGGGGATCGCGCGGTCTGCGGCGCTGGAAGTGCCGCGCGACGGGGGCAAGCCGGTTTATGGTGGCACGCCTGCCGATGCTTCGGTCATGCAGGCCATTCAAAGGTTGAAGGATCAGGGCAAGGCGGTGATGTTCTATCCCTTTGTGCTGATGACCCAGCTTGCAGGGAACGGGCAGGCCGATCCGTGGTCAGATGCACCGGATCAGCCGGTACTGCCCTGGCGCGGGCGGATCACCACATCGAAAGCCCCAGGTCAGCCCGGATCGCCGGATGGGACGATGACGGCGGCGGGGCAGGTGGATGATTTCTTTGGCAGTGCCGCCCCCGGCGATTTTGTCGTGACGGGCGGGCAGATCAGCTATTCCGGGCCGGATGAGTGGCGCTATCGCCGCTTTATCCTGCATTATGCCCATCTTTGTGCGCAGGCTGGCGGTGTGGACAGTTTTTGCATCGGCAGCGAATTGCGCGGGCTGACACAGATCCGGGGCGACAACCATTCTTTCCCCACGGTGCAGAAACTGCGCCAATTGGCGGGCGAGGTGCGGGGCATTCTGGGGCCGGGGGCCAAGATCGGCTATGCCGCCGACTGGTCGGAATATTCCGGCTATCAGGCGGGGGACAACCACTATTTCCACCTTGATCCGCTGTGGGCCGACCCGGACATCGACTTTGTCGGCATCGACAATTACATGCCCCTTTCCGATTGGCGCGAAGGCGACAATCAGGCCGATGCGGGTTATGGGTCGATCTACAACCTCGACTATCTCAAGGCCAACATCGCCGGGGGTGAAGGTTACGACTGGTATTACGACAGCCCCGAGGCGCAGGCGGCACAGCGACGAACGCCGATCACCGACGGCGCATATGGGGAGCCTTGGGTGTTTCGCTACAAGGACATTCGGGGTTGGTGGGGGAACGAACACCACAACCGCATCGGCGGCGCGCGTGAGGCCCTGCCGACGGCTTGGGTGCCGGGATCAAAGCCCATCTGGTTCACCGAATACGGCTGTGCGGCGGTAGACCGCGGAACGAATGAGCCGAACAAATTCGTCGATCCGAAATCTTCGGAATCATCCTTGCCGCGGTATTCCAACGGGCGGCGGGACGATCTGATCCAGATGCAGTATCTGCGGGCGATGGATGAATACTGGGCCGATCCGGCCAACAACCCCCTTGGACTTTATGGGGGCCGGATGGTCGACATGGCGCGCGCGCATGTCTGGACTTGGGATGCACGGCCCTTCCCGTGGTTTCCGAACGATGTCGACCAATGGGGGGATGGCGAGAACTATCCCAAGGGCCATTGGCTGAACGGTCGGGCGACGAACCAGCCCTTGGCGGCGGTTGTGGCCGAGATTTGCGAGACGGCAGGCGTTTCCGACTATGACGTGTCGCGGCTGTCCGGCCTGGTGCGGGGCTATTGGCGCGAAGGGGCGGAAAGCGGGCGGGCGGCCTTGCAGCCCTTGATGCTGGCCTATGGCTTTGACGCGGTGGAGCGCGAGGGAAAGCTGGTCTTTTCGATGCGTGAAGGGACTGTGGCCTTGCCTTTGGAAGATGGGCATCTGGCGGTGGACAGCAGTCTTGACGGCGATCTGGTGACGGTCCGCGCGCCCGAGGCGGAACTGGCGGGCAGGCTGCGGGTGGTCTTTCCCGAGGCCGAGGGCGATTATGAAATCCGACAGGCCGAGGCGCGTTTCCCGGATGATGTGTCGCTGGGTGTGTCGGAAACCGAGCTGCCCTTGGTGATGACCCGGGCCGAAGCGCGGGTGATGGCCGAACGCTGGCTGGCGGAATCGCGGGTAGCGCGGGATACGGCACGCTTTGCGCTGCCGCCGTCGCAGCGGGCGGTGGGGGCAGGGCAGGTGGTCAGGCTGAGGGGGCAGGACTATCGGATCGACCGAGTGGAACTGGGCGAACAGCAATTGATCGAAGCGGTGCGGGTGGAAAAGGCCGTCTATGAAGGCGCCGATGCCGCCCATCCGCGCAGCCGCCCGCGCGCCTTTCTGCGGCCACTGCCGGTGCATCCGGTCTATCTGGACCTGCCCGTGCTGACGGGGGATGAACAGCCCCATGCGCCTTGGGTGGCGGTGACAGCGCGGCCTTGGCCCGGGGCGGTGGCCTGCTGGACCTCGGCCCGGGACGAAGGCTATGGCTTGAACCGGCGGGTCGATGCGGCCTCGATCATCGGGCGGACGCTGACCGCCTTGCCGCGTGGGCCGGTGGGGTTGTGGGACAGGGGGCCCGCGCTGCGGGTGCGGTTGAGCGATGGTCTGCTTTCCAGCGCCGATGCCGATGCCGTGCTGGACGGGGCGAATGTAATGGCCATTGGGGACGGCACGCCGGGGAATTGGGAGATTTTCCAGTTTGCGAATGCCGTTCTGGTCGACACGCGGACCTACGACCTGTCGCTGCGTCTGCGGGGGCAATTTGGCAGCGATGCGCTGATGCCGGGCAACTGGCCGGTGGGCAGCCGGGTGGTGCTGCTGGACGGCAGCCTGACCCAATTGCGGCTGGCGACGCAGGCGCTGGGCCAGCCGCGGCATCTGCGGGCGGGGCAGGCGGGTTTGGGCTATGCCGATGACAGCGTGAACCATCAGGTGCGGACCTTCGAGGGGGTGGGGCTGCGGCCCTATGCGCCGGTGCATCTGACGGTGGAACTGGCGGGCGGGGATCATACCTTTCACTGGGTGCGCCGGACGCGGATCGACGGCGATGCTTGGGGGCGGGGGGATGTGCCCATGGGCGAGGCCAGCGAGCAATGGTCGATCCGGGTGATTGATGGGGGCGATGTGGTGCGCGAGTTGGAACAGGGCGGGCGGCAATGGACCTATACCGCCGCGATGCGCAGCGTGGACGGCATCGCGGGCCCCTATCGGATGGAGGTGGCGCAGATCTCCGACCGCTATGGGCCGGGGCTTTATCGGGCGATCACGGTTTAGCAGAAGGGCGCGCATCACCTTTTGCGCGCCCTTTTTTCGTGCTATATCGCAGGTCTGAAGGATGGAGAACATCATGGCCGATCTGAAACCGAAGCTTGCCACCGTCGATCCTGTCTGGGCACGCATCTGTGACGAGGCGCATGAGGCGATCCGTGCCGAACCGCTGCTGGGCGGGCTGATTCATACCGGGCTGCTGCATCACCCGTCGCTGGAACGGGCGCTGTCTTACCGCATGTCGGAAAAGCTGGCGTCGAGCGAGATGAGCGAACAGATCCTGCGGGAAATCGCGGATGAGGCCTATCTGGCCGACCCGGAACTGGGCGGTGCGGCGCGGGCCGACATCATGGCGATCTATGACCGCGATCCCGCCTGCCATCGGTTCATCCAGCCGGTGCTGTTCTTCAAGGGCTTTCAGGCGGTTCAGGCCTATCGCGTGGGTCACTGGCTGTGGACGCAAGGCCGCCGCGACATGGCCTATTTCATCCAGATGCGTGTGTCCGAGGTTTTTGGCGTGGACATTCACCCCAATGCCCGGATCGGCAAGGGCATTATGATTGACCATGCGCATTCCATCGTCATTGGTGAAACGGCGGTGGTGGGCGACAATGTGTCGATGCTGCATTCGGTGACCTTGGGCGGGACCGGCAAAGAGGATGGCGACCGGCATCCGAAAATCGGCGATGGCGTGCTGATTGGGGCGGGGGCCAAGGTTCTGGGCAATATCCAGATCGGCCATTGCACGCGGATTGCGGCGGGTTCAGTGGTCTTGCATGACGTGCCGCCCTGCAAGACGGTGGCCGGGGTGCCGGCGAGGGTGGTGGGTGAGGCGGGCTGCGCCCAGCCTTCGGTCAGCATGAATCAGGTTATTCCAGACGAGGCTTAGGCCGAGTTCGCAGAAAGCAAAACGCCCCGGATCATTCCGGGGCGTTTTGCTTTGGGCCATGGAATTGGGATGATACGAAAAAGCCCCGACATTTCTGCCGGGGCCTTTGACGCGTAGGATGGGCCATTGGCCCATCCTTTACGCCAGCATCGCCATCGGGTTTTCCAGATATTCGACGATCACCTTCAGAAGTTCCGCCCCCAGCGCCCCGTCGATCACCCGGTGATCCACCGACAGGGTCATCGACATGACGGTGGCCACGCCCAAGGTGCCATCCTTTAGCACGACGGGCTTTTTCAAGCCCGCGCCGACCGCCAGAATGGCCCCATGCGGCGGGTTGATCACGGCGTCGAAATTCTCGACCCCCATCATCCCCAGGTTGGAAATCGCGAAACTCCCGCCTTGATATTCATGCGGGGCCAGCTTCTTAGATTTTGCCCGCGCCGCTAGATCCTTCATTTCTGCCGACAGGGCCGACAAAGATTTCTGATCCGCATCGCGCAGAACCGGGGTGAACAGCCCACCTTCAACCGCCACAGCCACAGCCACGTCGGACGGTTTCAATTTCAGCATCCGGTCGCCTGCCCAGACGGCATTGGCATTCGGCACCGCCTGCAAGGCCATCGCGCAGGCCTTGATGATGAAGTCGTTCACCGACAGTTTCACACCACGGCTTTCCAGCCCCTTGTTCAACTGCTCGCGGAAGGCCATCAGCGCATCCAGACGCACCTCACGCCGCAGATAGAAATGCGGGATGGTCTGTTTCGCTTCGGTCAGGCGCGCCGCGATGGTGCGGCGCATACCGTCCAGCGGGACCTCTTCGTATTTGCGGTCGGCATACATCTTCAGCACGGTTTCCGTCGCCGGACCCGTCGGCATGGCCGCAGGAGCCGCTTTCGCCGGGGCTGCCGCTGCTGCCGCGACCGGAGCCGCTGCCACAGGTTTCGCACCTTCGACATCGGCGCGCACGATGCGGCCATGCGGGCCGGAACCGGTGACCTTGGTCAGGTCCAGACCCTTTTCATGCGCAATCCGCCGGGCCAGAGGCGAGGCAAAGACCCGCGCGCCATCGGCCTTGGGTGCCGCCGGAGCAGGGGCTGCTGCAACCGCCGCCACCGGGGCGGCTGCGGCGGCGACTGGCGCTGCCGCTTTGGCAGGCGCAGGCGCTGCATCGGCGCTTTCGCCCTCTTCCACCAGAATGGCGATGGGGGTGTTCACCTTCACCCCTGCCGTCCCCTCGGCGATCAGGATTTTCCCGACGATGCCTTCATCCACCGCCTCGAATTCCATCGTCGCCTTGTCGGTTTCAATCTCGGCCATCACCTGACCGGATTTCACCACATCGCCCTCTTTCACCAGCCATTTCGCCAGCGTCCCTTCCTCCATCGTGGGGGAAAGCGCGGGCATCAAGATTTCAACAGCCATGATATCCCCCTTAACGATAGCAAACGGATTTGACCGCAGCGACCACTTCGGCCGTCGTGATCAGCGCGTGTTTTTCAAGGTTCGCCGCATAGGGCATTGGCACATCCTTGCCCGTGCAGTTGATCACCGGCGCGTCCAGATAATCGAAGGCCTTTTCCATGATCGTCGCCGACAGGTGGTTGCCGATCGACCCCACGGGGAAGCCTTCTTCGACCGTCACACAGCGGTTGGTCTTCATCACCGAAGCCAGCACCGTGTCATAGTCGATGGGCCGCAGGGTGCGCAGGTCGATCACCTCGGCGCTGATGCCTTCTGCCGCCAGTTCCTCAGCCGCCGCAAGCGCATAGGTCATGCCGATGCCAAAGCTGACGATGGTGACATCCTTGCCTTCGCGCCAGATGCTGGCCTTGCCGAAGGGCACGGTAAAGTCGGGATCCACCGGAACCTCAAACGATTTCCCATAAAGGATTTCATTTTCAAGGAAGATCACCGGGTTCGGATCGCGGATCGCCGATTTCAGCAGGCCTTTCGCGTCCGCCGCCGAATAGGGCATGCAGACCCGCATCCCCGGAATGGCGGCATACCAGGCCGCATAGTCCTGACTATGCTGCGCCCCAACCCGTGCCGCTGCCCCATTCGGGCCACGGAAGACCATCGGGCTGCCCATCTGGCCGCCGGACATGTACAGGGTTTTCGCAGCCGAATTGATCAGATGGTCAATCGCCTGCATCGCAAAGTTGAAGGTCATGAATTCGACGATGGGCCGCAGCCCACCCCAGGACGCACCGACCGCAATCCCTGCAAAGCCATGTTCGGTGATCGGCGTATCGACCACGCGCTTCGGCCCGAATTCATCCAGCAGGCCTTGGGAAATCTTATAGGCCCCTTGGTATTCCCCAACCTCTTCCCCCATCAGGAAGACATTCGGATCGGAACGCATTTCTTCGGCCATCGCTTCGCGCAGAGCTTCCCGCACGGTCATGGTCTTGGTCTGTGCCCCTTCGGGGATATCCCGGTGCGGCCAGGCTGTGGAAAGCGTGGGAACAGCCACAGGCGCTGCGACAACAGCCGCCACCGCCACAGGCGCGGCTTCGGCCACAGGTGCTGCGGCTTTGGGTGCCACATCCGCACTTTCGCCTTCGCCCACCAGCACGGCAATCGCGGTGTTCACCTTGACCCCGGCCGTCCCTTCGGCCACCAGCAGCTTGCCCACGGTGCCTTCGTCCACCGCCTCAAACTCCATCGTCGCCTTGTCGGTCTCAATCTCGGCGATGATCTGGCCCGATTTGACCACATCGCCCTCTTTCACCAGCCATCTCGCCAGTGTGCCTTCTTCCATCGTCGGCGAAAGCGCCGGCATCAAAATCTCGGTTGCCATGGTCTTCCCCCCCTTACGCGTAAATATCGGTCCAAAGCTCGGACAGGTCCGGCTCGGGGCTTTCCTTGGCGAATTCCGCCGACTCGTTCACGATGGCCTTGATCTCTTTGTCGATCGCCTTCAGGTCATCATCCGTCGCATGTCCGCCCTGCAGCAGCAATTCCCGAACGTTTTCAATCGGATCGCGTTCCGATTTCATCTTTTCCACCTCGTCCCGGCTGCGGTATTTCGCCGGGTCCGACATCGAATGGCCCCGATAGCGGTAGGTGTTCACTTCCAGAATGTACGGGCCCAAGCCCGCCCGGCAATGCGCCACGGCCTTTTCGCCCGCCGCTTTCACTGCCAGAACGTCCATCCCATCGACCGCTTCGCCCTTGATGCCATAGGCGGCACCGCGTTCCCACAGGCTGGGCGACTTGGTGGAACGCTTCACGCTGGTGCCCATCGCATACTGGTTGTTTTCGATCACGAAAATCACCGGCAGATCCCAAAGCTGCGCCATGTTGTAGGTCTCATAGACCTGCCCCTGGTTCGCCGCCCCGTCGCCGAAATAGGTGAAGGTCACATTGTCATTGCCGTTGTATTTGTCGGCAAAGGCCAGACCCGCCCCCAGCGGCACCTGCGCGCCCACAATCCCGTGCCCGCCGTAGAAATGCTTTTCCTTCGAGAACATGTGCATGGAGCCACCCTTGCCCTTGGAATAGCCCCCGATGCGGCCTGTCAGTTCGGCCATCACGCCCTTGGCATCCATCCCGCAGGCCAGCATATGGCCATGGTCGCGATAGCTGGTCAGCCGCTTGTCGCCATCCTTGGCCGCCGCTTCCAGACCCACAACCACGGCTTCCTGCCCGATATACAGGTGGCAAAAGCCCCCGATCAGACCCATGCCATACAACTGGCCGGCCTTTTCCTCGAACCGCCGGATCAGCAGCATGTCGCGGTAATATTTCAGCAGATCGTCGCGCGAAACATTCGGTTTCGCCTCAGGCTTCTTCGTTGCCATTGTGGTATCCTCCCCCTCTGGCCGGAAGTTCGTTCAATACTAAACTATCTCTACAACATCGGAGAAATAAGGGCGAGAGCAAATTTGCCTTGGGGTCATGCAGCGGTTGCAGGCCTATTCACGCCCATCATAATCGGCCCGCGATGCCTCGATCCGCGTCAGGTTTTCCTCGGCCCAGGTCCAGACCCCGCAAAAGGCCCCACCCAAGGAATAGCCCAGATCGGTCAGCCGGTATTCCACCCGTGGCGGCACGACCGGATGCACCGTCCGCACCAACAGACCATCCCGCTCCATCGCCCGCAGCGTTTGGGTCAGCATCTTCTGGCTGATCCCCGGAACCCCGTCCGCAATCCGCGAAAAGCGCATCTCGCCGCCTTCGACCAGCACCTCCAGAATGGTCATCGTCCATTTGTCGGCCACCCGCCCGATCAGATCCATCACCAGCGCATTCAGGCGCGGATCGACATCTTTCAGCAGGGGTTCGTCCTTGGGCATCAGTCCGGGGCGCATCTTACACTCTCTTTTTGGTAAGTATAAATCTTTTGGGTGCCTTCTTCCTGTCAGAGAGTATATCGCTATTTTCCCCCCTGTCACCTGTTTGACAGAAGGAAAATTCCCATGACAACCGACACCATTCTTATCACCGGCGGCACTTCGGGCATCGGGCTTGAACTGGCGAAAGCCCTGCATGGCCAAGGCCATAAGGTCATCATCACCGGCCGCCGTCAGGCGCTTTTGGCGCAGATTGCCGCCGATTTCCCCGGCATTGCAACCTATGCCCAAGACGTGGCCGATGCCGGTGCCATCCCCGGCTTTGTGGCGCAAGTGACCAAGGACCACCCGGCCCTGAACATGATCATCCTGAACGCAGGCATCATGCCTGCCGAAACCCTGTCAGCCAACCCGTCCGACCTGACCACCTCGGAACAGGTGATCGACATCAATCTGACCGCCCCCATCCGCTTGACCCACGCCCTGCTGCCGCATCTGACAGCACAGCCCAAGGCGCGGATTGTCACCGTCAGTTCCGGCCTGGCCTTCGTGCCCTTGGCCATGACCCCCACCTATTCCGCGACCAAGGCCGCGATCCATAGCTGGAGCCAGTCCTTGCGTTACCAACTGCGCAACACCAGCGTCAGGGTCACGGAACTCGCCCCGCCCGGTGTGCAGACTGATCTGATGCCCGGCCATGCGACGAACCCGGCGATGATGCCACTGGCCGATTTCATCAGCGAGGTGATGGCGATGCTGACCGCGCCCGAGGTGCCGGATGAAATTCTGGTAGAACGGGTGAAACCCCTGCGTTTTGCCGAAACCACCGGGAAACATGCCGATGTCTTTGCCATGCTGAACGGCGCGCGGCACTGAAACCGGCCGGGGCGGGGGTTAACCCCGCCCTACTGGATCACGATCTCATCGCTGCGCACATAGCCCAGCACATCGCGGGCCTGTTGGTCCAAAAGGTCGATGTCCAGATAGCCATCCGACAGCCGCAGCGTCAGGTTCTGCATTTCGGCCAGTTCGGCGGACAGTTTGTCGCGCTCCAACCGCAAAGCCTCGGCCTCGGCCTTGATCTGCACTTGACGGAACACGCCGTAATCGCCCTGCACAGCGGCAAAGACGAAATACATGCCCGCCAGAAATGCGAGGCTGAGTGTCACCACCCCACCCAAAGCCAACCGTTTCCGCTTACCGCTCATCCACGCCTCATCCGTCTCTCTTGTTCGGAGACTGTGGACAAACCATGCCACAGGGATGATTCGTTGTGAATCCTGAAAATGCACAAATCCGCAGAAAAATGCGGGCGGCAAAGCACTTGCCGCCCGCTTTCGCCTGAAATCAGGCTTTGCCCTTATAGATGTCGATCATGTCTTGCAGCATCTTCATCGCCTCGGCGCGCGGCCGCTGGAAACAGTTCCGCCCGATGATCGATCCGTTGCCGCCGCCGTCGCGGATCGCCCGCGTATCGTCCAGCACGTCGTTGGCCCCTTTGGATGCCCCACCCGAGAATACGATCAGCCGCCGTCCGTTCAACACCGAACGCACGCATTCGCGCACCCGGTCCGCCTGGGTTTTCACCGCGATCTGCCCTGCCTCGAAGGCCTTTTTCGCTTCGGGCTGGCTCAGGTGATCCGTCGACAGTTTAACCTTGATGATATGCGCGCCCAAAAGCGCCGCAATATGGGCGGCATAGGCGGTCACGTCGGCGGCGGTTTCGCCGTCCTTGTCCAGATCTTCGCCGCGCGGATAGGACCAGATGATTGTCGCAATCCCCTTGGCCGCCGCCTCGCGCCGCATTTCAGCGATGTCGCTGAACATATCGAGGCTCTGCGAAGACCCCGGATAGATGGTGAAACCGATGGCCGAGCAGCCCAACCGCAGCGCATCATCCACCGATGCCGTGATGGCCTGGGTTTTCGGTGCGACCTTGGGCAGCAGCGAATTGGCGCTGTTCACTTTCAGGATCGTCGGGATTTGGCCCGCGAAAGTATCCGCCCCGGCCTCCAACGGGCCAAGCGGCGCGGCATAGGCCGAAAGCCCGGCATCGACGGCCATCTGATAATGATAGTGCGGGTCATAAGACGGCGCGTTCACCGAAAAGCTGCGTGCGGGGCCATGCTCAAAGCCCTGATCCACCGGCAGGATGATCATCTTGCCCGTCCCGCCCAGCTTGCCCTCGCTCAGCATCCGGGCAAGGTTCGTCTTTACCCCCGGATTTTCGCCTTCGTAGTTGCGCAGAATATTCTGCACCGTCTTGGTCGTGCGCATCGACAGCCCTCCGCAATCATGTCGATCCTTGGGTTAAAGGGCGTCATGCCCTTGGGCAAGCCTGTTCATCAGATTTGCGCCCGAAGGATGCCCGAAAGCCGCCATGATCGGCGGTTTGATGGTCTTGATAGAACAGGGGGGCTGCGGCCCGCACAACAGTTTGCGTATAGATGAAAGGGTAAAGCGATGAGCGTATTCAAAAGGGTGGCTTGGACAGGCACGGCCAAGTCCGAAGCGTATAGTGGCAATACCGATGCCGATACGCTGAACGGCATGGGCGGGGCGGATACGCTGAAAGGTCTGGCGGGGGGCGACGACCTTTATGGCGGGAACGGGCGCGATGTCCTTTATGGCGGCGCTGGGGATGATTTCATCGGCGGCGACAAGGGCGGTGATCGTCTGTTTGGTGGCACGGGTTCTGACCGGATTTACGTTTCGGGCCTTGATACGGCGACCGGGGGCGCTGGCGCGGATCAGTTTGTGATCCTCGATCCCGGCAATGGCGGCGGGGATAAATCCGATCTGGGCACCGTGATCATCCGCGATTTTGATGCTGTTGGCGCGGATAAGGATCTGCTGGATCTAGGGGTTTTCGGCTACAACAGCGGCGTGCGCTGGCAGCAGCGCGACAAAGGGCTGGACGATAATTTTGAGATTGTCCGCCAAGGTGATGACACCATCCTGCGGCTGAAGGGCGAGACGGGGACCATTGTAACGGTGGTGATCGAGGATGTGCTGCCGGGGCAGTTGACCGAAGATCACTTCTTTTTCGTCACCGAAAAGCAGCGGAGTGCCTTTGAGTCCGCGAATTGGACCGGGACGGCGAAATCCGAGAAAAAATCAGGCGGCGTCGATGGCGACAGCTTTGACGGGAAGGGTGGCAGCGACACGCTCTACGGCAATGGCGGTCAGGATAATTTGCGCGGCGGAACCGGCAATGACAAACTCTTTGGCGGGGCCGCCCGTGATTATCTGATGGGCGACAAGGGGGCCGATACGCTTTTCGGCGGCGGTGGCAATGACCGGATTTATCTGTCCGGTGGCGACGTTGGGGTCGGCGGCGGCGGTGTCGATGATTTCGTCGTGACCGACGTGGATCTGGGTTCACCCGAGTTTCTTGACAAGGGTGTGTTGACGGTGCGGGACTTCGCGACCACCGGCCCAGCGCAGGACCATCTGGAGATGGGGGCCTTTGGTTTTCGGGGGGTGCGCTGGCAGCACCGCGACAAGGGCATGGAAGACGGCTTTGAAATGTTTGCCAATGGCTCGGATGTTGTCCTTCGATTGGAATGCGAAGAAGGCACCATCATCAAAGTCGTTCTGGAGGACACTAAGATTGGTGAATTGAAGTCTGATCATTTCGTCTTTGTGTTCCCTTCCAAGGCTGCGGAAAGCGCCAGCCGGGCCGAATCCGCGAACTGGACTGGCACGGCCAAGGCCGAAAGCAAAACCGGCACAGCCAAGGCCGATTTCTTCGACGGCAAAGGTGGCAACGACACGTTGAAAGGCATGGATGGCAACGACAACCTGCGTGGTGGCAAGGGGGCCGATGTCGTCTTTGGCGGGGCGGGCAGTGATCGGCTTTATGTCTCGGGCGGCGATACCGCCACAGGTGGCAGCGGGGCCGACTATTTCATCCTGTGGAACGCGGGGATGCAGCCCGAGGTCGCCGATCCCGGGGTCTGTGTTGTGCGGGATTTCCAGACGGATGGGGCCAAGCACGACAAGGTAGAACTGACGATGTTCTCGGGCATCACATGGGCCCATCGCGACAAGGGGCTGGACGATGGATTCGAGATCGTGGCGCAGGGCAGTGATACGTTGATCCGCCTGAAAGGCGCGAATGGTGTGATCAGCGCGATCCGGCTGTTGGATGTGTCCAAAGCCGAATTGACGGCGGACCATTTCGAATGGCCCTTTGTGTGACCGCATCACAAAGGCCGGGTTCACGCCCGGCCTTTGTGGTCTTCGAAAATTATCCCAAAGTCACCGCGGTGCCGGTGGCCGAAACCATCAGCATCCCGTCGCTGGCCCCGATGGCCCCATAGTTGATCGACACACCCACCACCGCATTGGCCCCCAAGGCCCGCGCCCCCGATTCCATTTCCGACAAGGCCTGCGCCCGCGCATCCTTGAACACCTGTTCATAGGTGCCCGACCGCCCGCCCACGATGTTGCGGATGCCGGCGAACAGATCCTTGAACACATTCGCCCCCATGATCGTCTCGCCCGCCACCAGCCCATGATAGGCGGTGATGGTTTTGCCTTCGACAGTGTTGGTCGTCGTGATGATCATCGGCGCTTTCCTTGGTTGATATACTTCCGCCAGACATGGAAAGGCCCGGGCAGGGTTTCAATCCTGCCCGGGCCTTGGCCTGCGAAAATAGTGCTATCAGGCCTGATGCAGCGCCGCGACGCCGGGCAATTCCTTGCCCTCCATCCATTCCAGGAAGGCCCCCCCAGCGGTCGAGATAAAGGTGAAATCCTCGGCTGCCCCCGCTTGATTAAGCGCCGCGACGGTATCGCCACCACCCGCCACCGACACCAGCTTTCCGGCCTTCGTCAGACCAGCCGCCGCCCGTGCCGCCGCATTCGTCGCGGCATTGAAGGGCTCAATCTCAAACGCGCCCAAAGGCCCGTTCCAGATCAGCGTCTTCGCCCCTTCAAACACCTTCGTCAGTTCCGCCACGGTGGCAAGCCCCGCATCCAGGATCATCGCATCCGCCGGGCAATCGCCCGCGGCCACGGTTTCATTCGCCGCCCCCGCCTTGAATTCCCGCGCCACCACCACATCCACCGGCAGATGGATCACACAGCCCGCCGCTTTCGCCTTGGCCAGAATGTCCAGCGCCGTCGCCGCCATATCGCGTTCGGCTAGGGATTTGCCAACCTCAACCCCTTGCGCCACAAGGAAGGTGTTCGCCATCCCCCCCCCGATCACCAGATGATCCACCTTGCCCACAAGGTTCCCCAGCAGATCCAGCTTGGTCGAAACCTTCGCCCCGCCGACCACCGCAACCACGGGCCGCACCGGATTTCCAAGCGCCGCTTCCAGCGCCTTCAGCTCGGCCTCCATCAACCGCCCCGCCGCAGCGGGCAGCAGATGCGCCAGACCCTCGGTCGAGGCATGCGCCCGGTGCGCCGCCGAAAAGGCGTCGTTCACGAACACATCACCCAAGGCCGCCATAGCCTTGGCCAACTCAACATCATTCTTTTCCTCACCCGGCTGGAACCGCGTGTTTTCCAACAGCACAACATCCCCCGGCCCCGCCGAAGCAATCGCCGCCGCAGCCACGTCGCCCACGCAATCAGCCCCGAACACCACCTTGCAACCCAAAGCCGCCTCTACCGCGCCCCGAACATGCCCAAGGCTCATTTCTGGCACCACCTTGCCCTTGGGCCGATCGAAATGCGCCAGCAGCACCGGCTTGCCACCTTTCGCCAGAACATCCTTCACCGTCGGCACGATCTTTTCGATCCGCGTGGCATCCGTCACCACGCCGCCTTCCATCGGCACGTTGATGTCCACACGCAGCAGGACCGTCTTTCCCTTCAGGTCGATGTCGTCCAGTGTCTTCCAGCCCATATTCGCCTCCGCTGCGCGATGTCGGTTTCGCTTGGGTTCTGGCCCGTTCGGAAGCCTCCGTCAACCTTTGGCCTTTCCCTTGCGTCCCTTGCAGACTAGGTTCACCGCCAATCAAGGAAAGGATCAGCCCATGGCCGATATCAAAGACCCGGAAAACACCATCATCATGACGCTGAAAGACGGCGAAGTGGTCATCGCTTTGCTGGCAGACATCGCCCCCAAACATGTGGAACGCATGAAGGCCCTGGCCCGCGCCAAGGCGTATGACAACGTGTGTTTTCACCGCGTGATCGACGGCTTTATGGCCCAGACCGGCGATGTGGAAAACGGCAATATGGAAAAGGATTTCAACCTGCGCCGCGCGGGCACGGGTGGTTCCGACATGCCCGATCTGCCGGCCGAATTCAGCCGCACGCCCCATGCCCGTGGCTCGCTGGGGGCCGCGCGTTCGTCGAACCCGAACAGCGCCAACAGCCAGTTCTTCATCAACTTCAAGGACAATGACTTCCTGAATGGCCAGTACACAGTTTACGGTCAGGTCATCTCGGGCATGGAATTCGTCGACAAGATCACCCGGGGCGAGCCGCCGGCCAACCCTGACCGGATGATCACCGTCCGCGTTGCGGCGGACCTGGCCTGACAGGTCTGGGATACCCGACTTTACCGGGCGGCAGGTCATGATAGCCTGCCGCCTGTTTCAATTTGGGGGGATACCATGCGGCTTGCACTTTTGGTTTTGGCCATTTCAACAGGGACGGCCTTGGCCGATCCGCGTTTGGCCGGCGAATATCAGGGGATCATCTGGTCGGCGGGCAGCGATTCCCCTGGCAAGACGGTTCTCAAGGTGCGGCCCAACGGGGCGATCAACGGCAATTATGTCTACGACGATATGGGCAGCCCGGCGCGTGGCAAGCTGACCGATTGCGCCTTGGCCGCCCCCATTCTGCGCTGCACTTGGCAAGATGCCTATGGCAGCGGGGCGCTGGTCCTGCGATTTTCTGACGATTTCAAGGGTTTTGAGGGAAGCTGGTATGACTATAGTCTGCCAGATCCGCATGATGACCCCCAAAATGGCTATCGTTGGTCGGGAACCAAGCGCGGGGCATGATCCCGCGCAAGTGAAGCCCAAGGCGTTGACCTTGGCCCAAAAGCGCGGAACAACAGCGCCAGAAATTTTCGTCTGAAAGGACTGACCATGATCCGCAAACTGGCCCTCAGCATCGCCCTGACCGCCACGCCCGTTTTCGCGCAAGAGGCCGAGGATGGCCCCGGCCCGAACCTGATCATTGATGTGGCAGGCACCGCCAATGGCCAGATCGTCATTGACCTTTTGCCTGATGTCGCCCCGGCGCATGTGTCGCAGATCACCACCCTGGCCAAGGAAGGTGCCTATGACAATGTGGTGTTCCATCGCGTGATCGACGGGTTCATGGCGCAGACGGGCGACGTGCAATATGGCAAGGTCGGCAACGCCGATATGGCGCGGGCGGGAACGGGCGGCTCTGACAAGCCAGACCTTCCGGCGGAATTTTCGTCGGTCAGTTTTGACCGGGGTGTGGTCGGTATGGCCCGTTCCGCCGATCCCAACAGCGCCAACAGTCAATTTTTCATCATGTTTGCGCCGGGCACGTTTCTTGACGGCCAATATACGGTGGTTGGCCGGGTGATCTCGGGCATGGATGTGCTGGATCAGGTGAAACGCGGCGCAGGTCCCGATGGCGAGGTCGAGGGGCCCGATGTGATGTCTAAGGTCACGGTTCAGGAATAAACGGCGGGGGCTTTGGCCCCCGTTTTCTTTTGGGGATGCCTCGGTCACGGACGGACATCAGCGGGGTCGGCCTCGTCCACCTGGCCTCCATGGCTGGGCCGTCTTTCCCATCACCAAGCCGACGGAGGTAAATGTTGCTTGCCCCGCGCGGATCGATATCAATTGCTTCTGACAGGACGATGCGGGCACGGCCTGACGCGGGCACGGGAGGCGGATCATGGTCAAGGAACCAACCTATCGCTGGGTCGTGGTCGCGGCGGGCGGCTTTATGGGCTGCGTCGCCATGGGGGCCATGTTTTCGCTGCCTGTCCTGCTGACCCCCATCACCGAAGCCACCGGCTGGTCACGCGCTGGGGTATCGGCGGCGATGACTTTGGCTTTTCTGGCAATGGCCGGAACTTCGATGCTGTGGGGCGCGCTTTCCGACCGCTTTGGGGCGCGTCGGGTCGTGTTGGCGGGGGCCTGCCTGTTTTCGGCCAGCCTTTGGCTGGTCAGCCTTGCCCCTTCGCTGGCCCTGTTTCAACTGGTTTTTGGCCTGTTGGTCGGCGGCACGATGCCGGCCTTCTTTGCGCCGATGATGGCCAATGTCACCGGCTGGTTTATCACCCGGCGCGCCTTGGCGGTCTCGCTCGTCTCGGCCGGGATCGGTCTGGCCCCGGTCACCATGTCGCCCCTCGCCGCGACTTTGACCGAATATTACGACTGGCGGATGGTGCTGACCATATTGGCGGTGATCGTCGCCGTCTGCACCATCCCCACCACCGCCTTTCTGCGCCCGCCGCCGATTGCGGCGGATGGCCCCGCCTCTGGCGCGATGCCCGACGAACCCGACGCCCGCATGACCCTGCGGCAAGCGGTCACCTCGGCCCCCTTCCTTGTTCTGGTTCTGACCAATTTCTTCTGTTGCGCCACCCATTCGGGGCCGATCTTTCACACCGTCAGCTATGCCGAGATCTGCGGCCTGACCACTCTGGCCGCCGTGTCGATCTATTCCGTCGAAGGCATCGCTGGCATGGGCGGGCGCTTGGGCTTTGGCCTGCTGGGCGACCGTTTCGGGGCCAAGCGTATCCTGTCACTGGGTCTGCTGGCACAGGCCATTGGCGTCATGGGCTATTACTTTGCGCGCGACCTGATGACCTTTTACATCGTCGCGGCCATCTTTGGCTTTATCTACGCCGGCATCATGCCGCTTTATAACGTTCTGGCGCGCGAGAATTTCCCGATGAAGATGATGGGCACGATCATGGGCGGCATCGGCATGGCGGGCAGTTTGGGCATGGCCACCGGGCCGATCATGGGCGGCTGGATCTTTGACCAGACCGGGGGCTATGGCGCGATGTATATCACCTGCGCGGTGTTCGGTCTGGCGGCTTTCCTGGTGGCGATGACTTTCCGCCCCTTCCCAAAACCGCAGCCAGCGGGCGTGCCGGGGCTTGCGGCCTGAAACACAGGCCGCAAGCCTGATCGCTTAGCCCAACACCACCAACGCGTGGCGTTTCCGGCCCGCCGTCAGTTTCATCGGTTCGGCCAACGCGCTGGCGCGGATCACTTGACCCGCATCCGTCGCCACCTCATCGTTCACCCGCGCCCCGCCTTCGGTGATCAGGCGTTTCGCCTCTTTCCCAGACGCCGTCAGTCCTGCCCGCACGAAAAGCTGTGCAAGGCTGATGCCATCGGCGACATCGGCGACCGTCAGGGTCACGCGCGGCAGATCCTCGCCCACGCCGCCCTTTTCGAACACCTCCCGCGCTGTGGCTTCCGCTGCCGCAGCCGCGTCGGCCCCGTGCAAAAGCCCGGTCACCGCGTTCGCCAGTACGATTTTCGCGGCGTTGATCTCGGATCCTCCCAAAGCCCCCAGCCGTTCGCATTCCTCGACCGGCAGGTCGGTATAAAGTTTCAGGAACCGCCCCACATCGGCATCGGTCGTGTTCCGCCAGAACTGCCAGAATTCATAGGGTGACAGCATGTCGCCGCGCAGCCAGACGGCCCCTCCCTGCGATTTGCCCATCTTTCGCCCGTCGCTGGTGGTCAGCAGCGGGGTGGTCAGCCCGAAAATCTCATGATCCGCAATGCGGCGGGTCAGGTCGATCCCGTTGATGATGTTCCCCCACTGATCCGACCCGCCCATCTGCAACAGGCAGCCATGACGGCGATGGATTTCAAGGAAATCATAGGCTTGCAAGATCATATAGTTGAATTCTAGGAACGACAGCGATTGTTCCCGATCCAGCCGCGACTTGACGCTTTCAAAGCTTAACATCCGGTTGATCGAAAAATGCCGCCCGATGTCGCGCAGGAAATCGAGGTAATTCAGGCTGTCCAGCCATTCGGCATTGTTCAGCATCAGCGCAGCGCCCGGAGCATCGCCATAGGACAAGTACCGCCCGAAAACCTGCTTCATCCCCGCGATATTCGCGTTGATCTGATCGCCCGACAGCAAGGGGCGCTCATCGGCGCGGAAGGACGGATCGCCGACCTTGGTCGTCCCGCCGCCCATTAGGGTGATCGGCTTGTGCCCGGTCTTTTGCAGCCAGCGCAGCAGCATGATGTTCAGCAGATGGCCGACATGCAGGGACGCCGCTGTCGCGTCATAGCCGATATAGGCGGGCACGACCCCCTTGACCAAGGCGGCATCCAGCGATTGCAGATCGGTGCAATCGGCCAGAAAGCCGCGTTCCATCACGACATTCAGGAAATCGGATTTGGGATGATAGGTCATTGCAGCGCCTTTCGTTACCGGGCAACGATATAGCGGCAAGGGCAGGGCAGGGGAAGGGCATGAAAGACGGGCCAGTTTGGGCTTTGGGGGCGATGTCGGGCACCTCGTTGGACGGAGTCGATGCCGCCATGCTGCTGACCGACGGGCGGGATGTGCTGGAATTCGGCGATACCGCCTATCGGCCCTATGCGGCGGCGGAGCAGGCGACCCTGCGAGCCGCCTTGGGTCATTGGCCGGGCAGTGATGCGGTGCGCGCCGCCGCCCGCGTGGTGGAAACCGCGCATCTGGAATTGCTGGAACGCTTTCGGGGTGTCGAACTTGTGGGCTTTCATGGGCAAACCCTGGCCCATGATCCGGGTGGGCGCGGCACGCATCAGGCTGGCGATGGCGCGGCCTTGGCCCGTGATTTGGGACTGCCCGTGGTCTGGGATTTCAGGACGGCGGATGTGGCGGCCGGGGGGCAGGGCGCGCCCTTGGTGCCTTTCTTCCATCACGCCTGCGCCCGCTGGATGGAGGCGGATCAACCTTTGGCCTTTCTGAACCTGGGCGGTGTGGGCAATGTTACTTGGGTTGATCCAAGGATAGTAGACCCCGAGAAGGCCTGTCTGGCTTTCGATACCGGCCCCGCGAATGCGCCGATCAATGATCTGATGATGGAACGGCAGGGTCAGGCGCAGGACGCCGGAGGGGCCTTGGCGGCGAAGGGGCAGGTGGATGGCGGCGTTCTGGCCCGCTATCTGGACCATCCCTATTTCTTCAAACCGCCACCGAAATCCTTGGACCGCAACGATTTTCACGGGCTCCTCTCCGCCGTGGCCCATCTGAACGATGCCGATGCCGCTGCCACCTTGACCGCCGCTGCCGCCGCTGCGGTCCGCCGGGGGGCCGAGAGTTTCCCCGTTGCGATCACGCGCCTGCTGGTCGCGGGCGGGGGAAGGCACAATGCGACGATGATGGCCGCCTTGGAACAAGCTTTGCCCTTTGCCGTCGCCCCCGTCGAAAGCGAGGGGCTGAATGGCGACATGCTGGAAGCACAGGCTTTTGCCTATCTCGCCGTCCGCGTTGCGCGCGGGATGGCGACATCTGGCCCCACCACGACCGGGGTGATCCGGCCCCTTTCAGGCGGTCAGATCAGTTTGCCCAAGGCAACCTAGGCTTTTCAGCGTCGTGAAAATCGCCTGATCCAGCGGCGTATGGGGTTCTTCCCCCAAGGCTCCGCGCAGTTTCGCATTGTCCATCCGCAGTGCCCCTTGCCAAAGGTAACGCATCTCCGCCAATTCCCGGAACATGCCCACAAAGGGCTGACCCAGCCGGATCGCCCACCAAGGAAAGGCTTTCATTGGCAAGGGGTGGCCCATCGCGCGGCGGATCGACCCGATCATCTGCATCCCGTCAGCGTCCCAATGCCCCTCCATGTGATAGCTGTGAAACCCCGCCTTTGGCCCCATCTCCACCAGCCGGATCATCGTTTCGGCCACATCCGGCAGATAGGCCCATTGATGCCCGACGCCTTTTGCCGCCAAACGCGTCACCGATTTCAGGGGCGCGCCGGGTTTGATCAGCCCTTGGGCGAACCAAGTGTTGCCCGCCTTTGGGCCAAAGTAGTCTCCCGCCCGCACCACCAGAACCGGAAGGCCCGAATCCTTCAACCGCTGTTCCAGCGACACGCGGATCGCCCCCTTGCGGCTGATCGGGCGCTGGGGCGTCGTTTCCGTCACCAGACCCGCTTGCGGTGCATAGTTATAGACCGTCCCCGGCAACAGAATCTGCGCACCGTTTTCCCGTGCTGCGGCCATCGTGTTGTCCAGCATCGGCAGAACCGTTCCCGCCCAGTTCTTGTATCCCGGCGGGTTCACCGCATGAACGATCAGCGCCACCCCGCGCGCGGCCCTTGCCACATCCCCGGCATTCATTGCATCGCCGCGATGCCAATCCAAACCGTCCCGGCCCTGCATCTGATCCGCCTGACGGTGCAAAGCCCGCACCTGCCAGTCGCGTGACAACAATCCCCGTGCCACTTCGCCACCGATCCCGCCGGTGGCGCCCAAAACCAAGGCTGTCTTTTCCATCGCCATCTCCTTCTGCCTATGCCCGCAAGATGGGGTAGGGCAGACATCAAGGAAATTGCGATAGTTCGTTTGTCTGCTATACAGAAATAGATGAACCAAGACTGGAACCTTTATCGCAGCTATCTGGCGGTCATGACCCATGGCTCGCTTTCTGGGGCCGCACGTGATCTGGGCCTGACGCAACCAACCCTGGCCCGCCACATCGACCAGTTGGAACAGGTGCTGGGTCTGGGCCTTTTCTTGCGCGGCCCTTCCGGCCTTTCGCCCACCGAGGCAGGCCTTGCCCTACGGCCCGCCGCCCAAGCCATCGAAGCCGCCGCCTTGGCCTTTGAACGCGCCGCCGAAGGCGCGGGGCAAAAGGGCGCGGCGGGGGTGGTGCGGATCAGTGCCAGCGAGGTTTTCGCCGCCGAACGCCTGCCAGCGCTGCTGCGGGACATTCGCCAGCAATATCCCCAGATCACGCTGGAAATTGTGGCCACGGATCATGTCGAAGACCTGTTGCGCCGCGATTCAGACATCGCCCTGCGCATGACAGCACCGGAACAACAGGCCCTGATCGCGCGGCGTTTGGGTTCGGTGCGGCTGGGTCTGTTCGCCCATCCCGATTATCTGGCGCGGCGGGGGCATCCTCAGACGCCAAAGGATTTGGCCGACCATGACCTGATCGGCTATGACCGCTGGACCCCGGCCCTGCGGCGGATGCTGGCCGAAATCCCCGCCCTGACGCGCGAAAGCTTTGCCCTGCGGGTGGATCATCCCTTGGTGCAACTGGCCGCGCTGCGGGCCGGTTTCGGCCTTGGCATCTGTCAGGTGCAACTCGCCTTTGGGCTGGAACAAGTCCTGCCCGACACCATCCGTATCGACTTACCGGTCTGGGCCGTCATGCACGAAGACTTGCGCCAAAACGCCGCCTGTCGCGCCGTGTTCGACGCGCTGGTGGCGGGGCTGGCGGGACTGGCCTGAGCCTAGCGCCCGCGCGACTGGCGGATCAGGGCAAAGGTATAGATCGCCAGCGCCGCCCAGATCATCGGAAAGGCAATGGCCTGCGCCCGACCGAAGGGTTCGCCGAACAGGAAGACGGCGGTCAGGAAGATCATCGTCGGCGCGATATATTGCAGGATGCCGATCGTTGACAGTCGCAGCAGCTTTGCGCCGTTGGCATAGACCATCAAGGGCACCGCCGTCACCAGTCCGCAGCCCAGAAGCAGCGCCGTATCGGCCCAACCCCCCGCAAAATGGCTTTCCCCACGCGAAACCTGCCATGCGACAAAGCCCAAGGCAAAGGGCAGCAGGATTGTCACCTCTAACATAAAGCCCTGGTTCGGCCCGATGGGCAGCATCTTCTTGAAATAGGCGTAGGCGCCCCAGGTCAAGGTCAGTCCCAGCGCCACCAGCGGCAGACGCCCTGCCTCCCATGTCAGCACCCCCACCGCCGCCACGGCCAGGGCAATCGCCGCCAATTGCCAGCGATCCAGCTTTTCACCCAGCAGGACCGCCCCCAGAAAGACGCTGAACAAGGGGTTGATGTAATAGCCCAAGGCGGCGTCCAAGGCATGCCCCGACTGCACCGCCCAGACATAGATCCCCCAGTTGACCGAGATCAGCCCAGCCGTGACCATGCCCATAGCCAGCATCCGCGGCGTCGTCAGCGCCGCCCGTAGATCGCGCGTTCGCCCTGTCCACCACAGGACCAGCCCCGCGATGGGCACCGACCAAATCACGCGATGGGCCAGCACCTCGAGCGTCGGCAAATGCGCCATGGCCTTCATATAGAAGGGCAGGAACCCCCACAGCAGATAGGCGGTCAGCGCATAGGCAAAGCCCTGCGGGGTGTCACGGTTTTGGGTGCTTCGGGTCATGGGGAGATGGTAGCGTGCCCAGCGAAAAGGGACCAGAGGTGTAATGTGCGGGCTACAATTCCGCGTCAATCTTACGGATGATAAAGCGAACTGACCGAGGTCCGTCCGACGCGAGGGCATAGCTCATCGGGACTGATGGCGACCGAGATGTCCGGATACATCCCCTTTGGTATCTTCGGGTTAGGAACCAACTTTGCCAAAGATACGCAAAGCACGTCCAAAGCCTGATATGCTGGCGGTGGTTTGACATTTTCCAAGTCGTGGCGCTTTCGGTTGGACAGGACGACCGTCAAAATACTGTCGTCCGTCGCCTGATCCGGCGCGACAATGGCCCAACGGAATTCGATGTGTTCATAGGTCGGCAAGGGGGTGGCCGGAAAGACTTGCATAACCTCGCCCATGATCCTCAAGGCGGCGAGAAGCACAAGGACTGCGGCAAAAGAGGTGGCAAAGAGACGCATCTGCACGAATGTCCCATGAACAGCACAAAGCGCAGCGCTAACAACCATGGCGTGCTTTGTCGATAGGCCTAAGGCGGCCTTATCCCGGAATATCAAACCCCGGTGCCGCCAGCTCAAACCCCTCGAACCGAAAACCGGGGCTGACGGTGCAGCCGGCCAGCGTGTAGTCCCCCGTCGTCCGCGCCGCCTGCCAATAGCCCTTTGGCACGATGATCTGCGGAATCGCGCCAGTCGAAAGGTCGGCCCCCAGCCGATGATCGACCCTTGGCCCTTTGTCACTGGCGGCTATCGACAGCACCAAAGGCGCCCCTGCATAGAAATGCCAGATCTCTGCCGCATCGACCCGGTGCCAGTGGCTGCGTTCCCCGGCCTTCAGCAAGAAATAGATGCAGGTGCCATGCGGCCGCCCGTTGGCCGTGTCATCCACCCAAGTCTGCCGATACCAGCCCCCTTCGGGATGTGGCTGCAAGCCCAGCCTTGCGATCAACCCATCCGCATCAAGCATCCAGTTCCACCCAGACCGGCACATGATCCGACGGTTTTTCGCGGCCCCGTTCCTCTTTGTCGATCACAACGTCCGACAAAAGATCTGCCGCCTGCGGTGACAGCAGCAAATGGTCGATCCGGATGCCGTTGTTCCGCTCCCATGCGCCCGCCTGAAAATCCCAGAACGAATAATGCCCCGACCCCTGCACCCGCGCCCGGAACGCTTCGGTGAAGCCCAGATTGACGATCCGCCGGAAGGCGGCCCGGCTTTCCGGCCGGAACAGCGCATCCTCGCGCCATGCCTCTGGCTTGGCCGCGTCCTCCGCCATCGGGATCACGTTATAGTCCCCTGCCATCACCACTGGCTCTTCGCCCGCCAGCAATTCCCGCGCCCGCGCTTCCATCCGTTCCATCCAGGCCAGTTTATAGTCGAACTTGGGCCCCGGGGCCGGATTGCCGTTCGGCAGATACAAGCCGCAGACCCGCACCGCCCGCTTTGCCCCCATCACTGTCGCCTCGATCCACCGCGCCTGTTCGTCGCCTGCGTCCCCCGGCAGGCCCCGCGTCACATCCTCCAGCGCCACGCGCGACAGGATCGCCACGCCGTTGAACCCTTTCTGCCCATGCGTTTCCACATGAAAGCCCATCTCCTCGAATAACTCTCGGGGAAAGCCTTCGTCGACCGATTTGATTTCCTGCAAGACCACCACGTCCGGCTGCGCCTTTTCCAGCCAGCGCCGCAGCACCTCGATTCGCGCCTTGATGCCATTGATGTTGAACGTCGCCACTTTCATCGGCATCTCTCCCGCTTTCGCAGCAAACTAGGCGGCATCGCCCGCCACATCAATCCACAGATGGTTAACAACTTGCAGGCATAAGTTTGAGGGTATGAGCGTATAAGTTGTGCTGGTGGGGATAACACGCTTTAGTTGTGGATATGGTAAATTACTAGCGTTGAAGGGCAATTCGACCCTGCTAGCGTCAGGACATGGTTCTTGCAAAGGAGTGTTCCTGAATGTTCGCAAAGCAAATCGAGTCCGGTGAAGGTCTTGCTCTGTCGCCGTCGTGCGGTGTCAGCGCGGGGGATGTGATGTCGTCGGGCGAAGGTCTGGCCCTGTCGCCGTCCTGCGCCGTGACGGGCGAAGATGTCGCCCTGTCGCCCTCGGTCGGCATCAAGGCCGGCGACGCGTTGATCACCGGCGAAGGTGTTGCGCTGTCGCCCTCCTGTGCGGTTACGGGTGAAGACGTGGCTTTGTCGCCGTCTTGCGCTGTCACCATGGGCGATGCGCTGATCACCGGTGAAGGTGTGGCTCTGTCGCCGTCTTGCGCCGTGACCTCGATGTTCGATGGCACCGATGTGGCCCTGTCGCCGTCCTGCGGCATTGATCTGGGCGATGACCTGTCGCTCGGCTTGGGCGTTGCCCTGTCGCCCTCCTGCGCCGTGCAGGGTGCCGATCTGGGGGCCGTTACCGAAGCGGCGCGCAAGGTCGCCTGATCCAAGCGGGGGCGCGGGGATGACCCGCGCCCTGCCTGACCTCTTATTCCCGGTTTTCCCCCATGTCGCAGGTTATCGCCTTTCCGGCGGGTCGTCTGGCCCGTCCCCGGCCCGATGAGGCTTTGGTTCTCGCCATCGTCAACAACCGCTGGCCGCAGGATTCGGTCTATTGGCTGAAGGAATGCGCTGAAATCCTGTCCGTGATGGAGGAAACCGGGGCCAAGGCCTCGCCCGCCTTGCAGGCGGCACTGGCCCCCGTGCTGGACGATTTGCCGCGCAGGCTGGCGTTCTTTCCGCAATACTATCGGTTCTTTCTGGCCATTGCCCTCTCGGCGGCGGCCTTGGACCTGATGCCGCGGGCGCGGGCTGTGCGCATGGCGGAATGGGTTCTGGATCAGGGCTGGCCGCAATCGGAGCTGTCCGATGCCAACCGGGCCGAGGCGGGTTGGCTCATGCAGCGTGCGGGGCTGGAATTGCCCGCCGATCCGGCGATGAATGATCGCCTGCGTCGGTTCATGGAACGCGGCGCGACCTTTGCCATTCCGAACCGCAAGGCGGCCTATGAGCTGACCCATCTGGTGTTCTATCTGTCGGACCAGGGGCGGCAGAATCCCCACCTGTCTAAGGCGGCGGTGGCAAGTCTGCGCCATGCCGGAACCTTGGCTTGGTTGGAGCAGAATGCCGACCTGTTGGCGGAAATCTGCCTATGTCTGGCCCATGCAGGGCAGAATCCCCCGGAAATCTGGCTGAACTTTATCGTTGACGCTGCGAAAGGATTCGCTTTTGAGGCGAAACACGGTATGGTTGCATCAGATGATCTACACTGCCTTCTTGTTTGCAATTGGTTCCTTGGGCGGGCCGGGCATCCGGCTTTTCGTGACCGTCTGCCCGATCTGGGGCCGGGCAAGACGCTGACCGTTCGGGGTGAACGACCTGCGGCTTTGCCGTTGCGCGAATTGTCGACCTGCCTTTTGGGCTTGGGCGACACCCGTGCTGCCGACTGGGACAGGATGCGGGATATCGTCACGGGGGCGCTGACCGCGCCTTCGCGCGATATCGTCCTGCAAGCCGAGGCGGCGGATCAGGGGTTTGAGGCATTTTTTGCCGCTTTCGCGCGGGCGGGCAGGGTGATGGCAGGATGAAGTCAGAGCAGCGGAAGGATCGGGCGGTTGTCGCCGGGGTGGCCTTGATGGTTCTGGCCACGCTTTCGGCCTCCGGGGCCGATGCGGCGCTCAAGGCAGTGGCGACTGGCTATGCCGCCCCGCAGATTCTGTTCATCGCGGCGCTGATGTCGATGGGGTTGACGCTGCTGGCCAATGGGCGCGGCGGGTTTGATCGGGTCAGCCGGACAGGCGCGCCTTGGGCGATGGCGCTGCGGGCGCTGGCGACGGTTCTGGCGGCGATCGGTTTCTACAATGCCTTCGTGCGGCTCCCGTTTTCTGAGGTATTCCTGTTCATCGGCATCATGCCCCTGCTGGCTGCGGCGCTGTCCGGGCCGATCTTGGGGGAAAAGGTTGGGCTGCGGGTCTGGGCGATCTTGGGGCTGGGGCTGCTGGGCATGGGATTCCTGTTCGCCCATGGCACGACGCCCGATCTCGCGGGCCATGCCTTTGCCCTGCTGGGGGCTTTTGCGGGCACGCTGTCGGTCGTTCTGTCGCGGCACATCGGGCGGCATCAGACCCATTCCTTGGCGCAGGTCTTTCTGCCCCAGTCGGCGATGGCGGTGGTCATGGGCCTGTGGCTGCCCTTTGAATGGCAGACGATGGGGGGCGCAGATTTCGCTCTGGTCGCGCTTTATGCCCTGCTGGTCTTTGCCGGGCGGTGGATCATGGTCATCGTGGCGCGGCTGATCCCGACCTGGCTGTCGTTGCAGATCCTGAACCTGCAATTCGTCTGGATGGTCATTCTGGGCTATGTCGTCTTTCATGAGGCGACGGGGCTGAATGTCGTTGTCGGGGCTGGGCTGATCTTGCTGGCGGGCGGGATGCTGGCCCGCGACGAATTTCGCAAGACCGCCCGGATAGGCGCGGCTGAGGGCTGGAAGGCTGGCCTGCGCGATGGGTTGGCGCAGGTCCGCAGCGCGACGACGGCGCAGAAGATTTAACGCAGGAAAATCAGGGCCAACCCCGCAACCGCCAGCGCCCCGCCAAGGGCGCTTGTGGCCGTTGGGCGTTGGCCGGTGCGGAGCCAGAGGAGCGGCAGGATGATCACCGGCGAGGTCGCCGAAAGGGTGGCGATGATGCCGGTCTGGCTGCCTTTCAGCGCGTAAAGAAACAGGGTCATGCCCAGCCCCAGCCCGATGAAGGCCGTCAGCAAGGTGAAACCGAGGGCCGCGCGGGTCATGGGCAGGGGTGGTTTCGGGGCGAAGGGGGTGGCGGTGAGGACGGCCATCAGCGCGCCCGAGGCCCCGACCCGGAACAGGGACGCAAGGTAGGGGTCCATCCCGGTCGTCATCACAGGGCGGGCGATCAGGGTGCCTGCCGCTTGGCCGAGGGCGGCGCCGAGGCCGAGGGCGAGGCCGGTCAGAAGGGTGCCGTTCATCGCCTCCAATCGATGGGCGTTGGCGCGGGGGCGGCCGAGGATGGCGACGGCCACGCCGAGGGCGGTCACGGCGATGCCGAGGCTGGCTTGCAGTGGCAATTTCTCGCCCAGAAAGGCCCAGCCAAGGATGGCGGCCATGGGGGCGTTCAGGGCAAAAATTGCCCCCGTCCGGCGCGGGCCGATGCGGGCGACGGCGGCGAAATTCAGGGTGTCGCCGAGGAGGATCCCGAGGATTCCGGAGAGGGAGAGGATGGCGGTTTGAGAGAGGGTCAGGCCCGACCAGCCGTCGGTCAGGGTGACGGCAGCCGCGAGGAGGAGGGCCACGAAAAGCTGGCGGATCAGGTTGAATCGAAAGGCCCCAAGGACGCGGATCCCCTCGGCCGCGATCAGGCCCGTGGTGGCCCAGCAAGTGGCGGTTCCAAGGGCTGCGAGTTCGTGGAGGGGGAGGGTCATTTTTCGGATTTCACGCGTGAAAAGTGGTGTAAGGATTTGATTTTGGTGGTTTATTGCGAAGTGTTGCGCGGTTTTGGTGTGGGGCGTTCGGTGGGATAAACAGTGTGTGCGAGCATCCGGCCGACCGCGTTTGTTCTTGTTGCGTTCAGGGTTTGTGGCGGGAAACGCAGTGGGGCGCAAGGGGTTTGTGGTGCGCTGCGCGTCAAGGTTGTTTTGAGGGGCAGGCATGTTAGGCTGGCCCGGTCATTTGCGGACAAGGAGCCTTGTCATGAAGAAATGGATGGTTGTTCTGATGCTGCTGGCGGGATGTCAGGCGGAGAAAGGGTATCAGGATATGGGTTTGGTGGAATGCGATGAGAGTGGGGTTTGTGTGGAGCATTGACGCATCCTAAGCAACGTCCGACAGTAAGACGCGGAACGGTTAAATGATAAGACTGGTAAAACTATGCGGATGGGTGCTTTTCGGATTTTTGACGGCGGCAAGCGCGATCGCTTTGGAGACCGAGTTGACTGAAAAGAGCAACCCTATGGATCGTCTTGCGGATTTCGTTAAAAGTGGACGCAATAGAACTGAACCTATCCCCGACGATATCAAGGAAGATCTAGGCAAGTGGCTCGACGAGGAAAATAGGAAGCGAAGAGCGTCCTACAGCGACCCGATGTTGCCGCCTTGGCAATATCGGCCCGACATCCCCCGTGCCAGTATGGGATGGCGCATGGGACCCGGCGAGGATTATATAATGGATTTTCTGAACTGGTACCGGGCTTTGTCGGTTGAGCAACAACAAATTTACGCCAAGGGGCATCCAGAACCGAATGACTGGGACGGCTTTTTAAGTTCGATCTTGCCGAAAGCAGAGTGAATCGGCGTAGGGTGTGCATTTATGGCGCACCTTCTAGGCAAAAAGGTGCGCCATGAATGCGCACCCTACAGGTGAAATTTTTGTAGGGTGGGTGGTAACCCACCGTCGCGCATATCATTGCTGTTGTAAAAATGGTGGGTTTTCACCCACCCTACATTGATTATTGGTGCGGGCCGATATGCGTGCCCATACCGGTCAGGCTTTCATCCAGCATGGAGAGTGGCCGAAAGGCATAATATAGGGCCAGTGGGCTTTCGGGAAGGATCACATAGATTTTGCCATCCTGCGCCCAGACCTCGGCCCAAGCCATGCGGATCACAAGGAAGCTGATCAGATAGAGGCTGATCAGCGTCAGGATGATCCGCCCGACCCTCACACCATCATCTCCTTCGTCGCCGTCAGCTTCAGCTCCGGGTAATCCCGTTCCACCCGGTCGATGTCCCATTTCAGGCGCGTCAGGAAAACCATGTCGCCGTCGTTGTCGGTCGCCACATGGCCCTTGTTCACGTTCACAAACCGCTCCACCTCGGCCTTGGGGCCCGACACCCAGCGGGCGGAGGTGAATTGGGAGGGTTCGAAGCGGACGGGTAACGAGTATTCCTGTTCGATGCGGCTGGCCAGAACCTCAAACTGCAACTGGCCGACGACGCCGACGATAAACCCCGAGCCGATCATGGGTTTAAAGACCTTGGCCGCCCCTTCTTCGGCGAATTGCATCAGGGCTTTTTCCAGATGTTTCGCCTTCATCGGGTCCAGCGCGCGGACGCCATTCAACAGTTCCGGCGCAAAGGAGGGGATGCCGGTAAAGCGCAAAGCTTCGCCTTCGGTCAGGGCGTCGCCAATGCGCAACTGGCCGTGGTTCGGGATGCCGATGATGTCGCCGGCCCAAGCCTCTTCGGCCAGTTCGCGGTCGGCGGCGAGGAACATCACCGGGTTGGCGACGGCCATGATCTTTTTCGAACGCACATGCAGCAGTTTCATGCCGCGTTCAAAATGGCCGGACGCAAGGCGCACAAAGGCCACGCGGTCGCGGTGTTTCGGGTCCATATTGGCCTGAACCTTGAAGACAAAGCCGGTTACGGCGGGTTCTTCTGGCGAAATGCCACGATCGGCGGATTTCTGGATCTGCGGTTCGGGGCCGTATTCACCCATGCCGTCCATCAACTCTTTGACGCCAAAGGAATTGATGGCGGAGCCGAACCAGATGGGGGTCATATGCCCCTCTAGCACCGACTGGCGGTTGAAGGCGGGAAGGAGTTCGCGGGCCATTTCAATCTCTTCGCGGAATTTGGCGAGGAGGTCGGCGGGCACATGGTCGGCAAGACGTGGGTCATCCAGACCGTCGATTTTGATCGATTCCGCCACCTTGTTGCGGTCGGCGCGGTCCATGATTTCAAGGCGGTCGTGCAACAGGTCATAAGCGCCGATGAAATCGCGGCCCATGCCGATGGGCCAGCTTGCGGGGGTCACGTCGATGGCAAGGTTCTGCTGGATCTCGTCAATAATATCAAAAGTGTCGCGGGATTCGCGGTCCATCTTGTTGCAGAAGGTCAGGATGGGCAGATCGCGCAGGCGGCAGACCTCGAACAGTTTCTGGGTCTGGGATTCAACGCCCTTGGCGCCGTCGATGACCATGATGGCGGCATCGACGGCGGTGAGGGTGCGGTAGGTATCCTCGGAAAAGTCGCTGTGGCCGGGGGTATCGACAAGGTTAAAGCGGTAATGGCGGAAGTCGAAGGACATGGCCGAGGCGGAGACGGAAATGCCGCGTTCCTGTTCCATCTTCATAAAGTCGGATCGGGTGCGGCGGGCCTCGCCCTTGGCGCGGACCTGACCGGCCATCTGGATCGCGCCGCCGAACAGGAGGAATTTTTCGGTGAGCGTGGTCTTGCCGGCGTCGGGGTGCGAGATGATCGCAAAGGTCCGGCGGCGGGCGATTTCGGGCGGGAGGGTGGGGCGATTGTCCAGCATGGGGGGCGTTTAGCCGATGCGGAACGCGGCGTCTATTGCCGGTTTCGGCGGCGCAGGCGCAGAGCGGCTTCGGCGGTGATTTCAAGGCCGGTGTGGGGGGATTGGCGAAGGGCAGGAAAGCGGTCTTGCAGTTCGGGGGGAAGGCGGGACGGGGTCGCCTCGGTAACCAGAAGGGATTCGACGGGGATGCCTTCGGCATAGATGATTTCATGGGCGTCGAAGACGAGGGCGAAATAATCGACAAAGCCGCCTTCGCGCAGAAAGATGGTGTCGCCGTTCACCAGATGGCGGGCCTGGACCAGAAGTTCAGCCTGATCAAAGCGGCCTTCGCGGTGGTAGACAAACATGCGGTGCTGTTGGCTGACGATCAGGTCGCCGGCATTGCCAAGGGTTTCGGCGGCGATGATGACGGGGGCGAAGGCCCCAATGGCGCGGGTGGTGGTCTGGCCCCTCCAGCGGAGGGGTTGGGGGCCGTGGTCGCGGGTCAGGACAAGGTCGCCGGGTTCGAGGGATTCGATGGGGCGCTGATCGCCAGAGGCCAGCAGAATGCGGGTGCCACGGCCGAACGAGAGGCAGAGGGCATCCGAGAGACGTTTGGTGGCTGGAGCTTCTTCGCTGCGGAGAAGGGTGTAGGGGGTTGCAATGGTCATCGGCGAAAGCGGCAAGGCACAGAGCTTGCCGCCCACCGTGAGGAGGAGGAGTTCAAGTTGATAGGCTTCGTCATCCATAAGTGTGTAACACGCAAGGATTGTAATTGGTTCCCCAAAAACGCCCAACATGGAATCTTTTTCGACCGTGGGTTGGTTTTGGCCTGAGCGAAGGGTGAGAGTGTGGGGTTTGCTGGCGGTGTCGATCTCATACTGATCGCCGAGACAGATCTGATGGGGTAGGCCCAGGCCATCACCAGCATTGACGCCTTGAGTGACGAAAATATCCTCGGCCAGAAAGACTTGGCAGGATTGGAGTGGGGGCAGTGGTTCGGTCATCGGAAAAATCTCAGCATCTGGGATGATTTACGGTGCGGCGAGGGGATTGGTCAACCTCGGCCGTGCCGTTAGGTTGGGGGCAACATAGGAGAGACGGATGGATCTGGGTATTCGTGGCAAAAGGGCGCTGGTTTGTGGGGCGTCAAAGGGGTTGGGGCTGGGCTGTGCAAGGGCCTTGGCGGAGGCGGGGGTGGATCTGGTGCTGAACGCGCGGGGGGCGGGGGCCTTGGGCCTGGCGGCGGAGGCTATTCGGGCGGAGTTCGGGGTGACGGTCGAGGAGGTGGCGGCGGACATCACCAGCGACGAGGGGCGGGCAGCGGTGCTGGCCTTGGGGCCGTTCGATATTTTGGTGACGAATGCGGGGGGGCCCCCGCCGGGGCATTGGAAGGACTGGGGCGAGGCGGACTTCATGGGGGCAATCAAGGCGAATATGCTGACGCCGATTGCGCTGATGACGGCGCTGTTGCCGGGGATGTGTGATCGGGGCTGGGGGCGGGTGATCAACATCACCAGTCAGGCGGTGAAGGCGCCCATCCCGCAACTGGGCCTGTCGAACACGGCGCGGGCGGGGCTGACGGGCTATGTCGCGGGCACGTCGCGGCAGGTGGCGCCGTTTGGGGTGACGATCAACAACCTTCTGCCGGGCATTCATGACACCGACCGCGCCACGGCGCTGGATCAAGGGGTGATCCGGGCGGAAGGAATCACGATGGACGAGGCCCGCGCACGGCGGGCGGCGGGGATTCCGGCGCGCCGCTATGGCACGGCGGCAGAGTTCGGGGCGATGTGCGCCTTTTTGTGTAGCCAGCATGGCGGGTTCATTGTGGGCCAGAACATCCTGCTGGACGGCGGGGCCACGAACGCGACACTTTGAATTGTCAGGAACATTAAACAGGCAAAGGAATGGTAGATCATGTGGCTGGATGGTGTGAATACGGCTGTCACGGTTACGGTGGGCGGTCAGGCTTTGATCTTGGCGCCCACGGGTGTGATTGAAAACAACACCCCGCAATTTTCAGAAGTCGCGCTTTCCTTGGGGAGCTCTTCCACCACGGTCAGCAATGTCTTTGTGCAGATCGAGGGTGCTGTGCGCAGCGTCAGTGCGCGGGCGATTGTGGTCAACGGCCAGTCGAATGAAATCGCCATCGCCAAAGGCGCGGTGGTGATCACAACGTCGAACGATGGGGCCACCAACGGTGGCGCGATTGCGCTGGATCAGGGCGGCAACCGACTGGAGAATGACGGCACGATCTATGCACAGGCCAATGCTGGCGTGACCCATTCGGCCGTTCAAGGGGCCGAGAATACCGTGATCAATCGTGGTCTGATCGTGTCGGCCGAATTTGCCGGGATCTTTGCTGATAGCTTTCCGATGGCGGGGCTGATCTTACAAAACAGCGGCACGATCCGGGGGGCGACGGCGGCACTTCATCTTTCAGAGGGGGCGGATCGGGTGACCAACAGCGGGCTCTTGTCGGGTCAGGTCCGGTTGGCCGGGGGCGATGATTGGTTGGACAGCCGGACCGGGCGCATCACCGGACTGATTGACGGTGGCGCTGGGAATGACACCATCCGGGCAACAGCGTCGGGTGACGAGATTCGCGGCGGGGCGGGCGCAGACCTATTGACGGGCGGTGCTGGGGTGGATGTGTTCCTGTTCGAGGCCGGAAGCACAGGGACGGGCAAGACGGCACGCGACCGGATCACCGATTTTCGGGCGGGTTTGGATCTGATCGATCTGTCGTCGCTGGATGCGCGGGCTGGAGGGGCGGATGACGCTTTTCGCTTTATTGGCGCCAAGGCCTTTACGGCCGCAGGCCAGGTGCGGGTGGTGAACAAGTCCGGGGAACGCTGGGTAGAGTTGAATCTGGATGCGGATCAGACCGCCGAGATGCGGATCGTGCTGAACGGCAAAGGGGCCTTGACGGCAGATGACTTTCTGCTCTGAGCCTTGTGATACCTGGGCGGCGCTGTTAGGGCCATGCGCAGGTGCATTCAACGGAACCGACCTTGCCTGAAACACCCGAACCCCTTTTGCGTGTAAACGGTCTGACGCGTGCCTTCGGCGGCAGGCCGGTGGTGGATGATGTGGCGTTGCAGATTGCAGCGGGCCAGGTGACTTGCCTGCTGGGGCCGTCCGGTTGCGGCAAGTCAACGACCTTGCGGATGATCGCCGGGATCGAGAGCGCCGATGCGGGGCAGATCTGGCTGGATGGGGCGCTGGTGCAGGATGGGCCTGCGGGCCTGGCGCCCGAGCGGCGCAGCATTGGTCTGATGTTTCAGGATTTCGCGCTGTTTCCGCATTTGTCGGTGGCGCAGAACGTGGGCTTTGGGCTGAAAGGCGATAAGGCGGTGGTGGCCTCGCGGGTCGGCAGCCTGCTGGAGCGGGTGAACCTGTCGGGCTATGGCGAAAAGCGGCCGCATCAGTTGAGCGGCGGGGAGCAGCAGCGGGTGGCCTTGGCGCGGGCCTTGGCCCCGAAGCCGCGGGTGATGCTGATGGACGAGCCTTTCTCGGGCTTGGACAACCGGCTGCGGGACGGGATCAGGGACGAGACGATTGCGCTTTTGCGGGCCGAGGGGACGGCGGTTCTGTTGGTGACGCATGAGCCGGAAGAGGCGATGCGCGTGGGCGACGAGATTGCGCTGATGCGGGCGGGTCGGATCGTGCAGCAGGGGGCGCCCTACAACGTCTATAACGCGCCGGTGGACCGCGCGGCGGCGG
Organism: Neogemmobacter tilapiae; assembly: GCF_014652215.1. Taxonomy (GTDB): domain Bacteria; phylum Pseudomonadota; class Alphaproteobacteria; order Rhodobacterales; family Rhodobacteraceae; genus Neogemmobacter; species Neogemmobacter tilapiae. The sequence continues at coordinate 454,988 of NZ_BMYJ01000001.1, read as the reverse complement.
CGTTTTTCAGCGATATCAATGTGATCAAAGGCGTGTCGCGGGGGGCTTTGACGGAAACGCCCTTTGGCAGCTTTCTGACGCCGGGCCATGCGGATGGGGCGGGGGTAGAGATTGTGATCCGGCCCCAGCATCTGAAGATCGACCTAGACCGGGGGGGGCGGGGCCCTGCGCCGACTCCGCTGGAGGGGACACCCGCGCGGGGCACGGTGGTGCGGTCGCGCTATCTGGGGCGGGAGAGCCTGGTGGAATTCGCGATGGATTTTGAAGGGCAGCATCTGACGGCCAGCGTGCCGGGGGTGTTTCTGCCAAAGCCGGGAACGGTGCTTTGGCTGATGATGCGTCGGGACCGCTGTTTCGTGTTTCCTGGCTGAGTTTCCGGCGGGCTAAAGCCTGACGCCGTGGCGGGCGGCAAGATCGCAGAAGAACTGCCAAGCGACGCGGCCGGAACGAGAGCCACGGGTGGCCTGCCATTCGATGGCCTCAGCGCGAAGTTGGTCTTCGGCGATGCGAAGGCCATGGGCAGCGCAATAGCCGCGGATCATGTCGAGATATTCGTCCTGGGTGCAGGGATGGAAGCCGAGCCATAGGCCGAAACGGTCGGACAGCGACACCTTTTCCTCGGTCGCTTCCGAAGGGCTGATGGCGGTCTGGCGTTCATTCTCGATCATGTCGCGGGGCATGAGATGCCGGCGGTTCGACGTGGCGTAGAGGATGACATTGTCGGGGCGGCCTTCGATGCCGCCGTCCAAGACGGCTTTCAGCGATTTATAATGCTGATCATCATGGGAAAAGGACAGGTCATCGCAGAACAGGATGAAGCGCGCCGGGGCGTCGCGGAGATGGGCGAGCAGGCGGTGGACGGTGGGCAGGTCTTCGCGTGAAAGCTCGACGATTTTCAGCGGCAGGCCTTCGGACAGGATCTGGGCATGGATGGCCTTGACCAGCGAAGATTTCCCCATGCCGCGCGCGCCCCAAAGCAGGGCGTTGTTGGCAGGCAGGCCTTGGGCAAAGTGGCGGGTGTTGTCCAAAAGCGTGTCACGGGCGCGGTTGATGCCGATGAGCAGCGACAGATCGACCCGCGCCACGCCGGGCACGGGTTGCAGATGGTCGGGGTTTGTCTGCCAGACAAAGGCCGAAGCCCCCGAAAAATCGGGGGCGGGCGCGGGGGGCGGGCTGATCCGTTCCAGCGCCGCCGCGATCCGTTCCAAGGGGTCGGTCATGCCTCAAGCTCTTCTTCGTCTTCGACATCGCCGCGTTGGCGTTCAAACCGGGCGATGAGGAGGATCGAGATTTCGAACAGCGGATAGATGGCGGCAAACAGGATCATCTGCGACATGATGTCGGGTGGCGTCACAATGGCCGCAATGGTCAGGATGGCGACCACTGCATATTTGCGCACCGAACGCAGGCCTGCGGCCGAAATGATCCCGGCGCGACCCATGAGGGTCAGGAGGACAGGCATCTGGAAGCACAGGCCGAAGGCCAGCACGAATTGCATGGTGACGGAAAGATATTCCTCCATCGAACCTTGGAAGACGACGCCTGCCGGGGCGGTTTCGCTGCCGTCGGCCACCGACTGGAAGGACAGGAAGAAGTCAAAGGCGAAGGGCAGGATCACGAAATAGGCAAAGGCGGCCCCCGCGATGAACATGATCGGCGAGGCCAAAAGGAAGGGCAGGAAGGCGGCTTTTTCCGAACGGTAAAGACCGGGGGCGACAAAGCGCCAGAGTTGGAAGGCGATGATCGGGAAGGCGAGCATAAAGCCGCCCCACATCGAAATGCGGATGGCGACGAAGAAACCCTCTTGCGGCTTGATCAGCACCAGCTGGCAGGCCTGATCACGTTTCGCCAAAGCCTCGCACATGGGTTTCGACAGGATGTCAAAGATAGGCGTGGCGTAGATATAGCCAATGACGAAACAGGCCATGAAGGCCAGCACGGCATAGATGATGCGGGTGCGCAGTTCGGCCAGATGTTCGATCAGGGGGGCCGAGCTGTCGTCGATGTCTTCGATTTTCATGCCTCACCCTCGGGTGTTTTGGGGGTTCGGGGTTTTCGCGGGGCCTTGGGTTTGACATCGGCGCTGGGTGTGGCAGGCGTTTCCGCCTTGGGCTTGCGCGGTTTCGGCGCAGGCTTGGCCTCAGCGGCGGCTTTTTCGGCGCGCTGCTTTTCGGCGGCGGCAGCGGCGATGCCTTGACGGTGGATCGTGGGGGCGGCTGGCGGAGCTGGCACCTCGGGCACCGGAATGTCGGCGGCGGCCACGGGGGCGGAGGTTGCGGGGGCAGGCGTTTTTGTCGGCCCTGGCCCCGGTTTCAGCGGATCCCAGTTTTCAAACTTGGTCGCTGCATCTTTCAGCTTGTTCAAGCCGGTCGATGCCGGATTGGCAGCGGCTTTCAGGTCTTTGGCCACATCTTTGACGCCCGCCTCATCCGCGGCGGTATCCATCGCACGTTGAAAGTCGCGCGCCATACCACGCATCTTGCCCGTAAAACGGCCAAGGGTGCGGAACAGGTCGGGCAGGTCTTTCGGGCCGATCACGATCAGCGCGACAATCCCGATCAGGACCAGTTCGGTCCAGCCGATATCAAACATGGGCCCAGCCTTCCGGGTTTCAGACTTTGTCTTTGTTCTCGGTCGTGGGCGTCACGTCGCGCGCCGTTTCGATCTTGGCCGCCTCGGCCTCGTCCGTGCTGTCCTTGATGCCCTTTTTGAAGGCGCTGATGCCTTTGCCCATTTCGCCCATCATATTGCTGATCTTGCCGCGTCCGAACAGGACCAGCACAACGACGGCGATCAGCAGAATTTGCCACGGACCCATCTGCATTTTCATTCCCCTTTGCCAGTTTGGGCCGGATTGGCCCCTTGGGGTGGAGTGTAGGGGCAGGGTGGGTTGGGGCCAATGGCCTGCCGGGGGAAAAGCGAGGAGGATTGAAGGCTACTGACAGACTGTTGTCAGTTGTGGGGTGCTATTCGCCGCCGTGTTCATCATGGAAAGGACACGAGATGACGATATTGAAAGCGATTCTGGGGTCGATGCTGTTGATGGCCCCGGCCGATGCCATGGCGGGGAACGGGGGCGGTGCCCCGGGCGGCGTGCTGGAGCTGGTGCGGTTCCGACTGGTGGCGGGCCATGACGAGGGCGTGTTTCTGGCGGCCGCGAAGGGGACCGAGGGGCTGCTTGCCGCGCAAGCGGGCTTTGTGTCGCGGCGTTTGGTCAGCGATGGCAAGGGCGGCTGGCTGGACATGGTGGAATGGTCCTCGCTGGACGCCGCGCAGAGGGGGGCCGAGCAGGTGATGGCGGAAGCCGCCTTTGCGCCCTTTATGGCGATGATTGACCCAGCCAGCGTGCAGATGGAGCATCTGCCCATCCGCTGGCAGATGGGCGATTGACGGCGTTGCGGCGCAGGGGCAGGGTTTGCCCATGCGCCGCACTGACCGCCTTTTTGAACTGATCCAGATCCTGCGGGACGGGCGTCTGCACCGGGCGACCGAACTGGCGGAGCGGCTGGAGGTGTCGGTGCGCACCGTCTGGCGGGATATGGCGACGCTGATGGCCTCGGGCATGCCAGTGGAGGGGGAGCGGGGTGTGGGCTATATCCTGCGCGCGCCGATCACGCTGCCGCCGATGATCCTGACACCGGATGAGATGGAGGCTTTGCGTCTGGGGGTGCGGCTGGTGGCCGAGGGGGCGGACCCTTCGCTGGCACGGGGGGCGCGGGGTTTGGCGGCCAAGATCACGGCGGTGATGCCTGCGCCTGTCACGGGTGATCCGGCGATGGACGAATTGTTCGTCTTTAGCCCCGGCGAAAGCCAGCGGGCCGCGCCACATCTGCCGCTGCTGCGGCGGGCGATAAGGGTGAAAGAACGTCTGTCGATCCGCTATCTGGATATGGAAGGGCGCGAAACCCATCGGGATGTGCGGCCCTTGCAGTTGGAGTTCTGGGGAAAGGTCTGGACCTTGGCGGCGTTCTGCGAGGCGCGAGGGGATTTTCGGGCGTTTCGGGTGGATCGGATTTTGACTCTGGTGGAAACGGGCGAAACCTTTCCGGATGAACCGGGGCGGGGGTTGAGGGACTATTTGGCGCGAGTTTCCTCGGACGCCCCCCATCCGTAAACGCCCCCCACCCCTACCCCCTCCCCACAGGGGGGAGGGGAACGCGCCTCGGGTCACAGGTCTGTGTTTTGACTTCCTGTTCCGAATTTTCAACAAATACTGAAAATTCAAGAATCGGAAAAGACCATGAACCTGCCGCCGCTTTGCGAATCCTTCGTTCTTCATTTCGGTGAAATGGGCAGCCGCTGGGGCATCAACCGAACGGTGGGGCAAATCTATGCCGTTTTGTTCGTGTCAGACCGCCCGCTTTGTGCAGACGATATCGTGGAACGGCTAGGGATTTCGCGGTCGAATGTCTCGATGGGGTTAAAGGAACTGCATTCCTGGAACCTTTTGCGCCCGCATAACATTCAAGGCGACAGGCGCGAGTTCTACGGTACGCCGGATGACATTTATGCGATCGTGCGGACCTTGGTGGATGAGCGGAAAAAGCGGGAAATTGATCCGACGCTGACGATGCTGCGGGAATTGCTGATGCAATCGCCGGAATCGGAACCGGAGCGGCATGCGCAAGACCGGATGCGCGAGATGCATGAGCTGATCGAGCTGATGACGGGTTGGTATGCGGATGTGCAAAAGCTGGAAACCGAACGACTGATCCAGCTGCTTTCGCTGGGGTCCAAGGTGGTGAAGGTCTTGGATTTCAAGGACAAGATCGTGAGCCTTCCGGGCAGTCTGATGAAGGGTAAATAGATGGACGCGCTGACGCTGGCCCGGATTCAGTTCGGGGCCAATATCTCTTTTCACATCCTGTTCCCGACGATCACCATCGCCCTGGGCTGGGTGCTGCTGTTTTTCAAATGGCGGTTTTTGCGGACGGGGGATGCGGCCTGGATGAAGGCCTATTTCTTTTTCGTGAAGGTCTTTGCGCTGTCCTTTGCGCTGGGGGTCGTGTCGGGCATCACGATGAGCTTTCAGTTCGGGACGAACTGGCCGGGGTTCATGGAAACCGTGGGCAATATCGCGGGGCCGCTGCTGGCCTATGAGGTGCTGACGGCGTTTTTCCTGGAGGCGACGTTTCTGGGGATCATGCTGTTCGGCTTTCGCCGTGTGCCGGGATGGGTGCATACGGGGGCAACATTTCTGGTGGCGTTTGGGACGACGATGTCGGCCTTTTGGATCATTGCGTTGAATTCCTGGATGCATACGCCTGTGGGGTTCGAGATGCGGGATGGCGTGGCCCATGCGACCGATTGGGCGGCGATTCTGTTCAACCCGTCGATGCCGTACCGGCTGATACATATGCTGCTCGCCTCGGGCCTGACGGCGGCCTTTCTGGTGGCGGGGCTGTCGGCCTATCGCTGGCTGAAGGGGCAGCGGGGGGATGATGTGCGCCACGCCTTGCGAACCGGGGTGTTTCTGGCGACGGGGCTGATCCCGGTGCAGATTTTCGTGGGGGATATGCACGGGTTGAACACGCTGGAGCATCAGCCCGCGAAAGTGGCCGCGATGGAGGCGAATTGGGAGACGCAGGGGAATGTGCCCTTGGTTTTGTTCGCCGTGCCGAATGAGGCGGAGCGTCGGAATGACTATGAAATCGCGGTGCCGAATGGGGCGAGCCTGATCCTGACGCATCATGCGGATGGGGTGGTGCCGGGGTTGAACGATTTTGTGGCGGCGGATGAGACGGTGCTGCATCCGCCGGTGAAGCCGGTGTTCTATGGGTTCCGCGTGATGGTGGGCATGGGCATGCTGATGCTGGCCGTGTCTTGGGCCACGGCTTTTATGATCTGGCGGCGGGGGATGCCGGGGGTCTGGCTGACGCGGGGGCTGGTGGGGATGACCTTTTCCGGTTGGGTGGCAACGCTGGCGGGTTGGTATGTGACAGAGATTGGACGCCAACCTTGGCTAGTGACGGGCATTCTGACGACAAAACAGGCGGCGTCGGATGTCGCGGCGGGCATGATCGGGACGACCCTTGCGCTGTATCTGGCGACCTATGTGGCGCTGATCGTGGCCTATGTAACGGTGTTGTTCCATCTGGCGGGCAAGGGCGACAAGGCGGCGCAGGTGATTGATGACCCTGTTAGCCAAGCGACGCGGCCGAATGCCGATGTGGCACAGGAGGTGACCCATGTTTGACGCAGCAACCCTGCCCGTGATCTTTGCCGGGCTGATGGGCTTGGCGATCCTGCTGTATGTGATCCTTGACGGTTATGATCTGGGCGTGGGGATGCTGATGGCGCGGGTTGAACGGCCCGACCGCGACCGGATGGTCGCCAGCATCGGGCCGTTCTGGGATGCGAATGAGACCTGGCTAGTGCTGGGGATTGGGCTTTTGCTGGTGGCCTTTCCGATGGCGCATGGCATGGTTCTGACGGCGCTTTATCTGCCCGTCGCGCTGATGTTGCTGGGGCTGACGCTGCGTGGCGTGGCGTTTGAATTCCGGGTCAAGGCGCGGCCGCCGCATCAGAAATGGTGGGACCGGGCGTTCATCTTTGGGTCAACCCTTTCCGCGCTGACCCAAGGTTACATGCTGGGGCGCTATGTCCTGGGTTTCCGCACCGCGTGGGAGGCGCAGGGTTTTGCCCTGCTGTCGGCGCTGGGGCTGGCCGCGGCTTATGTCTTGGTGGGGGCCTGCTGGCTGATTGCCAAGACAGAAGGGGATTTGCAGGCGCGGGCGGTGGCTTGGGCGAAACGGGCGTTGGTGTTTACGGGGCTGGGGATGGTGTTCATTTCAGCTGTGACGCCCATGGTGTCGGACCGCATCTTTGTGCGCTGGTTCAGCTTTCCAAACATCATCGGGTTGCTGCCTATTCCGCTGATGACAGCGGCACTGTTCCTTTCGCTGTGGGTCTTTCTGCGGCGGATGCCGAGGGCGGATCATAGCTTGGATATCGTGCCGTTTCTGGGGGCATCGAGCCTGTTCGTGTTGGGCTTTTTCGGGCTGGCCTATTCGTTCTGGCCCTATGTCGTGCCGGAAAGGCTGACCATCTGGGAGGCGGCATCCGCGCCCGAAAGCCTGTGGATCATCCTGATGGGGGCCGTTTTCGTGCTGCCGATGATTATTGGCTATACGGTGCTGAGTTATTGGGTTTTTCGGGGGAAGGCTTCGGAATTGCACTATGATTGAGCGGGATAGGTCGATCACCCGTCCCGCCCGGCGACCAGCCGGGCCGCGCACGCCGCCCCCCGGGCGTGCGCGTTTGCAACGTTGCACAGAAGCGTGACGTTTTTCGGGGTTGAACCATAAATCAAGGGAAACAGCCGTCGCGCGCCCACCCGCAGCGCATGCGGCCCTTCGCGCTTTATTTTAGCAGGGGTAGGGTGGGTGCAAACCCACCGCATCGCCCCGCAATGGTGGGTTTCACCCACCCTACATGCGTTACTGCAAATAGGCCATCGGATCGACGGCATCCATGCCCTTGCGCACCTCGAAATGCAGGAAAGGCTGGGCTGCGCCGCGCACTTTGGCAAAGGCCGCACCGCGCGCCAGCTTGTCGCCCTTCTTCACGGTGATCTGATCGACGCCACCGTAAACCGTCAGCACATTGTCGGCGTGGCGGATGATGACAATTGCCGTGCCGTCGGTGTCTTTCGTCACGGCGGCCACCGTGCCGCTGTCGGCGGCGGCGACCGAGGCGCCGGCGTTGGCGGAAATGTCGATGCCAAGGCTTTTCGGCGGGCCGAAGCCGCGGATGATGCTGCCGCCGACCGGCATGGCAAATTTCGAGGCCGAGGCCCCGGTGCGTTCGCTGGCAAGATCGGGTGAGGTGGGCGTGTCTTTCGGTTTTTCGCTGGCCGCAGTCACGTCCTCATCCGGCAAGGGATCGCTGGCCGAGGGCGGCAGGGGCGTGGGCGAACCTTGGCCCGGCGCGGTTTCCGCAGCAACGGGTTTGGGGGGCGCGGCACTGGCCACCGGGATCATGAGCATCTGACCCTCACGCACGCCCATATCGGGGCCAAGGCCGTTCCATTCGGCCAAGGCCTTGGCGCTGACATTGTATTGCCGGGCAATGGTAAAGGCGGTTTCGCCGCGCGCGACCTTGTGCTGGGCCGGTTGCTGGCCCGCAGCGACAGGGGCCGGGGCGGTGCCCTGCGGCGAGGCGCGGTCAATGGCGGTGGTGGCGATGGTTGTCACATTGACGGGCGATGCGCCAGTGCCGCTTGCGGGCGGGCTGCCGATGGTGTTGCCGGTCAGAACCGGGCCGGAGCCTGCGACGGTCGTGCCCGAAAGGGGCGCTGTGCCACCGGCGACGCGGGTTGGCAGGGCCAGAACCTCACCCGGACGCAGCGGGTCTTGCGGTTGCAGGGCATTGTAACGGGCCAAGGCCCCAGCATCAATCGCCAGACGGCCCGCGACGCTGGCGACGGTGTCGCCCCGCTGGGCGACGGCCACCTGATAACCGGGATAGGAAATGACGCCGCGACTGTCGGGCTGGGGGCGGGATTCGGTGGCGCTGCGGGCGGCCCCGGTGGTGTTCAAGACGCCACCTTGGCGCAGATCCCAATCCATGCCGCCGTTGCAGGCGGTCAGGGCCAGCGATGCCACCGTCATCACCAGACCGACCCGCAATTTCTGCTTTGAAAGATGCCCCATCCGCTTGCCCCTTATTATCCGTTCCGGGTTCGTCGTGCCCCGGTTATGCACAAAACCTTAGTCTGTCCCAAGCCCTTCGACCAGCGGCACAAAGCGCACCGGGCGAAGTTCCTGATAATCATAGCCCTTTTCCAGCCGCGTCACCTTGATCAGGCTTTGCACATGGTCGGACTGGCCGACAGGCAACACCATGATACCCCCGATTTTCAACTGCGCCAATAGGGGGCCGGGCGGGTCTTCGGCGGCGGCGGTCACCAGAATCCGGTCGAAAGGGGCCTGATCGGGCAGGCCCCGGCTGCCATCGGCGACAAGGGCCGTGACATTGCGCAGATCAAGGCGGGTAAACAGGGCGACGGCATCGCGGACAAGGCGGCGGTGACGGTCAACGGTATAGACGCGGCGGGCCAGATGCGACAGGACGGCGGCCTGATAGCCGGAACCCGTGCCGACCTCGAGCACGACATCGCGGGGCTGGACATCAAGGGCCTGGGTCATAAGGCCCACGACCGAGGGCTGGCTGATGGTCTGGCCGCAGGCGATGGGGAGTGGAACGTCGTCATAGGCGCGGGCGGCGAAGGTGCCGGTGACGAATTGGCCGCGATCAACCTTTTCCATCGCGGAAAGCGTGCGTTTGTCGGTGACGCCGTGCGAGCGCAGGCCGAAAAGAAAGCGCATCTGGCGTTCGGCGATGTCGTCTTCGTCGGTCATGCGAGCCGCGCCGTGAGGTCGGCCAAAAGATCATGGGCGGTCAGATCAGCGCGCATGGGGGTGACGGAAATCCAGCCTTCGAGGTTGACGGTGGCATCCGAGCCGGGTTCGCCCGGAATGTGCTGGGGGCCGCCCTTGATCCAAAGGAATTTGCGGCCGGATGGGGAAAAATGCGGTTCGGCGGAAAAGCCGGGGCCTTGGCGGAAGCCTTGGGGGGCGACCTTGAGGCCTTTGGTGGCGGCGGCCCCGATGGGGGGGAAGTTCACGTTGTAAAAGATGCGGTAGGCGTCCTGGGTCCAAATCCCCTTGTCCAGCAAGGCGCGGACGACAGCGGTGCCGTGTTGGCGGGCGGATTGAAAGGGATCGTCCAGCGCCTCGGTCTCTGGCCCCATGAATTGGGACATGGCGATGGCGGGGATGCCTTGCAGGGCTGCTTCCATCGCGCCGCCAATGGTGCCGGAATAGAGGGTGTTTTCGCCAGAGTTGTTGCCACGATTGACGCCGGACAGCACGAGGTCAGGCTTGCCGCCTTGCAGCACATCATAGATGCCCGCCAGCACGCAATCGGCGGGGGAGCCTTCGGCGGCAAAGCGGCGGGGGGAAAGTTCGGCGATCATCGTTGGGTGCGTGTAGCTGATGCAATGACCGACGCCCGATTGTTCAAAGGCGGGGGCGACGGTCCAGACCTGACCATCGGGGCCGGCGATGTCATGGGCGATGGATTGCAGGACTTCCAGCCCCGGCGCGTTGATGCCGTCGTCATTGGTGATCAGAATGCGCATGAAGGCCCCCTTGCTTGGGCCTTGGTTTAGACGCTGGCCCGCCTGCGTTCAAGCGGGGGCTTGGGCGATTGCCTCGGCCACAGCCATCAGGAAGGGGCCGCTGCCTTTGACATCATCGGCGACGATGGGTTCGGAGAGATAATAGGCGGCGGTGCCATCGCGCAGGGCTTTGCCGCCAAGGCCTGCGACCTCACAGATGTTCTGGAGTTTGGGTGGCTGGCCTTGCGGGCGGAGGGCAGCAAGGGTGGATTGGCCAAGGTCTGGGGGGATCAGGCCGCGACGGGCGGCGACAAGGGCGGCATAGGCGAGCATGGCGCTGCTCGATGCCTCGGGGTAGTTGCCGGGCAGATCAGGCTGGTCGGTGACCTGCCACCACAGGCCATTCGGGGCGCGAAGGGAGGCGAGGCGGGTGAGGAGTTGGGTGAGCTGGCTTTCCAATTCGGGCCGGTCACCCAGCAGATCGGCGGCATCGGCCAAGGCCATGGCAAGCCAGCCGAGCGAGCGGGTCCAGAGCGCGGCGTTTTGGCCGGTGGTCGGGTCGGCCCAGATTTGCTGACGTTGGTCGTCATAGCCGTGGGCGTAAAGCCCATCGGGGCGGAGGGTCAGGCGCAGGGCGCTTTCAAACTGGCGTAGGGCATCGTCGATGAGGGTGGGATCGGGCTTGCGCAGGGCATATTCGATCTGAAAGGGCAGGGCCATATAGAGGCCGTCAAGCCAGACCTGATGGGGGTAAATCGCCTTGTGCCAATAGTTGCCGCTGGCGGTGCGGGGGTGGCGGGAAAGCTGGCTCGCCAGCAGATCGGCGGCCTTTTCATAGCGCGCGTCGCCCGTGACATCCGCCAAGTGGAACAGGCAACGGCCTGCAAGGATGTTGTCGATGTTGAATTCGTCGGGGGAATAGCCTTTCAGCGCACCATCGGCGGCAATCTGGGGGGCGGTCAGGCGGAGGAGGTGGTCAAACCACTTTGCGTCCCCGGTCGCCTGATGCAGCAAGACCAAAGCGCGGTAAAGGCAGCCATCCTCATAGCACCAATCGCCGTCTTTATAGGGCTGATAGCGGGTGGCATAGGCGTCGGCATAGTCCAGCAATTCCATGGGGGATTCCGTCAGGGGCAGTGGGGGGAGGGGTTGGCCGTCAGCCAAGATTTCCGCCTGTTCATGGGCGATGCCCGCATGGCGCAGGGGGCGGATATGGTCGGCCATGATGGGGGCCTCCGCTTCGGCATTGGGATCGTGGGACAGGATGTGGATACGGTCGAGGGTCACATCGCGAATGGGGCTTTCGGGCAGGCCCAGAAAAGCCCCAAGCGCGACGGACAGGTTTTCGATAGTGACATCGGTGATGTGGATGTTTTCGATGCGCGGCGTGCCGGGGCCAAAGGGGGCCGCTTGGCGGGATTGCACCCAATCATCATGCCCATCGGCATCGCAATGGTAATGGGCATTGGCGCAGAAGGGGACTTTGACACCATTCATATGGACATGTGCCATGCGAATGTTGCGAATTGTGCCGCCCCGGCCCCGACGCGTTTTCAGGCGCAGGCCGCGGTCGGTGCCCAGCATGTCGCAATGTTCCACAGTGACATCCGACACGCCGCCCGACATTTCGGAACCAATGACAACGCCGCCGTGACCGCGTTCCATCAGGCAATGGCGGATGGCGATGCGTTCGGTGGGGGGGAAGTCGGTCTTGGCCCCCCGCTTGCCCGATTTGATGGCAATGCAATCATCGCCGACGGAAAAGCGGACGCCTTCAATCCGCACATCGCGGCAGGATTCGGGGTTCAGCCCATCGGTGTTGGGGCTGTCATGCGGGGCTTTGATATGCAGGCCAAGGGCCTTTAGCCTGTCGCAGTTCTGCAGATGGATGGTCCAGCTTGGCGCGTTCTGGATCGTGAAGCCCATCAGCGTGACGTCGCGGCAGTTGATCAGATGCAGACCCCGCGCCCGTCTTGCGCCGTTGCGGGTGCCTTTGGGCCATTGCCACCAATCGCCATTTGCCCCGCCCGCGTCGATCAGCCCCGGCCCGGTGATGGTCAGGCGTTCCGCGCCGATGGCGGTGATCAGGGCGGCATGGGTCGGGGCGGGTTCGCCTTCCCAAGTGCCATGATCAGCAGGCAGGATGGGCCATTGATCATTGCGCGGTGGGGCGAGGAGGCGGGCACCTTCGGCGAGATAGAGGTGCATGTCCGATTTCAGGAACAGCGGTGGGCTGGTCCAATCGCCAGGGGGAATGAACAGCGTGCCGCCTTTTGGGACGACATTTATGGCGGCTTGCAGGGTGGAATGATCACTGGCTTTGATCATCCCTGCGCATGATGTGGTACGAAAGGAAAACGTCGCAAAGCCATGAATTTGAAGATGATATTCCGTATTCGGAACCAGATCATCCAGCACCAGAACCACGCGGTCGGCGATGCCGGAACGATCGCCCATCACCCAAGGGCGAGGCTCCAGATGATAGTGCGCGCCGGGCTGGGCAAGTCTTATCGCCACGGAACGCGGGGTGGCCGCGATCAGTTCGGGGTTCTGCATGTTCTTCTCCGCAAGGCGGGCTGCGGGGCGGGGGAAAACTCGTCCCGCAGCCCTGGCGTCCAGGGCCTAGTCGAACTTGGCCAAGGTCGCGTTCGCACCGTCGATGACCACCTGCGCCGCCGTGGGCGCGTCGATCATGCCGTAGGCGTATTCCTCGAGCGTATCGAGGAAGAGACCCCGGATTTCCGGGTGTTCGTTGAAGGGCGAGATTACCGGGCCATCGGCGGCCATGGCGATGTCGTTCGCCGCCTTGACCATCGGATCAACCTTGCCATTGGTGGCCAGCCATTCGGCGGCGACCTTGGAGGCGGGCAGGCCACGGCTGTCGCCCAAGGCGGCGATGCCTTCCTCTTCGTTCAGAAGGCAGTTGACGATCTGCGCCGCCGCTTCGGGGTTTTTGGAGTTTTTCGACACCGAGAAGACCATCGAAGGCTTGCGATAGACGCCTTTCGTCTTGGCATCGGCAAAGGTCAGCATTTCGACGGGAACCAATTCCTGCCCCTCGGCCATCGGGTCGGCGTATTTGGCATAGGTCGAATCCCATTCATAGGAACCCGCAATGCGGCCATCGGCCCATTCCGGCTTTTCAAACAGGTTCACGCCACCGGCTGCCGCCTCGTCTTTCGCCGAAAGGATGGTGCCGGTTTCGACCAGTTGGTTGTAGAATTCAAAGCCCGCGGCCAGTTCTTCGGCCGTCCACGCCACACGGTTCGTCGCCGGATCGACCAGATCTTTGCCCGTCTTTTGCACCACCGACAGCGTGATGATCAGTTGCGCGGTTTCCTTGACCGCGTTGAAGGGTTGCGCGCCATCGCCCATTTTGCCGCCTGCGGCCATCAGCTCGTCCCAAGTTGTCGGGATCGCCAGCCCGGCTTTTTCAAAGGCGGTCTTGTTGAAGAAGAAGACGCGGCCTGTTGTGGAAACGGGCAGCCCCTGCAAGACACCGTTCATGCTGGCGGCGGTCAGTTGTTCTTCGGTCCATTGTGACAGGTCAATCGCAGTCAGGCTGCGCAGATCGGCAAAGCCCGTGCCGTCTTTGCTGAACAGGGGCAGCCAAGGCCAGTTCACCTGAATGATATCGGCCTCGGTTCCACCGGCCATCTGCGTGGTCAGCTTTTCCAGATAGCCGTCAAAGCCGGTGAATTCGGCTGCGATGGTATGGCCATATTTCGTGCCGCACTGTTTCAGCGCCTCCTGCGTCGCCACATGGCGGGCGTCGCCGCCCCACCAGGACATGCGCAGATCGTCGGCGCGGGCCATGGTGGTCAAGGCCATCAGGGTGGCCGTCGTCAGCATCAGATGTTTCATGTCGTTCCTCCCGTTTATTGTTCACAGCGACAGGTTGTCGCCGCTGTCCTTGTCAAAGATGTGCAGGGCGCTGGGGTCGGGCGTCAGGGTGACGCGGTCGCCTGCGCGGTCGAGCCGATCAAAATCGGCGGCGGGCATGGTGGCGACCATGCGGGCGGGGCCAATGTCCACATGCAGGTTCACGTCATGGCCCATGAATTCGACATGGGCGAGGGTGCCCGTCAGGCCCGTTGCGCCCGGCGTCAGGTTTTGGGGCCGGACGCCGAGGACCGCTTGGGCGGGACGGCGCGGCAGGCGTGAGAGGTCCAGCGGCAGACGCTGATCGCCGAGGACAAAGGCGTCACCATCCAGCCGCCCGTCGATCAGGTTCATTTCGGGCATGCCGATGAAACCCGCCACGAACAGATTGGCGGGGCGGTTATACAGCGTCTTTGGATCTGCCACCTGCATGATATGGCCACCCTGCATCACGCAGATGCGGTCGCCCATGGTCATCGCCTCGGTCTGGTCATGGGTCACATAGAGGACGGTGGACGAAAGCCCTTGGGTTTTCAGCCGCTTGTGGAGTTCGGTGATGCGCACCCGCATAGAGGCCCGAAGTTTCGCGTCAAGGTTGGACAGGGGTTCATCGAACAGGAAAACCCCTGGCTTTTTGATCAAGGCCCGCCCTAGGGCCACCCTTTGCGCCTGACCGCCCGAAAGCTGTTTCGGTAGCCGGTCCAGCAGGGGCTCGATTTCCAGGATCGCCGCAACCTCATCCACCGCCTTGCGGATTTCGGGTTTTGGAACGCCCGCCAGTTTCAGGCCAAAGGCCAAGTTGGAACGCACCTTCATATGCGGGTAAAGCGCATAATTCTGGAACACCATCGCGATGGAGCGTTCCCCCGGCGAAAGACTGTTCACGACCTTGCCGCCAATGCGGACCTCGCCCCCGGTGATCTCCTCCAACCCCGCCACCATCCGCAGGGTGGTGGATTTGGCACAGCCGGACGGGCCGACCAGCACCATGAACTCGCCATCGGCGATGTTCAGGTTGATGCCATGCACGGCACGAAAACCGCCGCCATAGGTCTTTTCCAGATTGATCAGGTCTACACTTGCCATTTTAGCCTTTCACCCCGCCGGTCGAGATGCCTTCGATGAAATGCTTCTGCGCGAGGAAGAACACGATCAGCGCAGGCAGGATCGTCAGCACCGACATCGCAAGGATGCGGTTCCATTCAAAACTTTCGGTGGTGTCGATCGACAGTTTCAGCGCCAAAGAGACGGGATATTTGTCGACGGACGAGATATAGATCAGCGGGCCAAGGAAATCGTTCATCGTCCACATGAACTGGAACAGGCAGACAGAAATCAGCGCGGGGGCCAGCATCGGCACGACGATGAAGATCAGCGTTTGCAGGCTGTTGGCCCCATCCACCCGCGCGGCCTCTTCCATGTCGCGCGGGATGGCGCGCAGGAATTGCACCAGCATGAAAACAAAGAAAGCATCCCCCGCCAGCGCCGAGGGCACCCAAAGCGGCAGGAAGGTATCCAGCCAGCCCAGATCGCGGAACAGGATGTATTGCGGAATGCGTGTCACCACATTCGGCAGCAGCAGCGTCGCAATCACCGTCCCGAACAGAATCTTCTTGTAGGGAAAGTCAAAGCGGGCAAAGCCATACGCCACCAGCGCGCAGGATATGGCCGTGCCGATGGTTTTCGGCAGGATGATCAGAAAGGAATTCCAGAAGAACCGGCCAAAGGTGTAGGGGGTCGAGGTTTCCCAGCCCTTGATATAACCGTCCAAAGTGGGGTTTTCGGGCAGGATGCTCGCATTGCCGAAAATCTCGGAGTTGGTTTTGAAACTGGCCCCGATCAGCCAGATCAGCGGGTAAAGCATGATCAGACCGACGGCGATCAGCAGCGTATAGCGCAGGACATTGCCAAGGGATGTGTTCACCGCTTGTCCCCCGCGTAATAGACCCATTTCTTGGATGACCAGAAGGCGACAAGGGTCAGCACCATGATGATCAGGAAAAGCACCCAGGCGATGGCCGAGGCATAGCCCATGTTGAACTTCTTGAACGCCTCATCATAAATATAGAGCGGCAGCAGATAGGTTGATTTCAGCGGCCCGCCTTGGGTGATGATGTAGGGGCCGTTGAACTCCTGAAAACCTTGGACCATCTGCATGATCAGGTTGAAGAAGATGACCGGCGTGATCAGCGGAATGGTGATGAAGACAAAGCTATGCCAAGGCTTTGCCCCATCGCAGGCGGCGGCCTCATAGAGCGATTTGTCGATCGATTGCAGGGCGGCCAGAAAGATCACCATGGCGGAACCGAACTGCCAGCAACGCAGCAGGGTGATGGTGATCAGGGCATTGGTGGGGTCGCCGAACCAGTTGACGGGTTCAAGGCCAAGGCCCAAAAGCGCCATGTTCACAATGCCTTGTTCGGCAAAGATATAGCGCCACAGCACCGCGATGGCGATGGAGCCGCCAAGGATGGACGGCACGTAGAACGCGGTGCGGAACAGGTTTATGCCGCGCAGTTTGTGGTTCAGGATATAGGCGATGAACAGCGCGAAGGCGAGTTTCAGCGGTACGGTCAGAAAGACATAGGTCAGCGTCACCAGCAGCGAACGGCGAAAAGTCCGGTCGGTGGTGAACAGCTCCCAATAATTGGCAAGGCCCGTCCAGTTCGGCGATTGCATCAGGTTGTAATCGGTAAAGGACAGGTAAAGCGACGCCCCGAAGGGGATCATCGTGAAAACCAGCAGGCCAAGGATATAGGGCGACAGATAAGCCAGCCCGATGTGACGCTGTTTCATCCGGTGGACCCTTTCGGCCACCGACCCCGCATCAGGTCGCGGATGTGCATGTTTCATTTCCTCCCATTGGCCCTTGTTTCGGCTGTTCCGCCTGCTTCGGGGCCTCAAGCCAAGGATTCCACGATCCACAGCTTGATTTCCCGGATGATTAACGCATTCCTGCAACCAAGGAATTCACAAAGCCGGGGAAAAAGATGGATGAAATCGAACATGGCCCCTTGGCCCAGATTTCCCCCGGTGCGTTGAACCTGCGGCTTACGCGGTCCACGATCAAGATGCAGCATTCGGCCAGCTGGCGGATCGACAAGATCAATCCGGTGCATGACCTGCTGATCGGGCTCGAGGGGCGGGGCGAATACCTGATCGGTGGCGAAAGGCTGCATCTGGAGCCGGGGGAGGCGATCTGGATTCCGCCGGGGACAAGGTTTGTGGGTTGGAATGAGGGGCAGGCGGCCTTTACCGGCATTGCGCAGCATTTCACGCTCGAGATTTTCGGATCGACCGACCTTTTGGCCCAGCTGGAATTGCGCCAGAAGGTGCGGCTGTCGAAATGGGAGATGTTGGAGCCTTTGGCGCGGCACTATCGGCAGTCGGCACCGCCGTCCTCGGTCACTTTGGCGCAGCATCATGGGTTTATGGTGCTGTTGTTGGCCTATATCGACGATGCCTTTGTCGATTGGCGGGGGGCGTCGGCCTTTCAGGCGCAAGGGGCCAATGCCATCGACATTGCGGTGACGGTCGCCGCCAGCCGGATCGCGGCGCATCCGTTGGAGGAGGGGATGGCGGAAAATGTGGTGGCGGAGGCCCCGTTCAACCCGGATTATTTTCTGCGGGCGTTCCAGAAGCGCATCGGACGGACACCACGAAAGTTTCAGGATTTCAAGCGGATGGAGCGCGCGATGCCGCTGCTGGAGGCAGGGCAGGCGGTGGCGCAGGTGGGCGAGGCGGTGGGGTATGCCGACCCCTATTATTTCTCGCGCATGTTCAAGCGGGTGATCGGGCTGTCGCCGCGCGCCTATGTGCAAAGGGTGCGCCAGTCGCGGGATGGGGCGCTGATGCAGTTGGACGAGGCGGAACAGTTGGACGCGCTGCGGGCTGTTGGGCTGGGGCCGGTCAGCTAGGGCCTCAGGATGATCCCATATTGCGCATAGCTGTTCATCAGCGATTGGTGATAGGCTGTGGCGCGCAGATTGTCGGCCGCTGCGGTCAGCGCGGCCTGCAAATCCGGGCGCGGCGTGACGTGGAACTTGCCAAGCCACAGGTTCAACCCCTGCCGGAACCATGGGGGCAAGCCCTCTTGCGTGCCGAAATCCACAACATGCAGCTGCCCGCCGGGGGCGAGATGCTGGGCGGCAGTGGTCAGGGCGGCTTTCCAGTCGGGGATCATGGATAGGCTGTAGGACAGGATGATCCGATCAAATTGCCGCACACCAAAAAGGCGTTGACCGTCAAAGTCACAAGCATCGGCCTGCACCAGATGGGCCTGCGGCCCCAGTTTCTGTCGCGCTGTGCGCAGCATTTCGTCTGAAATGTCGAGCCCGAAAAGCCGCGCCTTGGGATAGTGTTGGGCGACGCGTTTGAGGTTGCGGCCCGTGCCACAGGCGATTTCCAACACAAAGCTGCCATCCTTGGCGGCCAGATCGCGGATCAGATGGTCGCGGCCCAGCAGAAAATAGCGCCGCGTGGCGTCATAGATCAGGCGCTGGTGGCGGTAGGTGGCATCCATCAGCCGCTTGTGGGAAATCTCTGGCGCGGTCATGGTGTTATCCCTTGCGCCGATAGACATGAAAGCCGCCATAGATGGCCGAGCGGTCGGCCTGAAAGCCTGCTTCGGACGCGGGTTGGTCATAGGACCATTCGGCCAAAAGGTCTGCCGCCACCCGGCCCGGTAAAAGATCGGCCTTGGCGCCGGTGCGAAAGATCACCGTGGCACCCGCCGCCGCCGTGCGGTGGATTTCACCCCAAAGGGCGTTCAGTTGGGCATCGGTCATCCAGTCTTGGGCATCAAGCAGCACAAAGCCATGTTTGGAACCGGCGGGTTCTTCGGCCAGTTGATCGGTGAGCGAACGGTTCAGCATCCGCACGCGGCCGGCTGCGGCCTTGACCGCCGCAAAATTTTCGCGGGCAAGGTAGGGCGGCACGGAACGCGGCTCGGTCGGCTGATAGGCGCGGTGAAAGGCTTGCCAGGCGAAATAGTTGTTCTGGATAGGAAAATCGCAGATCAGCTTGCGGACACGTTCGCGCAGCACGGGGAGGACATCGCCATTCCCGTCCTGCGCCAGCTTGTCATATTGCGCGGGTGGGATGCCCAGGCCAAACAGCGAGGCGCGGCGGCGTGCCAAGGCGCGCACAAGGCGCATGTCGAACAGGGGGGCAATGCTTGTGTCAAAGAACCGGATCTGTTCGTCGATGCTTTGGGCCACCAGCAGTGGGCGGAAATCGACGCGGCCTATCCACGCCACCAGATGCACCGCGCCGATGAAACGCCCCAGAAGCCCGTGGCGATAGAAGCCGCGTTTGAACTGCGCGATGCGCCGACCGCGCAGGCCCCGCTGTTCCCAATAGGCGCGGCTCTGCGGGTCAAGGTTCGGGGCGATCTGTTGGTCATAGGTCTCAAGGTTCTGTCGGCTGTCGGCCTGACCAAAGAAGCGGTAGAAGTCGTCAAAATCCGCCAAGCTTTGCACGGCGGTCAGCTTGAGCTTGCCCAAGGCGATATGGGCCGGGGAAAGGTCGACGGCCAGAACAGACTGGGGTGCTTGGGTCAGGTAAGACAGGACGTTGCAACTGCCCGAGGCGATGCAGACCAGATTGTGCGACGGCTGGATGTTCAGCGCCTGCATATCAACGACGGGGTCTTCCCAGATTTGCGGATAGACCAGTTGCTGGAACAATCGGGAAAAGAGCCGCTCTAGCATCCCGGTTTTGGAAAGGGCGATGTTCTGATGCACTGCCGCGCCAAGCTGCTGTTCCGCCGTCGAAGTCTGGATCATGAAAGGGTCCGGTCCGCTGGGTTGCTGTTGCGGGGCAGTATCCGGGCCACTGATGTTGATTTGTGTCGGCGGGATAAAGTTTTGGTAACGGGGGTGGCTGGGGGGCAGGTTTACGCTTGGGCCAATTTGCGCTAAGGGCGGCGCGAAAGGTTTTGCCATGCCCCAGCTTGATCAGGCCCACCGCCTGTCTGTCGCCCCGATGATGGATTGGACTGACCGCCATTGCCGCTTTTTCCATCGGCAAATGACGCGGCGGGCGATGCTTTACACGGAAATGGTGACGGCCCCGGCGGTGATCCATGGGCCGCGTGATCGGTTGCTGGGTTTTGGCCCAGCAGAGCATCCGGTGGCCTTGCAACTGGGCGGGTCGGATCCGGCGGAACTGGCGCAGGCGGTGCGGGCGGCGGTGCCTTATGGCTATGACGAGATCAACCTGAACTGCGGCTGCCCGTCAGACCGGGTGCAATCGGGCTGTTTCGGGGCCGTTCTGATGGAAAGCCCCGCCTTGGTGGCCGATTGCATGCGGGCGATGGCAGGGGAAAGCCCAGTGCCGGTGACGGTGAAATGCCGGATCGGGGTGGATGATCAGGAGCCGACCGCAATTCTGCCGCGTTTCATCGAAACGGTGGCGGGGGCCGGGGTGACGCATTTCATCGTGCATGCACGGAAGGCGTGGTTGCAGGGGTTAAGCCCCAAGGAAAACCGGGAAATTCCGCC
Organism: Neogemmobacter tilapiae; assembly: GCF_014652215.1. GTDB lineage: Bacteria > Pseudomonadota > Alphaproteobacteria > Rhodobacterales > Rhodobacteraceae > Neogemmobacter > Neogemmobacter tilapiae. The sequence continues at coordinate 434,480 of NZ_BMYJ01000001.1, read as the reverse complement.
GCTGGATCATGATCTGGTGGTGGCGATGAAAGAGCGTTTTCCCGAACTGACGATTTGCATCAACGGTGGGATCACGACGCTGGATCAGGCGCGCGATCTGTTGGCGCGGGGGTTGGACGGTGTGATGATCGGGCGGGCGGCCTATCATGATCCGGCGCATAGCCTGATCGGGGCGGATGCGCTGTGGGGCGAGGCTTTTGCGCCGGACATTCTGGATGTTGTCCTGTCAATGCGGCCCTATATGGAAGATCACATCGCGCAGGGCGGCCGCTTGCATCAGATCACGCGGCACATGCTGGGGCTGTTTCAGGGCCGCCCCGGCGCGCGGCATTGGCGGCGGGTTCTGTCGGAACAAGCCAACCGGCCGGGGGCCGGTTGGGGGGTTGTTGAGGACGCCTTGGAAGGCGTTACGGCTCAGGCCTGAACCGGCGTTGCTTGTGGCCGGGGGATCAGGCGGCTGAAGCCGAAGGCCAGAACAGCGCAGGCGGCAATCGCGCCCAGCATCGGCGTGACCGTGCCGTTCTGGAAAGGCGCCGCAACGGCGGCCATCAGGGCGCCGGCAAGCATCTGGATCATGCCACCCAGCGACGAGGCAAGCCCGGCAATTGGCCCGTGTTCATCCAGCGCCAGAACCATCGCCGTGGGGATCACAAGGCCAAGGAAAGCGTTTGCAAGGAACAGCCCGCCCATGACGACCGGCAAGGCGGTGATGCCAGCCAGCGCGATCAAGAATAGACCGACCGCGAAAGCCGCAAATCCCGCTGTGGCCGTGATGATCACGCGTTTGGCCCCGAATTTTTGCCCAAGACCGGCCGCGAATTGCGAAGCGGCCATGAAGCCCGCCGCATTCAAGGCAAAAGCCAGACTAAAGGCTGTGGGCGACAGGCCATAGGCCTCGGTATAGACAAAGGACGCCGTGGCAATGAAGACGAAGAAGCTGGCAAAGCCAAAGCCGCCCAGCAGGGTCAGCATCATAAAGGTCCGGTCACGGGTCAGCGTGCGGATGCCGTCCTTCATATGGGCCAGATCAAAGGGAACCCTCTGTTCGGTGGGAAGGGTCTCGTCCAGCGCATAGCGGGTCAGCAGCAGGCTGATGAGCGTCACCGCAGCCAAGGCCCAGAACACCGCCCGCCAATCGGCGATGGCAATCATGCCCGCCCCGGCCAAGGGGGCAAGGAAGGGCGAGACGGAAATGACGACCATGATGGCGGCCATCATCTTGGTGGCGTCATGGCCGGTTGCCAGATCGCGGATAACAGCGCGGGGCACGACCATGACGGCGGCACCGCCCAAGCCCTGCACAGCGCGGCCAAAGATTAGCCAGCCGGCGGTGGGGGCGGTCGCGCAGATCACCGAGCCCACCAGAAAGATGCCAAGCCCGGCATAGATCGGCCGTTTGCGTCCCGCCTGATCGGCCCAGGGGCCAAAGATCATCTGGGCCAGACCAAAGGCCAGGAAGTAGGAAATGACGGTGGTCTGCACCGCTTGCGGTGTGGTCGCAAGGCCCTCGGCAATGGCGGGCATGGCGGGCAGATACATGTCGATGGCAAAGGGGCCGACGGCGGACAAAAGCCCAAGCGTCAGCGCAGCGCGCAGCAAATGAGGAGACATGGGGAAACCTGTCGGAGGAAGGATTTGGATGGGCAGGGCTAGACGGATTTCAGCGTGAAGACCAGTGCAGAAATGCGCATCTGGCGGGGCGGTCTGTGCAATGCTAACCCATGGGCAAAGAAGGAGCGTCCGATGCCCGATTTTGCGACTTTGTGGCCGATGTTGGTGATGCTGTTGGCGATCGGGGCTTTGGCCGGGTTGCTGGCGGGGCTGTTGGGGATCGGCGGCGGCATGGTGCTGGTGCCCGCGTTTTTCTATCTGTTCGGCCATCTGGGCTATGGCGGGCCGCATCTGATGCAGATCTGTCTGGCGACTTCGCTTGCGACCATTGTCGTGACCTCCATGCGGTCGGCCCATGCGCATCACAAGCGGGGGGCGGTGGATTTGCAGATTCTGCGCGGCTTTGGTCCGGCGATTGCCGTGGGGGCTGTGGCGGGGGTGATGCTGGCCGCGGTGCTGAAATCGACGGCCTTGCAGGCGATCTTTGGCGTGCTGGCCTGTATCGCCGGGTTCTACATGACCTTTGGCCGCGAGAACTGGCGCTTGGGCGACCGGCTGCCCGTGGGCATCCTGCGGCAGACTTATGGCGGGGTGATCGGCTTTTTCTCGGCCCTGATGGGCATTGGCGGGGCGACCTTCGGTGTGCCCATCATGACGCTCTATGCAACACCCATTCACCGGGCCGTCGCCACGGCGGCGGCCTTTGGTCTGGTGATTGCCCTGCCTGCGGCGCTGTCCTTTCTGCTGGTGCGCGTCGATCCGGCCCCGCCCTATACGCTTGGCGCGATCAACCTGCCGGCCTTTCTGATCGTCATCTCCATGACTTTGATCACCGCCCCGTGGGGCGCAAAGTTGGCCCATGCGATGAATCCCAAGCCGCTGAAAAAGGCGTTCGGGATTTTCATCGTGCTGGTCGGGTTGAACATGCTGCGCAAGGCGCTTGGGTACTGACCCTCTGCAAGCCAGAGCGCCTTCGCCTCTGAATTTGGTGTTTGTCGGTCGGCTTGGACCGGCTGGAGATGTGCCGATCAGGCTTGACCGGGGCAGGGCCTTGGGCCAAACCCGCCCCATCATGGTTCCCTTAGACACCCTTGCCCAGATCACCCAGCGTTTCGAGTTTCTCGAAGCCAAGCTCAATCAGGGCGCGGCCCCGAACGAGATTGCCACGCTGTCCCGCGAATATTCCGATCTGAAACCGGTGGTCGATCAGATTGCCGCCTATCGACAGGCCTTGGACGATCTGACCGAGGCCGAATTGATGCTGGCCGATCCCGATATGAAGGCCCTTGCCGAAGAGGAAATGCCCCAGCTCAAAGCCCGCATTCCCGAAATGGAAAAGGCCTTGCGCATTGCGCTGCTGCCGAAAGATGCCGCCGACGCCCGCCCCGCCATTCTGGAAATCCGCCCTGGCACGGGTGGGGATGAGGCGGCGCTCTTCGCGGGCGACCTGCTCAACATGTATCGCCGCTATGCCGAACGCATGGGCTGGCGCTTTGACATTCTGGAACTGCAAGAGTCCGATCTGGGTGGCATCAAAGAAGTCACCGCCCATGTTCAGGGCGAAGGCGTCTTTGCCCGTCTGAAATACGAAAGCGGTGTCCACCGCGTGCAGCGCGTGCCGGAAACCGAAGCGCAGGGCCGCGTCCACACCTCTGCCGCCACTGTCGCCGTTCTGCCCGAGGCAGAAGAGGTCGACATTGACATCCCCGCCAGTGACATCCGCATCGACACGATGCGCGCCAGCGGGGCAGGGGGACAGCACGTTAACACCACCGACAGCGCCGTCCGCATCACCCATTTGCCCACCGGCATCATCGTGACCTCGGCGCAAAAGTCGCAGCACCAGAACCGGGCGATGGCCATGCAGGTGCTGCGCGCCCGTCTCTTTGAACTGGAACGCGAACGCATCGACAATGAACGCGCAGCCAACCGCAAATCGCAGGTGGGTTCCGGCGACCGTTCCGAACGCATCCGCACCTACAACTTTCCTCAAGGCCGCATGACCGACCACCGCATCAACCTGACGCTTTATGCCTTGGGGCAAATCATGCAGGGCGATCTGGGTGACATCATCGACGCGCTGACCGCCCATGATCAGGCTGCCAAACTGGCCGAGATGGAAGGATGATCGCCCAAGAAGCCCTGCGCCAAGGCGTGATCCGCCTGCGCGAGGCAGGGATCGAGGATGCTGCGCGCGATGCCCGTGTCTTGCTGGCCTTTGCGATGGCACTGCCGCAGGACCGACTGACCCTGCATTTGGCCGACGACATCAAGCCTGCCCAGCAGGCCGCCTATGACAAGGCCTTGAGCGCCCGCCTGTCCCGACAGCCCGTCGCCCAGATCATCGGTCAGCGGCATTTCTGGGGCCGCGTTTTTCGCGTCACGCCCGATGTGCTGGACCCCCGCCCCGATACCGAAACCCTTGTCGAATGGGCGCTCAAGGAACCCGCGATGAAGGTGCTGGATCTGGGCACGGGTTCTGGCTGCATCCTTTTGTCGGTCTTGGGCGACCTGCCCATGGCGCGTGGCACGGGCGTTGATCTTTCGCCCGCTGCCCTTGCCGTCGCCCAAGGCAATGCCGAGGCTCAGGGCCTTGCCAGCCGCGCCCGCTTTCAACTCTCTGACTGGTTTACACAGGTTGAGGGCCGCTTTGACCTGATCCTATCCAACCCCCCCTATATCGCCGCCGACGAAATGCCCAGCCTTGCCCCCGAGGTGCGCGATTGGGAACCCCATCTTGCCCTCACCCCCGGCGGTGACGGACTCGATGCCTATCGCACCATCGCCCAAGGCGCGCCCGCCCGGCTTTTGCAGGGCGGGCGCCTGATCGTCGAAATCGGTCCGAACCAGGGTCGCGCCGTCGCCGACCTTTTCGCGCGGGCTGGTTTGCAGGACATTGCCGTCCACCCGGATCTCGACGGGCGGGATCGTGTGGTTTTCGCCCGCAAAGGCGAATAGCCGCCGCCAGCCATGCGAATCTTCTTGTCAGGGCGACATTTCCATGATTAAGCAGGCTTACAAGGCGGGTCTCAGGGCTTATCAGCCCCCTGCCATGTACCCTCGCGCCTGATGCTGAATTTCTGCGGTCCGTGTGGCCAAGCATCCGGCTAACGCCAGTCTTCTGGATTTAGGACATATGCGCTCTTCCAAGTCACGCTCGCGTTCCAAACCGAACCGCCCGCGCAATATCGGCAACATCATCAACCGTGTGTTCGACAGCTCCGGCCCCGAGGGCAAGGTGCGCGGCACGCCGCAGCAGATTATCGAAAAGTACCAGCTTTTGGCCCGCGACGCCCAATTGTCGAACGACCGGGTGGCGGCTGAAAATTTCCAGCAACACGCGGAACATTACACGCGGATGCTCAGCGAAGCGCAGCGCGAACTGGCGGCCGAGCAGGAGGCCCGCGCCGCCCAGCAGGGCCAGCAGCAGCAACGCCAGAATGGTGACCGTTTCGAACGGCGCGAAGATCGTGGCGACTACCGGCCTTATAACCGCGACAATGACAGCGAAGAACAGCCGCCGATGGCCGCGTTCGAGGCGGAACCCGCCGCTTTCCGCATGGCCGAGGATGAGGCCGGTCTGGTTGAAACTCCCGAAGCCCGGCCCGTGCAGGCCGAACGCCAGGATCGGGGCGATCGGAATGATCGTTCGCAAGACCGTGGCAACCGGAATGAGCGGAATCGGAACGATGGCCATCGCAATGAGGGTCAGCGGAATGATAACAACCGGGGCGAAGGCGGCGACCGCCGCCCGCCGCGCGAACCCCGCCCGCCACGGCCTGAACGGGTCGAGGAAGCACCGACTTTGCCGCTTGAAGGCGGTGAGACCGCCGCCCCTGTGGTGGCCGATGCGCCCAAAGCCGACCGTCCCCGCCGCGCGCCAAAGCCGCGCAAACCGGCGGAACCGAAAGCCGACGGCGGCGATGGCCCGCTTGAGGCCGCAGAATAAGAAAAGCCCCGGCATCGTCCGGGGCTTTTTCAAATGTTCAGGTTAGTCTGAAAACCGTCAGCCTTGCGCCACCGCGCGGGCCAAGGCGCAAAATTGTTCCAAGCTCACTTCCTCTGCCCGCTGCGTCGGCTGAATGCCCGACGCCAGCAGCCGGTCTTCCAGATCGGGGAACTGCCCCTTCAGCGACGACCGCAGCATCTTGCGCCGCTGGTTGAACGCCTGCGCCGTGATCCGTGACAGGATCGCCGCATCCGCCGGATAGCGCGGTTCCGCTAGGGCCTTCAGATGCACCACCGCCGAATGCACCTTGGGCGCGGGCACAAAAGCCTCGGGCGGCAAGGATAGCACGATTTTCGCATCCGCCCGCCACTGCGCCAACAGCGCCAGCCTGCCGTAGTGATCCGTCCGCGGCTGCGCCACGATCCGTTCCGCCACCTCGCGCTGGAACATCAGCGTCAGGCTTTGCCAAAACGGCGGCCAGCTGGGTGGCGTCAGCCAGCGGATCAACAGTTCCGTGCCCACATTATAGGGCAGGTTGGCCACGATCTTGACCGGCCCGATCAGATGATCCGCCAAAGGCAGGGCCAAGGCATCGCCGGACAAAACCTCTAACCGGCCGGGATAGGCCGCCGCGATTTCGGCCAGCGCGGGCAGGCAGCGGTCATCCTTTTCCACCGCCACCACCCGCCGCGCCCCTTCGGCCAAAAGGCCACGGGTCAGCCCACCGGGGCCGGGCCCGACCTCTAGCACGTCACAGCCTGTCAGATCGCCCGCCGAACGCGCGATGCGCGCCGTCAGGTTCAGATCCAGCAGAAAGTTCTGCCCCAATTGCTTTTTCGCCGAAAGCCCATGTTCGGCGATCACCGCACGCAGCGGGGGAAGGTTGTCAATCGTGGCCAAGGCGGTTCTTTCTTTGCGGGCACAGCGCCCCTGATGCCTCTTGCCAAATAGCGCGCCTGCGGCGCAAGCCTTCATCGCGCGTCGCGGCTCTGCCGCGGGCGCTCGGCCTTGCTTCCGGCAGGGAGATTTTCAAAGAAAAGAAGCCTAAAGTTCGATCTCGCCTTCACCCTCGGCGGCAATCTCGGCGGGCGTTTTCTTGCGGATCAGGATGTCCCCATTCGGCAGAACCTCGGGCGCACGATAGTTGCGGATATCCCCGATCATCCCCATCAGCTCCTGAATTTTCGGGGCCGCCTCATCCAGCGCCTTGGCCATATCGTCCAGTTCCGGCTCGATTTCCGACAAAAGCCCGCGCAACAGCAGCTTGGCCCCTTCCTCCAACAGGTCGGTGCCTTGGTCAATCTCACTGTCCTGCGCCCAAACAGGCGTCACAAACAGCATCAAGGAAAGGGCTAGCGCGTGTTTCATAGGGCCAATATAGGCCCGCTACAGGCTTAGGTCGAGAGTGACCGGAAAATGATCCGAGGCCGTCAGCAAAGCCTCGCGCAGTTCCGGCACTTTCCAGATCTTCGGGTCGTTGAACGGATGCCAGATCCGCCAATCGGCATCGCGTTTCACCAAATCGGGCGAGACCATGATGAAATCCAGCAGCGCCTCGAAATACTGCTTCTGCGGCGCGATGTAGAAACGCGCACTGGTGGGCGTGATCCCGACCTTGCTGGCCAGGGCCAGTTCGGCATGTGGGTCAAAAAGCTGTGGCGCAACACCACCATAGCCCATCACAATCTCTACGCCTGATTTGCCAAACATTTGTTCATATTCATCTAGGCCCGGACCATCGTTCAGATCACCCAGCACGATCAGACTGTCGCCCGCCAGCAAATGCATATCCACGCGCGCGCGCAGCCATTGGCATTCGGCAATCTGCTTGCGCCGGTTCAGCAGGGCAATCCGTTTCAGATCCGCTTTTCCGTTGGCCCCATGCGGCGCTTTCGATTTGGCATGAACCCCGATCAGCCGCAGTTCCCGACCCTTTGCGGTCGTCAGCAACAGTTCCAACGGCGGCTTGGAAAAGCGCGCCGGTTCCACCGGCTGTCCCGCCACATGCACCGCCCGGTGGATGCCGTCGAACCGGGGCAGGGCAGTGCTACCCTGTGGCAGGGGCCATTGCCCCTGCGGGTCATGTCGCGCTGTCAACCGGTCGGGATCATAAAGCAATGTGATCTCTTGTTCGGTTTCGCTGGGAAAACCCGTCACCGCCTTGCGCGCCCGCAAGCCCATCACCGCGGCGAACCGTTCCAGCGCCTTAACCGAAGACCGGTGGCGGCTGGTGTCCGGCGCCTCGATCACCATCACCGCATCAGCATCCATCGCGGTGAACACAATGCCCAGCGCCGCCAACTGGTCCGCTCGGCTGGTTTCATAGCGCGACGACAGCACATTGTCGGCCAGCAGATTGCCCCGGTCATCGAACAGCGCATTCATCCATTCGCAATTGTAGGTCGCAATGCGATACCGCTCAGGCATCGCTGGTCGCCGCCGCAATCGTGGCCCAAGCCGCGTTGATCGCGATCAACCGCTTCGCCGCCAGCTTTAGCCCTTCGGGGGGCACGCCCCGCGCCATCAGCACGTCGGGGTGATTGTCCCGCACCATCGCTTTCCAGGCCGCCCGCGCGTCGGCCCGGCTGGAATCCTCGGGGATGCCCAAAACGGTGAACGGGTCCGCCTCCACATCCGGCACATGCCGTGCCTGTATCGCCCGCAGCGTGCGCCCGTCGATCTGCAAGATCTGTGCCACCTCGGCCAAAAAATGCTCTTCGTGCGGATGATGCTGCCCATCGGCCATCGAGATGTAGAACAACCCTTCTAGCAGGTCGGTCAGGATATGGCTGTCGCCATCGAACATCCGCCTAATCTTGCGGGCATAGGCGTCAAACCCGGCCACATCCTGCCGCGCCAGATCAAAGACCCGCGCCGCGTTTTGTTCTTCACCCGCCGGAATGCTGAACACTTCACGAAAGGCCATCACCTCGTTCCGCGTCACCAGACCATCGGCCTTGGCGATCTTGGCCCCCAAAGCGATCACCGCAATGGTAAAGGCCACAGAACGTTCAGGCGGGGTCGGATGCGCGAACAGCCGGTCAAAAACCACCGAAAGCGGTTCACCGGCGGTCAGCGCCGACAGGGCGTCCGTGATGCGGGTCCAAAGTGACATGGGCGGGAACATAGCGGGCTGGGGCAGGGCTGTCAGGTCAGGATTTTCTGCATCAGGATCAAATCCCACCATTTGTCGAACTTGTGACCGACTTCGGGGATGCGGGCGACCAGATTGAAACCCAAGGCGCTGTGAAAAGCCACGCCATCCGGGTTGCCCGAACTGACCCCTGCCAAAAGACTGTGAACCCCCGCCGCGCGGCCATGCTGGCAAAGCCCCTCGATCAGGCCACGACCCAAGCCCCGCCCGCGCGCCTCGGTCCCCAGAATAATGGTATGTTCCATGCTGAAACGATAGCCATTGCCATTGCGGAAGGGACCATAGGTGGCAAAGCCACCCACTTGCCCCCCGATTTCGGCCACCAGAAAGGCGTGGCCCTCGCGGCGTTTTGTCTCCAACATCTGCTGCAAATCGTCGGGGGTTTTCAGGAGCGAGGCGAAAGTGACCATCGTGTCACGGATCAATGGATTCCAGATCGCCAGCAGCGCGGGAATATCATCGGGCCGGGCCGGTCGGATCATGCCATCGTCCTTTCGCCATGGGGCGTGGCAAATGTGGCATGTATTGCCGGTGCGGGGCCAGTCACGATCTTGATCCGCGTGTCATGGATCAGCGGCTTCAGGCCGATCTTCAGCGCCTCGGCCTGTGGATGAACCAACTCCATCTGCCGCAGGCGGATGCCCTGATCCGGCAGGCGCTGGCTTGGATGGGCCGCGCCCTGCCAAGCGATCAGCGCCGGGAAAAGCCCATCAAATGGCAAGATACCATCGATGGGCACGGCCATCTGCCAGCGCAGATCGCCCCGCGCCAGATCCATCGGCTGACCGCTGCCGTCAGGGCAAAGGCGCAAGGCGTCGGCCATATCGGCGCAAGCCACCACCCAATTGGTCAGCCGCGGCTTCCCCTCGAACCGGTCCAGATCAAACCAGCGCGCCCGTCCGGGATCCGAGGCCTCTGGATCAATCGCAATCACTTCCAGATATAAATCACCCAAAGATAACAATCTGTTGTGCGTCGACATGGCGGCATGTTTGCCGCCCGCCGCCAGCGCCACCCCAAGGCATTCTTCCACCCAGGCGGTGCCTTCTTGCAGTGTTTGGGCCGAAACGGCCAGATGATCCAGCCGCAGTAAGGTCAATCCAGGCTCACCGTCGTCTTGGCGCGCAGGGCCAGCGACAGCGCGTTGAACCGCGCCTCAGCCACCTCGCCGAACAGCCCGACCCCTGTTTCTGTCAGCACCAGCTTCAGTTCACGCTTTTTCGCGTTCCATTGCAATTTGCCCGCCGTTTCCGGATGGGCAATCGAAAACATCGCCCCGAAACGCATCGCTTTGCCCAAGACTTCCGCTTCGCGAATTTCCTCATCATTCAGCAGACGGAACAGGTTTTCCATCCGGCTCCCCGCCCGACTGTTCTTATAGCGATGCAGCAGGGCCAGCCCCAGAAACACCCGCCCCGGATGGTCCAAGCCCCCTAGGTTTGCCCGCGTTGCATTGTCGAAACAGGCCTCCGCCCGGTAATCGGGATGCGCCCGCCAAGTGGTGTCATGCAGCAGGCAGGCCGCCTTGATCAGACGCACCTTTTCCTTGCTGGCCCCCTCGAACAAAGGCTCGATGAAGGCATAAAGCTTTTTCCCGAACCCCGGTATCCGCGCCTGCACCGCCTCGGTCGCGCGGCAAGCCTCAATCAGCGGATCCCGCGCCCGCAACCGTTCCGGCATCTGCTCGTAAAGCATCCCCTCGCGGATGCCATAAGCCGATACATCAATCTCGCTGGGCTTCAAGACCCGCACCAATTCCCGCAGAACCTCGCAGGCAAGCGGCACCAGATCCATCCGTTCCGCCGAAGTGCCCGTCCGCGCCCGCAGAACCCCCAGATCGCTGGCCAACGCCCATTCCACCGTATCCAACACCGATTCCGGCGTCATCCGGTATTCATGCAGCACCGTCAGCGGATAGTTCCGCCGTTCCATATCCAGCCGCGCGATGACCCGCCAGGAACCGCCCACCAGATAGATGCGCTCACCTTCCGATTTCATTTCCGCTTGGGCAGATTTCAAAACCTTTGCAATATGTTCCTGCCGTTTCTTGATGCCGCCTTCCACCTGTTGCAGCCGGAAAGGCCCCAGCGGCGTCGAAACCCGCCGCGTCACCTTGCCATCCCCGATCCGCGCCAGTTCCATCGAGTTGCCGCCGATGTCGCAGACAATCCCCTTGGCATCCGGCCAGCCCAAGAGCACGCCCTGCGCCGAAAGCCGCGCCTCCTCGTCCCCGTCGATCACATTCAGCCTGAGGCCGGTTTCCGCCAGCACCTGTTCGGCAAAGGCCGGCCCATCCGATGCCTCCCGAACCGCCGCCGTCGCCACCACCGTCATTGGCTGAATATCCATCCCCTCGGCCAGCAAAGCGAAACGCTTCAGCGCCGAAAGCGCCCGCTCCTTGCCCCGCGGGTTCAGAAAGCCGGTTTCCGCCAGATTCTGGCCCAGACCCGCCATAATCTTTTCGTTGTAGAAATAGGCCGGGCTGCGCGCCGCCCCGTCAAAAACCACCATCCGGACCGAGTTGGAGCCGACATCCACCACCCCCACCCGCGACAGGGCCCGCGCGGATGGGTCTTCGAACAGGGGTTTGCCAAACAGCCCCACATCATCGCCAAAAGCATCGGTCTGGTCGCTGGAATGGGCCATAATCGATTCCTTCTCTGTCTGGCATCGCCGCTAAACTGCCTGCACAGCGCGGTTTTTGCAAACAGAAGGATCAGGCCTTCCGCGCCGCCTGCACCCAGATCAGCGCCAGAATCACCGATGCAATGCCATTCCAGGACGCCATCGAAAGCCCCATCATCGACCAAGCCACCTCATCACAGCGCACCAGCGGCGCCGCCATGATCTGGTTCAGCAGATCGCCCGACGAAACACCCTCCACCCCGCCCGAGGTGCAGGTGTCCGGGCCTTCCCACCATTTGCGCTCCACCCCCGTATGGTAAAGCCCGACCCCCGCCGTCGCCAGCGCCGCCAAAGCCCCCAGCAAGGGCACGATCCGCCCCGGCAGCGCAAAGGCCAAAGCCCCCAGCACAATCGCCGCCCCATGCGGCCAGCGCTGCCAAAGGCACAGTTTGCAGGGCGCAAGGCCGCCGATGTACTGAAAGGCAAAGGCCCCACCCAGCAGCAGCGCCGAACCGGCAGCGGCCAGCAAAACAAGGTTGTTGCGCGTCATTCTGTCCCCATCGATTTTCGCTGATCAGGACCATGTCCCGCCCCCCAACGCAAGCGGCTTGAAATCACATCTCGTTGCGCGGAACCGGGGTTACGGCTGCGGGTTCCTTTGCTAATCTGACGCAAAGCGGGGGATCAAGCGATGCAATGGCGTGGACGGCGGGGCAGCAGCAATATCGAGGATCGTCGCAGGGTTTCCGGCGGGGCCGCCGGGGGCATTGGCGGCGTGGGCGTGATCGCCGTTCTGCTGATCGGCTGGTTTCTGGGCGTGGATGTGACGCCCCTTTTGAACGACCCCAACGCGCTTGGCGGCGGCGGTGCGCCCACTGAATTGACCCAGGCGGATCAGGCCGAGGGGGAATTCGTTTCGGTTACCCTTGCCGATACCGAAGAAATCTGGGGCAGCGTCTTTGCTGACCAGCTGGGTCGTCAATATCGTGAACCCACCCTTGTCCTCTACAAAGGCGTCACCCAATCCCCTTGCGGCGGGGCCAGCGGGGCCACGGGCCCGTTCTATTGCCCCGGCGACAAGAAGATTTACCTCGACACCGCCTTCTTCACCACCATGCACAACCGCTTGGGCGCAAAGGGTGATTTCGCCGCCGCCTATGTTGTGGCGCATGAGGTGGCCCACCATGTCCAGAACGAACTCGGCATCCTTGGCCAAGCCAACGACATGCGCGCCCGCGTCAGCGAACGCCAGTCGAACGACATCTCTGTCCGCATCGAATTGCAGGCCGATTGCCTGTCCGGCATCTGGGCCCGCATGGCCCAAGCCAAACTTGGCACCGTTGAGGCGGGCGATGTCGAAGAGGCGGTGAATGCCGCCCATCAGATCGGCGACGACACTCTGCAAAAGAATGCAGGTCAGGTTCCCATGCCGCATACCTTCACCCACGGCACCTCGGCCCAACGCGCCAATTGGTTCATCCGCGGCTACAAATCGGGTGATCTGGACCAATGCGACACTTTCAACGCCAACCGCCTGTAATCGCTGTTGACCTTCGCTTTGCCCCAAGCTAGAGGGCAGGGGCGTTGCCCGAGTGGCGGAATGGTAGACGCAGGGGATTCAAAATCCCCCGCCGCAAGGTGTGCTGGTTCGAGTCCAGTCTCGGGTACCAAATTTTCCGGATCATCCCCGCATATTTACAATATTATGCAGGGATTGATCCCATTCGCATTCAATTCAATTTCACAAATGGGCGGATGTGACCATCTTGCCCGATGGGCGACAGTATAGCTGCAACGCAGCTAAATTTCTGGTCATCCTCTTTGATTTTTCCGCTCTCATTCGATAACACGCGAAAGCGCTAAATCACTTTAACGTGGCGCGATAGTTTCACGTTGTTCCGATCGCGGGAGTTTTGATGTCATTGTCGTTAAGCATTTCGAAATGGACGGTATCTTCGGTCATCAGGCCAACGCTCCTGATGGGCGCTTTTGCCCTTTGGAATGGGCTGGTGTGATATGGCGACGCTGACTGGCAGCAATACAGGCAACGACTCTCTGACGGGTGGCGCTGCGAATGACGTCATTTATGGTGGCACTGCCACCGGCAGCGGCGGCGGCAATGACACACTTTCAGGCAATGGCGGCGACGATTCGATTTTCGGCGGCACCGGCAACGATCTTCTCTTTGGCGGTATTGGCAATGACACCCTGTTGGGGGGCAACGATACCGACAGCCTTTATGGCGGAAATGATGCCGACAGCCTTTCCGGCGGCAATGGTCAAGACCTCCTATCGGGGGGGCTTGGCAATGACACATTGTCCGGGGGCGATGGCAACGATTCGGGCTCGGGCGATGATGGTGCGGATTCCATTGCCGGGGATGCAGGCAACGACACATTGCTTGGCGGCAATGATGCCGACCAGATTTACGGCGGGGACGACGCCGACAGCCTGACCGGCGAGGCGGGCAACGACTCCCTTTTCGGTGGCGATGGTGCCGATACCCTTTCGGGTGATCCGGGCGACGACACGCTGGACGGCGGCACTGGAACAGATTCGCTGTTTGGCGGCGCGGGACAGGACAGTCTTTCCGGCAACGACGGCAATGACACGATCGAGGGCGGCGGGGGCAACGACACCCTTTATGGCGGCAATGACGACGACAGCCTGCGGGGCGACAGCGCGCTGCCGTCCAACATGTTCCATAACGGCAGTTTCGAAATCGGCGGGCCGGGGGCTGGCGGGCAAAACGACAACACAATCGTCAGTGGCTGGAACACCACCTCGGGCTTTGTCGAGGGCTGGGGCTCGGGCTTCAAAGGGATCAATGCCACCGACGGCAACAGCTATATTGAACTCGATCGCTTTGCGACGGATGTCGATGCGATCTGGCAGAACATCAAGACCGAGGCCGGGCAAACCTATACGCTGACCATCGACGCCCGCCAGCGCGTGGTCGACCAGCCCAACGGGGCCGACAGCTTTGAGGTGGTGGTGAATGGCGTCGTGATCGCCACGATCACCCCTGCCAATACTTTTACCACCTACAGCTTTACCGTCACAGGGACAGGCGGATTTGACCGCATCGAATTTCGGGAACTGTCCAGTCAGAACAACTCCTTGGGCCTGCTTCTCGACAATGTCGTGATGGTTCAGGCGGACGGGGCCGACAACCTTTTCGGTGGCGATGGCCGCGACACCCTTGCCGGTGGTATCGGCAACGACACCTTGTCCGGCGATGCGGGCAACGATTCACTCTTGGGTGAGGCGGGCAACGACTCCCTCTCTGGCGGCAATGACCTTGATACGCTGTCAGGGGGCGAAGGCGACGATACCCTGTCGGGCGGCGATCACGCCGACAGTCTTTCGGGCGGCAATGGCAATGACTCGCTTTTGGGCGATGCGGGCAATGACACCCTTGACGGCGGCGAGGGCAATGACCGGCTGTTCGGCGGCGGCGATGGCGACAGCCTGACAGGGGCCAACGGCAACGACACGCTGGATGGCGGCGAAGGCAACGACCTGTTGTTCGGCGGCAATGACCGCGACAGCCTGATCGGCAGCAACGGGCTGGACACGCTGGACGGCGGCGACGGCAATGATCTGCTCTATGGTGGTAATGATGCCGACAGCCTGACGGGGGCCAACGGCGACGACAGCCTCTATGGCGGTGATGGTGCCGACACGCTTTCGGGCGATGCTGACAATGACCGCCTCTACGGTGGCAATGACGCCGACAGCCTGTCGGGCGACAATGGCAACGACAACCTCTATGGGGGCGAAGGGGCCGATACGCTTTCGGGCGGCAATGACAATGACATGATGCTCGGCGCCGATGGCAATGACAGTATCGTGGGGGGCAACGGCGACGACTCGGCGGCGGGCGAAGCCGGGAATGACAGCCTGTATGGCGGCGATGGCCGTGACCGGATGGACGGCGGCAACGACAATGACCTGCTGACCGGCGGTGATGGGGTTGACAGTCTTTTCGGCGACAATGGCGACGACACGATTGGCGGCGACGCCGGGAACGACAGTCTGTATGGCGGCGAAGGCAACGATCAGCTTTCCGGCGGGATTGACGACGACAGCCTTTATGGCGGCGAGGGTCACGATACCCTGACGGGTGAGCTTGGCAATGACGTGCTGGCGGCCGGCGAGGGGAACGACAGCCTTTTTGGCGGCAATGGCATCGACTCTCTTTACGGAGGCGAAGATCAGGATACGCTTTATGGCGGCGATGCTGGCGACGAGCTTGACGGTTGGACCGGATCCGACAGTCTTTTCGGCGACAATGGCGACGATTGGCTGCACGGTGCCGAGGGCAACGACACACTGTTTGGTGGCACCGGCAACGATCTGCTTTACGGCGGCAATGATCAGGATAGTCTTTTTGGCGATGACGGCGACGACACGCTGGACGGCGGCTCTGGCAATGACACTTTGGCTGGTGGCATTGGGCAGGACAGCCTGTTCGGCAGCAGCGGAAACGACATTGTTCTGGGCGAAGAGGGCAATGACAGCCTCGAGGGTGATGACGGTATAGACAGCCTTTATGGCGGCAACGGGCTGGACACGATCTACGGCGGCAATGATGGCGACAGCTTGTTTGGCGGCAATGGGGCCGACAGCTTGCTGGGCGACAATGGCGATGACACGTTGTTTGGCGAGAACGGCGCCGACCGATTGTTCGGCGGCAATGGCAATGACCAGCTCTTTGGCGGCGACGACAATGACAGACTGTCAGGCAACGCTGGCGACGACAGTCTTTCCGGCGACAACGGCGATGATACCCTGTTTGGAGATCAGGGTGCCGACACACTGATTGGCGGTCAGGGCAACGATCAGCTTTCTGGTGGCAACGACGGTGACAGTCTGTCAGGCGGTGATGGCGGTGACACCCTGACGGGCGACGCGGGTTCAGACATTCTCTTTGGCGGCAACGGGACCGACAGCCTTTATGGTGGCGATGGCGACGACACGCTGAACGGCGATGTGGGCAATGACCGGCTCTTCGGCGGCGAGGGGAATGACTCGCTGTTTGGGGGGAATGATCAGGATAGCCTTTCGGGCGGCAATGGTCAGGACACGTTGTTCGGGGGCAACGGCCAGGACACGCTTTCGGGCGGGGCGGGGGACGACAGCCTGTTCGGCGGCGAAGGCAATGACAGCATCGAGGGCGATGCCGGGAACGACAGTTTCACCACCGATGCCGGGCAGGACAGCCTTTACGGCGGCTTGGGCAACGACACGTTCTCGGTCGCGGCGGGCAGTTTCGGGCCGGGGGCGGACAATGACGTCATCGTCGGCGGCGAAGATCCCGGCAATGGCGACATCGACGTTCTGGACCTGACGGCCTATGGCAAGTCTTACACCGATGTCATCTTTGTTCCCGGTGACCCCGAGGCGGGGACGGTCATCTTCTACGACCTGCCCGAAGGCAACCCGCTGCGGCAGGAAATCGGGCGGATTCAGTTCTCGCAGATTGAGAACATCATCCCCTGCTTTACCGCCGGTTCGCGGATCGTGACCCTGCAAGGGGCGATGGCGGTGGAGGCGGTGAAACCGGGCGATCGGGTGCTGACGCGGGATCATGGCTGGCAGGCGGTGCGTTGGGTGGGCCAGCGGCATCTGAGCCAGGCGCAGCTGCGGACGGCCCCCGATCTGGCACCGGTCGCCTTGGCGGCCGGATCGCTGGGGGCGCAGGTGCCGCTGCGCGACACGATGGTGTCGCCGCAGCACCGGATGCTGATCGCCGATGCGGGGGCAGAGCTGCTGTTTGGCGAGCATGAGGTGCTGGTGGCGGCGCTGCATCTGCTGGGCCAGCCGGGGATTGCGCAGGTGGTGCCGGCCGAAGGGGTGACCTATGTCCATATCCTGTTCGACGGGCATGAGATCGTGCATGTCGACGGGGCCTGGTCGGAAAGCTTCCAACCCGCGGCACGGATGATCTCGGCGATGGACCAGATGGCGCGGGCGGAAATCCTGGCACTGTTCCCCGAACTGGCCGACCGCGAACAGGCCTTCGAGGCCGCCCGGATGACCCTGAAAGCCCATGAGGTGCGGGTCCTCATGGCCCCAAACAAGCGGATCGCCGCTGAATGAAAAAGGCGGCTGAAAAGCCGCCCTTTTTCTAAAGGCTTAAGGAATGATCCGCGAATATTTCACGCCGGCCAGCGAGGCCCCGGCAATCATCCCCTGCTGGCCAAAGACCAAGGCCACCACCTGGTCCAGTTCCGTCGTTTCCTTGCCGATGCTGCCCGCCGATTCCGGTGTCGCATAGCGGATGTCGGCGCTGGCGGCCCAGCCACTGCCCCGCCGGAATTCGGCCAAGGCCCCATCATTCATAAAGAACAGCGCATGGGCATATTGCTGCGCCCCGATCTGCAAACCAAAGCTCGCCTTCGTCGCAGAATAGTAATCCACCGTCACATCCCGAATGCGCAAAGCCCCGCGACCGTAAGCCCCGCCATAGATAAAGCCCGCCTCGGTCACCAAGGGCATATACAAAACCCCCGCCGCCTGACCCGCCATATTCCGCGTATCGGGATAGTTCTGGAACAGAAAATCGCGTGTCGCATCCACCCGCGCGTCAATGGTCGGTGCCCCATTGCTACCCACGCCATTGGCACAGCCGCCCAACAGCAAGGCCGCGCCGCCCGATTGAATCAGGGTTCGTCTGGAAATGGTCATCTGCTTGCCTCATGCCTCTTGGCGCGGCTTCTTTGTCCACGCAATGCAACAATTCTAGCGTGCCATGGCCGATCTGTCACCAGATTTGGCGCCCTTCGGCAGCTTACCGCCCGCCCAATCCGCCCTGCTCGCCCCGCAACCGGCTAGCCCCGCAAAAGCGCCGCCGCTTCTGGCGCGAAATAGGTCAGCACGCCGTCGCACCCTGCACGTTTAAAGGCCATCAGGCTTTCCATCATCACGGTCTGCCCATCGACCCAGCCGTTCTGCGCCGCAGCCTTGATCATCGCATATTCGCCGGACACCTGATAGGCAAAGGTCGGGGCCCCAAAGGCGTCCTTCACCCGGCGGCAGATGTCCAGATAGGGCAGCCCCGGTTTCACCATCACCATATCCGCCCCTTCCGACAGGTCGCGCGCCACCAGACGCAAGGCCTCGTCTCCGTTCGCCGGATTCATTTGAAAGGTCTTTTTGTCGCCTTTCAACAGGCCCGAAGCCCCCACTGCATCGCGGAACGGCCCATAAAAGCCGCTGGCATATTTCGCTGCATAGGACATAATTGTCACATCCTTGTGGCCGGCGCTTTCCAGTGCCGAACGGATCGCGCCGATCCGTCCATCCATCATGTCGGACGGTCCCAGAATGTCAGCCCCCGCTTCGGATTGAATCAAGGCCATCTTGACCAAGGCCTCGATGGTCTCATCATTCAGGATCACGCCATCCCGCACCAAACCATCCTGACCCAAGGCATTGTAGGGATCCAGCGCCACATCCGTCATAACCACCAGTTCAGGAAAGGCGGCTTTGATCGCCCGGATCGCCCGGTTCGTCAGGTTTTCAGGGTTCCAAGCCTCGGCGCAATCCAGCGTTTTCAGGGCGGGTTCAGTATAGGGGAACAGGCAAAGTGCAGGAATCCCCAAGCCCACGGCCCGTTCCGCTGCCACCACAGCCCGGTCAATCGAAAGTCGGCTTACCCCCGGCATCGACGCGATCGGTTCTTCGATCGCTGTCCCCTCGCGCAGAAAGATTGGCCAGATCAGATCATGCACCGCCAGTCTGTTTTCTTGCACCAAATTCCGCAGGGCGGCGCTGCGTTTTGTGCGACGGTGGCGGGTGGCGGGAAACGGGGCCTGAACCGGGGTCAGGATGGGGCGCATCGGCGTTCGACCTTCGTATCGGGGCGGATTTCGGTTCGCAAGAACCGCCGCCATTGCAGTAAACTTTCAACGGTGGCATGGATATCAGCGAAAGCTGCGGGGCGCAAAGGCGGATGCCGGATCACCCTGCTGGCCAAGGCCAAAGCAGGAACCGCACAGTGGAAGTTCTGAAACTTGTGACCGAAGTGATCGACCTCAGGTCGTTCTCGAACCTGTGGTACTGGATCGCCTTGGCGGTCTTTTGGTCCTCGGCCAGCCATTTCGTGCTGGGTGTGCCCTTTGATATGGTGATGCGCGCCCGGCGAGAAGGCAGCGAAGAGGCGGCCGATCTGGATGTTCTGGCCCATATCCAGATCCGCCGGATGCTGCGATATGTCGATCAGGGCGGGGCGTATTTCGTGGTGGTTGCGACCTTCATCCTGTCGATGCTGGTCACCTGTGCCTTTTATTATCAGATGGAATTCGCGCAGGCGATGTTCTGTCTGTATTTCCCTTTGCTGATCATCATCGCTATCACGGTCTGGTCGGCGCGCAAGATTTCGCGGCTGGAAATGACCGGGCCTGCGCTGCATAAGCAATTGTTGGTGACGCGGCTGATCATCCAGGGGCTGGGCATTCTGGGCATCCTGCTGACCGCCCTTTGGGGCATGTATGTCAGCCTTACAATCGGCCCGGTTTTCAAATAAGGCTTGCCGCTCTGCAAAAGGAAGACTGACGCATGACCGGCGAACGCATCATTCTGGGCGGGGCTCCCGAAGGCTTTGACGCGCTGCTTTTGCTGCGCGAGTTGGAAAAGGGCCGTCCGGTCATCCACATCGCCCGCGACGACAAACGGGCCGAGGCGATGCGCGCGGCGCTGGCAGTGGCCGGGCCGCAGGTGGCTGTGCTGGAGTTTCCGGCCTGGGATTGCCTGCCCTATGACCGATCCTCGCCCAACCCTGACATTTCCGCCCGCCGCATGGCGACGCTGGCGGCGCTGGTTTCGGGCCTATCTGGCCCCTTTGTCCTTTTGACCACGCTGAACGCCGCCACCCAGCGCCTGCCCGCCCGCGATGTGCTGCGGGCGGCCTCGTTTCGGGCCGATGTGGGCACCCGCGTCGATGAAGCCGCATTAAAAGGCTACCTTGCGCGGATGGGCTATTCGCCCGCGACGACGGTCGCGGAACCCGGCGATTTCGCTATTCGCGGTGGGATCATCGATATTTACCCACCGGGGCAGGCAGGGCCGATCCGGCTGGATTTCTTTGGCGATGTGCTGGATGGCGCGCGGCGCTTTGATCCGGAAACCCAGCGGACGGTGGAAAAGCTTTCGACAGTTGACCTTTCCCCCGTCAGCGAAGTGGTGCTGGACGAAGCCGCCATCACCCGTTTCCGCCAGACCTATCGCATCGAATTTGGCGCGGCGGGCACCGACGATCCGCTGTATGAGGCGGTCAGTG
This sequence comes from Neogemmobacter tilapiae, assembly GCF_014652215.1. Lineage (GTDB taxonomy): Bacteria > Pseudomonadota > Alphaproteobacteria > Rhodobacterales > Rhodobacteraceae > Neogemmobacter > Neogemmobacter tilapiae. The sequence goes on along the minus strand of NZ_BMYJ01000001.1, from coordinate 413,855 downwards.
CGGGGCGCAAGCATCAGGGGATGGAACATTGGCTGCCGTTCTTTCATGACCGGCTTGAGACGATCTTTGACTATCTGCCCGACGCTTCCGTCATGCTGGACGACCAGATCACCCCCGCCCGCCTGTCGCGGTGGGAGGGCATCGAAGACCAATATGATTCACGACGCGAGGCGATGACGGCGAAGGGCCGCATCGACACCGTCTATAAACCCTGCGCGCCCGAGCTTTTGTATCTGGACGACAAGGCTTGGACACTGGCTGTCGACAACCACCGCGTCGTGCAACTCTCGCCCCTGGCCCAAGCCCCCGGTCCGGGCGTGCTGGACGCCTCGGGCCGTATCGGCCGGAACTTCGCCCCCGAACGCCAGTTGGAAAACGTCAGCCTTTTCGGGGCTTTGGTTGATCACATTCGCGCCCTGCGCAAAGATCATCAGGTCGTCATCGCCTCATGGTCTGACGGCGCCCGTGAACGCCTGCGCGGCCTGCTTGCCGATCAGGGCCTGACCGAGGCTGAAAATATCACCGACCTGCGTCAGACGCCTAAGGCGAAACTGTCGCTGATCGTCTGGCCGCTGGAGGCCGGTTTTACCGCCCCCGGTCTGGCCGTCATTTCCGAACAGGATGTCTTAGGCGACCGTCTGGTCGCCAAACCCCGCCGCAAGCGCAAGGCGGAAAACTTCCTGCGTGAGGTCGATACCCTTACCCCCGGCGATCTGGTTGTCCATGTCGAACATGGCGTTGGCCGCTACCTTGGCCTTGAAACCATCGTCGCCCTGAAAATCCCGCATGACTGCGTCGCGCTGGAATATGCCGAAGGCGCGAAACTTTACCTGCCCGTGGAAAACATCGAACTGCTGTCCCGCTATGGCCATGAAGAAGGCCTTCTGGATCGTCTGGGCGGCGGCGCTTGGCAGGCGAAAAAGGCCAAGCTGAAAGAACGCATCAAGGAAATCGCCGACCGCCTGATGCGCATCGCCGCCGAACGTGCCCTGCGCCATGCCCCCATTCTGGAAGCGCCGCATTCCATGTGGGAGGCCTTCTGCGCCCGCTTTCCCTATACTGAAACCGATGACCAACTGGCCGCCATCGAAGATGTCGTGGCCGATCTGGAAAAAGGCAGCCCGATGGACCGTCTGGTCGTGGGCGACGTGGGTTTTGGCAAGACCGAGGTCGCCATGCGCGCCGCCTTTATCGCGGCTCTGGCGGGGATGCAGGTGGCCGTCATCTGCCCCACCACGCTTCTGGCCCGCCAACACTACCGCAGCTTTGCCGAACGCTTCCGCGGCTTTCCCATCAACGTCCGCCCCCTGTCTCGCTTTGTGTCAGCCAAGGACGCCAACCTCACCCGCGCCGGGATCACCGATGGTTCCGTCGATATCTGCGTCGGCACCCATGCGCTGCTCGCCAAGGGCGTCAGCTTCAAGAACCTTGGCCTGCTTGTCATTGACGAAGAACAACATTTCGGCGTCGGCCACAAAGAGCGCCTGAAAGAAATGCGGTCGGAGGTCCACGTCCTGACCCTGACCGCCACCCCCATCCCCCGCACCCTGCAACTCTCGCTCACCGGCGTCCGTGACCTCTCGATCATCGCCACCCCCCCGGTGGACCGTCTGGCGATCCGCACCTATGTGTCCGAATTCGACACCGTGACGATCCGCGAGGCGCTTTTGCGCGAACGCTTCCGCGGCGGGCAGTCCTTTTATGTCGTGCCGCGTATCAGCGACCTGCCGGATATCGAGGATTTCCTGCAAACCCACGTGCCAGAGGTCCGCTATGTCATCGCCCACGGCCAGATGGCGGCGGGCGATCTGGATGACCGGATGAACGAATTCTATGACGGCAAATATGACGTGCTGGTCGCCACAACCATCGTCGAAAGCGGTCTCGACATCCCCACCGCCAACACCATGATCATCCACCGCGCCGATATGTTCGGCCTGTCGCAGCTTTACCAGATCCGTGGCCGCGTCGGCCGCGCCAAGACCCGCGCCTATTGCTATCTGACCACCAAACCCCGCATGAAACTGACGCCGCAGGCGACGAAGCGCCTGCGATTGCTGGGTTCGCTGGACAACCTTGGTGCAGGTTTCAACCTCGCCAGCCATGACCTTGACCTGCGTGGTGCTGGGAATTTGCTGGGTGAGGAACAGTCGGGGCATATCAAGGAAGTGGGCTATGAACTTTACCAGCAGATGCTGGAAGAGACGATTGCCAAGATCAAAACGGGCGAGATTGACGGTCTTTCCCCCATCTCGGACGCCTGGGCCCCGCAGCTCAATCTTGGCGTTCCCGTCACCATTCCCGACAGCTATATCCCCGATCTCGACGTCCGCCTTGGCCTTTACCGCCGCCTCTCGGGCCTGACGACCAAGGTCGAACTCGAAGGTTTCGCCGCCGAACTGATCGACCGTTTCGGCCCGCTGCCGCGTGAGGTGAACACCCTGATGCTTGTCGTCCGCATCAAGGCCATGTGCAAACGCGCTGGAATTTCCAAACTCGATGCCGGGCCAAAGGGGGCCACCGTCCAATTCCACAATGACAAATTCGACAACCCGGCGGGCCTTGTCGATTTCATCCGCGCCGAACAGGGTGCGGCCAAGGTCACAGGCAACAAGATCGTTATGGCGCGGGATTGGAAGACGGAAAGCGACCGTATCAAAGGGGCTTTCCAGATTGCCCGCGACTTGGCAGAAAAAGTTGTCAGGCCCAAAGCCTGATCCTGCGTGTAAAGAGTTTCCGGCCCGTTGCGCCCCCCTTTATCAAATCGGTGCAAGCATGGTTCTGAAAGTCCTTTTCCCCGGCGATTCCGGCAATCTTAACACCCCGGCCTTTCTGGCCGGATATGAGGCGGACACCGTTTATGTCGCCTACAGCACAACGGATTCCAGCTATCTGATTTACACCTATCGCAACAACGACCTGATCGACCTGCGCGATATGAGCGACGACAGCGACGCGGTGGTTTTTGCCGGGGCCGACAATGACACCGTGCTGGGCAGCGCAGGACTGGATCAATATTTTGATCAATCGGGCAACGATCTGGCCCTGCTCGGTGATGGTGAAGATTCCGTCCGCGCCGGTGTCGGGAATGACACGCTCGACGGGGGAGATGGCCGTGATTGGTTGTCCTTTGGGCTGATCTACCGCGACATGGTTTCGGGCTATGACACGGCGCCCACGGGTGTTGTTTTTGATATGGCAAAAACCACCCGTCAGGATCTGGGCTTTTGGGGCAAGGATGTGATCCGCAACTTTGAACAGGTTTCGGGCACGGCACTGGACGACAAGATTTATGGCGACGCCAAAGACAACTACATTGACGGCGACAATGGCAGCGATCTTTTGCTGGGCCGGGCAGGAAATGACACGCTGAAAGGCTGGAACGGCGCCGATACCATGGTCGGCGGACGCGGGATCGACACCTTCGTTTTGGAAGGGCCGCAAGGGGACGTCGTGCGGTTTTTGTCCATCAAGGACAGCGCCGTCAGCAATGTGCTCGGTGCCAGCGACACGTTGGAGTATTTTGGCCTCGGGCAATCCAAGATCGACCTCAGCCGCATTGATGCCAATCCCGCGACCAAAAAGAACGATGCTTTCCTTTTTCGCGGAACCGATGGTTTTTCATCGGCGAGGGGCGAGGTCAGGCTCGAAATCTCGGGTGGTTCCACATTGGTTCATGTGGACATTGACGGCGACGGCGCTTCCGAGATGAATTTTTGGGTGACTTGGGTCACGAACCTGACCGCCAGCGACTTTATCCTTTAGGCACCCCCATCGCCTTGACCGTCACCAGAGCGGCCAAGGCCAGTGCCGCGACGCTGGCGATCAGGGGCAGGGCGGTGCCATCGAACATCAGCCCGATCACTGCCGCCACCGGCACAGCGGCGACGGTCGAAAGCGCCCCCATGACCGAGGCTGCCATCCCGGCGATATGACCCACAGGCTCCATCGCCAAGGCGTTCAGATTGCCCATGGTCAAGCCAATCATAAAGAAAACGCTGATCGTCCAGATCAGATGCAGCGCAAAGGCCACATCCTGCGGAATGGCCCCGCTGATTGTCAGCGCCAGCATGAGACTCGAGGCGACGACCTGCCCGATCAACACCGAAACCACCATCCGCCGCATCCCCAGTTTCACCACCAAGGCGGCATTCACAAAGCTGCCGGAACTGGCACAGATGGCGATGACGGCGAACCAAAAGGGGAATTCGTCGGCCCGGTGATAAATCACGTCCAGAATGGGCTGGGTCGAGGAAAGCGTGCCGAAAAGGCAAGCCTGAATAAAGGCTTGTGCCAAGATCGACAGGCGGATCACGCGGTGCGACAGCACCTCTTTGATCCCCGCGCCAAGCCGCCCAAGGGTCAGGGGGCGTTTTTCTGGCAGGGTTTCCGGTTGGCGCAGGCCGAACCACAGCATCGCGAAACTGGCAAAGACCAGAAAGGCCAGAAACACGGCACGCCAGCCCGCGGCGGCAATGATGTATTGGCCGATGAAGGGGGCCAGCGCGGGGACGATCGTAAAGACCATCATCACAAAGCTCATGATCCGCGCCATCTGGCGGCCCTGATACAGATCACGGGTGATCGCCAGCGACACCACGCGCGGGGCGGCGGCCCCCAAGCCTTGCACGAACCGCGCCGCCAGCACGGTTTCCAGCGTCGGCGCGGCCCAAGCGGCCAAAGCCGCGACCGCATAAAGCGCCACCCCCGCAAAGATCACCGGACGGCGGCCAAAGGCATCCGAGAGGGGGCCGGTCAACAGCGTGCCGAACCCCATGCCAAAGACAAAGGACGTGATGATCAACTGCGCCGCATTCGGCGCATCGGGCGAAAGCTCTGCCGCGATCTGGGGCAGGGCGGGCAGCATCGAGTCGATGGAAAACGCCAGAATGGCAAAAAGCGAGGCGATCAGCGCCACGAACTCGGGGTAGGACAGGCGTTTTTGCGTCATGTTTTCAACCAGACCCAAACCGCCGATCCGACGATGGCGATTTCAGCCAGAAAGCTCCAATGAAAGATAAAGGAAAGCACCCAATGCGACTGCGTCGCGGGCACCTTGATCAGGCTGTAGAGCTGGTCATTGAAGGGCCAAAGCCACAGAATCCCGCCCCCCACAGAATCCAGCACCAGATGCACCGCAATGGCCGCCAGAAAGGCGCAGGCCGGGGCGAACAATGCCGGCCGCATCAGCCGGATCAGGGGCAGGGCGATCAGCGCCACCAAGGCCCAAAAGCCCGGAATATGCACCGGGTAGCGATGGTGATGCACGCTCCCCTGATCCACCAGATGGAACCAGAACATGTCAAAATCCGGGAACACCCCACCCAGCAGCGCCGCCCACAACACCAAACCCCGCCGCGCGCCCATCGCGCGGCCGGTCAGATATCCCGCAGGCAGATGCGCCAAAATCACGGCAACTGCGCCTTCAGTTCCGCCATCACATTCCGCCACATTTCGGGCGGCTGCGCCCCCGACACCACATACTGATCCGCAATCACAAAGGTCGGCACTGCGCTGATCCCCCGTTCCCGCGCATGGCTATCCCGCGCCGTGATCGTATCCCGGTCCGCCTCGCTTGCCAAAAGCCGCGCCATGGCCGCACGGTCCAAGCCCACTTCCCCCGCCAGATCCGCCAGCACGCCCTGATCGCCAATATCCCGGCTTTCCCGCCAATAGGCCCGCAGCACCGCATTCACCATCGGCGTCTGCGCCCCCTCCAGCCCCGCCCAATGGATCAGCCGATGCGCATCCAGCGTGTTCGGCACCCGCTCCACCTTGGAAAAATCGATCACCACCCCGTAACCCGCCGCCGTTTCCTCCACCTGCCGCGACATGGCCTCGGCCCGCTCCATCCCCCCGAAACGCGCCGCCAGATATTCCAGCCGGTTCACCCCTTCCGCCCGCATATCCGGGTTCAACTGGAACGGATGCCATTCCACCGTGAACGGATGGCTCGCATCCGCCTCTAGCGCCCGGTCCAGGTTCGACTTCCCGATAAAGCACCAGGGGCAGATCGGATCAGAAAAGATATCAAGGCGGATCATCGGCAAAACTCCATTTCCCCCTCACTATCCCCCCGCCGAAAACCCCGCAACCGGCCCGGTTGCACATATCCCGTGCAGCCCCTAGCGTGAATGCAGAGGAGAGGCCCATGAAACTCGCCGTCCTGACCGATATCCACGCCAACCGCCCCGCCTTGGCCGCCGTTCTGGCCGATGCCACCGCAAGGGGGGCCAAGGCCTTTGCCATCCTCGGCGATATCGTCGGCTATGGCCCCGAGCCGGGCGCCTGCATCGACCGCATCCGCGCCCTAAATCCCACCATCTGCGTCAAAGGCAACCACGACCACGCCATCGCCCAGCCGTCAGAACCCATGTCCCCCCATGCTGCCACGGCCATCCAATGGACCCGCGCTCAGCTTACCCCCGATCAGGCCGCCTATCTCGCCCAACTGCCCCTGACCCAGCACCTCGATCAAACCCTCTTCACCCATGCCAGCCCCCGCAATCCCGCCGACTGGACCTATATCACCACCAACACCCGCGCCGCCCCGGCCTTTCAGGCCACCGACGCCCGCCTTACCCTCTGCGGCCATGTCCACAAACCCGCCCTCTATTCCATCGACCATCAGGGTATCGTTCGCGAATGCCCCCTCACCCTCAACCAACCCATGCCGCTTCTCCCCTCGCGCCGCTGGCTCGCCGTGGTTGGCTCAACAGGCCAGCCCCGCGACGGATCACCCCATGCCGCTTGGGCCATGCTCGAACCCCACCAGATCACCTTTCGCCGCACCCCCTATGATGTCCAAGCCACCGTGGACAAAATCCGCGCCGCAGGCCTGCCCGAAGCCTTGGCCCAACGCCTGCTGAACGGGAACTGACATGCCCCAGATCCGCCCACACGAAGGCTTGCAAATCGACGGTTTCACCTTGGGGAAAATGCTCCACAAGGGCGGCTTTGCCACCATCTGGGATGTGACCCACCCCGACCAGCCCACACCTATGATCATGAAAGTCCCCACCATCCTTGATGGCGACGACGCGCCGACGATTGTGGGGTTCGAGGTGGAACAGATGATCATGCCCCGCCTTTCCGGCCCCCATGTCCCCCGCCTGATCGCCATGGGCGATTTCAGCGTCATGCCCTATATCGTCACCGAATTCATCCCCGGCGGCAGTCTTCTGCGCAGCTTTGAACGCGGCCCCCGTTCCCTTTCCACCGTTATTGAAAAGGCCGCCCTGATGACTGAAGCGGTGGCCGCCCTGCACGCCCAGCTTGTCATCCACCTTGACCTCAAACCCGCCAATTTCCTGCAAAGGGACACGGGCGAAATGGTCTGCATCGACTTTGGCCTGGCCCATCATGATCAGCTTCCTGACCTTTTGGCCGAAGAATTCACCATCCCCATGGGCACTTACCCCTATATCGCCCCCGAACAATATCTGCGCCGCCGCGACGACCCGCGCAGCGACCTGTTCGCCTTGGGCGCGATGATCTATGAACTGGCCACGGGCCAGATGCCCTTTGGTCAACCCGAAAAGCTCCGCCAAGTCCGCCGCCGTCTTTGGCGCGATCCGGTGCCGCCGCGCGCTCTGCGCCCCGAGCTGCCCGAATGGTTGCAGGAAATCATCCTGCGCGCCCTGTCCGTCGATCCCCGCCGCCGCTATCAGACCGCCGCCCAGATGGCCTTTGATCTGGAACATCCCGCCCAAGTCCCCCTGACGGCCCGCGCCCGCAAAATGCGGCAAGATGGCTGGTGGACCGTCTGGCAAAGAAAGCGCCGCATGGCCCGCCTGACCGACCTTGGCCCACCGCCCCGCCTTTCGGTGCAGGGGCAAGTGCCCATCCTGCTGGTCGCCGTCGATCTTTCCCCGGATATGGAGGCTTTGGCCGATCAACTCCGCCAATCCTTGGGCCGGATGCTGACGATCCAACCCGATGCGCGGGTGGTCTGCGTGAACGTGATCAAGACGGCCCGTCTGGGGATCGACCAGATGACGGATGATGAAGGCAACAACATCCATGTGACAAGGCTGGTCGGCCTGCGCCACTGGGCCGAGGGGCTGAACCTGCCCGACGAACGCCTGACCTTCACCGTTCTGGAACACTCTGACCCTGCGGATGCCCTGATCGACCACGCCGAAAAGGTGCGTGCCAGCCATATTCTGATGGGGGCAAGGGGCTCCGGCGGGGCAAGGCGCTATCTGGGGTCGGTGTCGGCCAAGGTGGTGGCCGAGGCGGGGTGCAGTGTGACGGTGATGCGGGTAGGGGGAGGGACAAATGAACCTTGAAGAACTTGCAGCCACCTTAGAGGCAAAAAACCTTAACCCCGATGAATTCGGAATCGGAGAACAACGGGACGATAGATTCTGCATTACCGATGACAAATACAATTGGGCGGTTTTTCATTTTGAGCGTGGCAAAAGATCAAACGAAGTAACCTTCGCAACCGAAGAACAAGCCGCTCGCTATTTTTTGAGCGTGGTTGATGGGATGATACGTCGTGGATGTACTTAAATGCATCCAGCCTCATCGGGAGCAAATTCACGCATTTTCCCTCACACCACTCATCGACTACGAAAGCAAGCGTAGGGTGCGTGATTTCACGCACCTTTCCTATCACAATTCATCGACACGAAATCGACAGAGCAAAAGGATGGACCTTACCAATGACAGTCTCCTTTTTCGATCTCGGCGTTCCAACATTTTTGCAAACGGTGCGTTCAGTTGGTGTGTGTCTTGATAAGGCCACTGTGCATTGCCGCGAGACTGGAACTGATCCGGATGAACTGGTCAGCGCAAGACTTTTCCCGGACATGGCTCCGTTTTTCTTCCAGATTGAATGCATAGACAATTATTCGGTCTGGGGACTTGATGCGATAAGGGGCAGTGTCTTCAACCCGCCTGACCTTGTCGGACCGGTTCCATTCCGCGCGCTGCAAGCCCGAATTTCCGGAACCGAGGCTGCGCTGACAAACCTCACGCCGGAAGAGGTGAATGCTTGGTCAGGCAAGAAACTTGACATGCAAATCCATACCGATCCGCAGAAGACGGCCTTTGTGGCCGAGACATATCTTCTGTCATTTCTGCTCCCCAACTTCTATTTTCACGCTGTCACCGCCTACGACATCCTTCGTGCGCAGGGGGTGCCCATCGGAAAACGTGATTTCGAAGGTCAACTGCGATCTAACATAAGGTAGCAGGCGCAAGGTTGCGCCTTCATGGCGCAACAATCTTGCCTAACCAAAAGCTAAAAAAACCAAAATAACATTTAAAAACAATCCCTTACACAAGATTTCACGCGTGAAAACCCGCCGAAACCTCCTCCACCCCAACCCGTGCCGACCAATCCCCCCGGAAATATCGCAGCATCAAAAGCCCCGCCGCAGCGGCCAACCCGATGATCAGCCCCATCCAAATTCCCATGCCGCCCCAGCCCACGATAAAACCCAGGACATAGCTGGAAGGTAGGCCGATCAGCCAATAAGAAAAGCTGGCCAGCAACATCGGAACCTTGGCATCATTCACGGCCCGCAAAAACCCCAAGGCCAGCACCTGCATCGCATCAAACAATTGAAACGCGGCGGCCAGCGTCAGCAGGCTGGTCCCGAAAATCAGAATCTCGGCGACGTCGGGTGAGGACGGGTCCAAAAACAGCCGCAGGATCTGTTCCGGGAACAGCAAGATAAGCGAAACCAGCGTCGCACAGATCACCAGCGTCACAACCAGCGCCGCCTTGACCACGCCCTGCATGGCCAGGGCATCACCCTCCCCATAGGCCCGCCCCAGCTTCACCGTCGTCGCGTTGGAAATCCCCATATAGACCATGAAAGCCAGCGCACCGACCTGCAAGGCAATCCCATGGGCGGCCAGTTCAATCTTGCCGACCCAACCCATCATCAGCGCGGCCGCGATGAACAGCCCACTCTCCGCCAGCGCCGTCAACCCGGCAGGCAACCCCAGCCGCAGCACATTCCCCATCGCATTCCAATCCGGCCGCCAGAACCGTTGCAGCAGGTGAAAGCGCCGGAAATCCCGTCCGAAATGCGCGACATACAGCAGGATCAGCGTGGCAAAGATCTGGCTTCCCAGCGTGGCAATCGCGGCCCCCTGCACACCCATTTCTGGCAGCCCGTAGCGGCCAAAGATGAAAACCCAGTTCAGCCCCGCATTCAGAACCACCGAGGCCAGCGTGACCCAAAGCACCAGCCCCGCCTTTTCCAGCGCCGAAAAGTAGCTGCGCAGAACCGCAGCCACCAGCGCCGGAACCATGCCGAACCCGGCAATGCGCAGATAATCCTGCGCCAGCCCCGCCAGTTCGGGTTTTTGCCCCAGGGCAATCAGCAGGGATTCCGACCAGAACAACGGCAGCGCCATGACCAAGCCATAGCCAATGGAAAACCACAGACCCATGCGGGTATCGCGGCGAACCTGAACCTCATCCCCGCGCCCAAGCGCGGTGGAAAGCAGGCCCATCAGGCCGATGCTGACACCCGAGCCGAGTATGAACAGAAAGAAATAGGTCGAGGTGGCCAGAACCAGGGCGGCGAGTTCGGTCACGCCATACCAGCCCATCATCACCGTATCGGTGACATGCAGCGCAAAATTGGCCAGATGGCCGCCGATGATCGGCAGCGACAAAAGGGCAAGCCCACGGGTGTGGGACAGGAAATGATTTTCTTGGGTCATGATGCCGTCCCGCTTAGCTGCCTTTTTTATGGGCAGCAAGGGAAACGGCCTATGCCCCCGCGCGCCGACGGGTCGCCAGTTGTGCAGCCATGCGCAGGGCGGCGATGGTGCTGGTGGCCTCGGCCCGCCCCTTGCCCGCGATATCAAACGCCGTGCCGTGGTCGGGCGAGGTGCGCACGAAAGGCAGGCCGAGGGTGACATTCACGCCGCCCGCAAAGTCGATGGTCTTGATCGGGATCAGCGCTTGATCGTGATACATGCAGATCGCGGCGTCATAGCGGGCGCGGGCGGCGGCGTGGAACATCGTGTCGGCGGGATGGGGGCCGGTTAGCCGCAGGCCTTCGGCCCGCAGGCGTTCCATCACGGGCAGGATCACGCGAGGCTCGTCCGTGCCCATCGCCCCGCCTTCGCCTGCGTGGGGATTTAGGCCTGCGATGGCTAGCCTTGGGTTTTCAAGGCCGAAATCCTGCTGCAAGGCGCGGTGGGTGATGCGGATCGTGTCTTCCAGCAATTCGGGGGTCAGTTGCGTGGCGACCTGATCCAGCGCGATATGGATGGTGACGGGCACCACACGCAATTCATCGCAGGCCAGCATCATCACCACACGGGGCACGCCTGCAAGAGCCGCCAAATATTCAGTATGGCCTGGAAAGGCGAAGCCAGCACCCGTTTGCAGGGCCTTTTTGTGGATCGGCAGGGTGCAAACGGCGCTGGCCTGACCGGCCTGCACCAGCGACACGGCCTTAGCGATGACAGCCACCACTTCGGCGGCATCGGCGGGGTCGGGTTGGCCGGGACGAGTTTCGCCGGGGAAGGTGTGGATCAGCACGGGCAGGCTGCCCTTGCGGACACGGGCCACCTGATCGGGGGCGGAAATGGCGGTCCAGTCCGTGCCGTCGGGCAGATGCCGCGGGTCGCCCAGCAAGAAGAAGGGCACACCCGAGGCCAAGGCTTTGGGGGCGAGTTCCGGGCCGATGCCCGCAGGTTCGCCGCAGGTCAGCGCGATAGGGGGCAGATCAGGGTTCACGGATGATCGCATTGGCGCGCAGATCGGCCAGCCAGTTGTCGGACAAAAGGCCCAGTTTGCGGTTGATCAGCTGTTCGCGGATCGCCTCGCGCTTGGGATCCTTGCCATCCGCGCGGGATTTTGGCGGTTCAGTGCCCATGCCCATTTCCGGTTCTTGCGGCACGGGTTGACGCAGGCACATCATAAGCAGCAGGCGCGAACTGCCCTGAACCACGGTCGTCGAATATTCACCCTGATCAAGCCCCGCCAAGGCCATGGCGACATCGCCCGGAAGTGCGGCCATCGTCGCCGTCTGGCGGCTGACCCCGCCGCCGGGCAGGGCGGTGTAAAGCTGATCGCAGGTTTCGGCCTGCCCCATGATGGCACCTACCGCGCTGTCAAAGGCCCCGTCATTCGGCAGGGCGATCTGGGCATATTCCACTTGCGTCGATTCGGCGGTCTCGGTGCTTTCTTCCAGAATACCGCGCAGTTGGAACAGCGCCACGGCCCCGGGAATGGCCACCGGATCGGACGTTTCGCCGGGGGCCAAGCCCAGAACCACAGGCGCAATGGCGCCCGGCAGATTGGCCAAGGGCAGCCAGTCCAACCGCCCGCCTCGGCCTTTGGAACCCGAGGCCGAATATTCACGCGCGGCAGAAGCAAAGGCCCCTTCGCCGACCACGCTGTCGGACAATTGCAGGGCCAAAGCCATCACCTCATCCTCGCGGCCCGGCGGGGCGGGGATCACCAGTTCCGACATCAGCACCTGAACGCCCGCGACCTTGCCCTGATTGGTGAGGAATCGGTCGATGTCGGTGTCGGTCGCGCTGGCTTGCGAGCCGAATTTCGCGCGCACCACATCGCGCCAAGCCAAGCCAGCCATCACAAAATCGCGGAAGGTTTCGGCGGCGACGCCTTCTTGGGCCAGTGCGGTGATGAATTGATCGGCCGTCAGATTGGCGCGCGAGGCGAATTCCTCCATCCCGCGCTTGATCTGCTCTTCGGTCAGTTCCACACCCAGCTTTTTGGCCTCTTGCATACGAAGCCGGTCTTCCATCAGCGCCTTCAGCGCCTCTTTCTCGAGATCGCCGGGCGCGCGCAGCAGGCGCATGAACTGCATTCGCTGTTCCAGTTCATACCAGGAAATCACCTGATCGTTGATGATCATGCGGGGGGCAAAGGGGCTTTCCTGCGCCGGGGCGGGCAGGGTTGCGGCAAGGGAAAGGCCAAGGGCCGTGGTGAAAGCAAGGGTCCAGCGCGTCATGGTCTTTCCGGTCAATGTCATCACGTCTTGCCTATGTTCAGCGTCGGCAGGTGCGGGCCGGACCTGCGGCCTGCCCCCCGCCAAATCCCAGAAGATCGACCTGAAGGCCGAAATCGGTGGTCGGCTGCACACTAGTCGAGGATGTGAAGCGACGCGAGAGAGAAAGATCGACCGACAGGCATTCGTTGCGGAATTCCAGACCGACCCCAGCCGTAGTGGCCCGGTCGGCGATGAAATCGTGCCTTGCGCTGGCCTTGGCCGTCCAGTTTCCGGCAAAGGTATAGCTACCGTCGAGATAAAGCTCGGAGGTGTCGATGAGGCGACCTTCCAAAGGATCGGCCTTGACCAGAACATAGGAACCCGAAAGCCCATAGCGATCACGCGACAGATCAAGCCGGGCTTCGGCCTTGGTGGGTTCGAAATCATCGGACAGGATGTAGCGGTTGGTGAAGGTCAGACCTTCGGGCGTGGCAATCTGCCAAGCCATCAGCCAATCAGAGGCGCGGCCGTCAAGGCCGGAGGAGGCCCCGAATTGTCCCAGATCATCGGCGCGGAAGACACGGCCCACGGTGCCGCCCAAAGACCAGCCGGTGGCGTCATAGCGGGTCCAGCTTAGGCCAAGGTTCGCCCGAATGCCCCTTTCGCGGGCATCAGAACCGGCAAAGCGATGCATCGAAAACAGGTTGCCCTCGTCCCATTCGACCAGCGCCGAATCTTCATTCGGCAGGTCGGGCTGGGTGCGGCTGTTCACCACAAGTTGCAGGATGGGTTCGACGACATAGCTGGCTTTTTCCCCCGCCGCGACCCAGGGCCAGCGGAGTTCGACGGCACCTGCGGCGTCGAAGCGGGTGGTGCGGCCGGCATAAACGGCATCCTGCTGGATGTCATAAACATCGGCGGACAGCTCGCCCATCGTGGTGCCCAGAATGCCGGCGGGCAGAACCCAGTTGCGTTGCCAGTCCAGCCGCGTCGAAACGCGGCTCAGATCGCGGCCATCTGCATGGCCGTCGCCGTCGAGATCGAAGATTTCAGTGGAGCGGCGGGCATGGCTGTGGGTCTGAAAGCGCAGGCCAGCCTCGCCGCCCAGAAAGCCGCCACTGAAACGGCGGTGAAAGGTCACGTCCCCCAGAAGATAGGGGATGGTTTCGTTGCTTTCGCCTTCGCGGATCGACTGGAACGACACGAGCCGCGCCTGAATGTATTCGTTGCGGCGGGTGCGGGTGACTTCGATGCGGCTGTCCAGGCGGTCTTTTTCGGAAATGCCATAGTCAAGGAAATAGGCCGGGTCCGAGACCTGTTCCAGCCGGAAGGTCAGCTTGAAAGCGGCGGGCAGGTCAAAAGCGCCGGTGCCGAGGAAGTAACCGCGCCGCTCGCCGGGCAGAAGGTCGTCATAGGACAGCGCGCCGTTTGCCTCGATGCTGCCGGTGGCAAAGGCCTGCCGATAGCGCAGGTCGATGGAGCGTGTGCCCTTGGTGGTGACATAGGGGGTAAAGGTCAGGTCACGGCTGGGGCCGAGGGTCAGGAAATAGGGGATCTTGATCCCCGTGCCTTGGGCGGAAGTGGAGCGGAGACGGGGCACCAGAAAGCCCGAGGAACGGTCAAGCGTCGGGTCGGGCACGCGCATACGGGGCAGATAAAAGATGGGAACCCCGGCCATCCGCAGCGTGGCATCATCAAAATAAAGCTGCTGGGCTTGCTGGTCATGAGTGATCTTACTGGCGCGGATTTCCCAAAGCGGCGCCCGACCGCCGCAGACCTTGCAGCTGGAGGCGACGGTGTTCGTCAGTTCGGTATAGCGCCCCTCGCGCCGGGCAATCTGATCGGCGGCGATTTGCAGTTTTTGGTCCATGACCATGCGGGCCGAGGTCAAGACCCCTTCGGTCAGATCGGCGGCCAGATCGGCTTGCTGGGCCTGAATGACATTGCCTTTTTCGTCGGTTAGCCAGATCGGCCCGGCAATCGCCAGTCGGTCGGCGCTGCGGTCATAGATGATCTTAGCGGCCCGCAGGCGCTGGCCGCGATACAAAACCTCGACATTGCCTTCGGCGATCAGGATCGACTGGCCGCTAACAGCAACTCGGTCGGCAACCAAAGTGGCCAGATCCTGCGCGGCAAGGGGCAGGGGCAGAAGCAAAAGGATCAGAAGAAGACAGCGGAACATCAGCCATCCTCGAGATGCAAAAGCAGGCCCATAGCGGCCAAAACGGCCGCGGCAGGCGGGGCCCATGCGGCCATCAGAATCGGGATTTGGCCATTGTCGCCCAACACTTGCGCGAAATTCCTTATGAAGAACGTGCCGAAACCGGCCAGCAGGGCCACCAGAACCCGCATCCCCGTGCCGCCGAAACGGGCATGGCGCATGGTAAAGCCCGCTGCAAGCAGAACCATCGCCGCCAGCAGAAGGGGTTGGGCCAGTTCCATTTGGAACCAGACCCGATAGGCCCGTGCCGAAAAGCCTGCCTTTTCCAGCCCTGCGATGAAATCAGGCAATTGCCAGAAGGGCACCGCCTCGGGCGTGCCGAAACTGTCGCGGATGGCGTCCCCTGTCAGGTCCGAGGGCAGGTTCGCTGTGGTTTCCACAACCGACACCGCCTCGGGGTTTTGGGCGTCCAGCGTCCATGCCTTGGCTCCGGTCAGCCGCCATTCGCCGGGGACAAGTTGCGCGCTGTCGGCCAGAATGCGGCGCAGAGGCAGGCCGTCGGGATCAAAGGTCAGGAAGGTGACATCGTAAAGCTCGGTCCCTTCACCATTGGCGCGTCCCGCATGAATGACGGTCTGTCCGTCATCGCCGCCCTGTCGCAGCCAAAGCCCGCCTTCGCTGACCGAAAAGGCCTGGGCATCGCCATGCGCCAGTTCCGCCCAACGCTGATCATACAGCCGCGAGGTACCGGCAACGATGGGATTGAGCACTGCCACGACCAAGGCCCCGAACAGCAGAGCGACGATGACTGGCGTCATAAGAAACCGCAGGCCCGACCGACCAGCGGCGCGGACGACCACCAGTTCGGACGACCGCGCCAGACCAAGGAACAGCGCGATCGCCGATAGGATCAGGATCAGCGGCAGGATGCGGTAAAGGCTGGAGGGGACGTTCAACAGGCCCAGTTCCAACGCCTGCGTCAGGCCGATGCCGGCATCGGAAAAGCGGCGAAGCTGTTCCAGCGTGTCGATCAGCAAGAGGATGCCGAAGAACACAAGGAAGACTCGCCCCAGCATCCCAGCAAAGCGCCGGGCAATATAAAGCGAAAGCGTCATGCGGCCACCGCCTTGGGCCGGCGCCGGGACCATTGCGATTGCCAAAGTATGAAGGTGGCGATACCGACGCCGATGATGGGGGCGAGGTAGGCCAGCAAAACGGCGCTTTCACGCTTCAATCCGGCGCTGGTGGCCCCGGTGTTGATCATCTGCACAAAGATCAGCAACAAGACTGCCAGCCCCACCTGTGGCCACAGGCCAAAGCGACTGAACCCGCCTGACACAAGCGCCGCAAAGCCGATTAGGGCAGCGGCTAGGGCCAGGAAGGGCTGGGCGAAACGACTGTGCGCCTCGAACAGAAACGCCGCCCGCGTTTCGCCGGTTTCTTCCACAACTGCTGGATCGGCCCGGAAGAGTTCGGCGGTGGAAAGTTCATCAATCGTGCGGCCTGCGGTCTCGCTGCCACCAATCACGTCACCCAGATCATAGGTGAAATCGGCAAAACGTGTCACCGCCAGACGACTGTCGCGCAGGGCCTGAATCATGCCGTCGACCATGACCAGCTTGGCCCCTGTTTCACCGCGTACGAGCAAGGCACGTGTGGCGGTATAGGTCACTTGTTGGCCGCTGGAACGGTTGTCGTTCAGGTAAAGGTCCAGCAATTCGCCGGTCGGGGTGATTTCGCGGATGTAAAGCGTGACACCATCGGACGGATGCATGAACTGCCCATCGTTCAGGAACCGGGCGGTGACGTTTTGCGAAATTTCCGCCGTCCGCAGGGCCAGCATGGTGCGGCTGGCGGGCACCAGAACATGCATCAGGATCAGCATCATCAGCGCCACGATCAGCCCGAAATAAACGACAGGCCGCGCCAGACGGAATGCCGAAAACCCGGTGGCCTGCATCACCACCAGTTCCGATTCCGAAGCCAGACGGTTGGTCGCATAGACCGTGGCGATAAAGGCGGAAATGGGCAGGACAAGGCGAATGACATTGGGCAGGGTCAGGGCAGAAAATTCTAGAAAAACAAGGGCAGACTGACCATCACCAATCAGCTTGTCAAACAGGCCGACGGCCCGGTTGACCCAATAGATCGCCACAAGCACCAACGAGAAGAACCCGAACAGTGCCAGCAATTGCGACAAAAGATACCTGTCGAATCTCGACACGCGCAGACCACCTTCCCCCGAAAGTTAGGGCGACGCTAAACGATTTGGGGGGCGGGGGAAACTGGCATCTGGCCTTTGGGCGGGGGCAAGGCTAGGGTTCCGGCGAAACCATGCCACTTGCCCCCGAGGTTCCCATGCCGCTGCCCGTCATTCCCACCTTTGCCGCCCCTGATCTAGACAATCTGGCCCAAGTTGCGGGCAAGATCGTCGTGTTTCTGCCGGAAGGTGGACGTTTGGGCGTGGCGGCGCGGCGGTTGGACAAGCTGACCAAGGGCGCTGTGGCGCGGGTTGGGGCGTCGGAGGCTTTCGGCAAGCTGAAAGCGGGAGAATCGCTGGAAATCCAATGGCCTGCAGGGTTGGCGTCGGAAGTGGTGCAGGTTGTGCGGCTGGAGCGCAAAGCGACGGTGGAACAAGCGCGCAAGGCCGGGGCCACGATTGGCAAGGGCTTGCACAAGGCGGGCACGCTGGTTCTGGGCGAGGCGCAGGAGCAGATGGCGCAGGTGGCCTTTGGTTCGGTGCTGAAGGCCTATACCTTTACCACGCACAAGACGGGCGAACAAAAGACACCCGGGGCGCTGACCTTTGCCGTGGCAGATGTCGATGCGGTGACTGCTTTGGCAGCCCCCTTGCTCGCTTTGGCCGAGGGCGTGGCCTTTACCCGCGATCTGGTGAATGAACCGGCGAATGTGCTGACGACCGAGGATTTCGCGGCGCGACTGCTGGACTTGAAAAAGCTGGGGATCGAGGTCGAGGTTCTGGAAGAATCTCAAATGGCCGACCTTGGCATGGGTTCGCTGTTGGGTGTGGGGCAGGGGTCGGAAAGCCCGTCGAAGATCGTTGTGATGCAGTGGAAAGGGGCGGAAGGCGCGCCTTTGGCTTTGATCGGCAAGGGCGTGGTGTTCGACACGGGCGGCATTTCCATCAAGCCCGCGGGCGGGATGGAAGAGATGACGATGGACATGGGCGGCGCGGGCGTTGTGGCGGGGGTGATGAAGACCTTGGCCCTGCGCGGGGCGAAAGCGCATGTCGTGGGGCTGGTTGGGCTGGTCGAAAACATGCCCGACGGCAAGGCGCAGCGTCCGGGCGATGTGGTGCGTTCGATGAAGGGCGACACGATCGAGGTGATCAACACGGATGCCGAAGGGCGTTTGGTGCTGGCCGATGTGATGTGGTATGCACAGGAACGGTTCAATCCGGTGGGGATGATTGATCTGGCGACGCTGACGGGGGCGATCATCATCGCCTTGGGGCATGAGAATACGGGCGTTTTCTCGAATGATGATGCCTTCTGCGGGGCTTTCCTGAAAGCGGCCGTGGCCGAAGGTGAAGGCGCTTGGCGGATGCCGATGGGGGCGGCTTATGACAAAAAGCTCGACAGTCGGATTGCCGATATGATGAACGTCGGCGGCCGGGACGGCGGGGCGATCACGGCGGCGCAGTTCTTGCAACGCTTTGTCAAAGAGGGAACCCCTTGGATTCACTTGGATATTGCGGGTACAGCCCTGACCAAGGGTGAAACAGCTCTGGCCCCCAAAGGGGCGACCGGCTGGGGCGTGATGGCGCTGAACCGGATGATCCGCGATGGTTATGAAAAGGGCTGATCCTTGGGCCTTGTGCTGTTCTATCAACTGACCGCATCGACGCCCGATGCCCTGGCGCGCACGCTTTTGCCGCGCGCTCTGGCGCAGGGCTGGCGGGTGATGCTGCGCGGCACAGACAAGGCGGCTTTGGATCGACTGGACGGACGGCTATGGATCGAACCCGAGGAAAGCTTTTTGCCGCATGGGATGGAGGGCGGTCTGCATGACGCTGACCAGCCGGTCTTGCTTGGGCTTGGCCCGGCCCTGAACGCGGCAAAAGCCGTGTTGTTGCTGGACGGGGCTGAACCCTTGGAGGGCGAGGTTGAAAACATGGAGCGGGTTTGGGTGGCCTTTGACGGGGCCAATCCAGACCGCCTGCAAGCCGCACGCGAACAATGGAAGAGGATCGTGGCGCAAGGCCACAAGGCGCAATATTGGTCCGAAGAAAGCGGTCGATGGGCGATGAAGGCCGAACGGTGAACCGCAGTTAAAGCCAGCGCCGCATCAACGCCCGGCGGATAGGTCCGGCGGGTGGTTTGGCGCGCGACAGCATTTCCTCGACCTCGGGGCGGTGTTTTTCTGCCAAACGGAGCAAATCACCGGCACTGTCAATCGGTTGTGCAACGCTTTGCGCCTTGCCGCGCACGTCAAATCCCGCGACCCCTTCCAGCCAGTCCAGCCCTTCGGCGCGCCGCTGAAGAGCTTGTTGCAGCAATTTTTCCGAGAAGCCAATTTTTTCATGGCCGAAGCGTTCAAGAACCGCGGTTAGCCTTGCGCGTTCCTCGACCGCGCGGGCTTCGGCATGTCCCATCTTGGCCTTGCGTTCCAGATTATGGGCGAACAAGACCGAAGCTGCCTCGAGCGAGAGCGATTCAAATTTTGTACCGGTGTCCCTTAGCGCCCCGTCGGGCAGGCCCGTCTGGGCGCAGAAGTCGGCGAAAAGATCGCCTTGAAGCAAATCTTTCCGGGAAAAGCGGCGGAAAATGATGTTCTCGCGCCCGAATACCTGCAAACCCGGCTCTAGGATTTTCCGATAGGGCTGCGAGGTGATCTTTAGATCAGCCACGCCGCGACGCAGCCGCTGCTGCCATAGACTGGATACGAGGTCGTGGTAGGGGCGGATGTAGACAAGCAGGCGCACTTCGTCAAAGGACTGACGTAGGTCATGCAATAGCGTCGCCAGTTCCGGCCCACGCAGATTGGTCAGCAATGACTCTGCTGAAAGGATCAGTGTCTGCGCAGGCGTTTTCAGCGCCTTTTGCCAGCGGCGTCCAATTTGCCAACGCAACACCCGCCCAGCCAAGGCATTCATTCCCTCCACCCGTGGATAACCGACGCAGCGGCGCGGATCACCCGTGTAGGTCAGGATCAACGGGATCGAATGGTTGGGGTGGCCAAGGTTGGCATAGCTAAAACCCGGTTGATCCATGACCGAAAGGGCCGCCTGAAGGGCGGTTGTGCCGGTCTTGGGCAAACCCGCATGCACGATACAGCGACGGACCATCGGTCAGTTCAGGCCAGAGCGGCGGTGACGATGACCTCAACCCGATAGGCCGGAGCGGCCAGTTTCGCTTCGCCCGTTGCCCGCGCGGGCGTATGACCTTGGGGCACCCATTGATCCCAGACGCTGTTCATTTCGGCAAAGTCCGCCATATCGGCAAGCCAGATCTGCGCGGAAAGAATTTTGGTCTTGTCCGTGCCGGCGGCTGCAAGAATGCGGTCAACTTCGGCCAGACAGGTGCGGGTTTGCTCGGCCACGCTCTCGTCAGGCTTTCCGACCTGACCCGCAACCCAAAGAATGCCATTGTACGCGACACCCTCGCTCATGCGGGGGCCGGTGCCGTAGCGGGTGATCTTTGACATTTTACTTCTCCGAACTGTCGTTTCTGTTGGGCCTTGGCCCCGGTGCCAGGCGCCAAAGCGCCGCTTGTTGTTGTCGCCAACCGAGTTTTTTGCTCAAAAGCAATTTCAAACCGCCGAATTTTGCCACGGGGCCGGCGCTGGATCCTTCGCTGGGCAGCAGGGAGCGGGCTTCTTCCATATGCCGTCGGGCGAGGGCCAGTACATCCTCGGCAGAGCCGAAGACTACCTTGGCCTCCGGCAGCCTGCCAGTCATGTCGATGCCGACCCTCGAGGCAATCCAGTCGATTTCGGCGCGCTGTCGGTCAACCGCCGCCTTGGCCAACTCTGGAGAAAAGGTGAAACGTTCCGTCCCGAACTGACGCAGCGCTTTGGCCAGCGCCACCCTATGGTCACGTCGGTTGCCGGGTGCCGAGGCCAGATCGCCAAAAAGGTTGAACGCGAAGAGGAGCGCCGTCGCCTCGGCCGACAGGGTCGGATTTCGTGCTTGGCTAGAAAGCGTTGCTTCGGGCAGGCCTATCAGTTTCGCAAAATCCGCGACAGCATCGCCGTCTTTCAGAAGATCACGCTGATAGGGACGGATGACGACGTTTTCCTGACCAAAAACCTGCATGAAGGGTTCGATCATCGTCCTATAGCGCGTCTCGGGCAATTGGAACTTGTCAAAGCCGTTTTTCACGCGCTGTTGCCAGTGACTGACCGCCACATCAAGGAAAGGGCGCACATAGACAATGATCTGAATTCGGTCAAAACGCGGCGAAAAATATTCGCGAATGCCTTCCAGCTCGGCCTGATCGAAACGTGTCGAGATCGACTCACCAGAAATCACAAGGTTTTTTGTTTCTTTCAGATGCCGATCAAAGCGCGCCTGAATTTTCGAACGTTCCTTGGCATAGTTGGCGGCGGCCGCCGCGTCAGCAGCATCAATCGGTCGCTTTGCAAACATCATGACCATCGGTAGGCCATGATTGGGATGATCAAAATCGGCGTAAATCAGGTTTTCGTTATTGAAACGATGCAGGGCCGACTGGATGGCCGTCGTGCCCGTCTTGTGTAGGCCAATATGTATGAAACAGGTCCGCGCCATCTGCCCTTGCCTTGGAAAGTGCCGCTTTATGCGGGAAAGATAAAGGGCAGGTCAAGGGAACATGACCCGTTTCGACGAAGAAGGGGATGGAGCGGGTGAAGGGGGCCAAAAGGCTGTTTTGACGTTTTTCATCCTGTTTCATCCTCCCAAAATCCCCAAGTTTTGCTGAACTTTTCCACTTTGACTCGTTGCACTTCGTAACAATCTGTAGAATAGTTTTTGGCTAGCGGGATGGCGTGCGGGAAAGTTCGATTCCGGGCGCGTTTGCAGATTGTTAGGGAGAATTGACACATGCCGAAGCGAGCGCGCGAATGGGGACCGCTGGATGTCAAACGTTCGTCCCATCCCGGATCGCCAGATCGGAACATCTGGTTTGCAGTCGGCGGGTTATCGGGGCTGCTTCTTCAGATAACACCCGGCCAGGCAAAAAGCTGGTTGCTCCGCACGATGATTGGCGGCAACCGACGCGCGATTGGTCTTGGACCTTATCCCGAGATTTCACTTGCAACGGCACGGGACAAGGCCCGTGATGCCAAGGCAAAAGTAGAGCAAGGCGTTGACCCGATTGAGGATCGCAAGGCCGCCCGTGCCGCACTGGCGGCAGCGAATGCCCGGACGCTGCTGTTCTCTGATGCAGTCGACAAGTGGATTATCGCCAAGATGACCGACAGACCGGAAAAGTCACAGAGGGCAATCCGGTCTACAATTTCGAGATACGCGTTGCCAGAAATCGGCGCGTTGTCTGTCCAAGACATCACAGTTCAGGATGTGACGCGTGCAATTCAAGGCGTCTGGTCTGACAAGCCTGACACCGGTCAGAAGTTGCGATCATATCTGGAGGGTATCTTGTCATGGGCTACGGTCGCCGGGCATAGGTCAGGGGACAATCCGGCGCGCTGGAATGGCAACCTCAAAGAACTGCTGCCCGCGCCTTCACAAGTAGAGAAGGGAAAGGTCGGCAACTTCCCGGCGCTGGCGCTGGCGGATGTGCCCGCGTGGTGGGCTGAACTGTCCAAGCGCGACAGTATGGGCGCGATGGCCTTGCGCTTCGCCGCGTTATGCGCCAGCCGATCTGGCGAGGTCCGGGGCGCGACATGGGACGAAATCGACATGAAGGCTGGTGTCTGGACCATACCAAGCAGCCGGATGAAGATGGATAAGGAACATCGTGTCCCCCTGTCCCCAGCCGCGGTGGCGCTGCTTAAGATGGTTCCGAAAATGAAGGATCAGCCCCTTGTGTTCCCCAGCATCACAGGTCGGACGATGTCGGACATGACCCTAAGCAAGGTGATGCGCGACATGCAGGAACGCGAGGAAAAGGCGGGACGGCCCGGCTGGATCGACCCACGCACCGGACGGCCAGCGGTTCCCCACGGCCTGCGGTCCTCGTTCCGGGATTGGGCCGCAGAAACCGGCTATGACCGGGACATGGCAGAAATCGCGCTGGCGCACAAAGTCGGATCAGATGTCGAAAGGGCCTATCGCAGGACAGACCTGCTGGAACGCCGCAGGGCGATGATGGGCGCGTGGGCCGACTTCCTGACGGGTAAAGATAGTGGCGTCGTTGTGAAATTTCCGACCTACATCAGCGCAAGCGATTGAGAAGAAAGAATACTGTAATTAATCCAACTGATTTTAACGAATGGGGAATAAATCCAACTAATTGGCTAAAGAAAGTTGGATATTTTCTTGCTATTTTCCTTTTGCTTTTTGCAAAAGTATGTATAATTTGACTTGAACCTAATCAAAGAGGTTCGCGATGTTTCTCACCGACATGCAAATCGCCGAACGCTATAGCGTGACCCGCGTCACGATCTGGCGTTGGCGGAAAGTTGACCCGACCTTCCCCCAGCCGTTTAACCTCTCGCCGGGATGTGTTCGCTGGCGGCTCACTGACATCGAAAAATGGGAGGCCGCAAAGGCTGGCGGCGAGGTGGCCTAAATGTCCAAAAAGAAGAGTGTGTTAGAAAGGAAAAGTGCGTTCTGGGCCGATGTTCCGACCTTCCTTAGGGAACGCGAAGCGGTGATGCTGCGCCAAATTAATTGGGACGCAAGCATTCGCCCGTCCGCCCTTAGGACGGCGAACGCCTTTGTGCATTCTGTGAACTTTGAGAAAGGTTTCGCGGAAGTCGCAGTTCAGAAAGTGGCGGCAGCGTTTGACGTCTCGTCTGACACCATTGGCCGCGACCTTAAGGACCTGGAGCGGGCTGGTCATTTCCAAATCAATTGGGGTGAAGGTCCGAGCGGTGTTCATGTGGTGCGCTGGATTCTTAAGCCACAAACCCAGTTGGGCGGTTTTCGTGGTTTCTCCTATGAGAACATTGTGCAATCCAAGACGAAGGCAGGAGGCCGCAGGCAGGTAGCCGCAAACTTGCGGAACGCTGCCGATGATGAACCCTCCGCAGATTTGCGGCAAAACCATCCGCAAAACTGCGGTGGGACCCCTCCGCAAATTTGCGGAACAAACACTAAGTATAACACACAGAACACTCAGGAAGGCGGGCGCGCCTTCGGGCGCGCGCCCGCCGGTTCCCAGAATGATGTGGTTCTGGTTGAAGAAGTTGCAGAGGTTTTTCAGAACAACACAGTTGTTCAGAAAGGTGCCCCTGAGGCCCTTGAGGGGCCTCAGGGCACTTCCGTGTCTGTTCTTTTTCTTACTGAAGTCGCGTCTGAAAACGAACGGGGCCTTGTGGCCGATGGCGACGACGAAGACCTAGATTGGATGACACCGGGTTTCGTTGATCTGGCCGATCTGGCCGCCGAAGACGCCGCAGCCGCGAGGGATTGGGATGCCGCCGTTCAAGCCGTTGGCGAAATGCTGGCGGACCTCCATGGCGAAATGGACATCGACCTGCATAGCCATATTTCCATTGGCGTCGCTGCATTGACGGAAGGCGATGAACGGGCGGCGGTGAGGTTCAGGCAGGAAATCAAAAGCCTTGCCGTTGATGTCCTCCCGGGTCGCCTTGGCATCGTCGCCGGGCACCATGTGCGTTCCTTTTTGCCTTTGATCGAGGCGTCATGTGGCGGACCAAAGGCTGCGGCACGCGTGATCGACCAGTTTCTGAACGATGAAATTCAAGAAGGGGACACGCGCCATGGCTAAAATCGTCGCTGCACCCGGCCTTCGGCGCAGAATGTCGAACGCTGATCCCAAAAACATCGCATATCGGCTGGCCCCTGTGCTTGACAGGGGCGACCGTGACGCCGCGACGGCGATGTGGACGCTGTGGCGGGCTGCTGCTGCCAGGGTTCTCGACCGGAAGGGGCTTTCGACCGCCGCACGAGATGCTGTTCTGAAGGAACTTTCGGACGCCGTGCGCGCCGAACTGATCGCCATTCGCGGCACCGCTTCCCTCGGCCCGGTGCCCGTGGCCGAACGCCCAGGCCATGCGCGACCGCCTGCCGCTGTCGTGCCGTTCCGTCGGGCGGGGGGTGGCCAATGACATGGAACGACGACGATGGCCCTGCGCGGGGCGCGGCCCCTGATCCGATGGTCGCAATGCAGGCCAAGGTGCGCGACCTAGCTGATGGACGCAATCTGACGCTGGACCCTGAAAATCTATGGCGCAACAACCTGCTGTTTGCCGGTCGCGTCGCTGACGGCTTGGCGGCCCAGGACGATCCGCGTGTCGTTTTGCGCGGTCTCGGGGCGGCTGATCGGGCATCCTACCTGGCGGCAATTGCGGATTGGGCATCGCTCTGTCCGGTGCCAGAGGTCCGGGCGGCTGGTCGCCTGTATGCACGGGCGTTGGAAGAATTCGTGCAACATGCGGTGCCTTTGGAAAAGACGCTTGGCCTGTCGCCGGACCAAGGCCAGACGGCAGGCATCGGCGTGAAGCTGCGTGAACGTGACGGCCTGCTGCGCCGGATTGGCGCGCTACAGCACTTCTCCGGCCTGCCAGACCGACAAGCTGCGCGAGAAATCAGTT
This sequence comes from Neogemmobacter tilapiae, assembly GCF_014652215.1. Classification (GTDB taxonomy): domain Bacteria; phylum Pseudomonadota; class Alphaproteobacteria; order Rhodobacterales; family Rhodobacteraceae; genus Neogemmobacter; species Neogemmobacter tilapiae. The sequence continues at coordinate 388,073 of NZ_BMYJ01000001.1, read as the reverse complement.
CTGCCTTTCAGAGATATCTCGGCGTGCACGTCCGTGAAACCCGACCACAGGGCGAACCTGCAGCGTCGTTTTGGCTGCTGGCCCAGATGCGCAAAACCCCTGATCGGCCCAACGGTCTGGCAACCGTAGTGCCGCAGACGGATCGTCTCGCACAAATACTTTCTGGCAAAGGTTGATCGCGGCGTGGGCGTCTCCCAGCCAACGTAGAATTTGACACCCCCGCCTTTTTCGACGCGCGCCATGCCATGTTCCTCGAAAGCGACACGAGGCCCACATGACCGAGATTGCCAAAACCGACCTTGACCCCGCCCGCCTGCTTCTGCTGGCCCGCCGGGCACGCGATACCAAAGCCCTGACCAGATCGGCAAACGACCGTCTTGCCGATCTGCGCGAACGCCAGCAGGAAATCCGGCGTGCCGCCAACTTAGCACGGTCGAACGCAGATTTGTCTGATCCGCGCGGGCGCGCCGGTCACCTCGAACGCGGCCAAAAGCTGGAAGAAGAGGCCGACGATCTCAAGCGCCAAATCTCCGCCCTGGGTGAGGAGATCGACGATTTGAGCGGAGTGTCTGGCGCGGCGGCCATGACGTTCCAGCGCGCGATGCAACACGCAGTCGAAATCGGTCTGACCGTACCGACTGAATTGCAAGATCACGTCAATGCCATCACCCGCCACCCCGGTTTTCCCCTTGGAATGGCGACAACGGCCAGCGCAGGAGGTCAGCAATGAGAAATCCGCTGTCGATTTTTGCGAAACAGAAAAGCGCGATGGTTGCAGGTCTCAGCTTTCTTGACGGGCTCCGCGAAGAAATTGCATCGCGGATCGCCGAAATTGCCCGGATCGAGGCCAGCCCGCTTTCGGAAGCCGAAGCACTTGCCATGCTGGATGGCTGGCTGGACAAAATCAGCACGGAAAGTGTCGACTCGTTGCACCCAGGCTCGCGCTTCACCTCGCGGGCAAACGCGGTCCATGGCGTTGAGCTGCCGTTCCACCACCGCCAGGTCGAGGGCGGCGTCGTGGTCGACACGACTCGCGCCTGCATTGTCCTGCTTGGCGCGCTGGTCGCAGCGAACCGTGACGGCATGCGTCGCGTCTTCGCCGAGCAAATTGCCGACACTCTTTCGGCACGCCCCGGCCTGTCGACTGCGGATCGGCAGGCGGCATTGGATGCGGCGCGCGCCGATTTGCTCCGGCTGGGCGCCGAGGAGGAAGTGGCCGTGCGTGGCCTTGAAAGCGCAGGCATTCCTGTCGAACGTCGTGTCGACGGCAACCCTGGCCTCTGGCTGGCGACGGACGCCGCCCTTGCCCGTCTGGCCGGGGGATAGTGGAATGGGGGCAAGGCCGTCTTCGGACCTCCCTGTGGCCTGCAATCCATCGCGTTCGGTGCGATGCCCCCTTGGCTCCCAACTGCCCCTGCGGCTGGTCGAGCCAGTGCCCCCGCCGCGCGGTCAGCGGCGGGGGCAACAGACACCCCTCCCCCCTTAGGTACCTTTCTGGCCGCAGCTTTGGGCGGCAACAGGTTGGCCCGCCTTTTGAACGTTTTTCAGAATTCTAAAACTCCGGTTTGATTTACTAAGTTTCGCCTGCCAGATCGCAGAAAACTTGAACAAATCGGCAAATCGCCAGTCAAACCGACCCCAGAAAAAGGACACCCCGATGACCGCCAAAATCGCCCTTGACCAAACCCCCGCCGCCATCGCCCGGCGGGCCGCCCATGTGGATCGGGTTATGGCCGCTTCAAGCGCGATCGGCGAAGATCGCGCGGTGGCCCGGCGGGCAGCCGTTGCCCAAGTTGAGGCCGCAGAATTGGCCGATGCAGAAGCCGCGTTTCAGAAAGCCGAAGCCGATAAGGAACGGGCCAGGATTTCAGCAGTCGTTCGGGCTGGCCAAAATCTTGGCCGTGGCCGTCAAGCTCTTCGCGCGGCGCTGCTTGCGCCCGTCGGCGTGACGATGCTGGCAGGCATTCTGTCTTCCACCGTGCCCGATGGCGAAGCAGAGCCTGAGGCGGTCGCGGTGCCGGATCACGCAGGGTTCGGTTCCATCGCTGCCCAGGCCGAGCGCCGCCGGATCGCGGGGGCGTTCAGCCGCCCGGAAGCCACCAGTCGGTTTGACGCGGTCGCGGCGCTGGTCCTTGAGGGTGATTCTGGCTTGACGGGCGAACAAATCGCGCCCTTGCTTGCGACCCTCCCCGTCACAACCTCCCAGCCCCGCCGCATGACCATCGAAGAACGCGCCAAGGGCGAAGCGGAATTTGGCAGTGACTACACGCCTCGGATGAGCGCGTCTGAACGAATTGATGCAGGCTGGAGAAAGGCAGTTGCTGCCGCGAACGCGCAGATCGGTGCTGCGGCGACCATTTTTCAACAAGCTGATCACGGCCCTTTCGCCCTTCCCGATCAGCTTGTCGGCCAGCCCTTTTCCGCCGACCATTTGATGTACGTGAATGGCCAGCCCGTGAACCGTTCCAATGGATGATCCCGTCATTCACACAGGGACACTTGCCGCCGCCCTTGGCCTCGACCGGCAGACCTTTCAGGTCGCGCAGCGGGCGGGCGTCGTGCCCCGCCCTGCGCGGGGCCGGACGATGCTTTTGGCTGCCCTGCGCGGCCTCTTGGACGCCCAGCGGGCCAAGGCCCTAAACGACGCTCCTTACCAGGTTCCGCCGGTCCGGGAACAGCCGCCTGGAACCGTCCGGCAGATGCAGATCGACGCGGCCCTGGATAACCTGATGCGCCTTTTCCAAGCCGGTCTCGAACCGCGTCCTAAACCACGCGGCAAGCCCGTCGCACGGGATTTGCGGGTTCATCAGCAATCGCTTGCCCAAGAACGTTGGGCGCTGCGGCTGGCGCGGGGTTTCCGTCGGAACGCGTTGTCCAATGCCGTCCTGGATGCCAAAACGTGACCGACGAAATCGCCCTTCGCCTTCTCGCGGCCCCGATCCCTGCAAAGTTGGCGGGCCAACTGCTGTCGGTGCCCCCGCGCACGTTCTCCGGTCTGTCCGTCCTGACCTTGGCGGCGGCCTTCCGGGCCGCCCGCCTCGCAGCACAGGCCGAACTGAAAGCCGCGCGCGCCCCGAAGTGGCGGGTATTGCGTCAGGCCCAGACCGCCGCCCGGCGTCAAGCTGCTATGTATATCCCGGCCTTGGTCGGCGAGGTCGCCGTTGAAACGCTGGCCGGGCACATGGTCACCGTCTTGAAGGAACTGGCCGAAACCCTGGCAGCACATGATCCGGCTGGCGCTGATCGCGCCGCCGTCCTTGCGCGCCGGATCGAGGCAGAGGGCGCGACGCTGGCCGCCGGATTGGCCGAAACCGCCGCAGCTACTCAGGAACGCCCCTCACAGCGCTTCTAGGCGTTTTCCGCCCCTTCAAGGCGGCGGCGGTGAAGGGGTGCCTGGTGGCCCGGCCACGCAGCGTGCGGTCAATGTTCATCAACTGTTCCCATTCTCATCGCCGGTCGCTATGATGGACATCTGCGCATCCATGGGGACCGTCATGCCATTTGACCAAGCTTCATCGCCTTCACCTCGCATGACCCGCGCCACCAATCGCCAGCTTGTCGCCTGGGCGGCAGAAGCGATGCGCCAGGCCTCTGCTGAAATGGCAGAACCCGCTCATCAAGATGAATGCTGGACGCCTAAGGTCGTTGCAGCACAATTCGTCGCGGCTCTGGCATGGGCGCGACATGCTGCAGGTAGAACGGCCCCAGCAGGTTTCAGCTTTGTCGTCTTGCCGTTCATGGCCGACTTTGACGCTCATTTTGAGTCGGGCTGGGGGCTGCCGGAACGTCCTGATGACGACGACCTTGAGGCCTGTCGCCTGACTATTCCGCCATCCGCTGCTCAGATCACCCGGCACCTTTCGGCGCTGGAATGGCCCGCAACCTATCTGGTTGCGCATGGCCATTCCGGATCGGCCCAGATGCTAGGCCTGTGGGCGACCTGCAAGGCCTATCGCCGTCCGTTCGACCGTGCCTGTGAGGCGCGAAGCATAGGCCGATCAGCGGCCTATGCGTTACGCGACCGGGGCCTGTCCCTGATAAGCCAAGGCCTCGCACGCGAACTAGTCATGCCTTCCCCTGGACAATAACGTCCGCTAGCGATTTCGCCAGATCGTGCTATCGACACTTGACTGGCGATCCGTGAGGCGGTTCAACGCTCGAATAGCCTCTCGATACTCCTTGGCGGCATTTTCTGTTATGTTGACGCCATGGGCCGTCGACGAATCTGACCGCTGCGCCGGTTCCACGACAACTTTCCTGTTCGTGATGTCCATTCCATCCTCCGTCAAGTTTTGTGGCGACGCTCGAAGAATCGCGCATTTATGTCAGCACTGAAGTAGTGCTTTCTCTTGAGCCACACCAGTCCTTCCGATTTCGTGATGGCCGCGACATCGACCGGACCGCCAACGCTTTCAGAAGGCCGCGTTACCTTTTCCTTGAGAGATTGAAGATTGATCAAGGTCTCAGCAAGGTGACCCATTTCATCCACCGGTAGTGCGCCAACGACCCTCCTCAACGGAACTGCATGATTATCTCTTGCATGTCCCAGTACCGATGCTCGAATGCTTTCACTGGCGCGCCCCAATATTGCGCCGAGGTCAGGGTCGGTTAGCGTCTGCCCCAATGTCTGTTGTATTTCGATTGCCAGATTTCGCATGGCTTCCCCGACTCCTCTTGCCATGGCCATCCAAATGTCGTCGCTGATGCCTAAATGGAAGGTGTCGGTCATAGAAGTCTGCGCAAATCCAGATATATAAGCAGGCTGATCATAACCTGTTGCTTCAGTTTCGACACTGCCAACTATGAATTCATCTGCCCAAAATCTACATGCTGACAATTTCACCAATTCTGGAAACACTGAGTGATCTCCAAACCCAGCGAGAACTATCCCCGTTTGCGGTGAATCGCGCTTGATGTTGTCCAAAGCTTTAGCGATAATTGATCTCAGCACTGAATCAAAAGGTTTTTCTACGTCCAACTCCAACTCTTGTGCAATCTCGGATATTGTTTTTTCAATTCGATCAGAATGCTTCAAAAGCCCTTCAATTCTGGCATCAGCAGCGTGATCACTATCGGACAAGTTAGTTGCAATATCTACAAAATTTGGCTTTGCGACAATTGTTTGATCTTCAATAGCCATTTTCAGCTCAAACATTGACTGGTAAATTGCCTGATTAATGTTGCGAAAAAATTCATCTTCCCGCACGGTGTTGGGAAACAATTTCATGTTCTCATTGATGAAACCCACGAGTTCCGCAACGTAACCTTGGACCGATGGAAATGACCTTTCAGACAAAAAGCGACGAAACTCTTTTATTACAAGCTCCCAAGGAACACCTAATAAATCTGCGGCGTCATAAACCATGACTCCAACAGGATGCGTTTCTGAAAGCTGAAAAATCTTGTTTGCACCTTTGAAGTATCGCTCTTCATATTTTTGGGATTGGTTGTTCCAGTACTGGACGGTAGCAGCGCTATCGGCTGCCAGAACCACTGAAAGTCGGTTCATTAGGCAAATTTCTGACGTCACATGTGCCTCATGGTTTGGTCTTGGCTGTTAGGTTTGCACAGCAAATTGATTCTGTCACCATCAACCTAAGGGTTGCTAGCTGCGACGTTTGACGGGCGGTTAACCGATCATTAACGGTTCGATGCTATTCAGGGCTGCAAGCAACGTGGGGCCAGTGATGCAAACCTTGGAATATCCATCCTCGCAAATGACGACCGACGCCTACCACCGCCTGATCGAACGCGCTTTGTTCCAGTATGTCGAACGCTTCGGCCTCACCGATCTGGCACGCCAAGCGCTATGTCAGCCGGTCCCGCCGTCGGCAGGGAGTTTGAACAAACCGGTGCTTCCAAGTTGACAGCAGAGCAGGCGAATCCGAACCGGGTGCAGGACGCGGTCGCGGAAATGAGCCGTTTGGGTCTTTGGGCTGATGCCGATGCGATCTCGCGGATGCCTTATCGTGACAGCCCTTATTGGCATCCCATCCGGGTTTCCCGCCACATCGGTATTCACCGGCCAGATGGACGGGTCTGCAATTGGACCGCCCGGGTGATGACCAAGGACAAGCGCTACATTCAGCGCTGCCTCGGCCCCGCGCTGGAACTGGGGAAAGGTATTTTGCCCGTTCAGCGGGCGATGGCATTGGCCTTCGATTGGTTCGACGCGCTGGAGGCCGAAGACAAGGTTGACGAAGCCGCGCCGAGGGGACGTACCCAGTCCGTCAGCTTCTGTCCGCTGGGCCCCGTTTATACCGTAGGCCACGCGTTGAGCGACTATGCAGCCTGGTCCAAATTGGCGCGTTCATCTGGCGGCCACTACAACAACATCGTCCTGATCAACCGTCACATTGCCAGTGACCTGTTGTTCGTTCCGCTGGAAGATTTCGGCTCCCGGCACATGCGGTCCATCGCCACCAGGATTATCGAACGACCTCCGAAATACGGGTTTCAGGCCGAGAGACCGCCGACCACACTGGACCAGCTTTCGCCGGATGAATTGCGCCGCCGGAAACGCACATTCAATTCGGTGGTTTCGATCCTGCGGGTTGCCTTTCAGATGGCCTGGGAAGGTGGTCACATCCCGACGGAACGGCCATGGCGTAGCTTGAAACGAGTGGCCGTCAATCATTCCCCCCGATTGACTTTCCTGAACCGTGAGGAATGCCGACGCCTGTTGGACCATTGCACGCCTGCCCTGAAATTGCTGGTCCTCGCCGCCCTCTATTCGGGATGCCGTGTCGGTGAACTGGCCAAATTGCGGGTGCAGGACGTCGCCCATCAGGTCTATGGTCTCTGGATAGCCCCCTATAAGCGCAGTCCGTCGCATTTCGTGTTTCTGCCGGACGAGGGAATGGCCTTCTTCCTTGATTGTTGCGAGGGCAAGATGCCGGGCGACCTCGTGCTCCGTTCTGACAAGGGCAAGCCTTGGGCTCGACAGCACGGCAACCTGTTCCGTCGGGCGGTGGCGGAGGCCGGATTGCCCAAGTCCTTCGTGTTCCACGGCCTGCGGCATACTTATGCCAGCGACCTGATTAGGCATGGCGTTCCTCTTGAGGTCGTGGCCCGACAGTTCGGCCATAGTGGCAGCGATACGGTCAGCAAGACCTATGGCCATTTGGCTGAGCAGTTTCGTGAGGATATCATCCGCCGACGGTTTTCGCCGCTGGAACCTGCGCAACAAGCCAACGTGCAAAGTCGATCCGCAGAACTCGAAAGGCTATGGCAGTCGGTTCAGACCGTCGATTGGCGGAGCTATGGCGAGTTGCCGCGCTCTGCCCATGGCCCAGCAAAGTCCAATCAGCGGACGCCACGCGATGTGGCGGAAGTTTTTGGCCCAGATGAAGCGCTATGATTGCTGCACAGGCGATAAGTGAAATGACCCAGAAAGGGCCTAACGAGGTCACTTTGTGGGCGCAAATGCTATTGAAACTCGCTTAGTCTTACTTTCAGGGGAATTCAAATGGACAGCTTCTCTTTCAAGGATGCTAAGGGCGCGCGGTTAAGACGGGTGAGCAAACTACGAAAGTGCAACGCGTTTTGTTTTATGGCGATCTGGTCGTTTGTGTTGGTGTCGGCTACCTCTGTCCATGCGCAAGGTTGCGATCCTAATTATAGCCCCTGTGTTCCTGTAGCCCGCGATGTGGATTGTGCAGGCGGCAGCGGAAATGGCCCAGCCTATGTGGAGGGACCTGTGTCTGTGATCGGCTCCGACATCTACGACTTGGACAGGGACGGCGATGGAATTGGGTGCGAGTAGTTGGGCGGTTGAGCGGCAATCTGGCTACATTGAGTTGGACCGGTCGGATTGAAGCGGACAGATGCTGCTCGCAAGTGACATGGGGTATTTGCGCCATAGTGAGGGAGCGGCGTATCTAGTTGGCACGTTTCCGACCGATATGGCATCGGTGGCATGAAAACGCCCTCTATTCTGAATTGTCGTGTGCCCCATCCTCGACCGGATCAATCAGCCCCGGCCCCGCCGCCTTCCACGACCCGACTGCCGGTCCAACTTTGTGCATGGTTAGCGTCGATACCGGCAGGCGGGGAATGTCTTCGACCGGCACCCCTGCGAGCCACATCCGCGCGCCTTCGCGATCCACGATGACCGGCTGGCGGTCGTGGATGGCCGCGATCTGACCTTGGGCTTCCTCAGTCAGGATAGCGCAGGTCAGGCCCTCGAAGTCGGGCAGCTTCACCTCGGTCCACAGGCCCAGGACCAGCAGGGCAGGTTCGTTGCCGCCGTGCTGGATATAGTGCGCCTGCTTGGTCTTGGTGCGGGTGGACCATTCGTAGTATCCGGCCATCGGAACAATGCAGCGGCCCCTTTGATAGGCGTCCCGATAGGAGGGGGCGTCGGCCACGCCCTCGATCCGGGCATTGATCGTGGAGGCCTTCCATTCCTTGACGGATTTCTTGAACCACGCCGGGATCAGCCCCCACCGCGCCATGGCCGGGGTGATTTGGCCGCCTTCGTTCTTGAGCAGCCGGACAAGGGGAACGTTCTGCGTGGGCGCGACATTGTAAGATTGCGGGATCGCCTGCACGTCGCGGCCTTCGCCCCAGCCTGCCGGGGGCGTGCCTTCGGACAACAGTTGCCACAACTCCCGCCAAGACAGGCCCGCCAGATTATACCGCCCGCACATGCCGCCCTCCCGCCTGTTGCCGGCCTCTCGTACCGGGAAGCCTAGCGCGATCCTGCCAGGCGTCCAATTGGCGGGATTGCCGACTCACCGATGTTCTGCAAAAGTTCTCAACTTGGCCGCCCCGTGTTTCGGTGGGGGTCGAGGTGTTGAAATGCGAACATGCGATTTGCCCGGATTGCGGGAAACACTCGAAAAGATTGACCTAGAAAAGGTCGGGCTGGGCAAAGGTGGTCAGCCGGTTGCCAAGGTGCTGAACATCCCCGGCCAAACCTTTTGGACGAGGTTCGGTGTGCCCCCGCAGATTGTCACAGTGCTAGACGGCCTGTTTGAAGGCCTGCCTTGGCCTGAGGCCCGTGCTCTTGTCGTGGCCCTGCCCGAAGCCATAAGGCGGCCAGGACGTGATCTGCGGTCTGTGATCTGGCGGCTGCTGGCCGCCGAGACCGAAGTGATGCGGAACCATCTGGGCGATCTGGCTCGTGGCATGTTTCTGGATCGGCTGGCCGGGCAAGTAGGACAGGGGCTTCTACTGACAGCCAACGGGCGTCTCTGGCGCGATGGCATGGAAGTTCTGGACTATCTGCCCCGCACCCTCCCACCGGCAACCGGATGGGATCGTGACGCATTGCTCGTCTTGCTGGATCATGATTGCCGCAAGGCGTTGAAGGCGACGGTTCTGGCGCTGCTGCTGGCCGACCGGGCCATTGCAACCGCGTGGCGGGCGAGAAAGGCAGCGGCTCGCGATCTGCAAGAGATCAGGGCGGGCCTTGTCCACGCGCAGGACGATGCGTGCCGGTCTGTTGAGACGGCTCTACGGGCCTTCATCGCGACAGGCGCGCATGCAGCGGCCCTAGCCGCGCCGTCTGCCGAGGGCCGAGCCGAGGCCGCCGATCTGGCTCGCCTGATCGGCTATCGCCGTCAGGCCGCTTGTCTGTTGCATTTGGTCAGATCGGAGTGAGCGGGGCGGCGGGACAAGATTTCGCGTCGAAAGCCAGTCAATCCAATAGACCCAACAATCAGCAATTAGGAAGGCCAGCAGCCCACCAATCGGCAGCGACGCGGCCTGCATATGCCGCTGTGCAGTATCTGGATGTGCTTTGGTTTGGTTCAGTCAGGCTGTGACGAAACCAGCGTTAGATAGGGCGCTCGACCGCCGGGCCTGATCTCCGGCTTCCGGCATTCTACCGACCCGCTTCCAGCAGAACCGCTGCGCCTGATGTCGCGCTTAACGATGGTCATCGCTTCTGTGATCGCCCTGGACCCTTCCGTCAGGCCATTCTCCGACAGAAATGCTTCAAGGTCTTTCAGGACGGGCACAATCCAATCTTTGTTGTATTGCAAACCCATGAAGAAACCTCCCGATGAGTCTGCGAAAGATAGCGAACGAAAATGGCATGAATTTGATCACTATCTTTCGTTTGACGAACTTTTTCCATGTAGCGAAAAACGCCAGCCCGCATGGGACTGGCGTAGGTGCTCAAGGGTAGAGACGGTAGAACAAGGTGAACCCGCATCAGGTCACTTGGTTCCCGGGTTAGATGCTCAAATCGTCCAAAGATTTTCCGGCATTCAATTGGCGCACGACCCATCGAGGTTTCATGCCTCGGCCACTCCACGTCTGGTCAGGGTCTTCGGGATTGCGAAACTTGGGCCGCGCAGGGCGTCTGGTCCGAGTCCCCTGCAATCGACTGACAGCGACGGCCCCGAAAATGTCCGCCAGTGTGAAGCCATGCTTTGCGGCGGTGTCCATAAGGGCGCGCAAGGCCTTCTCTTTCCTGCGGCCCTCATAGTCCTGAATGGCCTTTGCGACGCTCTGTTCCAAGTTCTGTAGGGCGCGAAGCGACAATCCGCTCAGATCATTCTGCATTGAAATTCCTCTGCCAACCGGGGACGATTCCCTTTGGACCAACAACCAATCGCTAATGCAGGTTCCGACGCCCGGTCAATGTCGTTCGCCCGATTGCAGCTGGTAGGTGGCGAAGACGCTTCCGTATGCGGGAAAAGGCACTACTGCCCCTCAACTTCGCATGGAAAGGCAGAGGATGCGGCCTTGGCAGCCACAATATGCCAAGGGTCGCCCCATTCGGCAGGATGGTCTTCCACGTAGTTGACAAACGCCTGTTTGAGAGCGCCGCGTGACGGCGCGGGGGATGCCGTCAAGATCAACGCCGGATCGTATCCGTCCGCGCGGGACATACAGTTCTCAATCATCACTGTCATCAGTCCCTGCAATCGAAATGTGCAGACCATGGACTGGAGGTCAGGGTCTTCCTTCATCTTGCCTTGGCAAAGCCGCAGCATGGTTTCAGCGTTGTAGCGCTCGTCTTTGTCCGGCTCGCCTTCGGCCCAAGCGGGAAGGCAGGCAATGTTGACTGCGGCAGAAAGTATGCCAGCGATTATGATTCTTGCCATGCGGCCACACCTTTCATTCGGTCCAACGGTGTCGATCTGGCCAGAAAACCTGTTGCAATCAAGATTTTCTTGTATCAACGGAGTTGGATAGCGTGTTGGCTAGCGGCGATGATATACAATCAAAAATCCGCAATAAATCAAATGATTGTGTGGATTGTTGGAGCGGGTGAAGGGAATCGAACCCTCGTCGTAAGCTTGGGAAGCTTCTGCTCTACCATTGAGCTACACCCGCGACGCGCCTGACCTAGATCAGGCGCGTCGCCGCGTCAAGCGGTTTGGGTCAGGGAACGGCGACTTCGGTGCGTTCGCCCGGCTTGACTGTGGCGGTGGCTTCGCTTGCTACCTCGCCTCGCATGACAAGCACGACATAGTCGCCGCCCGGTGCCGTCAGGGTCAGATTGTCAGTGTAATTGAAGCTGCGGGTCGTCCGATTGCCATTGATGTCGGCTTTGGCATCCAGAACCTCAATCGAGTTTGCGCCGGGTGCCGTAACCGCCAGAACGCCTGCATTCAGCACGACTTGCACATCCACCCTTTCGCCGGTTTTAACGGTAAAGGGTGTCTCGCCCAAGGCGATATCTTGACCAACCCGCGCGACATAGTCGCCGGGGGGCAGCGTAAATTCCTGTGCCGGGCCATAGCTGGTGGTCAGACTGTTCCGGCTGCCGTCGAGGGCCTGCTTGGCGTTCAGGATTTCGACGGAATGCTGCGTCGTGTCCATGATCAGCCCATCGACATAAAAGGCATTAACAACGGCCAGACCAGCCCCCACGACGACATCTTTCTCCAATGTCTCGCCCGGCTTCAAAGTGACGGTTTCCGTCACCGTCGCCTGACCGATGTTCAGCGTGATCAAGGTTTCCATCGCAGGAACAACGACAGTCGTGTTGCCATAGTTGGTCCAGTCAAGGCCCGCCGCATTCGTCAGGTTCAGGCTGGCCGAGGCATCGACTTCGGCATCAGCAGCGATTTTGGGGTGAAGGATCAGCGTTCCGGCGTTTAGGATGAACTGCGGTTGTAGCAAGGCATCGTCCGTGACCGTGATATCCTGTTCCAACGTGGCTTCGCCCAGTTTGGCCCTGATGCGATACTTTCCGGCGGGCAAGAGCGCGCGATATTGGTTGTATTCGGTGCTGATATAGTCGCCCAGATCCCCGTTGGCGGCGATGGTGTAAACCTCCCACGCCTGCCCTTGATCCAACACCTCGGGCCCACCCTCGGCCAGATAAAGCTGCGGGATCAGATTGTACTCTAGGGCTTGAACGGGTTCAGGGGCCGGTTCCGGTTCCGGCTGCGGCGCGGGCGTGGGTTCAGCTTTGACCACGGTGGTCAGCGCGTCTTTCAGCGAACCGGCATCCTTGGCCTCGATATATTGGCCCCCCGTGTTCTCGGCCAAGCAGGCGACCTGCTTGCCCTCGTCCGCCGTCAGGCCAAAGCCCACCACATGCGCGGTGAAATCCACACCGGAGGCTTCCAACTCGGCCCCAAGCGCGCAGGGGTCGGCATTGCAGGTTTCGATCCCATCGGTGATCAGGATCACGGTCGCCTTTTCTTCGGTGGATTTCAGATCGCCTGCGGCCATGCGCACAGCATTGGAAAGCGGTGTCTTGCCCAGAAATTGCAGTTTTCCCGCGGCCTCGGCAATGGCGGGACCTGTTCCCGCGGCGGGCGGGACGATCAATTCGATGTCGGTGCATTCGCCCTTGGTCCGGTGGCCATAGGCCATCAAACCCAGTTCAGTGTCGGGCGGCAGGCTTTGCAGCACCTCGCCCAAAGCCTCGCGCGCGATTTCTAACTTTGCACGCCCCTCGATCTGTCCCCACATCGAACCCGAGGCGTCCAGCACGATGATCGAACGCCCGGCTTCCTGCGCCATGACCCCGCCGACCATGGCCAGCGTCAGGGCTGCGGCCAGAATTTTTCTTTTCATCAGAATGATCCTTGGAAAATGAAAACAATGATCAAAGCCTACACGCACGGCGCCACACCATGCAAAAGAAAAGGGCCGCCGCTTGCGCGACGACCCTTCGGGGGCTTTCCGCTGGGGACGGGAGCCAGCCCCCTCATGCACCCTCACCCAACCGGCGGTACGCACACAAATGCCGGCCCATACAGGTGCAGTGTTCCAAAGGATTTACATCGCGGGCAGCAGAACCCCGTCGATGACATGGATGACACCGTTCGACTGTTTCACATCGGCGATGGTGACATTGGCGACATTGCCCATGCCGTCCTTGATCATGATCTTGTCGCCTTCGTACATCGCGGTGAATTCACAGCCGCCCACGGTTTTCACCGGATGTGCGCCTTTGTCGTCATCCACCATCTTCATGATCGCATCCGACATCGCGTTCGCGGCAACCACATGGCAGGTCAGGATCTTGACCAGTTGGTCTTTGTTTTCCGGTTTCAACAGGTTTTCCACCGTGCCTGCCGGCAGTTTGGCAAAGGCGTCGTTGGTGGGCGCAAAGACGGTGAACGGGCCTTCGCCTTGCAGCGTTTCGACCAGACCAGCGGCGGTCACCGCAGCCACCAGCGTCGTGTGATCCGCCGAGTTGACGGCGTTTTCGACGATGTTCTTGTCTTCATACATGGCCGCGCCACCCACCATCGGGTTTTCTGCCAGGGCCAGCCCTGCAAACAGCGTCAATGCGGTGGTCATCCCAAACAGGCGAAGTGTGTCGTTCATCTGGTCTCTCCGGTGTTGCGGGCTGGGATTTTCCCGGCCTCATACCCAGAAGAACGGGGGCATTCGGGCAGAAGTTTCAGCAGGTGTGAACTTTCACGCTTTCGTGATGCAAGTCTTTGCGCTGAAATGAAAAAAGACGCGCCGTTGCGCGTCTTTTTAAGGTGTTTTGCGGTGATTACAGGCTGACGGCACCCGTCACAAGAACCGGCCCCGTGGGCGCGCCGGTGGTCGAGCCACCCGTCGGTTCCAGCGACACCGCCAGAACCGCGCCCGCAGGCAAGCCCGGCAGGGCTCGGGTGGTTTCCACAGCGCTTGCTAGACCCAGCGAAACGGGCGCATCGCTGCCGACGATCAACCAGAGTTCATAGTCCTGCCCCGCAGCCGGGGCCTCGCCCGCTGTCCGCGTCAGTGTCAGATTCTGCCCATCATAGGCCGCCGCGAATTGCAGGGCCTGCGCCTCGGCAGCCAAGGTGGCTACGGGCGTTGCGGGTTGCGGCGAAGGCAGGGTCAACAGAACCGCACCCAACAGCCCTGCCGCCACCAGCCCACCGGCCATCCAGCCGAACCATCTGCGCGATTTGCGTTCCTGCGGGAACAGCCGCGCCTCGATCTTGGGCAGAAGGTTCGGGGCTTTCACCTCGACATAGGCCCCGTTCAGGCCTGCGAAGTGAATTTCCCAGATTTCGACCAGACGGGCAAAGGCCTGATCGCCCTTGATGCGACCCTGCACCGAAAGCCGTTCCGACAGATCCAACACACCCAGCACATATTCCCCGGCCAGGATGTGATCGTCGTCCATTTCCGCGCCAGTTCCGCTCATTTCTCCATACACTCCCGCAACGCCAACAAACTGCGTCGTAGCCAAGTGCGCATGGTGTTCAGAGGCACGGAAAAGCGATCGGCCAGTTGCTGATAGGACAGCCCGTTCAGATAGGCCCCCTGCACAGCGCGGGCTTTGTCACCCTCTAGCTGGCTCATGCAATCCACGATCCTCTGTGCCTCGCCTTTTGCCATAAGGCCCGCTTCGGCCCCCGGTTTCTGGTCCGCCATCATCAGCACCGCATCTTCGTCGGCGCTTTCCACGGGGCGGGCCCGCAGACGATCAATGGCATGGTTGCGGGTGATCGCAATCATCCAGCCAATGGCCGAGCCTTTGGACGGATCATAGCGTTCGGCACGCAGCCAGATTCGGGTAAACACTTCCTGCAAGGCATCCTCACACTCGGTACGATTACCAAGCATACGCATCAGGACGCCAAAGAGTTTCGAGGAAGCTGTCTTGTAAAGTTCACGAAAGGCGGCGCGGTCCTGCGCGGCAACTTTAGCGAGCAACGGGGCGAAAGCATCATCCATACCGGAAAGCTAACGCCCGAAATCGTTTCACGCAACACTCATCCACGCCGTCTGCGGCGTCCGCCTTCACCGCCACCGCCGTCGTTAAAGTTCACGTCGGGTAGGGTGACGATCTGCCCCAGTTCAGGGAAGGGATCGACGGCATGGGGGATGGCATTGGCATTGACAAAATGTTCCTGAAAGCGCGGCTCGATGGCGGTTTCGACCTTGTGGATCTGGCCCACGACCCTTTCGATTTCCGTCCTTGCCCCGACATTGCAAAGCGCGATGCGTGCGCCCGTCCCGGCGGCGTTCCCGGCGCTAAGGACATGATCCAGCGGCACGTCGGGGATCATGCCCAGCACCATCGCATGTTTCGGGCTGATATGCGCACCAAAGGCCCCGGCAAGGATGACCTTATCGACCTTATCCACCCCGATTTCATCCATCAGCAGCCGCGCCCCGGCATAAAGCGCCGATTTCGCAAGCTGGATGGCCCGAATATCGCCCTGTGTGACCATGATCTTCGGCCCGCCCGCCTCACGCGCGTCGTGCAGCAGATAGGAATGGGTGCGCCCGTGCGGCAGCATCCGTTCGGTGCCCACCTGTTCCGCCGATCCGATCAACCCGCGCGCATCGACGATGCCCGCCATGCGCATTTCGGCCACGGCCTCGATGATGCCTGACCCGCAGATGCCGGTGATGCCCGTCGTGGCCGTCGCTGCCGCAAAGCCCGGATCGTCGGACCAAAGGTCGGAACCGATCACCCGGAAACGCGGTTCTTTGGTGACAGGGTCAATCTCTACCCGTTCAATGGCCCCCGGTGCCGCGCGCTGGCCCGAGCTGATCTGCGCGCCTTCGAACGCCGGGCCTGTGGGCGAGGAACAGGCCAGAACCCGCGCCTCATTCCCCAGCAGGATTTCGGCATTGGTGCCGACATCAACAATCAGCACCATATCCTTGGATTTCTGCGGCTCTTCCGACAGGGCCACGGCGGCGCAATCGGCCCCCACATGGCCCGCGATGCAGGGCAGCAGATAAACCTGCGCTTGGGCATTGATGGCCGAAAGCTCCAGATCGCGGGCCGTGATGTCCATCGAACCCGAGGTCGCGAGTGCAAAGGGCGCTTGGCCCAGTTCGACGGGATCAATGCCCAAGAGCAGATGGTGCATCACCGGATTGCAGACGAAAACGCATTCATAGATCGCGGCGGCATCAATTCCGGCTTCTTGCGCAATGCTTTGCGCCAGATTGTTGATCGCTTCGCGCACCGCTTTCGTCATCTCACGGTCGCCGCCGGGATTCATCATCGCATAGGAAACCCGGCTCATCAGATCCTCGCCAAAGCGGATTTGGGGGTTCATCAGGCCGGAGGAGGCGAGGACCGCCCCATCGCGCAGATCGCAAAGATGGGCGGCGATGGTGGTCGAGCCAAGGTCGATGGCCAGCCCGTAAAGGCCGCCTTCGTGATAGCCGGGAAAGATATCCAGCACGCGGTGGGCGCTGTCATGATGGCCCTTGTGCAGCACCACCGTCGCCTGCCATTCACCCTTGCGCAGAACAGGTTGCAAGCGGGATAGGACGGGCAGGGCGATGGTGGCCGCAGGCACCTGCCATTGTTCGGCCAAGGCCGCTGTCAGCCTTTCCCAATCACCCGAGGGTTCTTCCATATCCGGTTCGGCCACTTGCACCAAAACGGTGCGGGTCGCCGGGTCCATCACCATGTCGCGCTGGGTGGCCGATTTGCGGATCACCTGCCGGTGGACCTGACTTTCCGGCGGCACGTCGATGACGACATCACCCATGACCTTGGCCTGACAACCCAGACGGCGGCCATCGGCCAGCCCCCGGATGCGGTTGTAACGATCCTCGACCGCGTTCCATTCCGACAGGGCATCGGCGCCGACATGCACGCCATGTTTGGGAAATTCGCCATAGCCCGGCGTGATCTGACATTTCGAACAAATGCCCCGCCCGCCACAGACGGAATCAAGATCGACCCCCAAATGCCGCGCCGCCGTCAGAACCGGGGTGCCCAGCGGAAAGCGGCCGCGTTTGCCCGAGGGGGTAAAGATCACCAAAGCATCAGTCACGGGTTCGCCTTTCGGATTGCCTATCCCCGTCTTAGTCCGGGCAGGCCCAAGCGCAAGGCCATTCGCGGCATTAGGACGCGCGGTTCCGTCAACGGTGGGTCAAGGCTTCGATCATGGTGATCTTTTGCCAGATCTTGCGCGACAGGTTTGATCCCAGCGTTTCGATGTCATTCACGGCTTGGGCCACACCATCGTCATTCACCGCTTGGGCGTAAAGGGCGGCCAGTTTGCCCTTGATGGCCAGCAGTTCGGAACAATAGTCCAGATAACGGGCCAGATCATCCTGCGACAGGGCGCGTTCTGGGCTTTCGGCCGTGGCCTGATAGCCCTTGGTGAAAACCACGGGGTCTTTCGTCAACTGGTGCATGTCAATGACATGGATAACGGCGCGAAGGCGGTGCAGGCCCCGGCCCACCCTTCGCCGTTTGATCCGCGATTCCAACTGGATCAGCGCCGCCAGACCAAGGCTGGCCAGCAGGGCGGTGTTGATCGCAGCCTCGATGCTTTCGACCGATTGAATGGCGGATGTGCCCAGTTGGTTCAGCGAAATGACGCTGCCGACGGACAGGAACAGGAAAGCACCGCCCAGAATGATCAGGGCGATCAGGGCGCGTAGCCACCAAAGCGGCGGCGTCAGGTCGCGGGATTCGTCGATGGTCTGATGGCTAAGCGTGACAATTTCCTGCGCGACCTTGGCGAGTCCGCGTTCAGGAAAGCGCGAGGCCACCCTGCGGCGCAGGGTAACGGCGGTGGCAAGAATGCGGTCGGGGTCAAGCTGGGTATAGGGCATTTGTCCGGTCATGGCTGCGAATGCGCAATCTGCCCATCTTCGGCCAGCCTGCCAAGGAAATCTTCCGCCGCCTTGTCGGCGGGGAACATGAGTTCCACACGCAAGCCTTCCAACCCCACTTCGGCGGGGCTGCCAAAGCTGGCAAAGGTGGAGAACAGGGCCAAGGGTCCGGATGGCGTGCGATAGATTGTGGGTATGAGGACCGTCACCGGGGCCGGGGGCAGGAAACGGGCAATCTCGGACACTTGGGCCAGTTGTGCCGCGGCCCGGTCCAGTTCGGGAATGCCCCCCGCAGCAGCGCTTTCAGCGCGCAGGCGAAGCAGGGCGTGGTGGCCCACCTCGACCCAATTTTCGACCAAGGCTTGCAAGCGGTCGGGATGGGCTGCATCCAGCAGGCTGGAACCAGCGGCGAAACCGGCGGGGCCGAACAGGGCCTGTGCCGGTGCGTTCAGCGCGGTGATGGTCCAGACACGATCCAGGATCAGCGCCGGATAGGGGGCGTGGCGGGTTATCATCCAATCGAGCGCCACGCGCGCCTGCGTCATCGCCTGATCGGTCAGGGGCAGGGCGGGGAAATGCGGGGCGAAACCGGCGCTGGACAAAAGCGCATTCAGGCCGGGATGGGGCAGGGTCAGCGTCTGGGCCAAGCGCAGGACCATACCGCGCGAAGGCCGGGCGCGTCCGGTTTCAAGGAAAGCCAGATGGCGGGGGGATACGCCTGCCGCATGGGCCAGATCCATCTGGCTTTGGCGGCGGGCCTGTCGCCAGGCTTTGAGGGCGGGTCCGAATTCGGTCATGGGCTTCTTTAACATGGGGTGAATCCGTTTTCACTTACCTGCCAAGGAATTGTTTTGCCTCTGTCCGGGGCCAATACGGGCTGGGCAAGACAGGAGAATGAAATGATCCATGAACAAAAAGCGCTAAGGGCGGCCAGCGCAGCCACCATCGGTTTCGGCCTGCTGATCGCGGCGGGGGCGCATCCCCTGACCGGGGGGCTGACGCATCTGCTGGGGGATGTTTTGCTTTGGCCGATGGATGGCATGGAACAGGGGGCGACGCGCGAGGCGCGGCTTTTGTATGCCATTGCAGGCGGGTTGATGGCCGGGATGGGCTGGATGCTGTGGGAGCTGTCGGGGCGCGACTATGCGCAGGACCGCGCCTTGGCACGGCGGATCATCGTCGGCGGATTGGCGGTCTGGTTCGTGGTGGACTGCACGGCATCCGTCGCCGCCGGTGGCGCTTGGAACGTGCTGGCGAACAGCGCTTTTCTGTCGCTGTTCGCGCTGCCCCTGTGGCGGGGGCGGGGTAAATCCCAACCTACGGAAAGGTAGGTCGGGGTTTACCCCGACTTTGCTATTCCCAGCAGGAGACCAGAACCGTCATCCCCAATGCCTTGCGGCTCAGGTCTTCCGGCGGCAGGGCACCGCCCGCCTCTGCCGCAGGGGGCACAACGCCCGCTTGGGTCAGCAAACCGGCCAAGGCCGAACCCGCCGCGATATGCTGCACCGAGGACGGCAGTTGGCGGGTTCCGCCTTCCGCACGCGGCAGCATCACACCCAGCACCGCACCCGCCTGATCCAGCACCGGCCCGCCCGCATCCCCCGGCAAAGCCTCAATCGCCAGGCGGTTCAGGTTTGCCTGCCCATCCAGACC
This sequence comes from Neogemmobacter tilapiae, assembly GCF_014652215.1. Taxonomy (GTDB): domain Bacteria; phylum Pseudomonadota; class Alphaproteobacteria; order Rhodobacterales; family Rhodobacteraceae; genus Neogemmobacter; species Neogemmobacter tilapiae. The sequence continues at coordinate 368,456 of NZ_BMYJ01000001.1, read as the reverse complement.
CTTCACATCCTCCAGCGTGCCGAAGGTCAGCGTCGGTGCGGGCAGTTGGTCTTCGTAGCTATAGCCCGACAGCGCCACCTCGGCCCCGACACGCGCGGTGGCCCCAAAGACCCCTACGGCGCGCGGCGACAGCGCTTTGGCCGGCTTCAGCACCGCCAAACCAAGGGTCGCATCCGTCGCGGCCACCGTCGCCTCGGTTTCCATGTCCAGCGTGATCCGGCTGCATTGCTCGACGGCCTGCACCGTCGTCACCACCGCCCCCTGCCCATCGACGAAAAAGCCCGAGCGCGACAGTTTCGGACGGCGGATTTCCAAACCCGCCATCAGCCCGCGCCGCTGTGCATCCTCCATCGGCACAAGGCCTGGGTCGAGCGCACGATCCCCCACGGGTTTAAAGCTGGTCTGCACTGCCGCCTTGACCCGCTGCATATCCGCCACCTTGGCCGGATCCCAAACCAAGAGGTAACCCTTGATCAGCCCGCCCGACAGCGCGGCATAGGCATAAGCCTCTTGCCCCGGCGCTGAGCCACTGATGGTAAAGCTGCGTTCCAGCCGTTCACGCGGGCCATCCGATGGGATCACCGATAGCGTCTGCAACGTGTCATACAGCGCGTTCAACGAGGATTGATCGCCGGGCTGGCTGATCAGGATCACCCGCAGTCCGGAACCATCCTTTTCGGCATAATGCACGAACGGCGGTTCGTAATGGTCGAACTGGATCAACGCCATTGGCAGGGTCACTTCGATGCCCGATTCCGCCTCGGTCACCTTTTCCAGCCCCAGCTTGGCCAAGGCGTCATTATAGGCGGTCAGGAGTTCGCCCCTTTGTGCCGTGGTCAGGATACCCGTCGGATCATAGCCCATCGTGGTCTGCCACGCTGCCATAGATTCGCGCGTACCCGGCCCAAACGCCCCATCAATCGACGAATCGTAATGGCCGAACCATTGCAGGGCGGTCTGAAGCGCCTCACGCGCCGGGCGTTCCAGCAGTTTTTCGCTGTCACGCGCCTCTTCCACCGTTTCGTCGGGCAACAGCGGCAGACCGGGGTTTTCAGGCTGAAGCAGTTCAGGCTCGTCCACTTCGGATTGGGCGGCGGCGGGTTCGCCTTCGGTTGCCTCGGGCGTGGCAAGGCCCACCGGCCAGAAGGATTCCGCAAAGGTTGCGCCATCGTTCAGATAGCTGTCGGCGGGGATCATCCGGTCGGCAATCAGACTGGACAGACGCAGCGCCGCTTGTTCCCGGCTGTAAGGCCCAAGAAGAATGCCATACCAGCCCGACCGCAGCCGATGGCCAACCACATCGGGAAAGGCCGTCGCATAGGCCCGCGCCCGGTCTTCGCCCTCGGCCAACGTCGGCAGTGCCTCCACCTGAATCCAGACCTGATCGCCCGTCTGCGCCCGTGTTTCAGCCGGCAGAACCAGAACAGTCAGCGCCACCCAAATTGCCAGAAAAAACCGAACCGCCATGAAATCCCTTTCCATCCGCCGCCCCACGCAGGCGTGGCAAAGCCGGGAACCTGACGAACCCCGCATTGACCCTTTGTCGCCTTCTGCCTATGGAGGGGGCGCTTTTCAAGAGGTTCTGCAATGACTGCCGCCGCGACACCCCGCAGTTTTCAGGAAATCATCCTGCGTCTGATGACCTATTGGGCATCAAAAGGTTGTGCAGTCCTGCAACCTTACGACATGGAAGTGGGGGCGGGCACCTTCCATCCGGCCACCACGCTGCGCTCTTTGGGCAACAAGCCTTGGGCGGCGGCTTACGTTCAACCCTCGCGTCGGCCGACCGATGGGCGCTATGGTGAAAACCCGAACCGCTTGCAGCACTATTATCAATATCAGGTCATCATCAAACCCTCGCCGCCGGATTTGCAGGAGCTTTATCTGGGTTCGCTGAAGGCCATCGGCATCGACACCGACCTGCACGACATCCGCTTCGTCGAGGACGATTGGGAAAGCCCGACCTTGGGCGCGTGGGGGCTGGGCTGGGAAGTCTGGTGCGACGGGATGGAAGTGTCGCAATTTACGTATTTCCAGCAGGTCGGCGGGCATGACTGCAAACCCGTGTCGGGCGAGCTGACCTATGGGTTGGAGCGTCTGGCCATGTATGTGCTGGGCACCGGCCATGTGATGGACATGCCATTTAACGACCCAGACAGCGCCATCGCCTTGAAATATGGCGATATCTTCCGCCAGACCGAGCAGGAATATTCGCGGCATAATTTCGATCAGGCCGATACCGAGATGCTGTTCCAACATTTCAAAGATGCCGAGGCTGAATGTCATCGCATTCTGAATGCTGAACAGCCAGACAAGGCTGGCCGCACGATCATCATGGCGCATCCCGCCTATGACCAATGCATCAAGGCCAGCCACCTGTTCAACTTGCTCGATGCCCGTGGCGTGATTTCTGTCACCGAACGGCAGGCCTATATCGGCCGGGTCCGCGCTTTGGCCAAGGCCTGTGCCGATGCCTTTGTGCAAACCGAAGCGGGGGCCAGCGCGTGAATGGCAAATGGGTGGGGGCTTTCTTGATCAGTGCCGGGTTGGCCGCCGGGGCCTTTATGTATTACCAGCAGGTCTATGCCTATTACGAACCGGTGGCCTTTACCCCCGGTGCCGAAATCCTGCTGACGCCCGTCACGGGCGGCCAGCCCGAGGCTATTTTGGTGAATGATGTCACCGGCACCGATGGCGAAAGCTCGCCCATTCGGTTTCGCGCCTGTTTCACCACGCCCACATCGCTGGCGACTTTGACCGAGACCTATGTGGTCTATGAAAAGCCCGAACCCCTGATCGCGCCGCCCTGGTTTGATTGCTTTGACGCTGGCGAAATCGGAACGGCCTTGGAACAGGGTCGCGCGGTGGCCTTCCTTTCTGTCGCTGATATCCGGCCCGGCGTGGATCGTGTCGTGGCCGTGATGGAGGACGGCCGGGCCTTTGCTTGGCAACAACTGAACGGGGCCGCAGAATGAAACTGCTGCCGCGCCTTTTGCGCGTTGGGCGCCGCGCTGAAGTGTTGCAGAAAAAGGATGCGCAGATTGCTCGCTTGCAGGCCAGAATATCCAGCCAGCAAGAACTGATCGCCAAATTGCAGCGTCGGGCGCAGAATGCGCGTCGGCGCGGGCACTCTGACGGGATTCTGGCAATGGTCTGCGCCGCATTGAAACCAGGCGATGTGGTTTTCGACTGTGGGGCGAATGTCGGCAAAGTGACCGAAGTTCTGGCGGCCACCGGGGCGACTGTCCATGCGTTTGAACCGGATCCGCACGCCCTGTCGATCTTGCAAAAGAAATTTGCCGATGCGCCCAATGTTATCCTGCATGCCGTAGCGGTGGGGGCCAAGGCCGGTCAGGTAAGCTTTTACCGCACCTCGGCGCTGGATGGGGATCCGTCCCATGCGGGCGAGGGAAACTCGATCTATGCCGATCACCGTGCTACCGGCCAATCGGGCCAAGAAGTGCTGGAAGTGCCGATGATTGATTTTCCAGCCTTTCTGGCCGAGGCGTTGGACAAAGGTGCAAGTGTGCCCTTTGTCAAGATCGATGTCGAAGGGGCCGAACTGGAAATCCTGCCGCGGCTTTTGGCCGATGGCTTGTTGGACCGCATCGGCCTGACCGCCGCCGAAACCCATGAATACCAGATTCCCGACCGTGCTGCCGACTTCGCCGCCTTGCGCGAGACGATCGCCGCCCGCTATCCGAAAACCCGCGTCAATCTTGAGTGGATCTGACCCTTCGCCGGAACCAAGCCCATGCCCGATATCCTGATCGAACTCTTTTCCGAAGAAATCCCCGCCCGGATGCAGGCCCGCGCCCGCGAGGATCTAAAGAAACTGGTCACCGAGGGACTGGTTCAGGCCGGTCTGCACTATGCCAGCGCCGGGGCCTTTTCGACGCCGCGCCGTCTGACCTTGGCGATTGAGGGGCTGTCTGCCGAAAGCCACGCCGTGCGCGAAGAACGCAAAGGCCCGCGCACCGATGCGCCGGATGCCGCTTTGCAAGGCTTTCTACGTTCGACCGGCCTGACGAAAGAACAGCTTGAGGTGCGGGACGACAAAAAGGCGCAGGTCTATTTTGCCGTTGTGGAAAAGCCGGGCCGCAAGGCCGCCGAAATTCTGGCCGAGGTGCTGGAAACCACCATCCGCAACTTTCCCTGGCCGAAATCCATGCGCTGGGGTTCCGGCGCGCTGAAATGGGTTCGGCCTTTGCATTCCATCCTCTGCCTGATGGCGGATGAGGGCGGTTCGGAAGTGGTGCCTTTGGACGTGGACGGCATCGTTTCGGGCAACTCCACTGATGGCCATCGTTTCATGGCGCCCGGCCGCTTTACCGTGACGAATTTCGACGACTACCGCGCCAAGCTGGCCCGCGCCCATGTGGTGCTGGATTCGGCGGATCGTGAGGCCAAGATCTGGCACGACGCCGAAACCCTGGCCTTTGCGGCGGGGCTGGAGGTTGTGCCGGACGCGGGGCTGTTGACGGAAGTGGCAGGGCTGGTCGAATGGCCGGTGGTCTTGATGGGGCGGATTGGCGAGCAATTCCTGCACCTTCCGCCCGAGGTTTTGCAGACCTCGATGCGGGAGCATCAGAAATTCTTTTCGGTGAAGAATCCCAAGACGGGCCGGATCGAAGGCTTCGTGACCGTCGCCAACCGCGAAACCGCCGACCAAGGCGCGACCATTCTGGCGGGGAACCAAAAGGTTCTGACCGCCCGCCTGTCGGATGCGGCGTTCTTTTGGGACAACGACCTGCGCGTGGCGAAGACGGGCATGGGCGAGTGGGAGGAGGGTTTGAAAGCCGTGACCTTCCACAACAAGCTGGGTTCGCAGGCGGAACGGATTGCACGGATCGCGGCGCTGGCGCGCGAGATTGCGCCGCTGGTCGGGGCCGATGCCGATGCCGCCGAACAGGCGGCGCGGGTGGCAAAGCTGGACCTGCGTTCGGCTATGGTGGGGGAATTCCCGGAACTTCAAGGGGTTATGGGGCGTTATTATGCGCTGGAAGCGGGTCTTCCCGCGCCCGTGGCCAATGCCGCCCGCGACCACTATTCGCCCTTGGGGCCGTCGGATGCTGTGCCGAGCGAGCCGGTTTCGGTCGCTGTGGCGCTGGCCGACAAGATCGACACGCTGACAGGCTTCTGGGCGATTGATGAAAAGCCCACAGGCAGCAAAGACCCCTTCGCGCTGCGGAGGGCGGCGTTGGGGGTTATTCGATTGGTGGTTGGGAATGGGGTGCAAGGAAGCCAACTTCGATGGTTGGAACTCGGCAACATCCAAAACTTGCTATTCAAACTGAACGCTCAAGAAAATGGTGATGGGTTGGGCGGTTTGCTTATCCTCGCGCTATTGGATCGTGCAAACGGCGAGTTTGGGCTAAAGTTGACCCCACAGTCTTACAAAGTTCCTCACGAGTTAGAGGAACACCGCAAGGGCAGGAATTATCTGGATTTCAAAGCGTTGGTTGATGGAGGCTACAAGGACGAAGGCGATGGTGTTCTCGCCTTCCTCCACGACCGCCTCAAAGTCTTCCTCAAAGACCAAGGCATCCGCCACGACATCATCGACGCCTGCCTTGCCATGCCCGGCAATGACGACCTCACCCTGCTGGTGAAACGCGCCGAAGCCCTCAGCGCGACGCTCAAAACCGATGACGGCGCGAACCTGATCCAAGGCTTCAAGCGGGCCAACAACATCCTGACCCAAGCCGAGGCCAAGGATGGCGTCGAATATTCCTTTGGCGCTGATCCCAAATTCGCCGAAGGCCCGGAAGAAACCGCCCTTTTCAACGCCCTTGATCAGGCCGAAAAGATCATCACCCCGGCGATGGCGAAAGAAGACTTCACCACCGCCATGACCGCGATGGCCACCCTTCGCGCGCCCATCGACGCCTTCTTTACCGCCGTGCAGGTGAACAGCGACAATTCCATCGTCCGCCGCAACCGCCTGAACCTGCTGCACCGCATCCGCACCATCTGCGGGCAGGTCGCTGATCTGACCAAGCTGGACGGCTAAGCCAGGCCACGCAGCAACAAAGCCAAGGCATGATCACAGGCCGCCACGCGCACCGCTTGGCGGCCTTTTGCGCCGAACTCGACCGTTTCCGTCAGCACCCCGTTGGGGCTGACCACTGCAAAGCAGACACGCCCTTCGGGTTTGAACTCTGACCCGCCTGGCCCGGCGATACCCGTCACGGCCACCGCCAATTGCGCATCGGAATGGGCCAAGGCCCCTTGCACCATTTCAGCGGCGACCTCTTCGCTGACGGCCCCAAAAGCCGCGAGCGTGTCAGCCCGAACGCCCAGCATCGCTTGCTTGGCCGCGTTGGAATAGGTGACAAAGCCCCGGTCGAACACGTCGGAAGAGCCTGGAATCGCGGTCAATGCGGCGCTGACCATGCCGCCCGTGCAGCTTTCCGCGGTGGCGATGCGCCAGCCCTTGGCGCGGGCTAGGTCAAGGACGCGGGCGGCGGTCAAAAGACAAAGACCACGTGATAGAGAAAGCCAAGAACGATGGTGCCGATGCCCGCGAACAACCCGGCCCAAAGATCATCCTCCATCACGCCCCGCACATCGCCCCGCCGGTCGGCCCGGCCCACAAGCCAAGGCTTCCAGATGTCAAACAGCCGGAACAGCAGAAAGGTCGCCAGAGGCGCGGGCCAAGGCAAAAGATCGGGCGCATTGCCACGGCCAAAGAAAGCCAGCGCGGGAATGCAATAGGCCAGCAGGATACCCGCCACCTCGTCAACAACAATCTCACCCGGATCGTCGCCGGGGCGGTCCTTGAGGGCCTGCGCGCAGGCCCAAAATCCAAGAAGGGTCACCGCAAGGGTCGTCACGGCCAAAAGCGGAAAGCCCGCAAGCCAGTGCAGGGCGATGCCAAGGGCCAAACCAGCGGCCGAGCCCCATGTGCCGGGGGCGGGCTTCAGCAGGCCGACAAAGCCAAAAGTGGTGATGGCGCGGATCATTCTTTTATCCATGTGACGGTGGCGATGGCCGCAATGCCTTCTTCGCGGCCGGTAAAGCCTAGTTGTTCGGATGTTGTGGCCTTGACCGAAATGCGGGCGACATCGGCCCGCATGATTTCGGCCAGCCGCGCCTGCATGGCGGCGGCATGCGGCCCGATCTTGGGCCTTTCGCAAATGATGGTCACGTCGGCATTGCCCAGCCGGAAGCCGCGCTGCGCGGCCAGTTCGGCGGCATGGGCCAGAAAAATGGCACTGTCGGCCCCTTTCCACTGCGGATCGCTGGGCGGAAAATGGCGGCCAATGTCGCCTTCGGCCAAGGCGCCATAGATGGCATCGGTCAGGGCATGCATGGCAACATCGGCATCGGAATGGCCCAGCAGTGCCTTGGAATGCGGGATCTTGACCCCGCACAACACGACATGATCGCCGGTGGTAAAGGCATGGACATCAAAGCCATTGCCCAAGCGGATATCCATCTTGCCCCTCAGAATGCGTTCGGCGCGGGCGAAATCTTCCGGCCATGTCAGTTTCAGATTGTCTTCGTGCCCCGGCACCATCGCCACGTCCAGCCCCGCCGCCATCGCCACGGCGACGTCGTCCAGCGCCCCGCCCGAATGGGCCAGATGGGCGGCAAGGATGGCTTCATAGGCAAAACCCTGCGGCGTCTGCGCCCGTGCAAGGCCAGCCCGGTCTTGCAGGCCCGCGATCCGCCCTTGATCGACGCGCCAAAGCGCATCGCTGACCGCTAGGCCCGGTGCCGCGGCCTGATGCCTCTCCAGCGCCGCCAGCAGCGCAGGGATCACAGGCCCCGGAAACGGTCGCGCCCCGTCATGGATCAAGACGCGCGTCACCCCGCGCCCCTGCAAGGCCAAAAGCCCCGCCTTGACGCTGGCGTCCCGTTCGGCCCCACCCACCACAATCAGCGCCTCGCTGCCCAAGGCTTGGGCTTGCGCCAGATCATCCGCATGGCACACGAGCACCCGCAACCCGATCTCGGCCCGCGTCAGGGCGGCCAGCGCATGGGCCACCACCGGACGGTCGCCAAGCATTTGCCATTGCTTGGGAATGGTGCCGCCTGCCCGCGTTCCGCGTCCTGCCGCCAGAATGATCGCTGCCACTGTCATGCGCCCGTCATAGGCGATGCTTTAGGGCAAAACAATCGGGCGGCACCCCCCTCGCACTCGCCTAAAAAATAGGCGATATTGGAAAGGCGCGCAAATTTGCAGCGTTTACGATTGCGGCTTAGGCAGTCGGGGCCTAGCTGAACCTTCAGATGAAAGGAATCCTTCGTGGCCTTTACCCTTGGCACGGTGCCTGTTGACCCTCCTGTTCTGCTGGCTCCGCTGGCGGGAATCACCGATCTGCCCTTTCGGCGGTTGGTGGCGGGCTTTGGCGCAGGGCTGGTGGTCAGCGAGATGGTCGCCAGTCAGGAAATCGTGCAAGCACGGCCCCTGGCGCGGGCGCGGGCCGAGCTGGGCTTCGATCAGGCTTCGACCTCGGTGCAACTGGCGGGGCGTGAGGCTTATTGGATGGGTGAGGCGGCGCGCTATGTCGAAGGCCAGGGCGCGCGGGTCATCGACATCAACATGGGTTGCCCAGCCAAAAAGGTGACCAACGGCTATTCCGGCTCGGCGCTGATGAAGGATCTGGACCATGCGCTGACGCTGATCGAGGCGGTGGTGGGGGCCGTGTCCGTGCCTGTGACGCTGAAAACGCGGCTGGGCTGGGATGATGCGCTGCTGAACGCACCAACGCTTGCGCGGCGGGCCGAAGGCGCGGGGATCAGCATGATCACCATTCACGGGCGCACGCGTTGCCAGTTCTACAAGGGGCAGGCCGATTGGGCGGCGATCCGGGCGGTCAAGGATGCCGTGACCATTCCAGTCGTGGCGAATGGCGACATCACCGATGGGGGCCGGGCGGCAACCGCCTTGGCGCAGTCGGGCGCGGATGGGGTGATGATCGGCCGTGGTGCGCAGGGGCGGCCCTGGTTGTTGGCCCAGGTGGCGGCGGAACTCTTTGGCCAAGCGGCACCTGTGGTGCCAACGGGGGCGGCGCTGGCGGATCTGGTGATTGGCCACTACCGCGACATGCTGTCGTTTTATGGGCTGGAACTTGGCATCAAGAATGCCCGCAAACATCTGGGCTGGTATCTGGAGGCGGCGGGCACCGGGCTGAACCGGGCCATCGTGCTGCAATCTGAGCAACCGTTGCAGGTGGAGCGCGCGCTGATCGAGGCTTTCACCGAAGCCCCAATTCCGGAGGCCGCATGAAGAATTTCACCGCGCCCTATCCGGTACCAGGGGTGATCTGGGCCTCGCTGCCCACTCCGGCGCTGCTGGTCGATGCTCAAGGGTTGATCCTAGAGGTCAATCCTGCGGCGGAAGTGTTCCTGAACGCCTCGGCCAAGGGTTTGCGCGGCCAACCGGCGCTGGACCGGGTGCATATCGACGCGGATATGGATGCCGCCATGGCACGCGCGCGGGCCAATCAGGCGGCCTTGTTCATCAATGACGTGGACGTGACCAGCGGCGAACGGCCCCCGTTGCAATGCACGGTCCAGATCGCGCCGATGGCCGACAATGCGGAAATCATCATGCTGCTGATTTCCCCGCGCGAAATTGCCGATCGGCTGGGCCGTGCGGTGCAAGCGAAAACGGCGGCGAAATCGGCCATCGGCATGGCGGAAATGCTGGCGCATGAGATCAAGAACCCGCTGGCGGGCATTTCGGGGGCAGCGCAGTTGCTGGCGATGAACCTGTCGCCCGAGGATATGGAACTGGCCGATCTGATCGTGGCGGAAACCAAGCGGATCGTGAAACTGCTGGAACAGGTGGAACAGTTCGGCAATGTCCGCCCGCCGGAACGCAAGCCGGTGAACATCCATGACGCACTGGACCGGGCACGGAAATCGGCGATGGTCGGTTTTGCCACGCAGATGACGATAGTGGAGGAGTACGATCCCTCCCTGCCCAACACCTTTGCCGATCTCGATCAACTGGTGCAGGTTTTTCTGAACCTGATCAAGAATGCCGCCGAGGCGGCGGGCCCAAAGGGCGGGACGATCCGGCTGCACACCTTCTATGACCTGTCGCTGCGTCTGCGGCGCAAGGATGGAACGGGCAATCCCTTGCCCCTGCAAGTGGAAATCATCGATGACGGGCCGGGCCTGCCTGCCCATATCGCGGAAGAAGTGTTCGAGCCGTTTGTCTCGGGCCGCGAAAACGGGACGGGGCTGGGGCTCGCGCTGGTGTCAAAGATCATCACCGAACATGACGGCTGGATTGCAGTGGACAGCGTGCCGGGGCGGACAGTGTTCCGCGTGTCGCTGCCCATGGCCCCGGCCGATAAAATCACGAAGAAGGAGCGTTCCTGATGGACGGCACGATTCTGGTCGCCGATGACGACCGCACGATCCGCACGGTGCTGACGCAGGCCCTAACGCGGGCGGGGTGCAAGGTTCATGCAACATCGAGCCTGATGACGCTGATGCGCTGGGTGGAAGAGGGCAAGGGCGATCTGGTGATCTCCGATGTGGTCATGCCCGATGGAAATGGTCTGGAGGCGCTGCCGCGCATTAGCCAGTTGCGCCCCGGCCTGCCGGTGATCGTGATTTCGGCGCAGAACACCATCATGACCGCCATTCAGGCGGCCGAGGCCGAGGCGTTCGAATATCTGCCGAAACCCTTTGACCTGCCCGATCTCATGAAGAAATCGGCCAAGGCGCTGGAATTGAAGCGGCGGGCCAATGCGAAACCGACGCCTGCGCTGCCGCTGCGCGAAGGGGTGGAAGACCTGCCGCTGGTGGGACGGACGCCGGCGATGCAGGCGCTCTATCGGCTGGTGGCGCGGGTGATGAACACCGATCTGCCAGTGCTTGTCACGGGGGAAAGCGGCACCGGCAAAAGCCTGATCGCGCGGGCGATCCATGATTTCTCCGACCGGCGGACGATGCCCTTTGTCGTGGCGCAGGCGGCCGATCTGCAAGGCATGGATGGCCCATCCAGCCTTGTGGCGCGGGCCAAGGGCGGCAGTCTGGTGTTCGACGAAGTGGCGGATTTCGACGAGGATGCACAAGCGCGGGCCGTACGGATGCTGGACATGCTGGGCGACAATGCGCCACGGATCATGGCGACCAGCCAGATTGATCTGTCGGGCAAGATCGAGACGGGCGAATTCCGGCAGGATCTGTTCTATCGGCTGGGGGGGGTGACGCTGCATGTGCCCAGCTTGCGGGAAAGGGTCGATGACATTCCGCTGCTGGCCGAACATTTTCTGGCGCGGGGCGAGCGGGATTTCGGCAGCGCGCGGCGTCTGTCGGGCGAGGCGCGGGAACTGGTGCGGTCGTATGGCTGGCCGGGCAACGTGCGGCAGTTGGAAAACACGCTGCGTCGGTTGATGGTGACGGGCAGCGAGCCCGAGATTTCGCGTGCTGAAGTCGAAGGTGCCTTGGGAAGCCAGCCGACCATGGAACCCCTGCGGGGGGCTGTGGGCGGCGAGGGCGACAAATTGTCGGCCTCGGTCATGCGGCATCTGAAACGCTATTTCGATCTGCATGGCGGTCAACTGCCGCCGCCCGGCGTCTATCAGCGGATATTGCGTGAGGTGGAGGCCCCGCTGATCGAGATTGCGCTGGATGCCACCGCGGGAAATCAGGCGAAATGCGCCGACCTGCTGGGCATCAACCGCAATACTTTGCGCAAGAAGATCACCGATCTGGATATTCGCGTGACAAGGCGGCGCAAGCTGATGTAAAACCGCAACATCCTGCGTGTCAGGCGTGCCGCAAAGCAGCAGAGACGCAAGATATGGCGGTGGTGGAACGTTAATGTCCCCACCAGATTGGGGCAAAAGCGTTTGACGAGCGGGCTTTACGGCAACACATGGATGGAACGCCTGTCGCGTCTGCGGCGCAGGCGCAGGGTGCAGACGGCCCTGACCATTGGTTTGAGCGTGCTTGGACCGATTCTGGCAGTGGCCACCTTTCTGTCGTTGGGGGCTTTTGGTACCGGCACGGATTCGCGGCTGCTGCGGGTGATCCTGCTGGCCGATCTGGTCTATGTGCTGGTGCTGGCCGCGCTGGTTCTGGCGCGCTTGGCCAGCATCGTTTCGGCGCGGCGTTCCCGTTCGGCGGGGTCGCGCCTGCATCTGCGGCTATCGGGTGTCTTTGCGCTGGTGGCGCTGGTGCCGACGATTCTGGTGGCCGTGTTTGCGCTGTTCAGCATCAACCTGGGGCTAGAGGGGTGGTTTTCCGAACGGGTACGCAATGTCGTGGGCAATTCGCTTTCGGCGGCCGAGGCCTATGAGGCGGAACACAAGCAGGGTCTGATTGACGACGCCGAGGCGCTGGCCGGCTATCTGAACGCGGCGCGTTCCAGCACTCCGTTGCTGGCCGACGACCAGTTGCGCCCGGTGCTAAGTCAAGGGCAGGCCCTGGTTCAGCGCGGTCTGCGCGAGGCCTATCTGATCGACGGCGGGGGCGAGTTGCGAACGAGGGGCGAGCGATCCTATCTGTTCGATTTCGAACGCCCTGGGGTTGAGGACATTGCGCGGGCCAAGGCGGGGGAAATCGTCGTCATCCAAGATTGGGCCAACAACGAATTCCGCGCGCTTGTGCATCTCTCGGCCTTTGCGGACCGCTATCTTTACGTCTCGCGGCAGGTGGATGGGTCGATCCTGTCGCTGCTGGATGAAACGCGGGAAACGGTGCAGCTTTATCATCAGTTGGAAAGCGAACGTGGGCGGCTGCTGTTTGAATTTGGGCTTTTGTATCTGGGCTTTGCGCTGATCCTGATTCTGGCGGCGATCTGGCTGGGCCTTTGGTTTGCCGAACGCCTGTCGCGGCCTGTCGGGCGGTTGACGGGGGCAGCGCAAAGGGTTGGGGCAGGCGATCTGGATGTTCGGGTGGTCGAGGATGAGGGCGATGATGAAATCGCCATGCTGGGGCGTATTTTCAACCAGATGACGCGGCAGTTAAAGGGCCAGCGCGAGGCCCTGATCGACAGCAACGCGCAGACCGAGGGGCGTCGTCGTCTTTTCAATTCGGTCCTGACCTCGATCACGGCCGGGGTGATCGGGCTGGATGCGCAAGGGCATGTCGACTTTGCCAATCGGGCAGCCGAGCGGCTTTTGGACTTTCAGGAAGGTGTGGCGGATCAGGCCCTAGCGCTGGCCGTGCCGGAATTCGCCGGGCTGTTCGACCGCGTGCGCCAGGGGGGCGGGGCGGCGGTGCAAGAGGAAATCCGGCTGGTGCGGCAGGGGAGGATGGAAAGCCTGCTGGTCAGGATGAGCGGGCGGCGGAACGAGGCTGGGAACCTTGAGGGCTATGTGGTGGCTTTTGACGACGTGACAGACCTCGTTTCGGCGCAAAGGATGGCGGCTTGGGGAGATGTGGCGCGGCGGATCGCGCATGAAATCAAGAACCCGCTGACACCAATCCAGCTTTCCGCTGAACGGATCCGCCGTAAATTCGGGCCTTTGGTGGGCGAACAGGACGACGAACTGAACCAATATGCGGACGTGATCATAAGGCAGACCAATGACTTGCGGCGGATCGTGGACGAGTTTTCGAAATTTGCACGGATGCCGGAACCCGAACGGCGGGAATGCGATCTGACGCGGCTGGTGCAGGACGCGGTGACCTTGCAGCGGGCGGGCCAGCCGGATGTAGAGATCAAGGCCGACCTTCCGGACGGTGCGCTGATGGCCGAGGTGGATGCGACGATGATCGGACAGGCGCTAACAAATCTGATCAAGAACGCGGGCGAAGCCATTGAATCCAAAGCGCATGTGGCGGGCAATGGTTATCCCGGCGAAATTCGTGTGTCCTTGGGGGTTCAGGGCGAAAAGGTGCTGATCCGGATTGCGGACAACGGCACGGGCCTGCCTCCCGACCGGGCGCGGCTGTTCGAACCCTATGTGACGACGCGCGAAAAGGGCACGGGTCTGGGCCTGCCCATCGTGAAGAAGATCATCGAAGAACATGGCGGGACATTGGTTTTGACCGATGCGCCGGTCTTTGACGGAAATACCCATGCGGGAGCGATGGCGGAAATCCTGCTGCCGCTGCCGGGTGGTCAAGAACAGGTGGGGTAGGGAAACATGAGCAACATTCTGATTGTCGATGACGAACGCGACATCCGCGAATTGATCGGGGATATCCTGAAGGACGAAGGGTTTGGTGTGCGGCTGGCCGCGAATGCCGATGAATGCCTGGCAGCGATCAATGCGGAGCCTCCGGCGCTGATGATTTTGGACATCTGGCTGAAAGACAGCCGGATGGACGGGATCGACATCCTGAAACATGTGCGGCGGGATAATCCGGATGTGCCGGTGGTGATCATCTCGGGTCATGGCAACATCGAAATTGCGGTGGCGGCGATCAAGCAGGGGGCGTACGACTTCATCGAAAAGCCCTTCAACATTGATCAGTTGATGGTGGTTGTGAGCCGCGCGATGGAAACCAGCCGGCTGCGGCGGGAAAACAGCGAATTGCGGCGACGGGATGGGGCACCGACAGAAATGCTCGGGGCCTCGACCGCGTTCCGGGGGCTGAAGTCGCAGTTGGAAAAGGTGACGAAATCAAACGGGCGGGTGATGCTGACGGGGCCTTCGGGTTCGGGCAAGGAAATGGCGGCGCGCTATATTCATGCCCATTCGAACCGGGCGGCGGGGCCTTTCGTGGTGGTGTCTTCGGCGACGATTGAACCGGACCGGATGGAAGAGGTTCTATTCGGGCGAGAAGGGGCGGATCGGCGAGTAGAGCCGGGGCTTTTGGAACAGGCGCATGGCGGGATCGTCTATTTTGATGAAGTGGCCGACATGCCGCTGGGGACGCAATCGAAAATCCTGCGGGTTTTGACGGAACAGCAATTTTTGCGCGTGGGCGGGGCTGACAAGGTGCGGGTGGATCTGCGGGTGATTTCGTCGACCACGCGGGATCTGCGAACCGAGATCTTGGGCGGGCGGTTCCGCCAGGAACTGTATGACCGGCTGAATGTGGTGCCGATTGCGGTGCCTAGTTTGGAAGACCGGCGTGAGGATATTCCTGATCTGGCGAGGGCTTTCATTGAGACCTTCCACCGGACCCAGGGTCTGCCGCCGCGCGAATTGTCGGCGGAGGCGGAGGCGATGCTTCAGACGATGCAATGGCCGGGGAATATCCGGCAGTTGAGGAATGTGATCGAGCGGCTGCTGATCCTAGGTGAAGGCACCGGGCCGATTGAGCCGCGGGAGTTACCCGGGCGGGAGGTCGTTCCGGAAGGGGACGGGCGGCTGGTTCTGGGCGGGGCCTTGGCGACGCTGCCGCTGCGGGAGGCGCGGGAGTTGTTTGAGAAGGAATATCTGCTGACCCAGATCAACCGGTTCGGCGGGAATATCAGCCGCACGGCGAATTTCGTGGGGATGGAACGCAGCGCCCTGCATCGGAAATTGAAATCGCTGGGGGTTGTCACGACCCACAAGGCGGGTGGACGGGTCGCGCATCTGGAGGATGATGAGGATTTGGGGGATGAGGATTGATCGAGGAATTTCACGCGTGAAATAGCAGGTAAGGCCATGAAAGTCATAATGTATTCAATAATACGAATTCATTATGAATGGCCGGTGCATGGCTTTGATCCTTCTGCGCAGACCAGTGCTTGGGAACCGGGGGGCTGCAAAGACAGACTGTGGTCTTTGGCTGCTGCGGATCAAAGCCGCAGCCTTCCTTGACCGAAGCCCCCGTCCCGTGGCACCTGTTCGCCAAGGCAGGCCGCAGAAGGGCAATCCATGAAAGTCATCATCTGTGGCGCGGGGCAGGTCGGTTGGCAGATTGCCCGCCACCTTTCCGGTGAAAAGAACGATGTGACCATTGTTGATGTCGATGGCGATCTGGTGCGTCGGGCCACCGATACGCTGGATGTGACGGGCATCGAAGGCTTTGCCAGCCACCCCGATGTGCTGGACCGGGCGGGTGCGCGGGATGCCGATATGATCATCGCCGCCACGCATTCGGACGAGGTGAACATGGTCACCTGTCAGGTGGCCCATTCCGTCTTTAACGTCACCCGAAAGATCGCCCGCCTGCGCGCCAGCGCCTATATGGACGGGCGGTATGACGAACTTTATCGGCGCGACCATCTGCCCATCGACGTGATCATCAGCCCCGAACGCGAGGTGGCCGAAGCAGCCTTGCAACGACTGGCCGCGCCTGCGACCTTTGACACCGAAAGTTTCATGGGCGGACGGGCCCAGCTTTTGGGCATTGCGCTGGACGAGGATTGCCCGGTGCTGAACACGCCGCTGCGGCAATTGTCGGAACTGTTTTCCACCCTGCGGGCCATTGTCGTCGGCATTCGACGCGAGGACAATCTCTTCGCGCCGGAACCGGGCGATCAGCTGTTCGCGGGCGATCAGATCTATGTGTTCTGTCACAGCGAAGACCTGACCCGTTCGCTGGAAATCTTTGGCAAGACGACGAAAAAGCAGGAACGCGTGGTCATTGTGGGCGGCGGCAACGTGGGGCTGGGCGTGGCCAAGGCCCTAGAGGCCCGGACCGACCGTATCCGCGCCAAGATCATTGAACGCGACCGGGCCGTGGCCGAGGCCGCGGCAGATCAATTGTCGCGCACCATCGTTTTGCTGGGCGATGGGATGGACAGCGAATTGCTGCTGGAGGCGGCGATTGACCGGGCCGATGCGGTGCTGGCCGTGACGGATGACGACAAGACCAACCTGCTGGTGTCGGTGCGGGCCAAATCGGCGGGCTGTCCGATGGCGATTGCGCTGGTGAACGATCCGACGCTGGTGCCGCTGATGGCCCCGTTGGACATTGACGCCTATATCAACCCGCGTGCCACCACGGTTTCGTCGATTCTGCGGCATATCCGGCATGGGCGCGTGCGCGCCGTCTATTCCATCGGTGACAACGAGGCCGAGATGATCGAGGCGCAGGTTCTGGGCACCTCGCCCCTGTCGGGCCGTTTGATCCGCGACATCGAATTTCCCGAAGGCGTGCTGGTCGGCGGGTTGATGCGGGGCGACAAGGTGCTGAAACCGGTCGGGGATTTGAAGATTGAAGAGGGCGACGTGATCGCGCTGTTCTGCATGGCCAAGGACGTGCCCGAGGTCGAGCGGCTGCTGCAAGTGTCGGTTGATTTCTTCTGATGTGGATGCGCCGCCTGTCTGAATTGCCGCTGCTGGTTGTTCTGCCGGGCCTTGCGGCGCTTGCGATGTATTTGCCCGCCCTGCACGCCATGACGCAGCGGGATCATGATATTGCCCGGCCTTTTTTTTACGGTGGGACGCTTGGTCTGGTGCTGACGGTTCTGTTGGCGCTTGCAACGATGAACCGCCGCGCCGACGATCGCGCAAGGGCAGACCTTTTCGCTTTTGTTCTGTCTTTCGCGTTGCTGCCGTTGATGTTGGCGCTGCCCCTGCATCAGGCGTTGCGTGATACGACGTTGCTGAATGCCTGGTTCGAAATGGTGTCTAGCCTGACCACCACCGGGGCCACCGTTTACGAACATGGCCGTTTGGCCCCGTCCTTGCATTTGTGGCGGTCATTGGTTGGTTGGTTGGGCGGCTTGTTCATTCTCGTCGCGGCCTTGGCTATACTCGCCCCGCTGAACCTTGGCGGGGTCGAAGTGCTGTCCGGGCGGGCGCCGGGTCGGCGGCAGGAAGAAACAAGGTTGATTGACCCCGGCCAACGCATTGCCTTGCACCTGGTGGCCGTTCTGCCGGTCTATGTGGGTCTCACGTTCCTGCTTTGGGTGTTTTTGGCGCTGCTGGGGGAAAGCAACCTGGTGGCGCTGACCCATTCGATGGCGATTTTGTCCACCTCGGGAATATCGCCCGTTGGGGGACTGGCCGGATCCAGCGCGGGGGTTCCGGGTGAAATGGTCATGGCGCTGTTTTTGGTCTATGCCATTACCCGCCAAAGTTTGCCGGGGGCTGGTGTGCCGCTGCGCCGTCGCCATCTTTGGCAAGACCGAGAATTGCGCATGGCGCTGGCCATTGTTTTGGGTTTGTCGGTCGCCTTGATGCTGCGCCATACGATTGCGGTGCTGGAAGAAAACGACACACTGGCCGCACGCGGCTTTTTCCCGGCCCTGTGGGGGAGTGTGTTTACCTGCCTGTCATTCCTGACGACGACGGGTTTTGTGTCGGGTGATTGGGATACGGCACGGTTCTGGGCCGGCCTGTCGTCGCCGGGGTTGATCCTTGCGGGGCTGGCGATGATCGGAGGGGGGATCGCGACGACGGCGGGTGGGGTCAAGTTGCTGCGGGTCTATGCCCTGTTCCGCCAAGGCGCCCGAGAGTTGGAGCGCAGCATCCATCCAAATTCCGTGGGTGGGGGGGGCGACCGCTTGTTGCGACGGGATGGGGTCTATCTGGCTTGGGTCTTTTTCGTGCTTTTCGGGATATCCATTGCTGTGGTGGTGGGGCTTTTGACCTTTCTGGGACGCGACTTTCAGCCCGCATTGATGTTCACAATCGGCGCGCTGGCGAATGCGGGGCCCTTGGTCGCCGCCTCGGGCGAAGTGGGGATAACCCATGCCGCGCTGGGGGGCGCAGAAAAACTGGTGCTGGCTTTGGCGATGGTGGTGGGGCGGGTCGAAACCATCGCGCTGCTGGCGCTGTTTGCCTCGAACCGCTGGCGGCATTGATACAACCTTTGGAGGGAAAACGGATTTTGGGGCTGGAACATGCCGGAAAGCCGTTCCATACTTGGTTCAAGGGTCGCTTCTGGCAGAGAGGTGGGCCCGGGGGAGCTGCATAAAGGCAAGAACAATGGCCGCCGATAAACAAAACCTGCAAGACGCATTCCTGAACCATGTCCGCAAGGCGAAGATTCCTGTGACGATCTTTCTGATCAACGGGGTCAAGTTGCAGGGCGTGATCACCTGGTTCGACAATTTCTGTGTTCTGCTGCGCCGGGACGGGCAATCGCAACTGGTCTACAAACATGCGATTTCCACCATCATGCCCGGTGCGCCGATCAACCTGTACGAGGGCGAAGACTGAGTTCCGATCCGTTTGATGATCCGCTGGACGGCCCTGAGGATGATGATGTCCTTGGGGTCTTTGGTCATGACACCGCCGCGCGTCCGACGCGTGCCTATGTGCTGCATCCCGATGTGAAGGGGCGTTCCGCCCGCCGCCTGCCTGAACTGGGTCTGGCCGAGGCGGTCTCTTTGGCGGCGGCCCTGCCGGGCTTGACGGTGGAAGGGGCGGAGGTGGTGCGGCTGTCCAAGGTGCAACCGGCCACATTGCTGGGGTCGGGCAAGGTGGAGGATTTGGGGGCGCGGTTCAAGGCGGCCGAGATTGATCTGGTGCTGGTGGATGGGCCGGTGAGCCCGGTGCAGCAACGGAACCTGGAAAAGGAATGGGGGGTCAAGCTGCTGGACCGGACGGGCCTGATTCTGGAAATCTTTGCGGATCGGGCGCGGACACGGGAGGGCGTGTTGCAGGTGGAACTGGCGGCTTTGGCCTATCAGCGGACGCGGCTGGTGCGGGCCTGGACGCACCTGGAACGGCAGCGGGGCGGCTTTGGTTTCGTGGGGGGGCCGGGGGAGACGCAGATCGAAAGCGACCGGCGGGCGCTGGACGATCAAGTGATCAAGCTGAGGCGGCAGTTGGAAAAGGTGGTGCGGACGCGGGAGCTGCACCGGGCGGCGCGGCGGAAGGTGCCTTTTCCGATCGTGGCTTTGGTGGGTTATACGAACGCCGGGAAATCGACGCTGTTCAACCGGATGACAGGGGCCGAGGTTCTGGCCAAGGACATGCTGTTTGCAACGCTGGACCCGACGATGCGGGGGCTGGTGCTGCCCGATGGGCAGAAGGTGATCCTGTCCGATACGGTGGGTTTCATCAGCGATCTGCCGACGCAGCTGGTCGCGGCCTTTCGGGCGACGTTGGAAGAAGTGCTGGAGGCGGATCTGATATGCCATGTGCGCGACATCAGTCACCCCGAAAGCGCCGAGCAGGCGGCAGATGTGACGGATATCCTGCAATCATTGGGCGTTAAGGCTGAGACGCCGATGATCGAGGTCTGGAACAAGCTGGATTTGGTGGAGGGTACGGCTCTGACGGCCCTTGAGGCGCAGGCAGGGCAGCGTTCAGATGTTCGGGCCGTTTCGGCGCTGACGGGCGCTGGGATTGACGGCTTGTTGGCGGCGATTTCGGGAATGCTGCAAGACCCGAAATCGCAGGTCGAACTCGCGCTGTCTTTTGCCCAGGGCAAGCAGCGCGCTTGGCTGCACGGCAAGGGCCTGGTGCTGCATGAAACGACCGGCGAGGAGGGCTGGACGTTGACCGTTGATTGGACGGCACGGCAGGCCGCCGAATTCGCGCAGATCTAAATCTTTGCCCCTGCAATCTCTGCCGCCAGCCGCGCGTTGTTGCGGACGAGGGCGATGTTGGTGACCAGCGACTGGCCCCCGGTCATTTCGTAGATGTGTTGCAAAAGGAAGGGCGTCACCGCTTTGGCGGCGATTTTGCGGTTGGTGGCCTCGGCCAGCGCGGCCTCGATCACGGGGACAATCTTTTCACGCGGGATTTCGTCGGCCAGCGGCACAGGGTTGGCAACGAGGGTGCCGCCCGACAGGCCAAGGGTTTCGCGCAGGGCTTGGGCCTTGGCGATTTCGGCAGCCGTGTCGGCGCGCAAAGGCGCGGGCAGGCCCGAGTTGCGGGACCAGAAGGCGGGGAACACATCTTGGCCATAGGCCACGACCGGAACGCCGAGGGTTTCCAGCACCTCCAGCGTTTTCGGCACATCGAGAATGGCCTTGGCCCCGGCGCAGACGACGATCACCGGGGTTTTCGCCAGTTCGTGCAGGTCGGCGGAGACGTCAAAGCTGTCTTCGGCCCCACGATGGACGCCGCCGATGCCGCCGGTGGCAAAGACCTTGATCCCGGCCAGATGGGCGCAGATCATCGTGGCGGCGACGGTGGTGGCCCCGGTGCGGCCTGAGGCGAGACAAAAGGCGAGATCCGCGCGCGAGAGTTTCATGACGCCTTTGGCTTGGCCCAGTTCTTTCAACTGCCGATCGGTCAGGCCGATGTGGATCTGGCCGTTCATGATGGCGATGGTGGCGGGCACGGCCCCGGCCTCGCGGATGTCCTGTTCCACCAGTTTGGCGGTTTCGACGTTTTCCGGCCAAGGCATGCCATGGGTGATGATGGTCGATTCCAGGGCCACGACGGGCCGGCCCTTGGCCAAGGCATCGGCCACCTCGGGCGAGAAGGTGAGGGGGAGGGTCATGATCCGATTTCTCCTGAAACATAGGTGGCGGCGGCTTGCAGCGCGGCGGCCAAGGCATTCTGACGGTTTTCGCCGCGACGTTCGGCGACGATATGGGCGGCCATAAAGGTGTCGCCGGCCCCGGTGATACGGGTCACCAGCACGGGCGGCGGTCTGTCTTCGATGACGCCTTCGCCTTGGGTGCCCTCGGCGCAGGTCTTGCCGCCGTTGGTGACCAGCACACGGGCGGCGCCGCGGGCAAGAAGGCCAAGGGCGGCCTCAGGCGCGGTGGCAAAGGGATGGTGGGCGATGAGGCCCGCCTCCTCTAGGTTCACGTAGAGCGTGGCGCTGGGATGTTTCAGCAGGGGCAGCAGGCGTTCGGCCTTGCCTGGGCTGGCGGGGGCGACGCGGAGGTCGGCCTTGGCGAAAAGGGGCGAGGCGGCGATATCGGCCAGAAGGGACTGGGTGAGATTGCCGTCAAGGGCGATGAGACCGGTCCAGGGGTTTTCGGCGGTGCCCAGACGGCCATCGGCGAGGGGGCGGAGGATCTTGTCGCCCGCAGCCTCGAGCGAATGGGCGTCGGCGATGGCGGCGATGAGGCCATTGGCGCCTTCGATGGCCATATAGCGGTCGGTGGGCAGGTCTTCGGAGAGATAGGCGTGGTCGGTCACAAGGCCAAGGCGGGCGCAGGCGGCGAGGAGTTCCGCGCCCTCGGCATCGCGGCCAATGGCGGTGAGGATGGCGGGGGCGAGGCCAAAGCGGGCGAGGGTGGCGGCGATGTTCATGGCGACACCGCCGGGCAAGCGGGTGATGCGGCCGGGGACATCGGAACCCAGACGCATGGCGGTGGGGGAACGGCCGATGATGTCCCAAAGGACAGAGCCAATGCAGAGGATGTCTGGGGTCTGGGTCATGGGTTGTCATTGCCGAAAGCGGGGGGTGGGTGCAAGGGGGGAGTGGTTGCGGAAATACCAAAAATTGGTATGATGGCGGGGAAGTGGAAGGAGAAAGCCATGGTGCAGAACACATCCGTTTCTTTGGGCGATCATTTTACGGGGTTTATCGGCGATCAGGTTCGGACGGGGCGCTATGGCTCGGCCAGTGATGTGATCCGGGCGGGTTTGCGTTTGCTGGAAGAACGCGAGGCGCAGATGAAGGCCTTGCAGGCGGCGTTGATTGAAGGGGAACAATCCGGAGAGCCAGAGGCGTTTGATTTTGACGCCTTGAAAGCCCGCAAACGGGCGGCGTTGAACGGGGCATGACATTGCCGCTGTTTTCGCCAGCGGCGATGGCGGATATCGCGGCGGTCTGGGACTATACTGCGGAACAGTGGGGCGCGGATCAGGCCGATCAATACGTGGACGACATCCGCGATGCTTGCCGTGCTTTGGCCGATGGGCGAAAGCTGGGGCGTTTGGTGGATCTTCGCCCCGGCTATCGCAGTTGTCCGGTGGGGGCGCATCTGATTTTTTTCCGCGAAAGGGCGGGGCGGTTGGAGGTGATCCGCGTTCTGCATGGGCGGACGGATTTCGGGCGGCATCTTTAGCAATCCCCTTGCACATCCATCCCGAACCCGCTAAGGCACCGCCACTTCACAGGCAGAGCTTGGGCTTTTGCGGGGAGAAATCCCGTAGGGTCCGCCGGTTGTTCCCGAATGCGTCGGGGATGAGATGGCTTTGCCGAGGCGCGAAACCGGAAAGGAATTCGACATGGCGCTCCCCGAGTTTACCATGCGTCAGCTGCTGGAAGCTGGCGTTCACTATGGCCACCAAACGGCCCGCTGGAACCCGAAGATGGGTGAATACATCTACGGCGACCGCAATGGGATTCACATCCTTGACCTGACGCAGACTGTTCCGATGCTGGATCAGGCGCTGAAAGTCGTGCGTGATACCGTCGCCAAGGGCGGGCGTATCCTGTTCGTGGGCACGAAGCGTCAGGCGCAAAAGCCGGTGGCTGAGGCCGCTGAGCGTTGCGCGCAGTTCTACATGAACCACCGCTGGCTGGGCGGCACGTTGACCAACTGGAAAACCGTGTCGAACTCGATCCAGCGTCTGAAGCAGATTGATGCTTTGATGGCGGATGGGGCCGATGGCCTGACCAAGAAAGAGCGTCTGAACATGGAGCGCGAGCAGGCCAAATTGCAGGCTTCGCTGGGCGGGATCCGTGAAATGGGCGGCGTGCCGGACCTGTTGTTCATCGTGGACGTGGGCAAGGAAGATCTGGCGATCCTGGAAGCGCAAAAGCTGGGCATTCCGGTGGTGGGTGTGGTGGATACCAACAACTCGCCCAAAGGCGTGAACTATGTGATTCCGGGCAATGACGATGCGGCCCGTGCGATCCAGCTGTATTGCGATCTGGTGGCCCGTGCGGCGCTGGACGGGATGTCGGCCCATATGGGTGCGGCTGGCGTGGATCTGGGCGCGTTGGAAGAAGCCCCGGAAGAAGAAGCTGTCGCCGAGGCCTGATTTCGGGCCTTTGACATGGAACTGTTGCCCGGCGGGCGTAAGGCGCGCCGGGACCATATCTTTGAGGAGACGGCGATGACGATCACCGCACAAATGGTAAAAGAACTGCGCGATTCGACCGGCGCAGGGATGATGGATGCGAAAAAGGCGCTGACGGAAGTCAACGGCGATATGGAAGCGGCCGTCGATTGGCTGCGCACCAAGGGTCTGGCGAAGGCCGCCAAGAAAGCCGACCGCGTGGCCGCGGAAGGTCTGGTTGGGGTTGCGGTTGTCGGCGGCAAGGGTGTCGCGGTCGAAGTGAACTCGGAAACCGACTTTGTGGGCAAGAACGCCGACTTCCAAGCGCTGGTACGTGGGATCACGACGGCAGCCTTGAATGCGGCGGATCTGGAAGCGCTGAAGGCGGCGGATCTGGGCGGCAAGCCGGTGGAAACCGCGCTGAACGAAACGATTGCCGTGATCGGCGAAAACATGACGCTGCGCCGGATGGCGAGCATCGAAGGCGACTCGGTGGCCTCGTACGTGCACAACGCGGCGGCGGATGCTTTGGGCCGGATCGGCGTTCTGGTGGCCTTGAAGGGCGCAGACAACGGCATTGGCAAGCAGATTGCGATGCACATCGCGGCGTCGAACCCGCTGTCGCTGAACGAAGCGGCGATGGATGCGTCGGTGCTGGAGCGTGAGCTGGCGGTGCAGACGCAGAAGGCGCTGGAAGAAAACGCCGCCTCGGCCAAGCCGAAGCCGGAAGCCGTGATCCAGAACAACATCATTCCGGGCCGGATGAAGAAGTTCCTGGAAGAAGTGACGCTGGTGAACCAGAAGTTCGTGGTGAACCCGGACATCACTGTGGCGCAAGCGGCGACCGAGGCTGGGGTGGAAATCCTGGGCTTTGTGCGGATGGCCGTGGGTGAGGGCATCGAGAAGGAAAAAGAGGACTTTGCGGCCGAAGTCGCGAAGATGACGCAGGGTTAATCCTGCTCTCTGATTGGCTGAAACAAAAACGGCGCGGTCCCCTTAGGGGGCCGCGCCGTTGAGTTTGACCGGTCGAGGGGGACAAGCCCGGCCGATGGTATCCGAAACGGCAACCTTGGGGAAAGGTTCCGGCGGCGGATACAGGCA
Source organism: Neogemmobacter tilapiae (assembly GCF_014652215.1). GTDB lineage: Bacteria > Pseudomonadota > Alphaproteobacteria > Rhodobacterales > Rhodobacteraceae > Neogemmobacter > Neogemmobacter tilapiae. Next base: position 343,680 of record NZ_BMYJ01000001.1, on the reverse strand, counting down.
CCTGTGTCAAGGAACGCCGACAACAGCGCCCGGTTCCCTGTTTGAATAAAATCTGGCCGTTGGGCGAGTGCGGCAAACCTGACCTTGATTCTGCTTAAACGCATAAACTGCGTGCGCCCGGACCCTGTTGGCCCTTGATATCTGCGGGATTGTGCAGGGCGCAGAGTTCCAGCGACAGGCATCCGCAGCCGATGCAGCCATCCAGTCGGTCACGCAACGCGGTCAGCTGCGCGATACGGCTTTCCAGATCGGCGCGGATATCGGTGGAAATGGCAGTCCAGTCTTGGCGGCTGGGGGCCCGGCCCTGCGGCAGGTGGCGCAGGCTTTCGGCGATGCGCGCGAGCGAGAGGCCAAGGCCTTGGGCGACCATGGCATAGGACAGGCGGCGCAGATCGCTGCGGTCATAGCGACGATGACCGCCTGCATTCCGCAGGGGCGAAAGGATGCCCATGGATTCGTAGTGGCGAATGGCGGAAACGGCCAGTCCGGTGCGGGCGGCAAGATCGCCGATGGTCAAACCATGGGCCTTCATCACATTCCCCTTGATCTAAAGTGCACTTAAGAAATTATCAAAAGAGCCATGCGAATCAATCCGGAAAGGGAAGATCATGGCAAGGCTGGAACATGTGAATGTGACGGTGGGGGATGTGGACGCGACGGCCGGGCTGCTGGTGCGGCTGTTTGGCTGGCACGTGCGCTGGCAAGGGCCTTCGATCCACGGCGGGCGGTCGGTGCATGTGGGCACCGAGGACCAGTATCTGGCGCTGTATTCGGGGGCCGAAGGTGTGTCGCTGGGACGGATGGACACCCATGGCCAGCGGGGTGGGCTGAACCACATCGGGCTGGTGGTGGATGATCTGGAGGCGGCAGAACGGGCGGTCTATGCCGAAGGGCTGACGCCGACGGCCCATGCCGATTATGAACCGGGGCGACGGTTCTATTTCTGGAGCCGGGAGGGGGTGGAATACGAGGTGGTGAGCTACCGCTAGGCAGGGTCGGGATCTGTGGCTGGGCCTTAACCGACCAGCCGCAGGTTCATTCCCGCATGGGCGGGGCGCTGGAAAATGCGGTTCAGCATTGTGCCCTTGGCCACGGCCTGCGCTGTGGTGTCCACGTCCAGCGCATGTCGGGCCAGTCGCAGATGCTTTTCGACCATCGCGGGACTGATGCCCATGATGATGCCGATATCCTGCGCTGTCTTGCCGTCAGCAACCCATTCCAACACCTCGCGTTGGCGTTCGGTCAACTGACGGCGGCGGTTCGCCATCGGCAGTTGCACGATCTTGAGATGCATCAGATGGGCCAAAGCCTCGATCTCTTTGCCCCAAGCGGACCACAGGACATCCAAGTCATCATGGCTCATCCCCGGATCAGCGGCCAGACCGAGTGCCCCCTTGGCCCGGGCCGAAACCTCGGGAAAGCTGATCGAGACACCGGCGAGCACGCCGGCCGCCCGGTTCACCTTCATCGCCTCCATTTCCTGGGGGCTAAGCTCGCCCTTCAAGGCCGCCTCTTCCACCCAGCGCCAGGTGCAGGTGCCAGTGTTCTGCGTCACCCAGCGGAACATCGCGGTTTTCGCGTATAGACCGCCTTGGAAATAGAGGCGCGAATAGTCGGCGGGGTAAGAGGACACGAACAGCAGATCATCCGGGTCGCCGACGGAACGTTCCCGGCGGAACCGGGTAAAGCCATAGGTGGCGCGGGCCAGCCCGTGGCCCCGGAAATAGCGGACCGCATGGTCCCAGACTTCGTCCACCGATTGGGCATGGGCCACGGCATTCATCACGTCCAAGACGTCTGGCATGGGTCTTTCCCGTCTTTGGTTGTCCGACCCTTGTCTTAGCGGGCGGCTTCGTGGTTTGTCCATGATCATGACAGAGGAGTCGGTGATGCAGGACGTGGTGATTGCGGGCGGTGGGGTGATGGGTTCGGCGGCGGCCTGGTGGCTGGCCAAGATACATCCGGGCATCACGGTGACAGTGGTGGAGCCTGACCCCAGCTATGCCAAGGCGGCCACGGCGCTTTCGGTCGCCTCGATCCGCAGCCAGTTTTCAACCGCTGTGAACGTGCAGATTTCCCGCTTTGGTGTCGATTTCATCCGCAACTTTACCGAACATCTGGGGCCGGGGGCGGGCGATCTGGGTCTGCGGGAAAATGGTTATCTGTTCGTCACCTCGAACCCCGACAATGTCGCGCTGATGCGGGAACTGGCGGAAATGCAGCGTTCGCATGGGGCTGCCACGCAGATCCTTTCGGCCGATGAGTTGCGGGCGAAATATCCTTGGATGAACTGCGATGATCTGGCGGCGGGTTCCTTTGGGCCGCGGGACGAGGGTTGGTTCGACAACATGGGCCTGCTGGGTGGGTTCAAGGCCGCCGCGCGGGCCATGGGGGTGCGTTATGTCACCGACCGGGTGGTGGGTGTGCAGGTGGCCGGGGGGCGCGTGCAGGGCATGACCTTGGAAAAGGGTGGCGATCTGCCCTGCGGGGCGCTGGTGAATGCGGCGGGAACGGGGGCCACGGCCATCATGGCGCTGGCGGGGCTGGCCCATCCGGTGGAACCGCGCAAACGCACCGTCTTTGTCATCGACGCGCCCAACGCGCGGCACCCCGAGGCCCCGCTGCTGATCGACCAGGGTTTCTATCTGCGCCCCGAAGGGCCGCATTGGATCACCGCCACGGTGCCTGCCGATGACCAGGCCTGCGACATCAACGATTTTGATCCCGACCTGCATCTGTTTGAAGAGGTGATCTGGGAACAGCTTTACCACCGCGCACCGGGTTTCGATGCGGTCAAGGTGATCCGGCATTGGGTGGGGCATTACGACTATAACACGCTGGACCAGAATGCGATCGTCGGGCCGCATCCGGAACTGCCGAACCTTTACCTGATGTCCGGCTTTTCTGGCCACGGCTTGCAGCAATCGCCCGCCTTGGGCCGGGGCATTGCCGAACATATCCTGACCGGGGGTTGGCAGACGCTGGACCTGTCGGATCTGGGCGTGGAACGGGTGCTGGCGGGACGGGCGTTCCGTGAAAGGGCGGTGGTCTGATTTGGGGCACGACGTCCCCTTTCCCCTTGGGGAAAGGGCAGGGTGAGGGGGTCAGGGGCTGCGCGGTGACAACAATGTCACCCCCACCGCCGCCGCCCGCGCCAGTTCCGGGTCCAGCGACATGGGAATATATTCCCCTCGCCGCCACAAGACCCCCAGATCGTCGTAAAAGCGCGACAGGGGATGTCCCGATTGGCCGGTGGCGATGATGAAGACCGACGAATCCGGATCGGCAAAGTCATAGACGCCGCGATAGCCCGCGCCATGCACGTTCAGCCAAGGCTCCGGTTCCGCCCCGCTGGTCTTGCCCTGCATCAGCGTGTCGCCGTCGCCGCTGGTCGATTGCCGGATGTTCACGACATGCCGCAGCAGCGGGATCTGCCCCAGCACCGGATGGTCATGCGCCGCCTCATGCGCATCGCCCCAACGCCAGCTTTCAATGGCGGGGCCATAGCGTTCGGTCAGGTCCAGCAGTGCCTCGTCCAGCGCAATCCGCGCCATGTCGGTGCAGGTTTCCACCGGCGACGACTGGATCACGTCGCACCATGCCGCCGCCCCGCCGGTATCGCGGAACACACGTTCGACAAAGACCGGGTCGGGATGGGTGAACAGATCGGCCATCGGCCCGATTTCATCGCGGATCAGCCGGTCGTTCAGCGCCCGCATCCATGCGGAATAGATCAGAGGTTCGGGCAGGTGTTCGTTCATCTCGCCGTTCCATTCGGCCAGCAGGGCCAGCGCCTCTTGCCGCTTGCGTTCCGGCGTGCCTTCGGCCGCCGCCTCGCCGGTGAACCACAGATCAGCCCCCACCAGCGCCAGCAGCGTCCGGGCTGCAAAGCTGACCGTATCCAACTGCGCCTCGACAAAGCTGCCGCGCGTGTGCACCTCACGCGCCTTCATCAGCCCCGTCCAGCGCTGGATGCGCTGCGTGTCGCCCCAGTCAAAGCTGACATGCTGCGGGAAGGGGCGGTCCACCGTGCGGTTGTTGGTGTTGCCGATGATGCCGGTTTCGGGGTTCACCTCGACCGGGTTGTCGGCATAGGGCAGATAGCCCTGCCAGCGGTTCTGCGCCTTGTATCCCAGCGCGGGCATCCGGCCCTGTGTTTCATGGGCCGCATCGCGGGCCGGGATCGAGCCGACCATCTGCAAGGCAATGCCCTGCCGGTCGGCCAGCAATAGGTTCAGGCCGGGGGCCTTGAACAATGCCCCGGCCACCTGCGCCTCGGCCACCGAACGCGCGGCCATCAGCCGCATCCCCGCCGTCATCGACGTATCGCCCGCTTGCAAAGCCGTCCAAGACAGGGCCGCGACATGGCCTTGCGGCGTGACACTGGCCAGATCGAAATGCGAACCGGGCAGGATCGGGCCGTTCACGCTCCACCGCAGGGTCACGGTCAGGGGATCGGCGTCTTTCACGACGATGATGCTGCGGTCGGTGGTAAAGGGTTCCCAGCCTGCAAGACCCCGGTATTCCTCGGGGTTGGCGGGGTTCACCTCTTCCATCAGGATGTCCTGATCGTCCATATAGGCGGCGGTCAGCCCCCAGCCCAACTGGTCGGATCGCCCCGCCAAAATCAGCGGAATACCGGGGATCGTGCCACCGATGACCCCACCTGACGACAGTTCCAGCCGCGCCAGATACCACGGTGTGGGGGCAGCAAAGGCCAGATGCGGATCATTCGCCAGCAGCGAACCGCCCGCTGCCGAACGCCCGGGCGCTGCCGCCCAGGCGTTCGAGGCCCCGGCCAGATCGCGCGGCGGCACCGGAAACAGCGGATCGCGCAGCGCCACCAAAGGTTTGCCGGGGCCGGGCAGGCCGGGGGCCATCAGGCTGGCATAATCGGGCAGCGCCATACTGGCCGTGCCGGGATCGTCGGGCAGGATGTCGGCCAGACGGCTTGCCGGCAGCAGCATCGACATCTGCGCCCGCAAAACCTCGTTCTGCATCTGCGGCGACAATTGCAGCGCCAAGAGCTTGATCATGGCGATGCTGTCCGCCGGTTGCCATGCGGCAATATCGCCGGGAAAGAAAAAGAACTCGGGCGCGCCGCGCCCCAGCGCCTGATCGTTTACCTGCGAAATCCGCGCATTCACGCCACGCGCATAAGCCTCAAGCGCCGCTTTGGTGGGCGCGTCCTGCGCCTCGACCGAGTCGAGCGCCAGACCGTATAGGTCCAGCCGCCGCATCAGCTCGTCCGTTTTGACGGTCGGGTTGCCAAAGACTTCGGACAACCGCCCCTGCACGGTGCGGCGCATCAGCACCATCTGGAACAGCCGGTCCTGCGCATGGGCGAAACCCAGGGCAAAAAACACGTCTTCGTCTGTCTTTCCAAAGATATGCGGCACGTTGTTCACGTTTCGCACGATCTCGACCGGGGCGGAAACCCCGTCCACCTCGACCTGATCCTCATAGGCGGGGATGGAGCCGGACAGGAAATAATAGCCGACGACCAGCCCCAGCAGGCCCAGAACAATCAGGGCGCTGAACAGACGCAAAAGCCAGCGGAAAGCAAGGAGCATGGGATGGGGCCGTTCTTGACCTTGGGCGGTGGATGGTTCCTAGTCGATTGATGCGCGAAGGGCAATTCGGAAGGGTAAGGCAATGGCGAAACTGGCGTTTCTTGGCTTGGGTGTGATGGGCTTTCCGATGGCGGGGCATCTGGCGGCCAAAGGGCATCAGGTCACGGTCTGGAACCGGACAGCGGCCAAGGCCGAGGCTTGGGTGGCCCGGCATGGCGGGGCAATGGCCCAGACCGCGCGTGAGGCGGCTTTGGGGGCGGATTTCGTGATGGCCTGCGTCGGCAATGACGATGATCTGCGGCAGGTTTGTCTTGGCGAGGATGGGGCTTTTGCCGGAATGGGCAAGGGGGCGGTCTTTGTCGATCATACGACGGTTTCCGCCAAGGTGACGCGGGAATTGGCGGATGTTGCTGCGGGTCAGGGCCTTGGCTTTGTCGATGCGCCGGTGTCGGGGGGGCAAGCGGGGGCGGAAAACGGGCAATTGTCCATCATGTGCGGCGGGGCAGAGGGGGATTATGACCGGGCCGAACCGGTGATGGCGGCCTATGCCAAGGTCTGCCGCCGTCTGGGGGAAACGGGGTCGGGCCAGTTGGCCAAGATGATGAACCAGATCTGTATCGCGGGTCTGGTGCAGGGTCTGGCCGAGGCTTTGGCCTTTGGCCAAAAGGCGGGCCTTGATGGGGCCGCGGTGGTCGAGGTGATTTCACAAGGCGCGGCGGGCAGTTGGCAAATGGCGAACCGGCATAAGACGATGCTGGCAGATCAGTTCGACTTTGGCTTTGCCGTCGATTGGATGCGCAAGGATCTGGGGATTTGTCTGGATACGGCGGATGAGATTGGCGCAAGCCTGCCGGTGACGGCCTTGGTGGATCAGTTCTACAAAGAGGTGCAGCTGATGGGCGGTGGCCGGAACGACACCTCCAGCCTGATCCGGCGGTTGACGCGCTAGGTTCGGGCGCGAAAGGCGGCCCAATCCTCGGGCGTGTCCAGATCTGTGATGGCCATTGCGCCGGGCAGGGGGAACAGGCGGATGCGGTCGGGGTGGGCTTGCAGGACAGTGCGCCCACCTTGATCGCCTTGCATCTGGGCGAGTTCATCGAAGAGATCGGCGGGGAAAATCGCCGGATGGCCGGGTTGGCCATTTTCGGCCTGCCCGCGCAGGATTTTGTTGGGGGTTTCTTGCCAGCCGTCGAGGATGGCGACCAGTGCGGGAAGAGTGAAATCCGGCATATCGCCGGGTAAGATCATCAAGGCGGGCGGGCTGATTTTGCGCGCTTCAGCAAGGCCTGCGCGCAGGGAAGCGGCCATGCCTTGGGAGGGGTCTTCGATTACGATGGGGGTATAGTTGAGGCCTTCCAAAGCCTTGGCGCGGTAGGGGCTTAGGGCGACGAATGTGGGGCAACCCGTTTCACAGGCGAGCCTTGTCTGCCGCCGGAGCAGGGGCTCGTCGCCGACAAGTTCCAGTAGCTTATCGCGCGGCGCCATGCGGGAGGAGGCACCGGCGGCGAGGATGAGGATGGCGGGATGGGTCATGAGCGTTCTGCAGGGGCGAGCCTCGGGGGCATCGAGCCCCCTCGGCTCGCCGGGGGCTGCCCGCCCCCGCCGGGCCTGCGGCCCGCCCCCGGGGATATTTTTGAAGAAAAGATGAGGGGCATGTCAGCCCCGCATCCTTGCGCCATCTGCGTCGAAGAGGGGCGTAAGGTGGGCAGTGGCTTTGCGGCGCTGGCCTAGGATTTCGATCTCCACCTCCAGCCCATCGCGGAAATGGCTTTCCGGAACAAAGCCATAGGCGACGGATTTTCCGGTGAAATGCGAGTAGCCGCCTGAGGTGCAGAAGCCCTGCACGGTGCCGTCGATCCAGATCGGCTCCCACGCCACCACATCGGCATCATCCGCATCGACGACAAAGGTGGCGAGCCGCCGCTTTGGCCCGCTGGCCTTTTCGGCCAAGGCGGCCTCTTTGCCGATCCATTCGGTCGGCTTGTTCCAGCGAATGAAACGATCGAGCCCGGTTTCGGCGGGGGTGTAGTCGGGGCTGAATTCGCGGCCCCAGCTTCCGAACCACTTGTCCAGACGCAACGACATCATCGCCCGCATCCCAAAAGGGCGCAGCCCCAGATCCTGCCCCGCCGCCCAAAGCGTTTCCCACAATTGGCGCACGGACATATGGTCGCAATAGATTTCAAAGCCCAGATCGGCGGTGTAGCTGACCCTTTGCACGATGCAATTCGCCATGCCGACGGTCATGCGTTTCACATCCATGAATTTGAAGGCCTCGGCGCTGACATCGGCCCGCGTGACGCGCGCCAGCAGTTCGCGTGCCTTTGGCCCCGCAATCTGGAAACCTGTCCTTGCATCGCTGATGTTTTCCACTCGCACGTCCGGGTCAGCGTTCCGTTCAAACCAACGGCTGTGCCAGCCTTGGGCCCCATAGCTGGCGGTCAGTTGGAATTCATCCTCGGCCAGACAAGAGACGGTGAAATCGCCGAAAATCTTGCCCGAATGCGCCAGCATGGGGGTAAGCGACAGCCGCCCCGGTTTCGGAATCGTCCCCGCCATGATCCGGTCAAGCCAAGCCCGCGCCCCGGCGCCCGTTACGCGGTATTTGCCGAAATTCTGCACCTCGTTGATGCCCACGCCGTTGCGCACGGCCAGAACTTCCTGCCGTGTGGCTTCCCAAGCGTTCGAGCGTTTGAAGGACGGGTCTTCATAGCGGGGTTCCCCTGGCAGGGCGTGATAGTTCACCACCTCTAGCCCGTATTGTGCGCCCCAGACGGCGTTCATCTGGTCAAAGACCGGATACATCGGCGTCGTGCGGAAGGGGCGGGCGGCGGGGCGTTCTTCGTTCGGGTAGCTGACCGAAAAGCGCATCTGATAGTTTTCGATGACCTTGGGCACGGTATAGCCGGGGCTGGTCCAGTTGCCAAAGCGTGCCACGTCAAAGCCGCGCGGGTCGCGTTCGACTTCGCCATGGATCATCCATTGCGCCAAGGCCAGACCCATGCCACCGCCTTGGGAAAAGCCCGCCATGACGGCGCAGGCGGACCAATAGTTGCGAAGGCCCGGAACGGGGCCGATCAGGGGGTTGCCATCGGGGGCAAAGGTGAAGGGGCCGTGGATCACGCGCTTGACGCCCGAGCGTTCCAGCACGGGAAAGCGGCGGTAGGCGAAGTTCACCGAATCTTCGATCTTGTCGAACTGTTCGTCGAGCAGTTCATGGCCAAAGCCCCATGGGGTGCCATCCACCGCCCAAGGCTCACAGGGTTTTTCGTAGAAACCGATGCAAAGACCACGGCCTTCCTGACGCAGGTAGCTTTCGCCGCCCGGGTCCATCACATGCGGGAATTCGCGGCCCGATTTCAGGATGTCCATGATTTCGGGGATGTCGTCGGTAACCAGATATTGGTGGGCCATGGGCAGAAGCGGCAGGTAAACCCCCGCCATGGCCGCGATTTCCCGCGCCCAAAGGCCGCCCGCGTTGACCAGATGTTCGCAGGTGACGGTGCCCTTTTCGGTGACGACTTCCCAACCCTCGGCGGTGGGGCGTGTTTCCAGCACCCGGTTGTGCAGCACGATTTCCGCCCCGCCCATCCGCGCCGCTTTCGCATAGGCATGGGTCGTGCCCGAAGGGTCCAAATGTCCATCCAAGGGGTCATAAAGCGCGCCCAGAACGCCCTGGACATTCACCAGACCATCGGTGAATTTCGTTACCTCCTCGGGCGACAGGATTTCAGTATCGAGGCCCATATAGCGATGCTTGGCCCGTTCCGCTTTCAGCATGTCAAAGCGTTCCGGTGTGTCGGCCAAGGTGATGCCGCCCACATGGTGCAGGCCGCAGGACATGCCCGTAATCGCCTCAAGTTCCTTATACAGCCGGATCGTATAGCCTTGCAGCGCCGCCATATTCGTGTCGCCGTTCAGCGTGTGAAAGCCGCCCGCCGCGTGCCAAGTGGAACCCGAGGTGAGTTCTGACCGCTCGATCAGCATCACATCTGACCAACCGAGTTTGGTCAGGTGATACAGAACCGAACATCCGACGACACCGCCGCCAATCACCACCACGCGCGCATGGGTTTTCATATGCCAAACTCCTGACCTTTGGTCGTAGTAAAGCCGGAGCAGGGCGTCGTCTCATGCGGAATTGCGACAAAAAATGTCGCGACGGGCCGGTGGCGCGCGGTCGATAGATTATTCTGCCAGATGGGCAGCGCAGCCGGTCAGCGCGGCAAAGTCGTCTTCGACGACTGAGATGCGGAAATTCTCGAGGAACTCGGAAAAACGCCCCTTGGCGCGGAAAGCCGGTTCCAGCCCGCATTCGGCAAAGAAGGGCGTCATGGCGCGGGCCATGCCGCCGATCAGAAAAATGCCGCCGTAGGGCATATGGATCAGCGCCAGATCGCCCAGATAAGACGCCAGCACGCGGGTATAGATCCGCGCCGTTGCGCGTCCCAGATCTGTGCCTGCCGTGATTTCGGCCATCACCTCGGCTGAGGATTTGCTTTGCGGTTGGCCCGCCTGCTGGGCGACAAAGGCAAAGACATGCTCAATCCCGCGTCCCGCCAGCACATCCTCGGCCCCGGTAAAGCCATGCGCATGGGGTCCGTGGTGCGCCACGAATTTCGCCAGTGCCAGATCTTCATCACCGGTGATCGGCATCCCGATGTGGCCGCATTCCGAAGGGGCCACCAGACGCCCATGCGGCAGCGGATGCACGGGGGCCGCGTTGACACCGGTGCCAAGACCGACAACTAGCATCGCGGTCTTGTCGATCGCCGGCCCATCCACCAGCACGCGCAGATGATCGTCGGCAATGTGGCCCAAAGCATGACCTTGCGCCTGCAAGTCGTTCAGGATGGCGACCTTTTCGGCTTTGGTCGCGCGGGCCAGTTCCGCCCCGTCGATGATCCAATCCAGATTGGTCATCGTGGCCACGCCGTTCTGCACCGGCCCCGCCGCCGCGACGCAGCAGCCGTCCACATCGCTGACGCCCATCTCTGCCATAAAGCGGGTCAATACGTCGCCGATCCCCTTTGCCTCGGCGTTGCGGAATTTGCGCACGCTGTCGGCGCGGACGGTCCGGCCATCAGCCAAAGCCACGCGGGTGTTGGTTCCACCGATATCGGCAACGATCACAAGCGGTTCGGTCATCATGGTCCCCAGACGTCAGGTGTTGCGCGCCAAGGCACGCGCATAGGCCTTATACGATGCTTTCGGTGTGCGCACCTGTGTTTCGTAATCGACATGCACAAGGCCAAAGCGTTTTTCGTAACCTTCCGCCCATTCGTAATTGTCTAGCAGCGACCAATAGAAAAAGCCCCGCACATTGGCCCCATCGGCAATGGCGCGTTTCGTGGCCGCCAGATGGGCGAACAGAAAGTCGGTGCGGATGTCGTCGCTGACTTCGCCTGCATTCACGCTGTCGGCGTTGGCCATGCCGTTTTCGGTGACATACAGCGGCATGTCGCCCACGTAATCCTTCGCCATGCGCGTCAGGAAATGGTGCAACCCGTCGGGATAGATTTCCCAACCCATCTGGGTTTTTGGCAAGCTGCCCTCAACCCCCGTGGTCGAAGGCCATGGGGTGCCGGGTGCCGCGGCGTGGATGTGGCGGGTGTAGTAGTTGACGCCCAGAAAGTCGATCTTCTGGCCAATCACCGCCATATCCTTTTCCCAACCCTCGGGCATATGGGGGCCAAGCCCTTCCAGCACGATCTGGGGATAGGTCTTTTGGGTGATCGCCTCGATGAACCAGCGGTTAAAGATGCCATCATTCACATCGGCCGCGCGCAGATCGGCGGGGGATTGGCTGGCGGGTTCGGCATAGTCAAAGTTCAGCACGATCCCCAGGTTCTTCTTGCCCATCCCGCGCAGGCGTTCGACGCCCAAGCCATGGGCCAGCAGCACATGGTGCATCGCCCGCGCCGTGGCGCGGATGTCGCGCAGGCCGGGGGCATGGGCACCAAAGAAATGCGAAAGCCATGCGACGCACCAGGGTTCGTTGATGGTGGCGATGGTTTCCACCCGGTCGCCCAATTTGCGGGTGATGGCTTCGGCGTAATCGGCAAAGCGCAGCGGGATTTCCCGGTTCATCCAGCCGCCGATGTCAGCCAAGGCCGAGGGCAGATCCCAATGATACAGCGTTTGGAAGGGTTTCAGCCCACGCTCCAGCATCCCATCGACCAATCGGTCGTAGTAATCCATGCCCTCAGGGCTGACCGTCCGCCCGTCGGGCATGACCCGCGCCCAGTTGGTGGAAAAGCGATAGGCGTCCATCTGCGCCTTTTGCAGCAGGTCCAGATCGGCGGGCCATTGATGGTAATGGTCGCAGGCCCTAGCGCCGCTTTCAGCGTTCTTCACATTGCCCGGCGTGGCCGAGAACGTATCCCAATGGCAGGAACCAGCCCCGCCAAAACCCGATCCTTCGATCTGATAGGCGGCCGTGGCGGCCCCGAAAAGGAAACCCTCGGGGAAATCAAAGCGGGAAAGCGTCATGTCAGTTCTTTCTTGGGGCCGGTCCGGTGGACTGGCCAATGATCAGGTCTGCCTCAAGCAGGCGTTCTTTCGGGCCTTCGCCCGGGTTGGCAATCAGGTCGAGCAGCATTTCCGCCGTCAGCCGGCCCGCCTCGCGCACCGATGACCGGGTGGCGGTAAAGATTGGCACCTCGGCCCCGTTGCGCAGATAGGACAATTCGTCGTCATGGATGATCACCGACACTTCGCGGCCCATATGCAGGTTCAGGCTTTCAATCGCGCGACGCACGCCCATGCCGGAAATCATCGACGACACCAGAAAGGCCGTCGGCGGATGCGGCAGGGCCAGCATCGCGCGTGCGGCCTGATAGCCTGCCACCTCGGTCATTTCGTCGGAAAACATCAGCGCCGGGTCCGCCGCCAGTTTCCGCGCGGCCAAGGCATCAACATAGCCGGTTCGGCGACGAATGGCGAAATCCATGAATTCCAGCCCGTTGATCAGGGCGATCCGCGTATGGCCCAGATCCAGCAGGAATTCCGTGGCCCGCTGAAAGGCGCGGCGGTTGTTCACGTCGAGCCAGGAATAGGGCAGGGTGGTTCCGGTGGACCGGCCATGCACGACAAAGGGCAGGCCGATGTCGCGCAGCAGGGGAATACGCGGATCGTTCTGGTTCGGGCCATGCACGATGATGCCATCAATCGCGCCCCGCGATTTCAGGTCGCGATAAGCACCTTCCTCATCATCGTCCGACACGACCGAAAGCAGCATGTCATAGCCGTTGCGGGAATAGGTTTCGCCCGCGCCCGCGATGAAATCTGCAAAAACCGGGTTCACAATCTCATGCCGGGTGGCAATCGGAATGACATGGCCCACCGCCATCGCCCGGCCTGTTGCCAGCCGGATGGCGCGGGTGTTGGGGCTGTAATTGTAGCGCTTGGCCGCGGCCACCACCCGTTCACGGGTTGATTCGTTGACCTCGGGATAGCCATTCAGGGCGCGCGACACAGTGGTCGGCGACAAGCCCAGTTTGCTGGCCAATTCCTTCAGGTTCATCGACAGAATCTGCCCCAAAACGGTTTCAATCGGCCCAATCATTAGCCAGAACCTTTGCAAGCGTCAAATCGTCCGTAAACGATTGAGTTACGCTGCGGATGCACAATGTGCCTGATTTGCACCCATCCAAACGCTTTCAATTGACAGTTTTCGGGCGATGCGCGAGTGTGACTTGTCCAAAGCGGTTTGAAACTGATTCTGATCGCAGGGATGAAGCCGCGCAGACGGCGCGGAAAAAAGCGGGAGGCTTACATGAAAGCGAAATATCTGGCGGGCGCGGCAGCGCTGGCCCTTTTTGCAGGTGCGGCTTCGGCCCAAGACCTGAAATTCCCAGTAGGCGAGGGTGCCTTCAACTGGGATAGCTATAAAGCGTTTGACGAGGCGACGAACCTTGATGGCCAGTCGATCACCATCTTTGGCCCCTGGCGCGGCGAAGACCAAGTGCTGGTGGAATCGGTGCTGGCCTATTTCACTGCCGCCTCGGGCGTGACGGTGAACTATTCCTCGTCGGAAAACTATGAACAGCAGATCGTCATTGACACGCAGGCAGGCAGCCCGCCCGATATCGCGGTTCTGCCGCAGCCGGGGTTGATCGCTGATCTGGCGTCGAAAGGCTTTATCACGCCGCTGGGTGCTGAGACCGAAACCTGGTTGAAAGACAACTATGCGGCGGGCGAAAGCTGGGTTTCCTTGGGAACCTACGCGGGCAAAGACGGCGCACCGGCGCTCTATGCCTTCCCCTACAAGATCGATGTGAAATCGCTGGTCTGGTATTCGCCTGACAACTTTGCGGATGCGGGCTATGCCGTGCCGGAAAGCATGGAAGATCTGAAGGCGCTGACCGAACAGATCATCGCCGATGGCGGCACGCCTTGGTGCATCGGTCTGGGTTCGGGCGGGGCGACCGGCTGGCCTGCGACCGATTGGGTCGAAGACATGATGCTGCGCACGCAGCCCGCTTCGGTCTATGACCAGTGGGTCAAGCATGAGATCCCGTTCAACGATCCGGCCGTGATTGGCGCGATCGATGAATTCGGGGCTTTTGCCAAGAACGACAAAGCCGTGGCCGGTGGCGCGGGCGCTGTCGCCTCGACCGACTTCCGGGACAGCCCGAAAGGCCTGTTTACCTCGCCGCCGCAGTGCTACATGCACCATCAGGCGTCGTTCATCCCGTCCTTCTTCCCCGAAGGCACGGAACTGGGCACCGATGCCGACTTCTTCTACATGCCGGCCTATGCGGGCAAGGATCTGGGCAAGCCGGTTCTGGGTGCAGGCACCTTGGCCTTCATCACCAAAGACGGTGAGGGTGCACGGGCGTTCATCGAGTTCCTGAAAACGCCGATTGCGCATGAAATCTGGATGGCGCAAGCTGGCTTCCTGACGCCGTTCAAATCGGCCAATGTCGAAACCTATGGTTCGGCGGCGCTGAAAAAGCAGGGCGAAATCCTGCTGAACGCGACGACCTTCCGCTTTGACGCATCGGACCTGATGCCGGGTGCGGTGGGTGCGGGCACCTTCTGGACGGGCATGGTCGATTATGTCGGCGGCAAGTCGGCGCAAGAAGTGGCCGACGCCATCGAAGCCAGCTGGCCGAAGTGATGCAACTTGACAGGCCCGGCATTGGCCGGGCCTGTTTGTTTCAGTTCAACGGGGGGAGGTTCCGATGAATCCGGCAGTTCAGGCAGCGCTTGTCATCGTTCTGGGGGTTGGCGGCTGTATCGGCTATTTCTTCCTGTCCAACATCTTTCTGGACAAGGTTGTTTTTCCCGCACGCAATGTGTCGGCAGAGTTTGCGCGCCCTAGGCGGCTTATCGGACAAATAGTTCTTGGTTATGTCGGAATAATCGTCGCCCTCTCACTTGTCGCGTTTCTTTTAGGTCTCTTCGGCCAATCTCCTGAAATGCTGACAAAATTGATCTCTTGGTTTGTTTTGCCGCTAACATGGCTTTTCCAAACGATCTCAACAACATTCGGCAGTATCGGCGGCCTAACGCTGCGTGTAGTTGCTGTAAGCTTGTTGACGCTTGGGCTCCTATCTTTGCTCGGCCTTTTCGCGGGTTATGCGACTTATGGTCGGAACGGGATGACGGCTGGTGAAGCGATCAATCGCGCCAATATGGCGCGGCCCTGGCTGTTCCTGATGCCCGCCATTGTTCTTCTGGGCCTCTATCTCGCCTATCCGGTCTTTGCGACGGCTTGGTATTCGCTGCTGGGCAAGTCGGGCGAATTTGTCGGCCTTGCCAACTACACCCAGATGGCTTCGGAAGCGAAGTTCTGGGAAGCGATCACCAACAACATGCTCTGGCTTGTCGTCGTGCCCGCTGCGGCCACCGCCTTTGGTCTGCTGGCCGCACAACTGACCGACCGGATCGGCTGGGGCAATCTGGCGAAATCGCTGATCTTCATGCCGATGGCCATTTCCTTTGTCGGCGCCTCGGTGATCTGGAAGCTGATCTACGACACGCGACCGGTGGACACCGCCCAGATCGGCCTGCTGAACGCGCTTTGGCTGAAGTTTGAGGGTGGGTTCTGGTCGATCTTCTTTGTCAAGGTGATCCCAGGCATCCTGCTTGTGGCCGTTGTCGGCTTGCTGCTTTGGGGGGCCTATGCGCTGATCCGGCAGTTGACCAAAGTCCGCGACGGTCTGGGCTTTACCCTGCTGCGCGGCATTCTGGTGATCATTGCCTTGGCACTGGCCTTTGTGTTGGCACGCTGGCTGCTGGGCCTGACGCAGGCGCAACTGCCCTATGGCCAGCCGCAAACCTGGCTGACAATCCCGTTCTGGAACTCTTTCTTCCTGATGGCCGTTCTGATCTGGATCCAGACCGGCTTTGCGATGGTGATCTTGTCGGCCGCCCTGCGCGGCGTGCCGGAGGAAACCATTGAGGCGGCTATTCTGGACGGCGCGAACCCCTTTCAGATCTTCTTTAAGATCAAGGTGCCGCAGATCATGGGGACCATCGTTGTCGTCTGGACCACGATCACCATCGTCGTGCTGAAGGTGTTCGACATCGTTCTGGCCATGACCAACGGCCAGTGGGAAACGCAGGTTCTGGCGAACTATATGTATGACAAGCTGTTCCGCGCCTTTGACGTGGGGGTGGGTTCGGCCAGTGCGATGGTGATCATGGCGCTGGTGACCCCGATCCTTGTCTGGAACGTCTATAATGCCCGCAAAGAGATGCGGTAGGGGGGCGACATGGACAATATTGCTGGCAAGAAATCCGCGCTGACCTGGGCCGTGCATCTTTCGGCGGCGGCGCTGGTACTGCTGTGGCTGCTGCCCACCTTGGGCCTTTTCATCTCTTCCTTCCGGTCTGGCGACCAGATCGCGGGGTCGGGTTGGTGGATGTCGCTTTCGGCGCAGGAACAACAGCTTCCCCCGATCCGCATCAGCGGCGAAGAGGTGGAGCGTGACGGAAAATTCGTCATCGAAGGCCGCTTGTTCGACAATGAGAACAGCGCGATCAGCGCCTGGGGCACCAACGTGAACCGCCCGACCGAATTCCTGCCGGGCGCTGTGGCCGATCTGGGCGACGGTCTTTACCTGCAAGTGAATGAGGTGGGTGGCTATACCCTGACCTCGGCCACCAGCCTGAAAGACGTGCGGATGCCGCGCATCTTTACGACGGCCACGACCCCGCCCGAATTCACCACCGACAATTATTTCAACATCTTCAACAACCCCTCGGCGGGGCAAAGCATCGGGCAGGCCTTTCTGAACACGATGACGGTGGCCATTCCCGCCACGATCATCCCGATCCTGATCGCCGCCTTTGCCGCCTATGCGCTGGCATGGATGGATTTTCCGGGCCGCGCGCTGCTGATTGCCGCCATCGTGGGCCTGCTGGTCGTGCCCTTGCAACTGGCGCTGATCCCGTTGCTGAACTTTCACAACAACATCGGCATCGGCAAAGGCTATATGGGGATCTGGATGGCGCATACCGGCTTTGGCCTGCCACTCGCCATCTATCTTTTGCGCAACTACATGGTTGGGCTTCCCCGCGACATCATCGAAAACGCCAAGGTCGATGGCGCGACGGACTTTCAGATTTTCACCAAGATCATCCTGCCCTTGTCGTTCCCAGCACTCGCCTCTTTCGCCATCTTCCAGTTCCTCTGGACCTGGAATGACCTGCTGGTGGCCTTGGTCTTTTTGGGAACGGGCAATGACCAACTGGTGCTGACCGGCACGCTGGTCAACCTGATGGGGTCGCGCGGTGGCGACTGGGAAATCCTGTCCGCCTCGGCCTTTGTCTCTATCGCGGTGCCGCTGGTCGTGTTCTTTGCCCTGCAACGTTACCTTGTTCGCGGCCTGTTGGCCGGTTCTGTGAAGTAAGAAAAGAAGCCTATGACAAGCCTGAAAGAAACCATCCTGGCGCGAAACCCTGACTGGTGGCGGGGCGCTGTGATCTATCAGATCTATCCGCGCAGCTTTCAGGATTCGAATGGCGATGGCATCGGCGATCTGGCGGGGATTACCTCTCGGTTGGATCACATCGCGGGGCTGGGGGCCGACGCGATCTGGATCAGCCCGTTCTTTACCAGCCCGATGAAGGACTTTGGCTATGACGTCAGCGACTATTGCGATGTCGATGCCATGTTCGGCAGCCTAGAGGATTTCGACGCGCTGATGGCGCGGGCGCATGATCTGGGTCTGAAGGTGATGATTGATCTGGTGCTGTCGCACACCAGTGACCAGCATCCGTGGTTCAAGGAAAGCCGCAAGGACCGCACGAATGACAAGGCCGATTGGTATGTCTGGGCCGATCCGAAAGCGGATGGCACCCCGCCGAACAACTGGCCTTCGGTCTTTGGCGGCACGGCCTGGGCCTGGGACGGGCGGCGGCAGCAATATTACCTGCACAATTTCCTGACCAGCCAGCCGGACCTGAACCTGCACACCCCTGCCGTTCAGGATGCTTTGCTGGATGTGGCGCGCTTCTGGCTGGACAGGGGCGTCGATGGTTTCCGTCTGGACACGATCAACTTTTACTTCGCCGACAAATACCTGCGCGACAACCCGTCGCTGCCGCCCGAACTGCGCAACGACAGCATTGCGCCTTCGGTCAACCCTTACAACCATCAGCTTCACCTGTTTTCCAAGAACCAGCCGGAGAACCTTGAATTCCTGCGGAGATTCCGCGCCGTGCTGAACCCCTATAAGGCTGCTGCCGTGGGCGAGGTGGGGGATGCCCAGCGGGGGCTGGAGATCATGGCCGAATACACTTCGGGCGGTGACAAGGTGCAGATGTGCTATCCGTTCGAACTGCTGCAACCGACGCGGTTGACGGCGGGGGCGCTGGCGGAAACCTTTGCCCGTATGGCCAAGGCGGCCCCCGATGCCTGGCCCTGCTGGTCCTATTCCAACCACGACACGGTGCGCCATGTCACCCGCTGGGGCCTGAACAACGCGGGCCTGCGGATGTATACACTGCTTTTGTTGGCTTTGCGCGGATCAGTCTGCCTGTATCAGGGCGAAGAACTGGGCCTGCCCGAGGCGGACATCGCGTTTGAGGATCTGCAAGACCCCTATGGCATCGAATTCTGGCCTGAGTTCAAAGGCCGCGATGGCTGCCGTACACCGATGGTTTGGGTCAAAGACAATGCGATGGGTGGCTTTACCAGCGCCGAAAAGGCCTGGCTTCCGGTGCCTGCGCAGCATCTGGCCCACGCCGTCGGGGCACAGGGTGACGGGGGGCTGATGGCCTTTTACCGTAAGGCGCTGGAATTCCGCGCCAGTGAACCGGCCCTGCGCAGTGGTGAGATGAGCCTGCCAGAGGCACAGGGCGATCTGGTGACCTTTACGCGCGACATGAACGGGCGGCGCGTCTTTTGCGCCTTCAATCTGGGGGCAGGAACGGTAAAGCCGAAATTGCCGCCGGGCAAATGGACGGCCTTGGCCGGATCGCTGGGCGGCGATGCGCCGGGCGCAGAACTTGGGGCCTGGGGCTTTGCCCTTGCGGCCGCAGAATAGGGGAGGATAAGCGATGGCCGAACTTCTGCTGAAGGACGTAGAGAAAGCCTATGGCGAGGTGAAGGTGTTGAAAAACATCAACCTCGACATCAAGACGGGTGAGCTGATCGTGTTTGTCGGGCCCTCCGGCTGCGGCAAATCGACGCTGCTGCGGATGATCGCGGGGCTGGAGCGGATCACCGGTGGTGATTTTTCCATCGACGGCGTTCGGATGAACGACGTGCCGCCCGCACAGCGGGGCATTGCGATGGTGTTCCAGTCTTATGCGCTTTACCCGCATATGACGGTGCGGGACAACATGTCCTTTGCGCTGAAACTGGCGAAAAAGCCGGAAAGCGAGATCCGGGCGGCGGTGGACAAGGCGGCCAAGATTTTGCAGCTGACGCCCTATCTGGACCGTCTGCCCAAGGCATTGTCGGGTGGCCAGCGGCAGCGTGTGGCGATCGGGCGGGCCATTGTGCGCGACCCTAAGGTCTATCTGTTCGATGAACCGCTGTCGAACTTGGATGCCGCCCTGCGGGTGGCGACGCGGATTGAAATCGCGCAGTTGAAAGAGGCGATGCCGAATTCGACGATGATCTATGTGACGCATGATCAGGTGGAGGCGATGACGCTGGCCAGCCGCATCGTGGTTCTGGCCGGCGGCGGGATTGCACAGGTGGGCAGCCCGCTGGAACTGTATGAGCGGCCCGAGAATGAATTCGTGGCGCAGTTCATCGGCAGCCCTTCGATGAACCTGCTGGCGGGGGAAATCGTGGGGACGGGGGCGGAAACCACGGTGAAGCTGGCGAATGGCGGGGTGGCGCGTTCGGCGGTGGCAACCTTGGCCAGCGACATGGGGGCCAAGGTCAAGATCGGCGTGCGGCCCGAGGATTTTGTGCCGACGCAAGGCGAAGCAATCTTTAGCGGCGAGGTGGACATCACCGAAGCCTTGGGCGAGGTGACGCTGCTTTACTTCAAGAAACAGGGCGAGGCGGCGGCAGTGGTGGCAAAGCTGCCGGGCATCCATGCCGGGTTGCGGCATACGACGGTGGGCCTGACGGCCGATCCGGCAAAGGTGCATTTGTTCATGGGCGGCAAGTCTGTTCTGTATCGTTAGAACAGGGCCAAGCCGATCAGCCAAAGGCCCGAAAGGGCCGTGGCGATCAAGGCGGGCAGCCAAAGGGTGAAACGAGGGGCAGGCGGAAGGGGCTTCATCAGGCCTTTATCCGCCTTTAACCTTTCCCATGCCTTAACAGGCCATGGAAAATCTGCGCGAATGCTTTGATCCGGCGGAATGGGCAGCGCTTTGTGCGGCAAGCCCCGATCAGCCGATGGCGCAGTCATGGGACTATGGGCAGGCGATGGCGGTTTTGGGCGCGAGGGTGCGACGCTTTGTCTTTGGTGAAACCATCGCGCAAGTGCTGGAAAGGCCCGGCCTCCGGCTGGTGAACCGGGGGCCTTTGGGGCCAAGGGCTGGGCCGATGCTGCGACGCTTGGCGCGGCATTGGGGTGTTACGCTAGCGACGCCCGAACATGCCCTTCCGGGCTGGGGCCGAATGCCGCTGATCACGCCCCGCCACCAGGCGATCTGGCGGCTGGACCCTGACGCAGACGCCATGCGCGGAAACCTCTCCGCCAAATGGCGCAACCGGCTTTTGCGGGCCGAGGAGCGCGGTCTGAGGATAACCCACGGCCAAGTGGCGTCGCTGAACGAACTGCTGACGGCCGAGGCTATCCAACGTCAACAACGCGGCTATCGCGCCTTGCCCGGTGCTTTTGCCATCCACTGGCCGGGCGAAAAGTTGCTGCTGGAATGGCGCGAAGGCGGTCAGATGCAGGCCGGTATGCTGTTCTTGCGGCATGGGGCTTGGGCCAGTTATCACATCGGCTGGGCCTCGGATCGCGGGCGTGCGGTCTTTGCGCACGGGCCGATGCTTTGGAAGGCGGCGCGGATTCTGTCGGATCAAGGCATCTCAACCTTGGATCTGGGCACGGTGGACAGCGCCAACCCAGGCCTTGCGCATTTCAAGCTGGGCACCGGGGCTGAACTGCGCGCCCTTGGCCCGACGGTCTGGGCGGTCTGGTAGGGTGGGTGAAACCCAACGTCCAAACCATCTTAAACCAAATCCAGCCAAGCCCGCGCCAATTTCAACCCTGCCGCATCTGCCGCCGCCCCATGCTGGGCCGCTTGATCGGCGTGGTGTTTCGCCCAACCCGGTTGCATCCTTTCGCAGCCTTCTGGAAAGCGCCGCGTCCAATCCGCCACCATCGCGCGGTTCGCCTCAAAATGAAACTGCATCCCATAGGTCGCCCGGCCAAGGCGAAAGGCCTGCTGCGGCACAGGACCAGTGGCCAACAGCGCGGCACCTTGCGGCAGGGTAAACGTGTCCGAATGCCATTGAAACGCGCGGAATTGATCGCCCGCCCGCGACAAAACCGGATCGGTTCGGCCCTGTTCCGTCAATGTGATTTCCGTCCAGCCAAATTCTGGCGAACCGCCCAGCCGGTTTTCCGCCCCAAAGGCCCGCGCCAAAAGTTGCGCACCCAGGCAAATCCCCAGAACAGGTTTATCCGCCGCATGAAATTTGCCCATCAGATCGGCCAGATGGCCCAGATAGGGATGGGCGGCATCGTCCCGCGCCGATTGCTCACCGCCAAAGACAATCAGCGCGTCATGATCGTGTGGTCCAAAGGGTAGCGATTGGCCCGCAAAGGGGCGGAACTGATCCACCAGCGCCGCCCGTTCATGCAGGGCAACGCCGACCTGACCATGATGGGTGACGGCGGTGTTTTCGATGATGGCGATGCGCATGGGATTCCCTTTTGCGGCCAAGGAAACATCCCTTGGATAGGGACACAAGCCCCCTTGCCATCCCTCCCGTTCCATGAAACAGGGAACCGCCAAACGACCCTTCCCCAGCCCGGAGGCTATGATGGAAATTCGTGAGGCCCTGACCTTTGATGATGTCCTGCTTGTGCCAGCGGCCAGCAATGTGCTGCCCTCGGATGCGGATACATCGACCTTTGTGACCAAATCCATCCGCATGAACATTCCGCTTCTGTCCAGCGCGATGGACACCGTGACCGAGGCGCGGATGGCCATCGCCATGGCGCAGGTGGGCGGAATTGGGGTGATCCACCGCAATCTGGATCTTGAGGCGCAGGCGACCGAGGTGCGGCGGGTCAAGCGCTTTGAATCGGGCGTGGTTTACAAGCCGATCACCCTGCGGCCCGACCAGACCTTGGCCGATGCGAAAGCCTTGCAGGAACGCTATAATGTGACGGGCTTTCCGGTGGTCGATGAACAGGGCCGCGTGCTGGGGATCGTGACAAACCGCGACATGCGTTTTGCCAGCGATGCGAAAACCCCGGTGCGGGTGATGATGACGGCGGACAATCTGGCCATCTTGCGCGAACCGGCGGACCGGGAGCAGGCGATCAGCCTGATGAAAGCGCGGCGGATTGAAAAGCTGCTGGTGACGGACGGGGCGGGCAAGCTGACCGGTCTTTTGACGCTGAAAGACACCGAGCAATCGGTGCTGAACCCGCAGGCCTGCAAGGACGAACGCGGGCGGTTGCGGGTGGCGGCGGCCTCGACCGTGGGGGATGCGGGTTTTGAACGCTCGCAGGCGCTGATCGAAGCGGGCGTCGATATGGTGGTGATCGACACCGCGCATGGCCATTCCGAAGGCGTGGCGCTGGCCGTCGAACGGATCAAGAAACTGTCGAATGCGGTGCAGGTGGTGGCGGGCAATGTGGCCACCGCCGAGGCGACGCGGGCGCTGATTGGTGCTGGCGCGGATGCGGTCAAGGTGGGCATCGGGCCGGGTTCGATCTGCACGACGCGGATCGTGGCGGGCGTGGGCGTACCGCAACTGACGGCGATCATGGATGCAGCGGGGGCGGCGGGGGATATTCCGATCATTGCGGATGGTGGCATCAAATTCTCGGGCGACTTCGCCAAGGCGATTGCGGGGGGGGCCTCTTGCGCGATGGTGGGTTCGGCGATTGCGGGGACCGAGGAGAGTCCGGGCGAGGTGATCCTTTGGAACGGCCGTTCCTTCAAATCCTATCGCGGGATGGGGTCTTTGGGGGCAATGGCGCGGGGTTCGGCTGACCGCTATTTCCAAAAAGACGCGGCCAGCGACAAGCTGGTGCCCGAAGGGATTGAAGGGCAGGTGCCCTATAAGGGGACCGTGGCAACGGTCATCCATCAGATGGTCGGGGGCTTGCGCGCAGCGATGGGTTACACGGGCAACCGGACGGTGGCCGAGATGCGCCAGAACTGCAATTTCGTGCGGATCACGGGGGCAGGGCTGAAGGAAAGCCATGTGCACGACGTGCAGATCACGCGCGAAAGCCCGAACTATCGGATGGGTTAGGCCATGACACCGGCGGCACGGGTGCAGGCAGCCATTGAGGTTCTGGACCAATGGTTGGGCGGGCAACCCGTTGAAAAGGCGCTGATAAACTGGGGCCGGTCAAACCGCTATGCGGGTTCGGGCGACCGGGCGGCGGTGCGCGATCTGGTGTTTGATGCCGTGCGCTGCAAGCTGTCCTTTGCCAGCCAAGGCGGGGCTTTGTCGGGGCGTGGTCTGATGTTGGGGCGTGCGCGGGCGCTTGGCGTTGATCCCCTGTTCACCGGCGGGCCCCATGCGCCCGCACCCTTGGGCGATGAAGGCGGTTCGCCGCCCCAAGGGCTGGCCGCCCTTGACTGTCCGGAAGATCTGGCCCCGGCGCTGCAAGCTGCCTTGGGGCCGGATTTTGCGCCCGTGATGACAGCCTTGCAGTCACGCGCGCCGGTGTTCTTGCGCGTCAACTTGCTGAAATCCACGCGGGACGCGGCGCAAGCCAGCCTCGCCGCCGATGGCGTTCTGACCGAGCCACATATCCTGGCCGACACCGCCCTGATCGTCACGCAAAACCCGCGCAAGGTTTCCGCATCGAAAGCCTATGCGGAAGGATTGGTAGAGTTGCAGGACGCGGCCTCGCAGGCGGTCGTTCAGGCCCTTCCACCGCTCAAGGGGCTGAACGTGCTGGATTATTGCGCCGGTGGTGGTGGCAAGACCCTCGCCATGGCCGCCCTGCGCCCGGCCCGGCTTGTGGCCCATGATGCGAATGCTGCACGCTTGTCAGACCTGCCAGAACGGGCCAAACGCGCTGGGGCCAAGGTGCAGCTGACCGAGACCGCAAAGCTGCCGACCGTCGCACCTTTTGACCTGATCCTTACGGACGTTCCCTGTTCCGGCTCGGGTGCCTGGCGCCGCCAGCCCGAGGCGAAATGGGCGCTGACGTTGGAAAAACTGGCAAGCCTGGTGGCGCTGCAAGCGGAAATTCTGGACAAGGTGGCGACCATGGTCGCCCCCGGTGGCGCGCTGGCCTATGCGACCTGTTCGCTGCTGAATGCCGAGAATCAGGATCAGGCCACTGCCTTTGTGCAACGCCATCCCCAGTTTGCGCTGGAAAGGCAGTTGCGCCTGACACCTTTGGATGGCGGTGACGGCTTCTTTCTTGCCCTGTTCCGGCATAAGACCTAGCTTGTTGCAACTCAGGCGGGAAAATAGCAACGGTTAGGGATTGCTTAACCCTTGTTTGGCCAGATGGGGCAAGAACAGGGACATGGCATGGTCAGAACCTTCGGACATCTGGCGGAAATTCTTGGGGCAATCGACGGTTTGTCGCGCCGTCTTTGGCCATTGGCGCTGCTGGGGGCGCTGATTGCCGGCATAGCCTTGGTGCAGCCTTGGGGTCGCACGGGGGCGGCGGCCCTGTTGGCCGGGATAACTTTGGCTTTTCTGGCGAGCGGGTTGGCGATTTTACTTGGCTTGAACAAGCACCGCGATAGGGTCTTACGTCGCCAACTGACCGAGATACTCGGTCACGATGTCACGCCTTGTTTTTCAACTGATATGGCCGGGATTGTCGGCTTCCAGAATGCGGCTGCACGAAAACGATTTGGCACCCAGCGGGATGAAAGCCTGATCAATGCCCTGCATGATTATTTTGCCAATCCATCTGCGGTTCTGTTTCGCCTGCAATCGCGGGCGGATCTGATGGGTTCAGCGCGCGAGGATGTCACCTCGCAGAAGGGCCAACTGCGGCTTTCCGTGCATCGCTTCAGCCCGGAACGCTTTCTTTGGCGTTTGGAAGAATTCAGTGACCGCCCCAGCAACGGCCGTGGCGCTGATGTGCTTAGTCTGCCGATGCTTGTGGTGAACCGGTCCGGCGTGATTTTGTTTTCGAACGAGGCTTTGCGACGGCTGACGGGGACGCGGCCACGCAGCTTGGATCAGGTCTTTCAAGGGCCGTTACCGCAACCTGGGCACGAGGTTTCGGTCAAAACGAACAACGGCGCGATTCGGGCGTTTTTTGCGCAGGTTGATGGGCCGGGTGAGCGGCACGAGGTCTATCTTATGCCGCTGACCGAGCGAGAGTTTGATCAGCCATCGGATGATTTTGAAAGCCTGCCGATAGCGCTCGCAAAGTTCTCGCCGGATGGGCATCTGCGGCAGGCCAACCGTTTGGCGCGTGAAGTAATGGGGCTGACAGGGCCAGGCGAACCTTTGGTCAGCGATCTTTTCGAAGGTCTTGGTCGGTCGCTGTCGGATTGGGTGGCGGATGTTGCGACGGCCCGCCGTCCGTCAGGTGCCGAAGTTCTGCGCCTTCGCGGGGCCGAGGAAGACCGTTTCTTTCAACTTTCACTGCGCCGCATTGTCGAGGATGGTCGTGTGCGCGTTTTGGCGATCATCACCGATGCGACCGATTTAAAACGGCTGGAAGCGCAGTTTCATCAAAGCCAGAAGATGCAAGCTGTGGGCGAACTTGCCGGTGGGGTTGCGCATGATTTCAACAACCTGCTGACCGCGATTTCTGGCCATTGCGATCTTTTGTTGCTGCGGCATGATCAGGACGATCCGGAATATGCGGACCTGCAACAAATTCATCAGAACGCCAACCGCGCGGCGGCTTTGGTGCGGCAATTGTTGGGCTTTTCCCGCAAGCAAACCCTTCGCCCGGAACGCATTGATTTGGCCGATGTGCTTTCGGAAATGACGCATTTGCTCAACCGGTTGGTCGGCGAAAGGATGCGCCTGCGCGTGACCCATGCGCCCGGTCTCGGGCCGATCCGGGCCGACAAACGGCAGCTGGAACAGGTGCTGATGAATTTGGTGGTCAACGCGCGTGACGCCATGCCGGGGGGGGGCACGATCGGTGTGGAAACCCAGGCGCTGACATTGCGCGAACCGCTGGAGCGCGACCGTGCGACGGTGCCGCCGGGTCATTATGCCGTGATCAGGGTGACAGATACGGGCGATGGCATAGCGCCCGAGAATATGAGCAAAATCTTTGAGCCCTTTTTTACGACAAAGAAAATTGGTGAGGGCACTGGGTTGGGCCTTTCAATGGCCTATGGGATCGTCAAACAATCCGGCGGCTATATCTTTTGCGACAGTGTGCCCGGACAGGGCACCCGGTTTGAATTGGTTTTCCCGATCAACGACAGCCCGGTCGAAGGGACAAAGGCGCTGACCCGACCTTCGGCCCAGCGTCTTAGCCGGTCCGGCGAAAATGTGGTGATGCTGGTTGAGGATGAGGCCCCCGTCAGGGCCTTTGCCGCCCGGGCGCTGCGCCTGCGCGGCTATGGCGTGCTGGAAGCCGTGGACGGCGAAGACGCCCTGCGGCAACTGGCCGACCCGCAGCTGACCGTCGATCTTTTTGTCAGCGATGTGGTGATGCCCGGTATGGATGGTCCGGCTTGGGTACGACAGGCGCGTGCGAACAGACCACAGGTGCCGGTCATTTTCATGTCCGGCTACGCCGAAGAGGGGCTGGCCGAAGGGCAAGCCCGGATCGACAACGCCAGCTTTCTGCCCAAACCCTTTTCGCTGAATGATTTGACCGCGGCGGTGCAGGCCTGCCTGAGCCGTTAGCCAAGCATTTTCCCGTCTGGGCCCAGCCGGGCATAGAGCGCATAGTCTTGGACCGCCCTGTCGCGCAGCATCGTCTCGGTCGCCGCAGACAAGGCCGTTTCTGCGGCGGGCGAAACGTTCAGCCGGGGCAGAGTGATCTCGCAATGCAGACGGTCTTCCAGAAAATCGACGAAACGGTCGATGTCTTCATACCGGAAAAGCCGGTCAAGGACCGGGCCGGAACGTGCCGTCAGGAATTTTGACTGCATTCCAACATCCGCAAACGGCGGCGGGCTATCGCTGCACCAGGCTTGCACGAAATCATCGAAACTCAGCCCCTGGGTCTGCCGCGTGGCGTGTTCGATATCTGCCCGGCGACGATAACGATACCAACTGGCCAGCCAATCCCGCGGCTCACGCATCAAAGCGACGGTTTCAAACGGCTCGCCGCTGGCGGCCTGCAACCATGGCCCAACGAAACGATTGTAGCGCGTCACCGAGGTGTGTTTCAGGGCTGGTGGGCGCTGAATAGCCATCGGCGACAGCGATTCGAGCGCATTTTCAATTGCTGTCGTGCCTGTTTTGGGTGTGGCGAGAAACACCAGTTTTTGTTGCCAGAACACCAGCATCGATCATCCGTTCCCTTCGATTTCTGTCCCACCACAGCCTGCGTAAACTATCCCTTAACCCTTCCGTGAAAAAGTCGAATTTGACTAAAATCTCTTGCTTTGTTCCTGTTTTGTGCGCATCTATGGGAACAAGATGGGAACATTCCGGTGGATTGCCGCGCAGGAGCGGCTATGAAATAAGGATCGGCAGATGGCGATGGCAGACCTTTTGGACGTGAAGGACAAGCGCGAGATGGATAAGCAGAAGGCGCTGGAAAGCGCACTGGCGCAGATCGAACGGCAATTTGGCAAAGGCTCGATCATGAAGCTGGGCGCCGACAGCCCCGCAATGGATATCGAGGCCACCTCGACCGGTTCGCTGGGGTTGGACATCGCCTTGGGCATTGGTGGTTTGCCGCAGGGGCGGATCATCGAAATCTATGGGCCGGAATCCTCGGGCAAAACCACGCTGACGCTGCATGTGGTGGCAGAATCGCAGAAAAAGGGCGGCGTTTGCGCCTTTGTCGATGCCGAACATGCGTTGGACCCGCAATATGCGAAAAAGCTGGGCGTCAATCTGGATGAACTGCTGATCAGCCAGCCGGATACCGGCGAACAGGCGCTGGAGATTGTGGATACGCTGGTGCGTTCCGGCGCGGTCAACCTGATCGTTGTCGACTCGGTGGCGGCACTGGTGCCCAAGGCCGAAATCGAAGGCGACATGGGCGATATGCAGATGGGCAGCCAGGCGCGACTGATGAGCCAGGCCATGCGCAAGCTGACGGCCAGCATCGGGCGCAGCAATTGCATGGTGATCTTCATCAACCAGATCCGCATGAAGATTGGCGTGATGTTTGGCAGCCCGGAAACCACCACGGGGGGCAACGCGCTGAAATTCTATGCCTCGGTCCGTCTGGATATTCGGCGCGTTGGCGCGATCAAGGAAAAAGACGATGTGGTGGGCAACTCCACCCGCGTCAAAGTCGTCAAGAACAAGGTCTCGCCGCCGTTCAAACAGGTGGAGTTTGACATCATGTATGGCGAGGGCATCTCCAAGGTCGGGGAGCTGATCGACATCGGCGTCAAGGCTGGGGTCGTGGAAAAGTCGGGCGCCTGGTATTCCTATGGCGACGAACGCATCGGGCAGGGGCGTGAAAACGCCAAAAGCTTCCTGAAGCAGAACCCCGGCGTGGCGATGGAGATCGAAGACAAGATTCGTGCGGCGAATGGCCTGGATTTCAACATCACCGGCGGCGGCGATGACGTGTTGGGCGACGATTGATCACGCAGCCCACCCTTGAAGAGTTGCGGGCCGCAGAACCCATGGTTCTGGCGGCCCCAAAAGACGGAGGCACAGTGGAAATGCTGTGCTTCCGTCCGGCATTCAACAAGCGTGACTTTGTCGAAAGCCTGACGCTGACCAAGGCACATGGCGTTCCGGGCGAACGTTGGGAAAAAGCCCCTTGGTTGCGGCTGGCCGATGGTCGCCCGCATCCCGGCATTCAGGTGTCGATCTTGCCGCGCCGGGTGCTGGATCTGGTCTGGCGCGACCGTGCGAACACGCCCCATCCGGGCGATACATTCATCTGCGATCTGGATATGACCGAGGCGAACCTGCCGGAAGGGCAGCTTTTGCAGATCGGCGAGGCTGTTCTGCGGGTTTCGGACGTGTTCAACGATGGTTGCGTCAAATGGAAGGCGCGCTATGGCAAGCCGGCTTATGACTGGGTCCGCGCGCCGGAAAACCGGCCGCTGCGCCTGCGCGGCGTGCTGTGCAGCATCGAAAGCGACGGCATTATCCGCAATGGTGACCGGCTGACCGTTCTGCGCTGAACATTTTTCCTGCGCAGAAAGGCCGGATGGTGGACAGGGCCATTGCGGGGGGCTAGATGGGTTTCGAATTGCCCCAGCCTTGCCGGAAAGGCCCGATATGCCCTCGTTGAACGACATCCGCTCTACCTATCTGAACTTCTTTGCGCGCAACGATCACCAGATCGTTGAAAGTAGCCCCTTGGTGCCGCGCAACGACCCGACGCTGATGTTCACCAACTCGGGCATGGTGCAGTTCAAGAACTGCTTCACCGGCGTCGAAACCCGCGATTACAAGCGCGCCACCACTGCCCAGAAATGCGTGCGCGCCGGGGGCAAGCACAACGATCTGGACAATGTGGGCTATACGGCCCGCCACCATACTTTCTTTGAAATGCTGGGCAATTTCAGCTTTGGCGACTATTTCAAGGAAAAGGCGATCACCTATGCTTGGGAATTGCTGACCAAGGACTTCGCGCTGGATGCCAAACGCCTGTGCGTCACCGTTTATCACACCGATGACGAGGCGGCGGGCATCTGGAAAAAGGTGGCGGGGCTAGAGGATCACCGGATCATCCGCATTGCCTCTGATGACAACTTCTGGCGCATGGGGCCGACCGGGCCTTGCGGCCCTTGCACCGAGATTTTCTATGACCACGGCGACCATATCCCCGGCGGCCCGCCCGGCAGCGCGGACGAAGACGGCGACCGTTTCATCGAAATCTGGAACAACGTCTTCATGCAGAACGAACAATTCGCCGATGGGCGTCTGGTTCCGCTGGAAATGCAGTCGATCGACACCGGCATGGGGTTGGAACGGATCGGCGCTTTGCTGCAAGGCAAGCACGACAATTACGACACCGACCTGATGCGCAGCCTGATCGAGGCCAGCGCACACGCGACCAGTAGCGACCCGGACGGGCCGGGCAAGACCCACCACCGCGTCATTGCCGACCATCTGCGCTCGGTCAGTTTCCTGATTGCCGATGGCGTCATGCCCTCGAACGAAGGGCGGGGCTATGTATTGCGCCGGATCATGCGTCGCGCCATGCGCCATGCGCAGCAACTGGGCGCGAAAGACCCGGTGATGTTCCGCCTGGTGCCCGCCTTGGTGCAGCAGATGGGGGCGGCCTATCCCGAACTGAACCGGGCACAAAGCCTGATCGAGGAAACGCTAAAGCTGGAGGAAACTCGCTTCCGCACGACCTTGGATCGCGGGTTGAAACTGCTGGAGGATGAGCTTTCAGCCCTTCCCGAAGGAGCACCTTTGTCGGGGCCTGCGGCGTTCAAGCTGTATGACACCTATGGCTTCCCGCTGGACCTGACCCAAGACGCGCTCCGCGAAAAGGGCCGCACCGCCGATGTGGCGGGCTTTGATGCCGCCATGGCCGAACAAAAGGCCAAGGCGCGGGCAGCTTGGTCCGGCACGGGCGAAAGCAAAGAGGCGGCGATCTGGTTCGATCTGGCCGACCGTCTGGGGGCGTCGGAATTCCTGGGCTATGACACTGAAACCGCCGAAGGGCAGGTTCTGGCCGTGGTGGCCGATGGGGCCGAACAGGCCAAGGCCACAGTGGGTCAAAGCGTGACCATCGTGCTGAACCAGACGCCCTTCTATGCCGAATCGGGCGGGCAGGTGGGGGATACCGGCCTGATCCGCACGGGGCAGGGTCTGGCGAAAGTCACCGACACGAAAAAGGCGCAAGGGTTGTTCCTGCATATCGCCGAAGTGGTGGAGGGCGAGATTGCCCCCGGCCAAGGCGCTGTGCTGACCGTGGACCACGCCCGCCGTTCGGCGATCCGGGCGAACCATTCCGTGACCCACCTTCTGCACGAGGCGCTGCGCCGGGCCTTGGGGGACCATGTCGCGCAAAAGGGCAGCCTGAACGCGGCGGACCGGATGCGCTTTGACTTCAGCCACGGCAAGGGCATGACGCCCGAGGAACTGGCGACGGTCGAGGCCGAGGTGAACGCCTTTGTGCGCCAGAATACGCCCGTGGAAACCCGGATCATGACGCCCGACGACGCCCGCGCCCTGGGCGCTCAGGCGCTGTTTGGCGAGAAATATGGCGACGAGGTCCGCGTTGTCTCGATGGGCACGCTGCCCGGTTCGGGCAAGGGCGCGGACAAGGCCACCTATTCGCTGGAACTGTGCGGCGGCACCCATGTGGCCCGCACGGGCGACATCGGGGCCTTTGTGCTGCTGGGCGATTCAGCCTCCAGCGCGGGGGTGCGGCGGATCGAAGGGCTGACCGGCCAAGCGGCGCTCGATCACCTGCGGGCGCAGGATCAGCGCCTGAACGATGTGGCGGGCCTGCTGAAAACCCATGGGGCGGATGTGGCCGAACGGGTCAGGGCGCTGCTGGATGACCGCAAGGCATTGCAAAACGAAGTGGCACAGTTGCGGCGCGAATTGGCGACAGGCGGCAAGTCCGGCGGGCCAGAGGTTAAGGAAATCAACGGACTGAAGGTGGTTCTTCAGGTTTTGTCGGGCGTCACAGGCAAGGATTTGCCGGGGATGATTGATGATCTGAAGGCCAAACTGGGATCGGGCATCGTCTTGCTGGTGGCCGACACCGGCGCGAAACCCGCCATTGCCGCGGGCGTGACAGCGGATCTGACCGCCCGAGTCTCGGCTGTTGATCTGGTGCGCACGGCGGCCGAGGCGATGGGCGGCAAGGGCGGTGGCGGTCGGCCGGATATGGCGCAGGGCGGCGCGGCGGATATCGCGGCAGCCCCGGCGGCACTGGCGGCAGTTGAAACCTTGATCGGGGGCAAATGATGGCGACGGCACTTTGGATTGCGCATGTCACGGTAACGAACCCGGACGCCTATGCCCTTTACGCCAAGGGCGCGACCGAGGCGATTGCCGCGCATGGCGGCACCTTTCTGGCCCGGGGCGGGCGCTATGTGCAGTTAGAGGGCAATGACCGTTCCCGCAACGTGGTGGCGCGGTTCCCAAGCGTGGAAAAGGCGGTGGAATGCTACAACTCCGCCGCCTATCAGGCCGCTTTGGCCCATGCCAAAGGGGCGGCGGTGCGCGATCTGGTGGTCGTGGAAGAGGTCGAATAAGCTTTTTGCTGCAAAAGGCTGGCAATATGGTAATCTGAAAAGAAAACCAAAGGGCAGGCGATGTTGAAGGTAAAGGGTGCGGTCTGATGTGCAGATGGGCCGCCTATATCGGGCAAGCGATTTTTCTTGAGGATGTGGTCAGCAGCCCCAGCCATTCGCTGATCCATCAAAGCCATTGCGCCACGCAATGCCATACCGCCACCAACGCCGATGGGTTTGGGGTGGCGTGGTATGGTGAAAGGCCCGAACCCGGGCTTTTCCGCGATGTCTTGCCCGCTTGGTCTGACCCCAACCTGCGCAGCCTGACGGCGCAGGTCAAATCGCATCTGTTTCTGGCGCATGTCCGCGCCTCAACCGGCACGGCCACCAGCCGGAACAATTGCCATCCCTTCACTGCGGGGCGTTGGGCTTTCATGCACAACGGGCAGGCGGGGGGATATGACGGGTTCCGCCGCGATGCCGATATGGCCATTCCGGACCATCTTTATGCCCAACGCAAAGGGGCGACGGACAGTGAGGCTTTGTTCCTTCTGGCGTTGGCCCAAGGTTTGGACGCCGACCCGCGCGCCGCGCTGGAACGGGCTGCGGCGCAGTTCATCGCCCTGTCCCGCGCCAAGGGCACCACACCACATCTGCGGCTGACGGCGGCCTTGGCCGATGGCGAAAGGCTTTACGCCGTGCGCTATGCCACCGATGAAAATGCGCCCACGCTTTATCACCGCTGGTCCGACAGTCGTCAGGGCAGGGCGGTGGTCTCTGAACCGCTGGACGCCGATGAATGTGGGTGGGAGGCGGTGCCAGCCGGCAGTTTCTGCACTTTTGAAGGTTCGGGTGTAAAGATCGAAACCTTCACCCCCGAACCCGTCGCTTTGGCCGCGTAGGATGGGCCATCGGCCCGTCGCTTGCGTCAGTTAAAGATGAAATCAGAGCTGCCGATCACATCGGAATCGGTGTTCAGCAACACGATTTTTGTGCTGCCAAAGGTCAGATGCGTATCCGCACCAACTTGCTTTTTCGTTATATTTCCGTCGTAGCCCTGAATCTCAATCTTGTCGCTGCCGTCCTGCCAGCCGCTGATCGTGTCACGGTCGCCGTTGTTTGTGAACACGAACCGATCTGCGCCTCCACCGCCGACAACGCGGTCATTGCCGGAACCGCCTGCGATCCAGTCGTTGCCTGCCCCACCCTTCAGCGTGTCATTGCCAGAATTTCCCAACAAGGTATCGTTTCCGTCACCGCCGTTCAACAAATCAGCCCCGGCCTTAGCGTCGAAGTAGTCAGCATAGCGCGACAGGATCACCTGATCATTGCCGCGATAGATGCTGGTCAGCACTTGATGATCATCCCCGGTGCCGCTCGTCTTCATCGCATTGTAAAACGCCACAGCGGAGAAGTTCGCGCCGGTCAAAGCCGCCGAATACTTTAGCGAACCGTCGTTGAAATACGACACCATCGCACCCAGCGTGCCGCCGGTGATGGCCCCGCCGCTGGTCGTGATGTTGTCGCCATAATAGACATCGCGCAGCTTGTAAGTGCCGCCATAGTTGAGCGTCAGCGCATCTTCGTAATACTGATCCAGAGGTGCGGCGCTATAGCCCTTTCTGCCCACGGTAAAACTTTCGGCGTCCAGATAGTCCTGCCGGAAATTCACCTCGTGCATGACATACCGATCATAGGTGCGAAACTTTGCCATCGTCTTGGTCCTTCGTTAACTTCTTTGGCCACCGATCTGGGCGCAAGGCCATTGCTATGCAATGACAGACCCCGGTTTAGGCCGTGTTACGGGCTATCAACGCTCATCCGGGCGGGGCAGTTCCACCAGATCGCGGATCACGGCGTAATCCATGTAACCCATCCGCGCCACGGGCCGGTATTTCCGCGCGTCCAGCCGCCCGTCGCTCAGGCAGTCGTCCCGCAGATGCACGCCCACCACCTGGCCCAGGATCAGAAAGTTGTTCTTGCCCGCCAATTCGATGATCTGCGTCATTCGGCATTCCAGCGCCGCAGGCGCATCTGCAACGCGCGGGCAGGCAATTGCTTGGCATTCCGCCATTGCGACATGGGCTAAAGCAAATTCATCCACCTCGGGCGCGACCGAGGCCGAGGTTTCGCTCATCGCGTGAAACTGGTCTTCACCCACGATGTTCACGCAAAAAACACCCGTCTCGCGGATGTTCCGCCAGCTGTCCTTGGCCCCGGTCGAGGCGAACATCACCTGCGGCGGCTCATAGGCGACAGCGTTGAAAAACGAATAGGGGGCTAGGTTTGCGCCGATGCTGCCGCGCGTCGAAATCCAGCCAATAGGCCGCGGGGCGACGATGGCGGTGAACGGGTTGCGGGGCAGGCCGTGGCCATCCTCGGGGCGATAGAACATGCGCGTTCCTTTCGGTTTGCCCAAGGGTTACGCCCATGTTACCCGAACCTCCACCCGATTCTGATGGGGGCCCGTTTGTATCAGCTGGAAGAAGAAACCGAGGCCGACTGGTGGGAGGTCGAGGCGCTGATGGACCTGTGCTTTGCACCGGGCCGAACCGCTTTGTCGTCCTATCGACTGCGCGATGGTGTGCCCACCGTCACCGAACTTTGTCTGGTCCTGCGCGATGAAACCGGCACTTTGGCTGCGGCGATCCGGTTTTGGCCGGTGCTGGTGGGCGGGCAGAAAACACTGCTGCTGGGCCCGGTGGCGGTGCACCCGACCCGACAGGGCGAAGGCTTGGGTGGCCTGTTGATCCGCGAAAGTTTGGGTGAGGCGCGGCGCTTGGGCTGGCAAAGGGTGATGCTGGTGGGCGATGCCCCCTATTACAGCCGCTTTGGCTTTCGCAAACTGACGGGGGTCGAGATGCCGCCGCCGACCAACCCGGATCGGATATTGGGCTTTGCACTGGCCCCCGGCGCCTGGGATAGCGTCACGGGTGCTGTGACCAAAGCGCAAGACTGACCCAATTTTCAACGGCCTGATCTTGTGCAGGGGCAGGGGGTTCCCATCTTTCCCTCATGGACCAGACACATCTTGCCTTGCCCGCCCATCACTATGACCCCGCCCTTGAAATCGAAGGGCTGGCGCAGCGTTACCGCCGGGCGAATGGCCCGATGATGCGGCTGGTCGGGCGCATGGGCAATGCGGTGGAAAAGCAGTTGGCTGTCCTGCCCGAAGGTGCCCGCAAACAGGTTGAGACGCTGGTGGCCGGCGCCTTGGAACAGGCCCATCGCGTGGCCTCGGCGGGGCGTCATGCGCCCAACTTGGGGCCAAAGGCCGCGCCCGCCCTTGCGGCCCTTTCAGGGGCTATTGGCGGCGCGGGGGGCTGGGTCACGGCCCTGCCGGAAATTCCGGTCAGCGTGACGCTGATCTTGCACGCCATCCGCCGTGCCGCCGAGGCGCAGGGTTTTGACCCCGACGATCCCGCCATCCGCGCCGAATGTCTGCGCGTGTTTTCGGCGGGCAGCCCGCTCGCGGCCGATGATGGTGTGAACAGCGCCTATCTGGGCGCAAGGCTCGCCCTGTCCGGCGGCACGGTGCAGAACATCATCGCTGCCGTCACCCCGCGGCTGGCCGCCGCCTTTGGCCAGAAACTGGCCGCCCAAGCTGTGCCCGTGATCGGCGCGGTGACAGGGGCGGCGCTGAACACCGCTTTCCTGAACTATTACCGCGAACTGGCCCATATCCGCTTTGCGCTGCTGCGGCTGGCCGAACAGCACGGCGCGGAGCGCGTCTTGCAAGACTTCCAGCGTGCCACCGGCACCCTGTCGATCAGCAAGGCCTAGACGGGCTGACCTGACAGCCAGTCCATCAGCGCAGGCCGCACGCTTTCGGCCCCGGCGTCCATCGCAGCTTCAATCACCCCACGCGCCTCGACCAGATTGATCTGCCGCAGCAAAGCCTTGACAGGCCCGACCGAGGCTGGGCGCATTGACAGACCCTTTATGCCCAAGGCGGCAAAGGCCAAAGCCTCCACCGGGCGGCCTGCATCCTCACCGCAGAAAGACAGCGAAACTTGGCTTTCCTCGCAGCGTTTCACCACCTTGCCCAAGAATGTCAGAAAGCTGCTGTTCAGCACATCATAGCGCCGCCGCACCCGTTCATTTTCCCGGTCCGCCGCAAAGAAGAACTGTTTCAGATCATTGCCGCCGATCGAAATGAAATCCACCTCGTCAAAGAAGGCCTTGGGCGCAAAGGCCAAGGACGGCGTTTCCAGCATCGCCCCAATCTCCAGCGTGGCAGGCACCGGATGGCCTAGGGCCATTTCCCTTTCGATCTGCTGATCGACAATGGCCCGTGCTTGCCGGAATTCCGACAGTTCGGAAATAAAGGGGAACATCACCGTCAGATGCCGCCCGTTCGCTGCCCGGATCAGCGCTTGCGCCTGCATCCGCAGGATGCCCGGCTTGTCCAAACCCACGCGGATCGCGCGCCAGCCCATGGCGGGGTTCGGTTCGTCCTGCGGCTTCATATAGGGCAGAACCTTGTCCGACCCGATGTCCAGCGTGCGAAAGGCCACGCGCTTGCCCTGGGCGGCGTCCATCACGCGGGCATAAAGCGCGGCCAGTTCATCGCGTTTCGGCATGTGGTTGCGCACGAGGAATTGCAATTCGGTGCGGAACAGGCCCACACCCTCGGCCCCGGACCCCGCAAGGCTGGGCAGATCGGCCATCAGCCCTGCGTTCATCATCAGATGCGTCACCGTGCCGCAGGTCGATTGCGCGGGCAGGTCGCGCAGGCCCGCGTAACGCTCCTGCGCCTTGGCTTGCATCGCAATCTTGTCGCGGAAGGCGCGGGCCACCGTTTCCTCGGGCCGCAGATGCACGATGCCCTGATCGCCATCGACCAGAATATGATCGCCGTTCAATGCCTCGGTCGTGATCCTTGCGGCATGGATCACCAGCGGAATCGCCAAAGCCCGCGCCACAATCGCCGCATGGCTGCCGACGGAGCCTTCCTCGAGCACCACACCTTTCAGCTTGCGCCCATAATCCAGCAACTCGGCAGGTCCGATGTTGCGGGCGACCAGAACCGGATTGTCGGGCATCTGCGCGCCGGTGTCGCTGCCTTGCCCGGTCAGAATGCGCAGCAGGCGGTTCGACAGATCGTCCAGATCATGCAGCCGTTCGCGCAAGTAAGGGTCGGCCACCTGTTCCAGCCGTGCACGGGCGCTGGATTGTTCCTTTTCCACCGCGGCTTCGGCGGAAAGGCCGTTCTGGATGTCTTCCTCCATCCGCCGCAACCAGCCGCGCGACTGGGCGAACATGCGGTAAGCCTCCAGCACCTGCTTCTGGTCCTTGTCCAGACTTTCAGCGGCCAAAAGATCATCGACCGAGACGCGCAATTGCGCCACCGCCTCGCGGATGCGTTCGATTTCGGTCAGGGGGTCATCCGCCACCGGATTCGTCACCACCACCCGCGCCTCGTGCAGCCAGACATGGCCTTCGGCGGAACCTTCCTGCCCCGTGCCGCCGCGCATCATCACCGGGCGGCGATGCATGGCCGATGGCCCTTCGCCCTCGGTCGCAAAGGCCCCCAGTTCGGTCATCTCGGCCAGAACCATCGCCACGACTTCCAGCGCGTAAACCTCGTCATCCGAAAATTCGCGCGCCTGTTTCGACTGGACAACCAGCACGCCCAGCCGTTCGCCAACCCGCTGGATCGGCACGCCCAGAAAGCTGGAGAAAATCTCTTCCCCGGTTTCCGGCATGAAGCGGAAACCCTTTTCGCCCGGCGCATTGCCAGTGTTGACGGGGGTCGCTGTTTTGGCCACTCGGCCCACCAAACCCTCGCCCAACCGCATCCGCGTTTTATGGACGGCTTCCTTTTTCAGCCCTTCGGTGGCGCAAAGTTCCAGCGTCTCCGCATCGCGGAACAGATAGATCGAGCAGACCTCGGACCGCATCGAATCGGCGATCAGATGGGTGATCCGGTCCAGCCTGTCCTGACTGCCCCCCGAAATGGCCAGACTATCGCGCAACCTGCGCAAAAGCTTGCGGCTGTCGCTTTCGCTGCGTTCGGCCATCATGTCCCCGTTGGTCTTGTTTCCCCCGTTAAATCACGGGGGAAACGCCAAGGGAAGCGGGCAGGGGCCCTGTTGACTAGAACAGGAAATCATCCGCCGTCAGTTTCACGTTGTTGTCGATGGTGATGGTCCAATCCACCTTGCCGTCGCCATTCACATCGCCCTGCAACAGGCCGGTCGCCTTTACATAGCGCACCTGATCCTGATCCTTGCTAAAGGCGCTGGCCCCGATGAATTCGCCCCCCTTCATAAAGGCACGCAGGTTGATCGTATCCGTCCCATGCTTAAAGTCCGTGATGTGATCGCCCTTAGCCTCGGCACTGCTCGCAAACAGGAAGACATCCTCGCCCGCGCCACCGCTTTGCAGATCCGCCCCAAGGCCGCCCGTCAGACGGTCATCATCGGCCCCGCCTTTCAGAGTGTCGCGCCCCGCGCCGCCCAGCAGGACATCATCGCCCGCACCGGCCGTCAGACTGTCGTTGCTATTGCCGCCGTCCAGCCTGTCGGCCAAGCCCTGCCCTTCGATCACGTCCTTGCCATCGCCGCCCAGCAGGGTGGCACGGCCTGCGCCGCCCAAAAGCAAATCATCGCCAGCCCCGCCATCCAGCGTGTGGTTACCCAGATTGCCATAAAGCTGGTTGGACTGTTCATCGCCGACAGCGGAAACATTGCCGCTGCCCAGCAGCCGAACGTCCTCAACGCCGACGTGATCCGCCAGATTGATGCTGATCGCCGTTTCGATGGTGTCGCGTGCGCCATCCGTACCGCTGTCGCTGACTGCATCGTCGGCGCTGTCCACGACATAACTGTCGGCTCCATTGCCACCATCCATCTGGTCATTGCCGCTGCCACCGTCCAGCCGGTCATCGCCATCGCCGCCGAACAGGCTGTCGTCGCCATCGCCCGCGTTCAGCGTGTCATTGTCAGTGCCGCCATAAAGAAGGTCGGCATCATTGCCGCTGTCCAGAGTATCGGCCCCAGCCTGACCCACCAGCGTATCCGCGCCATCGCCACCTTCCAGCGTGTCGTTGCCGTCACCGCCGTCCAGCGCGTCGTTGCCATCGTCACCCCGAAGGCTGTCGGCCCCTTCACCACCATACAGGCTGTCATGGTCGTTGCCGCCATAGATCAAGTCATTGCCAGCGCCGCCATAAAGCGTGTCGTCGCCGTCGTGCCCGTCCAGCGTGTCAAAGCCGTTGTCGCCCGAAAGGCTGTCCTGCCCGGTGCCGCCATAAACCCCGTCGTCGCCATTGCCGCCGAACAAAAGGTCGCTGCCATCATTGCCCGAAACAAAGTCATTGAAACCACCGCCCTGAACGGTATCGTCACCACTGCCGCCCACAAGCGTCGCGGGCCCACCCTCGCCCAGCAGGCTGTCATCGCCATCACCGCCGTCCATATAGTCGACGCCGCCACCGCTGTTCAGCGTGTCGTTGCCCGAGGCCCCGAAAAGCGTGTCGTCGCCCTGATCGCCCGACATAAGGTCGTGGCCGTCGCCGCCATGCAGGGAATCCGCCCCGTCGCCGCCAGACATCGTGTCCTGGCCCGCACCGCCGAAAAGGTCGTCAGCGCCACCGTCGCCGGTCATGCTGTCATTGCCACCCTGGCCATCCAGTTCATCATTGCCGTTGCCGCCATAGAGGCTGTCATCGCCAAACCCGGCATGGACCGAGTCATCCCCTTCGCCAGCCGTAATAAGGTCGTTGCCACTTTGCCCATTGAGGGAATCATTGTCCGCGCCGCCGCTTAGAATGTCGTCGCCGCTGCCACCGATCAGCGTGTCATTCCCCGCCTCGCCGGTAAGCTGGCTGATGTCGCTGCCCACTTGCAACAAATCATCGCCGTCCCCGCCATTCAGGATGTTGATGCCGGCTCCGCCGTAAAGTGAATCGTTGCCCGCACCGCCATAAAGCGTGTCCCAGCCATCGCCGCCATAAAGCGCGTCATCACCATCATCGCCAAACAGGCTGTCGTTGCCCTCGTCCCCCTCCAAACTGTCGTTGTCATCGCCGCCATACAGCGTGTCATTTGCGGAAAAGCCTTTCAGCGTGTCCTGACCATCGCCGCCATAGATCAGATCGCGGCCATCCAGTTCGGAAGAGACCGGGTAGTCGCCTTCCAGAACGTCATCCCCTTCACCGCCGAGAATCGTGTCGTCGCCATACATCCCGCGCAGCGTATCGTTGCCCGCGCCACCGTCGATGCTGTCATTTCCGCCAGTCGTATTGACATTGTCGGCGACAACGTTGTCATTGCCATCGCCCGCGCTGATGGTGTCATCGCCCAGCTCGCCATAGATCAGATCATTGCCCGAACCGCCGTCAATCAGATCATTGTCGTTTCCGCTGCGCAGTTCGTCGTGGCCATTGCCGCCATAAAGGCTGTCGGCACCTTCGGCGCTGAAAACCTTGTCATCGCCTTCACCACCATATTGTAGATCATCGCCAGCCCCGCTGCTGAGCGTATCGACGCCATCGCCGCCTGTCAGCGTGTCGTTGCCATCGGAACTGTAAATCTCGTCATTGCCCGCGCCGCCGTCGATCAGGTCGTGGTCTGCGCCGCCATAAAGGCTGTCGTCGCCATCTTCGCCATAAAGCGTATCATTCCCCTCGTCGCCATTGACGTAGTCATTGCCCGCCCCGCCAAGGACAGAATCGGCACCCGACCCGGCAATAACATAATCGGCCCCATCCAAGCCTTGGATCGTATCGTCACCCAAATAGCCATAGAAGGTGTCGGCATCATTCGTGCCAACCAGACTGTCGTTGCTGATCGAACCTTCAATATAAGCCATCTCAATCTCCATGGTTTGGGGACAGCCCCCTGAAACGTTTGCAGGGTTTATTCCGGGCGATTGGGACAAAACTGCGACGGATCCGTATACTGGCGACTGAAATGCATAAAAAAGCTGGCCTTCCTTTCAGGAAGGCCAGCGTAATAGTTACAACTGTGTTTAAGGCTTAGCCCACTTTGTCTAAGTCAAACGTATCGTGCAGGGCCTGCACGGCCAGTTCCATGTATTTCCGGTCGATCAGCACAGAAATTTTGATTTCCGAGGTCGTGATCACCTTGATGTTCACGTTTTCAGCGGCGAGCGCCTTGAACATCGTCGCGGCCACGCCTGCATGGCTGCGCATGCCAATTCCGACCACGGAAATCTTGGCGACATCGGCATCTTCCACCAGATCGGCATAGCTGATCGTGCCTGCTGCCTTCGCCTCTTCAATGGCTTTGCGCGCCCTCAGGACCTGGTTGGTCGGGCAAGAGAAGGTCATGTCGGTGGTCGGGCCGTTCGGGTCCATCTCCGAAATGTTCTGCACGATCATATCGACGTTCACCCCCGCCTCGGCCAAGGGGCCAAAGATCGCGGCGGCGATGCCGGGGCGGTCTTGCACGCCGACCAGCGTCATTTTCGCTTCATCGCGGCTATAGGCCACGCCCGAGACGACTTTCGATTCCATGATTTCATCCTCGTCGCAGACCAGCGTTCCAGAATTTTCGTCAGTATCCTCAAAAGAGGACAGCACCCGCAGCCGCACCTTATAGCGCATCGCCAGTTCGACCGAACGGGTTTGCAGAACCTTGGCGCCCAGCGAGGCCAGTTCCAGCATTTCCTCAAACGCGATCTTGTCCAGCTTGCGGGCCTTGTCGGTGATCCGCGGGTCGGTCGTGTAAACACCGTCCACATCGGTATAGATGTCGCAACGTTCCGCCCCAAAGGCCGCCGCAAAGGCCACTGCGGTCGTGTCCGAACCACCCCGGCCCAGCGTGGTGATCCGCCCCTCGGGCGAAACCCCTTGGAAGCCCGCGACGACGGCCACCTTGAAACCTTCAGCGAATTTCGCGTCCATATTCTCGCGCGGGATCGACACGAAACGCGCGCTGGAATGGGCGGATGTGGTGTTGATCGGCACCTGCCAACCCTGCCATGACCGCGCCGGAACGCCCATTTCCTGCAAGCGCAGCGCCATCAGCCCCGCCGTCACGTTTTCGCCCGAAGACACAACCGCATCATATTCGCGTGCGTCATACAGCTTCGACGTGCCTTCAACCCAGCCGACCAGCTCGTTCGTCTTGCCCGACATGGCCGAAACGATGACGATCACGTCATAGCCCCGCTCCACCTCGCGCTGCACTTTGCGGGCGGCATTTTCGATCCGCCCCAGGTCGGCCACCGATGTGCCGCCGAATTTCATCACCAGAAGTGGCATGTCCCGCCCCCGAAAACCGTCGCGGTTCTATGCGGGGGCGGGGCAGGGCGCAAGGGGCGGTGATGGATTTTTAGGCCATAAGGATTTGTAGATCGCTGCCGTTCAGATTGGCCTTGTTGTCCAGAATGATCGCCCAATCCGCCACACCATCGGCATCGACATCCCCCGTCAGACGGCCCAGCGCCTTTTGATAGCGGATTTCCTTGCCCCCATCGCTGCCCCCCGAAAAGGCATTGCCGCCGATAAAGCTGAAACCCAGCATGAAGGTGCCCAGATAGATCGTGTCATCCGCATGGTTGAAATCGGTGATGTGATCCGGGTTTGCTGGCGTTCCGGGGTGAGTGGCGGCCAGAAACAGGAAGCTGTCTTCCCCAACGCCACCCGTCAGCACGTTTAGTCCATCGCCCGCCATCAGCCGGTCTTGCCCGCCCGCACCTTCCAGAACCTGACGACCATTCCCGGCCTGAATTTCGTCATTGCCGTTTCCGCCATACAGCTCTTTCCGACCATTGCCGCCATAGATGATATCGTTGCCATCACCGCCATAGGCTCTTTCGGCCTGACCCGTGCCCAAAGACAGCACATCGCTTCCCGCCCCGCCGTTCAAAAGATCGCGCCCATCCCCTGCATAAAGTGAATCGTGGCCCTCATCCCCTGTCAGCGTGTCATTTCCGGTGTCCCCCAGCATTTCGTCGTTGCCAGCCCCCCCGACGATGCTGTCGTCGCCGTCATTGCCGCCCAGGTCATCGTCGCCGGAACCGCCGAACATGCGGTCGTTTCCGGACCAGCCATAGAAACTGTCCGTGCCACCGCCGCCATAGAAGCGGTCATCGCCTTCTTCGCCGCCGCCATTGTCGTTGCCCGAGCCACCATAGATCAGGTCATTGCCGAGATCGCCAGAAAGGTAGTCATGCCCCAAGCCGCCATAAATCGTATCCGGCCCGTCGCCGCCAAAGAAGCTGCCGTAAAGGGAATCGCTGCCGCGACCACCCCGCAGCACATCCCCGCTTTCGCCGCCGTAAAGAATGTCATCCTGCGTTCCGCCATCCAGCAGATCCTGACCAAGACCGCCATACATGGTATCCCGGCCCTCCATCCCGATCAGGCTATCTTGGCCTGCACCGCCATAAAGCCAGTCAATTCCCAGATTTCCGGTGATGCGATTGTTTAAGGAATTCCCGTAAAGAATTGATCCGCCTGTATAAGTCAGCTCCAGATCTTCGATGGATGCCCAGTTGTTCAGATCGAACAGCGCCAAGGCCACGCGCACCGTGTCATGTCCGCCGCTATCGAGAATAACATCCGTGCTGTCCGCCACAATGTACACATCATCGCCAAGGCCGCCGTTCATGGTGTCCGCCCCGCCCAAACCGCGCAGCGTGTCGTTACCCGCCAGGCCCTTCAGCAGATCGTCTTCGATCCCACCGTTCAGAACATTGTCACCCGCATTTCCCGTAATCGTTGCCATGTCAAATCCGCCTTGAATGAAAACACCGGAAAGCCCAAGGCTCCCCGGTGCGATCATAGTCCAAAAGGCCGTTTCCCGCCACCATTTCGGCGGCACAGCGCCCTATAGGAAAAAGTCGTTTGCCGCCAAATCAGCCTTGTTCAGGATTTGGATCGACCAATCCGCCTTGCCGTCACCATTTACATCGCCCTGCAAAAGACCGCTGGCCTGATTGTAACGAATTTCGCGTCCCTCGCCGCTGAACTGCGCCCCGTCGATGAAATCGGCGCCTTTCATGAACCGCATTTCGATATGGTCTGCCTTCGTGTTGAAATCGACGATCACATCACCTTTCGTATGGCCTGCGTTCTTGAACACAAAAACGTCTGCCCCACCGCGCCCTTCGATCCGGTCGCCGCCACCGCCGCCCTCCAGCCGGTTCATCGCCCCGTTCCCCAGCAGGGTTTCCCCCCGCGTTGAACCAAAAATGTTCAGGTTCTTGGTTTCAATCAGCCGGAAAATCTCAATATTCACATATTGTTGGGCGCGAATGTCGATTTTGTCGCTGTCCACCATATCGGTGCCTTGGTTGCGCT
The DNA here is from genome assembly GCF_014652215.1 of Neogemmobacter tilapiae. GTDB lineage: Bacteria > Pseudomonadota > Alphaproteobacteria > Rhodobacterales > Rhodobacteraceae > Neogemmobacter > Neogemmobacter tilapiae. The sequence goes on along the minus strand of NZ_BMYJ01000001.1, from coordinate 298,971 downwards.
CTTCGACACAAATCGTCTTGCCACGGCCGATCCAATATTTGTCGTCACCATAGCCGCCGTAAAGCGTGTCGTTCCCGATACGACCGCCCAACAGATCGTTGCCGCCATGCCCGTAAATCAGATCGTTCCCATACTGGCCCAGCAGGTCGTCGTTGCCTTGCCCGCCATAAAGCGTGTCGTTGCCCCCACCGCCGTCCACAAAATCATCGCCATCCTCGCCATAGAACAGGTCATTGCCATCAAAGGCCATGGCCCGGTCATTGCCGGCCCCCCCATAGAAGGTTTCGGTGTCGTTGCCGCCGGTCATGCTGTCGTGGCCGGTCCCGCCCTCAAACAGGTTGCTGCCATCACCGCCGCTCATCGAGTCGTCGCCATCCCCACCCCGCAGGGTATCATTGCCCCCCCCCGTGGTCAGAAGGTCATTGCCGCCGCCTGCGTCCAGCAAGTTGCTGCCGTCCAGATCGGTCAGCGTATCGGCCGCCCCTTGGGCTGTCAGCGTGTCGTCGCCCAGCCCCCCGTCCAGAAGCGCGACACCCGTCCCACCGTTCAGCGTATCATTCCCCGCCCCACCGGTCAGCGTGTGCTGCCCCGCATTGCCAATCAGCAGGTTCGCCCCGCCATTGCCCAAAGCCCACAGATTAAGGTTGCCCAGCAGGGTGGCATTTTCGATGTTGGAATATTTCGTCAGGTCAATATTGACCTCTTCCGACAGGATCGTGTCGGTGCCCTCATTCGCGGCCTCATAGATGTTCATGCCTTTGGCGGTCAGCATATAGCCGTCATTGCCCTTGCCGCCCTTGGCCCAACCCTTGCCGCCGTTGGTGTTCAGCAGGTCATCGCCCATACCGCCATAAAGATACTCACCCGTTCCCGCCCCGATCAGCGTATCATTGCCATTGCCGCCGGACAGATAGGGCGTGCCATCCCAGCACCCTTCGACCGGGCCGGTATAGGCGTTGCGGATCAGAAGATCGTTGCCTTCCCCCCCCTCAACAACCATGCCGGTCATCGTATCGTTGCCGTTGCCGCCGTAGATAAAGGTCGCGCCGGTCCCGCTGATCAGATCCAGCCCGTCGCCACCATAGATTTCATCGGTGCCGCCGCCGGAATTGACCGTATCGTCGCCCGATCCAGCCTTGATCAGGTCATGTCCGGTGCCCGACGTGACCGTATCGTTTCCGTCGCCCGCATCGATGCAATTGTTTCCATTGCCGGCGTTAATCGTATCGTTTCCGCCATAGCTGTAGATTTGATCGCTATAGCTGGTGCCGGTGATGCTGTCGCCGTTCGCCGTGCCGTAAAAATTGGCCATCGAAAATCCTCCAATCGCAAGATGTTTTGTTGCCCTGATTTTAACGGATGTCGCGGGCGAAGTCGCGAAAATTGGGGCATAAACGGCAAAATTAAGTCAGAAAAAAGGCTAAGGTAAGTATTTGATATTAAACATCTATCGCTTTATGGTGGATTGAAATGAAAGAAAATACACGCAAGGCGACTGCCATTCGCTATCTCGCAGGCCCCATCCACCGAATCTGGTGTCACCCAAGACCGCAAATCCCGATGCGCTGCGACTTGCGTATCACAAAAATACACAAACGATAATGTAGACAAAGGTCATAGAAAGGTTGTCGCGCCTTCTGAAACAAAACAAAAGGGCCGGGGTATTCCCACCCCGGCCAGTTTCTTGCCTGTCTGCCTTGTATTTTGGTTCGTGCTTAAAAAATGAAATCGTCCAAAGTCAATGCGCTCCGATTGCTGATGATCAACACCCAATCGGCTTGGCCATCCCCATCGACGTCTCCCGACAGTCGCCCAGATGACTGCACGTAACGCAATTCTCCGGCCTTGCCGGTAAAATCCTCATCGCCCAAGAACCGCCCGCCCGCCATGAATGCCAGCTCAATGCGATCAGCGCCTTGGCCGAAATCGGTTATGGTGTCGCCATTTGCCTCTTCCGCGCTGGCGAAAACAAACCGATCCGTGCCCTGGCCGCCCGTCATCGTATCGGCCCCAAGACCGCCCAGCAGCACGTCGCGCCCCAAGCTACCGAAAAGCCGGTCTGCCCCGTCTTCACCCTCCAGCCTGTCAGCCCCGGCCAGCCCCGCCAGAACATCGGCCCGGGATCCGCCCGCCAAAAGGTTGGAAAGCCCGTTGCCGGTTCCCTGAAACTCGCCAAAACCGCGATAGATCAGATCCTCGATCCCCGCAGCCAAGACATGGCTGCTCAGGATTGTGACCACGCCATCCCGTCCTTGACCGGCCTGCTCGACGACACGATCCTCGGCCGAACGCACATAATAGACATCATCCCCCAGACCGCCGATCATCAGATTGCGGCCTTCGCCACCCTCTAGGCGGTCATTGCCCGCCCCACCAATCAGCGTGTCATGCCCCTCGTTGCCAAAAAGGCTGTCGTTGCCCGCCCCACCGTTCAGGGCATCGTCCCCGATCGAACCCTCGATCCGATTGCCGTCCTCGTTGCCGCTAACCGAGGCCCCGTCACGGTTTAGGATTTTCACTTGCTCGATGTTATCATCCATCCGGTAACGGGCACCTGTCACCTGCACCACATCGACGCCCTCATCGTCTTCCTCGATGATCTGTGCGCCAAGCCCGTCCACCACATAGGTGTCATGACCTTCGCCGCCCGTCAGCGTATCCAGACCGCTGCCACCGACCAGCTTGTCATTGCCCATCCCGCCCGTCAGCACATCGTCGCCCGCGCCACCCACCAAGGTTTCACCGCCGTCGCCTGCGACCTGCTCGACCGGCATTTGCCGGGGGTCAAACATTTGCGCCTTGATCTGCGCGTCTTGGCCCGACGCCGTGCTGGTCCAGCTGATCACAAACCGACCATCGGCCAGCACCGCAATGCTGACATCCAACTGCTCGCCACCCGTCAGGCTGTTCACCAGAAACGCCTCGCCACGGACACTGCCATCGGCGTTGAATACCTGCGCGCGGATCGCGCTGCCGCTGGCATCGTCCTCGGCGGTTTGTTGGTCACGCCAGGCGATGACAAAGCCACCATCGGGCAGGGCGCTGACAGCCGCCTCGCCTTGCTGGCCCAGAAACGCCCCGTTCACCAGAATCTCGCCCCCGATCTTTTCTCCTTGTGGCGAAAGGATTTGCGCCACGACATCGGTGCCCGAACCTGCGCCCCGCTGGCCGCTGTTGTCGGACCAGGTCACAAGAATGTTGCCATTGGCCAGTGTCGTCACCGCCGGATCAAACTGCGCGCCGTCCGTCGTCGAATTGATCCGAAGGTCGGCCCCCACGGGCTGCCCATCCACCCCGATAAATCTTGCGCGGATCCCCCCATCGTCATTGGCGCCGGTGTCTTCCATCCAGACCACAAACAACCGCCCATCCGCCAAAAGCGTGCTGGCCGGATCGACCTGATATCGTTGGCTGTTCACCGGCACCAGCATATCATTGCCCAACGGTTGACCGGCCGAGTCAAAGCTGCGGCTCACGATTTCATAGGGCGACTGGTTGCCGTGGTTTCGTGCATCTTCCCATGCCACCACAAAGCCACCATCCGCGCTGGCCGTGACGGTCGGGTCAAACTGCGTGTGCTTGCTGACTTGGCTGACAATCTGGCTGGCCCCCAGCGCGTCGCCCTCGGACGACAGGATCTGCGCATAGATATCCCAGCCGCTGCCGCCCTTGTTGCTCAGGGCCTCTGTCACCACCACGATCCGCCCATCGGCAAGCTCGGCCAAGGCCAAATGCGCCCCGGTCGAACCCGGAATATTCATCGGCGTCAGGGCCTCGCCCTCGGGTGTCCCATCCGCCGCATAAAATTGCAGATGCACCGCATCTTCGACCCAAGCCACCACATAGCGCCCATCGGCCAAGGCCAGAACCTGCGAGGCTGCGGCAAAGGGGCTTGGGGCCGAAACCGAAAATTCAATACCGTCACGCAGCGGGGTGGTCATGGCAAAGCTCTTCGTGCGGGGCCGTTGGGCGGTTCTGTCCAAAAGGGCAGGGCGCTGATTTGGCCGAGTTTATTTGTGGCGAATTTGAGGCATGACTAGAGGTCGCGGTGACGTGGGTCAAGCGTCTCGTCAGGCAAATAGCGGAAATTACGACAAAATTGGGGCTTTGAGTTTCGCAGGGCGAAACAAAAATCACAAGATCAACGACTGTCGATTGGGCGTGCTATAATTCGATCCGTTGAAAATTGGACCTGCCCAAATTGTGGCGCAATTTTGTCAGCGCAGCTGCACCGATTCGAAAGCCCCAACCGACCGACAGGCCGGATGGGGCGGAAAGCCTTTACAGGATCAGATCACCAGCGGTCAGCATATTGGTCTGAACATAGATCTTCCAATCGGCCTTGCCGTCGCCGTTCACGTCAGCGATCAGGCTGATCGGTGAGCCCGCCTTGCCCGCCACAATGCGCAGCTCTGCCCCATCACCGGAAAATTTCGCCGAGCCGATAAAATCCGCCCCGTCCATAAAGCCAGACAGATCAATCTGGTCGACCCCATGGCGAAAGTCCGTGATGCTATCCACCGCCCCCTGAAAGGCTTTGGCAAACACAAAGACATCGGCCCCTGTGCCGCCTTCCATCATGTCGACGGCATGACCGGCCACCAGAACGTCCTGACCCACGCCGCCTTTCAATGAAACGATGCTCTCTGTCCCTTGACCTAGCGCTGAAACCAGCCGGTCGTGGCCCGCCCCACCGGAAAGCGTCAGCGGACCGCCCCCTGTGCCCCGCAGCACGTCATCCCCGGCCTGACCCAGAACCGTGATGGTCCCTGCGCTGGCGTTCCCCTTGCCGATCGCTGCAAAGTCATCGCCTTCGCCCAGCCGAAGGTCGGCATTGGCCTCAACCGCAGTGGCGCTCACCTCAAAGGCCAGTCGCACCACGTCGTCGCCCGCCCCCGTAAGAGTCAGAAGATTATGGGTCTGCGAAAGCCCAATGCGCAGATCAATCAGGTCGTCGCCCGCGCCCATGTCAAGGGTTGTGTTCAACGCACCTTCGGCACCAGTCTGAATCTGGCCAATGGCGATGTCATCCCCATCGCCCCCATCGATCGTCAAGATCGATGATTGATCGCCCGATGCCCCTTGGGCATCCAGAACAAAGGAGTCATTCCCCGTTCCGCCATTCAGTCGAATCTCTTGCCGCGCGCCGCTGACGGCCAGCAGGTCATCACCTGCACCACCCAGAATTTCTGCCAAGGAACCGATATTATCGCCCAACATCGCGCCGATGGTGTCGTTCCCATCGCCACCGTCGATATCCAGTACGTCGGTGCCGACGATGTAGATCAGATCGTCCCCCGCCAGCGCCAGAACCGCAATCGCATCTGCACCATAGCTGCCGGTCAGCGTATCATTGCCCGTCGTTCCGCTCAGTGTCACTTCTGCCAATTTCATTCCCCTCAGGATGTGCCATTCCAAGATCGCTTTGAAATAGCGTTGCGATCTTAAGAAATTAACCGTGCCGGACGCTATCCGGCGCGGTTGCATTAGTCAAAGCGACTTTCGCAAAAATTGCGACCGTCATTTGCTTTTCGGCCAAGTCTACAGAATGAAATCTGCCGCCGTCAGCCCGACCTTGTTCATCAGCGTCAAACTGAAATCCGCCTGGCCATCCCCTTGCAGATCGACCGACAGCACCCCTGCTGCCTTGACATAGCGCACCTCGGCCCCGCCCTTGCCGCTGAACCCTTTCGCGCCAATGAACTTGCCGCCATCCATAAAGGCGGAAAAATCCAGATCGTCCACCTTGCTGGCAAAGTCGGTGATCTTATCACCATTGGCTTCGGCCGCGGTCAGAAAGACGAAATCGTCAGCCCCCTTGCCACCAGTCAACCGATCTTTGCCCAAGCCACCGGTGATCAAATCATTGCCCGCATCGCCAAAGATCTTGTCCGCCCCGCCTGCGCCCGCCAGCCAGTCGTTTGCCTTGCCGCCGCGCATCGTGTCGGCAAAGCCTGTTCCGACATAGTCATCCGGCTTTGCGCTGCCCTTGAGGGTAATCGCCTTGCTGCGCGGGTCAAAGATTTGCAGGTTCACATTGCCATTGCCGTCCCATGTCACGGCAAACCGCCCGTCGGCCAGCCCCACGATCTGCGGATTGCTGTGCTGGCCGGCAAAGGTCGTCTCGGCAATGAACTCGTCACCCCGCTTGCTGCCGTTGGCATTAAACACCTGACCGCGGATCGTATGGCCATCACCGTCCTCGGCCGAGGTCGCCCAATCAATCCAGACCGAGACAAACCCACCGTCCTTCAGTGCCGCCACCATCGGCTCATTCTGTGCGCCGCTCGTGCGGCTGTTCATCAGGAAGTCCTCGCCAAAGCGCGTGCCATCGGCATTGAAGATCTGTCCGACAACCCCGCTTATATCACTGTCGGTCACCGTTCCGCCGGCGATCTGGCCCGGCACCTGCCCGCCATTGTCATTCCAGACCACGACAAACTTGCCGTTGTTCAGGGCCACCACGTCTGGCCAGTATTCCCGCGCCGCAATCTCGGTCGGCACGATGAACTCGCCACCCAATTTGGTGCCGTCCGGCTTATACAACTGCGCCCGCACGGTGACAGAGGTGGTGTCCCCCGCATTGCGCCCCTCATCCGTCCACACCACCACCACATTGCCATTCTTCAGCAAGGTCATCTCTGAAAAGCGCTGCGCCCCGTTGGTCGAGGTGTTGACGACAATCTCACTGCCTTGCTTGGCTCCATTCGCCCCAAAGAATTGCCCCCGGATATCCATCGAGGCTGGCGTTGCCACCACCGAACTGTCGGTCCAGGTGATGAAAAAGCCGCCGTTCTTGGTTGCGGTGATGTTTGCATATTCCTGGCGGTTGATGCTGCTGCTGTTGGCCGTAAAAGTGTCGCCCACCGGCGCGCCCGACACGCTGATCACCCGGCCCTGAATGCTGCCATTGTCTGTGTCGCTGGCCGTGTCATCCATGCCCGACCAAGTCACGGCAATCTTGCCGCCCTTTAGCTCCACAGCATGAATGTCGCGGATCCATTCTTCGCTGGCCGCGCTGACGGTGAATTCTGCACCGACCTTGCGACCGTCGGCACGAAACTGTTGGCCCTTCACCGCCCCATCGTCCTCCCAGAACATCATGAAACGACCGCCAGAAAGGGCGATGATCGTGCCGCCCGAGGCGTCCTCGCTGCTGTTGACAATAGTTTCGGTGCCAAAGGGCAGGGGGCCGGGCATGGGATATCCTTGTTCTGAATGGGGCAGGGGCGTTTGGCCCCGCGCAATTGCGGCGGGATTTAGGCAGCGTTAACGTTATCGGTAAATGCGACCATAGTCGGAATTGACCATGGTCGCTTTCGGCAACGTTACAGGATGAGATCGCTGGCGGTAATCTGGGCTTTGTTGGCAATCGTCAGCGTCCAGTCGGCCACGCCATCGCCGTCCACATCGCCCTGCAACAGACCCTTGCTGCGGTCATAGCGCACTTCGGATTCGCCTTCGTTGCCAAAGGCGCGCGCGCCGATAAACGTCTCTGTCTCGGCCAGATTGCGCAGGTCGATCTTGTCGCGCCCATGTTCGAAATCGGTGATCCGGTCGCCCTTGATGCCGCTGATCAGCACTTCATTTGTATCAAACCAGTTGTTCGCAAATACAAAGCGATCCGCCCCTTTACCGCCCGTCATCACATCCGCCCCAAGATAGGCCTGGAACTCATCCGCCCCGTCGCCACCCTTCATCACACTGCCGCCCCCACCGCTTTGCAGCGTGTCATTGCCAAGGCCGCCCTCATAGACATCCAACCCCGACCCGCCGCGCAGCAAATCGTTGCCCTCGCCACCCTGCATCGTGTCGCGGTCAAAACTGCCGAACAGGCTGTCATTGCCCTTGCCCCCGATCAGCAGGTCATTGCCATATTCGCCGTTCAGATCATCGTTGCCGTTGCCGCCGTCGATGCGGTCATGGTTTGCACCGCCCGAAATCATGTCGGACCCGTCATCGCCGAACAACGTGTCCTTCATATAGTCGCCAAAGATCATGTCGTTCCCGGCATCCCCATGCACCAGATAGGCCCCCTCCATCGTATAGATGTTGTCGTTGCCGGCCCCGCCACTCAGCGTGACGTGACCCTGATAGCCGTTCAGCGTATCGTCCCCCGCGCCGCCAAAAACGGCGTCGTTCCCGTTTCCGGCATAAAGGAGGTCATTCCCCAGACCGCCAAACAACTTGTCATCGCCATTCCCCCCGAACAGCGAATTGTTGCCGTCGTTGCCAGTCAGCACGTTGTTGCCCGCATGGCCCCAGATGTTCAGGTTCAAAAGGCCGGTCAACTGGGCGTTTTCGACAAAGCTGGTGCCATTCAGGTAATAGGCCACCGTGTCCATATAGATATCGACAAGGCCACTTCGGATCAGGTCCGTCCCGCCATAGGCATCTTCCTGAACAATGTCCTGCTGCGACTGAATGACATAGACATCATTGCCCAACCCGCCAATCAGCGTGTCAAGGCTGGCACCGCCGATCAGCGTGTCATCCCCGCCAAGGCCAAGCAGCGTATCCCCCGCGGCGCTGGCGGTCAGCTTGTTGTTCTTTGCGTTTCCGGTTTGCAGGGGCATGAAAGAGCTCGCTCGTTTGAAATGTGGCTTTCTTGGGGCGAGTATCTGGGATTGTTCTCAAGAAAATGCCAGCCCCATTTGGGGCTGGCGCAGGAATTCCCTTCAGAACAGGAAATCGGCCACAGTCAACGCCGCTTTGTTGACCAACGTGAGCGTCCAATCCGCGCGACCATCGCCATTCAGGTCACCGCTCAACAGGCCTTTTGATTTCTCATAGCGTATTTGATCTTCGACGCCTTTCTTAAAGGCTGCGCTGCCGATATAGCGCCCGCCCTCCATAAAGGCGGACACGTCGATTTTGTCGACGTTCCGCTGAAAATCCTTGATCCGGTCGCCTTTGGCATGGGCGGCACTTGCAAAGATGAAATGGTCAAGGTCCGCACCTCCAGCCAGTTCGTCCCGACCCGCACCCCCAAAAAGGCGATCGTCGCCTGATCCACCAAACAAACGATCCGCGCCGGTGCCGCCAAACAGAAAATCGTCGCCATCGGCGGCAAAGATTTGATCGCTTGCGCCAAGACCCGCAAGACTGTCGTCCCAGTCGGTTCCAAGCAGCTTGTTGATCGCCGCATCCCCACGGATGTTTTTGCCTTCCATCGTGACGTCGAAAATTTGGCCGCGTATCGCGTCCGAAGAACTGTCCCCGGTGGCCCCGCTATAGTCACTCCAAGCGATCAGAATCCGGTTTTCATCCAACACCGTTATGGTGGGCTCTTTCTGACTTTCCATCGTAGAGGTGTTGACAAGAAACTCATCACCCTGCCGCGTGCCATCCTCAAGGAAAACCTGCGCGCGGATCGCATAGCGCGACGTATCGCCCCCGCTCCAGCTATAGTCCTGCCAGACAATGACAAACCGACCGTCCGGAAGAACCGCGACGACGGGCTCGATCTGCGAGTCGTCGGTCGTGGTGTTGACCAGAATCTCGGAACCAATGGCGGTGCCATCCGGTGCCAAAATCTGCGCCTTTATCGAGGCCAGCGATGCATCCCCGCCTGTCAGACTCAGATCTTGCCAGACAACGATCATATTGCCATTCGCCAGCACTTGGATATCCGGTTGCAATTGTGGCAACGGGATTGTGGCGTTGACCACCCATTCCGACCCAAATTTGCTGCCATCCGCATTGAAAACCTGCGCCCGGATATCGGCCCCTTCCTGATTGCCTGCTGTCATGCTGTAATCGGTCCAGACCGCCACGAACTTTCCATCCGCCAACCCGACAAGCGCAGGGTCCATCTGATGTCCTGTCGTCGTGGTATTGACCAAAAATTCGCTGCCGGACGGGCTTCCGTCGGCCGAAAAGATCTGAGCACGAAGCGCATAGCTTGCGGCATCATCCGCAGACCGGCTGTTGTCGACCCAAGCAATCGCAAAGCCACCATTTGCAAGTTTCGTGACGACCGGGCTGCTTTGAAGCCCTGCGGTGGTCGTGTTCACCAAAAATTCGGTGCCTTCAGGACTGCCATTGCTGTCGTAAATCTGGGCTCTTATGCCTGCGCTCGATGCATCGCCGCCCATCTCGCTGCCATCAAAATAGCAGATGATAAAACGTCCATCATCAAGTGCCGCCAGTTTGGGTGAACCTTGCGAATAATAGGTTGTCGAATTGACAAGAAATTCATTTCCGGACCGTGAGCCATCCGCGTTGAAAATCTGCGCTTTGACCCCTGCAAAGGATCTGTCTGCGCCCGAACCGCTCCAGTCTTCCCAGGCGACGACAAAACGACCGTCGGTCAGTGTCACGGCGGTTGGCGTGTTCTGAGAATTGTTTGTGGCAGAATTTATAAGAAACTCAGTTCCAATCTTTAAGGGCACCGACAAAATGAAGTCCTTTCCTGATTTGTTGGGGGGGTATATCGGGCAAGCCGGCAGCGCGCAAGCAGGGGTTGTTTGCTTATGCGTTATCTGCCGACAGCGCCCGCCAGCCGATATCCTTGCGGCAGAAGCCCTCGGCCCAGTCGATCCCCTCGACCATGCGATAGGCCATTTCCCGCGCCTCGGCCAAGCTTTCGCCCCGCGCCGTCACATTCAGAACCCGGCCTCCGTTCGCTGTCACCAGGCCGTCATGCGCCTTGGTCCCGGCATGAAAGACAATGTGACGGCTGTCTTCGGGCAGGGCCTCCAACCCCTTGATCACGCTGCCCTTGGCATAGTCACCCGGATACCCCCGCGCCGCCATCACCACGGTCAAGGCGTGATCCTCCGCCCAAGACACTCGTGCCTGATCCAAGCGCCCTTCGGCTGTCGCCAACAGCAGATCCAGAATCTGCCCCCCCAGCCGCATCATCAGAACCTGACATTCCGGGTCGCCAAAGCGGGCATTGTATTCCACCAACCGCGCCCGGCCATTCTGGATCATCAACCCTGCGTAAAGCACGCCCTGATAGGGCATCCCCTGCGCCGCCATTTCCCGGATCGTCGGCAGAACAATCTCGGCCATCGCCTGATCCTGCAAGGCCTGCGTCAGCACCGGGGCAGGGGAATAGGCCCCCATCCCACCCGTATTCGGCCCCTTATCCCCGTCATAGGCGCGCTTGTGGTCTTGCGCCGTGCCAATCGGCAGGGCGTTCACCCCATCGGTCAGCACAAAGAACGACGCTTCCTCGCCTGCCATGAATTCTTCAATGACAACCTCAGCCCCCGCCGCCCCTAGCGAGCCGCCAAACATATCGTCAATCGCGGCCAAGGCCTCCTCCAGGGTCATGGCCACCACCACGCCCTTGCCCGCCGCCAGCCCATCCGCCTTGATCACAATCGGCGCGCCTTTCGCCGTCACATGATCCCGCGCCGGGGCTGCTTCAGTAAACCGCGCCCAAGCCGCCGTCGGTGCCCCGCAAGCGTCACAGATCGCCTTGGTAAAGGCCTTCGACGCCTCCAACTGCGCGGCCAACGCCGAGGGTCCAAAGGTCAAAATCCCCGCCGCCCGCGCCGCATCGGCCACGCCCGCCGCCAAGGGCGCTTCCGGCCCGACCACCAGAAAATCAATCGCCTGTTCCGCACAAAGCGCCACCACGGCCGCCCCGTCCAGAATGTCGATCTCGGCACATTCCGCGATCTGCGTGATGCCTGCGTTGCCCGGGGCCACGATCAGCCGGTCGCATTTCGGGTTCTGCTTCACCGCCCAGGCCAAAGCATGTTCCCGCCCGCCTGATCCCAGAATAAGAATGTTCATCTGCGCCCCCATTTTCCGTTCTGTCGGGACATAAAGCAGCCCCAACCCCAAGGAAAGCACCGATCCCCCATCTTTTCTTCAAATACATCCTCGGGGGAGGGAACGCAGTGACCGTGTGGGGGCAGACAGTCCCCACCGGGGCGCGCGGGGGCTCGATGCCCCCCAAGCCCCGCCTCTGGCGCAACCGCAATTCATATGCGAAAACCCGTCCATGGACCTTCTCGACGACACCCCCGAACCCCGCAGCAATCAACCCGAATTCACCGTCTCGGAACTCTCCGGCGCGGTCAAACGGGTGATCGAGGGCGAGTTTGGCCTTGTCCGGGTTCGCGGTGAGGTGGGTCGCGTCTCGCGCCCCGCCTCCGGCCATCTCTACTATGACTTGAAAGACGACCGTTCTGTCATCGCCGCCATCACTTGGAAGGGGCAGGCGGGCAAACTGGCCGTCATGCCCGAGGAAGGGATGGAAGTCATCGCCACCGGCCGCATGACCACCTTTCCCGGTCAGTCGAAATACCAGTTGATCATCGAAGACCTCGCCCCCGCCGGCGCGGGCGCGCTCATGGCCATGCTGGAAAAGCGCCGCGCGGCCCTGAATGCCGAGGGTCTGTTCGATCCCGCCCGCAAAAAGCCCATCCCCTACCTTCCCCAGGTCATCGGCGTCGTCACCTCACCCTCGGGCGCGGTCATCCGCGACATCCTTCACCGCCTGCGCGACCGCTTTCCCCGCCATGTCCTGATCTGGCCTGTCCCCGTGCAGGGCGAAAAATGCGCGCCCGAGGTGGCCGCCGCCATTCGTGGCTTTAACGCGCTGGAACCCGGCGGTCCCATTGCCCGCCCCGATGTGATCATCGTGGCCCGTGGCGGTGGCTCGCTCGAAGACCTTTGGGGTTTCAATGAGGAAATCGTCGTCCGCGCTGCCGCGGCCAGCCGTATCCCCCTGATCAGCGCCGTCGGCCACGAAACCGACACGACCCTTATCGACCACGCCGCCGACCGCCGCGCGCCGACCCCCACCGCCGCCGCAGAAATGGCCGTGCCCGTGCGCTTGGAACTGCTGGCCACGCTGGACAGCCTTCAGGCGCGTCTCATGCAGGGCGTCGGTCGCGGCGTCATGCTGCGCGGCCAGCGCCTGCGCGATCTGGCCCGCGCGCTTCCCCGGCCCGAGGCGCTGACCCAATCGGCCACGCAGCGCCTTGATACCGCCGCCTCCCGTCTGGGCGGCGCGCTTTCCCTTGCTGTCGTTCGCAAGCACCGCAGCTTTGACGCCTTGGCCGCCAAGATGCAGCCCAATGCCTTGCAAACCATGCTGGCCCGCCGGGGGGCCGCCTTGCAGGATCAGTCCACCCGCGCCAAGGCGCTGCTCGACCGTCGCCTCGACCGCGCCCGCGACCGGCTGCAAAGCCTGTCGGCCCGCCTTGCACCCACGCTCACCAACTTGGCCGCCCGCAGCGCCCGCGACAATACCCGCCAGCGCGAGGCGCTGGAAAAACTGGCGCAACGCCTTGATGCCGCCCCGTCCCTTCGTCTCAAATCCCTGTCAGAACGGCTCGACCGGCTCGACCGCATGCGCCAGACGCTAGGCCATCATGAAACCCTGAAACGCGGCTTTGCCGTGGTCTATGCCGACGGCCAAGTCGTCACCAGCAAAGCCGCGGCTGAAAAGTCCAGCCATCTGGAAATCGAATTCCAGGATGGCCGCCTTTCGCTTTCCCCGCGCCCGCCGCGCAAGGCCAAGGATGCCCCCGAACAGGGCAGCCTCTTTTAGCCTAAACCCCCACATCCGGGCCCAGACAGGCCAGCTTTTGGGTTGAGGGGCGCATCTGATAAAGCAGCGAATCCGCCGGATCGCTGGTCGGCCGCCCGGTCAGGGAATCCGCCCCGTCCCGCCAGTAATGCCAGCAAATCTCACCCATCCGCCCTTCGTAATTAAAACAGATCGCCCCGTCCCGCTCGTAATAGGTGCCGTCCACGCATTCATCGGCGGTGAACGCCCAGCGCACCGTCCGGTTCGGCAGATAGACCTCCGCTCCATAGGGATCACTTTGGCCCCAGTTGAAATGGTCCATCTTCCGGCCCGTCACCAGGGCATCAAATTCCTCGATCGTCAGCGGCGTCTCTTGCGCCAGCACAGGGCTGGCCAAAACCATCAAAAGCGCTGCAATCCTAAACACCGACTTCAGGCCCCGCGCAGGACAGGGGGTTCGGCGTCTTGCTGATCTCCATGATGAAGGTGCCCGCCGCATCCCCCATATAGGTGCCCGAGATCACGTCGCCTTCCTTGTAGAATTCCCAGCACTGCGCGACCCCGTCGTTTTCATAGACGAAACAGATCTGATCCTCCTGCTGATACCAGATGCCATTCACGCAGATATCGCCTTCAAACGCCCAGCGCACCTTGCGGCCCGGCAGGTATTGCTCAATCCCCAAAACCCCCGCGCCATAGTCATAGGTCAGGGTTTTTCCCGTCACATGCGCCTCAAATTCGTCGGCATTCAATGTGCCTTCGGCAAGGGCCCCAAGGGGCAGGGCGGCTATCGTCGCCGCCAGCAGGAAACGCGCAAGCATCTGTTTCTCCAATTGGTCGCCCTGATTGTGCCATGCGCCGTGGCGCGGGGCCAGTCAGGAAATCGTGTCCTCGGCCACGGCCTGCCAGCGCTTCAAATGCGGATGGATCATCCGCCGCCACAGGCGGGGCGAAAGCGCCACGGTGCAGCAAAAGGGCAGGGGCAGCGGCAGCATCGGGGCCTCGTCCCCAGCGGGCAGGCGCAGGGCCGGGTAGGGTCGTGACGGATGGGCATGGTGGTCGGAATGCCTTGGCGCGTTCAGCATGAAAGCCCCCGAAAACCAATGCGGCGCGTTCCAGCTATGCGCAACCCCCACCGGCTCCAGCCGCCCATCGGCCCGCATCCGACGTTGCAAACCATAGTGCTGCACATAATCCGACAGCAACAACTGCGCCTGCGCATGCAGCGCCAGACCGCTCCAGACCAGCACCCCCGCCCAACCCGCCAAGACATATCCCGCCATCAGCGAAAGGGCCGAGGCTAACCCATACCAAACATAGGGATGCACCGCCCGCCCCCGTGCCGCCTCAGCCTGAAAACCCTGCACAAAGGAACCGTGCCAAGCCCGCAGATAGAACCGATAAAACCCTTCCCCCCGCCGCGCCGAATTGGGGTCTGCCGCACTGGCGGCATGAATGTGATGCACCAGCCGATGCGCGCTCGCATGATGCCCGAACAGATGTGTTGCAAAGATCAGCGCCCCCAGCCGGAACAGCCAGCGATTCCCCCGGTGGATCAGCTCATGCCCCACCGCATTGGAAACCTGCCCCATCCACAGGCTGCACCCAAAGAACAGCGCGACCTTCGCCCCCGTCGAAAGCCCGCTTTCCCCCGCAATCGCCCAGACGGACAACGGCACACAAACCAGATGCGCCAGACCCAAAGCCACCAGCAAACCATTCGCCGCCGGAAACTCCGAACCTTCGGGCGCGTTCTCGGCCACAAAAGGCACCATCTGGTCCAACAAAAGCGCAAAGCCCGTCATATAAATCAAAGCCAAAACCGCCACCCAGCCCCCCGACAGCGATCCCCAAAGGATCAGCCCAGCAGGCAAAAGGGCGGCCAAGGCAAAGGCCAGAACGGGCAAAGGGCGCGACATGGCACAGGAATAGCATGGAACGGGCGATGAAAAACCCCCAAGGGGTTTTCGCGGGGCGGTAAATTGACTACTTGAAGGCAAACCCCTGACGAAAGCCCGCCGATGTCCTTTCTGAAAAAGCTGCGCGACCGGATGTTCCGCTCCTCGGACAAGATCGGCGAGGGGCTGGATGAACTCGTCGCCGCCGAGGCCCCGGCCCCCGGCCTTGTCGGTCGCCTGCTGGGGGGCGATGAACCCCGCCGTCTGGTCGATGACGCCCTATTGCAGGGGCTAGAGGATCTGCTGATCACCTCCGACATGGGCGTTGACACCGCCATGCGCGTCACGGCGAACATCGCCGAAGGGCGTTTCGGCAAGCGGGTTTCAACCGCTGAAATCAAGGCCGCACTCGCGGAAGAAATCGCCCGGATCATGACCCCCGTCGCCCGCCCCCTGCCAATCTATCCCAAACGCCCGCAGGTGGTGCTGGTCGTGGGCGTCAACGGCTCGGGCAAAACCACGACCATCGGCAAACTCGCCAGCCAGTTCAAGGCGGCGGGAAAATCGGTGGTCATTGCCGCAGGCGACACTTTTCGCGCGGCGGCCGTCGAACAATTGCAGGTCTGGGGCCAGCGTGCCGGTGTGCCGGTCCTCACCGCCCCCGAAGGCAGCGATCCCGCCAGCCTTGCGTTTGAGGCAATCACCAAAGCCCAGAACGAAGGGGCTGACCTTCTGCTGATCGACACCGCAGGCCGCTTGCAGAACCGCGCCGATCTGATGGAAGAACTGGCAAAAATCGTCCGGGTCATCCGCAAGAAAGACCCCGATGCGCCGCATAACACCCTTCTGGTGCTGGATGCCACCACGGGCCAGAACGCCGTGACCCAGGTCGAAATCTTCCGCAAGATTGCCGATGTCTCGGGCCTTGTCATGACCAAACTCGACGGCACCGCCAAGGGGGGCGTTCTGGTTGCCCTCGCCGACAAATTCGGCCTGCCGATCCATGCCATTGGTGTGGGCGAACAGATTGACGACCTCGCCCCCTTTGACCCTGACGATTTCGCCAAGGCGCTGGTGGGGGTGCAGGCATGAAAAAATTGGCATTCCTTACCCTGCTCGCCAGCCCTGCCCAAGCTGATTGCGCGGGCGATTGGGCGGCCCTGTCGGGCGCATTGGAAAAGGCTGGCCTGACCGTGAATGTCGCGGCCCCGGCGGCGGAATGGGGCGGCTGGTGTTCAATCACTGCTCTCGACGTTCTGGCCCCCGGTGACTTTATCCCCGACTATTCCGCCAAATCCCTGAAATGGCGCGGCAAGGGCCTTTCCGGCCTTTACGCCTTTGACGCCCAGCCCGAACATCTTGAAATCGACCTCGACGATTTCCGCATCCTCACCAAAACCCCCGATCCCGTCATGACCTATCTCATGCGCGCCCAATCGGTGCGCGGCGCGATCGATCTGGAATTCGATGCCGACTGGAACCCCAGCCAGAAAACCTTGGAAATCAACACGCTGGAACTCGGCTTTCCCGGCGACAATGAAATCGCCCTTCAAGCCACCCTCACCGGCGTTGATCTCTCGGGCCGCAGCGCCATCATGGGCTCGGCCACCAGCTTTGCCCTGAACCGGCTGCAACTCGGCCTTGAAACCAACGGGCTGTTTGAAACCTATTTGCTGTTCCCCCTGTTCAGCACGCTCCTCAGCACCGAACAGCCACCCGAAACCCAGATGGCCGCGCTCAAAACCCAGATCAACAGCGGCATCGCCGCTTTGCCCGACACCAGCTTTCCCACTGAAACCAAGGCCTCGCTGACCGCAATGATCGACCAATTGCCCAACCCCTCGGGCACCCTGAACCTGACCATGACCTCTGACAAAGGCATCGGCCCGGCCCAGACCCTTCCCTTTATCCTGACGGGCGTCCCCCGCAGCGTTCAGGACCTTGCGCCGTTGTTCAACGGCATGAATGTGACGGCGACCTTTTCGCCCAGTGAACAAGAGGCGGATGATGACTGACCAACCCAACCATGCCAAGCTGAAGGCCGCCCTTGAATACGGCCCGCTGGTGGCCTTTCTGCTGGGTTACTTCCTGCTCAAGGATCACAGCTTCACCGTCGGCGGCACCGAATATTCCGGCTTTGTCGCCATGACCGCAGTTTTCGTGCCGTTGACGATCCTGTCCACCGCCATCCTGTGGAAGATCACCGGCAAGCTTTCCGTCATGCAGATCGTCACGCTCGCACTGGTTCTGGTCATGGGCAGCCTGACCATCTGGCTGAACGACGAACGTTTCCTCAAATCCAAACCCACCATCATCTACCTCTTCTTCGCGGTGCTTCTGGGCTTTGGCCTCTGGCGCGGCCAATCCTATCTGCGCTTGGCGATGGAGGCGGCCTTGCCCCTGACCCAAGAAGGCTGGATGATCCTGACCAAGCGCTTTGCCCTGTTCTTTCTGGCGCTCGCCATCGCCAATGAAATCGTCTGGCGCTTTTTCAGCACCGACACCTGGGTCTGGTTCAAATTTCCCGGCCTGCCGATCCTGTTGTTCCTCTTCATCATGTCGAATTTCAAACTGTTTGAAACCTACGCTGACAAATCCGAAACCCCGGAAAAGTGACCCCGCAACCATGCGGGGAAAATATTGGACAGGGCTTCTGTCCAAAGTCTTGAATGGGGGGTCGGCCGGGGCCATGTGATCGGTAACGGAAAGGTTATACCCATGTTTCAGGCTTTGCTTTCAACGCCCTATGTCCCCTTTGCGCTGGCCCTCGGCCTGCTTTTGGCGCTGCTCGGGCTGGAACTGATTGCCTTGGTTCTGGGCGGCTCGCTTCTGGGCAGCGCCGAGGCTGACGCCCCTGACATGGCCGGGTTTCAGGCCCAGTTTGACCTCTCTCCCGACGCCGAACCCGATGTCGGTGCCTTGCTTGAGGCGAGCGTCGCAATGGAAGCCCCCGATCAGGATCTGCCCGACGGCAGCGTCGGTTGGGCGGGGCTGATTGGGCTGGGCCATACCCCCTTTATGATCTGGCTGGCGGCTTTGCTCATGGGCTTTGGTCTCTCTGGCCTGATCCTGCAATCGGTCGTGCAAAACATCCTTGGCGCACCCTTGGGCACCACGCTCGCCGTCATCATTGCTGCCGCAATCGGCCTGGGCTTTGCCCGCACCTTCGCGCGGTTCTTCGGCAACCTTCTGCCCCAGATCGAAACCACCGCCACCAGCGCCCAGTTCATGGGTGGTTTGCGCGGCATCGTCACCCAAGGCACCGCTCGCAACGGCCAACCGGCCGAGGTCCGCCTGCGCGACCGCCACGGCAACACCCATTACCTGCGCTGCGAACCCTTCCGCGACAGCGATGTCATCCCGGAAGGCACCGAGGTTCTGACCCTGCGCGAACGTCTTGCCAAAGGCGGCTGGGGTCTGCGTATCCTGCCGCTGGAATAAGCGGCCCCGCCCAACCGACTTGGGCACAATTTGCAACAACTCAACAGAAAGGTCTGTCTTCGATGGAACCTATGTCCTTTGCCGTCATCATCGGCACAATCGTCGCATTTCTGCTGATCGTCGGTCTTGTGCTGGGGCGGCTTTACCGTCGCGCCACCCGCGAAATCAGTCTGGTGAAAACCGGGGCGGGTGGAAAGAAGGTCATCATGGATGGCGGCGCGATCATCATCCCGCTGCTGCACGAAGTGTCCCCCGTGAACATGAAAACCCTGCGGCTTGAGGTCAAGCGCGCGGGTGAGGGGGCCTTGATCACCAAAGACCGCATGCGGGTGGATGTCGGCGTCGAATTCTACGTCTCGGTCCAGGCGACCGAAGACGGCATTTCCCGCGCCGCGCAAACCCTAGGCGACCGGACCTTTGACGTGAACCAGTTGCGCGAAATGATCGAGGGCAAGCTGATCGACGGCCTGCGCGCCGTGGCCGCCCGTATGACGATGGATGAACTGCACGAAAACCGCACCTCTTTCGTGCAAGAGGTGCAGAATGCCGTGTCGAACGATCTGCTGAAAAACGGGCTGGAACTGGAAAGCGTCTCGCTGACCGCGCTGGACCAGACGCCCTTTGACGCGCTGGACGAAAACAACGCGTTCAACGCCGTCGGTATGCGCAAACTGGCCGAGGTGATTGCGACTTCGAAAAAGGAACGCGCCGAAATCGACGCCGAGGCTGAGGTTTCCGTCGCCCGCTCCGCGATGGAGGCGCAAAAGCAAAAGATGCAGATCGCGCGGGATGAGGAAGAGTCGCGCATCGCCCGGTCGCAGGAAATCGAAACCCTCAAGGCCGCACAGGATTCTGAGGTTGCCCGCGCCCGTGAAGCGGCGGAATCCGAGAAAGAGCGTGCCCGGATCAAGCGGGAACAGGAAATCCGCGCCGCCGAAATCGCCCGGGAACGGGCGATTGAAGAGGCCCAGATCACCAAGGAACGAGAAATCGAGGTCGCGAACCAGAACCGCCAGATCGAGATCAACGAAAAGTCCGAGGCTGAAAGCCGGGCGCGGGCGTCTGCCGATGCCGCGCGGGCCGAGGCGATCAAGGCGTCTGAGGCCATCGAAACCGCGCGGGCTGTGGCGCAGGCGCAGCGCGAAAAGGACATCGCGGTGATCGAGGCGACACGCGAAGCAGAGCGTGAGGCAACGAAGCTGCGGCTGACAGCCCAAGCAGAACGCGCCGCGGCGGTGGACCGTGCCGAAGCGCTGCGCGAAGAGGCGCAGGCCGAGGCCGACGCCCTGTCGATCCGGGCCGATGCGAAAAAGAAAGACCTGTTGGCCGAGGCCGAGGGGCGTCAGGCGCTGGCGAATTCCGAAAACACCCTGTCCAGCGAAATCATCGCCATGCGCGTGCAACTGGCCAAACTCGAGGCGATGCCGCGCATCGTGCAGGAAATGGTGAAACCCGCCGAAAAGATCGACTCGATCCGCATCAACCAGATCAGCGGTCTGGGGCAGGGCGGTTCTGCCGGGGGCGAGGGCCAGGGCAAGGCCCCGGTCAACCAAGCCTTCGACGCCATGCTGGGGGCCGCCCTGCAACTGCCCGCGATGAAGAAACTGGGCGAGGAACTGGGCATGAACTTTGATGAGGGTCTGTCGGGCGTGCTAAGCGAACCGGCACCCAAGGCCTGACGTCACCCCCACCCCTAACCCCTCCCCACAAGGGGGAGGGGAACGCGCTTTATCCCGAAGCGGGGCACTTGTTCGACGCGCCCCCCCCCCTGCGGGGGAGGGATGGGGAGGGGGGGCTTACCCTACCGCTTGAACAAAATCTCCTGCGCCTTGCGATCGGTCGAGGCATTGGGCCGTTCCGCCCCCACCGCCTTGCCCTTCACGAAAGCCGGGCGCGCCGCCAGTTCCTCCAGCCAGCGCTTGAAATGCGGCTTGTCCTCCAGCGTCTGTTCCTGCCGTTCCCAACCCATCGCCCAAGGCCAGATCGCCATATCGGCAATCGACAGAAAATCCCCCGCCGCATAGCGGTTCTTCGCCAACTGACGATCCAGAACCCCATACAAACGCCCCACCTCCCGCCGATAGCGGTCTTTCGGATAGGGCAGGTCATGCGGCGGGTCCATCGTCGGCGCATAATGCAGGAAGTGATGCGCCTGACCCGCCATCGGCCCGACCCCACCCATCTGCCACATCAACCATTGCTCCACCGAAATCCGTTCCCGCTCGGTCGATCCGTAAAACTGCCCCGTTTTCCGCGCCAGATATTGCAGGATCGCCCCGCTTTCAAAGATCGACACGGGCTGCCCATCCGGCCCCTCATCATCCACAATCGCCGGCATCCGGTTGTTCGGCGCAATCGCCAGAAACTCCGGCTTGAACTGGTCCCCCGCACCGATGTTCACATAATGCAGCCGATAAGCCAGCCCCATCTCCTCCAAAGCAATGGTGATCTTGTGGCCGTTCGGTGTGGGCCAGAAATGCAGGTCGATCATGATCTTTCCCTTGGTTGACCCGGCCTAGCAAAACTTCTA
Source organism: Neogemmobacter tilapiae (assembly GCF_014652215.1). Lineage (GTDB taxonomy): Bacteria > Pseudomonadota > Alphaproteobacteria > Rhodobacterales > Rhodobacteraceae > Neogemmobacter > Neogemmobacter tilapiae. Next base: position 277,604 of record NZ_BMYJ01000001.1, on the reverse strand, counting down.
TGCCTAGGTCCGTGGCGATTTGTATCCGGATTGCGGGCCACGTTAAACAAGCCGCTAAAGAGGGGAAAGGGCGTTTCGCGCCCCGGCTCTCTGGTCATCGGAAAGCATGGGGAACGACAATGACGAAAGACTGGAAAACCCGCACAAGACTGGTCCACGAAGGCAGCCGTCGCAGCCAATATGGCGAGATGGCCGAGGCGATCTTTCTGACGCAGGGTTTTGTCTATCCCACCGCCGAAAGCGCCGAGGCGCGGTTTGTGAAAACCGGCGACGACGAATTCATCTATGCCCGCTATGGCAACCCCACGACCCGCATGTTCGAAGAGCGCATTGCGGGGCTGGAAGGCACCGAAGACGCCTTCGCCACCGCCAGCGGCATGGCCGCCGTGTCGGGGGCCCTGATGTCGCTTTGTCGCGCGGGCGATCATGTTGTCGCCAGCCGCGCCCTGTTCGGCTCGTGCCTCTACATCCTCGAAGAGGTGATGCAGCGTTACGGCGTTAAGGTCACCTTTGTCGATGGCACCGATCTGGCGCAATGGCGGGCCGCCTGCGCCCCCGGCACCAAGGCGGTGTTCTTCGAGTCGATGTCGAACCCCACCCTGGAACTGATTGACATCAAAGCGGTTTCCGAAATCGCTCATGCCGCGGGGGCCCTCGTCATCTGCGACAACGTCTTTGCCACGCCGATCTTTTCCGATGCCGTGGCGCAAGGCGCCGATGTCATCGTCTATTCCACCACCAAACACATCGACGGTCAGGGTCGCGCCTTGGGTGGCGTTGTCTGCGGCACCACCGACTATATCCGCAAGACCCTTGAACCCTATATGAAACACACCGGCGGCAGCATGTCGCCTTTCACCAGTTGGATCATGCTGAACGGCATGGCCACCCTTGACCTGCGCTGCCGCGCCATGGCCGACAGCGCGCTCAAGGTCGCGCAGGCGCTGGAAGGCCATCCGCAGATCACAAAGGTCATCTATCCCGGCCTTGCCAGCCACCCGCAGCATCAGCTCGCGATGGAGCAACTGGGCACCGGCGGCACCCTTGTCACCTTTGAGGTCAAAGGCGGCAAGGACGGCGCTTTCCGCATGTTGAACGCCTTGGAAATCGCCAAGATTTCCAACAACCTCGGCGATGCCAAAACCATCGCCACCCATCCCGCGACCACCACCCACCAGCGCCTGCCCGATGATCAGAAAGCCAGCCTTGGCATCACCCCCGGCCTTGTCCGTCTTTCGGTCGGGCTTGAAGATGCAGACGACCTGATCGCCGATCTGAAACAGGGCCTCGCCGCAATTTGACGGTGATCTGCCGCCAGTGGGGTTGAAACCCTCACCGGCGGCCTATCTTTGGACAGAACCAAAGGGGACCAAGATGAACGTCAAGAATGATCAGGCCGCCGTGCCCGCCTATCCCGTCCTGTCCCGCGACTACCCCACAGATTTCCGCGCCGATCCCGCCTATCGCGCCAGCCTGCCCGATCTGCAAAACGGCCCTGCCAGCCTGATCGTCGGCGCGCGCAAGCGCATTCAGCATGTCGGCATTTCCAACTTTCGCCTGCCCATCCGTTATCGCACCCGTTCCGGTGGAGATAGGATGCTGGAAACCAGCGTCACCGGCACCGTCAGCCTTGAGGCCGACCAAAAGGGCATCAATATGAGCCGCATCATGCGCTCTTTTTACGCCCATGCCGATGAAACCTTTTCCATGGGCGTGATCGAAGCGGCGTTGCAGGATTATAAGCGCGACCTCGGTTCCTTTGACGCCCGCATTCAAATGCGCTTGTCCTTTCCGATGCAGGTTGAAAGCCTGCGTTCCGGGCTGAAAGGCTGGCAATATTACGACATTGCGCTGGAATTGGTCGAAAAGGCGGGCATTCGCAAAAAGATCATCCATCTGGATTACGTCTATTCCAGCACCTGCCCCTGTTCCTTGGAACTGTCCGAACACGCCCGCCAGACGCGCGGCCAATTGGCCACGCCCCATTCGCAACGTTCCGTCGCCCGCATTTCCGTGGAATTGCAGGATGGCCCCGTTCTGTGGTTCGAAGACCTGATTGAACTCGCCCGCGCGGGCGTGCCCACCGAGACGCAGGTGATGGTGAAACGTGAGGATGAACAGGCCTTTGCCGAGTTGAACGCCGCCAACCCCATCTTCGTCGAAGACGCCGCCCGCAGCTTTGCCGCGGCGTTGCAAGGTGATGCGCGGGTGGGCGATTTTCGGATTGTTGCCAGCCATCAGGAATCCTTGCATTCCCATGATGCGGTCAGTTTGCTGACAGAAGGCGAGACTTTTGCCAGCCAAAGCTTGGATCCGACTTTGTTTGAAAGTCTGGTCAAGCGATAGGTTTGCAAATAGTTTAAACTGACTTTCCAGCCCGGTGCTGCGTACAGGCAGTTCCGCCTGATTGTTTCGAAATCGAGTGCTTGTTCTTGCAACCCTGATAGGGTCTAACACTTTCGGTCCACACGCAATCAACAACGGTGTTGCTCAATGTATTATCGCATGAACGTAAATGATCCTTGGGAAGAATTTCATGTGCCATCGGGCAACGAGTCCGCAACGTTCACGAATTATTCCCCCATGACAGTTGTCGGCGGTAACGGCGACGATACTATTGGTGTTTTTGGCGGTTGGGCCGATGTTGTCGCTGACGACTTTGACACCATAAGCGGTGGTGGCAACGATTGGTTCTCAGCGGATGGTGGCAACGACCTGCTTTACGGCGGGACTGGTAACGACAGCCTTTTCGGTGGCAACGACGACGATAGCCTTTTCGGTGGCACGGGACATGACTCATTGTTCGGGGGTGATGGCCGCGATTTTCTTTACGGTGACGAAGGCAACGACACGCTTTCGGGGAGCAATGGCAATGATGTCTTGTATGGTGGCCCCGGCGACAACGTCTATTACGGCGGGGCCGGTGATGACACCATGTGGCACGATGTGCTTTCTGAAAGCAGCGGCACGATGCTGGCCTATGGCGAAGCGGGCAATGACCTGATCATCGGGCTTCTGGGCGACGATACAATTTACGGCGGCGACGGTGACGATTACTTGGCGACCTTTGCAATGTCTGGCCAAGATGATGGTAAGGACAGCCTGTCGGGCGAGGCGGGCAACGACACTCTGTTAGGTTATCTCGGCGACGATTCACTCTACGGCGGCGCTGACGAGGATTCCCTCTCGGGAGGCGATGGCCATGACAGCCTGTCGGGCGGCGACGGCAACGACACGCTCGATGGTGGCGATGGCAATGACACGCTGGACGGTGGCGACGATGCTGACGTTCTCTATGGCGGCTATGGGGTAGACTCGCTTTCTGGCGGCGCGGGCAATGACACCTTCTATGGCAGCCATGGCAATGACAGCCTTTATGGCGGCCTTGGCGATGACAGCCTTTACGGCAGCGATGGGGCTGATCTGGTCTATGGCGGTGATGGCAATGACACCTTGCAGGCTGATCCCGGTGGCACCGATACACTGTACGGTGACGATGGCGATGATCGGATCGTCGGCCATGTTGACCCCGATATGATCTTTGGCGGCAATGGCAATGACGCGATCCTGTCCTACCACGGCAACGACACCATCGACGGCGGTGAGGGCGACGATTATATCCACGCCGGCGCGGGCGATGACAATCTGACCGGCGACGCCGGAAACGACGACATCCAGGGTGCCGAAGGCCGGGATCAGATCTTCGGCGGTGCTGGGGAAGACACGCTGAACGGCGGTGACGACAATGACTCGATCATTGGTGGCGCCGGCAATGACCGGCTTTATGGCGAGGCTGGCGACGACATCCTGCAAGCGATCGATGGCAATGACCTGCTGGAAGGCGGCGACGGCAACGACTTCGTTTATGGTGGGGCCGACGCCGATACGCTTTATGGCGGCGGTGACAATGACTACCTGTCCGGCGATGCGGGCCAAGACAGCCTGTCGGGCGGTGCAGGCAATGATCAACTCTTCGGCGGCGCGGACGCCGACACCCTTTCGGGCGACGCTGGAAACGACACGCTGGCAGGCGACGATGGCCATGACCAACTTTACGGTGAAGGCAACGCCGACAGTCTTTCCGGCGGCGAAGGCAACGACACGCTCGACGGCGGCAATGACAGTGACACGCTTGAAGGGGCCGAAGGCGACGATTGGCTGATCGGCGGCTTGGGCAATGACAGCCTGACCGGCGGTGCGGGCGATGATATGCTGATCGGCGGTCGGTTCTTTGACACCATCGCTGGCGGCACCGATACGCTTTCAGGGGGCGACGGCAACGATGGCTATTTCATCGACGACATCACCGATGTCGTGATCGAAAGTGCCGATCCCAGCGGCGGCAATGACTGGCTCTATGCTTTCAGCATCAACGTCGATCTGAACAACTACATCGGCATCGAAAACGCTGGCGTCCAAGGTAACGGCCTTCAGGCCATTGGCAATGCAGCCAACAACATGCTGCAAGGCTATGGTGAGGGCGTTGTCCTCACCGGCAATGCCGGCGACGACACGCTTGAACTGCACAACACCAATGTCACCGCCGCCGCCTATGGGGGTGAGGGCAATGACACCCTGACCGGGGAAGGCGCGAATGACAGCCTTTTCGGCGGCGCGGGCAACGACGACGTTCGTGGCGGTGAGGGCGACGACACGCTTCACGGTGATGACGGTGATGACCTGCTCATGGGCTTCCAGGGCAATGATCTGCTTTATGGCGGGGCCGGGAACGATACCCTCGGCGGCCGCGAAGGCACCGACACGCTCGACGGCGGCGCAGGCAACGACGACTACTATGTCCTGAACGCCCAGACCCAGGTGGTCGAGGGTGCCGATGCTGGCCGCGACCGCGTGTTCAGCGAAACGGTTTCCCTCGTCGCCAGCCGCTATGCCAATGTCGAGGTTTTCACCCTTTCGGGCAGCCTCAACCTCAACATCACCGGCGGCGCAGGCGATGACCGCATGATCGGCAACGCGGGCAACAACCGGCTGACCGGTGGCCTTGGTCGCGACAACATGACGGGTGGCGCGGGCGATGATGTTTTCGTCTTCCGCAACAAGGGTCAGATCGACCGCGACGTGATCAGTGATTTCGGCGCAGGCGACAGCATTGACCTGTCTGCATTCATGGACGGCGGTAGTTTCATCGGCGGCAGGGCTTTCTCGGGCAAGGCCGATCAGGTCCGCTATGACCGCGCCGACGGACTGTTGCAGGGCGATGTCAACGGCGATGGCAAGGTCGATTGGACCATCAAGATCACCAACGACGCCCGCCTGAACGCCGACGACTTCCTGTTCTAGGCCTTTGCCCCCGGCGTTGACAAACGCCGGGGGCAAAGCCATTCCTGCCAACACAATGCAGGATATCCGCCCCGTCTTTTACGTCATTGGCCTGATGCTGGTTGCTTTGGCCGGTCTCATGCTGATTCCGGCCTCTGTCGATGCGGTCGAGGGCAATGGCAACGCGGGCGCGTTTTTTACCGCAGCCCTGATCAGCGGGGCCATTGGCGGGCTGGTGGCCCTTTCCACCCGCAATGGCGTTTCTATCTTGTTTGACACACGGCAGGCCTATCTTATCACCACGCTTGCCTGGATCATTGTCTCGTTCTTTGGCTGCCTGCCCTTCATGCTGGGCGCGCCCGGCCTCAATCTGACGGATGCTTATTTTGAATCCGTCTCGGGCATCACCACCACCGGGTCGACCGTCATTGTTGGCCTCGACAATCTGCCTTCGGGTGTGAACCTTTGGCGAGGGATGCTTAACGGCATCGGCGGATTGGGTATTGCCTTCGTTGCCATGATCTTTCTGCCTGTCATGCGGGTGGGGGGGATGCAGTTTTTCCGCGTGCAAGGCTACGACACCTTGGGCAAAGTTCTGCCACGCGCCTCAGACATCGCTTTGTCGTTGCTCGGGGTCTATTCGGGTTTGATCGTTGCCTGCATGGCCACCTATTCGGCCTTGGGTATGACGCCGCTGGATGCTGTCGTGACAGCCATGTCCACCATCGCCACCGGCGGTTTTGCCCCAATGGATGCCTCTTTTTCAAAGTATCCTGGCCCGATCGAATATGCCGCCATCCTGTTCATGTTTCTGGGGGCTATGCCCTACATCCGCTTTGTCCAACTGGTCGCCGGCGATGCCCGCCCGTTGTGGCGCGACAGTCAGGTGCGTTCCATGGCTCGCTGGATTCTGACGGCTGCTGTCTTGGTCACCATCTGGCGGGTCTGGGCCCATGGCGGTCCGGTCGAGGAAACATTTCGCCGCGCGCTGTTCAACCTGATCTCGATCATGACGACCACAGGCTTTGGCAGTGGCGATTTTGGTACCTGGGGGGGATTTGCCCTTGTGGTGGCCTTTGTTGTCGGCATGATCGGCGGCTGTTCCGGCTCCAGCTCGGCCGCTTTAAGCGTTTTCCGCGTGCAGGTCATCATTCAGGCGCTTTGGGCGCAGGCGCGCCAGATTTCCAGCCCGCGTCAGGTGATCGCCATCAAATACGATGGGCGCACCGTCGATGATGAAACGATGGACGGCCTCATCTTTTACACCACCGCCTATATCTTGCTTTTGGGGGTGCTCAGCGTTTTCGTCACCCTGCTGGGGGTCGATGGGGAATCGGCGCTGTTCGGTGTCTGGGCCAGTATTGGCAACATCGGCTATGCCATCGGCCCGGCCACGGCCTCGACCGCCACATTCGTGGATTTCCCGGATTCGGCGAAATGGGTGATGACCTTTTCGATGCTTCTGGGCCGGGTTGCCCTGCTCGCGGCTTTCGTTCTGCTGATGCCGCGTTTTTGGCGGGCCTGATCCGGCCCGCCAAAGCGTGATCTTAGCCGCGACCGCGACGACCGCCGCGCCGACCGCCGGCCGCACTGGTGGCCGCCGCACTCGCCTCGGCAAAGGACAGACCGCCCTCAACCGCCTCCAGCACTTTGGAAAAGCGGATCCATTCCCCGCCATTCGCATCGTGGTTCATCAGAAAGTTCGCCGCCCGGATCGCTTCCATTTCCACCTGACGCACCGGGTTCATGATCGCGCTGGTCATCCCCGCGCCAATCGCCATCGGCAGAAAGGCTGCGTTGATGCCATGCCGGTGGGGCAGGCCAAAGCTGATGTTGCTGGCACCACAAGTCGTGTTCACGCCCAGCTCATCCCGCAGACGCCGCACCAATTCGAACACCTGCCGTCCCGCTGTCGCCATCGCGCCCACGGGCATGACCAGCGGATCGACCACGATGTCATGCGCCGGAATGCCAAAGTCAGCCGCCCGTTCCACGATCTTTTTCGCCACGGCGAAACGCACATCCGGGTCTTCGGAAATCCCCGTGTCGTCGTTGGAAATCGCCACGACCGGCACGTTGTATTTCTTGACCAGCGGCAGAACCAGTTCCAAGCGGTGTTCTTCGCCCGTGACCGAGTTCAGCAGCGGACGCCCTTCGCAGGCCTTCAAACCCTCTTCCAAAGCACCGGGAACCGAGCTGTCGATGCACAAAGGCGTGTCCGTAATCGCCTGAATCCGCAGGATCATTTCCCGCATCAGGGGCGGCTCGACAAAGTTGTTGTCGGCATAGCGCGGGTCTTCGGCCATCTTGTTGGTGAACACGGCGCCCGAGTTCACGTCCAGCACCATCGCCCCGCAAGCCACCTGCTCCAACGCGTCCTTTTCGACGGTCTCGAAATTCCCCGCCTCCAACTCGGCGGCCAGCTTTTTGCGGCCCGTCGGGTTGATCCTTTCCCCGATCACGCAAAAGGGTTCATCAAAGCCGATGACGACGGTTTTGCTTTTCGATTCAATGACGGTCCGTGTCATGCTTTATCCTTGTTGGGCTGCGGGCACGCCTGCCGTGCCGCCGTTGTTGGTCACCCAGGTGGCATTCGTCGTGATGCCGCCCAGCGGGAAGAAATGCACCTGTTCGATGCCGAAATTCGGGTTCTTTGCCTTATGCGCCGCCAACTCGGCCACAAACTCGGTCGGTTCATAGGGCAGCAGCAGTTTCGTCACATCCATCGCCCGCTTTTGCAGCACCCGCAAAGACGCCCCAACCCCGCAAGCAATGGCGAATTTGATCAGCGTTTGCAGCTTGGCTGGGCCTGCGACACCAATATGGATCGGCAGCGAAATCCCCTCCGCCGCCAGACGATCCGCCCAAGCAATCACCGGGGCCGCCTCAAAACAGAATTGCGTCGCCACCGCCATCTTAGCATCGGTGTTTTCCGAAAACGCCTGTTTCCACTTTAACGCCTGCAAAACGATGGCATCACCACCGTCCTTGTCGATGTCCTTGTTTCCTTCGGGATGGCCCGCCACATGCAGCCGTTCAAAATCACCAAACAAGCCACTTTCCAGCAGTTGCATCGACGAATTGTAATCCCCCGCCGGCGTGTTCACCCCACCGCCCAGCAGCAGACCCTGCTTTACCCCCGCCTCACCCCGATAGCGCGCCACCCAATCGGCCAGCGTCGCCCGGTCCGGGATGATCCGCGCCGGGAAATGCGGCATCACGTCAAAGCCTTCCCCCGCCAGCCGTTTCGCCGTCGCCACCATATCGGCAATCGGCGTCCCATCGATATGCGCAATATAGACCCGCGTCCCTTTCGGCAGGATCGCCCGAAAGCTTTCCACCTTTTCCGCCGTCCGCGGCATCACCTCGATCGAATAGCCTTGCAGAAAGGCTTCCACTTCGGGGCTTGGCCCTTCATGGGTTGCCGTATCGCGGCGCAGGGAAAACAGGGCCATCAAACTCTCCAGAAGGTCAGGGTCGGGCCTCCGCCCAACCATCATTGTCAATCAGCAGTTTCAGCCGGGCCTGATCATATTCCGCATCGATCCGCGCCGCTTCCGCCGTGGCCACCGCCACCGCTTCACCTTCCACGCTCACCGGATCGGCCTTGCGCCATTCGGCCAGATAGCTGTCAGTGTCCCGCGCGCCACCCTTCATCGCCGCCCGGTCAATCGCCTGTTCAAACCGCTCTGGCAATTGCACCTTCGCCGCCTGACGTCCCCGGCCCACAATCACCTGTGCCGGAATATCCCGCCAGTACACGATCACCAAATCCGGCATATGCCCGCCCGTCCCCTGCTGTGACTTCCTTCTAATCGGCCCATGCCCACCCTCAAGGTCGGTTTTCGACATGTCCCGTGTCGCTTGCGACCCATGCCTTCTAGCGGCTTTCCCCTGGCCCCGCGATAGCCCTCGAATTGAAAACTTCTCATGAACTTCTTGACAGGGATGGGAATGCTTGCGCCCTGACCCCAAGCGGGCTACCTTTGTTCCAACCACGAATGGAGGGCGGTCATGACGCCCCAGCGTCCCCGACGGGCGGACGCGATCCCGCAGCAGGGCAAAGGCGAATCCGCGCCCTTGCCCCTGACGGTTGAACCGTCAGCCCGTGCTACAGCGCCCGGTCCGGCGTCGCCTTTGTATGCGGCGCTGGATCTGGGCACCAATTCCTGCCGGATGCTGATTGCCCGACCCACGGGCAGTCAGTTTCAGGTCGTGGACAGCTTTTCAAAGACCGTCCAACTGGGGGCGGGGCTTGAGGCGACAGGCCGCCTTAGCCGCGCTTCGATGGGCCGCACCATTCAGGCGCTCAAGGTCTGCCAGCGCAAATTGGAACAGCACGGCGTCAAACGCATGAAGCTGGTCGCGACCGAGGCTTGCCGCCGCGCCAAGAACGGCCGCGAATTCATCCGCCAGATCAAACGCGAAACCGGCCTCTGGCTGGAAATCATCAGCGCCGAGGAAGAGGCCCGCCTCGCCGTCATTTCCTGCGCCCCCCTTGTCGAACGCCGCACCGAACAATTGCTTGTCGTCGATATCGGCGGCGGGTCCACCGAACTGGTTTGGATCGACCTTTCCGGCGTCCCACCCGAGGATCGCCCCCGGTCCATCCTCAACCTCCGCACCGGCTTTGGTGCCCAGGGGGCCGATGGCGCCCGCGTCGTCGATTGGATTTCCGTGCCGCTTGGCGTTGCCACCCTCAAGGACCATTTCGGCGATGTCGATGACGATGCCGCCCGCTTTGCCCTGATGAGCTGGTTTTTCGAAGAAAACCTGGCGTCGTTTTCCCCCTACAACGCCGAGGCCCCCCGCGAAGGCTTTCAGATCATCGGCACCAGCGGCACCATCACCACAGTCGCCGCCTCTTTCCTTGGCCTCAAACGCTATGACCGCAACAAGGTGGACGGTCTCCGCATGACCTCCGCCCAGATCGACACCGTGATCCGCGACTATCTGTCGCTGGGGCCAGAAGGCCGCCGCACCGATCCCCGCATTGGTCGCGACCGTCAGGCGCTGATCATGTCCGGCGCGGCTATCCTTCAGGCGCTGATGCGGATATGGCCCACCGACCGCCTTTCCGTGGCCGACCGTGGCCTGCGCGAAGGGCTGCTTTATGCACAGATGAGCGCGGATGGCGTTCTGGAAGACGGACTTTGACATGACCGAAAAAAACACATCCGGCCGGGGCCAGCGCGATTTGCGCGTCAAGGTCAAGACCGCCAAGGGGCGCAAGCTGTCCTCGACCCTCTGGCTCGAACGCCAGTTGAATGACCCTTACGTCCAGCGGGCCAAGAAAGAAGGCTACCGGGGCAGGGCGGCCTATAAGATTCTGGAACTCGATGACAAATACGGTTTCCTTAAACCCGGCGCCCGCGTCGTCGATCTGGGCTGCGCGCCGGGCGGCTGGTGTCAGGTGGCGGTCGTCCGCGTCAACGCCTTGGGCGACCGCAAGGGCAAAGCGCAGGGCACCGTTCTGGGCGTCGATCTGCAAGAGGTGGAAACCATCCCCGGCGCGCAGATCCATCAGTTGGATTTTCTGGCCGATGGGGCCGACCAGCAGGTCAAGGATTGGTTGGGTGGGCCGGCCGACGTGGTCATGTCTGACATGGCCGCCGCCTCCAGCGGCCACAAGGGCACCGATCACCTCCGCATCATCGCCTTGTGCGAGGCGGCGGTGGATTTCGCCTTTGACGTGCTGGAACCCGGCGGTTCCTTTGTCGCCAAAGTTCTGGCGGGGGGCGCAGAACAGACGCTGCAAACCTTGCTCAAGCAAAATTTCCAAAAGGTGGCGAATGTGAAACCACCGGCCAGCCGTTCGGACAGTTCGGAAAAGTTCGTGGTGGCGATGGGGTTCAAGGGGCGCAAGCCAGCCGAACCACAAGACGACGACGCCGAATAAACGAAAAGGCACCCCGCAGGGTGCCTTTTTCATTCCGTGTATTCGCAGATCAGCCGCCCCAATGGCGCACCGCTCCGCAATCCATATGCACAAAGTTCGACCGCGAATAGCGCCCCACACCGCCCGAGGCGCAGGATTCAGCGGCTTTCGCCATCTGCCCGACCGACCGCGACTTCAGCCGCAGATCCGCCGCTTGCCCCACCATATGCAACGAGTTTTTCGCCACACCACCCGACTTGGACCGCAGCATCGAATTGGTCTTCGGGCTGCGATAGCCCGACAACAGCATATAGGGTTCCGACACATCCATCAGCCGATGCGCCGCCGCCATGATGTCCAGATTTTTCGGATCCATCTTGATCGCATCGCCGGTGCGGAAGTCGCGCATGAAGAAATTGATCTCTTTCAGCACTTCGGGGATATATTCCCCCTCCAGCCAATAGATCGTGTTCACGCTTTCGCCGGTTCGGCCCGAATACATGCTGACGCGGCGGATATCACCCGCCCCACGCAAAAGGCCAAAGGCTTTGGAATAAGTGGGGGCTGCCACAACTGCTGTCGCTGCGAAAATACCCAAAAGGCCACGCCGCGAGATGCCTGCCGAGGTGTTGTTCGTCATTCTGAGCGCCTGTCCCTACGCTGGTATTCTACCGCATGTTTCTGCGGTTCTCTGCACTTATCCCCAAGTGTGCTGAAACTATTGCACAGCACGAATCGTCTGGAAAGTGCAGAATGCCCGCCTCAGCGCAGAATGCACCGCAATAGGCAAAAATTTGCTGAATCGTTCCAGCGGGGCAGGGTGACGCTGCGACTGTGAGGAACCGTTGCCAGAATGTGACGATTTTTCGGGTATTTGGCAGGCTTGTGATTGGACAAGGGGCACGAAATCTCACATCCCTGTGTTAAGGCAAGCAGGATCGAGGGACTTATGGCGTTGGGAATTGTTGCAGGACGTTTGAAGTCGGGCCTTTGGGCAGGATTGGCATTTTCCGGATTTTTGACGGGCGCTTCCCCGGTTTTCGCGCAGACCGAAGGTCTGTCCCCCTTTGTGCGCGCCTTGGCCGAGGCTGTGGTCGACGATCCCATCCTCTCGGCCCATTACCGCGCCAATGGATACGAGGCGCATTGGACTGATGCCGATGATGCCGACCGCCGTCAGGCCCTGCTCACGGCCCTTTCCCATGCCGGTGATCATGGCCTGCCCGTCGCCCGCTATGACGTGGCCGAACTGGTTGCCGCCTATCATGCCGCCCAGACCGAAGGCGATCGTGGCCGGCTTGAGGCTCGGATGACGCGCGCCCTGCTGACCTATGCCCATGACCTGCAATCGGGGGCCTTGGTCCCCGCCGATGTCGATGCGGGCATCAAGCGTGAGGTGGTCGTTGTCGACCCCGCCTTGAACCTGCAAGCCTTCCTGACGGCCGCCGATCCTGTGGCCTGGCTCTCTGACCTGCCGCCGCAGTCGCCGGAATACGCCCAACTGGTCAAAGCCAAAATCACCTTGGAACGGCTTTCTTCGACCAACGGCTGGGGTGCCCCGGTCGAAGCCAAAGCCTTGGAACCGGGCCAATCCGGGGCCTTGGTCGTGGCCCTGCGCGACCGTCTGGCGGCCATGGGCTATCTTGGCCTCACCGCCACCCAAGACTATGACGCCGCCATCACCCGCGCTGTGCAGGCTTTCCAGCTTGACCACGGGCTTGAAGCGGATGGCGTCGCCGACGAACTCACCATGGCCGAAATCAACGTCGCCCCCGCCGAACGGCTGGAATCGGTGATCGTCGCGCTGGAACGCCAGCGCTGGATGGACATGCCCCGCGGCAAACGCCATATCTGGGTCAACATCCCCGACTTTACCGCCAAGATCATCGACGATGGCAAGGTCACCTTCCAGACCCGTTCCGTCGTCGGCAAGGATGTCCCCGACCAGCGCACCCCCGAGTTTTCCGACGAAATGGAATATATGGTGGTGAACCCCTCGTGGAGCGTGCCACGTTCCATCACCGTCAAAGAATACCTGCCGATGATGCAGCGCAATCCGGGTGCTGCGGGCCATCTGCAACTGATCGACCGCAATGGCCGGGCCGTCAGCCGCGCCAACATCGACTTTGCCGCCTACAACGCCCGCAACTTCCCCTATGCCATGCGGCAGGCCCCTTCGGACGGCAACGCCTTGGGTCTGGTCAAGTTCATGTTCCCCAACCAATACAACATCTACCTGCATGACACGCCGTCGAAATCCCTCTTCGCCAAGGAAGTCCGCGCCTTCAGCCACGGCTGCATCCGTCTGGCCGATCCCTTCGACTTTGCCCATGCCCTCCTGTCGCGCCAGTCTCTGGCCGCCGAGGAAGAGTTTGACACGACCCTGAAAACGGGCCGCGAAACCAGCGTGCCCTTTGAAAACCACATCCCCGTCCATCTGGTTTATTTCACCGCCTTTCCCACGGCCAAAGGCCAGATGAACTATCGCCGTGATGTCTATGGCCGCGATGGGCGGATTTTCGATGCGCTGGTCGAGGCTGGGGTAGCGCCCGTGGGGGTTCAGGGCTAAATCCTTGGCAGGGGCCTTCTTGCCCCGCCAGACAAGGAAGGCCCGATGACCCATACGATTGGCGAAATTGCACAGGCCTTGGGGGCCGAGGCGGCGGGTGATCTGACGATTCCCGTTTCCGGTGCCTCCGAACCCCACACCGCCGGGCCGGGCGATCTGGCCCTAGCGATGGATCCCAAATACGCGGGCGGTCTGGCGCAGGGCAGGGCGCTGGCTGCTGTCGTATGGCCCGGTGCCGACTGGCAGGCGCTTGGCCTTAAGGCCGCCATCTTCGCCCCCCGCTCCCGTCTTGCCATGTCCGGCCTCACCTGCATGCTTGACCCCGGCCCTGCCATCGCCCCCGGCATCCATCCCATGACTGTCATCGACCCCAGCGCCCAGATCGGGGCAGGGGTCGCCATCGCCCCCTTTGTCACCATCGGCGCAGGCGTCACCATCGGCCAGGGCGCCCGCATCGCCTCCCATGTCTCCATCGCCGAAGGCGCACAGATCGGGGCCGATGCCCTCATCCTCCAAGGGGCCAAGATCGGTGCCCGTGTCACCATCGGTGACCGTTTCATTGCGCAGCCGGGGGCCGTCATCGGTGCCGATGGCTTCTCCTTCGTCACCCCCGAAAAATCCGGCGTTGAAGAAATCCGCCAAACCCTTGGCCAGCGCGACGAAATCCGCGAACAAAGCTGGACCCGCATCCATTCGCTTGGGGCCGTCACTATTGGCGATGATGTCGAAATCGGGGCCAATTCCACCATTGATCGCGGCACCATCCGCAACACCACCATCGGCTCCGGCACCAAGCTGGATAACCTCGTCCATATCGGCCACAACGTCCAGGTCGGCCGCGATTGCCTTCTCTGCGGTCAGGTCGGCATCGCCGGTTCCGCCCGCATCGGCGACCGTGTTGTTCTGGCCGGCCAATGCGGCGTCAATGACAACATCTTTGTTGGCGATGATGTCATTGCCGGCGGCGGCACCAAGATCTTTACCAATGCCCCCAAGGGCCGCGTCCTTTTGGGTTATCCGGCGGTCAAGATGGAAACCCATCTCGAAATGCAAAAGGCCCTCCGCCGTTTGCCCCGCATGGCCGCCAGCCTCGCCGCCCTTCAGAAAGCTGTTGCAATTCCCGGTCAGGATGGGGCCGCATCAGAGACGGAGTAGACCATGGCCGATGTCACCCAGCGCATCCGCGAGATCATCGCCGAACAAGCCCTGCGCCAGCCCGACGAAATCGCCTTGGACGCGGGCCTTGGCGATCTGGGTATCGACAGCCTTGGTCTGGTCGAGGCGATCTTTGCCATCGAAGAAACCTTCAACATCGCCGTCCCCTTCAACGCCAATGAACCCGGAAAATCCGACTTTGATTTCAGCTCTGTCGGGGCCATCGTCCGCGCCGTCGAAGGCCTGATTGCCGCCCGCGCCGCCTGATGGGCCGCGTCGTCATCACCGGGGCAGGCACCGTCAACGCCTTGGCGCAGGATGTGGCGGGGACGTGGGCCGCCATGCACCAAGGCCAATGCGGCATCGGCCCGCTGGATTTCCGCGATGTCGAACGTCTTGCCGTCCAGATCGGCGCGCAGGTCCGCGACTGGAACCCGGAAACGCACTTCAACCGCCAGCAACTCTCCCTCTACGACCGCTTCACCCAATTCGCCCTTGTCGCAGCAAGGCAGGCCGTCGCCCAATCGGGCCTGAACTTTGATGGCCGCATGGGCCTGACCGCCGGTGTCGTGCTGGGCACCGCAGGCGGCGGCGTCAACACTTGGGATGACAGCTATCGCACCGTCTATGAAGAGGCCAAAAACCGCGTTCATCCCCTTGTCGTTCCTCGCCTGATGAACAACGCTGCCCCTGCCCATATCTCGATGGAATTCAACCTGCGCGGCCCCTCTTTCAGCGTCTCCACCGCCTGCGCCAGCTCCAACCATGCCATGGGTCTCGCCTATCAGATGGTCAAACGCGGGCAGGCCAAGGCCATGCTGGCTGGCGGGGCCGAGGCGATGTTGTGCTTTGGCGGCGTCAAGGCTTGGGAAGGCCTCCGCGTCATGTCCCGCGACGCCTGTCGCCCCTTTAGCCTGACGCGCAACGGCATGGTTATGGGCGAAGGGGCGGCGGTTTATGTGTTCGAGGATCTGAAACACGCCCGCGCCCGTGGGGCGGAAATCCTCTGTGAAATCAGTGGCTTTTCGATGAATTCTGATGCGTCCGACATCGTCATGCCCTCCCGCGCCGGGGCCGCCCGCGCCATCGCCGGGGCTTTGGCGGATGCCAAGATGAAACCGGATGAGGTCGGCTATATCAACGCCCACGGCACCGGCACGGCGGCGAATGACAAAACCGAATGCGCCGCCATCGCCGATGTTTTCGGCCCCCATGCCGACCATCTGCTGGTGTCCTCCACCAAGGCGATGCACGGCCATCTCATCGGCGCGACAGGGGCCGTCGAATTGCTGGCGGTGATCCTGGCTTTGCGCGACGGCGTCATCGCCCCCACCATCGGCTATCAGGAACCCGATCCCGAATGCGCGCTGGATGTCGTCCCCAACACCGCCCGGCAGGCCCCCATCAAAGCCGCCCTCTCCAACGCCTTTGCTTTCGGCGGCATGAATGCCGTCCTGGCTCTGCGTAAACATGAGGAAAACGCAGCAAACCCCTGAATTGAAAAGGCCGACCCCAAAAGGATCGGCCTTGTTCCTTGCGGTAGGATGCGTGCTTGCACGCGCCGCCCCTTATTCCTTAGGCACCGGCAGCGCGTCATAGGCCGCTGTAAAGCCTTTCAGCGACACCGTCACATCCACCTTTTCGGTCGAAGCACCCACCGGCACGATCGTCGCTTTCAGCGCATTGCCCTTCTTGAATCCGGCCAGCTCTTCCGTCGTCAGCCCAACCCGTGCCACGCAACCGCCGTTGTCGCACCAGGTGAACGGATAGACCTTCTGCGTCGCTCCATCCACGCCCAGCCGCAACGCCTCGGTCAAAAGCGTGCCCAGAGGGGCAATAAAGTTCGCCCCTGCCGCCGCCTCGCCACCCGCCGGCAGCGGGAAAAGGGCGATCTCGGCCACGGCGTTGCCCTCAGCGCCTTTCAGCAACTGATACATCTGGCAGGGGTCCGACCCATCCTCGGTCTTCACGCAGCGCACTTGCCAATCGCCATGCGTCGCCGCCACATAGATTGACCCCGGCCCGTCCGGGTCTGGCTGCCCCATCGAGAATTCACTCGCCGGATCTGCTGCGCCCTCCGCCGGGGCCGCCGCTTCACCCTCCGCCGGAGGCGTCACAGCGGTTTCCGTCGTCGTGCCTGCTTCTGGCGCTTCGGTCGTCGCTTCCTGTGCCATCACCGCATTGCCTGTGCCCAGCATCAGCACCAAAGCCAGCAGCGGCGTCAATTTCGTCTTGGCCATTTTCAATGTCCTTTGCCTGTTCTGCGCGCGGCTTATCACGCCATCCGCGCCAAGTCAGGTAGGAAATACCGCCCGCACGGCAGCTTTCCGCCGGGGAAGCTTGGGCATGTGATCAGGGTCTGAGCAAATGAAAAAGGGCCGTGGTGGCGGCCCTTTTTCGATCTCATTTTGCTCCCTGTCGGACTGGCCGACTTTCTGGTTTCGGAAGCTAGGCGGGAAAAAAGCCCGCGTCAACACCCAAGTTGCAGGGAAATCTTCCGTTCGCGCAAACAAAAAAGCCGCGCCCCGCAGGGCACGGCCAGTCAACAGGGAGGAAGTCACAACACGCAGGCAGAACACGCCCCCGCGCGTCCCCAGACTGGCATCAAGCGGTTAAGGATGTATGTTCAATCCGAACCATACGGGGAAGAACGATGGACCAGACCGAAAGCATCTTTGTGGGCGGCGGCGGCGAAGGCTATGGTCTACCGCAGACCCTTCTGCTGAAATACGGCAACCGCCATGGCCTGATCGCCGGGGCCACCGGCACCGGCAAGACCGTCACCCTGCAAATCCTGGCCGAAGGTTTTTCCGCCGCCGGCGTTCCCGTCTTTCTCTCCGATGTCAAAGGCGACCTTTCAGGCCTTGGCGCGTCCGGCAGCCCCACCCATAAACTGCACGAATCCTTTGTCAAACGCGCCGCCACCATTGGCCTTGATCTGCAATATTCCGCCTTTCCCGTCACCTTCTGGGATATGTTCGCCGAACAAGGCCACCCCGTCCGCGCCACCGTCTCGGAAATGGGCCCGCTGCTGCTCTCCCGCCTTCTGGAACTCACCGAACCCCAGGAAGGCGTCTTGAACGTCGCCTTCCGCTTGGCCGATGATGAGGGCCTGCCGCTGCTTGATCTCAAAGACCTTCAGGCCATGCTCACCTTCATCGCCGAAAACGCCGCCGACATCGGCGCCCGCTACGGCCTTGTCTCCTCCACTTCCGTCGGTGCCATCCAGCGCCGCTTGTTGGTGCTTGAGAATCAGGGGGCCACCCAGATGTTCGGCGAACCCGCCCTTGAACTCGCCGATCTCATGCTCACCGACGATCAGGGCCGTGGCCGCATCAACATCCTCGCTGCTGACAAGCTGATGCAATCCCCCCGCCTTTACGCCACCTTCCTCCTCTGGCTTCTCTCCGAACTGTTCGAGGAACTGCCCGAGGTGGGCGATCCCGACAAACCCAAACTCGTCTTCTTCTTTGACGAGGCCCATCTTCTCTTCAACGACGCCCCCAAGTCCCTCATCGAAAAGGTCGAACAGGTCGCCCGCCTTATCCGTTCCAAAGGCGTCGGCGTCTATTTCATCAGCCAGAACCCGGCGGACATCCCCGAGGTCATCCTTGGCCAGTTGGGCAACCGCGTCCAACACGCTCTGCGCGCCTTCACCGCCAAAGACCAGAAAGACCTGCGCATGGCCGCGCAAAACTACCGCGAGAACCCTCGTTTCAGCATCGAAGACGCCATCCGCGAGGTCGGCACGGGCGAGGCTGTTACGTCGTTCCTAGAGGCCAAGGGCATTCCCGGCGTCGCCGAGCGAACCCTTGTCCGCCCCCCATCCTCCCAGCTGGGCCCCGTCGACCCCGCCACCCGCGCCCTGATCATCGCCGATTCGCCTTTGGCGGGAAAATACGACCAGACCATCGACCGCGATTCGGCCTTTGAACGCCTCCGCGCCCGCGCCGACAAGGCGGCCCAGCAGGCCGAACAGGCCGACGACGGCTTCCGAAACGCCCGCCGCTATGGCGGACGCGAGGATCGCGTCGAAAAGCCCAAATCCTCCAGCCGCTCCGACAGCGTCACCGAAGCCTTTACCAAAAGCTTCGCCCGTCAACTGGGCACCAAGTCCGGTCAGGCCATTGTGCGCGGGATTCTCGGCTCACTCTTCAAAAGCCGCTGACGTAATCGTGATAGAATTGCGCCAAAGCGTTGTTTTTGGCCTTGTCTTCTGTCGATTGGTGCCCCATCCGCGCCCCATTTCCCGGTGAAAGGGAAGGACAAGCGGGTGGGGCCCGTCAAAGGGACAAAAAGGTAAGACATGGGACTTTCGGCAGCAGAACAGTACGGTATCGAGTTGTTGAACAGGGCGCGGATGGATCCATCCAAAGAAGCCGCGCTTCAAAAGATCGGGTTGAATCAGGGGAACTTGCCCGGACCGATTTCAACCGCGCCAAAGCAGGTTCTAGCCCCCAGCACGCAATTGCAGGTCGCGGCGGAAAAGCATTCCAACCACATGCTCCGCGTCGATAAATTTGCGCATGACGGCATTGGCGATGGCACGCCATCCACCCGTTTCCGTCAGGCGGGCTTTGATTGGACAGCCAACGCCGAAAACATCAACTATGCCTCGGTTGGCTTTGCCAACTCGCTGGAACGCCTGACCGCGGCGCAGCACGGTATGCTTTTTGATTCGGCCGGCCACCGTTACAACCTGTTGTCGGGTTGGCTGAACGAGGTGGGCTATGGTTTGGCCCAGGGCAATTTTGGCGGCCATAAAGTGTCGATGCTGACGCAGGGCTTTGGCTCGCGCGGCTATACCTATGTCACTGGCGTTGTCTTCAACGACAAGAATGGCAACAATTTCTATAACATCGGCGAGGGTCGGCAGGGCTTGGCCTTTTCCATGGACGGTGGCCGTCTGGTCAAGGCAGCGGCGGCGGGCGGCTATGCCCTGCGCGTCACCCCCTCGGACAACACCCGCGTCAGCATCGATGGTGGCCGCAAGGCCGTGGTCGAGATTGACACCCTGAACGGCCGCAGCGGCTTTAACGCCAAACTCGATGTCGTCAGCAACAACCTGCTGCTTGTCTCGACCAGCACCTATCTGGTGTCCGGCTCGATCAAGGACATGAAGGCCCTGGGCATCAGCGCCGTGACCCTGACTGGCAGCGAAAGCAACAACCGGCTCTGGGGCAATATTGCCAACAACACGCTGAACGGGCAGGGCGGCAACGATACGCTGTTCGGTGGCTCTGGCCAGGACAAGCTCTATGGTGGCGATGGCAATGACAGCCTTTTGGGCCAGGACGGCGACGACACGCTTTGGGGCGATGCTGGCGACGACACGCTGGACGGCGGCAACGGCACCAGCACCCTGAACGGCGGCGACGGCGATGACCGGCTGCTGGGGCAAAAGGGGCATGACAGGCTGAATGGCGAAGCAGGCCATGACTATCTGTCGGGCAGTCTGGGCAACGACACGATGTCCGGCGGCGAAGGCAATGACATGCTGATCGGTGGCGACGGCAACGACGATCTGTCGGGCGGCGTCGGGGATGACGAACTGTTCGGCGGCAATGGCGACGATAGCATCAGCGGTGGCGACGGCATCGATCAGTTGTTCGGCGGGGCAGGGCATGACAGCCTTCGTGGAAACGGTGGCGACGACGAACTCTCCGGTGAAGCTGGCAACGACAGCTTGCTGGGTGAGGCCGGAAATGACCTGATCTTGGGCGGCGACGGCAACGACACTGCGCTAGGCGGCGAGGGCAATGATACCCTCAACGGGGAAAACGGGGACGATCTGCTTTATGGCGACGCCGGAAATGATCGCGTCGATGGCGATGCGGGTAACGATACGCTTTACGGCGGTTCAGGCGACGATACCTTGCAGGCTGGCGACGGGAACAATCTCCTGTCAGGTGACGACGGCAACGACCTGTTGAACGGCGACGCCGGGTCCGACACACTGATTGGCGGCGCGGGGGACGATACACTCACTGGTGGCGAAGGTGCGGATGTCTTTGTCTTTTCGAACAGCGATGACAGTGCCGATGATGTTGATGTCATAAATGATTTCAATATCTTGCAGGACGTTCTTCGTATTTCATCCGCCAATCTGAACGATGCCCAAGATTTCGTGGACTGGGCAAGTGAGCAAGGCAACGTCGAGGTTGATGGAACGGATGTGGTCTTGCATTTCGAATTCGGTGATACACTGCGCCTCAAACATACAACGCTCGAACAGCTGATGACGGCACAAGTCGAAATCATCTGAAACCAAAAGGGGGCCAACCGGCCCCCTTTCTCATCCCATCGGATCGGCCACATAGCGCCGCCAGTTGTGTTCTTCCTTGAACCCCAGAACCTCGCGCACCTTGCGGTTCGACAACAGACTTTCGTTCCGCTCCAACTCTCGCGACACCGGAACC
The DNA here is from genome assembly GCF_014652215.1 of Neogemmobacter tilapiae. Taxonomy (GTDB): domain Bacteria; phylum Pseudomonadota; class Alphaproteobacteria; order Rhodobacterales; family Rhodobacteraceae; genus Neogemmobacter; species Neogemmobacter tilapiae. The sequence continues at coordinate 256,303 of NZ_BMYJ01000001.1, read as the reverse complement.
TTCGGGAAAAACTCCGCCAACAACTCCGCATTCGGCTGACACACCGAATTCGTGTCATTCACCGCATTGAACACCTGGAACCCCAGCCCATCCTTCCGCAAACACTGATCCACAATCTGCCCCAGATCGCGCGCATCGATATAGCTGAATGTGATCCGCCGCCGCTGCCCCGGATCGGCAAAGAAACCGGGGAACTTGTCATATTCATCCGGCTCGATCACATTCCCGATCCGCAGCGCATAAATGTCCACCCCCGACCGCCGCTGAAACGACCGCGCCGTCACCTCGTTCACTTTCTTGGACATGCCATAGCTGTCCATCGGGTCGATGTCGTAGTCTTCCTCCAAGGGCAGAACCTTCGGGTCCACCACCCCATCGCTGAAACACAGACCATAGGTCGTCTCGCTGCTGGCGATGATGATCTTCTTCACCCCCATCTTCACCGCCGCCTCGATCACATTATAGGTGCCCAAGACGTTGACGCGGTAAGTCTCGGTATCCGGCGCCAGCAAAAGCCGCGGGATCGCCGCGAAATGCACCACCGCATCAAACACCTGCGCGCCCTTTGGGTCTTCCATCTCGTCAAAACCCGCATGGGAGGACATCGCCGAATAAACCTGCCCCGCATCGGTGATATCCCCCATCAGGTCATGCACCCCCGGATGCATCAGCGGAACCCGGTCGAAATTCAGCACCTTGTGCCCCGCCGCCGCCAGGTAAGCCACCACATGCTTCCCCGCCTTCCCCGTGCCCCCCGTGAACAGAACGCGCATGTGGTCCCTCCCAATTTTAACGATAATGTCTTTGATTTCACCCGTTCTGCCGCGCAAAATGCCCGAACACAAGCCGGGAATCCCATGTCGCGCATCCTTCCCCTGAACGACCTTCACGCCCTCGCCAAATCCCGCAAGGCAAAGGACGGGGAACCCGTCGAACTGATCGAAAACGGTCAGGTGATCGGCTACTATCTGCCCGCAAAATGGGTTGAGGCGCAGCCGCAGGGGAACCGCGATCCCCAAGCGCTGATCGACATGTTGCGCAACCATCTCAAACCCACTGGCGACGCCACCTAACCCCCACATCTTGCGCCCCGCGCCCCCAACTGATCTAATCACGCGATCACCACAGGGGGCGCATCATGGCCGACGATCTTCTTTCCGGCGGAAAAGACACCTATGACGCCTCCTCGATTGAGGTGCTGGAGCCGTTAGAGGCCGTCCGCCTCCGCCCCGGCATGTATATCGGCGGCATCGACGAACGCGCCTACCACCACCTCGCTGCCGAAATCCTCGACAACTCCATGGACGAGGCCGTCGCCGGCCACGCCACCCGGATCGAGGTTGAACTTCACGCCGACGGCGCCCTCACCATCCGCGACAACGGCCGCGGCATCCCCGTCGATCCCCATCCCAAATTCCCCGACAAATCCGCGCTCGAGGTCATCCTCTGCACCCTCCACTCCGGCGGCAAATTCAACGGCAAGGCCTATGAAACCTCCGGCGGCCTTCACGGCGTCGGCTCCTCTGTCGTCAACGCCCTCTCTGACCGCATGGATGTCGAAGTCGCCCGCAACCGCGAGCTTTTCTCCCAGAAATTCTCGCGCGGCCAACCCCTTGGCCCCATCCAGAAAATCGGCCCCGCCCCCAACCGCCGCGGCACCACCACCACCTTCCACCCCGATCCCCAGATCTTTGGCACCCAGGCCTTCAAACCCCATCGCCTGCTGAAAATGGCCCGCTCCAAGGCCTATCTCTTTTCCGGCGTCGAAATCCGCTGGAAATCCGCCATCCCCGACGGCGACACGCCGATGGAGGCCACCTTTCACTTCCCCGGCGGCCTTTCCGATTACCTTTCCGACACGCTGGAAAAAGCCACCACCTATGCCGACAAGCCCTTTGCCGGCAAAGTCGGCTTTCAGGACAAATACGGCGTCCCCGGTTCCGTCGAATGGGCCATCAACTGGACCCCCTCTCGCGACGGTTTCATCCAATCCTACTGTAACACCGTCCCCACGCCCGAGGGCGGCACCCATGAATCCGGCTTTTGGTCCGCCATCCTCAAAGGCATCCGCGCCTATGGTGATCTGGTCAAGAACCGCAAGGCCGAACTCATCACCCGCGACGACATGCTCACCGGCGGCTGCGCCCTCATCTCGGTCTTCATCCGCGAACCGCAATTCGTCGGCCAAACCAAAGACCGCCTCGCCACCGAAGAGGCCGCCAAATGGGTCGAAGGCGCCGTCCGCGACCATTTCGACAACTGGCTGGCCAATGACACCAAATCCGCCGGTTCCATCCTCGATTTCCTCATCCTGCGCGCCGAAGAACGCCTTCGCCGCCGTCAGGAAAAGGAAACCCAGCGCAAATCCGCCACCAAACGCCTGCGCTTGCCCGGCAAGCTGACCGACTGCACCGCCAAGAACCGCGAAGGGACCGAACTTTTCTTGGTGGAGGGCGACAGCGCCGGCGGCTCCGCCAAGGGGGCCCGCGACCGCGAATATCAGGCGCTGATGCCGCTCAAAGGTAAAATCCTGAACGTTCTGGGCGCGGCCTCGGGCAAACTGTCGGAAAACAGCGAAATCCGCGATATCTGTGAGGCGCTGGGTGTCTCCATGGGCACCCGTTTCAACGTCGATGACCTGCGCTATGACAAGATCATCATCATGACCGACGCCGATGTCGACGGCGCGCATATCGCCAGCCTTTTGATGACCTTCTTCTTCACCCAAATGCGCCCCCTGATCGACAAGGGCCACCTCTACCTGGCCTGCCCCCCGCTTTACCGCCTGACCCAGGGGGCGAAACGGTTGTATGTCGCCGATGATGTGGAAAAAGAATACTGGCTGGCCAAAGGCCTGGGCGGCAAAGGCAAGATCGACGTGCAACGGTTCAAAGGTCTGGGCGAAATGGACGCCAAAGACCTGAAAGACACAACCATGAACCCCTTGACCCGAAAACTCATTCGCGTGACGATTGATGAGGATGAACCGGGCGAGACGGGCGATCTGGTGGAGCGGCTGATGGGCAAAAAGCCCGAGCTGCGGTTCCAGTATATTCAAGAGAACGCGCGGTTTGTGGAGGAGTTGGATGTTTGAATGAAATTGTATAAATTTCTATCGGCCGAGTTTGCGATTAAGACGTTAACTGAGCGTCAAATAAAGGCTTCACGTATTTCTGACTTAAACGACAGCTTTGATTTTTTTGGTGTAGTTTTTGCTTCTGAAAAGGAAAATATTGTTTGGGAGAATTTTATCGATAGAAGGGGAAGGCACGTTTCAAACCCGATTTGCATTTGTTGTTTTTCTCGAAGGTTTGATAGTCCACTGATGTGGGCGCACTACGGCGATAGTGGAAAAGGTATTGTCCTTGAGTTTGAGGTGGAGGCTGAGGGCTGTTTGCCAGTAGAATATCGAAGTACGCGCATCGTATCTTCCAGCATATCGCAGATGAGCCATGAGCATAAAATTGAACTCGTAAAATTAGCATTTTCTGTAAAATCAACGGATTGGCAATATGAGGATGAGGTTAGATTCATTGTTGCAATTGATCAGGAGCTTGGGCAACAACCATTGGTGTTTGTTCCGTTTAGCAAAAGTCTTGAGTTGACAAGGGTGATGATTGGTCCAAAGTCTGAAGTCTCTCGTTCAAAAATTGAGGGGCTTGTAGATTCATCTGTTTATGTCAAACGAATGAGAAAATCTCGAACTGAGTTTAGTATTGAAATTTCGGATTAGCGCGCCGTAGGGTGCGCATTCATGGCGCACCACACCCAAAAACCAACCCCTCGTAGGATGCCATGCTCGCACGCACCAGACCCCAAACCGGTGCGTGAAATCACGCACTCTACCTCTCAACGACCCACAAAAAATACTCATAATAAATCTGCGTGACGGCGACATAAGCCAGCACACCAACCAAGGCTATTTGCCAAACGAGGTTCAGCGCTGTTCGCACAAGGCCCAAATTTTCTGGCAGCATCGCCTTTGGCAAATCCCAAAGGAAATCGAACCCGCCCAGCCAGTCTTTCATTTCTGACCTCTTGCCCGCCTTAACGCGCCGAACGCTCAATCCATCCTGTGCCGCGAACCAAGGCTGCGGGTCAAGCGCGCCTTCATGGCGGCGGCTCAAAACGGGGGGCAACCACCAAAACCCACCCGGACGGTGGGTTTCACCCACCCAACGCCCACCCCAAACCCCCAAACGATGCGTTTCCCAACCTTCACCCCGCATTAACCAACGCATCCTAACCTGCCCCTACACTTGACCGCCACTTAATGTATGCATATAAATGTGGGAATGGGACGACGACAAACGCCAAGCCAACCGCGCCAAACACGGGGTGGATTTCGCCTTGGTCGAGGGCTTTGACTGGGCTTCGGCCAAGACCGAGGTTGATCTGCGCCGCGACTATGGCGAGGAAAGGTTTGAATCCTCGGGCCTGATTGGCGAACGGCTGTGCGTTCTGGTCTACACACCGCGCGGCAACCGTCGGCGGCTGATCAGCTTGCGCAAGGCGAATGCAAGAGAGGTGGAGCGATGGCTGACCTGAAAGACAGTCCAACCGGGCAAAAGGTGCGTCTTCCAACCCCCGAGGAAGACGCCGAAATCAACAAAGGCATCGCCCAAGACCCGGATGCGCGAGAGTTGGATGATGTATGGTTTGCCGCCGCCAAACCCGTCTGGGAATTCCCCGACCTCGTGAAAACCCTGCAAAAGCACGGCTATCTTGGCCGCCCGCCCATGCCCCCCGAACAGCGCAAACAGCGCGTGACGCTGCATCTGGACCCCGACATTCTGGCGGCGCTCAAGGCCGATGGCAAAGGCTGGCAGACCCGCGCCAACGCCGCCCTGCGCCGCGCCCTCGGGTTGGATGCGTAGGTCGGGCCTCGGTCCGACCTACACCCCAAAAAGAATTCAAATCACTGAATATATATTCAATATCAATAATTTACACACATTTTCACGCGTGAAATCACCCCGCCAGCCGCGCCAAAACCCGCACCCAGGACCGGATTCCCTTGTGGAAGCTTTCCACCGCATATTTCTCATTCGGGGAATGAATCTGGTCATCGTCATGCCCGAACCCGGTCAGCAGCGCATCCATCCCCAGTTCCGTCTTGAAATACCCCGCAATCGGGATCGACCCGCCGCAACCCACGAAAGCCGCCGGACGCCCCCATTCCTCGGACAAAGCCGCCCGCGTCGCCTGAAACGCCGGGTGATCCACCGTCATTTCCCCGGCCGGGCTGGCCCCATGCGCGTGGAATTCCACCGTCACATCCGCAGGCAATTGCGCCCGCACATGCGCCCGGAATTTTTCCCGCAGGTCCAGCGGATCCTGCCCCGGAACCAGCCGGAAGGTCAGCTTGGCATGGGCCTCGGCCGGCAGCACAGTTTTCGACCCCGCCCCGATATAGCCGCCCCAAATCCCGTTCACCTCGGCCGTCGGCCGCGACCACAGCATTTCCAGCGGCGTCCGGTCCTGTTCCCCTGCCGGAACCGACAGACCCACATCCCCCAGAAACGCCGCGTGATCAAAGGCCAAAGACTGCCATTGCGACCGCATTTCATCCGAAAGCTCGCGCACCCCATCATAAAACCCCGGAATCGCAATCCGCCCGGTCTCGTCATGCAGGCTCGCCAGCACCTTGTTCAGCACACGGATCGGGTTGATCGCGGCCCCGCCATACATGCCCGAATGCAGATCCTTGTTCGGCCCGTGGATCGTGATTTCCTCGCCCAACAGCCCCCGCAGCATCGTCACAATCGCGGGCACCTTGCTTTCAAACAGCCCCGTGTCGCAGATCATCGCCAGATCGGCCCGCAATTCGGCGGCATTGTCCCGCATGAACGGGATCAGGCTCGGCGAACCCGATTCCTCCTCCCCCTCCAGAAACACGGTGATCTTGAACGGCAGGCTGCCTTTTTCAGCCTTCCACGCCCGGAAAGCCTCGATAAAGGTCATCAACTGGCCCTTGTCATCCGCCGAACCGCGCCCCCGGATCACTGGCCCCTTGGCCGTCTCCTCCACCGCAGGGTCAAAGGGCGCGCGATCCCAAAGATCCAAAGGATCAACGGGTTGCACGTCATAATGCCCATAGAACAGAATATGCGGGCCTGAATTGTCCGGGGGCCCATCATAATGCGCCACCACCATCGGATGGCCGGGTGTCGGGCGCGCTGATGCCGCAAAGCCGATGGATTGCAGATCCGCCACCAGCCAGTCTGCGGCACGGGCGCAATCCTCGGCAAAGGCTGGATCGGTCGAAATCGACGGGATGCGCAGCAGTTCCAGCAATCGGTCCATCGCGGCGGGCAAATCGGCATCGACGCGGGAAAGAATGGGGTTCAGGTCCATGGGCGCTCCTATCGTTTGCCGCAGGCTAGCAGGCGACCCAAGACGGGGGAAGGGATCACATTGGGGTGAAGAGACGCAAGCCTGCCATGCAGCAGCGGCAGATCAGGCGTAATATCAGGGAAATCCGGGCATTGGCCGCCGGGCCAAAGGTCGGAAATCCGGCCTTTGGACTTGACCCAGGTCAAGGTGGATGCCAAGGGCATGTGGCAGACCGAGGACGCCAGCCGCAAGGCAAGCCGACCGATGGGAGAGACTGATGCACTTTGACAATGCCCTTGATGCCGCCCTGAACCGTCTGCATGACGAAGGGCGTTATCGGACATTCATTGATATCGAACGGCATCAGGGCCATTTCCCGCGTGCCACGCGCCGCCGTCCCGACGGCAGCCTGCAAGAGATCACCGTCTGGTGCGGCAATGACTATCTGGGCATGGGCCAGCATCCGCAGGTTCTGGCCGCGATGAAAGATGCGCTTGATGCGGCCGGGGCAGGTTCCGGCGGCACGCGCAACATTTCCGGCACCACGCTGCACCACCGCGCGCTGGAACAGGAATTGGCCGATCTGCATGGCAAAGAGGCGGCCTTGGTCTTTACCAGCGCCTTTGTCGCCAATGATGCCACGCTTTCAACCCTGCCAAAACTGTTCCCAGGGTTGATCATTTATTCCGACGCCTTGAACCATGCCTCGATGATCGAAGGTATCCGGCGCGGTGGCGGCGAAAAGCGCATCTTCCGGCACAATGATGTGGCCCATCTGCGCGCGCTGATGGCGGCCGATGATCCGGCGGCGCCCAAGCTGATTGCCTTTGAATCGATCTATTCGATGGATGGCGACATTGCCCCCATCCGGCAGATTGTTGAACTGGCCGAAGAATTTGGCGCGCTGACCTATATCGACGAGGTTCACGCTGTGGGCATGTATGGTCCGCGTGGGGCAGGGGTGGCGGAACGCGATGGGCTGATGGGGCGCATCGACATCATCAATGCGACGCTGGCCAAGGCCTTTGGCGTGATGGGGGGGTACATCGCGGCCAGCGCCAAGATGGTCGATGCCATCCGGTCCTATGCGCCGGGCTTTATCTTTACCACCTCGATCCCGCCGGCCATTGCGGCAGGCGCAGCAGAATCGGTGCGGATTGTGAAGGGCGCGCAGCATCTGCGCGATGCCCAGCAGGCCCATGCCAAACTGCTCAAAATGCGGCTGCGGGCGCTGGGGATGCCGGTGGATGATCACGGCACCCATATCGTGCCGGTGCATATCGGCGATCCGGTGCACTGCAAGATGCTGTCCGACATGCTGCTGGATCGTTTCGGCATCTATGTGCAGCCGATCAATTTCCCCACCGTGCCGCGCGGAACGGAACGCCTGCGTTTCACGCCCTCGCCGCAGCATGATGTGCGTCTGATCAATGAATTGGTGAACGCTTTGGATGCACTTTGGGGCCATTGTGCGCTGAATCGCGCCGAAGGGGCGGCTTAATCGATTCCGGCGGTGCATTGGGCCTTGCCCTGTGCTAATTTCCGGCCAATACGATCAGGAATGAGTCGTGGGGAACGACTCGTTTGCTGCCACAAAAAACACGGGACAGGCGCATGATCTGGCGGAGGACGAAACCTTCGGTTGCAGAGGCGGAAACGCCCAAGGGTTTCGATGATTTTGAGCTTCGCCTTGGCGACCTGATGCGGGGCGAACGCGCCACGCTGGGCAAGTCGCTGCTGGATGTGCAGCGTGAACTCAAGATCAAGGCGACCTATATCGCCGCCATCGAAAATTGCGACATTTCGGCCTTTGAAAGCCCCGGCTTTGTGGCGGGCTATGTGCGTTCCTATGCGCGTTATCTGGGCATGGATGCCGACGCGGCCTTTCATCAATTCTGTGCCGAAGCCGATTTTGAAATCGCGCATGGCATGTCGTCGGCGGCGGCCGCTCCGGCGAACAAGACGCGCCCGCCCTTGGGGGCCGAGGTGCGCGATCCCTTCGCTGACCCGAATGCCAGCTTTGTGCCGCGCAGCGAAAGCTGGCTGTCGCGGGTGGAACCTGCGGCGGTGGGTTCGGTGCTGGTGCTGCTGGGGCTGATTGGCGGGCTTGGTTACGGCGGCTGGACCGTTCTGCAGGAAGTGCAGCGTGTGCAAATCGCGCCGGTGGAACAGCCACCCGTTGTGGTGGCCGATATTGACCCGGTGGGCGGCATCAGCCTGACCGCGCCGGATGCGAACGTGGCCGATGGCCGCGTGACCCGGCTGGACCGCCCTGATCCGCTGGCTGAGCCGATTGTTGTGCCGCGTGATGGGCCGATTGCCGCGATTGATCCGGGCCGGATGGCGGGCGCTGCGACGCCCGCAGAAGGCGAAAGCGCCGTCGATCAGGCCTTGGCCGAAGCCATGGGCCCCGAAGCTCCGCAGGTGGTTGAAAAGCCAAAAGTCGTGACGATTGTGGCCGCGCGCCCCTCGTGGGTCGAGGTCAAGGCCCCTGACGGAACCATTCTGTTCAGTGAAACGCTGGACGCCGGCCAAAGTTATGTCGTCCCGCAACTGGAAGAAGCTGCGTTGCTGAAAGCAGGCAATTCCGGTGCCACCTATTTCATGATCGGCGACACGACCTATGGTCCCGTGGCGACCGACGGACGGGTGGCCAAAAACGTGCCGCTCTCGGTGGACGCCGTGACCGAAACCTACGCCGCCGTCGATCTGTCCAGCGATGCCGAACTGCAAAAGGCTGTCCAGGCTGTCGCCGACGCCTCCGACGTCATCGCCCCCGACGCCCCGGCCGAATGATCACATCTTCGGGCCGGGCGTTGCCGCCGGGCCCGGCATAAGCTAGCAAGGCTCAGCCAATCACATCGGGTCTCCCATGTCGCTGAACCACGTCCGTCCCTGGAAAAACATCTACCGCCGCCCCTCCCGCCAGATTCGCGTGGGCAAGGTTCTGGTCGGCGGCGATGCCCCCATCTCTGTCCAGACCATGACGAACACCCTCACCACCGACATCGCCGCCACCATCGAACAGATCCAGCGCTGCGCCATCGCCGGGGCCGATATCGTCCGCGTCTCTACCCCCGATGTCGAAAGCACCCGCGCCCTGCGCGAAATCGTGGCCGAAAGCCCCGTTCCCATCGTCGCCGACATCCACTTCCACTACAAACGCGCGATTGAGGCCGCCGAGGCTGGCGCCGCCTGTCTGCGCATCAATCCCGGCAATATCGGCGACGCCAAACGCGTGGCCGAGGTTGTCAAAGCCGCCAAAGACCACGGCTGTTCCATCCGCATCGGCGTCAACGCCGGTTCCCTCGAACGCCACCTCTTGGAAAAATACGGCGAACCTTGCCCCGATGCCATGGTCGAATCGGGCATGGACCATATCAAACTCTTGCAGGATAACGACTTTCACGAATTCAAAATCTCGGTGAAAGCCTCCGATGTCTTCCTCGCCGCCGCCGCCTATCAAAAACTGGCCGAAGCCACCGATGCCCCCATCCATCTGGGCATCACCGAGGCGGGGGGCCTTGTCAGCGGCACCGTCAAATCCGCCATCGGTCTGGGCAACCTCCTATGGATGGGCATCGGCGACACCATTCGCGTCTCGCTTTCCGCAGACCCGGTCGAAGAGGTCAAGGTCGGCTTTGAAATCCTGAAATCCCTCGGCCTGCGCCATCGCGGCGTCACCATCATTTCCTGCCCCTCTTGCGCCCGCCAAGGCTTTGACGTGATCAAAACCGTCGCCGCACTGGAGGATCGCTTGGCCCATGTGACGACCAGCCTGTCGCTCTCCATCATCGGCTGCGTGGTGAATGGCCCGGGCGAGGCGCTGATGACCGACATCGGCTTTACCGGCGGCGGGGCAGGGTCCGGCATGGTCTATCTGGCGGGCAAGCAGGCCCACAAGATGACCAATGACCAGATGGTCGATCACATCGTCGAGCTGGTCGAGGAAAAGGCCGCGCAGATTGAGGCAGAGCAGGCCCAAGCCGCGGAATAGGCGCATCATCGCCCCGACCGCCGAGCCGGGGCCTTGATCCACCGATCCGATGCCCCAGCGCCCTGTGCCGCTGTCACTCCTGAATGTCGTAAAGCGCCAGTTCCTCTTGCAGGAAATCCATGAACACCCGCAGCCGCGCCGTCACCGACTGCGCCGAGGGATAGACAAAGGTCAGCTCTTTCTGCGGTGTCCGCCAGTCGGACAGCACGCGCACCAGCCGCCCTTCATGCAGGTCGGGCAGGGCAAAGGGAATCGGCAGGATCGCCACCCCCGCCCCGGCAATCGCCGCATCGCGCATCGACAGGAAAGACCCCAACGCCAGCCGCGGCTTGACGTTCAGCACCGTCCGCTGCAAGCCATTCTCCAGTTGCAACCCATTGTTCCAGCCTGCGGATTTTCCGATCAACGGCACGTCGACCAGATCCATCGGATGTTGCAGGTCCAGTGCCGAGGCGACAGCAGGATGCGCCACAAACACCGCATAGGCCCGCAGCATCACCTTGGCCGCATGGCTGCCGTCCTCTTCATACATATGCCGCAAGGCCCCGTCGAAGCCTTCCTCCAACAGGTTCGCCGGGCGGTCCATGAAATGCATTTCCAGCGAAATGTCCGGATAGGCCGCCAGAAACCGCGCCGCAATCGGCCCCATCAGCATGTCGCCCATCGCCTGCGGCACCGCAATGCGCAGATGCCCCTTGGGCGCGCCGCCCTGTTCGCCCAAGGCACGGCGAATATCCTCGGCCTCGGACAAAAGGCGTTCCGCCCGCGCCGCCAGAACCTCCCCCTCCGCCGTCACCCGCAACTGGCGCGTTGATCGTTCGATCAGCCGCACCCCCAGATTCATTTCCAGATCGGCCACTTTCTTGGAAACTGTCGATTTGGGCATCCGCAGCGCCAGCGCGGCATTGGAAAACGATCCTTCGCGCACCACGGTCCGAAAGGCGCGCAGGGCGGGCAGGTCAAGGTCATTATGCATGATTGTGGATTATCCGTTCACGAATTGCTGTCTTGTCCATCAATTTGAATTGTGAGACATGAAACGTCAAGCAAGTTTCCAAATCTGGACAATCCAATGACCGATCATCCTCCCGTTCCGGGGCGGCTTGTCACCGCTTCTGTTTTGATGCTTTCGGCGCTGACCATCATGGCCAATGCCACCATTTCGCCTTCGCTACCGGGGCTCAAGGAGCATTATGCCGATGTTGACGGCATTGAAACCCTGTCGGGCCTGCTGCTTTCGCTGCCGTCGCTGGCCATCGTGTTGTCGGCGGGGGCAATGGGCTGGATGGTGGACCGCTTCAACCGCCAGACCCTGCTGATCGTTTCGGCGCTGCTTTATGCCATCGGCGGCACGTCCGGCCTCTGGGTGGACAGCCTGCAAGGCATGTTGATTGGCCGTTTCATTCTGGGTCTGGGCGTCGCGGGCACCATGACGCTGGGCATGACTTGGGGCGCTGACCTTTGGCAGGGGCCAGCGCGGGCGCGGTTTCTGGGCTGGCAGGGGGCGGCCATGTCGGGCGGCGGCATCGTGGTGATGCTGGCGGGCGGCGCTTTGGCCGCGCTGCACTGGCGCGGCGCTTTCGCGGTCTATGCGCTGGTCTTGCCCGTGGCTTTGCTGGCGGTCGCAGCCTTGCAACCCCACGCGCGGGCGATTGCCGCGCGCAAGGCGGAACGCGCCACGCTGTCGCGGGCCAAAAGCGACAGCCGCTTTCCTTGGGCCGCCTTTGGCGTGACGGCGCCTTTGGGCTTTTTCTTCATGGCGATGTTCTATGTGCTGCCCACCCGTGGCCCATTCCTGATGGCCGAAAAGGGGGTGACAAACCCCATGCTAATGGCGGCGATCATGGCGGCGATGACGCTTGCCTCGATCCCCGGCGCGCTGAACTATGGCCGCATCCGCCGCTATCTGTCGGCCACCGCGGTCTTTGGCCTGTCCTATGTGATCATGGGCGCAGCACTGGTGGTGATGGCCTTGGCGACGGGGCCGGTCACGCTGTTGGTCGGGTCTTTGCTGATGGGCATCGGCATGGGGCCATCCATGCCGAACTACACCACTTTCTTCATGGCCTTTGTGCCGGCCGATCTGCGGGGCCGGGCCTCGGGCCTGCTGACGACGGCCTTTTTCGCCGGGCAATTCGCCTCGCCGCTGATCTCGGCCCCCCTGATCGCGCTGTTCGGACTGGCAGGCGCATTTGAGGTGATGGCCGTCATTCTGATGGGCGTCGGCGCGGTGATATTGGCCGTGGGGCTTAGGGGCGAAATCCTGCGCGCGCCGGTGATGGCCTAATCGCAGGCAAAGGGCAGAAAGGAACCCGCCATTCCTTCGGCCACGGCCATCAAGGACAAAAGGTCGGCGGTTTCCAGATCGGCGGCAGAGCCGGGACAAACATCGCGCGGTGGCTGACAGCCCCGCGCGATGAACGCATTCTGGGCATCGGTGAAAGCGGGGGAAAGATCGGGTGTTTCGGCCAACTGGTCCCAAGCGCGGGCATAACGGCTGCATTTTTCCGCCGTCCATGCCGCATCCGCAACGGCAGGCAGGGGCAACAGGCAAAGGATCAGGACAAGGCGCATGTCACTGTTTTAGGTGGCATGTCGCCACGGGGCAAGCCTTGGCATCGCAGGGCGACTGCTGGGCGTTTTAATATTCATAATAATGAATAGATATTATATATCAATTTGTTATAGTGCTTTTCACGCGTGAAATCTGTTTCCTCGGGGCAGGGCTTGACCTTCGCCCTCGGCTTGCTCAATCTGGATGGGCCGGATCAGGGTTGTCTCCGGCCCCGACAACGACGCCCGCGAACCTTTCCTTGCGAGCGATCATGGCCCTCGAAGATGCCAAAACTCAGGTAGACACCGCCTTCACCCGCCCCGGCCTGCGCGGCTTGGCCTTTGAAAACGCCTTCGGCGGGGCAACCTCCTTCCTGCGGCGGACCTATACGAAAGACCTGATGGGGGTCGATCTGGCGATCACCGGCGTCCCCTTCGATCAGGCCGTCACCCACCGCACCGGCGCCCGTTTCGGCCCCCGCGCGATCCGTGAGGCCTCCAGCCTGCAACCCTTCGACCCGCCCTACGGCTGGCCCACGAACCCGCTGGAAGAAATGGCCATCGTCGACTACGGCGACCTCGCCTTTGACTACGCCAAGACCAGCGAATTCCCCGCCACGCTGACCGCCCATATCGCGAAGATTCTGGCGGCGGGGGCGGGCACGATCACCCTTGGCGGTGATCATTTCATCACCCTGCCCATCCTGCGCGCCTACGCCGCCAAGTTCGGCCCCCTCGCAGTGATCCACTTCGACGCCCACTCCGACCTGTGGGTGGACGATGACATGGAACGGATCGATCACGGGACATTCCTTTACAAGGCCGTGAAGCTGGGCCTGATCGACCCCTCACGTTCGGTCCAGATCGGCATCCGGACGATGACCGAGGATTATCTCGGCGTGAACGTGATCGACGCGCGGCTGGTCCACGAAAAAGGCGTGGATTGGGTGGTGGAGCGGGCCAAGGGCATCGTCGGCGACCATCCCACCTATCTGACCTTTGACATCGATTGCCTTGACCCCTCGGTCGCGCCCGGCACCGGAACCCCGGTCTGGGGAGGCCTGCATTCCTGGCAAGCGGCAGCGATCCTGCGCGAACTGGCGGGGGTGAACATGGTCGGCGGGGATGTCGTCGAAGTCTCGCCCCCCTATGACACCACCGGCGCGACCGCCATCGCCGGCGCCCATGTCGCGCATGAATTGATCTGCCTTTACCATTGGGCCAAGACCCAAAGATGAAACGGTTTCTGGCCTTCGCTGTCCTGCTGATCTTGGGCGCGGGGGCCATGATCCGGCTGTTGCCCAGCGATCCGGCGGATTGGCATGTCGATCTGGCGGCGGCGGATTTTCAGGCAAGAGCGCATTCGACCTTGGCCTGTATGGAACCCGGCCACCGCTATACCCCAGCGGGGCCAGCTCTGGCGACCTTGGCCAAGTTGGACAAAGTGGCCCTCGCAAGCCCACGCACGCAGCAACTGGTGGCCAGTGAGGGGCGGATCACTTGGGTCAGCCGCAGCCTGATCTGGGGATTTCCCGACTACACCACCGCGCAAGTGATGCCAGATGGCGAAACCCTGTGTCTTTATGCCCGCCAAAGGTTCGGCCCGAGGGATTGGGGGGTGAACCGAGCGCGGTTGCAGGGCTGGTTGCAAGAGGCGCTTGGATTGAACGAAGCGCCCGATATCTGAACGGAAATTCAACGGCTTCCATCATCATGCTTGCGTGACGGATCAATCGGACTATGCTGCGCGAAGGGAGGATCGCCGCAGTGCAGCAAGAGCCGATGGCCATGGATTTCACCGAAGCAACCATGACTGCGAAAATCGCAGCGGCGACGCATGGCTGGCGGGCAAAATGTCTGCAACGGCTGATCCGGTTGGAAATGCCTGTCCCCCACACCGTTGCATTGCCTTTTTCGACCGTTCGGGCGATCGCGGCGGGGAAAAAGCTTAATAATACTGGCCTCTTGGCGCTTTTTGGCTCTGGCGCCCTCGTCTCGGTTCGACCGAGCCCGGAAAATCCGGCTTGGGGCGGGCCTGCGACGGTTTTGAATGTGGGGCTGAATGCTGAACGCCACGCGCAGTTGACGCAAAGCCATGGGCAGGCGGCAGCGGATGCGATGTATCTGCGTTTCGTGCAGGGCTATGCGGTGAACGTGGCGCGGCTGGACCCGGATATGTTCGCCAGCCCTGCACCCAAGGCCGAGGCTTTGGCCGAGGCGCTGCGGCGCTACGAAGACGAGATGGACGAACCCTTTCCACAAGATCCGGGGCGCCAATTGTCGGAAGTCTTGCGGTCGATGGCGCGGGCCTGGGAGGGCACTTCGGCGCGGCTGTTGCGGCAGGCCAAGGGCGCGCCGGACGGGGCGGGTTTGGGGCTGATCGTGCAGGAGATGGCCCAAGGTTTCGGGCAGGGACTGTCGGGCGCGGGGGTCATTCAGTTCGTTGATCCGCTTTTGGGTCTGCCGCAGATCACCGGGCGCTATTTGTCGCAGTCGCAGGGGCGCGATGCCCTGCGGCGGACAGAGGCCATTTATCTGACGCGCGACAAGCGGGGGGCTTCGTTGGAAGAGGCGGCCCCCGACATCTTTGCCGATTTGCTGCGCTATGGGGCGATCTGCCGCAAGGGTTTGCGCGAAGAGATGCAGATCGAATTCACCATCGAAGATGGCAATCTGGCGGTGATTGATGCCGTGCGGGTGCCGCGTTCGGCGCGGGCCAATCTGAGGATTGCGGTGGCCTTGGCGAATGATGGGGTGATTTCCGAAGAAGAGGCCGTGATGCGTGTCGAGCCCCGCTCGCTGGCCGAACTTTTGCACATGCAGGTCGATCCGCGTGGGCCACGCGATGTGCTGGTCAAGGGGATTGCCGCCAGTCCGGGGGCTGCGACGGGCGTTCTGGTATTTTCCTCGACCGAAGCGCAGACTTTGGCGGCAAGGGGCGAGTCTTGCATTCTGGTGAAGCGTGAGACCGCACCCGAAGATATTCGCGGGATGCATTCGGCGGCGGGGGTGTTGACCGAACGCGGGGGCATGACCAGCCATGCGGCGGTGATTGCGCGGGGGTTGGGGCTGCCCTGTATCGTCGGGGCGTCTGACCTGCGGATCGATGCGCGGCTGGGGCTTTTGACGACGCCGGACGGCCGCAAATTCCGCGAGGGCGAGCGGATCACGGTGGATGGCACCACGGGTGAGGCTTTGGCCGGCGTGGTGGATATGCTGCCGCCGGGGCAGGACGACAGTTTTCAGACTTTGCTGGGCTGGGCCGACCGGGTGCGCGATATCGGTATTCGCGCCAATGCGGATACGCCATCCGACGCGCGGACGGCGCGGGCCTTTAAGGCGGAAGGCATCGGCCTTTGCCGGACGGAGCATATGTTCTTTGATGCGGACCGTCTGGTCGTCATGCGCGAGATGATCTTTGCTGATACGGCGCAGGATCGGGCGGCGGCTTTGGCCCTGCTTTTGCCGATGCAACGGGCGGATTTCACGGAGTTGTTCAGCATCATGCAGGGGCAACCCGTCTGCATCCGGCTGTTCGACCCGCCCTTGCACGAATTCCTGCCGCAAAGCCGCGAAGGCCTGCGCGATCTGGCCGAGGCGTTGGACAAACCCCTGTCCGATGTGACACGGCGAGCCGAGGCCCTTTCGGAAGTGAACCCGATGCTGGGGATGCGGGGGGTGCGGCTGGGGGTCGTGTTGCCCGAAATCTATGACATGCAGGCGCGCGCGATTTTCGAGGCGACGGTGGAGGCTGCAAGGCAGGGCAGCCCCGTGGTCCCGGAAATTATGATTCCGCTGGTTTCGGCCCGGCGTGAGGTGGAATTGGTGAAAACCCGCATTGACCAACTGGCCGCAGCGGTGCGGACGCAGACGGGGGCCAGTTTTGACTATAAGCTGGGCGTGATGGTCGAAACGCCACGGGCCGCGCTGCGGGCGGGCGAGATTGCGCAACATGCGGCGTTCCTGTCGTTCGGCACGAATGACCTGACCCAGATGACCTATGGATTGTCGCGCGATGATGCGGGCCGGTTCATGAACACCTATGTGCGGCAGGGGGTCTTTACCGAAGACCCGTTCCACATTCTGGATGTCGAAGGTGTGGGGGAACTGCTGCTGATCGGAGCAGAACGCGGTCGCAAGACGCGGGGCGATCTGACGCTTTCGGTTTGTGGCGAACATGGGGGCAACCCGGAGTCGATTGATTTCTGCCGTCAAGCGGGGTTCGATTACGTGTCCTGCTCGCCCTATCGCGTGCCGCAGGCACGGCTGGCGGCGGCCCATCTGGCGCTGCGCGGGCGCAATTTGCGTGCTGAGGCGGCGGGGCGCCCGCAACAATCTTCTGCGGCGGCGGAATAACGCCGACTGATTCGGCGGAATTTCGCCAAAAATCGTGTGATTTCGGCCACATGGGTTTGACCCCATGCGGGGGCAGGTCCAATTCAGCCGCGTTCCAAAGCGGTTCCCGGGTGGGGAAAGTTGCGGGACCAACGGCAACAAGACCGAGCATGTGAATGATCTTGAAAAGTGTGCGGGCAACCGCCGGGGCGATGGCCTTGGTGGCAGCGGCTGGTTTTTTCTCTGCGGCAGGGGCGTCGAAGGCACCGGCAGAGTGGCTGGATAGTGCCCAACAGAAGGTGGCTCTTCTGGCCGATGCGGCGGGGGACATGGTGGCCCCGCTGGTCTGGAAAGCCGCTGAGCAGAATCTGCGCTATGACGAGGCCTGGGTGAACAGCCTGCCCAAGGCAGAGGGCGACGAGGAATGGCAATGCCTGACCCAAGCGCTGTATTTTGAATCGCGGGGCGAGGAAATTGAGGGTCAGTTCGCTGTGGCGGAAGTGATCCTGAACCGTCGTGACAGTGCGCTGTATCCGCGGACGGTCTGCGGTGTGGTGCATCAGGGCGGTCGTGGAGCCTGCCAGTTCAGCTTTGCCTGCGATGGGCGGGTGAAGATGCGGGAAAAGGATGCGGCTTTGCAGGCCGGGCGGATCGCGCGGTTGATGCTGGACGGGGCAGAGCGGCGCCTGACCGATGGGGCGACGCATTTCCACACGAAACGGGTGCGTCCCGGCTGGAGCAAGCGTTTCCCGAAAACGGCGCAGATTGGTGCGCATCTGTTTTATCGCCAGCCAGGGGCGTGAGCGCGACACTCGGCTAAAAAGATGAGGGCGCTGAGGGCTGCTTTGCGTCGTATCCGGTGGTGACGCCGTTCTTTGGCTGCGCTACGAGGGTGGCGCAAGCAGGGGGCGGTGAGGGCCATGGATCAAAGCGGGGCCTTCGCCCATCCGGAAGATCGGCTGCCAGCCGCAGCCGACCGCATTTCGTTGCGCGATCATATCGTTAGCGCCGATATTGGGGCGTTTCAGGGCGAACGCGGGCGTCAGCAACGGTTGCGTTTCAATGTCGTTGTCGAACTGGCGGGCTATGATCAGCCGCTGGAGGATGACGTGGACCGGATCCTGTCTTATGACAGGATCACCGAGGCGATTGCGGCGGAACTGGCGGCGGGGCGTTTGAACCTGCTGGAGACCCTGGCGGAAGGGGTGGCTGCGCGGATTTTGGCGGAACCGCAGGCGCGTCGGCTGTTCCTGCGGATCGAAAAGCTGGATGTCGGGCCCTATGCGCTGGGGGTGGAGATTGAGCGGCGTAAGGGCGAGGCGGCATCAGCACCCGAGGAAGCGCCGCCCGCACCGCTGATCACCTATCTGGACAATGATACAATCGGCGCCGCCGATCTTTCGGCGCGGATTGATGCGCTGGTGGGGCAGGGTGCGCCTTTGGCCTTGTGCGTGGGGATGCCGGAGGGTTTGCGTCCGGTGACAGGAAATGCGCTGACGCAGCGGCGGGTCGATCTTTTGGCGATGGAGCAGAACGCTTGGGTTTTGGCCGCGCGGGATGGGCGTTGCGTGGTGGTGGAAAGCGCCACAGAAATTGACTGGGCCTTGCGGCGGGGGCGGGTGATCGTTTGGGCCCCGTCGAAACTGGTGCTGGACCATGCCGATGCGCCGAAAGGGGCGGATGGGCAGGAACTGGCACTTTGGCTGGCGGAACATCTGAAAGCGCGGGCTTTGGTCATTCACGGGCCTGTAACGCTGCGCGCGGAAAGCCGCGTGCCCTTTAGGGCGGCCTGATCCGGCGGGCTTGCCCGAAGCGGGCGAAGGGCCTAACCCGTGGCGATGGAGTATTTTCGCCCGATTCCAATCTGTGACGTGGCACGGCCCGAGGGAGCGCTGCCCTTGGCCGGGGGATGGTCATGGTTTTCGCAGGTAGAGCTTTTGCAGCGCGGGCAGGCACCGCGCATTTTGCCCGTGGCGGATTTGCCCGCTGAGTGGCGGGAGCGGTTGACGGCAAAGCGGGCGGATGTGGTGGGCCTGTCGATGGACGCGCCGCGTCTGATGGGCATTCTGAACGTGACGCCGGACAGTTTTTCCGACGGCGGGCGTTATCTCGATGCGGCCCACGCGGTGGGGCATGTGCTTGAACTGATCGGCGAAGGGGCCGAGATCATCGACGTGGGGGGCGAAAGCACCCGTCCCGGCGCGGCCTTTGTGCCCGAGGCTGAGGAGGTCGCGCGCATTCTGCCTGTGGTTCAGGCGGTGCAGGCTTTGGCCCCGGTCAGTCTGGACACACGCAAGGCTGCGGTTGCGAAGGCGGGATTGGCGGCCGAGGCCGCGATGGTGAATGACGTGTCAGCGCTGGGGCATGACCCGGCGATGGCAGGGGTTTTGGCGGCGGGTGATTGGCCGGTTTGCCTGATGCATGCGCAGGGCACGCCGCAGGATATGCAGGACGATCCGCGCT
Organism: Neogemmobacter tilapiae; assembly: GCF_014652215.1. Lineage (GTDB taxonomy): Bacteria > Pseudomonadota > Alphaproteobacteria > Rhodobacterales > Rhodobacteraceae > Neogemmobacter > Neogemmobacter tilapiae. The sequence goes on along the minus strand of NZ_BMYJ01000001.1, from coordinate 236,619 downwards.
ATGGCGATGTGCTGCTGGATGTTTATGACCATCTGGCCGAACGGATCGCCTTTGCCGAACAGGCGGGGATCGCGCGGGGCCGGATCATCGTCGATCCCGGCATCGGTTTTGGCAAGACGCTGGCGCATAATCTGGCGCTGCTGGAGCGGTTGTCGCTGTTTCACGGGCTGGGTTGCCCCCTTCTTTTGGGCGTGTCGCGCAAGCGGTTCATTGGAACCATCGCGCAAGAGGCCGACGCCGACCGTCGCGCGCCGGGGTCAGTGGCTGTGGCCTTGGCCGGGGTGATGCAGGGGGCGCAAATTTTGCGCGTGCATGATGTGGGAATGACGCGACAGGCCCTGCGCCTGTGGCAAGCGGTAACGGGGATGGGCCAATGACGCGCAAATTGTTCGGGACGGATGGGGTTCGGGGACGGGCCAACCAATATCCGATGACGGCGGAAATGGCCCTGCGTTTGGGCGCGGCGGCGGGGCGGTTTTTCCGACGCGAAGGCTCGGCGGCGCATCGGGTGGTCATTGGCAAGGACACGCGGCTTTCGGGCTATATGCTGGAAAACGCCCTGACGGCGGGGCTGACCTCGACGGGCATGAACGTCTTGCTTTTGGGGCCCGTGCCGACGCCTGCTGTGGGTTTCCTGACGCATTCCATGCGGGCCGATCTGGGGGTGATGATTTCCGCCAGCCACAACCCGCATCAGGACAACGGCATCAAATTCTTTGGCCCTGACGGTTTCAAGCTGTCGGATGAGGCCGAAGCGGAGATTGAGGCGCTGGTCGAGGGTGAGATGGCCTTGGCCGAGCCGGAACAGATTGGCCGGGCCAAGCGGATTGACGACGGGCGTTTTCGCTATGTGGAACGGGTGAAATCGACCTTCCCTTCGGGCCTGCGGCTGGACGGGTTGAAGGTGGTGATCGATTGCGCCAACGGGGCCGCCTATAGGGCTGCGCCCGAGGTGCTTTGGGAATTGGGGGCCGAGGTGATCCAGGTGGGGGTTTCGCCCAATGGCACGAACATCAACCTGAATTGCGGATCGACCCACACCCAGACGGCAGCCGAGGCAGTGGTGGCGCATGGGGCGGATATGGGGATTTGTCTGGACGGCGATGCCGACCGGGTGATGATTCTGGACCAGCGGGGCCAGGTGGCAGACGGCGACCAAATCATGGGGCTTTTGGCCAGCCGTTGGGCGGCTGAAGGGCGCTTGCGCGGCGGCAAGCTGGTGGCGACGGTGATGTCGAACCTGGGGCTGGAACGCTGGCTGGGCGGGCAGGGGATCGGGCTGGAACGCACCGCCGTCGGCGACCGCTATGTGGTGGAAACCATGCGGCGCGGTGGGTTCAATCTGGGGGGCGAACAGTCCGGCCATATCGTGATGACGGATTATGCGACGACGGGCGATGGGCTGATTGCAGGCTTGCAATTTCTGGCGGAAATGGTGCGGACGGGACAAACGGCTGATGCGCTGAGCCGCCAGTTCGTGCCCGTGCCGCAGATGCTAAAGAACGTGCGCTTTGGCGCGGGTATGACCCCGATGGAGGCGGCCGAGGTCAAGGCCGTGGTGGCCGAGGCCGAAGCGCGGCTGGTGGGTAAGGGGCGTTTGTTGATCCGCAAATCAGGGACAGAGCCCCTGATCCGGGTGATGGCGGAATGCGAGGACGATGCGCTGTTGACCGAAGTGGTTGATGGCATCGTTTCGGCGGTGCAGGCCGCAGTCTGATGGGGTTTGGACCGGCCTGCCGCGACGTTAGCGTGGCAAAGCCGCGGCGGCGTGGGCCAGTTCGGTGATGCGGGCCCAATCGCCCTTTTCCATCAGGCCCTTGGGGGCGACCCAGCTTCCGCCGACGCAGGCGACGTTGGAAAGGGAAAGGTAGCTTGCCACATTGTCGGGGCTGATGCCGCCGGTGGGGCAAAAGGTCATCTGCGGCAGGGGTGCGCCGAGCGCTTTCAAGGCCGCCGCACCGCCACTGGTTTCAGCCGGGAAGAATTTCGCCATGGTGAAGCCCTTTTCCAGCAGGGTCATAACCTCGGATGCCGTCACGGCCCCGGCCAGCAGGGGCAGACCTTCATCCTCACAAGCGCCGATCAGGCGGTCGGTCGCGCCCGGAGCCACGCCGAATTGCGCGCCAGCGGCTTTCGCGGCCTTGACATCGGCGGGGGTCAGCAGCGTGCCTGCCCCAACAACGCCGCCTTCAACCTCGGCCATCGCGCGGATCACGTCCAGCGCGGCGGGGGTGCGCAGCGTTACTTCCAAGGCGGGCAGGCCACCGGCGACCAAGGCTTTTGCCAAGGGTTTGGCATGGGCGACGTCATGGATGACAAGAACCGGAACCACCGGGGCCAAGGCACAGATTTCGCGGGCTTTCGCGCTTTGCTGTTCGGGGGTCATGGCGGTTCCTTTGGTTGTGTGGGTCTTGAAAGCGGTATGTCAGGCCGGATGAAAGGGCAAGGGTCAGACGACGACCGCCGCCCCGGCGCTGGCGGGGCCGACATTGCGGCGGAAGACATCGAACAATTCGCGGCCCATGCCGAAGGCGTTGGCGGTAAGGTCGGCCTGAACGGGCGTGCGGGCGTCAAAGCCGGGGGTCAGAATTTCCAGCGTGCCCTTGGTGGCATCGAGCCGCAGAATATCGCCGTCCTGCACGCGGGCCAAGGGGCCACCTGCCGCTGCCTCGGGACTGACATGGATCGCGGCGGGGACTTTGCCGGAGGCACCCGACATGCGGCCATCGGTGACAAGGGCCATCTTGTAACCCTTGTCCTGCAAGACCGACATCATGGGCGTCAGCGAATGCAGTTCCGGCATCCCGTTGGCCTGCGGCCCCTGGAAGCGGACCACGACGACCGTATCACCGGTAAACTCACCCGCCTTGAAAGCCGCTTTCACCGCCTCTTGCGTGTGGAAGACGCGGGCAGGGGCCTCGATCACATGGCGTTCGGGGGCCACGGCAGAAATTTTGATGATTCCCGTGCCCAGATTGCCGTTCAGCAGTTTCAACCCGCCCGTCGCCGCAAAAGGGGTGGCCGCAGGGCGCAGGATCTTGTCGTTCAGCGTATCCGCCGCGCCATCCTCCCAAACCAGCACGCCGTCGCGCAGTTTCGGTTCTTGCCGGTAATGCGACAGCCCTTCGCCCGCGATGGTTTTCGCATCGGGGTGCAAAAGCCCCTGATCCAGCAACTGCCCAATCATGAAGGACAGACCACCGGCCGCGTGGAAATGGTTCACATCGGCCAGACCGTTCGGATAGACCTTGGCCATCAGCGGCACGACGTCGGACAGGGCATCGAAATCGTCCAAAGTCAGGTCGATCCCTGCGGCGCGGGCCATCGCGGGCAAATGCAGCACAAGGTTTGTCGAACCGCCCGTGGCCATCAGCCCGACCACACCATTCACAAAGGCGCGTTCGTCCAGAATTTCGCCCGCCGGACGATAGTCATTGCCCAAGGCGCTGATATGCGCAGCGCGTTCGACAGCGGCCAGCGTCAAGGCGTCGCGCAGGGGGGTATTGGGGTTCACAAAGGAGGCGCCGGGCAGATGCAGACCCATGAATTCCATCAGCATCTGATTGGTGTTCGCCGTGCCATAAAAGGTGCAGGTGCCCGGCCCGTGATAGCTGGCCATTTCGGCGGCCATCAGCGCCTCTCGCCCGACCTCTCCATTCGCAAAAGCATTACGCACCTTGGATTTTTCATCGTTCGGCAGGCCAGAGGTCATCGGCCCAGCGGGCACAAACACCGCCGGAAGATGCCCAAAGGTCGCCGCCGCCATGATCAGGCCGGGAACGATCTTGTCGCAGACGCCCAGATAAAGCGACGAATCATAGGTGTTGTGCGACAGCGAAACACCTGCCGCCAAGGCGATCACGTCGCGGGAAAACAGCGACAGTTCCATGCCCGCGCGACCCTGCGTCACCCCGTCGCACATGGCGGGCACGCCGCCCGCCACCTGGGCCGTCGCCCCATGTTTCCGCGCCGCCTCACGGATCAGGGCGGGATAGGCCTCATAGGGTTGGTGCGCGGAAAGCATATCGTTGTAGGCCGTCACAATGCCGATATTCGGGGCGCGGTCGGCCATGAGCGTGGCCTTGTCCGCCCCCATCGCCGCATAGGCATGGGCCTGATTGCCGCAAGACAAATGCGCCCGCGCCGGACCTTCATCGCGGGCCGCCCGCATCCGCGCGAGGTAAGCGCTGCGCATGGGTTCGGACCTTTCGCGGATCCGGTCGGTCACGCGGTCAATCGTGGGGTTCAGCGACATGGGGCTTCTCCTGCGGTTCGCGGACAATGTAGCAGGGCCTGTTAGCGCTAACAAGTGATGAAGCGGCCTTGTCGGCGCATAAGTTGAAAATAGCCCTTTGCCGGGGGAAAACCAAGCAAGGGCTTTTCGGTTGCATCCATTGGCGCTATGGGCGGGGCATGAACGATCATGATCAGAATGGCGATGACGCCGCCCGCCCGAATGCGCGCCCCGTGGTGCGTTTGAAACCCAAGGCCGAGGCCCGGGCGATCCGGCACGGATTCCCTTGGGTCTATGCGGATGAGCTGGTGACGGACCGGCGGACTCAGGCGTTGCTGCCGGGGGCGCTGGCGGTGCTGGAGGATGTCGAGCGGCGGCCCCTGGGTCTGGTGACGGTGAACACCAAATCCAAGATCATCGCGCGGGTTCTAGACCGCAACCCGGACGCCGAGATCAACGAAGATTGGTTCGCGGCGCGTCTGCGGGTGGCTTTGGCCCTGCGGGAGCGGCTGTTTGATCAGCCGTTCTACCGACTGGTGCATGCCGAGGCGGATGGATTGCCGGGCATGGTGATCGACCGTTTCGGGCCAGTGGCCGTGGTGCAGCCGAATGCGGCTTGGGTGGAAATCCATCTGTCGGCGCTGGTGGCGGCGCTGAAATCGGTGACGGGCGTCGATACTGTTGTGAAAAACGGCACGGGCCGTTCGCGGGGGCTTGAAGGTTTGCCCGAGGAAACCGTGGTGCTGGATGGTTTGGTCGGCGGGCCTGTGCCCGTGCCGATGAACGGGGCCACATATATGGCCGACCTGTTGGGCGGGCAGAAGACGGGGCTGTTTTACGATCAGCGGCCGAACCATGCGCTGACGGCGCGTTTGGCCAAAGGCGCGCGGGTGCTGGACATGTTCAGCCATGTGGGCGGCTTTGCCTTGGCGGCTTTGGCGGGCGGGGCGAATTCGGCGCTGGCCGTCGATGCCAGCGCGCCCGCGCTGGAACTGGCGCGGCGGGGGGCAGAAGCCAGCGGTCTGGCCGATCGTTTCGACACGCGGCAAGGCGATGCGTTTGAGGTGCTGGAGGCTTTGGCGGCGGAAGGCGCGGAATTCGATCTGGTGATCTGCGATCCACCGGCCTTTGCGCCTGCGAAACCGGCGTTGGAGGCGGGGTTGCGGGCCTATGAACGGGTGGCGCGACTGGCGGCTTTGCTGGTTGCACCGGGGGGCTATCTGGTCTGCTGTTCCTGTTCCCATGCGGCGGATCTGTCCTCGTTCCGCAATGCCAGTGCGCGGGGCATTGGGCGGGCCGGGCGGCGGTCGCAACTGATCCACACCGGCTTTGCCGGGCCGGACCATCCGATCCTGCCGCAGCTGGCCGAAGGCGGTTATCTGAAATCGCTGTTCTTCCGGCTGGACGGTTGAAAGTCGTCTTAGACGCCTGCGTTCTGTATCCGCCGCTTTTGCGGGGGATCTTGGCGGGCGTGGCGGCTGAGGGTCTGTATCAACCTTTGTGGTCGGACCGCATTCTGGAAGAATGGGCGCGGGCGGTTCGAAAGCGCGGGCCTTTGGATGAGCAAGAGGCGCGGCAGGATGCGGCGCGGCTGAACGCGGCCTTTCCACGGGCGCTTTTGCCTGCGGCACCTGGCGTGGAACAGCGGCTTGTCCTGCCCGATATGAACGATGCCCATGTTCTGGCCGTGGCGATTGCGGGCCATGCGGATGCGATATTGACCTATAATGCCGCTGATTTTCCGCGTGGACTGCTGGCCAGTGAAGGCGTGGAACGGCGTGATCCGGATGGGTTTCTGTGGGAATTGTGGTCTGGCGCGCCGGATCAGGTGAACGCCGTGTTGGAACGCGTGCGGGCGGCGGCCAGTGCAAGGGCGGGGGAGGAGGTGGGTCTGAAAGGCCTGCTGAAACGCCTGCGTTTGCACAAATTGGGCAAGGCGGTCGGGGCCTAGGCCTTGATGCCCCAGCGCCTTTCGCGCGCGTCGACTTCTGCGATCCGGGTTTCGGGTGCGGGGTGGCTTGCGGCCCAGGCGGGTGGCCTTGCATTGCCCGTAAGACTGCCCAGTTTGCGGAACATCGACTTTTGCGCCTCGGTCCCGATGCCGGATTTCAGCATCAGGGCTGTCGCATAGGCATCGGCCTCATGTTCCGCCTTGCGCGACAGATGGGCACCGATGGCTTGCGTCAAGATTCCTGCGATCCAGAAGCCCACGAAGGGCACGAACCGCAAAAGCACGACTTGCAACACCATAAAAAGGGCGCTTTGCCCCGTCATGTCGATCATCCGTTTGCGGCCATGCCCTAGGGCCACATGGCCCAATTCATGCGCAACGACGCCCGCCAGTTCATCGGCGGAAACCTTGCCCGAACGATAGGCCTGCATGAAACCGCGTGTGATATAGACCTGTCCATCAGGGGCGGCCAAGGCGTTGATCGGATCCACCTCATAAATCCGCACGGGAATGGCGGCGATATCCATCGCTTCAGCCAAAAGCTGGACACGCGCCATCAGATCGGGGTCGTCCATCCGGCGGCTGTTGTCTTTCAGATGCTGCAAGGTCGCCGCCACCTTCATCGGGTGGGTCACAAGGGCGATTGCCACCGTCGCAACAAGGGTCAGGATCAGCCAAAGCATGGGTCTAAGATGGGGTTTGCTGCGCCAAAAGAAAGGGCCTTAGCCCACATCCGTTCGGCCCCGCCGATCACCCCGAAGATTGGCGTAAAGCACATGGTTGCGCCAGCGGCCGTTGATTTGCAAATAGCTTTGCGCCACACCTTCGTATTTGAAGCCGCATTTTTCCAACACACCCCGGCTGGGGGCGTTTTCCGGCAGGCACGCAGCCTCAATCCGGCTGAGGTCCAGTGCGGTAAAGGCATGGTGGACGACGCCCAGGATCGCTTCGCGCATAAAGCCTTGGCGGGCAAAGGGCTGGCCGATCCAATAGCCCAAAGTCCCCGCCTGCACCGGGCCACGGCGGATGTTGTCCAAGGTGATCGCCCCGATCAGTTGATCATCGGCGCGGCGGATCATCATCAGGGGCAGGGCGGTGCCTTGCTGTTCGGCGCGGGTTGCCCAATAGACGCGGTTGGTAAAGGATTTGCGCGACAGATGGTCGTTGGAGCGCGACGGTTCCCATGGAATCAGGAAATCGGCGGAATGGTCGCGCAAAGAGGCCCAATCATTGAAATCGCCATGATCGGGCAGGCGCAGCGTCATGCGCTGCGTTTCGATCCGAAGACGGGTGACGCGGCGAAGACCCAGCATGTCACGCGGCCAGCCGCGCCTTGATCAGATCAAGGTCAGGGGCCTTTTCAACCGGCCCATAAAGCGCCAGCGCCGAACCTGCGGACAGCAAGGCCCCGGCATAGGCGCGCACCTGTTCGACACCCACCGCGTCAATCTTTTCGACCGCCTCAGAGATGTCGGGGATACGCCCCCAGATCGCCAGCAGGCGTGCAATGCGTTCGGCGCGGCTTGAGGGGCTTTCCAACCCCATCAGCATCCCCGCCTTGATCTGCGCACGGGCGCGGGCCACTTCGGCCTCGGACATATCCTCGGCGGCGCGTTTCAGTTCGTCCAAGGTCAGTTGGGTCAATTCTGCGACCTCTTCCCCCGACGTTCCCGCGTAAATCGTCATTTGCCCGGTATCTTCATAGGCCGCAGCCTGCGCAAAGATCGTGTAGCAAAGCCCACGTTCCTCACGGATTTTCTGGAATAGGCGCGAGGACATGCCGCCGCCCATCGCCGTGGAATAGACTTGCGCGGCATAGACATCGGGGGCGCGATAGTTCGGCGCATCAAAGGCCAGCGCAAAATGGGCTTGTTCCAGATCTTTGACCGTCCGCCGTTCGCCCCCGGCAAAGCGGGCGGGGGCCAGACCGGGTTGCGCCTTGGGCTTCAGATCGCCAAAGATTTCCTTCACCTGCGCAAGGATCGTGTCGTGATCGACCCCACCCGCTGCCGCGACGATCATCTGACCGGGACCATAGTTTTCCGCAACAAAGCGTTGCAGGTCCGCCTTTGTGAAACCCGCGACGCGTTCCTCTGGCCCAAGGATCGTGCGGCCAAAGGGTTGGTCGGGATAGGACACCTCTTGCAGCCAGTCAAAGATGATGTCGTCGGGCGTGTCCAAAGCCTGCCCGATTTCTTGCAGGATCACATGGCGCTCGGTTTCGATTTCTTTTTTCGCAAAGACCGGGTTCAGCACGATGTCGGAAATCACATCCAAGGCCAGCGCGACATCGCCAGACAAGACGCGGGCGTAATAGGCGGTCATTTCTTTCGACGTATAGGCGTTGATATAGCCGCCCACATCCTCGATCGCTTCGGCAATCTGCAGGGGGCTGCGGGTTTTCGTGCCCTTAAAGGCCATATGTTCCAGAAAATGCGCGATGCCGTTTTGCTCGGCCGCCTCGTGCCGCCCACCGGCCAGAACCCAGACGCCAACGGACGCCGACAAAAGCCCCGGCATATGTTCGGTCACGACCCGCAGGCCGTTGGGCAATGTATCCAGACGGATGGTCAACGGGCAATCCTTTCACGAACCAGCGCCTGCAAGGCGGCAAGGTCATTCGGCACGCGGGTCACGCGTTCGGGTTTGGTCATCATATCGGCCATGCGGGGCGGAAGGGCGGGGCGCAACCCGCTGGCCTGTTCCACCGCATCGGGGAATTTCGCAGGGTGGGCGGTAGCCAAGGTGATCATCGGGGTTGCACCCAGATGATCCTGCGCCACATAGACGCCCACGGCCGAATGCGGGCAAAGGAGTTCCGCACTGTCGTTCAGGGTCTGGCGGATGGTGTCTTGCGTTTCGCTTTCGGAACAGCGGCCCGACGCAAAGGTCGCGCGCAGCGTTTCCAGCGCGCCTTGGGAAATGTGGAACGCGCCCGCTTTCAGATCGTCCATCAGTGCGGCAATCGCCTTGCCGTCGCGACCATAGGCATCGAACAGCGCGCGTTCAAAGTTGGAAGAAACCTGAATATCCATCGAAGGGCTGATCGAAGGAACGACGCCATCGGGGCGATAATCGCCCGTGGAAAGCGCGCGGTGCAGTATGTCGTTTTGGTTCGTGGCAATCACCAGCTTTTCAATGGGCAGGCCCATCTGGCGGGCAATATAGCCTGCGAAGATGTCGCCGAAATTGCCGGTGGGCACAGTGAACGACACCTTGCGATGCGGCGCGCCCAGCGAAACGGCGGCGCTGAAGTAATAGACGACCTGCGCCAGAACCCGCGCCCAGTTGATCGAATTGACCCCCGCCAGCCGCACACCATCGCGGAAGGCAAAGTCGTTGAACATATCCTTCAGCCGCGCTTGGGCATCGTCAAACGTCCCGTCAATCGCCAGCGCATGGATGTTCGCGGCATCCGGTGTTGTCATCTGCCTGCGCTGCACTTCCGAAACGCGGCCATGGGGGAACAGGATAAAGACATCGACGTTCGCCAGACCCTTGAACGCCTCTATCGCCGCCGAACCCGTATCGCCGCTGGTCGCCCCCACGATGGTGATCCGTTCGCCCGATTTCGCAAGGGCCGCCTGCATCATCTGGCCGATGAGCTGCATGGCAAAATCTTTGAAAGCCAGCGTCGGGCCGTGGAACAGCTCCAGCAGGAAATGGTTCGGCGCCAATTGTTTCAGCGGCGCGCGGGCCATGTGGCCGAAACCTGCATAGGCCTTGGCAATCAAGCCCTTGAATTCGGCATCGGTGAAAAGATCCCCGATATAGGGGCGCATCACGGCAAAAGCGATATCCTCATAGGATTGCCCCACCAGTGCGGCGATTTGGTCCGGTGAGATATGAGGAATCGTCTCGGGCACATAAAGCCCACCATCACGGGCAAGGCCCGTCATCATCGCTTCGCCGAAGGTCAGGGAAGGGGCCGCGCCCCGGGTCGAGATGTAACGCATCATACCGCCGTCAATTGATCCGCAAAGCCATACGCCGAAGCCAGAAGACTGTCATCCCCAACCAGACAAGCGCCAAGGAAAACCATGTCATGGCGTATTGGAAATGGTTGTTCGGCACCGACATCGTATCGACGGGAACGGGGGAAACACCCTCACCCGTGTCGGTGAAGGCCACGATCAGCACCGGTTCCGTGTTCAAAGCCTTGGCCATCGTCACCACATCGCGGGCGAACCAGAGGTTTTCGGTCAGGTTCGGGGCGGGGGTATAGCTGTCGGCATCGTCGGGCCAAAGCAGGTTGCCGCTGATTTCGGTGACACCTGCGCCGGTTCTTGGCGTCTTGCGTTCGGCATCGGGGACAAAGCCACGGTCCACCATCACCCGCCGCCCCTCCTCGGTTTCAAAGGGGGCGATCACGCGGAAACCGGGGCCGACCAGTTTCTGGCCGGACATGACGTCCAGATGCCCCGGCAGGAAACGGCCCGTCAGCGTGACCGTCTGATAATTGTCGCGAGTCTTTTCGGGCGTTTCGGGCAGGGGGATAGGCGGGCCACCGATGCGGGCCGCCATGGCTGCCAGAACGGTTTCCTTCCATTCCAGCCTCTGCAATTGCCAGACGCCCAGCCCAATCAGCACAGCCGCGCCGCAAAGGCCGAACAGCAGGGGAAGGATCAGACGACGCACGGTGGCCCTTTCAACGCAAGACGCGGGGTGTTTGACCACCCCGCGCCCGAAAGTTCAAGACATCGTAGATCAGCGGCCCCAGACGTAGATCGAGGCGAAAAGGAACAGCCAAACCACGTCGACAAAGTGCCAATACCAAGCGGCAGCTTCAAAGCCGATATGGCGTTCTGGCGTGAAATGGCCCTTCAATGCGCGGGCCAAGCAGATGGCCAGAAAGATCGTGCCCACCAGAACGTGGAAACCATGAAAGCCGGTCGCGAGGAAGAAGGTCGACGGATAGATCGAGTTTTCAGCGACCGCATCCTTGCCCAGCGTAAAGGCGGCATGGCTGTATTCGTAGATCTGGAAGACAGTGAAGATCAGGCCCAGAACAATCGCCAAGATCAAGCCGTTGACCAGATCCTTGCGGTTATTCTCATGCGCCAGCGCGTGGTGCGCCCAAGTGGCGGCACAGCCCGAGCACAGCAGGATCAGAGTGTTGATCAGCGGCAGGTGCCAGGGGTCAAAGGTTTCAATCCCCACCGGCGGCCAGACGCCGTCAATCGCCGGGCTTTGCGGCCCCATCGGATAGAGCGCGTTTTTGAAGAAGGCCCAGAACCATGCCACGAAGAACATCACTTCGGACATGATGAACATGATGAACCCATAGCGCAGGCCGATCCGCACCACCGGGGTATGATCGCCGGCCTGGCTTTCTGTCACCACATCCGACCACCAGCCGAACATGACATAAAGCACCATCAACAGGCCGATGAGGAACCATTTATAGGCCAGAACAAACCAGACGATGCCGGTGACCTCTTGCCCCTCGGCGGGGGACCAATGCATCCCGGCCACGGCCCCGGCCAGCATCACGATGGCGCTGATCGCCCCCGCGAAGGGCCAAATCGACGGTGGCAAGACGTGATAGTCGTGGTTCTTGGCATGAGCCATGGCGGTTTCCCTCGGTCTTTGTCTTGTTCAGTTTACCGCGCCCGGCTTGACCGCTTCAAGCGCGGCCTGCGTGTCGGGCAGGGCAGTTTCGTAGAAAGTGTAGGACAGCGTGATCTCGGGGACATAGCGCCCCTCGGGGTCTTTGACGATTTCTGGGTCAACGTAAAAGCTGACTGGCATTTCGACGGTCTCACCGGGTTGCAGAACCTGTTCGGTAAAGCAGAAACAGTCGATCTTGAAGAAAAAGCCGCCCGCCGCATCCGGCGTGATGTTATAGCTGGCCGTGCCCGCAATCACCCGGTCGGTCGGGTTGTGCGCGGTGTAATAGGCCAGCGCCGTTTCACCGATCCGCAGTTCCATGGTGCGGACCACGGGCTTGAACTCCCACGGCATCCCGCCATCGACAGTGCCGTCAAAGCGGATGCGGATGGTCTGATCCAGGATCGTGTCCGAACCTTCTTCGGCGACCATCGTGGTGCCGCCAAAGCCGGTGGTGCGGCAGAACCAGTCATAGAAAGGCACGGCGACGAAGGACAGCGAAAGCATGGTGGCGACAAGGGCCACAAGCCAGATGGCGGTTTTCTTTGGCGTCATGGTTGCGCCCCTTTGATCGGGCCGGTGACGCCTTGGGTTTGCCCGGACATCGCCGCCATCGGATCGCCGCCCGTCACCTTGACCACGGTCAGCGCAAAGACCAGCGCCACGAAAGCGGCCAGCGACAGGCCAAGCCCCAGATTGCGGCCAAAACGGCGTTGGTGCAGTTCATGGGGTTTGGGAAAATGCGCCACGATCAGCCCCACCACGCCATGGGCCAACGGGTGCCCAGCAACATATCCAAGGCCAGCGCGCCAAAAGTCAGAAAGACGTAGGACAGGGAAAAGCGGAAGACCTGCTTTTCAACACGGTAGCTGTCCGCCTCGGCCGTGGCCTCATCCCGGTGCCAGATTTTCCAGCCGCCGAAAACAAAGATCGCGTTCAGGATCAGCGTCACGCCCAGCGTCACCCAGCCCCCGATGCCCGACAGGGCCAGCGCCAGCGAAAAGGGGATCAGCAGGATCGTATAGGCCAGAACATGGGCACGGGTCGCCTTGCGGCCGTGCGTCACGGTCAGCATCGGCACCCCGGCGCGACCGTAATCATCCTTCATGAACAGCGCCAAGGCCCAGAAATGCGGCGGCGTCCACATAAAGATCACGGCGAACATCAGCAGGCTTTCGATGGAAACCCCGCCCGTGGCGACCGCCCAGCCGATCATGGGCGGAAAGGCCCCGGCGGCGCCGCCGATCACGATGTTTTGCGGCGTCAGGCGTTTCAGCCAGACCGAATAGACAACCACGTAGAAGAAGATGGTAAAGGCCAGAAAAGCCGCCGCGAACCAATTCGCCGCCAAACCCAGCATCGCCACCGAAAGCCCCGAAAGCGCCAGACCGAAACCCAAAGCCTCACCCGGTGCGACCTTGCCCGAGGGGATCGGGCGGCCCTGCGTGCGGCGCATGATGGCGTCGATGTCGGCATCCCACCACATATTCAAAGCACCCGAGGCACCGCCGCCAAGCGCGATGAACAGGATGGAAGCAAAGCCCACCACCGGATGCACGGGCACGGGGGCCACGATCAGGCCCACCAAAGCGGTGAACACCACCAGCGACATCACGCGCGGCTTCAGCAAGGCGAGGAAATCGCCAAAGCCTGCCTCGCCGGTTTGCTGAATGGCCTGGGTCTCGCTCATCCCTGGGGTCCGATCATCTGGGTCATGCACAAAGGCCGCCGATAGCCCGGCGGCCTTGATTGGCCTTGCGGCCTTAGTTCGCGGCGACTTCAGTCGTGCCGTCAAGCAATGCTTGGCTCAGAACCACATCACCGGCCTTGGCCGACTCCAGCCAGCGGTCATAAACCTCTTGCGAGACGACTTTAACGGTGATCGGCATATAGGCATGGGCCTGGCCACAGAGTTCCGAGCATTGGCCGAAATAGATGCCTTCGGTTTCAGGCTTGAACCACAGATGCGCCAGACGACCGGGAACAGCATCCTGCATCACGCCAAAGGCCGGGATCTTCCACGAATGGATCACGTCGACCGAGGTGACCTGCATCACGATGGTCTTGCCGACGGGCACGACAACGGCAGTGTCGGTGGCCAGCAGGAATTCCTTGTTGGTGTAACCCGCATCGGCCAGTTGCTTTTCAACCTCGGGCGTCAGGCGGAAGGTGCCGCCATTGGCCGGAGCGCCGATCATGTTGCTGTCAAAGGACACGCCTTCAACATCAACATATTCATAGGACCAATACCACTGGTTACCCGTGACCTTGATGGTGATGTCCGCCTGCGGGATTTCCTGTTGGCGAAAGAGTTGCGGCAGGGAAAACGCGCCGATCACCACCAGAATGACGATAGGGATCAGGGTCCACATCACCTCAAGCGGCGTATTGTGCGTGAATTTTGCCGGCTTCGGATTGGCGCGCTGGTTGAAGCGCAGGATGGCGTAGATCAGCAGGCCGGTCACGAAAAGGGTGATCACGGTGATGATGATCAGGATAAAGTGATCCAGCCAATGGATGCCTTCGGCCAGCTCGGTCCCGGCGGGCTGAAAGCCCATCAACTTGTCCTGCGGCGCGCCAATGATGGGCAGGCTTTGGGCAATGGCGGCACCGGCGACGAAAAGGGCGGTGGCCCCGGCCGTCAAACCCGAAAGAACGCGGAAGGTTTTCATCTGGCTATCCCGTGTGGCTTGGTGGCCTTGCGGCCCGGTCGTTCAGGGGCTGCCGTTTGTCACAGCAGAATCCCGTTGTTTCTGCCGCTGGTGAAACCATATTAGGCAAGCCGCGACAAGCGAAACTGTGACGTAGATAGCTTGGATTGCGCCAGATCAAGGACAGAACATGACCGAATCCGCCTTTCGCCCCTTTGAAACCCATCTGGATGAGGCTGAGGCTTTGGCCGAACTGCGGCGCGCCACCGCTGGGGCCGAGGATGGCGAGTTGTTCTTGGAACGTCGCCGGTCCGAGGCTTTGGTGCTGGACGACGGGCGGGTGAAGAACGCCAGCTATGACGCATCGGAAGGTTTTGGCCTGCGGGCGGTCAAGGGCGAGGTGGCGGGCTATGCCCATTCGACCGAAATCTCGGTGCAGGCCTTGCGGCGGTCGGGGGAGACCGCGCGTCTGGCCGTAGGAGATAGCGGGGGCGTTCTGGCCCCCAGCCCACGTGGCACCAACCAGCGGCTTTACACCAGTGCCGACCCCATGGCCGACGCGTCTTTCGCGTCGAAAATCAACATCCTGCGGGAAATTGACGGCTTTGCGCGGGGGCTTGACCCGCGCGTGGTGCAGGTTTCGGTGACGCTTTCGGCGGGTCTGCAAGAGGTGGAGATTCTGCGCCCCGAAGGGCTGCGGCTGGCCGACATTCGCCCCATGGCGCGGCTGAACATCTCGGTGATCGTCGAACAGAACGGGCGGCGCGAAAGCGGTGGGACGGGGCAGGGCGGGCGTTACGGGCTGGCCGCGCTGATGGAACCCACGCTTTGGCAAGCCGCCGCGCGCGAGGCTTTGCGGATCGCTTTGGTCAATCTGGACGCGGAACCCGCGCCTGCGGGGGTGATGGATGTGGTGCTGGGGCCGGGCTGGCCGGGAATCCTGTTGCATGAAGCGATTGGCCACGGGCTGGAAGGCGACTTTAACCGCAAGCAGACCAGCGCCTTTGCCGGCCTGATGGGGCAGCAGATTGCCGCCAAAGGGGTAACGGTGCTGGATGACGGCACCTTGCCGGATCGGCGTGGGTCCATTTCCATCGACGACGAAGGCACGCCGTCGCAGCGCAATGTGCTGATCGAAGACGGGGTTCTGGTCGGCTATATGCAGGACCGGCAGAATGCGCGGCTGATGGGGGTGGCCGCAACGGGCAACGGGCGGCGCGAAAGTTTCGCGCATATCCCGATGCCCCGTATGACGAACACCTATATGCTGGGCGGCACGGATGATCCGGCGGGAATTGTCGCCTCGCTGAAGGACGGCATTTATGCAGTGGGCTTTGGCGGCGGTCAGGTGGACATCACGAATGGCAAGTTCGTGTTTTCCTGTACCGAAGCCTATCGCGTGAAGAACGGCGTGATCGGCGCGCCGGTGAAAGGGGCCACCTTGATCGGCGACGGGGCGACGGCGCTGAAACATATCCGCGCCATTGGCAATGACATGAAGCTGGACCCCGGCATCGGCAACTGCGGCAAGGCCGGGCAATGGGTGCCCGTGGGTGTGGGGCAGCCGACGCTGATGATCGGCGGGCTGACGGTGGGCGGGGCGGCGGCCTGATGGCTTTGAATGCGCTGACCCCCGAATTTGCGGCCTTTCTGGCGGCGCACTTGCCCGAAGGCACCATCCGCGAGGCAGAACCCCGGCATCTGGCCGACCCACGTGGGCGATGGACGGGGCAAGCGGGGCCTGTGGCCTTGCCGCGTTCGGTAGAGGAGGTGGCGAGTATAGTCGCGGCCTGTGCTTCGGCGTCGGTCGGGATCGTGCCTTGGGGCGGGGGGACGGGGTTGGTTGGTGGGCAGCTGATGGCCAACGGGCCGCTGCCCTTGGTGCTTTCGCTGGAGCGGATGAACCGTGTCCGCGATATTTTCCCAGAGGAGAACATGCTGGTCGCCGAAGCGGGCTGCACCTTGCAACAAGTGCAGGACGCTGCCGCAGCGGCGGGCCGTTTGTTCCCGCTGACGCTGGCCAGCCAAGGCAGTTGCACCATCGGCGGGAACCTCGCGACCAACGCCGGGGGCGTGAACGTCATCCGCTATGGCAATGCGCGTTCGCTTTGCTTGGGGCTTGAGGCGGTTCTGGCCGATGGCACCATCTGGCGCGGCCTGACCCGTCTGCGCAAAGACAATGCCGGTTACGATCTGCGCGACCTGCTGATCGGGGCCGAGGGAACTTTGGGCGTGATCACCGCCGCCGCACTGATCCTGCATCCTCGCCCCGCCCAGAACGCCGCCGCCTTGATCGCCGTGCCGCACCCGACGGCGGCGCTGACGCTGCTGTCCATTGCACAGGAACAGCTGCCCGGCATGGTTTCGGCCTTTGAGCTGATCTCGGGCATGTCCTTGCAATTCCTTGCGGAAACCCTGCCGGAGGTGCGCCAGCCCTTTGCCGAACCATCGCCCTGGCTGGTGCTTGTCGATCTGGGTCTGCCCGAGAGGTTGGAGGCCGAACAGGCGCTGATCCGGCTCTATGAAACCGGGGCGGCGAAGGGGTTGGCGTTGGATGCGATTCTGGCGCAGAATGAAACCCAGCGGGCGCAATTCTGGACGCTGCGTGAAAACATTCCCACGGCCAACCGGCGCATTGGGGCGGTGTCGTCGCATGACATCTCGCTGCCCCTGTCCGAAATTCCGGCCTTTATTCCGGCGGCCCAAAAGGCGCTTGGCGACATCGCGCCCTTCCGCGTGAACTGCTTTGGCCATCTGGGCGATGGCAACCTGCATTTCAACGTCTTTCCCCCGAAAGGCGGGCACAAGGATGATCATGCCGACCAGCGTGAGGCGGTCAAACGCTTGGTCCATGATATGGTAGCCAGCCTTGGCGGTTCGGTTGCCGCCGAACATGGCGTGGGACGGTTCAAGACGGCTGACATCACCCGCTATGCCGACCCCGGCAAACTCGCCGCCATGCGCGCCGTGAAGGCCGCGCTAGACCCGGCGGGGATCCTGAATCCAGGGGCGGTGCTGGCGGGTTAGCCGAACAGCCGACCGTGTTCCTGAATGGCAAAACGGTCGGTCATGCCGGCCACATAATCCGCCACATGCCGCGCTAGCGCGAGTTCATCCGCGCGTGAAACCTCGGCCTGCCATTCGGCGGGAAGCAAGTCAGGCCGGGACATGAACAACGGGAACAGATCGTCCAGCATCGCCGTCACGCGCGCCCGTTCTTCCATCACGCTCGGAGCGCGATACATGCGGTGGAATAGGAACGAACGCACGGCTTTCAGTTCTTGATACAGCGGTTTCGAGAAGCGGATAACGGTCGTTCCCAAGGCGCGGATTTCTTCGACGCTCTGCGGTTTCGCCGATTCCAGCCGGTTCTTGGCCACCGCAATCACGTCTTCCACCATCCGCCCGAACACGCGCCGCAAAGCCTCATGCCGCCGACGCATCTTTTCCAGACCGGGATAAAGCCGATCCACCTCGGCAAAGGCAGGGCCCGTTACGGGCAGTTCCATCAGATCATTCTCGTCAAACAGCCCAGACCGCAGGCCGTCATGCAGATCATGGTGCGAATAGGCGATGTCATCGGCAATTGCCGCCACCTGTGCCTCGGCGCTCGCATGGGTGTGCAGTTCCAGATCCCATTCGGCATTCACCTCGGCCAGGGCATAAGGCAAATCGCCATCCACCGGGCCATTGTGTTTCGCAATGCCTTCCAGCGTTTCCCAAGTCAGGTTCAGCCCATCGAAATCGGCATAGTGCCGTTCCAGTCGCGTCACGATCCGCAAGGCTTGGGCATTGTGATCAAACCCGCCATAGGGGGCCATCAGTCGTGCCAAAGCATCCTCGCCCGTATGGCCGAACGGCGTGTGCCCCAGATCATGCGCCAAGGCCACCGCCTCGGCGAGGTCGGTGTTCAGGCCCAGGACGCCCGACAGGGTTCGCGCCACCTGCGCCACCTCGATCGTATGGGTCAGCCGCGTGCGGTAGTAATCGCCCTCATGTTCGACAAAGACCTGCGTCTTGTGTTTCAGCCGCCGAAAGGCGCTGCAATGGATGATCCGGTCACGATCGCGCTGAAACGGGCTGCGAAAGGTGGACATGGTTTCCGCATGCCGCCGCCCGCGAGAGGCTTCGGGTTGGCAGGCAAAAGGTTCAAGCGTCATCTTCAATGCCTTGTGACAGGGGCTTTGCAGGCCTATGTTGTGCATGTGGCCTATCTTTTGATGGAATCCAACCCATGACACTGACTTTGCCTCCCCGCGTCACCGACCGTGCCTTTGCCCGGTTGGCCGAGATTGCCGAGATGACGGGCGATGCCCGCCCCCTGCGCGTGGCGGTCGAAGGCGGCGGCTGTTCGGGGTTTCAATATGACATCAAGCTGGACGATCCGGCGTCCGACGATCTGGTGTTGGAAAAGAACGGGCAAAAGGTGCTGGTCGATCTGGTGTCCCTGCCGTTCCTGTCGAACGCCGAGATTGATTTTACCGAAGAGTTGATCGGCGCGCGCTTTGTGGTGAATAACCCCAACGCCACCAGCGGCTGCGGCTGCGGTACCTCCTTTTCGATCTAGAGCGGCAGCAAAATGGCTACGGAACGGCAGAAGCTGAACAGCCTTTCCGAAGATCATCCTGTGATGATCTGTCGCCATATCTTTGATAAAACGCGGGATGTTCTGGCCTTGGCCATCGACGAAGACCGCCGCGCGACGCTGGATTGCGGGGACGAGGAACACGGCGAAAAGGATTGGCATTTGACCCACCTGCGCCCCCTTGTAACGGCGGACGCCACCTTGGCGAATGCCCCGGCGATTGCCCCGCATGAGTATTGCGAAAGATCGTTCCGCGGCGGGCCTTGGTGGATTTCTGCCTTCGGCGACTGAAGGCTAGCGCGTCGCATCGTAGTCATAGATCCAATCATAGCGCGCCAGCATCGCGCCGGATGCAACCCGGTCGGCCATCCGCAGGGCCAGATTTCCCGCCAAACGCATTGGGCCGCGCAGATGAAAAGCGCGGGCGTTGCTGGTCGCGCCATCGACAATCTTTTGGCAACGCGGCGCACGTTCCGCCTGCCATTGGGCCAGCCCCGCCGTGCCGTCGCGGTCCAGCGTCCGCGCAAGCGTATGGGCATCCTCTAGCCCCATCGCGGCGCCCTGTGCCAGAAAGGGCAGGGTGGGATGGACCGCATCGCCGACTATCGCCACAGCACCATCTGGCATTTCCCGCTGCCATGTTGCGGCCACCGGATGCCGGAACAGGCCCCAGAAGCCGCAATCCTGCACCGCATCAAGCCAGCGGCGCGCCTGGGGGTTGAACCCAGAAAAGGCGCGGCGCAGTTTCGCTGGATCGTCTGACAGGCTCCAGCTTTCTTCGACCCATTCGCTTTGTTCCACCACCGCAATGATGTTGCGCAGTTTGCCGCCACGCAGCGGATAGCTGACCAGATGGCGGCCCGGTCCCAGATAGGCCTGCACCACCGGCGCATCGTTCGGATCGCCCGCAATCACCGCCCGCCAAGCCGCCTGGCCGGTGAAGAACGGTTTTGCCAGCCCGTTCAGCGCCGCCCGCGTCGGCGATTGCAGCCCATCCGCCCCGATCAATAGGGCGGGGCGCATCTGTGCGCCCTGTGCTGTGCTGATCAGCGGCGTATCGCCCGACAGATCGACCCCCGCCACCTTGGTCAGCAGATGCAGCTGCACCCCCGCTGCCCGCGCCCCCTGCGCCAAAACCTCGATCAGATCGGCCCGGTGGAACAGATAGTGCCCCGGATCTCGCGCTCGCGCGCCCAGATCCATGCGCAGCAACCGTTTGCCCGAAAGCCCGTCATGCATCTCTACGGACCGCGCCTGCATCGCCACCCGATCAAGCGCTGCGCTGTCCAGCCCCAAGGCCCGCAACACCCGCGCCCCGTTCGGCCCGATTTGCAGACCCGCCCCCACTTCGCGCACGGCCTCGGCCTGTTCCAGCAGGATCACTTTGGCATCACGCTGCGCGGCGGCCCAGCCAAAGGCCAGCCCCGCCACGCCCGCGCCCAGAACCGTGATTTCCCGTCCGGCCAGCCAGCCCATCGCATTCCCCAAAAACAAACGCCGGACCCTGCGGCCCGGCGTGTTATCGCCCTCGTCAGAGGCTTATTCGTCCCGATGCACTTTTTCCCGGCGCTCGTGCTTTTCCTGTGCTTCCAAAGTCATGGTCGCAATCGGTCGCGCATCCAGCCGTTTCAGACTGATCGGCTCACCGGTCATTTCGCAATAGCCATACTCGCCATTCTCGATCCGCCGAAGGGCCGCGTCGATCTTGCTCACCAGCTTGCGCTGACGATCCCGCGTGCGCAATTCCAGCGCCCGGTCGGTCTCCTCGCTTGCCCTGTCCGCCAGATCGGGCACGTTCCGTGCACTATCTTGAAGGTTGTCGATGGTTTCCGCGCTTTGATCCAAAAGCTCTTGCTTCCAGACCAAGAGTTTACGCCGGAAATACTCCAATTGCCGATCATTCATGAAGGGCTCGCCCTCGGCCGGACGATAATCGTCGGGGAGGAAAACTTCTGCCTTCATTCCGCTTCTCCTGCATCCCGTGCGGGCCAGAATGAACCAGAACCCACCACTCGTGGCGTTGCCATATAGGAAGAGCCTGACCTTGTCACTAGGGGCTTTGCGACACATATTTTCTTTCAAGAAGGCCAGTTTAGCGAAATCACCCCTGCGTTGTGCTGCGTATCGGCCTGTCGGGCGTCAGAATCAGTTCGAGGATCGATCGCCCCAATATCTGGCGGCGGCAGGTGTGCGCAGGGCCAAAGCTTGTAAAAATTGCCTCGTTGACTTTGTCTTCATAACCCACGCAGACTTTCGCCTGTAACCATCTGCCTTTTCGGGATATTCCGCCATGACCGCGCTGCTGATCCGCTCCCTCGTTCCCGCAGACAGGGCGGCTTGGGAGCCCTTGTGGCACGACTACCTTGCGTTTTACAAAACCACTGTCCCCGCCGAAATTTATGACATGACTTTTGCGCGGCTGACCGGTGGTGATGCTGATATGGCCGCTTTTGTGGCAACCGGTGCGAACGGTGATTTTTTGGGCATCGTGCATACAATCCAGCATCGCCATTGCTGGAAAATCGAAAAGGTCATCTACCTTCAAGACCTATTTACTGTGCCCGCGGCGCGGGGCCGCGGCGTCGCCCGTGCCCTTATCGAAAAGGTCTATGCCTATGCCGATTCCATGGGTGCCCCGCATGTGCATTGGTTGACCGCTGAGGACAATTATGCCGGGCGGATGCTTTATGACAAAGTCGGGCGACGCGGACCGTTTATCCGCTACACACGGCCCCTCTGATGTGGCAGCGCCTGACCCTAGTGAACTTGTTTCTTTCGCTGTCGGCCTGCGCGGGTTGGCAGGCGGATGTGGCGCGGTTGGATTCTGCGTTGATGATCCTGCCCGATGAAGGGCCAAGGCTGCCCAGCTTTCCACCCAGAACTGGCGCCGCCCCCCAACAGAACAACGCCCAGCTGGCCGCCGATTTTCTAGACTTGGAGTTCGCCCTCGAAACGGGCCGAACCTTGCCGCATCTGACCCGTTTTGAGGGAGATATCACGTATACACTGCACGGCCGCGTCGCGGCATCGGCTGCGGGCGATCTGGCATTGCTGCTCCAGCGTTTGCGGGACGAAGCAGGGATAGCGCTGCAACAGGCCGAACCTGGTAGCGCCGCCAATATCACGTTAAACTTTCTGCCAAAACAAGTGATCCGCCAAGGCAACCCAGGTGTCGCCTGTTTCGTTGTGCCGGGCATCTCTACCTATGCCGAATATCGACACGGTCGGAATCGTCAGGATTGGGCGACCTTGCAACAGCGCGAAAGGCTGGCAATCTTTTTGCCCGGCGATGCAAGCCCGCAAGAAATTCGCGACTGCCTGCACGAAGAGCTGGCCCAGGCCCTAGGACCGCTTAACGATCTGTATCGCCTATCAGATTCGGTTTTCAACGACGACAATTTCCACACGGTTCTTACCGGTTACGACATGCTCATGCTGCGACTTCACTACGCGCCTGAACTGCAAAACGGGATGAGCCGCGAACAGGTGGCCGCCGTCTTGCCGGGGCTTTTGGCACGCCTGAATCCAACCGGGCGCCGCAGTGGGCCGGTGAATGTCGGAGCGACGCCAGCCGCGTGGGAGGCTGCGATGGAAATGGCGCTGGGGCAGGATGGTTCAGCCCTCTCCCGCCAGCAGGCCGCGATGGACGCGCTGGCCATTGCCAAGGCCGAAGGTTGGAACGACACGCGGCTGGCCTTCAGCCTTTTTGCCTTAGGACGCAGTCAGCTGTCCCTCAACGCAAAAAGCTCGATTGCCCATTTCGGCGATTCTGCCGCGCTCTACCGTCGGCAGCCAGGCGGTGCGATCCATGCAGCCCATGTTGATATGCAGTTGGCGGCCTTTGCTCTGTCGCAGGGCTGGTATGATATGGCGGACGCTTTAGCCGTGCGAAATATCCCGGTTGTCCAAAATGCGGAAAACGCGGCGCTTTTGGCCTCTTTCCTTTTGATCCGCGCAGAATGTGCCGATCAAGGCCAAGACCACGCTGCGGCTCAGGCGCTGCGCGAGGAGGGGATGCTCTGGGCGCGCTATGGTTTCGGTCGCGGTCGGGAACTGGCGGCGCGGATTGCCGCCATTGCCGCCTTGGTTAGACCCCTTGCGCCAGCCCCCGATCGCGGCTAGGCAGCGGCGGTTCAATCAAGCGGGGACAGGCAAGATGATCGTGATCGCAAGTCTGGCCTTGGGCGTCGTCACTGGGGCGCTTCTCGCCAAACGCGGCGGTGGATCCACCACGGATATGGCACATTATGCCGCGGTCTATGGCATTGCCTTCACGCTGGCCGGATTGTTTGGCACACTTTTTCTGGGCCGCGTGCTGCTTTAGTCAGAGTTACCCCGCCGGGGGGTGAACCGGCGGGGTAGGGTGGGTGTTGACGTGTGTTGCAAGCAGCACGTCCGCCAAGGGGGGTGAACCTTGGCCTGCCCTTGCTAACGTGATTCCCCTGAAGATTAGGTTAAAGCTTTAGACAAAGCGGCGCCTAAAGCCCCTCAAAGCTGCAAAGGGCGTGAACCTCCATCCCCATCGCCTCCAGCTTTTTGCGTCCACCCAGATCGGGCAGGTCCACCACAAAGGCGCAGCCAATCACCTGCGCGCCCAAGCGTTCAATCAGCCGAATGCCCGCCTCGGCGGTGCCGCCCGTCGCCAGCAGATCATCAACCAGCAGCACCTTTTCGCCCGGTTGCAGGGCGTCGTCGTGAATCTCGACCACCGCCTCGCCGTATTCCAGCGTATAGCTTTGCGAAATGGTCGCCCCCGGCAGCTTGCCCTTCTTGCGGATCGGCACGAAACCCGTCGTCATCTGATGCGCCACGGCCCCGCCCAGAATGAACCCCCGCGCCTCCAGCCCCGCCACCTTGTCGATCCGTTGCCCGGCATAGGGATGCAGCAACTGGTCAATCGCCATGCGAAACCCACGGGCATCAGCGAACAGGGTCGTGACATCCCGGAAGAGAATGCCTTCGTGGGGAAAGTCCACGATCGTTCGGATATAGTCCTTGACGGTTTTGGTCATGGCGGGGCCTTTCAGAAAACAAAATCGGGCTTGGATACCATAAGCCAGAAAACCCCGACAAGCGCCGCAAAGGCGGGCCAGCCCAAGGCAAACCAGATGCGGTACAGACGGCGGGCCTGATCGGGCAGGGGCTGACCCTTGGTCAAAGCCTCGCCCGCCAGATTGCGGATGCGGATTTGCAAATGGACGACGGGCAACCAGCAGGCCAGCGCCAGTAGGTAAAGCGCATAGGTCAGCAACAGCCAAGGCGCGGTCAGCGGCCAACCTGCCAGATGTGCCAGCCAAAGCCCCGTCAGTGGCTGAATGAGCCCCGCTGGCGCGGTAAAGATCCAGTCCGCAACAACCACACCGCTGGCGACCGAATGGATGGTTTCAACGCGCCCCGTGCGCATGGCCCAAACCATTTGAAACGCCGTTCCCATCCCGGTGCCGAACAAGACGGTGGATGAAAGGATATGCAGCCATTTGGCCGTCAGATAGGGGTCCATCATCTTTCCCGGATCAGGCTAAGGTGGACAAGGATCAGCGTCAGAATAGGTAAATTCTTCAGCAACGCACCGAAAGGATCAAGCCAAAGCGTTGGGGCGAGAATAGACAGGCCCAGCGTATAGCCCGCAACCATGATCAATTGGGCCAAGGCCACGGGCACGGGCCGCCAGTTGCCCAACAGCGCCGCCGCCAGCGCCAGATCGACCAGCCCACCCGCTCGTGCCAAAATCAGGCCGAGTGTTTCCGGCAGCGGCAGCAACGGCAGAAAAGCCGAACCCGGCGTGAAAAGGCCTTGCAGCCCCGAGATCAGCCACAACAGGGCAAGGGTCAGTCGGACCAACGGCTTTTGCAGATAAAGCCGGGCATGCCAAAGGTCTTGCGTTCCAGGCGGTCTGCGAAACAGGAACTGCGACACAGCCGCGGGGCGGTGGCGGATATGGGCCAATAGGGGCGTTGGGTCTGCCAGCAGACCCTTTTCCAATTGCGCAACGCTGGTCGCGGACAGGGGGCCAAGCCGCAGGACATCACCAACCCGCCCCATGAATCGGGCCAAGGGCAGGGGCAGGCCAATGCCCCGAACCGGGCGCAGACCCAGCCATTGCCTTATCAAGGCGATCAGGTCTTTCTGTGTGACCTCCTCAGGCCCGCCCACCTCCCATGGGCCTACGCCGGGTGGGGCTTCCAGACATTCGCCCAACACCTGCGCCAGATCATCGGCATGGATGGGGTTCAGCTTTTGCTGACCGTTTCCCACATGGGCGGTTGCCAGCGGCAAGGCCGCCAAGGCGCGCAGCATGGACGATCCGCCATAAGAGGTATCGCCCAGCACCAGACCCGCCCGCAGAACCGTCGCACCAGCCTCTTGCGCCGCCTGTTCACTGACGCGACGCCATCGGGCAAAGGCTGTGTCTGCTTCGATCCCTACGGCTGAAATCAGCACGGCACGCCCCTGGCAGGCGGCTAGGGCTGCCTTTGGTGCCAACTCATGCACCGCGCGAAACGATGCTTCACTTCCGGTCAAAAGGCCCGTCGCAATGACCAGGTCGGCATCCCCCATCCGCTTGGCCCAAAAGGCAGGATCATGACATTGGGTATCGTTCAGATCCGCCGACAGTGCTTCAAATCCGAACCCTGCCAAAGCGCCAACGTGCCGCCCATGGGCTAGCACGTGAAAACCCTTTTCTCGCAGAACAAAGGCCAGCGTTCGACCGATGAAACCGTCGGCCCCCAGAATAAGGACTTTTCTCACAACACCCGGCCCGCCACCGCATCCAGCTTGGCCAGTAGCGCCGGGTCGCGCTTGTCTTGGGCCGTCATTAGCGCATGGTCCAGCGCCCGGTCGCAGCCATTAGGGCAGGGCGCGCGGTCATGGGGCAGGGCGCTTGCCAGCGCGCCTACAGTCGCCTTGGCCGCCGCCGCATTCGCCGTCAGCGTGGCGATCACCTGCGCCACGTCCACGGCGCCATGCCCTTCGTGCCAGCAGTCATAATCTGTCACCATCGCGAGGGAGGCATAGCAAAGCTCGGCCTCACGCGCCAAACGGGCCTCGGGCATGCCGGTCATGCCAATGACATCGGCCCCCCAAGACCGATACATCCGGCTTTCTGCAAGGGTGGAAAACTGCGGCCCTTCCATCGCCAGATAGGTCGCCCCAAGGTGCACCTTCGCGCCAGCAGATTCCGCCGCCGTCGCCACCTGCGCCGAAAGGCGGGGGCAGGTCGGTTGGGCCAGCGAGACATGCGCCACGCAGCCGGTGCCAAAGAACGAGGCGGGGCGCTGTGTGGTGCGGTCGATATACTGATCCACCAGCACGAAATCGCCGGGCGCATAGTCGACCCGCAGGCTCCCCACCGCCGAAACAGCCAATACATCGGTGCAGCCCAGGCGTTTCAAAGCGTCGATGTTGGCCTGTGCCGGCAGGTCCGCCGGGGCGATCCGGTGGCCGCGGCCATGGCGGGGCAGAAAGGCCACCGGCAGGCCCGACAAACGCCCGACCAGAATTTCATCCGATGGCACCCCCCAAGGGGTCTTTAGCTTGACCCAGGATGCCCCCTCCAGCCCGGCCATGTCGTAAAGGCCCGACCCCCCGATGATTCCCAGCATGGTCTGCATAATACCCCCTTTGGTCGCCGTCAGACTAGCGGCCCGAACCGCGCGGCGAAAGGGTGGCTTGTGCATGACAAAGGCCAGAGGGCAGCATCGCCTCTGGCCTTTCCATGACCTTGTGCCAGAGCTTACAGCTCCAGCTTGCTTTCGATGGTTTTCAACTGGATGCGCGCCATGCCCAGATTGGCATCGGCCCGGTTCAGCGCCACATAGATGAACATCGACTGGTTCTTTTCCAGCGGACGGATCAAATGGATCTGCGTGCCCAGCGTGATCAGGATGTCCTCGATATAGGTGTTCAATTGCAGCACTTCCATCGCCTGGCGTTTGGCTTTGACGAAGGCGGTGTTCATAGCCGCAGCGGCGTCCAGATCAAGTTTGCCTTTGCCGCCGCCTTCCGAGGCCAACATCAGCCCGGATTCGGTGTCAACAAGGCAAGCCCCGATAAAGCCAGCGATCGACGTGGTTTCAGAAATAATCGACATGTTCATCCTCTATTCTGCACACTGCAAACAAGTTAACGGCGTTATTGCCATTGGGTTGGATTGGTCTTCCTTGTCCCATGTCAGAAACCGCGCCTCACCATGTCCATCACCGCACGGCCCTTCCCGCATGGGCCATCCCGCGCCCCTGGGAGCGACAACCGAACCCAGTTTGTTTCTCTTGCTAAAGTGGTCATTTCTTATTCAATTTTAGGCTTTTGCATGGCGCAAGTGCCGCCCTCAACCACTTGAAACGATAGAGTAAACCCTGAGTTGCGCGACTGGGGTAAGCCATCGCCATTTTCGGTCGTCGTTGCGCGGCGGCATGCGCTGGTGGCCACAGAGGCGGAAGGAAGCGACGGGGCCGATTCTGCCCAACGGGGCGAAGCGGCTGGGCTTGTCGGTTTGGCAAGCTATACAGCAATCATCATTGACAGGAGAGCTGCATGACGACCGCACATATCTTTATCGCAACCTCACTGGACGGTTTCATCGCCAGACCGGATGGCGACATCGGTTGGCTCTTGGCGCGGGATGACCCATCCGAGGACCATGGCTATAACGACTTCATTGCAGACAAGCAGATGATCGTAATGGGGCGTGGCAGCTATGAAAAGGTGCAGGGCTTTGACCCCTGGCCCTATGACCGGCCCGTTCTGGTGATGTCACAGGACTTGGCAGGAACACCGGTGCCCGAGGCTTTGCAAGGCAAGTTGCGCTTTTCCAACCGTGCGCCGCGCGATGTCATGCAGGATTTGGCGGTGCAGGGCGTGGAACGCATCTATCTGGACGGCGGCCGCCTGGTGCAGGCCTTTCTGCGCGAAGGCCTGGTGACCGACCTTGTGCTGACCACGGTTCCCGTGCTGATCGGGGCAGGGCGGCCCTTGTTCGGTGCATTGACCGCAGACGTCGATTTGCAGCTGGTGGAAAGCCGCGCTTTCCCCTCCGGTCTGGTGCAATCCAAGTATCGCATCGTCACAACATGAAAAAGGGGCCCGAAGGCCCCTGATCTTACTCGGTCCGGCTGTGCCGCTTCCGTTCATGCGGATCCAGATGCCGCTTGCGCAGCCGCACGATTTTCGGCGTCACCTCGACCAGCTCATCGTCGTCGATATAGGCAATGGCCTCTTCCAGGCTCATCTTGACCGGCGTTGTCAGGCGGACGGCTTCATCCGTGCCGCTGGCGCGGACGTTGGTGAGCTTTTTGCCCTTCAGAGGGTTCACTTCCAGATCGTTGTCCCGGCTGTGTTCGCCGATCAGCATGCCGGTATAGACCGCCTCTTGCGCGCCGATGAACAGCTTGCCGCGTTCTTCGAGGTTCCACAGCGCATAGGCGACCGAGACGCCATTTTCCATGCTGACCAGAACGCCCTGACGGCGGCCCTGGATCGGGCCCTTGTGCGCCACCCAGCCATGGAAGATCCGGTTCAGAACGCCGGTGCCGCGGGTGTCGGTCAGGAACTGGCCATGATAGCCGATCAGCCCGCGCGAGGGCACATGGGCCACGATCCTGGTCTTGCCGACGCCTGCGGGTTTCATTTCAACCAGATCGCCCTTGCGTTCGCCGGTCAGCTTGTCGATCACCGCGCCAGAATATTCGTCATCGACGTCGATGATGACCTCTTCGACCGGTTCCATCCGAACGCCATCTTCGTCTTTCATGATGACGCGCGGGCGGCTGATCGACAGTTCAAACCCTTCGCGGCGCATGTTTTCGATCAGAACGCCCATCTGCAATTCGCCCCGGCCCGAAACTTCAAAGGCCTCGCCGCCGGGGGTGTCGGCGATCTTGATCGCGACGTTGGTTTCCGCCTCTTTCATCAGCCGTTCGCGGATGACGCGGCTTTGGACCTTGTTCCCGTCACGGCCCGCCAAGGGGCTGTCGTTGATGCCAAAGGTCACGGTAATCGTCGGCGGATCAATCGGCTGGGCGGCAATCGGCGTGTCGATGGACAGGTCGCACAGGGTGTCAGCCACAGTGGCCTTGGTCATGCCGGCGACGGTCACGATATCGCCCGCCACAGCCTCGTCCACCGCAGTTTGCGCGAGGCCCCGGAAGGCCAGTACTTTGGTCACCCGGAACTGTTCGATCCGTTCGCCCGTGCGCGACAGGGCCTTCAGCGTCATCCCGGTTTTCAGCGTGCCTGCCTCAATCCGGCCCGTCAGGATGCGACCGATGAAAGGGTCAGCCGACAGGGTGGTGGCCAGCATCTGGAAGGGTTCTTCGGCGCGGGCCAACTGCTTGGGCGCGGGCACATGCGCCACGATCTTTTCAAACAGCGCGGTCAGATCCTTGCGTGGCCCATCCAGCGTATCATCCGCCCAACCGGCACGCCCCGAGGCGTAAAGATAAGGGAAATCCAGCTGTTCGTCATTGGCCCCAAGGTTCGAAAACAGATCGAACACTTCGTTCAGGGCGCGGTCAGGTTCAGCGTCGGGCTTGTCCACCTTGTTCAGCACCACAATCGGACGCAGGCCAAGGGCCAAGGCTTTCGAGGTCACGAATTTCGTCTGCGGCATCGGGCCTTCTGCAGCATCCACCAGCAGGACAACACCATCGACCATGTTCAGAATACGCTCCACCTCGCCGCCAAAGTCGGCGTGGCCGGGGGTATCGACGATGTTGATGCGGGTTTCCCCAAATTCAACCGAGGTGCATTTCGCCAGAATGGTGATGCCGCGTTCGCGTTCGATGTCATTGCTGTCCATCGCCCGTTCGGCCACTTGCTGGCCGGTGCGGAAGGAACCCGACTGTTTCAAAAGCTCGTCAACGAGCGTGGTCTTGCCATGGTCGACGTGCGCGATAATGGCGATGTTGCGAAGCTCCATCGGGGCTGTCTCTTTTGCTGTTTTCTGCGATTGCGAGCGCCATACAGGCTTTGCTGCCCTTTGGCGAGTCCCGATCAGGTGGCGACATAGCGGTCGCGGCGGTGGTTGATCGCGATCACCAGATTGACGACCAAGGCCCCCAGGGCTGACCAAGCCACGGTGACCCAAGGCAGAACGAACAGCGCCACCAGGAACAGCACGGCATCAAACATCAACTGCGTCTTGCCCGCCCGCAGTCCGGTATGATCTTGCAGGTAAAGGGCCAGAATACCGATGCCACCCAAGCTGGCCCCGTGACGAAAGATGGCCAACAAGGCGGAACCCGATACAAGCCCGAAAAGGATCGCCCCAAAGGCGGGGTTCAAATCGGCAAAACTGATCCAGCGCGGCATCAGTGCCGACAGTATGGCCAGCGCGCCAACGGCGACGAATGTCTTAAGCGTAAAGCGCAGCCCCATGCGGCGATAGCCGAACCAGTAAAAGGGTAGGTTGACCACAAAGAACACGGCCCCAAAGGGCCAACCGCTGACATAGGCGATCAGAATGGCCAGCCCCGCCGTCTGGCCGGTGATCATGCCCAGATGGGTCAGAATCGCAATGCCAAAGGCCGCCATCGTTGCGCCATAGGCGATGCCTTGGGCATCATCAAAATAAGAGTGCGCGTGTTCGGCGGCCATTTTTCTGCCCTGTTTCCCCCACATTACCACCGCAGTTCCACGGGGCGAAAGGGGCGAAACCGCCAGTTTCGCCCGATCATACACAACTGTAACGATTTCGCGAGCATGTTAGCGAAAACATCTTTAACGATAAGATTCCTAATAAAATTCCAAAAAAATGGATTTCATCGCAAAAAAATCTCGATTTATTGAAACTCTTACAACTGCGAGCCGTAGTGATGATTACGGGCCTCTGCCTGTGTTGATGTGAACTGCCGTGTCCGACCCTCCCATAGGATGCGGCGTAGCGAAGGAGAGTAAGATGTCTGAACATATGATTTCCAAAAGCGAACTTCGTGGAACAGCGGCGCGCTATGGCCGCGCCAGCCTGCTGGGCGTGATGTTTCTGTGCCTTGCCACAGCGTCACCCGTCGCAGCGAAAAAGATCTCGGTTGGGCTTGGCGGCGTCAATGTGGGCGTCGGTGTAGGTCTGGGCGGTGGCGGCCTTGGTGTTGATGCTGATGTGAATGTCGGAGGCAACGGTGGGATTGATGTTGGCGCCGATGTCGATGTCGGCGGCGGCAGCGGCGTCGGGGTCGGCGTGGATGTCAGCGTCGGTGGCGGTTCCGGCGGTGGCGGCGGAGGTGGCGGCGGTGGAGGCGGTGGTGGCGGCGGCGGTGGTGGCGGCGGTGGAGGTGGTGGCGGCGGTGGAGGTGGTGGCGGCGGTGGAGGTGGTGGCGGTGGCGGTGATGGCGGAGGTGGCGATGGTGGCGGTTCCGGCGGTGGTGACGACGGGAACGCAGGCAACGACGACGCAGCGCCCGTCAAGGTTTCGGCCGGCAAATTGATGCGCTGTGCCAACGACGGGAACCTGACCGCCTATAACGGCTATGAACTGCGCAACCGCGCCGGCGATCTGATGGGCTGGGTCAGCTCTTCCACCGTGTCTGACGACCGCGACATCACCAAAGTCGCCTTCATGGACCCGAACAACAAATGCTTCATGGTCACCAAGGGCCGCTTCACGGTCAAAGGCGGCGTGGTCTGGGTAAAATAACCCGTTGAAGCCAAACGAAAGGCCCGCCAAATGGCGGGCCTTTTGCTGACAATGGGGCAGGGCGCTTTAGCCCGCCAAAGCCTTGTTCAGATATTCATCGACCTTTTCCAGATAGCCCATCGTGGTCAGCCATTTCTGATCCGGTCCGACCAGCAGCGCCAGGTCTTTCGTCATCCAACCGTCTTCCACCGTCTGCACGGTGACTTTCTCCAGCGTTTCGGCAAAGCGCATCAGTTGCGCATTGTCGTCCAGTTTCGCGCGGTGCTTCAAACCGCCCGACCACGCATAGATCGACGCGATGGAGTTGGTCGAGGTTTCCTTGCCCTTTTGATGTTCGCGGTAATGCCGCGTCACCGTGCCATGGGCGGCCTCAGCCTCCACAATCTTCCCATCGGGCGTCATCAGCACGCTCGTCATCAGACCCAGCGAACCAAAACCCTGCGCCACGATGTCCGACTGCACGTCGCCATCATAGTTCTTGCAGGCCCATACATAGCCGCCCGACCATTTCAACGCACTGGCCACCATGTCGTCGATCAGGCGATGTTCATAGGTGATCCCCGCCGCCTTAAAGGCATCGGCGAACTCCGCGTCGAAAATCTGCTGGAACAGATCCTTGAAACGTCCGTCATAGGCTTTCAGAATGGTGTTCTTGGTCGACAGATAGACCGGAACCTTGCGCGACAGCCCATAGTTCAACGAGGCGCGGGCAAAGTCGATGATCGACTGATCCAGGTTGTACATCGCCATCGCGACGCCGGCCTCGGGCGCCTTGAACACTTCGCGTTCAATCGTCTGGCCGTCCTCGCCCACGAATTTGATCGACAGCGTGCCTTTGCCCGGGAATTTGAAATCCGTCGCGCGATACTGGTCGCCAAAGGCATGACGGCCCACCACGATGGGTTTCGTCCAGTGGGGGACAAGCCGCGGCACATTCGAACAGATGATCGGCTCGCGGAAGATCACGCCACCCAGAATGTTGCGGATCGTGCCGTTCGGCGACTTCCACATTTCCTTCAGGCCAAATTCTTCAACCCGCGCTTCGTCCGGGGTGATCGTCGCACATTTCACGCCGACGCCATGCAACTTGATCGCATTTGCGGCGTCGATGGTGATCTGGTCGTTAGTGCGGTCGCGTTCCTCGATGCCCAGATCATAGTATTTCAGATCAACATCCAGATACGGCAGGATCAGCTTTTTCTTGATGAAATCCCAGATGATCCGGGTCATTTCATCGCCGTCAAGTTCGACGACTGGGTTGGCGACTTTGATCTTGCTCATCTGGCGCTCCGGCTTATGGGATTCGTTTGGGGCCTCATAACGGAAAACGGGGGGACGGGGAAGATGTATGCGGTGGTATACCGTTCGGAGTGATAATTATCCGATAATCTATATTATGTTAATTATGATCTGCCACGCCGGTAGCGCAACCTCACTTTACCAAAGGCTGCAACATCCCTAAACCCTTCTGAAACCTTATGAGGCTGGCATGTCCCTGACACCGATCATCGCGCCCTCCATACTCGCCGCTGACTTTGCGGACTTTGGCAATGAATGCCGTGTGTTGCAGGATCAAGGCGCGCATTGGATTCATGTGGATGTGATGGACGGGCATTTCGTGCCGAACATCACCTTTGGTCCGCAAATGTGCGCAGCCCTGCGTCCCCATATCAAGGGTGTCATGGATGTGCATCTGATGATCACGCCCGTCGATCCGATGATCGAGGCTTTTGCAAAATCCGGCGCCGATATCCTGACCGTGCATGTCGAGGCTGGCCCGCATCTGCACCGCACGTTGCAGGCGGTAAAGGCCGCAGGCTGTAAGGCTGGCCTGGCGATCAATCCGGCCACAGGCATCGAGTTTGTGCCCCAAGTGCTTGATCTAATTGATCTGATCTGCGTGATGACGGTCAACCCCGGCTTTGGCGGGCAAAAGTTTATCCACAGCCAGTTGGACAAGATCCGCGCCTTGCGCGGCCTGATCGGTGACCGTCCGATTGATCTGGAGATTGACGGCGGTGTGACGGTGGAAACAGCACCGCTTTGCGTGGCAGCGGGTGCGAATGTTCTGGTGGCCGGGTCTTCGGTGTTCAAGGGCGGAAGTGTTGCGAATCCAGCGCCTTACGGCGTGAACATGCGCGATTTGCAAGCGGCTTGCGCATGAACATCGTCTTTGATCTGGACGGCACGCTGATCGATTCCGCGCCCGATATTCACCACGCCGTTAATGCGGCGCTCGTCGGGGCCGGTCTGACCGCCCTGCCCTTTGCCCAAGTCCGCACCTTCATCGGCAATGGTGCGCCCGTTCTGGTCGAACGCTGCCTTGCCGCCCTGAACGCTGATCCGGCCATGCAGGCACAAGTCTTGCAGGGCTTTCTGGATGGATACAGCGAAAACCATGCCAAAACAGTGCTTTATCCGCATGTTTTCGAGGTTTTGGAAAGCTTGCAAGCCGCTGGCCACGCCCTGGCGCTTTGCACCAACAAACCCACTCGCGCCACGCATGGCGCTTTGGCGCATTTTGACCTGACGCGCTTCTTCCCCGTGGTTGTCGGCGGCGACACCCTGCCCCGGCGCAAACCCGACGCGGCGCCGTTGCTGCACGCCTTGGCGCAATTGCCTGCCGCGCCTGCGCTTTTCGTGGGCGACAGTGAGGTTGACGCCGCAACCGCCAAGGCGGCCAACATCCCCTTTGCGCTTTACACCGAAGGCTATCGCAAGACGCCCGCCGAAGATATGAATGCGCAGAACATCTTCAACGATTTTAGGCAGTTGCTGGCGATTGTTGACGCATCAACCTAATCTATCGCGCAGCAACCCCAGAACCTTTTCAGACGGCACATCATCCGCCACAAAGGCCTGCCCGATCCCCCGCGCCAGAATGAAACGCAGCTTGCCGTCCTGCACCTTTTTATCCTGCGCCATATAGTCCAGCAGAACCTCGGCCCCCGGCAGATCGCCCGGAATATCCGCCAGATCCACCTTCATCCCCATCGCTTTCAAATGGGCCCGCACACGGCTTGGGTCTTCCTGCGCACACAGCCCCATCCGCGCGGACAGCTCAAACGCCAAGGCACAGCCAATCGCCACCCCCTCGCCATGCAACAGCCGATCCCCATATCCTGTCGCCTTTTCAAGCGCATGGCAAAAGGTGTGCCCAAGGTTCAACAGTGCCCGATCCCCCTCTTCCGTCTCATCCCGCGCCACGATTTCGGCCTTCATCTGCACCGAGCGCACGACCGCCCGCTGCCGCACAGCCATATCGCCTGTTGCCAGACGGGGCGCATTCCCCTCCAGCCAATCGAAAAACGCGGCATCCCCCAGCAGGCCGTATTTCACCACCTCACCATAGCCCGCCAGCAGATCACGCCGCGGCAGGCTGTCCAACAGCCCAGTGTCGGCCAGCACCAATGACGGCTGATGAAATGCCCCCACCAGATTCTTGCCCTGCGGCGTGTTGATCCCCGTTTTGCCGCCGACGCTGCTGTCCACCTGCGCCAAAAGCGTGGTCGGAAGCTGCACAAACCGCACCCCCCGCCGCAGGATCGAGGCCGCAAACCCCACCAGATCGCCCACAACCCCACCACCAAAGGCGAGGACCATATCTTTGCGTTCGACCCGCGCCTCCAACAGCCCCTCGACCACCGTCGCCAGATGCGGCCAGCTTTTCGTCGCCTCGCCCGAAGGCACCCGCAGCACCTGCGCCGTGATCCCCTCGGCCGCCAACCCTTCCATCAACGTCGCAAGATGCAGGCCCGCCACGGTTTCATCCGCCACCACGGCCACCCGCTTGCGCCGCAACAGCGGCGCAATCTCGGCCCCCGCACGGCCAATCAGACCCGGCCCGATCCGCACCTCATAGGACCGCGTGCCCAATTCCACTGGCACCACATCTGTCATTCGCCCATCACTCCCGGCGTTGCCGCCAAAACATCCCTGACCCGCGCTGCCATCTGCTCGATCGACAGTTCCGGTGCCGCGTCCACCGCCACATCGGCCAGCGCGTAAACCGGCACCCGCGTCTCGTAAAGTGACCGCAAGGTCTCACGCGGATTGGCCGTCCGCAGCAAGGGCCGCGTCGTCTTGTGCCGCACCCTTTGCCACAACAGATCCAGATCCGCCCGCAGCCAGACCGAAACCCCCTGCCCCGCCACGATTTGGCGGTTTGCCTCGCTCATAAACGCACCGCCGCCGGTGGACAGCACACACGGATGTCCGCTGACCAACCGCGCCAGCACTTCGCTTTCCCGTGCCCGAAAAAACGGCTCCCCGTCGCGTTCAAAGATTTCCGCAATGCTGCGCTGCGCGGCTTTCACGATCTCTTCGTCCGAATCCAAAAACGGCACGCCCAAAAGTCGCGCAAGTGCCGTGCCCACCGCAGTTTTTCCTGCGCCCATCATGCCCACCAGCACAATGGTCTTTTTCAACTCCGTCATGCCCCACCCCCAGGGTCGACAAGCGCCAATCCGCACCTGTCGATCTTTTCATCTTGAATGGCGTGAACTTTGCGGAAAAGCCATATATAATCGCAGACAAGCCGCACAAGGCGGACAAGAAACGAACAGGCAAAGGCAGTTGCACCCATGGGACGGATCTTCAAGGCCCTTCTTTTTCTGATCTTCCTCGGATTTCTGGGGCTGACAGGCTTTGCCTATTTCGGCAATCTGACCCCGGAACAGAAAGAAGTGGTCCAGCCGGTGACACTGGATGCGAACTAGCTTCGGCGTATTGGGCATTGCCTGCCTGACCAGCCTGCCCGCGCAGGCAGAACAGCCTTTGTCGGCGATCAATTGGCTTTCGGATTCCGTGACCACCCCGGCCGGCACTGTGGTTGCACCGGACGGGACGACCGTCCTTGAACCCGATGTCACCAAAAGCCCGGTACCCGACGTAGTGATCAGCGTTCTGGATGCTCCAACGCTGGACACGGCGGGCGTTTTGTCATCGTCGATCACCGGCTTACCCAAGCGGTTGTGGGGGATGGGCCGCACACAAGACATTGCCGCAATGATAACCGCCGAACGGGCCGACGCTCTGCCATCCTTGCAGGCCTTGTTCATCACCCTGCTGCTTGCCGAAGCCGATGCTCCGCCCGATTCGGACGGCTCCGGTGTGTTGCTTCTGGCGCGGATCGACAAATTGCTGGCCATTGGCGCTTTGGATCAGGCGGCCGAACTCATCGCCGCCGCGGGTGAAGATACGCCCGAACTCTTCCGCCGCAACTTTGACATTTCCCTGCTGCTGGGGGCCGAGGATCAGGCCTGCGAAAAAATGCAGGCCGTCCCAGAACTGGCCCCCACCTTTCCCGCCCGCATCTTTTGCCTTGTGCGTGCCGGCGACTGGAATGCTGCCGCGCTCAGTCTCCAAACGGGCAAGGCCCTGGGGCGGATTTCGGACAGCGAAGATGCCCTCTTGCGGCGTTTTCTGGATGACGAACTGGCCGACGGGGCCGAACCCTTGCCCGTGCCCGACGCGCCCTCACCGCTGATCCTGCGGATGTATGAGGCGATTGGCGAACCCTTGTTGGTACAAGCCCTGCCACTGGCTTTTCAGCACACCGAACTGGAAAGCCGCTCGGGCTGGAAGGCGCAGTTGGAAGCGGCGGAAAAGCTGGCCCGCGCAGGCGCCATCGCACCCAACCAGTTGCTGGGTCTGTACACCCAGCGCAAGGCCGCCGCCTCGGGCATGGTCTGGGACCGTGTCGCCGCCATTCAGGAATTTGACGCCGCCCTGCAAGCCCATGATCCGACCCGCATTTCCCGCAGCCTGCCCTTGGCTTGGACCCGCATGGCCCAGGCGGAGCTCGAGGTGCCCTTTGCCAAGATGTTCGCGGCGGATCTGGCGAAGGTGAAGCTGGAGGGTGCGGCAGACGCCCTGGCGTTCCGCATCAGACTGTTGTCGCAAGATTATGAAAAGGCGGCTCTTTCCCGACAAACGACCGATGCCGGAGAGGCTTTCCTTGTCGCTATCGCTAAAGGACGTCTAGAAGGCGTGACTCCACCGGACGCGCTGTCGCGCGCCATTGCCCCCGCTTTCCTGCGCCCGAATCCGGGCGAAGCGGCGCGGGAAATGCTGGAACAGGGGCGCATCGGCGAGGCGGTGCTCTACGCCATCGACCGCATCGGCAGCGGTGCGCGCGGCGATCTGGACGAGGTGACGGAGGGGCTCGCCATCCTGCGCATGTTGGGCATGGAAGATGCCGCCCGCCGCGCAGCATTGGAGCTGATCCTGCTGGAGCGGCGGGGATGACCGCCCCCCAAGGCACCAGCCGCTGGATTTCCACCTTTCTGGCAGGCCAAGCGGCAGAAGCGTTTTCCGCGCAGAACACGCTTCTCGCCTATGGCCGCGATTTGCAAGCCTTTGCCGAATGGCTGGGGGGCGATTTCGCCGATGTGGACCGTGCCAAGATCGAAGCCTATCTCATTGATTGCGAGGCCGAAGGTCTGTCAAAGTCCACCCGCGCCCGCCGCTTGTCGGCGATCCGCACCATGTATCGTTTCGCGGTGGAGGAAGGTTGGCGCAAAGACAATCCCGCCCTGCGCCTGAAAGGGCCGGGTGTCGACAAACGCCTGCCCCAAACCGTCAGCATCGATGAGGTGGACCGCTTGCTGGAAGCGGCCCGAGACA
Source organism: Neogemmobacter tilapiae (assembly GCF_014652215.1). GTDB lineage: Bacteria > Pseudomonadota > Alphaproteobacteria > Rhodobacterales > Rhodobacteraceae > Neogemmobacter > Neogemmobacter tilapiae. The sequence continues at coordinate 198,330 of NZ_BMYJ01000001.1, read as the reverse complement.
AGGGACGCACCGCCCGAGACCAGATCCGCAACCGTTGCCTGATGGAGGTGCTTTACGCCTCGGGCCTGCGTGTTTCTGAATTGGTCTCGCTGCCCGTCGCCGCCGTGCGCGGTGATCCCCGTGCCATTCTGGTCAAGGGCAAGGGCAACAAGGAACGTCTTGTCCCCCTCTCCCCCCCCGCGCGTGAGGCGATTGCCGCTTGGCTGGTCGAATGGGATGCCATCGCCGAGTTGGCCCGCAAGGCGGGGCAACCGCCCTCTCGCTTTCTGTTTCCGGGCAGCGGCAAGGCCGGTCATCTCACGCGCGAATATTTCTTCATGTTGATCAAAGATTTTGCCGTCCGCGCTGGCGTCGACCCCAGCAAGGTCACCCCTCACACCATCCGCCATGCCTTTGCCACCCACCTATTGGCCGGTGGTGCCGATCTGCGGGTGATCCAAACCCTGATGGGCCACGCCGATGTCGCCACCACCGAAATCTACACCCATGTGCTGGACGATCATCTGCGCGAACTTGTGCTGCAACATCACCCCCTCGCCAAGGTCGCCGCGAAATGACCTATCTCCTCGCTTCGCTTCTGCTGGCAATCCTGCTCGCGATCTTCGTTTTGCCCGAAGGCCAAGAATTCCGCCGCGACCTTCTCGCCCGCCTGCGCCCCGCCCCCGATCAGGCCGAGGCCCTGCGCGAAGACATTGCCGAAGTGCTGGCCGCCGGGCATTCGGCGGGCGTGGTCGAAAAGGGCGCGCGCGATCTTCTCCTGGGCGCGCTCGATCTTTCTGACCGCACGGTTGAGGAGGTCATGCGCCCACGCCAAGACATCGAAATGCTCGATGCCGACCTGCCCCCTGACGACATCATCGCCCGCATCCTTGCCTCCAGTCATTCCCGTCTGCCGGTCTATCGTGGCGCGCAAGACAATATCATCGGCACGGTCCATGCCAAAGATCTGTTGCGCGAAGCAGATCGCCTGATCCGTCAGGGCAGCCCCGTCGCCGAGCTTGATCTGACGCGCGTCGCCAGCAAACCCTACTACGTGCCCGAAACCACCGCCCTTGATGAACAAATGCGCGAATTTCTGGCCCGCCGGGTGCATTTCGCGCTGGTTGTAGACGAATATGGTGCCCTTCAAGGCCTCATCACATTGGAAGACATTCTCGAGGAAATCGTCGGCGACATCACCGATGAATTCGACGCTGTCACAAGACATCAAGGTGTGCAGCAAGACGCCAATGGCGACTATCTTCTCGATGGGGCGATGACCATCCGCGACCTCAATCGCGCCATGGATTGGAACCTACCCGACGACGAAGCCAACACCGTCGCCGGGCTGGTGATCCACGAAGCCCAGACCATCCCTGACGAAGGTCAGACTTTCAGCTTCCACAGCTTCCGATTTGAAATTCTTCAACGAAAAGAAAACCGCCTCACCCGACTAAAGGTTCGCCCGCTTTAGGCAGGCTCTGCCATCCGTTTTTCCCAAAACGCCAAAAAAGCAGGTCGCCTTTGGCAGGCCGTCAGCCATCTTTGCACCGACGGATACTCCTGCACCAATCCCGCCATGCTTTGGGCATAGCGGCAGCATTCCGCCAGCACGATATCGGCCACCGTAAACCGTTCACCCATGACGTGATCCCGGTGCAGCAAGTGCTGATCCAATCGCGCCAAACCGCGATGCAGCGGCTCCAGCGCCTTGTCGATGATCACCTGCCCCGCGTCGGTTTCAGCGTCGCCCCGATTGATCGTCATCATGATGTCCAAAGCATGCGGCTCGATGGCTGTGGCGGCGAAAAAGCCCCAATTTGTTGCCTCACCGATTTCGACCGGGTCTTTTGGACCCAAGTCGCCGCCATATTGCTGTGCAAGATACAACGTGATCGCCAGTGATTCGGTCAGCGTCAGATCGCCGTCACGCATCGCGGGAATTTGCCCCATGGGATTCACCCTGCGAAAACGCGGGCTGTTGGTGTTCAAGGGGGCATCTGGTGCCACGGCATCGCCAAGCCGATAGGCCTGAATCACGGGCACATGTTCAAATTCCATGCCGATTTCGCCCAAAAGCCACAAGGGCCGCGAGGCGCGCGACCTGTAAACGCCATAGATAGTTACCAAAGGTCCGACTCCCTGACCAAGCACAGTCGTCAGTTTTGCCTGTTCCCCCGGCAATTCAATGACGAAACCATGAAATACTTCCACCCAACGCGGCACAGTCTTGCCCCAAGCGTGGCTTTTCGTAAAGTCCGGGCATGACGGAAATCGACCGCAAGCGGAATACGGCGCAACTGGCCCATGGTGAACATCGGGCGGAAATTGTTGACCGTCTGTATGAGGTGGCGCTGGACCCGATCCGGTTAGAGGATCTGCTTGAGGTTTGGGAAGGCCGCACTGCGGGGCTGCGCGTTGGTCCCCTAGAAACAGCGATCACGCTGGAAGACCCCGAGATTGAGGCCCATGTCAGCCGGGCGACCGTTTTCCTTGACCGGATGGAGGCCTCGCGCGGCGACGGCTCGTACCGTTCGGTGCTTGAGGATATCCCCCGCTTTGCCGCCTTCCTGGCGGATGGTGGCGCCAAGGTCGCTGCCTGCAATCGCGCCGCAGGCGTGGCCTTCGCGATTGAGGCTGGGTCGCCCATGACCGCCCTCCCCTTTACTCCTGAGGATATCGTGCTGTTGCGGCGGGAAATGCGGCGGGTAGCGGGTGGTAAGGCGGAAAAGGTCGTGACGTTGCGCCTGCGTTCTGTCGTCACCGACAATCCCGTGATCATGCGGATCAGCGCCGTGGACAGTGCCGATGAACGCCATCTGGCGCTGGCGCTTTCCACCGAACTCGTCTGGCCCGAGGGTTTCAGCCAGACCGTGGCCGAAGCGTTCGGCCTGACTGCCGCCGAGGTGGAGGTGGTTCAGGCCATCACTTTGGGCCAACCCCTCAAGGATATCGCCGATGCGCGGGGCCGGTCGGTCGAAACGGTGCGCACCCAGATGCGCTCTATTCTGGCAAAAACCGAAACCCATTCGCAAAGCGAACTGGTGCGGGTGGTGCTGGCCCTGATGGACGTGGCGCTCTTGCCTGCCGCAGCCTTGCCCGTGACCGAAAAGGCGGGGCTTGAGGAACGGCCCTTCCGTCACCTGACAACACCACAAGGCCGCAGGCTGGAATGGATCGAATTTGGCGATCCGACCGGCACGCCCGTGCTTTACATGCACCTTGACTATGGCCTGATCCGCTGGCCCGCCACCGCCGAACGCGCCGCCTTGGCCCGCGGGTTGCGGGTGATCGTGCCGGTCAGGGCGGGCTATGGCAGTTCCAGCCCCATGCCGAAAGGGGCGGATCAATCTGCCAGCGGGGCGGCGGACTATGCGGCGGTGCTGGATCATCTGGGCATCCGGCAAGCCGCCGTGATCTGCCTTGGGGCCGATCTGCGCTATGCGATGATTCTGGCCAACACGCGCCCCGGCTTGATTTCGGGCATTCTCGGCTGTGCCGCGCAACTGCCGCTGCGGACGGCGGCACAGTATGAACGCATGGACAAATGGCAGCGGTTCATTCTGGCCAATGCCCGCTATGCGCCGAAAATCTTGCCCTTTCTGGTGCAAGCCGGGTTTTCACTGGCGCGGCGCTTGGGGAAGGAATCCTTCTTTACCCAAGTGAACGGTGGCTCGCCCGCCGATATGGAAACCTTTGCCCGGCCCGAGGTGCGGGCGGCGATGCTGTCGGGGTCGGACATCTGCATGACCGCCAAATTTTCCGCCCATGCGGCTTTTGCGCTGGAATGCATTGGCTCGGAACGCGACTGGTCCGATGTGGTCCGCGCCTGTTCGGTGCCCGTGGTGCTGTTGCAAGGCGATCAGGATCCCCAGACGCCCAAGGCCACCATTCAGGAGTTGATGCAGGATTTTCCACATCTGACGGTCGAATTCCTGCCCGATTGCGGGCAATTGCTGTTCTTCAAGGAATGGCCCGCAGCCCTTGATCGGCTTGCCACAATCCTTCCGCGCTAAATTGTGGCGAAAATCCGACCGCATACCCCATCTGGGGTATGCGGCGCTTTTCGCCCGACGCTAAAAAGCCTCTGTGACCAAAGACTTTTCAACGTCCCACCACTTTTAGAACGACCATAGTCTAGAACTTTGTCCCCAAAGCAGGGCGGCGGAACCAGGGGTGGGGTCGCCGCCCTTTCCTTTGCGCGGGCCTTTGCCCAAGGCCGTTCGCTGGGCTGGCCCCCGCCTGCAAAAGCCCCTAACTTCCGCGCCGAATCTTTGGGGGGAACCGATGCGCCTGCCCGTTCTGGCCTTGGCTATGGCTGCTGTGCCGCTGCCTCTCTTGGCCCATCCGCATGTCTTCATTGACAGCGGGGTTGAGGTGATCTTCGACGACCAAGGCCGCGCCACGGCTTTGCGCATTTCATGGACCTACGACAGTTTCTACTCCCTGACCCTGATCGCCGAGCGCGGCCTTGATCCGGATGCCGATGGTCTGTTGGACCCCGCCGAAAAAGCCGCTTTGGCCGGCTTTGACATGAATTGGGATGCCGGATTTCCCGGCGACACCTATGCGCTTTTGGGCAACCAGCCGCTGACGCTGTCTGGCCCTTCGGATTGGACCGCCGATTATCACAGCGAAAAGCTGATCAGCACGCACCGCCGCGACTTTGCGGCCCCGATCCCGATCAGCGATCTGCCGCTTGTCGTTCAGGTCTATGATCCGGGCTATTACACCGCCTATCAGATCACCGCCGCGACCATTCTCACCAATGCCCCGCCGGGTTGCAGCGCGAAAATCTATGAACCCGACCCCGCCAAGGCCGATCAGGCGCTGATCGACGCGCTGGCCGAATATGCGCCGGGGGATGATGTGGAAATCGACTTTCCCGCCGTAGGCGCGAATTTCGCCGATGAAACGCGGCTGACATGCAACGCAAACTGATTCTCGCCGGGCTTGCCATCGCCCTTGTTTTGGCGGGCCTTTGGGCCTTGGGCGGCTTTGAAAGCCTTGCCACTTGGGCCATCGACGCGCAACGCGAGGTCCAAGACCACCTGGCCCGCGCCGTCCGCCGCCTGCGCGGTGGCGAGGCTGGGGCCTTGGCGGGCCTACTTTCCCTCTGCTTCGCCTATGGCTTTCTTCACGCCGTCGGCCCCGGCCATGGCAAGGCGCTGATCGGCGGCTATGGCATGGCCCGCCGCGTGCGGCTTGCGCCCTTGGCCGCCTTGGCCCTTGTCTCCAGCCTTGCGCAATCGCTGTTCGCCATCCTGCTTGTCTATGCCTTTGTCCTGCTCTTCGGCTGGACCCGCGCCCAAGTCGAAGGTCTTTCCGACCAATGGCTCCTGCCCGCCTCTCAGGCCGCCATCCTGCTCATCGGCCTCTGGCTTGTCTGGCGCGGCTTTCGCCATTGGCGACCCGCCGCCGCGCCCGTCCATGATCACCACCATCACCATGACCATGATCACGCCCATTGCGACCACGCCCATGGCCCCACGCCCGCACAGATGGAAAACCTCTCAGGCCCCAAGGATGCCATCCTTTTGGTCGCCAGCATCGCCATTCGCCCCTGTTCCGGTGCATTGTTCCTGTTGATCATCACCTGGTCACTGGGTCTGGCCGCCGCGGGCATTCTCGGCACGCTTGCCATGGGCCTTGGCACGGCCAGCGTCACCATCGCCGTCGCCGCCCTGTCCTTCTGGGCGCGTGAGGGGGCACTTTTGTCATTGCCCGAACGCCTTGCCCAAACCGCCCTGCCCCTGATCGAAATGACGGCAGGCCTGATCATCGCCGGCGTCGCCGGTCTTTTGCTCTGGCGCGCGCTGACCTGACCCTCAAACGAAAACGACCGGGCCTTGGCCCGGTCGCGTCCAACCTCACATCCAAATCCCGGCTCAGCCACCCGAGCGGCTGAACTGCCCGCGAATATCCGGCCCCGTGCCCAGCCAGCTTTGGATCGTCTTGGCCACATGCGCCGTGATCATCTTCTTCTGCGTTTGCCCCTGCGCCCGCGCCGCCCGCATCTGGTCGCCCGACAGCGCCGGGAAATCGGCCCTGATCTGCTGCGCCTCAACAATCGTGGCCCCGGTGTTTGCATCCACCACCTGAATGATGAAATCGACCGTATGCACCCCGGCGTTCTGATAGCGATTCTCCGCCTCGAACGTCAAAGCATGGAACCGCGTCATCGTCACGTTGAACGCCACCGCCCGCGAACCGCGGACCGAGGCCGCACCCTGACGAATGGCATTCTCCATGATCACTTTCACCTGATCATAGCGATCCCCCGTCTCCGGGTCTTCGCGCCAGACGATGTCGGCCTTCGGCAGTGACGTCTTAGCCTCGCTCACCACCAAGGTCCGCGGCACGGTCACATTCACCGCCACAACCCGCCAGCCGCGCGACACCTCTGCCGCCACGCCCTGATCATAGGCGGTTTCAAAGGTGCTGCCGACGCAAGCCCCCAGCAGCAAAACGGCCGCCAAAGCCCCGCCCAATGCCCCACGTCTTGTGAAATTCATCATGACCTCATTCCTCGCTTGCACAATCATACTACGGACAACTTGACAAAAAGTTGCAATCCTCCTGCCGGGCTACTTCTACGCCTTGACTGACGCAAGGAAAATTGCAGCCATGCACTTCACGATTGCACCCCGACCGCCAACCTCTGGTTAAATCAAGAAAGCTTGCCAAATGCGCCAGATTGTATTGCCCCTTATGCTCGGTCTTTTGCCCTGTCCGACCCTCGCCGACTCCGTGGCGGACCATTTCCGCAAGGGTTCCGGCTGCCATATCCGCCAATACAACGCCGCTCATCTGGCCGGGCATCCCGAACAGACCGTCACGGAAATCGCCCTCAACCCGTCGGCCTTGCCGAACGAGCCCGGCCTGGAACTCTTGGATCTCTTCGTGCAGGTCAAAGGCCGAAACTATGAATATCACGCCTTGGCCTATTGCGAACCGGGGCCAAAGCAGTGGTCTTGCGGGCTAGAAGGTGACGGTGGTCGCTTTATCCTGACGCATGAAAAACAGGGAACCCTGCGCCTGACGGTCGGCAAGGGTGGCCTCGGCTTTGAAGGGGCGCAAGACTTCCTGACGCTTTACGGCGACCGGGGCGATGATCGGGTCTTTCTGATCCCCTCCGTCCCGGCCGAGCTTTGCCAGTAATCACGCCCGGTCGGCCAGTTCCATCCATTCTTCTTCGGCCGCTGCCAGTTTTGCTTGCCGTTCCGCCATCATCTCGCTGGCTTTGGCAAATTTCACCGGATCGCGGGTGTAAAGCGTGTCATCGGCCAGCAATTCGCCCAGCTTTCCCAATTCCGACTCCAGCTTTTCGATCACCCCCGGCAGCGTCTCAAAGCGGTTCTTCTCGGTGAAACTTAAACCCGATTTCTTGGCCGCCACCTTCGGCTCTTCCCGCACCTCGGCCAGGCGCGGCTTTATTTCGTCCGCCACCGCTTCCACCGGCTTTTGCGCCTGATAATCCGACCAGCCACCCGGATAGACCAGCACCCGGCCCTGCCCCTCCATCGCCACGGTGATGCTGGCCACCCGGTCAATGAAATCGCGGTCGTGGCTGACCAACAGAACCGTTCCCGGATAGTCCCCCAGCACATCCTGCAACAAATCCAGCGTTTCCACGTCCAGATCGTTCGTCGGTTCGTCCAGAATCAACAGGTTTGATTCCCGCGCCATGATCCGCGCCAGCAAAAGCCGCGCCTTTTCACCGCCGGATAGGCTTTTCACCGGCGCCCGCGCCTGCCGTTCGTCAAACAGAAAATCCTTCAGATAGCCCACCACATGCCGCGGCGCGCCCCGAACCATCACCTGATCCGAGGCCCCCGAAACCTGCATCTGCGGATCATTCGTCAAACTGTCCCAAAGGCTCGCCTCCGGGTCCAGTTGCGCGCGGGTCTGGTCAAACACCGCAATGTCCAGATTGGTGCCAAGGCTCACCGTGCCCTGATCCGGGGCAATTTCCCCCGTCAAAAGCCGCAAAAGCGTGGTTTTCCCCACCCCGTTCGGACCGACAAAGGCCACCCGGTCCCCCCGCATCACCCGCAGTTCAAGGCCGCGCACGATCACCTTGTCCGCAAAGGCCAGCGACAGCCCCTTGGCCTCAATCACCCGCTTGCCCGATTGCTGCCCCGCCTCCAGCTCCAGCGCCGCCGTGCCCTGCCGCCGGATTTGTGAGGATCGTTCCGCCCGCAGCGCCGCCAAGGCCCGCACCCGGCCCTGATTGCGTTTGCGCCGGGCCGAAATGCCTTCCACGGCCCATTTCGCCTCGGCCTTGATCTTGCGGTCCAGCTTGTGCCGCGCCTCGTCTTCCTCGGCCCAAACGGTGTCGCGCCATTCCTCGAACCCGTCAAAGCCCGATTCCCGCCGCCGCACCTGCCCCCGGTCGATCCAAAGCGTCGCTTTCGACAGGGCTTTCAGAAAGGCCCGGTCGTGGCTGATCATCACAAAGGCCGTCCGCGTGGACCGCAACTGTTCTTCCAGCCACAGAATCGCATGGATGTCCAAATGGTTCGTCGGCTCGTCCAGCAGCAGGACATCCGGTTCTTCCGCCAAAAGCCGCGCCAGTGCCGCCCTGCGGCGCTCGCCGCCCGAGGCGTTCTCGATCGTCACCTCGGGGCGGAATTTCAGCCCCTCGGCCACCATCTCCACCCGGTATTCCTGCCCCGGCTCCAGCCCGGCAGCGGCATATTCCCCCAAGGTCGCAAAGCCCGAAAGATCAGGGTCTTGCTCCATATAGCCCACGCTGATGCCCGGCGGCACAACCCGGCTGCCCTGATCCGGCTCGACCAGCCCCGCCATCACCTTCATCAGGGTCGATTTGCCTGATCCATTACGCCCGACAAGGGCGATGCGGTCCCCTTGCTGAATTGCAAGGTCCAGACCGTCGAAAACAGGATTGCCGCCGAAGGTCAGCGAGATGCCGGAAAGCTGAAGAAGGGGTGCGCGTGCCATGATGGGGGGCAGGTAGGCGACCAATCGTCCGCCGTCAACCAGCCAAGCGCCGCAAACTCGCCGCGCGGGCGGGCGGAACGCTTGCCACCTCCAACCCGCAAAAGACATGGATCGTGCCCAGATCGCGGTCGATCACCGCATGATCACTCACCTTGCCGCCAATGCTCAGATAGGATCGCAGCAAGGGCGGCAATTGCCGTAGGGCTTGCGAAGGGTCGGCCGCAAAGCCCTGCAAAGAAAAGGTTTCCGCTGCTTTCATTCCCGGCCTCCATCCCAACGGGGCCAGATGCCTTGCACCCAGGTCCGCAAAAGCCGCCGCATAGGGCGCAGCCTCCACCCCTTGGAACGACGCACAGCCATAGATCATCCCAACGCCCTGCCGATCCACCACCCGCGTCAGCATCGCCCAGATCAACCGCAGCGCATCCGCATCATGCCGCCCCGGCGCCATGCAGAACCGCCCCAGTTCCAACTTGGCCCCCGCCATCGCCGAAAGCCCGGCCAGATCATAGAATTGCGCCGAATAGCTGTCACAAACCTCGCCCAGCCGCACCCTTGCGCAGACAAAGACTCTGTCCCCATCCGCCACAGTCAGATGCAGCGCTTGATCATCGAAACCATCCCGATCATCCCCGCCGCCCCGGAAAACCTGACCCCGCAAGGCCAACGCCGGGCCGCTTTCCGGTCCCAGACAGACCCTCAGCGCCCCGGCGTCAATCCGGTCTTCCATAGATCAGTCGATCAATTCCGAGGCCTGCAACCGCCCAAAGCTGCCCAAAAGCTGCCGCAAGAAGCCGACGCCCTTGATGTTCGATTCGGTCACACGCCGCGACAGGGGCACGATCTGCCCCCGCTCCAGCCCGAAACGTTCCACATTCGAAACCGTCCCGCTTTCGCTGAAACTGATCGCCACCACCTGCCGATCAATCTCTTGCGGCTCCCGCGCCCCGTAATGCTTCCACCGGCTCTCCACATAGAACCAGCCCACGTCGTTCAGCAGGCCCGAGGCCGAAGGCCGCCCCACCTTTTGCGCCACGCTTTCCCGCGTATCCACCCCCACCTGCACCGTCGACAATTCGCTGTCCGGCGGCGCGTAGCCGTGGTTGCGGTAAACCGGCGCGCAGGCCGTCACCGCCAGCAACCCCAGAATCAGCCCCAACCGGCGCAATGGCCCGGCAAATCCAAGGCCCTTGCGTTGCAAGGGGCGGTCCATCCGGCTTGGCAAATCCATTGCGTCCTCTTGTCTTGGCAAGCCACCACCACTATGCCCGAAAGCACAGACAGCATGGCCTTTGAACCTAGGGCTTACAGAAGGTCCGCACGCGGTTCAAGAAAGCTGTGCATCACTTGCCGCAAAGGCCCCACTCAAAGGACGTGCCCATGGCCGAAGACCTGCCCATCAGCCTGCCCTTCCCCGTGCGCGGCCTGCCCACCCGCAAGCCCCTGCGCTTTGACCTGAAAACCACCGCCCAGGATCGCGCCCTTCTCGCCGCCCTTCTGGGCATCAGCGCCGTTCATACCCTCCGCTTCAAAGGCGAAATCCGCCCCCTCGGCCGCAATGACTTTGAGCTGGAGGCCGATCTTGACGCCCAGATTGAACAGCCCTGCATCGTCAGCCTTCAGCCCGTCCTTACCGATATCCGCGAAACCGTCGTCCGCCGCTACCTTTCCGACCTTCCCGAACCCGACGCGGATGAGATGGAAGTGCCCGAAGACGACACCACCGAACCCCTGCCCGAGGTGATCGACGCCGGTGCCGTCGCCGCCGAAGCCTTGGCCCTTGCCCTGCCAGCCTATCCCCGTGCGCCCGGCCAAGAGCTCGGCACCGCCATCTTTGGCCCCGAAGGCCAAGCCCCCCTGACCGACGAAGCGATCCGACCCTTTGCAGGCCTTGCCGGTCTTGCCGCCAAGCTGGGCAAGCCAACTGACAGCGAAAGCTGAACAAAGCACTTGCGCCGGAACGAAAACTGACTATGTTCCGCGCCCTATTGAACACGGGAATCTGGCGTCGCCCATTCGGGGCAACTGTCTTGATCCCAAAGGAAATCAAGGGCTTCGGCCCCAAAACCCCGAGGTCGAGACATGGCTGTCCCGCAGAACCGAGTCACCCGTTCGCGTCGTAACATGCGCCGCGCCCATGATGCCCTGGTGGCGTCGAACCCGCATGAATGCCCGAACTGTGGCGATCTGAAGCGTCCGCACCACGTTTGTGGTTCCTGCGGCCATTACGATTCGCGCGAAGTTGTGGCTTCGGCGCAAGAAGTCGATCTGGACGAAGACGCCGCATAAGATCGCACGCTTGGGCCTTTCCTCATGACGAACGGAAACCATCCTTCGTATTCGGGAAAGGCATCTGCCGTGATATCGGTCGATGCGATGGGCAGCGACAAAGGGCCGGCGGCGGTTGTCGCTGGCCTTGTCGATTCGGGCCGCGCCGATCCCGATCTGTCCTTCATCCTGCATGGCGATCAGGCTCAGCTTGCGCCCCTGCTCGCCAAAGCGGCTGATGTTGCCCAGCGTGTGCAGATCGTCCATGCCGAACGGGTTGTCACGATGAATGACAAACCCGCGCAGGTGCTGCGCAGTGGCGCGGGCACCTCCATGTGGTCCACCATCGAATCGGTTAAACAGGGTCAGGCAAAGGTCGCCGTCTCTTGCGGCAACACCGGCGCGCTTATGGCGCTGTCGATGATCCGCCTGCGCAAACTGCCCGGCGTCAATCGGCCGGCCATCGCCTGCTTCTGGCCGTCGCGCAATCCTTCCGGTTTCAACGTCATGTTGGACGTGGGCGCTGACATCAAGGCCGATGCCGCCGATCTGGTGCAATATGCCACGATGGGCGCGGCCTATGCCTCTGTCGCCCTGAACCTTGAAAACCCGCGTGTCGGCCTGCTGAATGTCGGGACCGAGGAACACAAGGGCCGGGCCGAGCTGAAAGAGGCGCATGAGCTGCTGTCGCAGGCCACCAACGGTTTCGCCTATGCCGGCTTTGTCGAAGGCAGCGATATTCCCGGCACCGCCTGCGACGTGATCGTCACTGATGGTTTCACCGGCAATGTCGCGCTGAAAACCGGCGAGGGAACCGCCAAGCTGATCAGCGACTTTCTAAGACAGGAATACAGCGCCAGCCTGACCGCCAAGATCGCGGCGGGCCTGTCGATGCGGATCCTGCGCCGCTTGCAAACGCGGATGGATCCGCGCCGGGTGAATGGCGGCGTGTTTCTGGGGCTGAACGGCACTGTGGTCAAATCGCATGGCAGCGCCGATGCGACGGGCGTCGCGGCCGCAATCCAACTGGCAGCGCGGTTGGCGCGGTCAGGCATGAATGAACGGCTGGCCGAGCGTCTCGCTCCGTCGCAGTCGGGTGAACAGGACGGTGCAGCATGACGCGACGCGCGGTGGTTCAGGGTGTGGGGCACTATCTGCCCGAACGTGTTGTTCAGAATTGCGAATTCGAGAAAACGATCGACACGTCGGATGAATGGATTCGCACCCGTTCGGGCATTGAACGCCGTCATTTCGTGGCCCCCGGCCAAACGACGACCGACATCGCCGTTCTGGCGGCCGAGGCGGCGTTGCGCGATGCAGGCATGGTGGCCGCCGATGTGGATGCGATCATCGTCGCCACCTCGACCCCTGACCTCACCTTTCCATCCGTGGCAACAATGGTGCAGGGCCGTCTGGGCATGGAACAGGGCTTTGCCTTTGATGTGCAGGCCGTTTGCGCGGGCTTTGCCTATGCTTTGGCCAATGCCAATGCGCTGATCCTCTCGGATCAGGCCAAGACGGTGCTGGTTATTGGGGCCGAAACCTTTTCCCGCCTGATGGACTGGACCGACCGGGGCACCTGCGTCCTGTTTGGCGACGGGGCCGGGGCCTTGGTCCTTCGCGCCGAAGAAGGGGCTGGCACGAATGCCGACCGGGGCATCCTCGCCACCGACCTGCGTTCGGATGGGCGGCACAAGGATATTCTCTATGTGGACGGTGGCACCAGCACCGGCACCACAGGCCATTTGCGGATGGAAGGCAAAGAGGTCTTCCGTCATGCCATTGAAAAGCTGGCCGAAACCGCCCATGCCGCGCTGGATAAGGTTGGAATGAGCGGCGAAGACGTCGACTGGATCGTGCCGCATCAGGCCAATATCCGCATCATCGAAGGCACCGCAAAACGCATGCAAGTGCCGATGGAGCGGGTGGTCGTCACCGTCCAAGATCATGGCAACACCTCTGCCGCCTCGATTCCCCTTGCCCTGTCGGTGGGCAAGGCCCGTGGGCAGATCAAACGGGGCGACCTGCTGGTGGCCGAGGCCATTGGCGGCGGTTTGGCCTGGGGTTCGGTCGTCCTGCGCTGGTAATTGCGCCAAATCGGTCTGAAATCGCCTGTAAATGACGCTGGCCAAGTGTCTGATATTGACTCGCAATTCCCGACGGGCCAACCTGCCCCCATAAACCCGGGGGGGTGAGATATGAGTGAAAAGACGCTAACGCGCATGGACCTGAGTGAAGCGGTATTCCGCGCTGTAGGCCTGTCGCGCAATGAATCGGCGCAACTGGTCGAATCGGTTCTGCAACATATGTCGGATGCCTTGGCCGAGGGGGAGATGGTCAAGATTTCGTCCTTTGGCACGTTCTCGGTGCGGGCCAAGACGGCGCGTGTCGGGCGCAATCCCAAGACCGGGGATGAGGTGCCGATCAGCCCACGCCGCGTGCTGACTTTCCGGCCTTCACAACTGATGAAGGCCCGGGTCGCCAACGGCAAGAAACGCTGACGGGGCATGGCCTGAATGGCAAGCCCGTTGGACAAGGCGCCTGACGCCTTTCGCACCATCAGCGAAGTAGCCGAAACGCTGGATATTCCGGCCCATGTGCTGCGTTTCTGGGAAAGCCGTTTTCCCCAGATCCGCCCGGTAAAACGGGCGGGCGGGCGGCGCTATTACCGCCCATCGGATGTGGCCCTTCTGGGTGGCATCCGGCGCTTGCTGCATGACGAAGGCATGACCATCCGTGGCGTGCAAAAGGTGCTGCGCGAACAGGGGATCAAACATGTGGCCGCCCTGACGGGTGAGGATATTCCCGCCGAGGCTGGCCCCGACGCCTATGACCTGATCGCCCCACCGCCGCCCGTCCCGGCCGAGGTGGTCGATCTTGCCAGCCGCAAGAAAGCGGTAGAGGTGTTGGTGGAACCGACCGTCAGTGCCACCAGCCTTTTTGACCTGATGGATGCACCTCCGGCCCGCAAGGCCCCGGAAAGCCACGATATCTGGCTTCCCACCCTGCTGCGCCGCCTGCCGGAAAACGCCTTTGCCGACAACCAGGATCGCCTCATCCCGCTTTGGGTCCGCCTCCGTGCGCTTCATGCGCAAATGACCGGACAGGTTTGATCTTTCATGCGGTTTCCCGCTTGCCACGGGCTGCAAAAGCGTTATGAAAGCCCCGTGTCGGGCCGTAGCGCAGCCTGGTTAGCGCGTCCGTCTGGGGGGCGGGAGGTCGTGAGTTCGAATCTCACCGGCCCGACCATAAGAAACCGCCCGCCCTGTTACAGGGGCGGGCGGTTCCGTATCCGGGCCTTGGGGGAACAGGCATGACAGCATCCGGCGTTCTGGCCGACCAAGGCATCCGCGACCTGATCGCCCACGGCGCGATCACCGCCGATCCCGCCATCCTGCCCGCCCAGGTCCAACCCGCCAGCCTTGATCTGCGGCTGGGCCATGTCGCCTACCGCGTCCGCGCCTCCTTTCTTGCAGGCAAGGGCCGCAGCGTCACCGAACGCCTGCAAGAATTCGAAATGCACCGCATGGACCTGTCCGATGGCGCCGTGCTGGAAAAGGGCTGCGTCTACGTCATCCCCCTGATGGAATCCCTCGCCCTGCCCCAAGGCATCACCGCCGTCGCCAATGCCAAATCCTCGACCGGACGGCTGGACCTGCTGACCCGCACCATCACCGACCAAGGCACCGAATTCGACCGCATTCCCGAAGCCTATCACGGCCCCCTATATGCCGAGGTCTGCCCCCGCAGCTTTTCCGTCCTCGTCCGCCCCGGAATGCGCCTCAACCAGATCCGCTTTCGCGCGGGCCAAGCCGTCCTCACCGACGCCGACCTCACAACGCTCCACCAAAACGAGCCCTTAGTGGACGGAACCGCCGTCATCGCCGAAGGCTTAGGCTTTTCCGTCGATCTGCACCCGACCGAAGGCGATCTTGTCGGCTACCGCGCCAAACCCCATACCGGCGTCATCGACCTCGACAAACTCAACCACTATGCCCCCGCCGACTATTGGGAAGAACTCCACACCCGCGATGGTCAGTTGATCCTTGATCCCGGCGCTTTCTACATCCTCGTCAGCCGCGAATCCGTCACCATCCCCCCCGACTATGCCGCTGAAATGGCCCCCTATCTGGCCATGGTCGGCGAATTCCGCGTCCATTACGCCGGTTTCTTTGACCCCGGTTTCGGCCATTCCGCCGCAGGCGGCAAAGGCTCCCGCGGCGTGCTCGAGGTCCGCTGCCACGAGGCCCCCTTTGTGCTGGAACATGGCCAGATCGTCGGTCGCCTTGTCTATGAACGCATGCAGCAACGCCCCGCGACGCTTTACGGCACCGGCATCGCCTCAAACTATCAGGGCCAAGGCCTCAAACTCGCCAAGCATTTCAAGGCGCAATGATCAGTCGATGATGTGAATATCCGCCCGGCCAACATCGCCATAGCTGCTTTCGCCAAAGATGATGGTGATCAACTTCTTCACCGCCCCACCCTGCCCGTCCCGGTCATACCACAACCGCCCGTTCGTCGGATCATAAAGGATCCGGTCGCTGGCATCCTGTGCATTCGCCCCCAGACGAAAAGCCGCCCCCGACAATCCCCCCGCCGCCCCCAAAGCCGTAAAGAAATCATTGTCCAGCAGGATCCGGTCTCTCCCATCACCGAAATCCGCGACAAAAGGATTGTCGGCCAAAGTCGCGACACTGTCGAATTGAAACGCGTCCGCCCCAGTTCCCCCGTCCAGCGTGTCAAACCGCCGCGCCCCCAGCAGCGTGTCATTGCCATCGCCACCAAACATATAGTCCAGAACCTCACTGCCCCCCGCAATAAAGTCATTTCCGTTTTCGCCATACAGATAGTTATAGGGCGACGGCCCATCGGCCCCACCGCCAAACAGCCGATCCGCGCCATTTCCGCCATAGATGGTGTCGCTGCCACTGCCCCCAAACAGACTATCCCGACCATCCCCGCCATAGAAATAGTCATGATCCGCCCCACCAAAAAGCTGGTCCTGACCGCTGTCGCCGGTCAAAGTGTCATTGGCCCCCTTGCCAAGAACCCGATCATGGCCGCCCCCGCCCGACAGAAAATCGGGCTGAACCGTGCCAAAGAACTGATCGTTGCCGATGGTCAGATAGCCCAGAAAAGCCGCCGCCCCAAAAGAGGTCAGCGCCGAAAACGCCAATTCGGCATCAATCCCCTTCAATCCAGTGATCACCAGTCTGTCGGTGCCATCGACCCGGTAATGCAGCCCGGTGAATTCACCCGCCACCGGGGCAATCGGCATACCCGTCTGCCAGACAAGTCCCGTCCCCTTCAGGATCAGGAAATTGTCCGCGTCCTGCCTTTCCCGCAAAAAGGTCGATGAAACCTGCGTCGGCGCAAAGGAAAACAGATCAATCGCAAGATTGGAAAAAGAGGTAATGCCCGTCGGTTGCGGCAGGGCGAAACGGAACACGGCCATGGCAAGGCTCCAGAAATGGGTTGAATGAATGGGCGCAGCCTACGCCCGTTCCATCAACCTGCCAAAGCCTGTTTTGTGTCAGCGCCGTCTTGACCTAACCCCGCCCTGACTTAACCCCGCCCTGACCTAGCCCCGCCCCAGCTTGGCCAAGCGCGCCGCCCGCAATTGCGCGAAATCATCGCCCGCGTGATAGCTGGACCGCGTCAGCGGCGTCGCCGAAACCATCAGAAAACCCTTGCCATAGGCCGCCGTCTCATAGGCCTTGAACTCCTCGGGCGTCACGAAACGGTCCACCCGATGGTGTTTCGGCGTGGGTTGCAGGTATTGCCCGATGGTCAGGAAATCGACATCCGCCGCGCGCATGTCATCCATCACCTGCAAAACCCCGGCCCGGTCTTCCCCCAAACCCACCATGATCCCCGATTTGGTGAACATGCCGGGGTCCAGTTCTTTCACCCGCTGCAACAGCCGCAGCGAATGGAAATAGCGCGCACCGGGGCGCACCTCCAGATACAGGCCCGGCACGGTTTCCAGATTGTGGTTGAACACATCCGGCCGCGCCTCAACCACCTTTTCCAGGGCGTCGGGCGTGCATTTCAGGAAATCCGGCGTCAGAATCTCAATCGTCGTGTTCGGACTGCGATGCCGCACCGCGCGGATCGTCTGCGCGAAGTGTTCCGCCCCACCATCGGCCAGATCGTCCCGATCGACCGAGGTGATCACCACATGGTTCAGCGACAACTGCTGCACCGCATGCGCCACGCGCCCCGGTTCAAACGCGTCCAGCGTCTGCGGCTTGCCCGTCGCCACATTGCAAAAGGTGCAACCACGGGTGCAAATCTCGCCCATGATCATCATCGTCGCATGGCCCTGCGACCAGCATTCGCCCACATTCGGGCAACCTGCCTCTTCGCAAACCGTCACCAGTTTTTGCGATTTCAGAATGTCGCGGGTCTGTTTGTAGCCTTCGGAATTGGGGGCTTTGACGCGAATCCAGGACGGCTTTTTCGGCTGTTCGTTGTCCGCCCGATGCGCCTTTTCGGGGTGGCGCTGGTCGGGCAAGGAAAGGTCGCGTGGCGTCATGGCTTTGTCCCTTTGATCCTAGGCACCTTGAACATTTGTTGCGTCCCCGGTCAAGACAAGGCATTGCATGGCTTCCATGCAAAAGGTTTGCATCATGCGGCGGTTTCTGCGGAATTTTCTTGTGGCGCTTCTGGCGCTTGGCGGATTGGGCTTCGGCTTTCTTTGGGCGACGAATGTCACCGCCGAAGATCTGCGCGATCTGAAGCGCGGCGATGTGATTTTCCAGATTTCCGGGTCGGGCCAGTCACTGGCGATCATGCTGGCGAGTGCCAGCCTCTACAGCCATGTGGGCATCGTCGATCTGAACGATGCCGGTCAGCCGGTGGTGTTGGAAGCCGTGGGCCCAGTCCGCGAAACGCCGTTAGAGGATTGGATATCCAAGGGCAAAGCGCGACGCGTGGCGGTTTACCGGATGGAGAAGATGACCGAAGTTCAGGCGCAGTCGGTGGTGACGGCGGCGCGCGCGCATTTCGGCAAGGGTTATGATCCCTACTTTTATTCGTCGGAAGACACGCTTTATTGCAGCGAACTGGTGCAGATCGCCTTTCGGGATGGGATCGGCCTTACCCTTGGCCAATCGCAAAGGCTGGGCGATCTGAACCTCGACAATTTTGCCGCAAGGGCGGTTATCGAGCGGCGCTGGAAAGGCCACCCGCTTTGTGCGGATGGCCGGGCGGGCAATGCAGCGGAATGTCTCGCCCTGATCCGTGACGAAAAGCTGATCACCCCACAGGCGATTGCCGATGATCCGCGCATGGTGCCGGTCTTCAGCAATTTCGCGCCCTAGGGTCGGCTAGAACAGCACGATGTCGTTCGCCAGTTGCGACTTGTCGATGTTGTAGATGACGATCCGCGGGCTGTCGTCGCCATTGCCGCTCAGGTCGATGGCGCAGTCACCGCCGGAACTGCTGACATTCTGCATCAGTTCCGCCTTGGTGGCGAAATAGGTTTTCGAGATATAGATCGTGTCGACATTGTCCTGAAAATCCATGATGTCGTCACGCCCGCCACCGAGGCCAAAGATAAACCGGTCGGCACCAGCCCCGCCGAACAGCTGGTCAATGTTCGGGAAGGACCCGCCATCGCCACCGCCGTTGATCGTGTCGTTGCCTGCCCCGCCTTTCAGGATGTCGTTGCCACCACCGCCGAACAACCGGTCATTGCCGGTGCCCCCCAGCAAGGTGTCGTTGCCGCCAAGCCCGGTCAGCGTGTCATTTCCCCCATTGCCAACCAACCGGTCGGACACCGCCGTGCCAAGCAGCCCATTGCCCGCCCCATCACCAATCCTGACCACCATGATCTGTCCTTTCCTGAAATGGCGACCGACAGGTCGCCCGAATGCGTTCTGAAAAATCGCCGCCTGTTGTCGGCAGCCCGACAATACCACAAAAACTCGGGCATCGCGCCATCATTTGCCGGACCTCATGCCCTTGCCACGGCAATTATCCGATCCACTGCCCATTCCGATCCGCCAAGGTCTCATCATAGCGCCGCAGATGCTGCAATGCGATCCGCAGCACGATCTTGCCCGAACGCGCCGCCCAGCCCAAGCGCTGTTCCGCCGCCTCCAAACCCTCCAGACGGCAACAGCAATGCAACACCACATCCCCCAGTCCCGGCCCCAGAACACGCAGCGCCGCCGCAACCCTTTCCCGCGCTCTGGATGCCAGCCCCCCCTGCGAACCCGCATGAGGCACAGCCGCCCCGTTCACCCAAGCCTCCCACTCCGCCAAAGGCCCCGCCCCACCCATCTGCGCCAATTCAAAGTCCTCGTGCAGCCGTTCGGCCAACTGCACCAGACCCGCCTCCAGAAAGGGTTTCCCGTCCTTGTCCCGCCGCCGAGGCCCCTCATCCTCGCCGCAATCAAAGCCCAACGCCCGCGCAAAACGCCGCACCAGCGACCGTCCTGTCGGTGTCAGAACATAGGTCGCCACCCGCCCCGGCTTTTCGCAAACAATCCATTCCTTCAACGCAAAGGCCTGCGCTGTCGCCCGCTCCACCCGCGCCAAACGTTCCGGCTTTTCCCCCGCCCGCTGCCGGATCACCGCCGCCTTTTCCATATCCGCCGAAATCGCTAGGAATGTGCCTTCCACCAGCAGATGCCGCAACACCCGCCCCGCCTCTTGCCGCAGCACCGCCTCATCCCGCGGTGGTTCGAACCTGTCCATCTTTCCTGTCCCCCGCCCGTTGCTCAGACCCACATGACGCCCCAACAGTCCCAATGCCTCATCCACCAAGGGATCATCCCTCCGGCTTTCATACCGCCGCACCTGCCGAATCACCGTCGATGCATGGCACCCTTCCCGCCGCGCCAAAGCCCGCAGACTTAACCCCTGTTCCGTATGGTCCAGATACAGCCGCGCCGCATTAGGCAGCCAATTTGGCATCCCATGCCCCTCTCCTCGATATGTCTGCATCTCTGACTTCAGCCCCGGCCTGCCTGAATAGCCCTGTTTATCCACAGGATTTGCTGCAACCGTCTGTGACATGGGTTACCCATTGGTTAAGATTTCCACTGCATTTTCGGATAATTGTTGAGAATTCCTAAATGCCGCGGAAATTCACCGTGCGCTGATATCCACAGGACACGCAACGCTGGGTTGCAAGATGGAATGATCCCCGCCGTCTAACAGCGAGGAATGCCATGACCGACCTTCACAAAATCCTGGAAACCCTGCGCCGCCCCGGCCTTTTGATGCGCGCCGCCCGCTTTGGTCTGCCCGACTATCGCCGCGACCGCGACCTGCGCCGCCTGCTTCCCGGCCAAGCCAACACCAGCCCCGAAAAGCTTGTGCCACGCCTGCTGTCCGAGGAGGAAATCTTGGAACAGTCGCGCCAGTCGGGCGACCTGTCCTATTCGATCAGTCGGCATATCGAGGTGCTGATCGCCCTGATCAGCGAGGCGCGACTTTTGCCGCGCCCCGCAAACAGTCTTAAATAAACGCGTCCGGCTCGGCCGCCTTTTTGCGCGCCACATAGTCGGTCAGCGCCTCGGCAATGCCTTCGTCCAGCGCCGGCTGCTGATAGTCCGCCAACTGCTTTTTCACGCGCAGGCTCGCCAGGGCCTGCGTGTCCCGCGCGCCTTCTTCTTCCCATGTTTCATAGGGTTTATAGTCCAGCAGGTCCGACCGCCAGAAGGCCGACTTAAAGTTCGCCTGCGTGTGTTCACAGCCCAGATAATGCCCGCCAGGCCCCACTTCGCGGATCGCATCCATCCCCTGACCATTGGCATCCATATGAATGCCCTGCGCCAGATGATGCAGCGTGCCCAGTTGGTCCGCATCCATCACGAACTTCTCATAGGACGAGACGAGCCCCCCCTCCAGCCAGCCGCAGGAATGCAGCATGAAGTTCACGCCCGACAAAAGCGCCATGTTCAGGCTGTTCGCCGTTTCATAGGCCGCCTGCGCATCCGGCAGTTTCGACCCACAGAAGGCCCCGCCCGAACGGTAAGGCAGCCCCAAACGCCGCGCCAACTGGCCCGCGCCATAGGTGATATGCGCCGCCTCGGGCGTCCCAAAGGTCGGCGCACCCGAGTTCATATCGATGCTGGTCACAAAGGCCCCAAAGATCACCGGCGCACCGGCGCGGATCAGTTGCGAATAAGCCACCCCCGCCAGAACTTCGGCCAGAACCTGCGTCAGCGTCCCCGCCACCGTCACCGGCGCCATCGCGCCACCGACGATAAAGGGCGAAATGATCGCTGCCTGATTCGCCCGCGCATAAACCTCCAACGCGCCCATCATGATGCCGTCAAAGGTGAGGGGGCTGTTGATGTTGATCAGGCTGGTCATCACCGTGTTCTGATCGACGAAATCCGACCCGAACAGGATCTTCGACATTTCCACCGAATCAGCGGCACGTTCCGGGGCAGTCACCGACCCCATATAGGGCTTGTCCGACAGCACCATATGCGCGTGCAGCATATCCAGATGCCGCTTGTTCACCGCCACATCGGTCGGCTCGCAGACCGTGCCGCCGGAATGGTGCAGCCATTTCGACATATAGCCGAGCTTTACGAAGTTGCGGAAATCCTCGATCGTCGCATAGCGCCGCCCGCCCTCCAGATCGCGCACAAAGGGCGGGCCATAGACCGGGGCCAGCACCAGATTGCGCCCGCCGATATCGACATTGCGCGCCGGGTTGCGGGCATGTTGCGTGAAACGGCTGGGCGCGGTGGAGCACAGCTTGCGCGCCAGACCACGGGGAATGCGGACCCTTTCGCCCTGAACATCCGCCCCCGCTGCGCGCCAAAGGTCCAGCGCTGCCGGGTTTTCGACAAAGTTGACGCCGATCTCTTCCAGAACGGTTTCCGCGTTCCATTCGATGATCGACAGGGCTTCGTCGTTCAGAATTTCAAAATTCGGGATGTTGCGTTCAATGAAACGCGCCGTTTCGATGGAAACCGCCGTGCGCTCCGCCCGCCGCGCCGCCCCGCCGCCCCCGCGCGCCCTGCGCCCTGCCACTTCGTTCATGGTGTTCTCCTGACGTTTTGCCCCTGTATGCCGCTTTTGGCCTTAACCCCGCCCGATGTTTGCGGCGCTTGAGGGTGAAAAGCGACATCAGGGGTTCAGGGGCGACATGAGGCGGGGAGTTGAGCAAGCGACAGAAAAATAAAAGCCCTGCAAAAGCAGGGCCTTTATCAAAGCGCAACAGGGTCCCAGTTTTCATCTTGGAGCAACCCCCAAGATCCTGTATCTCTTCGGCTAGGCCTACTTTACCACATGACATGGTGTGTGAGGCGGGCGTTCTCACCTTACGCTTTGCTATAGGTAAATGAGTTACACATTTGAGGGCCGAAAGTCAAGGGTTCGTCTTGGACGACCGCTTCAGATCCTTGTAACCTTCAATATGCCCTTATCACGCTTTTTGTCGAGTTCTGATTGCGTTATCAGATACATAGAGCAAACATGATAGTGGCCATCGTTGGCGTTCAAGACAACCGTGACAGCGACCAACGCGGCGCCAGTGCGTCCAGCGATTTTGCCCACCAACTCAATCTTCCCGGGGTTTCGAAAATCATCCCCCATATACAAAGGATGGCTGATGATATCCGAAAGATGGGGTAGGATGACTGAAACATCATCAGGATGGCGCTTCGCAGCATGGCTCAACGCAGGAGCAGAACATTTCACGTTCCCCGCATCCATCTCGATACCAAGCGTCGCATAAATAGCTTCAACTGGGGCTGCGCCAGGATAGAGATCAATAAATTTGAACTTTCTGACCATCACAGCCTTTCACCAGAACGACGCATTGACTGTGGCCAAAAAGCGACAGCGCTCAATAGCGCGTGTTTCTCTGCCGCTGTCGAAATTCTATCATCTCAGGCGATTGAGCACGACTGAAATCGTGGTCGCCAAAGCCGCTTGCCCCATGGCCAGAACCATCAAACCCGCCCCGAACACCTGCCGCATTGGACCCTCCGATTGAACGATGCCAGATATATTCATACCCACGCCGTTTGCAGCGGTGGTTCGCCAACTCCTAAGCACTGTCACCCGGTTACATCAGCCGCGCCCAACCTCTCGGTAAGAGGGGGGCAGTTTGGCCTGAAAGCTCCACCGCTTCTGCAAATTTTTACATTCAATTTTCACGATATATATTTAACATCAATCTCTTAAAACCCATTTCACGCGTGAAAACCCCCTCGACCCCGCCCGCATCACGGGCCACCCTCCCCCTTGCTTCCCACCCCAATTTTGGCTACGCGAACCCATGACCCAACATGATCGCCTCCTCGTCATCGACTTCGGTTCTCAGGTCACCCAGTTGATCGCCCGCCGCCTGCGGGAACTGAACGTCTATTGTGAAATCCATCCCTTCAACAAAGTGGATGACGCCTTCCTTGCGGCCTTCCAGCCCAAGGCGGTGATCTTCTCCGGCGGCCCCGCCTCGGTTTATACGACCGGTGCCCCGATGCCGCCCAAAGGGGTCTTCGATCTGGGCGTGCCCATCCTCGGCATCTGCTACGGCCAGCAAGTGATGATGCACTGCCTCGGCGGCCATGTCGAAGGCGGCCACGGCACCGCCGAATTCGGCCGCGCTTTCGTGACCCCGACCCCAGACAAACTCCCCCTGCTCGACGGTTGGTTCGCAGCAGGCGACGAACAAGTCTGGATGAGCCACGGCGACCACGTTTCCAAAATCGCCCCGGGTTTCCAGGTCTACGGAACCTCGCCCAACGCCCCCTTTGCCATCACCGCCGACCCGGCCCGGCATTTCTACGCCGTCCAGTTCCACCCCGAGGTCCACCACACCCCCAAGGGTGCGAAGCTGTACGAAAACTTCGTCCGTCTGGCCGGATTCACCGGCGATTGGACAATGGGTGCCTATCGCGAGGAAGCCATTGCCAAGATCCGCGCCCAAGTGGGCAGCGAAAAGGTCGTCTGCGGGCTGTCGGGCGGCGTCGATTCCTCCGTTGCCGCGGTTCTGATCCACGAAGCCATCGGTGACCAACTGACCTGCGTTTTCGTCGATCACGGCCTGCTTCGGCTGGGCGAGGCGGAACAGGTCGTGTCGATGTTCCGCGACACCTACAACATCCCCCTGATCCACGCCGACGAAAGCGCCCTGTTCCTGGGCGCGCTCGAGGGCGTTTCCGACCCCGAAGTGAAACGCAAGACCATTGGCCGGCTGTTCATCCAGGTGTTTGAAAAGCACGCGAAATCCATCGGCGGGGCGAAATTCCTGGCCCAGGGCACGCTTTACCCCGACGTCATCGAAAGCGTCTCTTTCAGCGGCGGGCCTTCGGTCACCATCAAGTCGCACCACAATGTCGGCGGGCTCCCCGAGAAAATGGGCATGAAACTGGTCGAACCGCTGCGCGAGCTGTTCAAGGACGAGGTTCGCGCCCTAGGCCGCGAGCTGGGCCTGCCCGCGTCGTTCATCGGACGCCACCCCTTCCCCGGCCCCGGCCTTGCCATCCGCTGCCCCGGTGAGATCACCACCGAAAAGCTGGACATCCTGCGCCGTGCCGATGCGGTCTATATCGATCAAATCCGTAAACATGGCCTTTACGATGAGATCTGGCAGGCCTTTGCCGCGATCTTGCCGATGAAAACCGTGGGCGTGATGGGCGACGGGCGGACCTATGATTACGCCTTGGCCCTGCGGGCCGTCACATCGGTCGATGGGATGACGGCGGATTACTATCCCTTCACCCACGGCTTCCTTGGCGAAACCGCCACGCGGATCATCAATGAGGTCAAAGGCGTGAACCGCGTCTTCTATGACTGCACCAGCAAACCGCCCGGAACGATTGAACTCGAATGATCCGTCTTCGTGGCCAACTTGTCTGCATGTCCGACGCCGAGGCGCAAGCGGTGCGCACCCATCGGGCGGAGCATATTCGCCTGACGCGGGCTGAAGCCGGTTGCCTGTCGTTTGACATTGACGACACCGACGATCCACTGGTGTTCGAGGTGATGGAAAGTTTCACCGACCGCCCCGCCTTTGACGCCCATCAGGCGCGCACGCGGGACGGCCAATGGTTTCAGGCCACCAAAGGCATCCTGCGGAACTTCCGGTTGGAGGAGGTGGGGGACTGACGTCCCCCTAATGCCCCTGTCCACCCAAGGACCGATGTTCCCAAAGGGCGACCAGCGCCAGAATGGCCGCCGCACAAAGGTTCAGGGTCAGCAGATTGAGCCATGGCCCCACCGCGAAAAGGGCCAATGAAGCCCCCAGTCCCACCCAATGCGACAGCGGAAACCAGCCGCCGGAAATACGCTTGAACCAGCCGTTGCCCAGCAGGAACAGGACCACACCGCCGACCAGAGACAAC
This sequence comes from Neogemmobacter tilapiae, assembly GCF_014652215.1. Taxonomy (GTDB): domain Bacteria; phylum Pseudomonadota; class Alphaproteobacteria; order Rhodobacterales; family Rhodobacteraceae; genus Neogemmobacter; species Neogemmobacter tilapiae. The sequence goes on along the minus strand of NZ_BMYJ01000001.1, from coordinate 172,792 downwards.
CCCTCATCATAGGTGCCGTGATGCAAGGGGTGGGCGATGGCCCGTTCGGAACCGACCGCAGAAACGATCACGCCCGCCACGATGGGAATATGGGCGTAGGTAAAGGCCAGCCGCGCCAAACGGCCCGGATCGTCCGAGGTTTCAATCTGATGCGCGCCGCGGTGAAAACCGATGTGGAAATAGACCCACCACATGCCAATCGTTCCGGCCACCGCGCCCAGAAAGGCCAGCATTCCGGGCGCGTCCCATTCCAGCCTGGCAAAGGTGGCCCCCGACACCAGCAGGGTTTCCCCAAGGCAGATGATCACGAACAAGCCGCAGCGTTCGGCGATATGACCGCCCTTCACCGCCCAATTGGTGGAGACATCCCGCCCCAGACCCGGCACCCAAAAGCCGGTGACCGGCCCCAGATATTCGATGATCAATGCAAGGGTCCAAAAGCCCATCCGCAGTTCCGGCTGGGCCAATCCCCCAGCAATCCAGAAGACGCCCGAAAAAGCCAGCCAAAGGCCGATCTTGACGAAGGTTGATTGCAAGAGGGCATCGCCGCGCGTCAGCCACAGCATGAACAGACAGCGCCCAACCTGCATCGTGGCAAAGGCCAGCGCAAAGGCCAGACCGCGGCTGTCAAAGGCATGGGGAATGGCCATCGACATGAACAGGCCCAGCGTCATCAGGCCAAACAGCATAACCCGCACCGGCAGATGGTCAGGGTCCAGCCTATTCAAAACCCAAGTGGTGTAGATCCAGACCCACCAAATCGCCAGAAACAGAATGCCCGTCTGCAAGGCGCCTTTCAGATCATAGTGATACAGCAAAGCATGGCTGACCTGCGTGATGGCAAAGACAAAGACGAGATCGTAGAACAGCTCGGCAAAACCAACGCGGTGGTTTTCTTCGGATCGCAGTGCTTTTGTCTTCATCTTCACCATTCCCCATTTTCATCAGGTTAGGATGGCTGGACATTCCCGCCAAGCCCCCGCATGAAACCGCGATGCAAAGCAATCGTCCCGCAAATCGCCCTCTTGTCGCCGGCCTGTTCATGTTCGGCTCGGTTCTGGCCTTTACCACGATGGCGATTGCCAGCCGTGAGGCGTCGCGGGCGCATGACACCTTTGAAATCATGTTCTGGCGGTCTTTGATCGGCTTTGTGCTGGTTCTGGGTTTCATGATCAGCACAAAGCGGCTGGCCGAGGCAAAGACGCGGCATCCGGGCCAGCATCTGGTGCGCAATCTGTTCCATTTCACCGGGCAGAACCTGTGGCTTTGGGCCCTGACGCTGATCCCGATGGCGCAGGTCTTTGCGATTGAATTCACCTCACCGCTTTGGGTGATGTTGCTGGCGCCTTTGCTGTTTGGTGAAAAGCTGTCCGCCTTGCGGGCCTTGGCGGCGGGCGTGGGCTTTGCGGGAATTCTGGTCGTGGCTCAGCCCGACTTTGGGCATATCGAACCGGGGGTTCTGGCGGCCTTGGGGGCGGCGGTGGGCTTTGCTTCGACGCTGCTGATGACCAAGATGCTGACGCGGGAAGAAACGGTTCTGACGATCATGTTCTGGCTGACCCTGATGCAGACGGGCTTTGGTCTGGTGATGGCTTTGCGGGATGGGCAGTGGGTTCTGCCGGATGCGACAAGCGCGCCTTGGCTGTTGGTGATCGGGCTTTGCGGCGTGCTGGCGCATATGTGCCTGACAACGGCGCTGCGGATGGCCCCGGCGGCGCAGATCATGCCGATTGATTTTCTGCGCCTGCCTTTGGTGACTTTGGCGGGGATTGCCTTTTACAACGAGCCGCTGACCTGGCCCTTGGTGATCGGCGGGGCGATGATCCTTTCGGCGAACTGGCTGAACCTACGGGCCAGCGTTCAGCGGGCGTGATTGTGCCCATCACAAGATCGCGCTTATGCCGGGCCATTTGCCGGGCTAAGGTCGTGTCATGAAACCCGCCCAACAAAGCATGAACCTTTTGGCCTGGAGCCTTTTGCTGCTTTTGGCGGTGATCTGGGGCGGTTCCTATCTGTCGAACCGGATCGCGCTGGATGATGTTCCGGTCTTTACCACCGTCGCCTTTCGCGTCGGCGGGGCGGCTTTGGCGCTTTGGCTGTTCGTGCTGATCCGGGGTCTGCGGCCCCTGCCCCGGTTCGACCAATGGCTGGCCTTGATCGGGATGGGGGTTTTTAACAATGTCATTCCTTTCTCGCTGATCGTTTGGGGCCAGCAACATATTCCAACCGGGCTGGCGGCCATCCTGAACGCGGCGACCGCCTTGATAACGGTGCTGCTGGCGGCGTTGATCTTTGCGGATGAGCGGCTGACCAAGGGCAAAGCCTTGGGCGTGCTGACGGGCTTCGTCGGGGTGATCATCGTCATCGGCCCCGCCGTGCTGCACCAGTTTGATCTGACCGCTTTGGGGCAGTTGGCCATGCTGGGCGCGGCCTTGTTCTATGCGATTTCGGGCTGCTATGCCCGGCTGTTCCTGAAAGGCATGTCGCCTGTGGTGCAGGCGGCGGGCACCTTGGCCGGGGCGGCGCTGGTGATGATCCCCTTGGCACTTTGGGCCGATGGTTGGCCCACGATGGATTACGGGCTGCCGGCTTGGGGCGCTTTGGCCTATCTGGCGCTGGTGTCTTCGGCCTTTGCCTATGTGCTGTTCTACAAGGTTCTGGCTTTGGCGGGCGCGGGCAATCTGGGGCTGGTCACGCTGTTGGTCGGGCCGGTCGCGGCGGCGATGGGGGCCGTGGCCTATGGCGAGACCCTGCCCCTACGCGCCTGGGCAGGGTTTGCGGTGATCACCTTGGGGCTGATCCTGATTGACGGGCGCTTGGCACGGCGCTTTGGGCGATCAGGATAGGCTTTTCAGACCCTTGACGTGAAAGCCCGCCCCCTCAACCCGCTGGATTTCCAAGGTCTTCACATCGACCTGACAGGGGTGCATCAGAAAACCCGGATCCTTGGCAATCAGATAGGGTCGTTTGCCCAAGGATTTCACACCGGCCGATTTTGCATGATCAACGGCTTGTTCCAGCAAAGCCTCATCGCTCAGCCCCTCAACCCCTTCAAAGACAGTTGCGGTGTACATATGCAGGATCTGCCCGCTTTTCGGGTGGTAATGCAGCACAACGCGGGTTTCGCGGATGGCATAGGAACCGCTGTTCTGGATGGAAGAAATGGACATAGCGCCCTCCTAATAGTGAAAAACGGTCAGCGTCACCGTGGCCTGACCCTTGCTGATGACATTGACCCATTCGATGCTGATGCAGCGGTCCTGCACGAAATTCAGCTGCGCGTTGATGTCCCAAAAGGCGGGCAGCACGACCGTCTGCACATTGCCCCCAACGTCCAGATAGCGGACGCGGCTGATGCAGGCCAAGGCGCGGACATCGTCGTCATAGGCCATGATGCTGGAAATGCTGACATTGGCGTGAATCAGATGCGGCGGAAAATCCAGCCTGTTGGTGATGATGCTGGCATAGTCGCCGGGATTTCGCATCGTATAGGGCTGTGTGGTAATTCCCATGACGGGCATGGCTCTCTCCAATGAAAAGGTGCTTAAAACAAGCAAAGGTTGCGCCCTACCCCATGGGAAAGCAAGAAAAATGCGATGGGGCCAAGCCTTTCCACCGTGCAGACTATGGACTATCACGGGGCCAGGCAGGAATGGGGCGGCGGATGATCTATCAATCGGGTCGGGAATGGGCAGAGGCCCAGCAAAAGCGCGTGCTGCTGTTTGGCATGTCGGGGCTTGGCAAGACCCATCTGTCAAACCTGCTGCGCGGTGCGGGCGGCTGGTTTCATTACTCGGTCGATTACCGCATTGGCACGCGTTACATGGGCGAGCTGATCGCCGACAATTTCAAGCGCGAGGCGATGAAGGTTCCGCTGCTGCGGGAATTGCTGATGACGGACAGCGTCTATATCGCGTCGAACATCACTTTCGACAATCTCGCGCCCCTGTCCACCTATCTGGGCAAGCCCGGCGATCCGGCCAAGGGTGGTTTGCCCTTTGCCGAATATCAGCGCCGTCAGGATCAGCACCATCAGGCTGAAGTCGCCTCACTTTTGGACACCGTGCCTTTCGTCGCGCGTTCGCAGGATCTGTATGGCTATCAGAATTTCGTTTGCGATTCCGGCGGGTCGATCTGCGAGGTGGTCGATCCGGCGAACCCCGATGATCCGGTTTTGAAGGCCCTGTCCGACAATCTGCTGATGGTCTGGATCAAAGGTTCCGACGCCCATACCGATGAATTGATCCGCCGTTTCGTGCGCGCCCCGAAACCCATGTATTACCGCCCTGATTTTCTGCTGGCCCAGTGGCAAGCCTATCTGGCCGAAAAGGGCGTGGCCGAAACGCAGGTGGACCCCGATGATTTCATGCGCTGGACCTATGCCAAGGCTTTGGCCCACCGTCAGCCTCTGTATCAGGCGATGGCCGACAATTGGGGCCTGACCGTCACCGCCGAACAGGTGGCACAGGTGCGCGACATTGCGGCCTTTAACGCGATGATTGCCGCGGCGCTTGATCAGCGCGCAGCGCGCGTTTAGATACGATCTTCCAACCAGAAAAGGTCTGACAATGCCCATCACCCTGCCCGAAAACCTTCCCGCCTTTGACGTTCTGCGGAACGAGGGCGTGATGGTCATGTCGCCGGAAAGGGCGGCACGGCAGGACATTCGGCCTTTGAAGATTGCTTTGCTGAATCTGATGCCCAAAAAGATTCAGACGGAAAATCAGTTTGCCCGGCTGATCGGTGCAACGCCCCTTCAGATCGACCTGCATCTGATCCGCATGTCGGAACATCAGACGAAAAACACCGCTGCCGAACATATGGCCGAATTTTATCGCCCCTTCCAAGAGGTGCGCGACGAGAAATTCGATGGTCTGATCATCACCGGCGCGCCCATTGAACACTTGCCGTTTGAGGACGTCACCTATTGGGACGAGTTGCGTCAGGTGATGGACTGGACGCAGACCAATGTGCAATCGACCTTTGGCATCTGCTGGGGCGGTATGGCCTTGGCCTGGCATTTCCACGGCGTGCGCAAGCATCTGCTGGACCACAAGGCCTTTGGCTGTTTCCGCCACCGCAATCTGGCCCCGACCAGCCCGCTTTTGCGGGGTTTTTCGGATGATTTCGTGATGCCGGTCAGCCGCTGGACGGAAATGCGGCAAGAAGACATCGACAAGGCGGGGCTGACCACCTTGGTCACATCCGACCAGTCCGGCCCCTGTCTGGTCAACGACCCGGACCATCGGGCTTTGTATTTGATCAACCATCTGGAATATGACAGCGACACGCTGAAGCAGGAATATGATCGGGACATCGCCAATGGCACGCCGATCAACGTGCCGCAGAACTATTATCCCGATGACAATCCCGCGATGCCGCCCCTGAACCGGTGGAGAAGTCACGCGCATCTTCTATATGGCAACTGGATCAACGAGATTTACCAGTCGACGCCCTATGACATCACGCAGATCGGTGCTTAGTTTCGGCCTTGCCGCTGCCGCCCTTGGCGGTGGCTTTTGGGTGGACAGACGCGCCAGCGCCATGGAACAGGCGGCCGAGGCCGCCTTTCCGCCGACAGGCAGCTTGATCAGGGTCGATGGTTTCACGGTTCATGCGCATCAGGAAGGCACGGGGCCAGACCTCGTGCTGATCCATGGTGCCAGTGCGAACACCCGCGACTATACCTTTGATATGGTGGGGAAACTGGCCGACCGCTATCGCGTGACCGTCTTTGATCGCCCCGGTCTGGGCTGGTCAGAAGACATCGGCGAGGCGGCCCTTTCGCCGCAGGGTCAAGCGGCGCATCTGATCAAGGCGGCACGGCAATTGGGCCTGCAAAATCCGCTGCTTATGGCGCAAAGCTATGGGGCATCTGTCGCCCTTGCTTGGGCCTTGCAGGACAGCGCTGCGGGTCTGGTTCTGGTATCCGGCGCGATGATGCCTTGGGAAGGCCGCGCCTTGGGTGCCTTTTACGAGGTCGCCCAAACCGGGCTGGGCGGCGTGACCGCCGTCCCCCTGATCGCCGCCTTTCCGCCCTATGGCTATGCCCGCCAAGCGGTTGAAAGCGTCGCCGCCCCGGAATCCGCCCCCCAAGGCTATGCCGATTACATCGGCCTGCCCCTCATCCTGCGCCGCAATTCGATCCGCGTGAACGCGCGGCAAGTCGGTCGTCTGAAATCGCATATCTTTGAAATGTTGCCCGATTATCCCCGCCTGACCCTGCCCGTCGAAATTCTGCATGGCACCGCCGACCAGGTCACCTTTGCCAGCGTTCATTCCGAACCCCTGCACCGCCTGCTGCCGCAATCGCGCCTGACCCTGCTGGAAGGCGCGGGCCATATGGCGCATCACACCCGGCAGGCCGAAGTGATTGCCGCCATCGACCGCTTGGTCAAGTGATTGCGCCCGCGCGAACAATCGCCATACTGGCACAAAGGCTTTGGAGGATGTCATGGACCTGCCCTTTGACGGCGCGATCACCCGCTATTTCCGCGAAGGCGCACCGAAAGCCGTGCGCCAAGCCATTGAAATGGCGGACAGCGACGACATCCTGAACAAGGACTACCCCTACCGCGAAGAGATGAAGCGCAAAGACTATGAGGCGCAGATGGAGGGGTTGCAAATTCAGCTCGCCCGTCTGCAAGCCGACATCAAGGCCACTGGCAAGCGCCTGATCGTGGTGTTTGAAGGCCGCGATGCGGCGGGCAAGGGCGGCACGATTGCGGCCATGCGCGAAAACATGAACCCGCGTGTGGCGAATGTGGTGGCGCTGTCGAAACCCTCTGACCGTGAGGCCGCGCAATGGTATTTCCAGCGCTATGTCGATTGGCTGCCCGCCAAGGGTGAACTCGCCATGTTCGACCGCAGTTGGTACAACCGCGCCATTGTGGAACCCGTCTTTGGCTTTTGCACGCCCGAACAGCGCGATAAGTTCATGGCCCAGCTTCCCGGCTTTGAACAGATGCTGGTGGATGAGGGGATCATTCTGGTCAAGCTGTGGCTGGAGGTGGGCCGCGCCGAACAGTTGAAACGCTTTCTGGATCGCGAGAAAGACCCGCTGAAACAGTGGAAACTGTCCCAGATCGACATCGACGGGCTGGCGAAATGGGATGAATACTGCACCGCCATCGACGCCACGATGAAGGATTCCCATTACAAATTCGCGCCTTGGACGGTGATCTTGTCCGACGACAAGAAACGCGCGCGGCTTGCGGCGATTCAAACCGTGCTGCGTTCGGTCGATTTTGTCGGGCGAGACGACAAGGTGATCGGCAAGCCGGACGATAAAATCTGTGGCGGGCCAAAGATCCGGAAGACCAAGTGAAGCGCGGATATCATCACGGCAACCTGCGGCAGGCCTTGGTGGATGCCGCCCTTGGTCTGATTGCCGATCAGGGACCGCAGGGCTTTACCCTGTCCGAAGCGGCCAAGGCGGCGGATGTGACGCCTGCGGCGGTCTATCGCCATTTCGCCGGGCGGGATGATCTTTTGGCCGAGGTCGCCCGCCAAGGCTATGAAATCTTTGCCGCCCTGATGGAATATGCCTATGCCGAGGGCAAACCCACCGCCCTGGCGGCATTTGAGGCGACGGGGCGGGCCTACCTCGCCTTTGCGCGGAAATACCCCGGCCACTACAAAGCGATGTTCGAAGGCGGGCTGTCTTTGCAAGCCCATCCTGCGCTCGCCCCCGTGGCCGCACGCGCACAAGGCGTGCTGGAAAAGGCAGCGGCGAACCTGTCGCTGCACCTGCCCCCCGACAAGCGCCCCCCCGCCAGCATGTTTTCGGCCCATATCTGGGCCCTGTCACATGGCGTGGTGGAACTTTATGCCCGTGGTGCCCCCGGCGCGCGCAGCCCCTTTCCACCCGAAGACCTGCTGGAAACCGGTATCGGCATCTATTTGCGGGGTCTGGGGCTGATCGCGCCGGACCGCTGATCAGGGAAACTGAGCGAAGAACCGCAGAATCTCGTCATTCGCGCTGATCTCTTGCGTCTGACCGCCCTGCCGCCCCGCACGCCGCCCCCCGGGCCAGACATGACCACCATTCTCAACCGTGATCAGCCGCACGACCACCCTGCCCTTTTGGGTCCAATTCTCAATTGTCACCTTCGTCCCATCATCAAAGCGGTCAAGTGTTCGGCTTGTCCGCATGAGGCCGGTTCCCCAGCGCTGGACAAAGGCATCCACCACCTCGGTCACGGCCGAAAAATGCGTATCGGTGAAGCCATCAGTCGGCAAACCGCCAGCATAAGGCACCTGCGTATCCGCTGTGCCGTGGATATGCAGAAGTGCAACCTGCCCCCGCACTGGAAAGCTCGCGATGTCCAAAGTGCCGGACACACCCGCCACGGCCTTGACCCGGCGGGGCTTACTGGCGGCATAGGCCTCAACCATCAGACTGCCATTCGACATGCCCGTCAGATACAGCCGATCTGTGTTGAGTTTAAAGCGCTTGCCCGCGTCTTTGATCGCCAGATCCAGAAAGGCGATGTCATCCACCTTGTTCCGTTGGGCGAAGCCGCAACAATAGCCACCGTTCCAAGTTTTGATACGGCCTGAGCCTTCCGGATAAATCACCGCATAGCCCGCCTTGTTCGCCGGCAAACTGAAGCCTGAATTTCGGGCGATTTGCGCAGGGCTGCCGCCACCGCCATGCAAGACCAAGATCAGCGGGGCGCCAACGGCCCTTGCGGGCAGATCGATGACATAGGCCCTGTCGCCCAGCCGAATTTCCTGCCGGTCGGCCAAGGCAAAACCGGGCAGAAGAAACAAAAGCAAAGTCAGAAATTTCATCACACCGTTCCCTCGTTGTTTTGAAGGTAACGTCGCCGTGATCTGGTTCCGTCGGATCAGCCGTAAAGTTCTTTCGCCCGCCGTTCAAAGGCCCGCACAATGCGTTGCATCGCGTCGTTGAAGACGACGCCGATGATGCCCTGCAAGATTGCATTGCGGAATTCGAAATCGACAAAGAATTCCACTTCGCTGCCGCCTTCGGCCCGATCCCGAAAGGCCCAATAGCTTTTCATGTGGCGAAACGGCCCGTCCAAATATTCGGTGTCGATCCGTTTGATTCCCGGAAACAGCGTCACCCGGCTTCCAAAGCGTTCCCGGAACACCTTGAAGCTGATCACCAGATCGGCCTCCATCACCTCACCCTCGGGTCCGCCCGAGCGCGACCGGATGCGCGCCGCCGCCGTCCATGGCAGGAATTTCGGATAATTGCCCACGTCGGCCACCAGATCGTACATCTGCTGGGCGGTATAGGGCATGATCTTGGTTTCGTGATGGGTGGGCATGGGACCGGAACGCGTGACTTGGGGACTGTCTTTGGCTAAGGCTAAGGCGGAAATCAAGAGTGTGCCATGCCCCATCGCCCCTATGTCATCGACCAGTTGATCAGCGCCAAGGCCATCGCGGCGCGGGTCGAGGCGTTAAGCCGCGAGATTACCGCGCATTATCAGGGCACCGACAAGCTGGTCGTGGTGGGCCTGCTGCGCGGTTCCTTTGTCTTCATCGCCGATCTGGTGCGGGAAATCGACCTGCCGGTCGAGGTGGATTTTCTAGAGGCCTCTAGCTATGGCAACAGCATGACCTCCAGCCGTGAAGTGCGCATTCTCAAGGACTTGCGCGGCGAAATTGCCGGGCGGGATGTGCTGGTGGTGGAGGATATCGTCGATACGGGCTTTACGCTGCACCATGTGGTGAACCTGCTGCGGTCGCGCGAACCGGCGCGGCTGGAGGTTTGCGCTTTGCTGGACAAGCCATCGCGGCGCGAGATCGACATGGCGGCGACTTGGACGGGTTTTGCCATTCCCGATGAATTCGTCGTGGGTTATGGCATTGATTTTGCGCAGAGAAACCGCAACTTGCCTTATATTGGCAAGGTTCGGTTCACGGGTGAAGAATGAACCCGCGCTGGCTGATCAAGATGTCACGCTGGGCGCGCAATCCGCCAAGCCCACGGCAAGTGGCCTTTGTTTTGGGGATTGTCGCGGTCTGCGTGGCCTTTGGGGCCTATGAGTATATGTTCGGCTGGCCCGAATTCCTGACGGTGAATGGTCGGGCAAAACCCTGACACGGGAATTTCATCGCACGGGGAATTGATCGGCAAGGCAAAGCGTAGCAGGATCAAGGAAATAGCCAGGGAAACCCCGCGATGAAAAAGCTTCTGACTGGATTGCTAGTTCTGGGTTTGGTCGGGGGCGGCGCAGGGTGGGTTCTGACCGCGCCCAAAACCCTGCCGTCGGATACATTTGCGGGCATCGCCGGGGATGCGGCCAAGGGCGAGGCGGTGTTCTGGGCCACCGGCTGCGCCTCTTGCCATATGGCGGCGGAAGCCAAGGGCGAGGATCAGCTGAAACTACCCGGCGGTCAACGTTTTGAAACCGCTTTTGGGACGTTCCTTTCGCCCAATATCTCGCCCGATCCGGCCCATGGCATCGGCGGTTGGACGTTGGAGCAGTTCGCCAATGCCATCCAAAAGGGCGTCTCACCCGAAGGTCAGCACTATTACCCCGCCCTGCCGTATGCGGCCTATCAGAACATGGTGCCGCAGGATGTGGCGGATCTTTATGCCTTTATGCAGACCCTGCCCGCCGTGGAAACCGCCAGCCTGCCGCATGAGGTGGGCTTTCCCTACAATATCCGCCGTTCCTTGGGCGGGTGGAAACTGCTGTTCCTTCCTTCGGGTTGGGCCGTGGGTGGCGATCTGTCCGAAGCGGAACAAAGGGGCCGCTACATCGCCGAGGCGATGGCCCATTGCGGAGAATGCCACACGCCGCGCAATGCCTTGGGCGGACAGACGCGCAGCGCCTGGCTGGCGGGGGCGCCGAACCCCTCGGGTGAGGGGAATATTCCGAACATCACCCCCGCAAAACTGACATGGAGCGAGGATGAAATCGTCGAATATCTGACATCCGGCTTCACGCCAGAGTTTGACAGCGTCGGGGGGCATATGTCTCATGTCGTGGAAAACATGGCCCGTCTACCGGAAAGCGACCGTCAGGCCGTGGCGGCCTATCTAAAGAAAGTGAGCCCCGTCGAATGATCCTGATCGGCCAATATGACAGCCCCTTTGTCCGCCGCGTTGGCATCGCGCTCACAATCTATGACATTGCCTTTGAACACCGCCCGTGGAGCACCTTTTCCGATGCAGAAAAGCTGGCTTTTTATAACCCCTTGATGCGGGTGCCGACGCTGGTGCTGGACGATGGTTTCGTGCTGATCGACAGCCATCTGATCCTAGATTACCTCGACAGCCGGGTGGCCCCCGAAAAGGCTTTGGCACCCGGGTTGGAGCCGGATCGGCACAAGGTTTTGAAAGCAGTGGCCTTGTCTACCGGGCTTTCAGAAAAGGCGGTTAGCCTGTTTTACGAAATGGTGCTGCACGAACAAAGGTCGCCCGTGTGGGAGGCGCGTTGCCGTACGCAGGTCGGGCAGGTTCTGGCGGTGTTGCAGGCGGAACGGGCCAAGGTAGAGGGGCCTTTCTGGTTTGGAAACCGTATCAGCCATGCCGACATCGCGCTGGCCTGCGCCCTGCGACACGTCGCCGAGTCGATGCCACAAGTGGTCGATCTGACGGCTTACCCCGCGCTGGCCGCCCATTCCGCGCATTATGAGGGGCTGGCGGTGTTCCAGAACATCCAGCAGCCGTTCATCCCGCCCGCCTAACGGCGAAAGCGCCGCATCATTTTCTGGGTCTGCCGCATCCGTTGCGCGGCATCACTGCCTGCGCCACCAGACCCGCGTTTGCCTTTCCCAGCCACCTTGTTGATGCCCGTCATAACACCTTTCGTCAGAAACCGGCGCAGCAAGCGGCTGCCCATCTGTTGCAACAAACGCTGAATATCCATCCCTACTCCTCGAACATGTCGGCCTGATCGGTCGCGCCTTCGTCTTCTTCAGATGGGATCGCATTCGGATCTGGCAAGGGTCGGTTGTCCAAAAGCCCTGCCGCCCGCAGATCCTTCAGCCCCGGCAGATCCCGTGCCGATTCAAGACCGAAATGATCCAGGAACTGTTCTGTCACCACGAATGTCACTGGCCGCCCCGGTGTCATGCGCCGCCGGCCCAGCCGGATCCAATCCAGTTCCAGCAATTGGTCCACCGTTCCACGGCTGACCGCAACCCCTCGGATTTCTTCAATTTCTGCCCGTGTCACCGGCTGATGATAGGCCACAATCGCCAAAGTTTCGATCGCGGCACGAGACAGTTTGCGCGCCTCAAGGCTTTCCTTCTGCATCAGATAGCCAAGGTCCGGCGCTGTCCGAAATGCCCAAGCCGTCCCCACCTGATGCAATCGCACACCCCGCCCTTCATAGCGCTTTTGCACATGCGCCACCGCCTCGGCCGCATCGCAGCCATGCGGCATCCGTGATGCCAGTTCCGCCAAGGTCACGGGTTCGGCGCTGGCGAACAGGATCGCCTCGACCATACGCTCCTGTTCGCCCATCGGTGGCGCATCGAAAAGCGACTGTTCCCGCTCGCTCATCCCCGCCCCCCTTCACGCGCCCGTATCTGCAAGGGCGCAAAGGTTTCGCCCTGCCGCAGCAGCAATTGCCCTTGCTTCGTCATTTCCAGAACCGCCGCGAAATGCGCGGCCAAGGCCGAACGCCGCTGCATCGGCGTGCCATCCCAGCCTTCCGGCAAAAAGCCTTGCAGATCAGACCATTCGCCAACATAGCCCAGCATCCCCCGCAGCCGTTCCAAGGCCTGTTCCATGGTGAACACATGGTCGCGATCCATCACAAAGGGGCGGAATTCGTCCCGCGTCCGCAGCCTTGCATAGGCGCGCATCAGGTCGATCAGGCTCCCTTCATAGGTCACCTTCCGCAGATGGCTGACATCTTCGGGCAGGCCCCTAGCAAAGAAATCCCTTCCCAACTGATCCCGCGCCATGAGCCGCGCCGCAGCCTCACGCATAGCGGCCAGCCGTTCCAGCTGAAACGCCAGATGCGCCGCCATTTCCTGAGCAGAGGGGCCTTCGTCGGTGGGATCAGGCGGCAAAAGAAGGCGGGATTTCAGATAGGCGAGCCAAGCCGCCATCACCAGATAATCCGCCGCAAGTTCGATGCGCAGGTCCTTGGCTTTGTTCACGAAAATCAAATACTGCTCGGCCAGTTGCAGGACCGAAATCCGCCGCAGGTCCACCTTTTGCGACCGCGACATGGACAGCAAAAGGTCTAAAGGCCCCTCGAACCCGTCCACATCGACGATCAGCGCCTCGGCGGCGAGCCGGTCGGCGACGGACAGACGTTCCGCTTGATCCCAATCCTCAGCCATCACCTTCCCCGCCCAACAGGGCAGAGTGTTCCGCACGCAGCGCATCGATGTCAACGGCTTCGGGCAAGCGCCGTGCCGCCAGAGCCTTTTGCGCCCGCACCATCGTCTCGGGCCCCATCTGTCCCGCAGCGTCGGCGATCAGCGCCATCTCGGCCACCGTGCCCTTGCAGAATAGGGCCATATCGCAACCGGCCATTCGGGCGGCACGGGTGCTTTCGGCCGCGGTGCCTTTCAAAGCCTGCATATTCAGATCGTCGGTCATCAGCAGCCCGTCAAAGCCGATCTGTTCGCGGATCACACGTACCATTTCCGGCGACAGCGTCGCCGGTCGGCGGTCAAAAGCAGAAAAGACGATATGGGCGGTCATCGCCATCGGCAGATCAGCCAATGCCCGGAAGGGCGCGAAATCGGTGTCGTCCAGCGCTTCGGAATCCACATTCACCGTGGGCAGTTCCAGATGCGTGTCCAGTGCGGCACGGCCATGGCCCGGCAGGTGTTTCATCACAGGCAGGACGCCCCCCGCCAAAAGCCCATCGGCGGCGGCCCGACCCAAAAGCGCCACTTGCGCCGGATCGTCGGCAAAACAGCGGTTTTTCAGGAAAGGATGGGTCTGATCCGTCGCGACGTCCAGACAGGGCGCACAGTTGGTATCGACACCCATCGCCCGCAATTCATGGGCAATCAGCCGATAGCGCAGCCACATCATACGGGGGGCCTGATCTCCCGCCCTTGCCACGGCATCCAAGGGCGGCAGATATTCCGCCCAATGCGGGGCCCGCATCCGCTGCACCCGCCCGCCTTCCTGATCAATCAGAATGGGCGCATCGCGGCCAACGGACTGCCGCAAATCACCTGTCAGTCGGCGCAGCTGATCGGGATCTTCGACGTTCCGCGCAAACAGAATGAAACCAAAGGGATCAGCGGCGCGAAAGAAATCACGCTCCTCCGCCGTCAGCACAGGACCGGCGAGACCGAATATCGCCGCCGTGCGGCCTGCCGGGGTCATTCCACCAGCACCGGAATGCAGATCATATCCTTTTCCAACATGGCCTTGCAGAATTCATGGGTGGCTTGCTTGTCGGCAAAGCCATCCACCCGAAGCCGCACGAATTTCTGCCCGCCCACATCCGCCTCTTGCACGACGCGCGTTTTGCCCGTCATTTCCGCCGGATAAAGCGCCGCGCGTTCCGCCCAATGGCCCCGCGCACCTTCGACATCATCAAAAGCCCCGATCTGCACCAGCCAAGTTCCCGGCTGGATGGCACTGGCTTGGACTTCCACGGCATCGGGTTGGGCCGGTGCTGCCGGCTGCACGATCACTGGCCCGCCGGCAGGTTGCAGACTTTCGCCTTGATCCAGCACCGTGCCCGGTCGCATCCGAGGCCGCATTCCAGCCAGATCAGGGTTGTTTTCAATGGCCACTGCCGCCAGTTCTGGCTCGGCCGTTTCGGCCACGGGCTCGGCCAAAGCCTCGGTGAGCGCCACATCCATCAGCAATTCCGGCCCCGCCGCCGCAGGCGCAGACACTTCGACCTCTTGTGGCGCGGCGGCCACCGCCCCTGCTGCTGAAAGACCAGGGCCATCTTCCATCGTCAGATCGACGGGTTTTGGCGCCAGAACCAGTTGCTCGGCCACAGGGGCCGCCTGCCCCACGGCCGCCACCGAATTCACGGCAAGACCCATGTGATCGGCCAATTCGCCGCCCGGATTGCTGGGGGCCACGCGCATCGGCCCCTCGATCGCCAGCACAACCGGCACACCCGACACATCCCGCACCGCAAGATCATAGGCCCACCAGACGCCCCCCAGCAGAAGGCCCAGGGAAACCAGTCCCCCCGCCAGATTGACATTTCGCTGGAATCGGCCCGCCCGTTTCGGCGCAGCTACCGGCCCACCATGCGCCGGATGATAATAGGATTGCACCTGCTGGCGCTGAATATACGCCTGTTGCTGCTGCACAGGTTTGCGCGCGCGGACGGGTTGATACCCGTCTTGGTTCATGACCGCCATTGCTCTGCCCTACTGCCCGGGGGTTATTCCCCCATCTTGCCTGTTTTCATCCGGGCGGGGCGCCTGTTGTCAGCGCATTTCCTCGACCGGAGTCACGCCCAGAATAGCAAGACCGGCGGAAATGACAACGCCCGTGGCACGCGCCAACGCGATTTTCGGCAGGGATGCGCTTTCGCTGTCCTGCACGAAACGCAAGGACAACTCGTCATTGCCCCGGTTCCACAGGCTGTGCAGGTCGGACGCCAATTCATACAGGTAGAAGGCCACCCGATGCGGCTCGTTCCCCTTGGCGGCGATTTCCACCAGACGCGGCCATTCGGCCATTTTGGCGATCAGCGCCAGTTCGGCAGGATGGGTTAGTCCCGACAAATCGACGCCCGAAAGCGTGGCATCTTCGACAATCCAACCCGCCTCGCGCGCTTTGCGCAGCACCGAATTGATCCGGGCATTGGCGTATTGGACATAGAAAACCGGGTTGTCCTTGGACTGTTCCAGCACCTTGTCAAAATCGAAATCCAGCGCCACATCATTCTTGCGGGTCAGCATCATGAAACGGGTGACGTCCGCCCCTGCCTGTTCGACAACCTCGCGCAGCGTGACAAAGGTGCCCGCCCGTTTCGACATTTTAAAGGGCTGACCGCCCTTGAACAGCTTCACAAGCTGAATGAGCTTGATATCCAAGGGCACCTTGCCGCCCGAAAGCGCGGAAACGGCGGCCTTCATCCGCTTGACATAGCCGCCATGATCGGCGCCGAAAATGTCGATCAGCTGATCATAGCCGCGCGACACTTTGTCATAGTGATAGGCAATGTCGGGCGCGAAATAGGTCCAGCTTCCATCCGACTTTTTCACCGGACGGTCCACATCATCGCCATGCGCCGTCGAGCGGAACAGGGTCTGTTCGCGCGGTTCCCAATCCTCGGGCAGTTGACCCTTCGGCGGTTCCAGCACGCCTTCATAGATCAGGTCCATGTCACGCAGGCGCTGGATCGCGGCCTCGATCTGGCCGGTGCCGTATAGCGCCTTTTCGCTGGAATAAAGATCCATCCGGACGCCAAGCGCAGCCAGATCCTCGCGGATCATGGCCATCATCTGTTCGGTGGCAAAATCGCGCACCTCGGCCAGCCAATATTGCTCGCCCTTGTCCAGCAGACTGTCGCCATACTTGGCCTTAAGCGCCTCGCCCACCGGAATCAGATAATCGCCGGGATAAAGGCCTTCGCGGATTTCGGGTTCCAGACCAAGGGCTTCGCGATAGCGTTCATAGGCGGAACGGGCCAGCACATCGACCTGTGCGCCGCCGTCGTTGATGTAATATTCCCGCGTCACATCCCAGCCCGCAAAAGCCAGAAGGTTCGCCAAAGCATCGCCCACGACCGCGCCGCGCACATGGCCGACGTGCATCGGGCCGGTCGGGTTTGCGCTGACGAATTCGACGTTGACCTTCTGCTTCTGGCCGATAGAGGCCCGGCCATATTCCTTGCCCGCAAGCAGGACCGCGCGCGTCAGACTATGCCAGACCGCTGCATCCAAACGCAGGTTCAGGAAACCGGGGCCAGCCACATCTGCCCCCGCCACACGCGGATCGGCCATCAGCCGCCCGGCCAAGCCTTCCGCAATCTGGCGGGGCTGTTGGCCTGCGGGTTTCGCCAGCACCATCGCGGCATTGGTCGCCATGTCACCATGCGCAGCATCTCGCGGCGGTTCCACCGCAACGGCGGTGAAATCAAGACCCTGGGGCAGTTCGCCCTTGGCCACCATGTCGTCCAAAGCACTGATCACCAGCGCCCGGATCTCCGCGAAAAGGTTCATCGGTCACGTCCTTGTTGATCCTGACCGGATGCCCGATTGGCGACCAATCGTCAAGGATGGGGCGCCCCACCCCTGCGCCAATCCTCCAGCGCCGCATTGTCCGCGAATGGGGTCGTCGGTCGCAACGCGGGGTTTTTCCCCCGCATATAATGCGTTTCGCGTGCTCCAAAGTAAAAGGCGACGATTGCGCCAAGGATCCACCACAAAGCCTCGGGCACCATGTTCAGCCCCTCCATCCTGAATGAAAACCCGACCGGATCGACCATCGCATAGGTGAACAGCCCCAAAGTGCCGAACACCATCAAGGGGCGCGGCAGGCGGTTCAGCCCGTTCAGCGCCCGATCAAACCAGCCCGTCCCGCCGAATTCCGCCCCCATCTGCCCCAGCGCCGCCCCCTGCGCCTGAATGTCCAGCTCTCGCGCCTTGGTCTCGTCCCCCGCGATCACCCCGGCGACATCCCGCGCGGCCTGACCCAAGGCCGCCATATTGCCCAAACGCCCGATCAACCCCATGCTGCCACCCGTGCCTTGTGTTGCTTGTCTGAAAGGCGATAGCGCGCCGCCATGAAGCTTTCGGCCCGCGTGATCCAGCCGCCTTTGCCCCCCGTCCGGCTGCGGGCATATTTCCGCGACGCAGGCCGGGCATCGGCCAGCCAGTAATAGTAGTTCCGCCGTTCGATGGCATAAGCATCGGCGATGTGTTTCGGCGCGGCCTCGGCGGCCAGTTGCACAGCGCGGATGGTTTGCGGCCCAATCGCCCCATCGTCGGCGCAGGCAAAGCCCATTTTGCTGACCATCCGTTGCAGGATCTTCACAGCGTTGGTGCCTGCGTTGACATACATGTCAAAGACCGAGGGCTGCAAAACCTCGGGCAGATTGCCGATCCCTGGTTTTTGAAAATAGTGCTCGACAAAGATCGCCTCGGCCCGATCCCGTGTCAGAGCCTGCACATCCGGGATACCAACCGCCCCATCGCCCGTCAGGTCAAGGCCAAGACGCCGCAGCGTGCCCAAGGTCACGCCGTATTTCGTGGCCCCCCCCGGATCATCTGGGTCGTTTACGAAACCGCCCTCGCGCCCGACGATTTCGGCAGCTATTTCTTTCACTGTCGGCATAGTGCCCCCTTTGTTGGGCACAAACCTGCCAAGGGGCAGTTAACGGCGTGAAAATCAGTCGTTCGCAGGTTCCTGATAAACGCCCTGTTCCTTCAAGGCGTCGATCACTTCTTTGGGCATATAGGTTTCGTCATGCTTGGCCAGAATTTCCGTGGCCACAAAAACCCCGTCCTGCATCTGCCCCAAGGCAATTGTTCCCTGCCCTTCCTTGAACAGGTCCGGCTTGATCCCCGTATAGCTGACGGGAATGGAAGCCCCCCCATCCGTCACCTTGAAGGTGATCGCCTCACCCTGCCCCTGCACCAGCGAGCCAGGTTCCACCAGACCGCCGATACGGAAGATTTCCCCAAGCTCGGGTGGCTGTTCCACGACCTGCGTGGGGGAGCGGAAAAAATTGATGCCATCGCGCATGGCATAACCAATCAAACCCGTCGCCACCGCCAAGGCCACGAAGGCGATAATGATGATCTGGATACGGCGTTGTTTTTTCAGGTTGCGCATGGCTGCCTTTGGCGATCAGGGAAAAAGCGGGGCCAGCATCAGGCCCGTGGTTTCCGGCAGACCCAGCATGAGGTTCGCGTTCTGGATCGCCTGCCCCGAAGAACCCTTGGTCAGATTGTCCAAAACGGCCACCACAATCGCCCGGTTCGCCCGCCGGTCGCCCACAACGCCCAGATGGCAGAAGTTCGATCCCGCAATATCGCGAGTCGAAGGCAGTTGCCCAAAGGGCAAGACTTGCAGGAAAGGCTCGTCCTTATAGGCGCTTGCCAGCGTTTCATGCACCGCCGAAGGATCGCCCTTGACATAAACCGTCGCCAGAATGCCCCGGTTCATCGGCAACAGATGTGGCGTGAACTGCACCTGCACCGGCCGCCCTGCGATTTTGGAAAACTCCTGATCGAATTCGCCCAAATGCCGATGCTTGCCCCCGGCGGAATAAGCGTGGGTACCGCCCGACAGCTCCGCATGCAGCAGATTTTCCTTCAGCGAACGACCTGCACCGGAAACCCCGGCCTTCAGGTCGATGATGATGTCGTCCAGATCAATCACCCCCGCCGCGACAAGGGGCCGCAAGGCAAATTGCCCCGTCGCCGCATTGCAGCCCGTGCCCGCCACCAGGCGGGCCTGGGCAATTTCGGCCCGGTAAAACTCGGTCAGCCCGTAAACCGCCTCGGCCTGCAAATCCATCGCGGCATGGGGCTGGCCATACCACTTTTCATAGGCCGCCGCGTCGCGCAGCCGGAAATCGGCGGAAAGATCGACGATTTTCAGGTTCCGCGGCAGGGCACTGATGACCTGTTGCGTCGTGGCATGCGGCAGCGCGCAGAAACACAGGTCAATGCCCGCAAAGTCGATCTCGTCAATCTTTTGCAGGGTCGGCAGGTCCAGATGCCGCAGAAAGGGGAAAACCTCGGCCATCTGCATCCCGGCCTTACGGTCGGCGGACAGCGCCTTGATCGTCATTTCGGGATGGGTCGCGATCAGGCGGACAAGTTCCGCCCCCGTGTAACCCGAAGCCCCCAGAATGGCGATGTTGAACGGCATGACGGCCCCCTGATTTGCATGCGCCTTAGATGGCCCCAAGACGCAGGGGATGCAAGACGCCTATGCAGCCTGAAACGTCACCTTCCGCCGCAAAAACTGCGTGGCATTGTCGCTAACCTTTTTCGGATCGCCCGTGGTCAGAAACTTCGATTCCGTCCCCTTGCCAAGAAATTCCGGCCGCCGCACCAGATAATCCGCAAGCGATTCCGCCACGAGATTGGCTTGGGAATAGACCTTCACCTCTGGCCCCAAAGCCTCGGCAAAGGTCTTTTCCATCAGCGGGTAATGCGTGCAGCCCAAAATCGCCGCCTCGGGCGCAGGCATCCGGCGTTTCAGCGCATCGACATGCGCCCGCACAAGGCTTTCGGCCAAGGCCTCATCCCCCGCCTCGATCGCATCGACCACCCCGCCGCAGGGCTGTGCCTCGACATCCACCCCAATCGCGCGGAAGGCCAGTTCCCGCTGAAACGCCCGGCTGGCCACCGTCGCAGGCGTTGCAAACAACGCGACATGTTTCACTGCCACCTCGCGCGGCGGGGAATTGTCGCCCCATTGCCGTTCGGTCAGTGCCTCGATCAGCGGCACAAAGACCCCCAGAACCCGCTTGTCTTTGGGGATCCAGTGTTCCTGCATCCGCTTCAAGGCCGCCGCACTGGCCGTGTTGCAGGCCAGGATCACCAGATCGCAGCCCTCAGCCCAAAGCCGTTCCACCGCCGCCGTTGTCAGGTTGTAGATGTCATCCGGCGTCCGCACGCCATAAGGCGCATGGGCATTGTCGCCGAAATAGACAAAGGGCACATCCGGCAGCTTGCGCGACACCGCGTCCAGCACCGTCAGCCCACCCAGACCTGAATCGAAAATCCCAACCGCCATGCCTGCCCCCTGACCCTTTGGGGCGCATGGCCCCTTACGGGTTTCTGTATTTCGCCTCGAACTCGTAGCCCAGAGCATAGGATTTTCGCGGGCCGGGGGAAAGGTCATAGGTGGACCGCCGAAGCCATTCCATCAGCGCGGTTGGATCGCCCCTGCGCGCCGCAATCTCGCCGGCAGCAAGGGGCTGGCCCACCACCACGGGCACCGGCTGATCCAACCGCGCGCGGAACTCTTTCAGCAGCAGGCCAAGGCGCAAGGAATAATGCAGATGTGACGCCATCTGGAACAGCCGCGAATTGTGCCCCGGAAAGAAGATCGGCACCACCACCGCCCCGGATTTCGCAATCATCTTGGCGGTAAAATTCCGCCAAACCGGATCCATCGGCCGCCCCAAAGGCTTTTGCGACGTCGACACCGTCCCGCCCGGAAAAATGCCAATTGCGCCACCCTGCCCCAGATAATCCAGCGCCTTGGCCCGTGTTTGCAGGTTCAGCGCCACAGCCTCGCGTGTTTCGCTGAAATCGACGGGCAGCAGCACCCGGTCTAGCACCTCGGCCCGCCGGAAGACCGCATTCGCCAGAATCCGAAAATCGGGGCGCAGACGGTCCAAGATATGGCCCATCATCAACCCGTCCAGAATGCCGTAGGGGTGATTCGAAATCAGGATCAACGGCCCGTTCGCGGGTATGTCGTTCAGGTTCCCCGCCGCCACCTGCAAAGTCAGACCATAGCGTTCCGGCATCACCTGCCAGAACGACCTGCCCGCCGCCAGTTCCCGATCATAGCCCGCCGCTCGCCGCAAAAGGCTGCGCCGTCCGGTCAATGCCTCCAGCGTGCGGATGACGGTTTGCGCGGGTTTGCTGGCAATGCCAGTGGCATAGGTGATGTCGCGGGGGGTATTCATGACCTTGATCCGATATTTTTCACCCGGCCCCTTTAACGGAATATTTTGACAGCCATGTTGCAATCGAAAGCCTGACATGCAGAAAGCACATATGTTAAGGTTATTTCAGAAACGGGCGGGGGCCAGATGGACTGGGACAAGTTGCGCATTTTTCACGCGGTGGCCGATGCCGGCAGCCTGACGCATGCGGGGGATGTTCTGCATCTGTCGCAATCGGCGGTCAGCCGTCAGATCAGGGCATTGGAGGAAAGCCTAAGCGTCACCCTGTTCCACCGTCATGCGCGCGGCCTGATCCTGACCGAACAGGGCGAACTGCTGTTCGAGGCGACGCAGGCGATGGTCAAACGTCTGGACGCCACCGCCGCCCGTATCCGCGACAGCGAGGATGAGGTTTTCGGCGAACTCCGTGTAACGACGACGATGGGTTTTGGCACGCTGTGGCTCGCCCCACGTCTGGCAAAGCTTTACGCGAAATTCCCCGCGCTCAAGATCGACCTGATGCTTGAGGAACGGGTGCTGGACCTGCCCATGCGTGAGGCTGACGTGGCCATCCGCATGAAGGAACCCAGCCAGGCCGACCTGATCCGCAAACGGCTGATGCAGATCCGGATGCGGCTTTACGCCAGCCCCGAATATCTGGCCGAACATGGCACGCCGCAATCGATGGACGACCTAAGCCAGCATCGGCTGATCAGCCAGCATGCTGGCACGCCCCAAGTGCAGGCGGGCGCCAATCTGGTGGCCGATCTGATGAGCCACGACATCCCCTCGACCCTCACCGTCAACAACTATTTCGGTGTCTTGCAGGGGGTGCTGAACCATCTGGGCATCGGTGTCCTGCCGGACTATTTGACCGAGGATTTTCCGCAACTGGTGCGGGTTTTGCCCGAGGTGGAAAGCGGTGAAGTGCCGGTTTTCCTTGCCTATCCCGAAGAGCTGCGCCATTCCAAACGGGTGGCCGCCTTCCGCGATTTCGTGACCGAAGAGATCATGGCCTACCGGAAGCGCCAGCAGGAAGATTGATCCCTGCACCTGTGTTGTGACGAGTGCGAAACCTTCACAACATGGGAATTTCAAATGGCAGTTCTGAATCTGACGGGCGTTGCCAACGGCAGCCTTTATGGACCGGCTTTCAACTTCGGCAAGGACAACGACAAGGTCACCGTGCTGGCGCAGGAAACGCCGCAGGATTATGACATCTATACCTTGGGCAAGAACGATCTGATTGATATGCGCGTCGCCCATGCGGCGAACACGCATGATGTCTATGCCGGTGCAGGCAAGGATACCGTGCAAGGCGGGGCGGCAGTAGAAACCTATGCTGATCAGGCGGGCAATGATCTGGTCATTCTGCGGGGTGGAAACGACTTTGCTTTTGCCGGTGCCGGAAACGACACGCTGAATGGCGGCGCGGACGTGGATTGGATATATTTCTCTCATCTTTACAATAGCTTCGAGGGGTCTGTTGAATATAGCGGCGGCGTGACGCTCGATCTGCAAAAGACAGGGGGTCCAAAACCTCGGGGCGATGGGCAAGGACAAGATCAGCGGCTTTGAAAACGTCTTCGGCTCCTATGGCCATGACAAGATTTCTGGAACGGCCGGGGCGAACCATTTCCAGACGGCAACGGGCAATGACACGCTGATCGGGCGCGGCGGAAACGACTTTCTGGTGGCCGATGCGGGGGCAGACCTTTTGAATGGCGGCAAGGGCTGGGACATCTTTGTCTTGGGTGATGACGATCAGCGCGACATCCTGAAATACAACGCCATGAACGAAAGCAATGCCAACCCCACCATCATGCTGATGAACCTGGACAATGTGATTCAGTTTCAGGCGACCGGGCCGGGTTTTGATAAATTCGACTTCGCCGCCATCGACGCTCGCGCCGGGACCACGGCGAACGAAACCTTCACCTTCCGCGCCAATGGCGCCTTCCGTTCGCAAGGTGGCGAAATCCGGCTTGAAGTCGTGGACGGCAGCACGATCATCTATCTGGACAACGACAATGACGTTGCCGCCGAGATGGTGATCTATGTCACAGGTGCCACAGGGCTGACCATCGACAACTTCATCCTCTGACCCCATGCGCACAACGCATAGCGGCCATGCCGCATATGCAGCATGGTTTCCCTTGAACAGGGGGCAGCAAAGCCCTATCTCACCCCTCGAAGGCGGTGATTGAGTTTCTCTTACCTCCTTCATACCTCCCTGTTGGACTATGGCCGAGCTTCTGCTCGGCCTTTTTTTTGCTCAAGCGGGATTTGCCTTTCAATCGGGCAGTGCGGCGCGGCGTTCGATCAGAAAGCGGGCGTCGCCGGAATGTGTCGCCATAGCAATCGCGCGGTCATACGCCTCTCGCGCAGCCTGCCCCTGCCCGCTGCGGGCCAACAAATCAGCCACTGCCGCATGGAAAGGTTGATAGTCCTGCATATCAGGACCAATCAAATGCAATAGGTCCAAGGCCCGATCCAAATCGCCAGCCTCGGCCATCGCCACTGCCAAATTCAATCGCACCACAGGCGTCGGCTCCCACCGCAGCAGGCCTTGATACAAACCAGCAATCTGCGGCCAATCCGTTGGACCGCTTTCGACCGATGCAAGCGAGGCAATGGCGGCCTTGATCTGAAAAGGCCCGCTGGCCCTGCGTGCGATAGCCTTGTCCAACCAGCCACGCCCCTCTGATAGCATTCGCAGATCCCAACGCCGACGGTTCTGCCGGGCTAAAGGGACGGTGATACCCAATTCATCAACCCGCGCCGCCCGGCGGGAATGGGTGATCAACAGCAGGGCCAAGGCGCCCTCGATCTCGGCTTCATCCGGCCGCAACCCATTCACCAACCGCACCAGAAAGATCGCTTCTTCACAAAGATTGCGCCCATCCACAGGCCCAGCCGTATAGCCAGCCGTAAAGATCAGATAGACCACCGTCAGAACCGAATGCAGCCTTTCACCCCAGGCCTCTGGCCCCGGCACCTGATAGGCGATCCCCGCCCCGGCAATTTTCGCCTTGGCCCGCGAAAGGCGTTGCCCCATCGTCGGTTCGGCATCCAGAAACACCTGCGCAATCTGCCCTGTCGTCAGCCCACAAACCGTTCGAAGGGTCAGCGCAACCCGGCTTTTCGCCTCAAGCGCTGGGTGGCAGCAGGTAAAGATCAGGCGCAGCCGATGATCGGGGATATCTTCCCCCGCATCTTGCACCTCGTCGGCGCGGATCAACAGATCCGCCAGACCCCGCTGTTCTGTGCCGCCGCGCCGGATTCTGTCCAGCGCTTTTCGCCAGGCGACTTGCAACAGCCAAGCCTTTGGGGACGCGGGCAATCCATTCCGCCCCCAATGCACCAAGGCCGAGGCCATCGCCTCCTGCAAAGCATCCTCAGCCCGCTGCATGTCGCGCAGACGCGAAACAAGGGCGGCCATCAGCCGCCCCCGATCTTCGCGCACGAGCTGTTCCAGGCAGCGTTCCGGCGTCAAATTAATATTCCATAACCGGCCGCACTTCGACCGAACCATAGCGCGCCGCAGGGATTTCTGCCGCAAAGCGCAAGGCGGCATCCAGATCCACCGCTTCGATCAGATAAAAGCCTCCCAGATGTTCCCGCGTTTCGGCAAAGGGGCCATCCATCGTTTCGACCTTGCCAGTGCGTTTGCGGACCGTTGTCGCCGTTTCCACCGGCAGCAGCCCTTCGCCTGCAAGGAAAGTCACGACACCCGGAATACCTTCGCCCAGTTTCATGTATTCCTCCATCATCGCGTCAAATTCGGGGGTTCCGGGGGCCGGTTCCGCTCCGGGGGCTGCATAAAGCGTCAGCATATACTTCATTCTCTTCTCCATTCTGACCAGCCAATCTGGTGATCCAAGGACGTTGTCGGTTTGCCGATTTCGACATGGGGCAAAGATTTTTTTGCCCCATGCGCCTTACCCTGCCGGATTGTAATTCATCAGCGGCCGCACCTCGATCGTGCCATAGGCCGCCGAGGGGATCATCGCCGCATAGCGCAGCGCCGTATCCAGATCGGGCAGGTCCAGGATGTAATACCCCCCCAGATGTTCCCGCGTTTCGGCAAAGGGCCCGTCCATGGTTTCCACTTTGCCGCCGTTGATCCGCAGGCTGGTCGCCGTGTCGATGCCTTTCAGAGCTTCCCCATCGAAAGCGACGTCATCGGCTTTCAGCTTTTCGTTAAAGGCAAAGTATCCGCCCATCATTGCCTGAAATTCCGGGGTGCCATAGGCCGGTTCACGGGTCGGGTCCGAATAGATCAGAAGCATATATTTCATGATGTTTGTCCTTGGGAATGTGAGAGGTTTAAAGACCGAGGATGTTGACGCCAAGGCAGACCATCAGGTTCAGCACAGCCAGAAGATTGGCGCTGTTGCCGATGATGCGCAGCGGATGGGCGGCATTGTCTGCTTTCAGACCGAAAGGATGCACGATCCGCCCGATCAGCAGCAGGGCACCGCCGATATGCAGATAAAGGGCGGGCGCACCCATGACTTCCGCCAGGATCATCAGGATCAGGACAAAGGGCACCCACTCCATGAAATTCCCGTGCTGACGGACGCGGTGCAAAATCTGCACATTACCCGCATCGCCAAAAGACACGCCCGTTGCCGAACGGATGGAACTGACACGGAACCAAAGCACCAGAAAGATCAGCGCCAGTGGCAGGGCATAGATCGGGGTTACAACAAAGCTCATGGGTCACCTTTTCGGTTTTCACGGTTTCGATCCCCCAAGGACGCGGCACCTTTGCTGTTTTCGACATGGTCTGCAAAAAAATTTTGTCGCGGGCCAAAGTTTTTTCACCCCAGCGCTTTTCGCGCCCCCCCCAATCGCCTATGAGGCCGCATATCCAGCCGGAGATTGCCATGACCGAACCCGCGATCACCCCCGAACTGATTGCTGCGCATGGGCTAAAGCCCGATGAATATGCCCGCATTCTTGAGATTATCGGGCGGGAACCCTCGTTCACCGAACTGGGCATCTTCAGCGCGATGTGGAACGAACATTGTTCCTATAAGTCGTCCAAGAAATGGCTGCGGACCTTGCCCACGACTGGGCCTCAGGTCATTTGCGGCCCCGGCGAAAACGCGGGCGTGGTGGATATTGGCGACGGGCAGGCGGTCATCTTCAAGATGGAAAGCCACAACCACCCCTCTTACATCGAACCGCATCAGGGGGCGGCGACGGGCGTGGGCGGCATTCTGCGCGATGTCTTTACCATGGGGGCGCGGCCCATCGCGGCGATGAATGCGCTGTCCTTTGGTCTGCCGGACCATCCGAAAACCGCGCATCTGGTCAAGGGCGTGGTCGAAGGTGTGGGTTCCTATGGCAACGCTTTTGGCGTGCCGACCGTGGGCGGCGAGGTCCGCTTTCACCGCAGTTATAACGGCAACTGCCTTGTGAACGCCTTTGCGGCGGGTCTGGCCGATGCCGACAAGATTTTCTACTCCATCGCTTCGGGCGTGGGGATGCCAGTGGTCTATCTGGGGGCCAAGACGGGGCGTGATGGCGTCGGCGGGGCCACGATGGCCAGCGCAGAATTTGACGACACAATCGAGGAAAAACGCCCCACCGTGCAGGTGGGTGACCCCTTTACCGAAAAGCGTTTGCTTGAGGCTTGTCTGGAGCTGATGGCCTCCGGTGCTGTCATCTCCATTCAGGACATGGGGGCCGCCGGCCTGACCTGTTCGGCGGTGGAAATGGGCGACAAGGGCGGCTTGGGGATCAAGCTGAACCTGGACGCTGTGCCGCAGCGCGAGGCGCGGATGACGGCCTATGAAATGATGCTGTCGGAAAGCCAGGAACGGATGTTGATGGTTCTGAAACCGTCGATGGAACCGCAAGCGCGGGCGATCTTTGAAAAATGGGATCTGGATTTCGCGATTGTGGGCGAAACCATCCCCGAGGATCGTTTCCTGATCCTGCATGGCGGGGAAATCAAGGCCGACCTTCCCTTGTCGAAACTGTCCTCCAGCGCGCCGGAATATGACCGGCCTTGGGTGCCAACGCCTGCCGCCGCCCCTTTGGGCACGGTGCCTGCGATTGAACCGATGGAGGCGCTGAAGGCGCTGATCGGCAGCCCATCCTATGCGCATAAGGCCTGGGTTTGGGAGCAGTATGACAGCCAGGTGATGGCCGATACCGTGGTGACCCCGGGCCTCGGCGCGGGCGTGGTGCGGGTGCATGGCACGGGCAAGGCGCTGGCCTTTACCAGCGACGTGACGCCGCGTTACGTCAAGGCAAACCCGATTGAGGGCGGAAAGCAGGCGGTGGCCGAAGCGTACCGCAACCTCTGCGCCGTCGGCGCGCGGCCTTTGGCCACGACCGACAACCTGAACTTCGGCAACCCGGAAAAGCCTGAAATCATGGGGCAATTCGTGGGGGCTATTCAGGGCATCGGGCTGGCGGTGGCGGCTTTGGACATGCCCATCGTGTCGGGCAACGTGTCACTTTACAACGAAACCGATGGGCAGGGCATTCTGCCGACGCCGACGATTGGTGCGGTGGGTCTGCTGGCGTCGGTCGATGACATCATCGCCGGGCGTCCGGGGCCAAGCGATCTGGCGGTGGTGGTGGGTGAAACCCATGGCCATCTGGGCCAATCGGCGCTTTTGGCCGAGGCGTTCGGGATCGAAAGCGGCGATGCGCCGGCGGTGGATCTGGTGGCGGAACGGCGGAATGGCGAATTCATCCGTGCGCAGCGCGGGCTGATCGCGGCTTGCGCTGACCTGTCGGATGGCGGGCTGGCGCTGGCGGCGTTTGAAATGGCCGAAGGGGCGGGGATTGGCCTGACGCTGGACAGTCAGGATATCCCCACCTTGTTCGGCGAAGATCAGGCGCGCTATCTTGTGGCCGTGAAACCGGGCGATCTGGCGGCCTTTGCAGCGGCGGCGAAAGCGGCGGGCGTGGCGGTGGCTCAGGTTGGGGAATTCGGCGGCGCAAGCGTAAAGATCGGCGCGCAGGTCTCTGCATTGGCAGAGCTTTCGGCAGTCTATCGCGGGGCGTTCGCGCAAAAGCTGGGGTTGTAGAGCATGGCGATCATCGGGGTTTTTCTTGTGGCGCTGCTGCTGATGACCCCGATGCTGGCCCAAGGCCAGACGCTGTTCGGCGGACCGACGGTCGTCGATGACCCCACAAAGGCCGCCGACTATGTGCAGACGGAATCACTGATCCCTTTGGTCGAGGGCGTCACAGTTCTGGGCGTTGTCGACGGTGGCTTTCAGGACCGCTTTGTCCAGATCAAACTGGAAGTCCCCGACGACGTGACCCTGCGCCGCGTCTTGGACAGCCTGGCCGTCACGCCCGATGGCTTTGTTCCCGGCGAAAACGCGCAGATGACCATCGCCGCAGCCCCCTTTTGGAACCCGGACGAATATGCTCCCATGCCTGTGGCCCAAGGGCGGCTGTTGGGGTTTTCCTTTGTGAATGTCGGTCTTGCCCGGCCCGAGAAAAGCAGAACCCTGCTGTTCATTCTGGCGTTTCAAACCTGAACCGCCCCCCACCCCATCCCTCCCCACAAGGGGGAGGGGGGCACTTCATCACAGAGCGCGGCGCTTGGGCCTTATCGTCTCCCTCCCCCTTGTGGGTAGGGGACAGGGGTGGAGGTCAGCCTTGCAGGAACTTCACCAAGGCCAGGGTCGAGCCATCCTTGCCCGCGCCATCCGACTTGCCTTCCAGCACAGGTTGCAGCGCCAAGGCCAGTTCCTTGCCCAGTTCCACACCCCATTGGTCGTAAGAGTTGATCCCCAGGATCACCCCTTCGACGAACACCCGATGCTCATAAAGCGCAATGATCTGGCCCAGCACGAAAGGCGTCAGCTTGTCATAGGCCAGCACCGTCGAGGGCCGGTTCCCCTTGAACACCCGATGCCGCGCCTGACGGTCAAGCTCTGCCCCTGTCAGACCCTTCTTCGCCATGATCGCCGTCGCCTCGGCCAGCGAACGGCCCCGCATGAGCGCCTCGGCCTGCGCCAGACAGTTCGACACCAGCAGGGTGTGCTGATGTTTCAGCTCCGCCTCATGCCCGTTCCGCGCCACCAGAAATTCGCAGGGGATCACCCGTGTCCCCTGATGGATCAGTTGATAGAACGCATGCTGCCCGTTCGTCCCCGGCTCCCCCCAGACCACCGGGCCGGAATGGCAAGACAGGTCCGACCCATCCATCGCCACGCCCTTGCCGTTTGATTCCATTTCCAACTGCTGCAAATAGGCCGGAAGCCGTGCAAGCCGTTGATCATAGGGCAGAACCGCCCGCGTCGCATAGTCGCAAACCTGATTGTGCCAGACCCCGACCAAGGCCAAAAGCACGGGCAAGTTCTGGTCAAATGGGGCCGAACGGAAATGTGCGTCCATCGCCGCACCGCCCGCCAGAAACTGGTCAAACCCTTCCGACCCAATCGCCAGCATCAGCGAAAGCCCGATCGGACCCCACATCGAATAGCGCCCGCCGACCCAATCCTCGAACCCGAAAACCCGGGCCGGATCAATGCCATAGGCGGCGGTCTTGTCGCCAGCGGTGGACACCGCCGCAAACTGCGCCGCCGGGTCTTTCACCACCTTGGCCATCCAGGCCTTGGCCGTATCGGCATTCGTCATCGTCTCAATCGTGGTGAACGTCTTGGACGCCACGATCACCAGCGTCGTTTCCGGGTTCAGCCCCCGCAAGACATCGGCCACATGCGCCCCGTCGACGTTCGACACGAAATGCGTGCGCGGCCCATCGGCATAGGGTGACAGCGCGATGCAGGCCATTGCCGGGCCAAGATCGGACCCACCAATCCCGATGTTCACCACATCGGTAATCGCCCCACCCTGCCCCTTAAACACCCCCGACCGCACATCCCGCGCGAAAGCCTGCATCCGCGCGTGGGTTGCCCGCACATCTGGCAGCACATCGCGGCCATCCACCACCAACGAACCCGCCATATTGCGCAACGCGGTGTGCAACACCGCCCGGCCTTCGGTTTCGTTGATCTTGTCGCCGGCAAACATCGCCTCGCGCTTTGCCGCAACGCCCGCGGTTTCCGCCAGTTGAACCAGCAAGCGCCGGGTTTCCGCGTCGATGTTCGTCTTGGAATAGTCAAACAGCATCCCATCGGCCTGCACCGAAAAATCCGCTGCCCGCCCACCATCGAACAACGAAAGGATCGGACGATCCGCAATCTCGCCGTGGTGCTTTAAAAGTTCCTGCCAGACGCTTTGCATCGCTTACTCCGCCCAGTGAATGGTTGCCTGATCCAGAACCGTGCGGATTGGCGCTTCGCTTTCCGAAAGCCCCGCCGCCCGTTCAATCGCCGTCCGCTTTTCGGCACCCGTGATCAGAATGTGAATATGCATCGCCGCCTTCAGCACCGGCGCTGTCAGCGTGATCCGTGGCTCCCCCGCCGCCTCGGCCCGCAACGCCATCAGAACGGGAGCATCCGGCGCAAGCGCCTGTTCCAACAGGTCCGCTCCGGGGAAAAGGCTGGCAGTGTGCATATCCGCCCCCATACCCAGCAGCAGCACCGAAATCGGCAGATGCGCCGCCAATCCTTCGGACAGGCCCGGCAAACGGTCCTCAGGGCGCGGGGCGGGGTCATACAGCGGCACCAGTTGCGCCACCGCCGCCTTGTCGCGCAGCAGCCGTTCCCGCAGCAGCCGCGTGTTGGAACGGGGGGAATCCTCGGGCACCCAGCGTTCGTCGTTCAGAAACACCGCCACATTCGTCCAATCCAGATCCACCGCCGACAGCGCGTCAAAGATCGGCCCCGGCGTCGTTCCCCCCGGCACGCAAAGGCTGGCCTTGCCATCCCGCCGCAAAAATTCGCCCAACTGCCCGGCGATCTTGTCCGCCAAAGCCAGCATCAGCAGGTCGCGGTCAGGATATTCGATCAGGTTCATTCGCGGATGTCCCTCCAACGCCGCCCGTCCCGATGCATAAGCATCAGCGCATCTTCTGGCCCGCTGGATCCCGGATCATAGCCCTGCGGCTTGTCGCCCCGCGCTTCCCAACCCTGAATGATCGGATCGGCCCAGGCCCAGGCGGCCTCCACCTCATCCCCCCGCATGAACAGCGTCTGGTTCCCACGGATCACATCCATGATCAGCCGCTCATAGGCATCGGGCACATCCGCCGCCTCGGCCCCCAGGGCGGTCGCAAAGGCCATGTCCAAAGGCACCTGTTTCAGCCGCATGCCGCCCGGACCCGGCTCTTTGATCATCACCGAAAGCTCCATCCCCTCGTTCGGTTGCAGACGGATCACCAGCACGTTTTCGCGCCAGCCCGTTGCATCATCAAACAGGGTATGCGGCGGTTCCTTGAACACCACCGCAATCTCGCTCGTCCGCGCTCGCAGCCGCTTGCCCGTGCGCAGATAGAAGGGCGTTCCCTTCCAGCGCCAGTTCGACACATGGCATTTCAGCGCGATATAGCTTTCCGTCCGGCTGTTCGGGTCCTCGCTGTGTTCAACGTAAGACCCCTGCCCGTTCCCCGCCAGATATTGCCCCCGCACGATGTCATCCGGCTGCACCGCATCCAGCGCCCGGATCACCTTTAGCTTTTCATCCCGCACGGCGTTCGGGTCAAAGTGATAGGGTGGCTCCATCGCGATCAGGCACAAAAGCTGCATCAGATGGTTCTGCACCATATCCCGCATCGCGCCCGACTTGTCGTAATAGGCCCCACGCCCATCGACCCCCACGGTTTCCGCCACCGTGATCTGCACATGGTCAATATATTCCGCCTTCCACAGCGGCTCGAACAGAATATTCGCAAACCGCACCGCCATCAGGTTCTGGACGGTTTCCTTCCCCAGATAATGGTCAATCCGGTAAATCTGCTCTTCGGCGAAATGGTCCGCCAGCACCCGGTTCAAGGCACGGGCCGAGGCCAAGTCACGCCCGAACGGCTTTTCCACCACGATCCGGCTTTCCGCATCGGCAATGCCGTGGCGGTGCAGCTTTTCCGCCAACTCGCCAAACAGCGACGGCGCCACGCTGAAATAGAACGCCTTGACGACACCTTGCCGCACGACCTCCTTCAGCTTTTCCCAGCCGCCCGACACTTTGCCATCGACCGAGATATAGCGCACATGCGCCAAAAACCGCGTCAGGCCATCGCGGTCCAGCTTGTCTTTCGGCGTGAATTCGATCACCGCCTTCGCCACCATCTCGCGGTAACCTTCGTCATCCAGTTCCGACCGGGCCGCCCCGATGATGACACTGTCATCCGTCATCTGTCCCGCCAAAAAGCGCCGGTACAGACCGGGAAGGATCTTGCGCCGGGCCAGATCGCCCGTGCCGCCGAAAATCACCAGATCAAAAGGGTCCACCGGGATGACACGCGAAACCATCTTTCTTCCTTCCAAGGCAGGCGCTTTGGCAGTTTACTTTTGCCCGTTAGCGCTAACGAATGACGCATAGCCGCATCGCCGGGCAAAGTCCAGCACGGGCGTTATAGCGCATCAGGGTCAGGGGGAAAGTGCCTTTTCCAGAGGCATCACATCTCGTCGATCAGCATCCAGCGCAGGCGCTGCACGCCCGGTTCGGCGGCCAACCGCTGCACCACCTGTTCCACCATCGCCTCGGTCATGCCTTCCCCATTCACGATGGCCGACAATTCGATTCCCTCGGGCACCGC
This sequence comes from Neogemmobacter tilapiae, assembly GCF_014652215.1. Classification (GTDB taxonomy): domain Bacteria; phylum Pseudomonadota; class Alphaproteobacteria; order Rhodobacterales; family Rhodobacteraceae; genus Neogemmobacter; species Neogemmobacter tilapiae. The sequence continues at coordinate 139,627 of NZ_BMYJ01000001.1, read as the reverse complement.
CCTCGCCTCAATCTCGGACAGATGCAACCCGCCCAAGGTCAGCACCCGCAAGGCCAGCGAACGCATCACGCCTTCCTGATCGACAGGACAGGTCAAAAGCACCTTGAACGACCGGGTGATCGGCACCCCCGCCTTGGTATAGCGCTTCATCAGCTTGACCAAAGGCCGCAGGCCCAGATTGATGAACACCACCATCCCCGTCAGCAGCAGCGCAAAGGGCCAAGCCCCAGCCCCCGCCAGCAAGCCCACCGCCGCCGAACACCACAGAGTCGCCGCCGTGTTCAACCCATGCACGTTGAACCCGTCCCGAAAGATGATCCCGGCCCCCAGAAAGCCGATGCCCGAGACCACCTGCGCCGCCACCCGCGTCGGGCTGACCTCGTGGTCGAACAATTGCGAAAAGACCACAAAGGCCGCCGCCCCCACCGCCACCAGCGCATTGGTCCGCAGCCCCGCCATCCGCTGGCGCACCTGCCGTTCCGACCCGATCAAAGCCCCACAGGCCATCGCCACGCCCAGATTGATCGCCGCCGCCTGCAAGGCCAGACTCATCGCTTCACTCCCCATGTTTCGGGCAATCCATCACGGCGACAGCGGAATGTGAAGCTTTTGTAACGAAATGATGACGGATTTCATCTTGCCAAAAATACCTTGGGGGTTTGGGGGCAAAGCCCCCAACACCTCACGCGTCCAGTTCGGCGTCCCAATACAGGAAATCCATCCAGCTTTCATGCAGATGGTTCGGCGGGAAGCGACGGCCGTGGGCCTGCATTTCCTCGGCATTCGGGGCGCGCGGCACCCTGTTCAGATGCAGCCCCGAATGTTTCAGCGACTTATTGGCCTTTTTCAGGTTGCAGGGCGAACAGGCCGCCACCACGTTTTCCCAAGACGTGACCCCACCCCGCGAACGCGGCACCACATGGTCAAAGGTCAAATCGCCCTTGGCCCCGCAATATTGGCAGCAAAATTCGTCCCGCAGAAAAAGATTAAAGCGCGTGAAGGCCACGCGCTTTTGAGGTTTCACATAGTCTTTCAGCACGACGACCGAGGGTATCCTGAACTCGGCCCTCTGGCTTCGCACCACATGGTCATATTCCGCAATGATCTGCACACGGTCCAGCACAGCGGCCTTTATCGCCTCTTGCCAGGGCCACAGCGACAGCGGGTAATAGGAAAGCGGCCGGTAATCGGCATTCAGCACAAGCGCCGGATAATGTTTCAGCGCGGCGGGTTCCCGCACGAAAGAGGTTCTGAAGTCGCCGTCCAACAAGATATCACACCCCGTCACGTCGCATTCCGGGTTTTCGCCCGTGAAACAGACTATATCTGGCATATCGCGCCTGACAAGCCCACAATCTGGCCTCTTTCTGCCAGTGCGAAGTGACAATGGCGTGACTAAGACAGGCGGTCCTGCAAAAAGGCCAAAGTCACCTGCAAACCGTCCGGCGCAATCCCATGCCCCGTGCCGCGCATCACATGGCCAAAGCATTCGAACCCAGCCTCGGTCAGCCCCTGCCCCGCCTTTTGCATATCCGTGAAAGGCACCACCTGATCCTGATCGCCATGGATCAGCAGAACGGGCGGTTTCACGCGGGCCTCTGCCAACAGGTTTTCCGGGGCCAGCAACCGCCCCGCAATCGCCACAACCCCCGCCATCGCCTGATCGCGGCGCGGGGCCACCTGCATCGCCATCATCGCACCTTGGCTGAACCCCACCAGCACCATCCGATCCGCCCCCAGCCGATATTCTGCGAGCTGTGCATCAAGGAAAGCATTCAGATCGACCGACGCCTGCGCCAACCCAGCGGCGGCCATCGCCTCAGACGATCCATCCAGCCAGGGGATCGGAAACCACTGCCAGCCAAAGGCCGTGCCATGGGGGCGTTCGGGGGCATCCGGCGCGACAAAGGCGCAATTCGGCAGATGTGGGGCCAAAGGATCGGCCAGCCCCAAAAGATCAGCCCCATCGGCCCCATAGCCATGCAAGAAGACGACCAAAGACCGCGCCATGCCGGGCTCTGCGCCCGCCTTGCCAAAATTCAAAACCCGCGCCGTCATGCCAAAATCCCTTCCCGCCCCTTCGCCACCCGGTAATAGGCCCAGAGAATCCGCGCCGCAACCGACCGCCAAGGCGACCATTCGACCGCCATCGCCCGCAACGCCTTGTCATCCGGTCGCGCCTCCAGCCCAAACAAGGCCCGCGCCCCTTCTTGCAAGGCCAGATCCCCCGCCGCCAACACATCCGCCCGCCCCAAGGCGAACATCGCGTAAATCTCGGCGGTCCAAACCCCGATACCCGGCAAGGCCACTAGCGTTTTCACCACCTGTTCGTCGGGCATCACCTCCAGCCCCGCATAATCCAGATCGGCCCGCGCCAAGGCGCTGACATAGCGCGCCTTAGGCCGCGACAATCCGCAGGCACGCAGCTCTTCCTCGCTCGCCAAGGCCGCGCGCACGGGATCGCCATAGCCCGCCTCCAGAACCCTGTCGCGGATCGCCGCCGCGCTGGCAATGCTCACCTGCTGGCCCACAATGGCCGACAAAAGCGCCCCATAGCCCCCTTCTTGCCGCCGCAAGGGCAACTCGCCCACCTGCTCCAAAGCATAGGCAAAACGCGGATGCGCCTTGGCCAGCCAATCCGCCCCTTCCGCCACATCCTCAGGCCCGATGATGATCCGCAATTCTACCCCCTTGGCCTTTCAGATTTTCAGGTCTAACCCTTTGCCATGACCAATACCATCGCCCCCCCCGACGATCGCCTCGCCAAACGCAATCTCGCCGTTCTGGTTCTGGCACAGGCCATCCTTGGTTCGCAGATGTCCATGGTCTTTATCGTCGGCGGGCTGGCGGGCAACACCCTTGCCCCCAACCACTGCCTCGCCACCCTGTCCATCACCATGACCGTCTTGGGTTCCATGCTCTCGGCCACCCCGCTTTCGGCCCTGATGCAGGCCAAGGGGCGTCGCTTTGGTTTCATGACCGGGGCTGCCGCTGGCATGGTCGGCGCAGTGCTGGCCGTGACCGGGCTTTATCATTCCAGCTTTACCCTCTTCCTTTTGGGCGCACTGCTGACCGGCACCTATCAATCGGCCCAAGGCTTTTACCGCTTTGCCGCCGCCGACACCGCCTCAGACGCCTTCCGCCCCAAGGCCATTTCATGGGTGTTGGCCGGTGGCCTCGTGTCCGCCGTGCTGGGGCCGCAACTGGTCAAGGCCACCGATGACATGTTCGTTGTCCCCTTCCTTGGCACCTATCTGGCCGTCATCGGCCTCAATGTGCTGGGCCTGATCCTCTTCGCCTTCCTGCGCATTCCCCTGCCGCAACCGCCCAACGCGGGTGAGGCCAAGGGCCGCAGCCGCATGGAATTGCTGAAATCCCCGCCCATCGCCGTCGCCGTCATCTGCGCCACTGTGTCCTATGCCTTGATGAACCTGGTGATGACCTCCACCCCCTTGGCCGTCGTCGGCTGCGGCTTCACCCAAGACAATGCCGCCGATATCGTCGGCGCGCATGTCTTGGCGATGTTCGCCCCCTCCTTCTTTACCGGCCATGTCATTGCCCGGCTGGGTGCCCCCCGCGTCATGGCCATCGGTCTGACCATTCTGGCGGCAGCGGGCGTTGTCGCCATCGCGGGCGTCGAACTGACAAATTTCTTCATCGCCCTGATCTTGCTGGGCGTCGGCTGGAACTTTGGCTTCATCGGTGCCACCGCCATGCTGACCGCCAACCACACCCCGGCCGAGCGTGGCCGGATGCAAGGCCTGAACGATCTGATCGTCTTTGGCGGCGTGACGCTGGCCTCACTCTCCTCCGGCGGGTTGATGAACTGCGCCGGTGGCTCCGTGCAGGGTGGCTGGCAAGCCGTCAACATGGCCATGCTGCCGTTTCTGGCTTTGGCCGGGGCCGCACTGATCTGGCTGTGGCTGCGCCCGATGGACAAGGCCTAGGGTCAGAACCGCCCCGTCAGCGCCTGCCACAACAATGCCCCGCGCTTGCGGAATTCCGGCAGATCCAGCGCCCCGGCGCGGACGCGCTGCGGTTCCTTCCGCGCCATGGTCAGCAAGCCCCGGCTTTGCCATCCCGATAACAATGCCGGACGCGCATCCGTAGGCAGTCTGACCCGCCGCGCCTCGTCCAGCCATTCCAGCCCATGTTCGGCCAGATGGGCAATTCCCGCGTCGTCCATCCCCGCCAAGGGCTGCCGCCCCCGCGATTCCAGCTCGGGCACCGCGCGCAAAAATCCCGCCAGCGCCGTGGCCCGCCCAAAGGCCAAAAACCCCGGCTTCTGGCCTGCATCCGCGCCCAAAGCCTGTGCGGCGACCCAAGCCAGCCCCCCGCCCGTATCCTCAAGATAATCCCGCAACCCATTGCCTTCAAATGGGTCTTTCCACACATCCCAACGCCGCGCCGCCACCAGGGCATCCAAGGCGGCCACATCCAGCCCCCGCGCAAGGATCAGATCATGCAGCGGCCCTGCCACTTCATGCGCCTTCGCCGCACCCGAGGCCGCATTGGCCAAAACATCCCGCCACCATTGCAGCCGCATTTCCGCAATCAGAGGCTCCTGCGTCACCCAAGGCGCCCGCGCCACCTCCAAGTTAAACGCATAAAGCACCAGCAAAGGCCCTCGCGCCGCCACCGGGGCCGCCAGCACGGCCCGGAAACGGTCGGGATCGCCCCGCTCTACCAGTTCGGCGCAGGCGTTCAGGCTCACGGCTGGCCCACGTCGCGGATCAGCTTCCAATTCACCGCCTCCAGCAACGCCTCAAACGAGGCATCCACGATGTTCGCAGACACCCCCACCGTCGACCAGCGCCGCCCCTGACCATCCTCAGAGTCAATGATCACCCGCGTCACCGCCTCGGTTCCGCCTTGCGTGATCCGCACCTTGAAATCGACCAAGTGCAGATCGTCGATCACCGCCTGATAGGGCCCCAGATCCTTCGCCAAGGCCTTAGACAAGGCGTTCACCGGACCCCGGTCGCTGCCCGCTTCATCCAGACTGTCGCTGACCGACATCATCTTTTCCGCGCCGATCTTCACCTCGACCACCGCTTCCGACATCGTCACCCGATCCGCCCGCCGCTCTACCGTCACCCGATAACGCTGCACCTCAAAGAACGCGGGGCTAAGCCCCAGCTCCCGCCGCGCCAGCAGTTCAAAAGACGCCTGTGCCCCGTCATAGGCATAGCCTTGATCCTCACGCGCCTTCACCGCGTCCAGAATCCGCCCCAAGGCCGGATCGCCCGCCGCAACCTCAATCCCCGCCGAGACCAACCGCGCCCGCAGGTTTGACTGCCCCGCCTGATTGGACATCGGGATCACCCGCGCATTGCCCACCGTTTCGGGCGGGATATGTTCATAGGTGCTGGGGTCTTTCAGGATCGCTGATGCATGCAGCCCCGCCTTATGCGCAAAGGCCGAGGCTCCGATATAGGGGGCCGAGCGCAGGGGCACCCGGTTCAAGATATCATCCAGCATCCGGCTGGTTTTCAGCAGGCCATGCAGCGATTCATCCGAAACCCCGGTTTTCAGGGTGGCTTTGTAGGGTTCCTTCAGCAAAAGCGTCGGGATCAGGGTCACAAGGTTGGTGTTTCCGCAACGCTCCCCCAGCCCGTTCAAAGTGCCCTGCACCTGCCGCGCCCCCGCATCAATCGCGGCCAAGGAATTGGCCACCGCATTGCCCGTGTCGTCGTGGCAATGGATGCCGAGGTGGTCGCCCGGAATGCCGCTGTCGATCACCGCCTTGGTCATCCGGTAAACATCCGCCGGAAGCGTGCCCCCGTTCGTGTCACACAGCACGATCCAGCGCGCCCCCGCGCCATAGGCCGCATGGACGGCTTTCAGGGCATAGTCGGGGTTCGCCTTGTAGCCGTCGAAAAAATGTTCCGCATCGAACAAAGCCTCACGCCCCTTCGCCCCCAGATGGGCGATGCTGGCGCGGATGTTTTCAAGGTTTTCTTCAAGGCTGATGCCCAAGGCGGTCGTCACATGAAAATCATGCGTCTTGCCCACCAGACAGACGGCGGGTGTTTCGGCATTCACTACACCCGCCAAAACCTCGTCATTCTCCGCACTGCGACCGCTGCGTTTGGTCATCCCAAAAGCCGTCATCGTGGCGCGGGTCTGGGGGGCGCTGGCGAAAAACTCGCTGTCGGTCGGGTTCGCCCCCGGCCAACCACCCTCGATGTAGTCAACACCCAAAGCATCCAGCGCGAGCGCGATCTGCGTCTTTTCACTGGCCGAAAACTGCACGCCCTGCGTCTGCTGACCATCGCGGAGGGTTGTGTCGAAAAGGTAAAGGCGGTCAGTCATTGCAGGCACCATGGGTCAGCGAAACATTCGAAACGGGGCGATCTCCCCTCCCCCTTGTGGGGAGGGGCCGGGGGTGGGGGGCAATCACCGCCCCTAAAGCCCCCCACCCCATCCCTCCCCACAAGGGGGAGGGGGCCGCATCAAATCGAGCGCCTCCCCGGACTTGATCCGGGGCCACGAGGGATTGGAGATATGGGGTCACTTCAGGGCCTCGAGTCTGGCGGGGTCGAAGTTTGGTCCGGGCTCAAGAGTTATCCCATCTTTTCCGATCATCACATTGACACCCGCTGCCACCAATCCGCTTTTCAGCGCATCCGCAGCATTCCAGTCTTTGTGCAATCGGCTGTGCTGAAGGCTCATGCTCAGGCGTTCGAGATGATCTTCTGACGTCCTAGGTCTTAGCCGATCATAAAAATCTTCCAAATCAATCCCCATCAAGTCCTTCAAACCGTGAAAAAGCTGCGCCAAAGCGAGATTCCCTTCATTGGAAACCGCGCGGCCAAGGCCAGCCAGTTCATGCAATCGCGACAATGCGGAAGCGGTGTTCAGATCGTCCGACAAGGCGTTAACGAGTGCCTTGTCCATGACAAATCCGTGGATGTTATTCTTGCCTTTCACTCCAGCCCGAGCGTGAACCATAGCCGCCCAATCCCATAGCACGCTCTTGGCCTGCGCCGCCTTCTCCGCCGTCCAGTCCATCGGCTTCCGATAATGCGTCATCAGGAACACAAACCGGATCACCTCCCCCGGCACACCCTGATCCAGCAAATCGCGCACGGTAAAGAAGTTGCCCAAAGACTTGGACATCTTCTTCCCCTCCACCAGCAGCATCTCATTGTGCAGCCAATAGCGCGCGAAACCGGCTTCCGGATGGGCGCAGCAAGATTGGGCAATCTCATTCTCATGATGCGGGAATTGCAGGTCGATCCCTCCGCCATGAATGTCGAACGACGCCCCCAGCAATTCATGGCTCATCGCCGAGCATTCAATATGCCACCCCGGCCGCCCCCGGCCCCAAGGGCTGTCCCAACCCGGCGTCTCCGCGTCCGACGGTTTCCACAACACGAAATCCATCGGGTCTTCCTTAAAGGGCGCAACCTCAACCCGCGCCCCCGCGATCATGTCATCCACCGTCCGCCCCGACAGCGCCCCATAATCCTTGTAAGACCGCACCCGGAACAGCACATGCCCCTCCGCTGCATAGGCGTGCCCCTTGGCGATCAAATCGGCGATCATCGCCACCATCGCGCCGATGTATTCCGTCGCCCGCGGCTCGTGATCCGGACGCATCGCCCCAAGGGCGTCCATATCCGCATGATACCAGGCAATCGTCTCATCCGTCCGCTGCCGGATCAGTTCCTCCAGCGTCCCCGCAGCCCCCGCATCCCGCCGACGCACAGCCTCGGCGTTGATCTTGTCATCGACATCGGTGAAATTCCGCACATAGGTGACGTGATCATCGCCATAGACATGCCGCAACAACCGGTTCAGCACGTCAAACACCACAACAGGCCGCGCATTGCCCAGATGGGCCCGGTCATAAACGGTCGGCCCGCAGACATACATCCGCACGTTCGATGCGTCCAAAGGCACGAAATCCTCCAGCGCCCGCGTCCGCGTGTTCCAAAGCCTGATCGTCATATCCCGTTCCCTCGCCCATGCCTGATCCCCGGGCGGGACAGCCAACTTCGGTTTGAAGGAAACAGAAGAGCGCCCGCCTGACTTGCGTCAGCAGGTAATGCAGCCAATGCAGATGATCGCTTGCGTCTTCATGCGCTGTCGCTAGCACGTCGCCCCGCCCCTCGGCAAGCGCGAAGATCGTCCCTAGGCCATTCGTCCCGTCCGCCCCCCGCGACGACGCGGCGGCGCCGACGGCTCTAGGCCGGCCGTCATAACCCCATTCATCGGATGGCCCACATTCCGCGGCGCATAATGCGCCAGCAGCACCGGCAAGGCGACAGCCACATCCCGCCCCGCAGGCAGGCCCAAGGCCCAGTCCAGCAGGATCGACCGGCATTCGCCTTCCGTGATCCCCTCGATCACATAGCTTTCCCGGATCAGCCCTTTGGGGTCTGCCTCATCCAGCCTCATCCCAGCACCTCTTGCACCACCAAAGCCGCCTTTTCGCTGGCCTCTTCCATCGCCCGCACCAGCCCCGCCACATCGGTCTGCCCTGTCGTCCGTGCCAGAAAACCCTGCGCCCCCTCGCCCAGATCGGCCGCCGCATCCAAAAGCCGCAACCCCGCCTGCACCTGCCAGCACAGCCCATAGGCCCGCCGCAGCGCCGCCACCTGATCCGCCGCCAGAACCCCCGCCTTCTGCCCCGCCGCCAGTTGAAGATCGACCGTCCGCGCCCCGCTGCCTGCAATCAGCGCGCCCAGTTGCGCCACCAACTCCACATCCATCATCCGCCCAGGCCCCCGTTTCGCATCCAGCGGCCCCTCTGGCGGTTTCGCTTCGGCCAGACGCCGCCGCATATCGGCCACATCCGCCCGCAGGGTCTCGCCCCCGCTTTTCCCCACCAGCACCGCCCGTCGCACCGCTTCGACCCGCGCCGACAAATCCCCCGGCCCCGCCAGCACCCGCGCCCGTGTCAGCGCCAGATGTTCCCAGGTCCAGGCCTCGGTCATCTGATAGCTCTCAAACGACTGGATCGACGTCGCCACCGGCCCCTGCCGCCCCGAGGGGCGCAGCCGCATATCCACCTCATACAGCCTTCCCCCCGTCATCGGGGCCGTCAGCGCCGTCACCAAGGCCTGTGTCAGCCGTGCGAAATAGGGCCGCGTCGCCAAAGGCTTGGCCCCCGAACTTTCCTCAACCCCATCGGCATCATAGATCACCAAAAGGTCCAGATCCGAGCCCGCGTTCAACCGCCCCGCCCCCAAAGAACCCATCCCTACCACCACCGCCCCATTCCCCGGCGGTGGGCCATGGCGGCGGGCCAATTCCGCAACAACACGCGGCCAAACCGCCTGCACCACCGCCTCGGCCAGTTGCGCATATTGCGTGCCCGCCTCAAAGGCGTCGATCAGCCCCCGCAGATGATGCACCCCAATGCGGAAATGCCATTCCCGCATCGCCACCCGCGCCGCCCGCAAGGCCCCCTCATAGTCTCCGGCCTTGTCCATCGCCCGGCCCAGATCGTCGCGCAGCGCCGCCACCCCAGGCCAATCGGCAAAAAAGCTGCCGCCGATCACCGCATCCAACACCCCTGCATTGCGCGACAGATGCCGCGCCAGCACCGGGGCCGTCGCGGCAATATCCACGATCAGATCCACCAGTTGCGGGTTCGCCTCGAACAGCGAAAACACCTGAACCCCGGTCGGCAGCCCTGCCAGAAACCCATCAAAACTCGCCAAAGCCTCGTCCGGGTTCGCAGCCTCCAGCAAACGCCGCAGCAGCGTCGGCTTCAGCCGTCGGAAAATAGCCTGCGCCCGGTCACTGCGAAGGCAGGGATAAGACGACCAGCCTTTCACCATCGCCTCAACCCGTTCCGGCAATTCGGGCGCGGCCTCGGTCGCCCCCGGGGAAAAGAAGCCTTCCGTCAGCCGGTCCGTCTGCACCAGCTTGTCCCGCAGGGTGCTGACCCAAGCCGCCACATCCGACGCCCCCGACAAATGCGCAATCCGCGCCACGGCGTCGGGGCTTTCCGGCATGGTATGGGTCTGCAAATCCCCCACCATCTGCAACCGATGCTCCACCTCGCGGAAATCGCGGTAATGTTCGGTCAGTTCCCCGGCCACATCGCCCGGAATCCAGCCCTTGCTGGCCAGTGCAGCCAAGCCCCCCACTGTCGTCGGATCGCGCAGGTCTGTGTCCCGCCCCCCTGCAATCAACTGGCGGGTCTGGGTAAAGAACTCGATCTCCCGAATGCCCCCGGCCCCCAGCTTCATATTGTGCCCCGCCACCGTGATCGGCCCATGCAGGCCCCGGTGATCACGGATACGCAAACGCATGTCATGCGCATCCTGAATAGCGGCAAAATCCAGATGTTTCCGCCATACGAAGGGCGAAAGCCGTTTCAGAAACGCCTGACCGGCAACCATATCCCCCGCGCAAACCCGCGCCTTGATATAGGCCGCCCGCTCCCAAGTCCGCCCCTCCGCCTCATAATAGTTCTCGGCCGCCGCCATCGACAGACAGACCGGCGTCACGCTGGCATCGGGCCGCAGCCGCAGGTCGGTTCGAAAGACATAGCCCCCCGCCGTCACATCCGACAGCATCGCCGCCATCCGCCGCGTCACCTTGACCAAGGACGCCCGCGCCTCACCCGCCTCGGGCCCATAGCGCGTCTCGTCGAACAGGCAGATTAGGTCGATGTCCGAGGAATAGTTCAACTCCCCGGCCCCCATCTTGCCCATCGCCAGGGCCACCATCCCGGCCCCCTGCAAGGCATCCTCGGGCCTTTGCCCCGGCAGGTTCCCGCGCCCGATTTCATCGCCCACCAGTTGGACAATCGCGCTTTGCACCGCCCAATCCGCCAGTTCGGTCAAGGCCCCCGTCACCTGTTGCAGGTTCCAGACGCCCCCCAGATCGGCGAGGGCCGTCAAAAGCGCCACCCGCCGCTTGGCCTGCCGTAGATGCTGGCCCAAAGCCTCGGCCCCCTGCGGCAGGGGCGCGCGATGCACGTCCAGAATCGCCGCCTCGGGCGCACCGGCCAGCGCCTCGCGCAGCCATTCCCCTTCGCGCTGCATCAACCCGTAAAGATAGGGGCTGGAACCCGCTGTTCCCGCCAGCAGCCCGCGCAGGTCGGGACCAAGGTCGGCAAAAACCCCGGCGATATCCGCCGCAGGGTCGGGGTCATGGGCGATGGGTGTGCGGGTCAGACGGCTGGCAAAATTCTGTGACATAGGGTTTGAATGGGGCCAAGGGCGCAAGGCGTCAACCAGAATGGATGAAAACATGAGCAAATCCTTGAACCGGGTGCAGGCCGCCCTGATCGCCGCAGGCATCGAACCCCGCATCCTGGAAATGGCCGGATCCACCCGCACTGCGGTTGAGGCGGCGGATCAAGCCGGATGCGAATTGGATCAGATCGTCAAATCGCTGATCTTTCAGGGTCCGAACGGCCTTGCCCTGTTCCTGACGGCCGGGGGCCGTCAGGTCGATCCGGCCCGTGCTTCGGCACTGGCGGGGCAAAAGCTGGACCGCGCCGATCCGAACACCGTCCGCGAGGTCACCGGCTTTGCCATCGGTGGCGTCTCACCCTTGGGCCATCTGACCGCCCTGCCTGTCTGGGCCGACCGCCGTTTGGCTGACTTTTCCGTGATCTGGGCCGCAGCGGGCACGCCACGCCATATATTTCAGGTGGAACCGCCCGCCCTGATCCGCGCTGCCGGGGCCGAATGGGCGGAATTCTGCGCCTGAAAGACCTGATGTAAATATTCTTCACATACCCTCTTGACCCAAGCCCAGGAATACCGATCTATGATCATGTGAAAAGACTTCACATACACAACCAAACGCTGAAAGGGACTGCCGCATGAACACCGCCTCACCTTCCGCCGCCGCTACCGGCGGGTCCGCCTCGTGGCTGCGCAAGGCAGAAAGCTGGCTTGACGCACGCGGCAAAGGGGCCTGGATCGCCGCCATGGTGCTGGGATTCATCTTCTTCTGGCCCGTTGGGCTGGCCCTTCTGGCCTATATGATCTGGAGCAAACGCATGTTTTCGGGATCCTGCGCCCACAAGCGCCGCCACCATGACTGGGCCGCCCACCGCTTTGCCGGGCGTTCCTCAGGCAATGCGGCCTTCGACAGCTATAAGTCGGATACGCTGCGCCGTCTGGAAGATGAACAGCGCGCCTTTGAAACCTTCCTGCAACGCCTCCGCGAGGCCAAGGACAAGTCGGAATTTGACTCGTTCATGGATGACAGGGCCCGCGAAGTGAAATCCCCCGCCCCCGAACCCGAGGTGGCCGAGGGGCGTGGCGGGGCCTACTAACCCCCATCCCTGCCGCGAAAGGCCGGTCCCCGCGACCGGCCTTTTCCATTTACACATTCTTCACGAACCCCTTGGCGCGGGGCCAAGGCCTTGCTAACCTGCCGCGAACCTTGGCAAGATCATCCCGGATATGCGCCACACACTTCCCATCGCGCCGCAGTTCTATGTGACGGCCCCCCAGCCCTGCCCCTATCTTGAGGGGCGGATGGAACGGAAGTTGTTTACCGCCCTTCAGGGCGATCATGCGCAGACCCTGAACGACAGCCTTTCCAAGCAAGGCTTCCGCCGCAGCCAGAACGTGCTTTACCGACCCTCCTGCGCCGAATGCTCCGCCTGCCTCTCCGCCCGCATCCGCGTCGCCGATTTTGAGCCCAGCCGCACCCAGCGCCGCATCCTGCGCAAGAACGCGAGCCTCATGCGCAATGCGACCTCGCCTTGGGCCACCGAAGACCAGTTCAACCTTTTCCGCCGCTATCTCGATCAACGCCATGCGACCGGCGGCATGGCCGATATGGACATCTTTGAATTCGCCGCGATGATCGAGGAAACCCCGATCCGCAGCCGTGTCATCGAATACACCCGCCCCGCGCCCCCCGGCGAAAGGGAACGCCCCCTCACCGCCGTCTGCCTGACCGATATCTTCGATGATGGCGTCAGCATGGTCTATTCGTTCTACGAACCCGACCTCACCGAACATTCGCTGGGCACCTATCTGATCCTCGACCATATCGCCATCGCGCGCGAGGCGGGCCTGCCCTACGTCTATCTTGGCTATTGGGTGCCCGGCAGCCGCAAGATGGGTTATAAGGCCGGCTTTTCCGCGCTGGAGATTTTCAAGGCCGGCGTCTGGCAGCCGATGGGCGATCCCGCCGAACACCGCGCCGAACTCCATCCCCTCTCGGTCGATCCCATCGCCGAACAAGTGGCCCGCATCAACCTGCCCGAAGCGCGCCCCGTCCGCGAATGACCCAACGCATCAGCGCCCTGGCCCTTGTCGTGCCCGACTATGATCTGGCCATCGACTTCTATTGCCGTGTGATGGGCTTTCGCCTGATCGCCGATCAGGACCAAGGCGACAAACGCTGGGTCACCGTCCAGCCCTCGGGCGGTGGCCCCCTTCTTCTCTTGGCCCGCGCCGAAGGCCCCACCCAACAGGCCGCCATTGGCCATCAGGCGGGCGGCCGCGTCTTTCTTTTCCTTGAAACCAACGACTTTGCCGCCGACCATGCCCGCATGCTGGCCCAAGGCGTCCATTTTGAGGAAACGCCCCGCCACGAACCCTACGGCATCGTCGCCGTCTGGCGCGACCCATTCGGCAACCGCTGGGATCTGCTCCAGCCCGCCTAAGCCCTATTCCGGCACCACCCGCGCCAGAATATCGCCCATTCGCTGCGCCCGCGCCGCCGGGGCCAAATCATCGCCCAAAGCCGCCTCTAGGAACGCGCCCAAAAGCCCCGCCCGCCACAAGGGCCCCGTCACCCCATGTTCGGCCAGCCTTGGCACCGGCAACAACCGTCCCCCCGTCACCGCCTGAAACATCCGCGCCGCCCGCCGGTCCGGCCGGAAATCCGCCCCATAGACATAGGAAATGTCCCGACGCGCCGCCGGAAGGCAGGCGCACAGCGCATCAAAGGCCATCCCCGGGGCTGGGTCTTGATACATCCGGTCAATATCCAGCGCAGGCCTTGCCCCAAAGGCCACCACCGGCAAGCCCCCCATCGCAATCGCCATCCGAACCGAGGCCGCCGCCCCAAGGCTCGCCCCCATCAAAACCACCCGCCCATAGCCCCGCGCCAGATCGCGCAGAGAGACCGCCAAAGCCGGAAACCCATCGGCCAAACCCGCGCAGCCATGCCGAAAATGCGACTGCGCCAGATCGCGCAGCATCAGCACATCCCAATCCCCCGCGCTGATCCGCTGCAACAACGCCGGGGTCGGCAGCCCCATCCGATGTGCCTTGCTGCAAAACAGGATCAACAGCCCCCGTGCCCGCCCCGGCCCGCGGTAGATCGTTGCCCCCGCCGCCAAATCCTGCCCTACAAAGGGCTGCAACACCGCCTGCCCCGCCAGATCGGCCCTTGTGCCAAAAGGATCATCCGCCCCCTGCCCCTTGGCCCATTCCAGAAACGCCAAAGGGGCCATCCGGTCCTCGGCCCGCCGAAACGCCAGCTTGCGCGCCAAAGCCTCGCGGTCGCGGCCCTCAGCCGCCGCCATGCCCGCCTGCCCGCAGATAGGCCACCACCTCGTCCAGCCCCTTCGCCTCGGCCACAGCATCCAGGTTCATCTCGATCCCCAGCTGTTCCTCAATTTCCATGATCATCTCGAACATGGTCAGGCTGTCCAGATCCAGATCGGCAAAGGCCACATCCGCCCCCGACAGGATTTGCCGCGCCATTTCCGGCTCGTTCAAAACCCCCGTCGCCTTGTTCAGCGCCGCGACCACCACGTCACGCAATGCATCAGCCATTTGAAATCCTTACTTCAAAACGTGCAGGAAAGTGAAAAACATCGTCATCACGCAATTCATAGGCCAAAACCTCGGCCCGCACAGGCAGGGCTTTCAAAGCCGCCGCCAGCGCGCCGAACAAATCCAGCGTCAGCGCCCGACCCAGACACAGATGCATCCCCGCGCCAAAGAACCGCAACCGTTCGGCCCGCGTTCCCCCATTCAAACTGGCCAAATCACAACGCAACGTATCCTCGGCCGCAATATCCATCCCGCCCAGATGCATCGGGCATGTCGCCTGCCGGTCGATATAAGGCACGCCCGTATGGCTGGGCGGCACCGCCATATCGACCGATGAAAGCGGCTGGCCTTGGGCTTCGCGCAGGAAATGCACCAGCGATTGCCCCAAAGTCCCGATCAAGGCATCGCGCCCCAACACAATCATCGCCAGCCTTGTGCCCAGCCGCAGATCATCGTCCTGCGGAAAAGCCGCTTCGAAACGCCCCCGCAAATCGGTCAATTCGGCCTGCAAACGCCGCCGCTGCGCAATCCCGATGTTCTGGCTGAAAATGCGTGAGGTCAGACTGTCCGCCGCCAGGTCCAGCGGCAGACCCACAATCGCCCCGATCAGATCATGCACCATCGGCAGGATCAGGCGGCCAATCAGATCATGCGTCCCCGGCTGGCCCAACACCGCCGCAGCGCGTTCTGCAAGCACCGGGATCACCTGATCCACGGCCCCCCGACTCTCGGCCAGAAACCGCGCGACATCGGCGCGCTGACGCGCATGATCCTCACCATTCATCGCCAAAGGCACATGGTCCAAGGTGAACAGAATGGCGCTGAAATCCAGACCCAGCCTTTCACCCAGACGCGCATGGCGTGCCCCATAGGGCGACGCCGCAAAACGCGGGTCTGCCAAAATTTGTGTTGCCAGTTCCCCACTGGCCAACCGCACCGTCATTGATTGTTTTCCCAAGGGCAAGCAGCCCCACCACGGCATTGACTTTGGGCGATTCGCCGCCAACCTGCAAGGCAGACGTGACGGCAGCCTGCGCCGCAACCCGGTATATCACCCCAATCTTTGCATTTATTGCGTACACAAAGCCAATAAAAGCACGATTCATTCTTTGAAATTGCCATTCAGGACATTTTATATGCCGATTTGCGGTTGACGCGCCCAAAGGGCTCGCCTAGGTTCCCCGCAGTCAGAACAGGGGGCTGCGATGCAGGTCGTCGTACTTATCGTAAGGAATTGGCGCATGGGCCGGTAACGGTTGACCATATCAGGTTCCCATGCGCCCCCGATTAACCCCCGGGGGCTTTTTGTTGCGCGACAGACCGGGCAAGGCCCGACAGACCGAAGGAAGTAAAAGATGGCCAAGGATGCAGGAACAGAAGCAATGCAGATGACCGGGGCGCGCATGGTGGTGCAGGCGCTCAAGGATCAGGGCGTTGACACCGTCTTTGGCTATCCCGGCGGGGCCGTTCTTCCGATCTATGATGAGATTTTTCAGCAAAACGACATCCGCCATGTTCTGGTGCGCCACGAACAGGGGGCCGTGCACATGGCCGAAGGCTATGCCCGTTCAACGGGCAAGGTCGGCGTGGCCTTGGTGACCTCTGGCCCCGGTGCGACCAATGCCGTGACCGGCCTGACCGATGCTTTGCTCGACAGCATTCCGATCGTGGTGCTGTCCGGTCAGGTTCCGACCTTCATGATTGGCACCGATGGTTTCCAAGAGGCAGATACCGTGGGCATCACCCGCCCCTGCACCAAGCACAATTGGCTGGTGAAAGACACGGCGCAACTGGCGGGCACCATTCACAAGGCCTTCCATGTGGCACGCTCGGGCCGTCCCGGCCCGGTGCTCATCGACATCCCCAAAGATGTGCAATTCGCCACCGCCGCCTATACGCCGATGGAAAGCGCCGCGACTGGCCACTACGCGCCCAAACGCACGCCCGATGCCGAGGCTGTGGCCCGGATGGTGGAAATGATGGAAACCGCCGAACGCCCGGTGTTCTACACCGGCGGTGGCGTGATCAACTCGGGCCGCGAGGCCAGCCGCCTGCTGCGCGAATTTGTCGAGGCGACGGGTTTCCCCATCACCTCCACCCTGATGGGTCTGGGCGCCTATCCCGCCAGCGGTAAGAACTGGCTCGGGATGCTGGGAATGCACGGTCTGTATGAGGCCAACCTCGCCATGCACGGCTGCGACCTGATGATCAACATCGGCGCCCGCTTTGACGACCGCATTACCGGGCGGATTTCCGATTTCAGCCCCGGCTCGCGCAAGGTGCATGTGGATATTGACCCCTCCAGCATCAACAAGGTGATCCGCGTCGATGTGGGCATCGTCGGCGACGTGACCGAAACCCTGACCGAGGCTTTGCGCCAGTGGAAAGCCCGTGGTTCGAAAGTGAACCGCGAAGGTTTGGCGAAATGGTGGGCGCAGATCAACGAATGGCGGGCGGTGAAATGCCTCAGCTACAAGCCCTCGACCACCACGATCAAACCGCAATACGCGCTGGAACGGCTTGAGGCCCTGACCAAGGGCATGGACCGCTATATCACGACCGAGGTCGGCCAGCACCAGATGTGGGCCGCCCAGTTCTTGGGGTTCGAGGAACCCCACCGCTGGATGACCTCGGGCGGCCTTGGCACCATGGGCTATGGCCTGCCCGCCTCCATCGGCGTGCAGATCGCCCATCCGGAATCGCTGGTGATCAACGTGGCGGGTGAGGCGTCTTGGCTGATGAACATGCAGGAAATGGGCACCGCCATGCAATTCCGTGCGCCCGTCAAACAGTTCATCCTGAACAACGAACGTTTGGGCATGGTCCGCCAGTGGCAGGAACTGCTGCACGGCGAACGCTATTCGTCCTCGTGGTCGGAAAGCCTGCCAGATTTCGTGAAACTGGCCGAGGCCTTTGGCTGCAAGGGCATTCTCTGCACCGACCCGAAAGACCTGGACGAAGCGATTATGGAAATGATCCGCTATGACGGCCCGGTCATCTTTGACTGCCGCGTGGAAAAGCACGAAAACTGCTTCCCGATGATCCCCTCGGGCAAACCCCACAACGAAATGCTGCTGGGCGACGCCGAAACCCAAGGCGTGATTGGCTCCAAAGGGGCCGTCCTCGTGTAATTCTCGAGGGGGCCGCAATGCCCCCTCTTCCAAAACAATTCTGGAATTTGGAAAGGAGCGCGTCATGAACGCACTCAACATCAAACGTGGCGCTTCCAGCCATTCCGCTTATGATCTGCGCGATCCCAATGCGCCGGTCATCGAAAGCCATACCCTCGCCGTCATTGTCGAAAACGAACCCGGTGTTCTGGCCCGCGTCATTGGCCTCTTCTCCGGCCGTGGCTACAACATCGACAGCCTTACCGTCGCCGAAACCGACCATGCCGGCCACCGCAGCCGCATCACCGTGGTCACCCGCGGCACCCCGGCGGTGATCGAGCAGATCAAGAACCAGTTGGGCCGTATGGTCCCAGTCTATGAGGTGCATGACCTCACCGTCGAAGGCCCCGCCGTCCAACGCGAACTGGCCCTCCTCAAGGTCGCCGGCAAGGGCGATGCCCGCATCGAAGCGTTGCGTCTGGCCGAAATCTTCCGCGCCAATGTGGTGGATTCGACGCTGGAATCCTTCGTCTTTGAAATGACCGGCACCCCGGAAAAGATCGACGCCTTCGCCGATCTCATGCGCCCCTTGGGCCTGAAAGACATCGCCCGCACCGGCGTCGCCGCCCTGCCCCGCGGCGTCTAATCGCCCGTCAATTCCCTTAGGCGGGCCTGTTCCTCTTCGCTCAGGCCCGTCACCTCGGCTGCCACCGCCCTCCGCCGCAGGGTCGCCACGGCAATCCCGCCGCCCAGCAGCAACAAGAGCGGCCCCGCCAGCCACAGCAGGATGTTCGCGCCCCCGGTCGTCGGGTTCAGCAGCACATATTCACCGTATCGCGCTACGATGGCGGCAATCGCCTGTTCGTCCGTGTCCCCCGCCGCGATCCTTTCGCGCAGGAACAGCCGCAGGTCGCGGGCAATCGTGGCATGGCTGTCGTCAATATTCTCGTTCCGGCAGACCAGACAGCGCAGCCCTTTCGACAAGTCCCGCGCCCGTGCCTCTTGCGCCGGGTCGGCCAGCATTTCATCCAGCTCTACCGCCCATACGGGCGTGGCCAGCGCCAAAAGCAGCAACAGAGCCCGGATCATGCTGTCACCGCCTTGGCCTTGGCCGCCCCCGCCGCCAGCCGATAGCGCCGGTCGGTCAGGCTGATGCCACCGCCCAAAGCCATGATCAGGCATCCCGCCCACAGCCAGTTCGCAAAGGGTTCGATGTAGCTGCGCACCGTCCAGCCACCGTTTTCCTGCTGATCCCCGATCACCAGATACAGGTCGCGCCAGAAACCATAGTCAATCGCCGCCTCGGTCGTTGGCATGCGCGTCACCGGATAGACCCGCTTTTCCGGAAACAGGGTCGTCACCTGTGGCCCGTTCCGCGTCACCCGCAGTTCGGCCTGCGTCGCCAGATAGTTCGGCCCTTGCAGATCCGTCTGCACCTGGACCAGCGTCACGTCATAACGTCCCAGAGGAAAGGTTTCGCCCGGCTGCACCACGCGAATATCCTCGACCTTCCACGACAGCAGCGCCGCCACGGCAAACAAAGTGATGCCGAAACCGATATGCGCGGTGGCCTTGCCCCAATCGGCACGCGGCAACCGCGTCATGCGGGCCAGTCGCTCGCCAAAACCCTGCCGCCCCGTCCGGCCCCACAGATCAGCCAGCGAACCAAAGACAACCCAGGCCCCCAGCCCCAGACCAATGGGACCAAGCGCCGAACGTTGGGTCTGCATGGAATAGGCCAGCGCCGCCAAGCCCGCCGATAACAGCAGCACCGGCACCAAGGCCCGCCCGGCACGCGGCACATCGCCCCGCTTCCACGCCAGCATCGCACCCAAGGGCAACAGCACCGCCAAAGCCACGATAAAGGGCGTAAAGGCCGCGTTAAAGAAGGGTGCGCCGACTGAAAGTTTGCGGTCCCAGAACAGCTCCGCCACCAAAGGCCAGATCGTGCCGATGAAAACCACGAAAGCCGCTACCGACAAAAGCAGGTTGTTGAACACCAAAGCCGATTCCCGGCTGACCAGCCCAAAAACCCCCTTCGCCTGCAAGGCCGCGCCGCGCGCCGCGAAAAGGGTCAGCCCGCCGCCGACAAAGACGGCAAGGATCAGCAGAATGAACACCCCGCGTTCGGGATCATTGGCAAAAGCATGAACCGAGGTGATGACGCCTGACCGTACGATGAACGTGCCGATCAGCGAAAAGCCGAAACCCAGAATGGCCAAAAGGATCGTCCAGGCCTTCAGGCTTTCGCGCTTTTCCACGACAATTGCGGAATGCAACAAGGCAGCGGCAAAAAGCCAAGGCATCAGGCTGGCATTTTCCACCGGATCCCAAAACCAGAACCCACCCCAGCCGAGTTCGTAATAGGCCCACCAAGACCCCATGGCGATACCAATGGTCAGGAATATCCAAGCGGCCAAAGTCCAAGGCCGCACCCAGCGCGCCCAAGCCGCATCGACTCGGCCCCCAATCAGTGCGGCGATGGCAAAGGAAAAGGCCATGCTCAGGCCAACATAGCCCAGATACAGGAAAGGCGGATGAAAGGCCAAACCGGGGTCTTGCAGCAAGGGGTTCAAATCCTGCCCATCAAAGGGCGGATTGGCCAAGCGCAGAAAAGGGTTCGAGGTAAACAGAAGAAAGGCCAGAAAAGCGACCCCAATCGCCCCCTGCACTGCCAAAACCCGCGCCCGTAGGGTGGGTGGCAACCCACCGCCCCATATGGCCACCGCCGCGCCATAGCTGGCAAGGATCAAAGACCACAGCAGCAAAGAACCCTCATGGTTCCCCCAAACGCCACTGATCTTGTAAAGCATCGGCTTGGCGGAATGCGAATTGCCCGTCACCAAAGCCAGCGAAAAATCGGAGGTGACGAAGGCATGGGTCAGCGCCGCAAAGGCCACGGCCACCAGCAAAACCTGCAACAGGGCCGCCGTATCGCCCAAACCCATCCAGCCCCGCCAGCCCCGCGCCGCGCCCACCAAGGGCACGACGGCCTGTACCAGCGCCACGGCCAGCGCCAGAACCAGCGCGAAATGTCCAAGCTCGGTAATCATCATCGACCTTTCCTTGCGCCGCCAACCTATGCCAGCCCGCCGCGCGGGGAAAGTCTCACTTGCCCCTGTCACGCCGCCTTGATCTGGGGCAAGCTGGCGAAAAAGGACAGGAGGAACCCATGGCCCGCTGCATTCTGATCGGAGCGCCGGTTGAGGAAGGCCAACGCCGCCCCGGCTGCCGCATGGGCCCCGCCGCCTATCGCGTGGCCGGGCTGGCCGAGGCCATTGGTGAACTCGGGCATGAGGTGGACGATCTGGGCGATCTGTCCCTGCCCACCGACCTGCCCGATGCCCCCTGCGCCAATCCCGCCGTCCATTCTCTGCCGCAAATCTTGGGCTGGACGGACGCCCTGCGCGATGCCGTCGATGACTCGCTTTCCGCAGGTCAAATGCCCATCATTCTCGGCGGCGATCATGCCTTGGCCCTTGGCTCCGTCGCCGGTGCCGCCGCCTATGCCCATCGCCAGTCCCGCCCCCTGTTCCTTCTCTGGCTCGACGCCCATTCCGATTTCCACACGCCCATGACGACGACCAGCGGCAACCTCCATGGCACCCCCGTCGCCTATATCGCCGGCCGCGACGGCTTTGACGCCTTCCCCCCCTTCCCCCAACCCATCCCCGCCGAGCGCATCTGCCTTTTCGGCATCCGTTCCGTCGATCCTGCCGAACACGCAGCCCTTTTGCGCCATGACATCGCCATCAACGACATGCGTGTCCTCGATGAACAGGGCATCGTCGCCCCCCTTCGCACCTTCCTGAAACAGGTCGAAGCCCTGCAGGGGATGCTCCACGTCTCCCTCGACGTCGATTTCCTTGACCCCGCCATTGCCCCCGCTGTCGGCACCACCGTCCCCGGCGGCACAACCTTTCGTGAGGCGCATCTGGTGATGGAGCTCCTCCACGAATCCGGCCTTGTCACCTCGCTCGACCTTGTCGAACTCAACCCCGCCCTCGATGAACGCAGCCGCACGGCGCGTCTTATGGTCGATCTTGTCGCCAGCCTCATGGGCAAAAAGGTCTTCGACCGCCCCACCCGTGGTGGCTAAAGCCGCCGCAGAAGCGCCAGCGACGGCTCCCCCGTCACCGGCATCCCCAAGGCCCGTTCCGCCGCCGCAATCGCCTCGCGCGTTTTCGGCCCGATCACCCCATCGCTGCCCCCCGCATCAAAACCCGCCGCCGTCAGCTTTTGCTGCAAGGCCTGACGGTCCGCCAAGGTCATCCCTGTCGCATCCGGCGGGAAAGCCCCCCGCAAAGGCCCAGCCCCCGCCAGACGGTCCGACAGATGCCCCACCCCCAACGCATAGTTTTCCGCGTTGTTATACCGCAGGATCACATTGAAATTCTGCGTCAGCAAAAACGCCGGCCCCTGCGTCCCCGCCGGCAGCAAAATCGACCCGCCCGCAGGCAGCGCCCCTCCACCGGCCCGCGTCACGCCATAGGCGTTCCAATCCGCCGCCGACTTACCCTTGCCACGTCCCGCCAGCCCCGTATCAAAACCGCTCGGCAAAGACACTTCCATCCCCCAAGGCAAGCCCCGTTGCCAACCCGATTTGCTCAAATAAGCACCGGTGGAGGCCAAACCATCCGTCGGATCATCCCCCCAGATGTCCCGCCGCCCATCGCCCCGGAAATCGACGGCATAGGCCAGATAAGACGTCGGGATGAACTGCGTATGCCCCATCGCCCCCGCCCAACTGCCGGTCATGCCGCCAACCCGAACATCCCCGTTTTCCAGAATCTTCAGCGCCGCCACCAACTGGCTTTCAAAGAACGCCCCCCGCCGCCCGTCAAAGGCCAGGGTCGCCAGCGCCGACACCACAGGCACATCCCCCCGCCGCGTCCCGAACATGCTTTCCAAGCCCCAGACGGCGGCCACCACATTCCACGGCACGCCATAGCGCCCTTCCACCTCGTCCAGCACCCCGCGATACTGCCGCACTGCACCCGCCCCAATCGACATCCGCTCGGGCGACGTTGCAATCGCCAGATAATCCTCGGTCGTCCGGGTGAATTCGGTCTGGTTCCGGTCGCGTTCAATCACCCCCGGCAGGAATTGCGCCTGCATCAACTGCGCCTGCGTGCCCGAGGAAAAGCCCGCACCCTTGCTGTCGCGGAACGTCGCCAGCCAGGCATCAAACGCCGCATTCGCTTGCGGCGGAAACGACGCCGCCCCGCTGGACCGCACCACCGGCGCACGCCCCCCGCCGCCCACACAGGCCGACAAAAGACTGCCCATCACAGACAGGGAAAACACGCGGCGGTTCAGGGACATGGGGCTTCTCCGTTCATTCACCCCGATGTTCTAGCCGGACTTTACCGCCCGCAACAGCCCCCGATCCGGGTCGGCGTAATCATGCCAAACCCCTTGCGGATCGCGGATGCGATGGCCCTTTGGCCCCGCCGCCAGATAATCCGGCCCCAAGGGCACTTTCCCATGCCCCCCCGGCAGGTCGATCACATACTGCGGCAGCGCCGTGCCGCTAATCTTGCCCCGCAGGGCGGCCATGATCGCTTGCCCCTCGGCAATCGTGGTGCGGAAATGCTCGCCCCCCCGCACCAGATCGGCGTGATGCAGATAGTAAGGTTTTACCCGCAACATCAGCAGCTTACGGAACAAGGCTTCCAAGATTTCAGGGGCATCATTCGCCCCCCGCAACAGCACCGATTGCGACAGCACGGGTACCCCGCCCTTGACCAGCCGCGCCAAAGCGCCCTCAGCCTCGACCCCAATCTCATCCGCATGGTTCACATGCAGCACCATCCAGACCGCAGGCCGCAGATCCATCGCCTTGACCAGCGCGGGCGTAATCCGTTCCGGGGAAACCACCGGAATCCGGCTGTGCAGGCGGATCAGATCGACATGCGGGATCGCCGCAATCCGTTCCAGCAACCCAATGATCCGCCGCTCGGAAAGCATCAAGGGATCGCCCCCCGTCAGGATCACTTCGCGAATTGCAGGCCGCGCCGCCACATAATCCAGCGCCGCCGCAAGGTCGGCCTCGGCCAAAGGCCCGGCATCCCCCACCACTTCGCGCCGGAAACAAAAACGGCAATGCACGGCACAGGTAAGCGTCGCCCGCAGGATCACCCGATCCGGATAACGGTGCGTCAGACCCTTCACCGGGCTATGCACCTCATCGCCAATCGGATCGACCAGCGCCAGATCACTAACCACCAGTTCCCGCCCATCCGGCAAAAACTGCGCCGCCACGCCGGGCATATCCAAACGCGCCGCCATGGCCGCGCTGACCCGCAAAGGAAAGCCCGTGGTTTCGGCCAGATCTTGGTGATGGGCGATGTTCATGGCGCGGCCTTTACGCTTTGCCAAAGACTCACTCAAGCCCATTCATCTTGCCAAAAATACCTCGGGGTTTGGGGCAGAGCCCCAATTCATCCCACCCCCATCAAACGCAACGCCCGGTCCTGATCCAGCAGCCACAGCAAAACCCGTGCCGCCTTGCCCCTCTCGCTCGTCAAAGCCGGATCAACCGCCAACAATGCTCGCGCATCAGACTGCGCCAAGGCCATCAGGCCCGTTTGCCTTTCAAGATCCGCCACCTTGAAACGGGGCAAGCCGGATTGCGCCGTGCCGATCAGATCGCCCGCCCCACGCATCGCCAAATCTTCCTCGGCAATGCGGAAACCATCCTCACTGTCGCGCAGCATTTCCAGCCGTCGCCGACCGGACTCGCTCAAGGGGGCCTGAAACATCAACAAACAGGTCGACTCCGCCGAACCGCGACCCACGCGCCCCCGCAACTGGTGCAACTGCGCCAGCCCAAAGATTTCCGCCCGTTCCACCACCATAATCGACGCATTGGGCACATTCACCCCCACCTCGATCACCGTTGTCGCCACCAGAACCGAGGTCCGCCCTGCCACAAAAGCCGCCATCGCCGCGTCTTTTTCGGCAGGCGGCATCTGGCCATGCACCAAGCCCACGACACCCTCACCCAAGGCCGCGCGCAGCGATTCAAACCGTGCCACGGCGCTGGCATAGTCCACGACTTCGCTTTCCTCGACCAAGGGGCAAACCCAATAGGCCTGCCGCCCCTCGGCGACCGCGCGGCGCAGATGATCCACCACCTCGTCCAGTCGGCCCGTGGAAACCAGCGCCGTCTTCACGGGCTTACGCCCCGGCGGTTTTTCATCGAGCACCGACACGTCCATATCGCCATAACTCGCCAGCGCCAGCGACCGTGGAATGGGCGTCGCCGTCATCACCAACACATCCGCCGCCCCGCCCTTGGCGCCCAACTCCATTCGCTGGGCCACGCCAAAGCGGTGCTGTTCATCCACCACGGCCAACCGAAGATCATGGAAATGCACGTCTTTCTGGAACAGGGCATGGGTGCCCAGCAAAACATCAATCCGCCCTTCGGCTAGATCAGCCAGCTTCGCCGCCCGTTCCACCCCCTTGTCGCGGCCAGTCAGAATTTCCAGCCTTATCCCCGCTGCCTCGGCCATCGGGGTCAGGCTTTCCAGATGCTGCCGCGCCAGAATTTCCGTGGGGGCCATCATCGCGGCTTGCCCGCCCGCCTCGACCGCGATCAGACAGGCCAGAAAGGCCACCAAAGTCTTTCCCGCCCCCACATCGCCCTGCAAAAGCCGGTTCATCCGCAGGGGGCTAGCCATGTCGGCGGCAATCTCGTCCAGCGCGCGAATTTGCGCTCCAGTTTTCGAATATGTCAGACTTTTCAGAACCTTATCTTGCTTTTCACGCGTGAAATGACTCTCCCGTCCCTTGCCCCGCCGCGCCGTCGCGCGGGCCAAGGCAAGGGTCAATTGATGGGCAAAAAGTTCATCATAGGCCAGCCTCGCCCTTGCCGGCGCGGTCGCGGCCAGATCCTCGGCCCCCCTCGGCCCATGCGCCGCCTTGACGGCGGCCTTCCAATCCGGCCACCCCTCCCGGGCCTTCAAAGGCCCATCGATCCATTCCGCCAGCTCCGGGGCCCGCGCCAAAGCCCCCGCCGCCGCCTTCGCGACCACCTTTTGCGTGACCCCGGCAGTCAGCGGATAGACCGGCTCATAGCCCGGCAACTCCCCCGCCTCTTCGATCCGCAAAACATGATCGGGGTGGGTCATCTGGGCCACCCCATCGAACAGCTCCACCCGCCCCGAAACCACCCTCTTCTGCCCCGTCGGCAATAATTTCGTCAGGTAATCCCCCCGCGCGTGGAAAAAGACCAGCTGAAACTCCAGCAAGGAATCCCGCACCATCACCCGATACGGCCGCCCCTTCGTGCGCGGCGGGAAATGCCCGCCCACTGTCACCTCCACCGTCACCACCCCCGGCAGGTTCACCTCGCGGACAGATGATTTCCGGCTCCGATCCACCCCGGAATGGGGCAGCAGATAAAGCAGATCCTTCGGCCGCTCGACCCCCAGCCCGGCAAAAGCCCTGGCCGTCTTTTCCCCCACGCCCTCCAGCGTTTCCAAACCCGCGAACAGGGGGAACAGGATTTCCGGCCGCGTCATGCCTGACCGATCAGCGCAAGCCAGGCGTCTTCATCAATCGTCTCGATCCCCAGCTTCGCCGCCTCTTTCGCCTTTGACCCCGCCCCCGGCCCCGCCACCAGCAGGTCCGTCTTCGCGCTGACCGACCCCGCCACCTTGGCCCCCAAGGCTTCTGCCCGCGCCTTCGCCTCGGCCCGCGTCATCTTTTCCAAGCTGCCGGTGAATACCACCGTCTTGCCGGCCACCGGATTGTCGCGGATCACCCGCCGCACCGCATCTTGCACGTCCAGATGCGCCACCAAAGCGTCAATCGCGGCCCTTTCCCGATCATTCTGGAAGGTCTGCACAACCGAGGCCGCCAGCACCGCGCCGACCCCATCAATCGCGGTCAGCTCCGCCCATTCCGCCCCCTCACCGACCTTGGCATGGGTCATCCCCGCCTCAAACGCCGCCCAACTGCCGTAATGCTGCGCCAAAAGCCCTGCCGTGCTTTCCCCCACATGCCGGATTCCCAGCGCAAAGATCAGCCGCGCCAGCGGGATGCTTCGTTTCGCCTCAATCGCGGCAAAAAGGTTGGTGGTGGACTTGTCCCCAAACCCATCGCGATTCTTCAGCTTTTGCAAAGGATTGGCAGCATCCCTTTGCGCCAGAGTAAAGATGTCGGCGGGGGTTTTGATGGGCAGATGGTCGTCCTTGTAGAACATCTCCACCTGTTTCGCGCCCAGCCCCTCGATATCGAAGGCATGGCGGCTGACGAAATGTTTCAGGCGCTCCACCCCCTGCGCCGGGCAAATCAGCCCGCCAGTGCAGCGACGAACCGAATCCCCTTCCTCACGCACAGCCGGACTGCCGCATTCGGGGCAGATGTCGGGCATGATCCAAGGCGTCGACACGGCGGGCCTTTGCGCCAGATCGACATCGGCCACCTTTGGGATCACATCGCCCGCCCGGTAGACCTGCACCCAATCGCCCACCCGAATGTCCTTGCCCTCGCGGATCAAGCCGCCCTTGCTGTCGCGGCCGGCGATGTAGTCTTCGTTGTGCAGGGTCGCATTCGATACGACCACGCCCCCCACCGTCACGGGTTGCAGCCGCGCGACCGGGGAAAGCGCACCCGTGCGACCCACCTGAATGTCGATGGAGAGCAGCCGCGTCCAAGCCAATTCCGCCGGAAACTTGTGCGCCATGGCCCAGCGAGGCGTGGACGAACGAAAGCCCAGACGGTTCTGAAGCGCCAGATCGTTCACCTTATAGACCACACCGTCGATATCATAGCCGAGCGTCGCACGTTGGCTTTCGATGCGGCGATAATGGGCCAACAGCGCCTCGGGGCCGTCACACAAAACCGTCAGTGGGTTTGTTTGAAAACCCAGATCTTTCAAACGGTTGATTGCACCTATTTGTGTATCGCTCAAAGGTTCTGAAAGCTCACCCCAGGTATAGGCAAAGAACCGCAGCGGACGGCTGGCCGTGATACTGCTGTCCAACTGCCGTAAGGAACCTGCCGCGCCGTTGCGCGGGTTGGCAAAGGTCTTTTCCCCAGCCTTGGCCTGCCGTTCGTTCAGCGCGGCGAAGTCGGCATGCGACATATAGACCTCGCCCCGCACTTCCAGCACCTGCGGAGCGCCGATCAAAGCCCTCGGAATATCGTTTATTGTTCGGGCGTTTGCGGTGACATCTTCACCCACCTCTCCATCGCCCCGCGTCGCGGCCTTGACCAAGTGGCCGCCCTCGTAGCGCAGGGAAAGCGACAGGCCATCAATCTTGGGTTCAGCCGTGTAGGTCAAGGGGCCGCGCAGGTTCAGGTATTTGCAAACCCGATCCTCAAAATCGGTCACGTCGTCATCCGCAAATCCATTCTCAAGGCTCAGCATGGCGACGCGATGCGTCACCTTGCCAAAGCCTTCGGCCACAGTGGCCCCCACCTGATCGCTCGGGCTGTCGGGCCGTTTCAGGCTTGGAAAACGCGCTTCAATTTCGGCATTCCGCCGTTTCAGCGCATCGTAATCCGCATCCGAGATTTCCGGCGCGTCCAGCGTATGGTAGGCAGCGTTCGCCTTTGCGATTTGCTCGGCCAGCGCGGCCAGTTCTTGCCGCGCCCGTTCTGCCGTCAATTCATCCACCGGAATCGTCATGCCCGCCCCCATCGCCTGTTCACAGGTTTAGGCAGGGGCGAGGCAATGGTAAAGTCTGGCTAAGGGTCAGGCTGTGGCCGCCAGGCGGCGCGGCATATCCATCGCCGCCGGATCGCGCAGTACATAGCCGCGGCCCCAGACGGTTTCGATGTAGTTCTGGCCCCCTGTTGCCTCGGCCAGTTTCTTGCGCAGCTTGCAGATGAAGACGTCGATGATCTTTAGTTCCGGCTCATCCATGCCGCCGTAAAGATGGTTCAGAAACATTTCCTTGGTCAGCGTGGTGCCCTTGCGCAAGGAAAGCAGTTCCAGCATCTGATATTCTTTGCCGGTCACATGCACGGGCTTGCCTTCGACATCCACCGTCTTGGCATCCAGATTCACGTTCACTTGGCCCGTGCGGATCACCGATTGGGCATGGCCCTTGGAGCGGCGGATGATGGCGTGGATGCGGGCCACCAATTCCTCACGATGGAAGGGTTTGGTCAGATAGTCGTCTGCGCCAAAACCAAAGCCTTTGATCTTGTTTTCCGTATCG
Organism: Neogemmobacter tilapiae; assembly: GCF_014652215.1. Lineage (GTDB taxonomy): Bacteria > Pseudomonadota > Alphaproteobacteria > Rhodobacterales > Rhodobacteraceae > Neogemmobacter > Neogemmobacter tilapiae. The sequence goes on along the minus strand of NZ_BMYJ01000001.1, from coordinate 110,614 downwards.
TCTGAACCGGTCAGAATCAGAATCGGGGTGTCGATCCGCGACTGGCGCAGTTGGCGCAACACTTCATGCCCGCTCATATCCGGCAGGTTCAAATCCAGCAGGATCAAGTCATAGTCATAAAGCTTTGCAAGATCGATTCCGTCTTCGCCCAGATCAGTGCAATAGACGTTCAGGTTCGCGTGGGTCAGCATCAATTCAATGCTGCGCGAGGTTGCAGGATCATCTTCCACCAACAAAATACGCATCGGGTTTCCTCGTCCCCAAGGGTTAAGCTGGTTTCACCATGCCGCCCATTGGTTAATTACCCGTTACTGTGGCATATGCTCGACAAAAAACAATCTAGGGCTGACGAAATTTCTGAATGGCCGTCACTTTCAAGGCCTGCACACCATGCGTTTCCACGGCACCGCGCCAAAGCGCGAACTCCTCAGCCGATAGGGCATAGCGTTGCAAAGCCTCAGATTCCGGAATCAGGCCGTATATCACCGCCTTGACCACCACCGCCTTTCGGCTGGCCACCCAGCGCCGGGTATCGGCTGGCGGCAGGTCGGCGCGGCTAAGGCGGCTGCCGTCCGGAAGGACAATCTGCCGGGGGCCATCGACTTTCTTCAGGAACATGATCCAACCCTTTTCGCCGTTCGTCTGTGCGACCATGCACGATCACGCTTAACCAGTGGTGAAGGCCGGGGGTTGAGAGTAGATAGGATTTTCATATATTCAGAACGAAACAACGCTTCCCCCGGACAATCATGGCCTTTGATCACCCGCTCAACTCGTTGGGCTTACCCAAACCTCCTTCGGAAACCCGCGTGGTCGTGGCCATGTCGGGCGGCGTGGACAGCTCTGTCGTGGCAGCGGAGCTAAAGGCGCAGGGCTATGACGTGGTGGGTGTGACGCTGCAATTGTATGACCACGGGGCGGCGCTGGCGAAAAAGGGCGCCTGCTGCGCGGGCCGGGATATCCATGACGCGCGGCGGGTGGCCGAGGCGATGGGCTTTCCGCACTACGTGCTGGACTATGAAAACACCTTCCGTGAAGCGGTGATCGAGGAATTCGCGGATGCCTATCTTGCAGGGGCGACGCCGGTGCCCTGTATCCGTTGCAACGAACGGGTGAAGTTCAAGGATCTGCTGGCGACAGCGCGGGATCTGGACGCTGATTGCATGGCGACGGGGCATTATATTCAGCGGAAAATGGGCGGACGGGCCGAACTGCACCGGGCGGCGGATGCGGTCAGGGATCAAAGCTATTTCCTGTTCTCGACAACGCAAGATCAGCTGGACTTTCTGCGCTTTCCGCTGGGCCATCTGGGTTCCAAAGCGGAAACGCGGGCCTTGGCTGCGAAATACGGGCTGCCCGTGGCGGATAAGCCGGACAGCCAGGACATTTGTTTTGTGCCCAACGGGAATTACGCAGCGGTGATCGAAAAACTGCGGCCTGGGGCCGCCGAGCCGGGCGAGATTGTCGATTTGGAAGGCAATGTTCTGGGCCAGCACAACGGGGTGATCCATTACACCATCGGCCAGCGCAAAGGGCTGGGCATCGGGGGGCTGGAGACACCGATCTATGTGGTGCGGCTGGATGCGGATATGAAGCGTGTGGTGGTCGGTCCGAAAGAGGCGCTTTCGACGCGGATGGTGCCCCTGCGCGAGATCAACTGGCTGGGCGACGTCGATCTGACCTCAAAGGCGGAATGGCATATCGAGGTGAAGGTGCGCTCGACGCGCCCGCCGCGCGCCGCCATCCTGCGGCCGATTTCGGCGCATGAGGCGACGGTGGAACTGCTGTCGCCCGAAGATGGGGTGTCGGCGGGGCAGGCCTGCGTGTTCTATCAGCCCGACAGCAGCCGCGTTCTGGGCGGCGGATGGGTCTGGCGGGGATATTGAACGCGACCACAAGCCAAACAAAAGGCGGCCCTAGGGCCGCCTTTTTCATTCTACGGGTTGGTCCCCTTACATCGCGGCGCGGCGACCGGCTTGACGTTGCGCTGTCAGCTCCTCGGACACGAGGAAAGCCAGCTCCAACGCCTGGCTCGCGTTCAGGCGCGGGTCGCAGGCGGTGTGGTAACGGTCGGACAGATCCTCATCCGTCACAGCCCGCAGACCGCCGGTGCATTCGGTCACGTCCTGCCCGGTCATTTCGAAATGCACGCCCCCCGGAACCGTGCCTTCGGCGGCATGGATCGCAAAGAATTCGCGCACCTCGCGCAGGACCGAGTCAAACGGCCGCGTCTTATATCCCGAGGCCGCCTTGATCGTGTTGCCATGCATCGGGTCGCAGGACCACAGCACCTTGGCGCCTTCTTCTTGCACCGTCTGGATCAGGCGCGGCAGATGGTCGCCCACCTTGCCCGCCCCGAAACGCGCGATCAGGGTCAGTCGCCCGGCCTCGTTTTCCGGGTTCAGTTTCGCCATCAGCACTTTCAGATCTTCGGCGGTCGTCGTCGGCCCGCATTTCAGACCAATGGGATTCTGCACCCCGCGGCAGAATTCGACATGCGCCCCGTCCGGCTGCCGCGTGCGGTCACCGATCCAAAGCATATGACCCGAACCCGCGACCGGCAGGCCGGTCACAGAATCGACCCGGCAAAGCGCCTCTTCATATTCCAGCAGCAGCGCCTCGTGGCTGGTGTAGAAGTCGACCGCCGCAAGCTGATGCGCCGTGTCGCCATCGACCCCGGCCGCCGCCATGAAGTCCAGCGCGTCGCTGATCCGGTTCGACAGTTCGCGGTAGCGTTCTGCCTTGTCATGTTCGGCAAAGCCAAGGGTCCAAGAATGAACCCGGTGAATATCGGCATAGCCGCCCGTCGAAAACGCGCGCAGCAGGTTCAAGCTGGCTGCCGCTTGGGTATAGGCTTGCAGCATCCGGTTCGGATCGGGGATCCGCGCCTCGGGTGTCGCATCAAAGCCATTGATGATGTCGCCCTTGTAGCTGGGCAGTTCGACGCCATTGATCACTTCCATCGCCGCCGAACGCGGTTTGGCAAATTGCCCCGCCACGCGGCCCACTTTCACCACCGGAACCTTCGCCCCATAGGTCAGCACAACGGCCATCTGCAACAGCACGCGGAAGGTGTCGCGGATGTTGTCCGCGCTGAATTCGGCAAAGCTTTCGGCGCAATCGCCGCCCTGCAACAGAAAGGCCTTGCCCTCAGACGCCGCCGCCAGCGATTTCTTCAGCCGACGCGCCTCGCCCGCAAAGACCAGCGGCGGATATTTCGAAAGCTGCGCCTCGACCGAATAAAGCGCCTGCTGATCCGGATAATCGGGCATCTGCACCCGGGGCTTTGCGCGCCAGTCAGCTTTTGTCCATCCCTTGGTCATGGGTCATTCTCCGATCAGGTTAATCTGCGTTCTATAGGGGATTCGTGCCGCATCTGCAAAGGGCGAAAGCGCAGGCTGGCCCTTGCAGATGTGCAGATAAGGTGCAAAGGTAGCCCATAACCGACACAAATAGGTCGCAACATGGCCTCGCCACGCGCCACCCGCCTGCCCGAAGAATCGCATCCACGGCGTTTCGTCTTTCTGCTTCTGGACAAGTTCACGCTTTTGTCCTTTTCCAGCGCCATCGAACCGCTGCGCATTGCCAATTATGTCGCCGGTGAGCGGCTTTATTCCTGGGCACTGGCGGGCGAGCCCGGCAAGGGCGGTTTGGCCCACAGTTCCAATGGGGCCAGTTTTACGCTGGATATGGGGCTGGAGGAGGTCAACCGCGACGATACAGTGCTGGTTTGCGGCGGATTGGATGCGCCACAGGCCGCCACGCGGGGCGTTGTCGGCTGGCTGCGGCGTGAGGCGCGGCGCGGGGCCATCATGGGCGGGCTTTGCACCGGGGCTTGGGCCTTGGCCAAGGCTGGTCTGCTGGACGGCAAGAAAGCGACGATCCACTGGGAAAATCAGGACGGTTTCGCCGAGGATTTTGATGAGGTGAAGCTGCAAAAATCGGTCTTTGTGATCGACGGCAACCGGATGACCAGCGCGGGGGGCACGGCCTCGCTCGACTTGATGCTGAAACTGATCGCGGCGGATCATGGGGAGGATCTGGCCAACACCGTCGCCGATCAGCTGATCTATTCCTCGATCCGCACCGATCAGGACAGCCAGCGCCTGTCGATCCCCACCCGCATAGGCGTGCGGCATCCGAAACTGTCGCAGGTCATTCAGATGATGGAGGCGCATATCGAAGATCCGATCAGCCCCTCGGATCTGGCGGAAGAGGTCGGCATGTCGACACGGCAGTTGGAGCGGCTGTTCCGACGCTACCTGAACCGCAGCCCGAAACGCTATTACATGGAAATCCGCCTGCAAAAGGCACGAAATCTGCTGATGCAGACAGATATGAGCGTGATCAACGTGGCGCTGGTCTGCGGCTTTGCCAGCCCGTCGCATTTTTCCAAGTGCTATCGGTCGCAATACAACACGACGCCCTACCGTGAGCGGGGCAGTCAGGGCGGGATGCCGGGCGTGCGGTTGTCGATCTAATTAGCGGAACAGCACCAAAGCCCCCGGCGACCAGGCCACACGCGTCCGCGCGCCAATGTCCAGCACCGGGCGGCCAAAGACGTTGCGCATCGAAATCCGCACCGGATGATCGGCCCCATCCAGACGCAGATCGTAATAGGTCATGTCGCCGTAATAGACGACCTCTTCTACGGTCGCCATGCTTTCGCGGTCGGTCGCGGTCTGCCCCTCGAACAGGATGGTCAGGGTTTCCGGCCGCAGCCCCACCGAAACCTCACCGGAACCCGAACCCATCACTTGGCTCGCATCCAGTTCGACGCGGCCAAAGCCCATCGCCTCCACCTCGACCTTGCCGTTTTCTGACAGGATCTTGGCGGGCATAAAGTTCATCGTCCCGATGAAATCGGCCACCTTCCGGCTGTTTGGCCTGCGATACAGCGTTTCCGGGTCCGCCAGCTGCGCAATCTGGCCCTCAAACATCACGGCGATCCGGTCAGACATGACCAGGGCTTCTTCCTGATCATGCGTCACCAGAATGAACGTGATCCCCACCTGCCGTTGCAGCCGGATCAACTCCACCTGCATCTGTTCCCGCATCTTCTTGTCCAAGGCCGACAGCGGCTCGTCCAGCAACAGCACCTTCGGCTTTAAGATCAGCGCCCGTGCCAAGGCCACCCGCTGCCGCTGCCCGCCCGACAGCGCATGGGCCGCCCGCTTGCCGTAGCCCTTCAGCCCGACCATCTCCAAAGCCTCGGCCACAGCTTTCGCCTTGTCGGCCTTGCTCATCGGGTCACGCCGCAGGCCAAAGCCGACGTTTTCCTCCACGCTCAGATGCGGGAAAATGGCGTAAGACTGGAACACCATATTCGTGGGCCGCACGTTCGCCGCAACCCCTTCCATATTCTTGCCGTCAATCAGCACAACACCCGACGAGATGCTTTCAAACCCCGCAATGGTGCGCAAAAGCGTCGTCTTGCCGCAGCCCGATGGTCCCAGCAGCGAAAAGAACTCGCCCGCCTTGATGGTGGCCGTGATGCCGCGCAGGGCGTGATAATCGCCGTAATATTTGTGGACATCACGGAATTCGATCATGTCCGGGCGGTCGGTGGTCGCGGTATTGGTCACAGGAAGCCTCCGGTATCCTTGCCACCCGTCTTGGCGATGCCACGGCGGCGGAAATATTCAGCAATGATCAGCAGCGTGATCGACAAAAGCACCAGCACCGTTCCCAAGGCCATCATCGACGGCACACGGGCAGGGAAACGGAAGTTGCCGAAGATATAGACCGACAGGATCGGTTGCCCCGAACCTAAGAAGTTCGCGATGATGAATTCATCGATGCTGATGGTAAAGCAGATCAGGAACGACGACAGAATGCCGGGCATGACCAAGGGCAGGATGATCAACCGAAAGGTTGACGCCGCAGACTCGCCCAAGTCATAGGCCGCTTCTTCCAACGACCGGTCCAACGACTGGAAAGCGGCGGTCAGGATAACCACGGCAAAAGGCGTGCAAACCAGCACATGGCCCAGAATGATCGTCCAGATCGACAGGGAAATGCCCATCGACAAAAGCACCGTCAAAAGCGCCATCGCAACGATCATCTCGGGCAGCACCAGCGGCAGCGTGATCAAGCCTATGATCGGCCCCTTGCCCTTCCAGTCATATCGAACCGAAGCCCGGGCGGCAAAGATGCCAAGGATCGTTGAGAGCGTCGCCGTGACAACGGCAATCGTCAGGCTGTTCTTGGCCGCAATGCGCAATTGGCTGTCAGCCCACATCTGACCAAACCATTCCGTGGTAAAGCCTGACAGCGGAAAAGCCACGATCTTGCTGTCGTTAAAGGCAAAGATCGGCAGCAGGATGATCGGCGCGTAAAGGAACAGCAGATAGATAATGGCATAGCTGCGCAGGATGGGGAATTTCATTTGCGGGCCCCCAGGAAACGGCGGTTCAGCAGCACAAAGGCCACACTGACCGCGGCAACGATCAGCATCACCGTCATGGCCAGGGCCGAGCCCATCGCCTGATCGCGTTGTTTCAGCATCTGGCTTTCAATCACATTGGCAATCATCGGCACCTTGCCGCCGCCAATCAGCTCTGGCGTGATGTAATCGCCCACCGTCGGGATAAAGACGATCAGCACCGCGGCAATCACCCCCGGCATGGTCAGCGGCAAAGTCACGCGCAGGAAGGTCACGAACCGGCTTTCGCCCAGATCCTGCCCGGCCTCCAGCAGGGAACGGTCCACCTTTTCCAGGCTGACAAAGATCGGCAGGATCGCAAAGGGCGCATAGGCATGGGCAAGGGTAATCACGATGGACAAAACCCCGTTCGACAGGATGTTCACGGGTTCTGAGGCCAGTCCCACGCTCATCAGCGTGCTGTCGACGATGCCGTCATAGCCCAAGATCACCCGCCACAGCGAAACGCGGATCACATAAGAGGTCCAGAAGGGAATGGTGATCAGGAACAGCCAAAGCGACTTTTTCGACGGGCTGACGTTAAAGCTGATGAAATAGGCGATGGGATAGGCCAGCAGAACCGTAACCAAAGTCACCGACATCGACACCCAAAGCGAACGCATCATGATCGCCTGATAAATCCGGCCCGACCAGACCTCGGCATAGTTCTGCAAGGTAAAGGGGGTCGATACACTCCCCCCGGTCGAGGTCAGAAAGGAAAAGAACAACACCGTCGCCATGGGCGCCGCCAAAAGCAGCATCACATAGATGGCCGGGGGGCTGACCAACAGATAGCCCGATGCCGCCTCTGACCGGCGGAAACGTTCCCAGGCCGAGCCACTCATCGTGCTTTTCCCATGATTGTCGCCCCCCTGAAGGCTTTTCTTTCCCAGTTTTGTGGCATGGAAAAGCGGGTCTGAAAAGAGGGCAAAGCCCCGCCGCCCGGCAGAAATGATTGTTTCAGTTGCAGCAAACCGAAAAATCCCCTTGCAGAACAAGGGGATCGGATTTGATCATTTTTTGGGCGAAAGGCGCGTTAGCCCATGACCTTTTCAACGGCAATGGCCCGCTTGCGCAATTCCTCATACAGGGTCGGCACCACCCGCAAAGCGCAGACCGAGGCACGAAGCGCATCAGAAAGCCGTTCTTCGTTCACCTGCTGACCATCCACACGCCAAACCATGCGGCGCGCCACGCCGTCGTCATAGACGATCTCGGTCGCCCCGGCGCGATTCTTGCGCATTGCCAAAAAGTCCGCGCCCCCATGGGGCGCGTGAAACGCTGCCTGATGTCCCATTTTTGGGCCCTTTTATTTTCACTGCTCGATTGGGCATTTTTGCCTCTGATGGCAGGTTGATCCGATTATTCCAAATCGGTCAATCGTTTAGTGCATCGCCCCCGCAGATTGAGCCCCGCGATTGAGTCCGCCGTGCAACAGTCAGACATAGCTTTCGCCGGGCGGGCTACGCAGCAGGCTGGCAAGCCGGTCGCCCGCCTCTTCAATCGCCGCAATCGACAGACTGCCGTTCACCGCCAGCCGAACCGCATGGGGCGCGCGGCCGTGGATCAGCGCATATTCATCAGCAGAGCGCAGCAAAACCCCCTGCCCTTCGGCCATGCGCGCAAAGGTCGAGGCCCGCCACCCCGAAGGCAGGCGCACCCACATAAACGGCAGCCCCGGCTGCCAGCCCAGATCATGCGCGCCCAGATGGTTGACCAAGGCATGGGCGCGTTCCGCCAGCGCCGCCCCCACCGCTTTGCGAATACGGTGGGCCTCGCCCGATTGAAGCAGGGCCAGCACCATCTGGTGCAACGGGCGCGACAGGGCGAAAAACGAATGCTGCGCCGTCAGGCGCGCGGTTTCGCCCATGCCGGTGGGGCAGACGATATAGCCAAAGCGCAGCGCCGCCGAAATCGTCTTGGCAAAACCCCCAATATACCAGCAGCGTTCTGGGATCAGGGCGCGCATCGCCGGCAGATCATGTTCGGGTGTCGCATAGCAATTGTCCTCGATCACTTGCAGATCATGTCGCCGGGCAATCTCAGCAATCGCAGCGCGGCGTTCCGCCCCCATCCGCGCCGCTGTGGGGTTCTGGGCCACCACCGTCAGGCACAGAACCTGCGCCCGCGTCTTGCGACAAACCGCTTCCAGCGCCTCGGGGATGATGCCTTGATCGTCCATTTCCACGCCAATGACATCGGCGCGCGCCAGACGGGCGGCATGGCGGAAACCGGGATAGGCCAGTTCTTCGGTCAGCACCACCGGGCGGTCGCCCCGCAAGCAACACAATAGGATGGTCAGGATCGCGGATTGTCCGCCTTGTGTCAGTGCAATGTCCTCGGGTGTCACCGAACCCAACATCCGGTAGGACAGCCATTTCACCACCTCGGCCCGCAAGGGGGCCTCATCCCGCTGGCTGGTATAGTCAAACCATTCGCCCTGCATCTTGGCCGACATTTCGGCCAGAATCTCACTGAACACCGCCGCCTGCCCGACATCCGGCACCACTGGCGCGCGCAGATCAAGGAAATTTCCCTGCCCTTTCAAATGGCCCATGTCCATATACAGGGGCTGCGTCGGCCCAAGGCGCGGGCTTGCGGCGGCGACAAAGGTGCCGCGCCCGACCGTCGCCGACAACAGCCCCTCTTGCGTCGCCACCTGATAGGCGCGGGCGACGGTGCCGGGGGTGATGCCCAGATCATAGGCCAGATCCCGCACCGGCGGCAGTTTGTGGCCGGGGGACAATTCGCCAGATTGTATCGCCTGTCGCAGGGCGCGGGACAGGGCCAAGAACTTTGGCCCGTCAAATTGTGCCAAATCAGGTTTCCAGATTGTATTCATCACAAAACTTCTCTGGCGGGTATCACTGACATAATGTATCTTCTCTTTATCGGAATTGCAAGATTGTATCAACACAAAGGAGAAAGCCATGACCACCGTCTTCACGCAACCCCTTCGCCTCGTCTTCCGAGCGCTGGAAGGCGCCCGCGTGTCGAAGGTTGTCACGGCCTGGGCCGCCCGCCAACAGACGCGGGGCGCCCTGAAACGCCTTGACCCCCATCTTCTGCGCGACATCGGTCTGAACCAGAATGACGCCCATGCAGAATGCGCCAAACCTTTCTGGCGGGACTGATCCCACCAGAGGTTCCCCTGACTGGGCCGGGTTTCCCGGCCCAATTTTTATTTAGGTGGATACATCCTCTGGACCATGATCCTTTGCACGCAAGGCCAGCTTCGGATTCGGTGGCCCCCTACCGTCGCTTAGAAGCGCTTCCACTGCCTCCAAGAGGTCGATCACCGATTCCGATACGTCTTCACCCATCGCATCACGCAAAGCACTCTCGAGTCCAGCGTCGAGCGCCCAGTGCACATAGGCCCATTCGACGGCTTCCGCACTCTTGATGTATGCTGCCTCTATGGCACTATAGAGTTTGTCATCAATTTCCATCGCCATCCCCGGTAACATTCTGAAAAGCTCGCGTCGCACTGCATAACCCGCCGCATGATCGAAGCTTGACAATCTCAGTCCCCGCCACAAACCAAAAGGGCCCGCAAATCGCGGGCCCTTTCGAAAACTGTCCAACCAGATCAGCGCTTGGAGAACTGGAAGCTGCGGCGGGCTTTGGCCTTGCCGTATTTCTTCCGTTCGACAACACGGCTGTCGCGGGTCAGGAAGCCTGCCGCTTTCAGCGCACCGCGCAGGGTGGGTTCATACAGTTGCAGGGCTTTGGAAATGCCATGCTTCACGGCACCCGCTTGGCCCGACAGACCACCACCGGCCACGGTGGCGAACACGTCGAACTGGCCTTCAACACCCGCGATGGTGAAGGGCTGACGCAGGATCATCTGCAACACCGGACGAGCAAAGTATTCGCCCATCGTCTTGCCATTGACCACAACCTTGCCCGAACCCGGCTTGATCCAGACGCGGGCGACCGCATCCTTCCGCTTGCCGGTGGCATAGGAACGGCCCAGCGAGTCACGAACAGCGACGCGCGGTGCAGCAACAGCGATTTCAGCCGGGGCCGCAGCGGTGCCCGAAACGGCAGATTTCAGATCGTCGAGGGATTTGATATCAGCCATGATCAGGCGCTCCGCGTGTTCTTGGGATTCATCGCCTTGACGTCAAGGACGGTGGGCTGCTGGGCTTCATGCGGGTGCGCAGCACCGGCATAAACCCGCAGGTTCGACATCTGCTGTGCGCCCAGGCTGTTGCGGGTGATCATCCGCTCAACCGCTTTGATCACCACGCGCTCGGGGTGATTGCCTTCCAGCACCTGACGCGCCGTGCGGAACTTGATCCCGCCCGGGTGGTTCGTGTGCCAGTAGTAACGCTTGTCGTCACGCTTGTTGCCGGTCATCTGCACCTTGTCGGCGTTGATGACGATGACATTGTCGCCCATATCCATGTGCGGCGTGAATGTCGGCTTGTTCTTGCCCCGAAGGACATTCGCCACGATCGTCGCAAGACGGCCCAGAACAACGCCTTCGGCGTCGATCAGGATCCATTTCTTGTCGATGTCCGCAGGCGTTGCGGTAAAGGTTTTCATCGGTTTGAACCATCAGATAGGGCGAGGGTTTCCCCCCGGAATCTCGGATGGGGGTATATCCTCTGACCAGGCGATCAAGTCAAGGCATCTACAGAAGTTTTATCCATTTAAAAACAATACATTAACGATGGGGTATTAATATACCCCAATCATTTCAGCCGGGGCGGCTTGTCCGGGTCCATGCCGGGGGCCTTCGGTGCAAGGACTTCGGCGGCTTTGGGTGCCAGCACCGGAAACTGCATCCCGACGCGCACAAACTGCGCAAGAACCGGCGCATCGGGGGCAACAAAGGTGACATCCATCTCGCCCGCCTCGACGCCGGAAAACACCAGCGCCTCTTGGGCCGCGCGGGCAAGGGCCGGTTCGGCAGCCTCGGCCGCCCCGACAAAGGCCAGAAGATGCCCCTTGCGACCGCTGGCATACTCAACGCCCGCCAGCCATGCGCCAGTCGTCAGGCCGTGGAAACCCGCGATCTTTTGGCCCAGTTGGGCGATCAGAGCAGGCGGCAATGCCCCCGGCCCATGAAAACGGCGCGGCGCATCGGCGGCATCCTGGGGGGCCTGGGTAAGTAGGTCAGCCAGCCATTCCATCGCCTCGGGCGGCAGGATGAACTGGCTGGGGGCCCCAAGGTTCAGCCCCAGGCCGATCCCCTGCCCTGCCAACTGCGCGGCAATCACCCGACCGGGGAGCGCGGCATAGTCTGACAGGCCACCGGTGAATTCGACAAGGCGTTCTTCGCTATCAAATGCCAGAACCACCGAGCCTTCGGCCAGGTCAAAAACCTTGGGCGAAAGATTCTGCCCCTCGGCCTCTGATGCCAAAAGCAGATACCATTCGGTGTCGGCGACGGCGCCATAATAAGACAGTCTTGCCGCATCCTCATCAGCTGCCAGCATCGCCTGAAAGGCGAGATCGATGTTGCTGGTCATGCGCGCCTCCGCCCCGTTTCGTCAAAACCGCGGTAGTCCTCCACAAAGCGGACCGCAAGCCCAGAGATCGGCACCCGGGCAACAGTCTGCCGCCTGCCGCAGCCGCAGCATTGCCCCCCTTCCCCCTGAAAGCTATGCTTTGACCGACAGGGAACCCCTACCCGGTCAGGATCATGTATCGCGTTTCAAGTTTTTTGCAGCATTTCGCTTGGGCCCTGATTTCGGGCAGCCTTCTTGCGTCAATTTGGCTGAACATCGACCCGGCCAGCTATTACGACATCGTCGAATATCGCGTGCTTTCGCTGCGTGGCCTATCGGGCCGCAGCGACGCAATCTACACCCTGCGTCATTTTGTGGCCTTTGCCTTGATGCCGCTTTTTCTGTTCTATCTGGCCAAGGAATTGTGGGAAGCACTGCGTTTGGAACGTGGCGCCATGCGACGCAAACGCGGGGGAATCCCAATTCTGGGTGGTCTCGGTGGGATGATCGGGGCGGCGCTTGTCTGGGTGGTTTTGAACAGTCTTTGGCCGATGGAAGAAGGGATTGACGCCACAACCGGCTGGACCCTTACGCTGGGCAGTGACGTGGTACTGACCTATATGTTTGGCCGCTTGCTGTTTCGTCCCAACAGCCCCGCGCTGCATGTTCTGCTGCTGCTCACGATCGTGATGGATATTGGCGGGCTTTTGGTTTTCGGATTGGCAACAGTCGACTTGGCACCGCGTCTGCTTTGGCTGGTTTTGCCGTTGCTTGCCGCTTGGGCGGTTTGGGTCTTTGCCGCAAGACACCGCAACCATCCACAGAGCGAATTGGAACGGCAGCGCGCGTTGCGGCTTTGGCCCTATCTGCTGGCCATGTTTGCAAGCTGGTTGGGTGTCGCCGCAAGCGGCCTACCGCCCGCCTTGGGCTTATTGCCGATTCTGCCGCTAATTCCCCATGCGAACCATGCTTTTGGCATGTTCGCCGAGGCCGAAGAACTGCTGCATGATCCGCTGAACCGCATTGCCCATGCCTTGGTCTGGCCCTTGGTCGTGACGATGGCGCTTTTTGGTTTTACGCATGGTGGCATCGACCTAGCCGCGTTTGCCCCCGTCAGTTTGGCTGTTCTGGGCGCTTTGTGGTTTGGCAAACCCTTGGGCATTCTTGCGGGCGCGCTGATCGTGGCCCCGCGTTTGGGCTATCGCCTGCCGCCCAATTTGCGACGTCGCCATTTGGGGTTTATCGCATTGCTTTGCGGCATGGGGTTTACGCTTCCCACCCTGACCATGGATGGAAGCCTGCCCGGCGGCTATTTGCAGGAAGCCGCCCGTTTCGGATTGGCGCTATCGCTTTTGATGGGTATTTTCGCGATCTTTCTTGGCCGCATTCTCCGATCAACCCGCCGCAAACGCTAGGATCACATCCCCGTGCGGCCCCATCTTTGCCTTCAAACTGGCGCGGATGGTCACTATTGGTTAAGTCGGGCAGAGTAGAAGCGTTTCGGAACGCAACGGGAACATAAAGCAGTTGCAAGGCCGGGCATGATCGAATTCGAAGGGGTCAGCAAGTCGTTCTGGACCGGGGTTCGCCGCAAGGTGATCCTCGACCGCGCGTCCTTTCGGGTCGAGCTGGGCAATTCCCTGGGGATTCTTGCCCCGAATGGTGCCGGAAAAACCACGATCATCAATATGATGGCGGGCCTTGAACAACCGGATGAGGGTCGGATCGTCCGAACCAGCCGTATTTCCTTTCCGCTTGGCTTTATGGGCGGTGTTATCAGCCGCCTGACTGCCAATGAAAACGCCCGTTACATCGCCAAGCTTTACGGCCTTGATCCCGATTATGTCGAGGCTTTCTCACGTTGGCTTTGTGGGCTTGAGGAGTACTTCGACCGCCCAGTTGGCCTTTACTCGGCCGGAATGCGGTCGCGGTTCAGTCTTTCGCTGCTTCTGGCGTTGGAATTTGACATCTATCTGATCGACGAAGGTATGCCCGCCACGAACGACGTTGAATTCAATCGCAAGGCGGGCAACGTCTTGCGCGACCGTCTGCGCGGGGCCACGGTGATTGTGGTGTCACATCAACCCAGGACTCTGGAAAAATTTTGCCGCTCGGCCGCCGTTTTGCGGCATGGACAGCTTTACATGTTCGACAATCTTGAGGAAGCCAAGCGCTTGTATGCCTATGAAGCTTAGTGTCAGCCGCTATCGCACACGGACGGTCTCTGCGGACAAAGTGGCGCAGGCGGCCGAAGAGTCGCTCTCCCCCGGGGCAGCCGCGACGCAACCCGGTTCGAACGGATTGTTTGACAACTTCGACGACGGCTTTGGCGAACAGCGTTTTGAAACGGCCCGCGGGACCGCGACGCCATCTGACGCGCCCAAGCGAGGGGCTAAGGGGCCGGTCGACATCGACGCCATCAAGGCCGAAGGGCTAAGCAGTCGCCAACTGCGTCTGGCCCGTCGTCTGGCGTCACGGCGCGGCATGAACCCAACTTCTGATTTTGACGCGGTGCGTCTGCTGCGCCTTGCGGGCATTGATCCATTCCAGCGCGGGCGCCTGCTCGAATTGGTTCATCCGACCGCCGAACTCAAGGCCGAAGCCCAGCCTGCCGTTGAAAATGAGATCCCAGCGCGACCCGTTCCATCGGACGGCGTGCGCCTACCGACAACCATTCGCCCCGTTTCTCTTCCCAGCACCGAACAGCGTGCCGAGCAAGCGCACCTGTCGGATTTGATGCAGATTCAGCGCGACATCAGTCGTCGCCGTCGTCGCAAATCCGCTTTGCTGATGGCGCGCTTGTTTGTCTTTGTGATGCTACCCGCTGTCATCGCCGGCTACTACTTTTATGTCGTGGCGACACCGCTGTATTCGGCAAAATCCGAATTCGTGATTCAACAGTCAGAAAACGTCATGGCCGGTGGCATGGGAGGTCTGCTGCGCGGCAGCCCGATGGCAACCCAACAAGATTCGATCGCGGTTCAGGGGTTTTTGCAATCCCGTGAGGCGATGCTGCGGCTGGACGAGGATTTAGACTTCATCGAACATTTCAGCGCGCCAAGCGTTGACGAATTGCAGCGTTTGCAGCCCGGTGCCAGCATGGAGGCCGCCTACAAAGTCTATCAAAACAAGGTGCGCATTTCCTATGACTCGACCGAAGGCATCATCAAGATGGAGGTGATGGCCACTGACCCAGCGACGGCGGTTCAATTTAACGAGGCGCTGATCAGCTATGCGGAAGAGCAGGTCGACGAACTCACCCAGCGGATGCGCGGCGATCAGATGCAGGGGGCACAGGATAGCTATGCTGATGCCGAAGGAAAACTGGTGGAAGCCCAGCGTCGTCTTGTCGATCTGCAAGAGGGATTGAGTGTGCTTTCGTCGGATATCGAGGTGCAGTTGATCACCGCACAGATTGGTCAACTGGAAACCCAAATGACAACCGAACGGCTTTCTTTGGCGCAGATGCTGTCAAACCCTACCCCGAATGAAGCGCGGGTTGAGCCGATCAAGCAAAGGATCGTGACGCTACAAAACCAGATTGATGATTTGCGCGCCAAGTTGACGGAGGGCACAGCGGATGCGCAGTCTTTGGCCAAAATCAAGGGCGAACTTTTGATGGCCGAGGCGGAAGTGCGCCGGCGGGAACTTCTGGTGACGCAGGCCGTAGAGTCGATGGAGACAGCGCGAGTGGAGGCGAACCGCCAGACCCGCTATCTGTCGGTTTCCGTCCACCCGATCCAACCAGACGCCGCGGCCTATCCACGCGCTTTTGAGAACACGCTGGTTGCGCTTCTAATTTTTGCGGGTATCTACCTGATGTTGGCAATGACCGTAGACATCCTGCGGGAGCAAGTTTCAGGATAGAGTTGGCAATGAAAAACGTAAACATCGGCGGCCTGACGGTCGGCAATGATCAGCCTTTGCTCGTTATTGCTGGTCCCTGCCAGCTAGAAAGCTTGGATCATGCGCAGATGATCGCCGGGCATATGGCCGAAGTCTGCAAAGCCGCCGGGGCGCAATACGTGTTCAAGGCCAGCTATGACAAAGCCAACCGCACCAGCCTGAAGGGGCGGCGCGGCCTGGGAATGGAGGCCGGGCTGCAAGTCCTGGCCAAAATCAGGTCGATGGGTCTGCCAGTGCTGACGGATGTTCATGACATCGAACAAGCCAAAGCGGCGGCGGAAGTGGCTGATGTGATCCAAATTCCAGCTTTTCTTTGCCGACAAACTGATCTTTTGCTGGCGGCGGGGCAGACAGGGGCCGTGATCAACATCAAGAAAGGGCAATTTCTGGCCCCTTGGGATATGGCGAATGTGGCCGACAAGGTGGCCTCGACCGGCAACGAGAATATCCTTTTGACGGAACGGGGGGTCAGCTTTGGTTACAACACGCTTGTCACCGACATGCGCAGCTTGCCAATTTTGGCAAAGACCGGCTGGCCTGTGGTGATGGATGCCACCCATGCGGTCCAGCAACCGGGTGGTCAGGGTGGATCATCCGGCGGGCAGCGAGAGTTCGCGCCGGTCATGGCGAGGGCCGCCGTGTCGCTGGGCATTGCCGGTGTGTTCATTGAAACGCATCAGGATCCAGACAATGCGCCGTCGGACGGACCGAACATGATCCGACTGGATCAGATGGGTGCCTTGGTACACAGTCTGATGGATTTTGACCACTTGGCCAAGGCCAATCCAATCCGAATTTGATGGCTAAAGCAGCAGATCATTGTTGGCAAAGTTGGCCATTTTGGTGATGCGGATTTCCAGATCAGCCTTCTTGTCGCCGTTCACATCGGCGAGCAGCAAGATGTCACGACCCACATCGGCCCACCAGACCGAAAAGGCTTGAGGCTTGGCGCCAGAATAGACAAATTTCTGGTCGCCATCCTTTCGGATGTTGGCGTCGATCAACCGCAAATCAATCTCGTCCACCAATTTTGTGAAGTCATGCACGACATCACGCATATGACTGGCACGGCTGTCTTTGGGCGTCTGGAAAACGAACCGATCAGCGAAAAGATCTTGTCCCCCATACAGGATATCGCGCCCGCCGCCACCGACCAGCGTGTCGGCACCATCATTGCCCCACAGCGTGTCTCGTCCACGAAACCCTTTGAGCATATTGCCAATATCGTTTCCCTGAAGACGGTTGTCATCAACGTTGCCTTCCGCCGACCGGGCAATACTGCCGACCAGTCGCAGTTGCTCAAACCCGGCATCCAGAATCCAGTCCACATCGGAAATGACCGTATCGTGACCGCCACCAACAATTTCCAAAAGGACGTCGCCCAGGCCGTCCACAACAAAGGTGTCATCCCCCATACCGCCTTCAAGGGTATCATTGCCTGCGCCGCCATCCAGCCAATCGTCGCCGGTGGAACCTGACAGCAGATCGGCATCGCTGCCGCCCTGCAAGCTGTCATTTCCGGTATCACCAAAAATGGAATCCCGACCCGCGCCGCCCTGGACGGTATCATCGCCGGCAAAGCCAGCATAACTGTCGTGGCCAGACAAGAGATCGACAAGATCGTCCCCCGCGGTGCCCAACAAAGTGTCGTTCAGGGCGGTCGGTGCGGCATGGCCCGCGTTTCCACCGCCCACGGGCACAGGGTCCGGTTCGGTAAAGGTCAGCAGCGACCCAATTTGCGCCAAATGCAGCACCCCATCCAATATGCCGTCCGCGGCATCCAAGGCGGCCATCCGCCGCGGCCCGCCATAGACAATCGCGGCCCCTTCGCGGCCCGGCAGTCCGAGTATGAGATCCGCGAAACCATCGCCATTGACATCCGCAAGTTGACCGCCACCCGCCTGATCGCCAACCAGACCTTCGATGATGTAACCCCGATTGCCGTCGAGGTTCGCCAGATTAAGACTTGCGGCCGAACCCTGCGCCTGACCGAAAACCAGATCGACCCGGTCGCCGCCTGCCACCAAAAAATCCCGCAGACCGTCGCCATTCGCGTCACCATACCCTCCGGCGGCAAGGCTGACGCCCGCCCCCTCCATCCGGAAACCTTGGCTGACATCCAGCGCCGCCAGATCCACGCTGTTTGCGAAACCGGTCGTCCTGCCAAACAACACGAAACTGGTGGTTTGCGCCGAAAGACTATCTTCGCGCCCTTCGATCAGCAGATCGTCGACCCCGTCGCCATTGATGTCAAACAGCCGCTCGACCCGCGTCAGTTCTGCCAAAGGGACGTTGAAACCCAAGCCTGCCCCCATTGGCAGACCTTGCGCGTCTTTGGTCCGACCGCCCATCGCGGCCGCACCAAAGACGACGATCAAGCCCGCCGTCGTCCGCAGACCCAGATCGGCCAGCCCGTCCTTGTTGAGATCGCCAACAGCAAAACCGCCCGTCGCATTCTGATAAACATCATTGCCAGAAAAGGGGCTTACCAGCAGGTTAAGACTGTCAGGGTGACGTGCACCGTCGCCAAACAAGACATGCACCTGCGTGCCGGCGGGATCTCCGACCAAAATGTCTCGATACCCATCGCCGTTGATATCGCCCAAACCGGCCAAGGTGAAATCGCCGCCCACCCCTTCTGGCAGGATCAGTTTGGTGGCCTGTCCCGGTTGCAGTGCTGCCGCCGATACCACGTCGCCCCACCCACCAGAGTGACCATAGAGGATGTATCCCTGTCGGGTCGCGCCAGTTCCACCGTAATCGGATGCTCCGATCAGAAGATCGTCAAGCCCGTCCCCATCGACGTCACCGGCGGCAGCGACGACGCCACCGATACCCGCATTGGCGATATCGCCTTGTATAGCCGTAAAGATTTGTCCGTCGGGAGGCAGCCCGCCTGCAAAGGCCAAATCGATCTGTCGCGCCAGATCGCCATTGCCACCGTAGAAGACAAAGATTTGCCCCGTGGCCAGCAAACCCGGTGTCTCGGCATAGCCGTCACTGGCTGTCGGTACCGAGACGGCGAAATCCTGATGCCCGTCGCCGTTGATGTCACCGATCGCGGCCACCCGACTGCCAAAACCAGCCCCCGCCTCGGGCCCCAGAATGATCGTGCCGCCATATCCCGTCGTCATAACCCGCGCCCCGAACTGGTTAAACCAGCCCTAACAGCGAAGGGTTACCGCGAGGTTAATCATGAAAGATTTGGCGCACCCGACACGATTCGAACGTGTGGCCTCTGCCTTCGGAGGGCAGCGCTCTATCCAGCTGAGCTACGGGTGCTTCGCCTGCCCAGATAGGGCAAAGCCGGGCGGGTTGCAACGGGAAATCAGCCGAAAAGTTCGTGGCAAAATTCCAGCGCCGAAACCAGCGCGTCCACCTCTTCCACCGTGTTGTAAAGCCCGAACGAGGCCCGGCAAGAGGCCGTGATGCCCATATGTTCCATCAACGGCATCGCGCAATGCGTGCCCGCCCGCACGGCAATGCCGCGCTTGTCCAGCACGGTCGAAAGGTCATGCGGATGGGCACTGCCTTGCAGGGTAAAGGAAAAGATCGCGCCCTTCGTGTCCGAATTCCCCTGCACATTCAGCCAGTTCAACCCGGCCAGACGGCTGCGCGCATAATCGCGGATCGCCTGTTCATGGGCCGCGATATTCTCCATCCCAAGGCCCATCATATAGTCAATCGCCACGCCCAGCCCGATTTGCTGCACGATCCCCGGCGTCCCCGCCTCAAACTTCATCGGCGGATCGGCCCAAGTGATCCGGTCGCGCGACACTTCGCGGATCATATCACCGCCACCCAGAAAGGGCCGCATCTCGGCCTGCCGTTCGGCCCTTATATAGATCGCCCCCGACCCGCTGGGCCCATACAGCTTATGCCCCGTCACCGCATAGAAATCGCAGCCCAAGGCCTGCACATCCACCGGCATATGCACCGCCGCTTGCGACCCATCCACCAGCACCGGCACGCCCTTTTCCCGCGCCCCCCGGCAGATCGCCGCCACATCCACCACCGTGCCCAGCACGTTCGACATATGCGTCACGGCCACCAGCTTGGTGCGCGGCCCGATGGCATCCAGCACCGCCTGCGGGTCCAGATCGCCCTTGGCGTCCACCTCGACCCATTTCAGCACCACGCCCTGGCGTTCCCGCAGGAAATGCCAAGGCACGATATTCGCGTGATGCTCCATCACCGACAGAACGATCTCATCCCCCGCCTGCAAACGCGGCGCGGCCCAAGCATAAGACACCAGATTGATCGCCTCGGTCGAACCTGTGGTAAAGACGATCTCATGCTCCGAACCCGCATTCAGAAAACGCGCGACGGTCTGGCGAACGGCCTCATACTTGTCGGTCGCAAGGTTTGAAAGATAGTGCAAACCCCGGTGAACATTGGCATATTCCATCGAATAGGCCTGCGTCATCGCATCAATCACCACCTGCGGCTTTTGGGCCGAGGCGCCATTGTCCAGATAGACCAGCGGCTTGCCATTCACCTGCCGCGACAGAATGGGGAAATCGGCACGGATCTGCGTGACATCATACATTTTTCAACTCCTTCAGATCATGCCCGGCGGCACAACGCTTTGCGCAATCGCGCTGATCAGCATCATGGCAACAAGCAAAGCCAGCAAAACCCGCCCGCGAGAGCTATAGCCGAACAGTTCCGTGACAAAGACCGTCAGAAACCACAGCGTCGCGATGATCAATACCAACACAAAGCCCCCGGCCAGCCCGGACGCGCGATACAGCGTCAAGGCGAACAGCGCCTGAATTGGCAACACGACAAGCTGCGCCCAGATGATCGCCAAAAGGCAATCGGTCAAGGCGGCCGTGCGGCCAAAGGCATGGCCAACGGCCTGCATCATGACGGCTGGCACCACCAGAAACAGCAATTGCAACGCAAATTGCACGAAAGGCGCTGGCAACCCGTCCGGCGCATATTTCACTGGCATCGGCCCCGGCAGCAGGTTGATCGCAACCAACAGGATGGCCAGCACAATCGTCGCCTGCCAGATCGCGGCGGGTGGCAAGCGCAAGGCCAACAATTGCCGAAAGGCCAAGGCCGGGTCGGTCCAGGTCAGTCTTGCCAACTGGATCAGCCCGACCGGCATCACGCCCCCCTATGCGCCTGCATCAGCATGGAAAGCCACATCCAAAGAAACACCGCCAGCACCAGCACGCCCAACACACCCGCTTGCAGACCATCGCCCAGAAAGCCGCGCGTCAACCCGTGCAGCAACATCAGCGGCGCGATGGCGAGCATCGCCCAGAACAGCGCCATACGCGAGGCAAAGGCACTGCCCCTACCCCCAACCGATCGGGCAACCCCATGGCTGATCAGCGACAGCGCATAAAGGATCAGCGGCAGCAGAAAGACCGAGGCCAACAGCGCCGCCCCCATCCGCGCCTGCAAGGGCACCGATGGGTCCAGCGCGGCAGCGCGTGACAGGCTGGGCCATTGCGCAACAAAGGCCATCGCGCAGGCCCCCATGACCGTGGCCAAGGCCCGGTCTTCACGCGGCCCATCGGCCAGCTTGCGCGCGATCACTTGGCGTGGGCGGCGATAGCTGGCCAGAATGTCATCGACAATCGACATCAGTCTTCTGCCATCCCCTGCCAACGGCGCAGCAGGCTGCCCAGATGCTCGGCAATCGCCTCATCCTCAATCTCCGCCATCGCATCGGCGAGGAAAGCCAAGATCAGCAAATGCCGCGCCACAGGTTCCGGCACGCCCCGCGATTGCAGATAGAACAGTGCCGTTTCGTCAATCGCGCCACTGGTCGAACCATGGCTGCATTTCACATCATCGGCATAGATTTCCAGCTCTGGCTTGGCCAGAAACTGGCTGTCGTCGTCCAGCAAAAGCGACTGGCTGATCTGATAGCCATCGGTCTTTTGTGCACCCTGTTTCACAAGGATCTTGCCCTGAAAAACCCCGACCGCGCCGCCTTTCAGCACCTTTTTATAGACCTGACGGCTTTCGCAACGCAGCGCCTGATGGGTGACGAACACGGTGTCGTCGTGATGGAAAGCCCCATCGCCAATCGCCGCACCGGCGACATGCGCCACACCATCATCGCCCGCCAGCGTCAGGATCGCCTCATTCCGCGTCAGGCTGCCATTCATCGTCAGGGTAAAGCTTTTGAACAGACCCTCTGCCCCAACCCGGGCAAAAAGGTGCGTCAGCGCCGCGCGGGCCTCATCGCGCCCCTGCACGCGGATGTGATGAAAGGCCGCGCCCTCGCCCACGAGAACCTCGGCCACATGGTTGAACCGCGCCCCGCCCGTGCCGCTTTCCAGCAGGGTCAGGCTCGCGCCCTCCTCCACCCGGATCACATGGTGCAGCATCACATCGCTGTCCGCACGCGTCTGCCGATGCACCAAAGCCACCGGGCGGCTTGCAGCCCCCGTGGCACGGATCAGCACGCCCTCAGCCGCGAAAGCCGTGTTCAGGCCCGCCAAAGGCCGCGCCACCGGCACTTGCCCCTCCGCCTCCAGCACGCCGAAATCGGCCCCGGCCCAATGATCGCCCCCGGCCTTCGACAGCAGCGTGATCTCTACCCCCGCGCTGCCCAGATCATCCGAGGCACCGGCGTCAAAGACACCATCCACAAAGACAATCCGCAGCGCATCGATGCCTTCAAAACCAGCATCCTCCACCGCCACCCCGGCCTTGGCCTGGGGCGTGGTCAACCGCGATGGATCGCTATAGCGCCAGTATTCATCGCGTTTGACAGGCAAGCCCTGCCCCTGCACGCGCGCCAAGGCCGCCGCCCGCGCCGCCCCCGCGAAAGCGGGCATATCGCCCAACCCCGCCAGAAGCGCGGCCAGCGCCGCCTGCTTTGCCTCAACCAAGGCCCCCATCACTTGCCCCCGGCCAGAAGATCGGCATAGCCGTTGTTTTCCACCTCAAGCGCCAGTTCCGGCCCACCCGTTTGGATGATCCGCCCATCGGCCATGATATGCACCACATCCGGTTTGATATGGTCCAGCAGGCGCTGATAATGCGTGATCACCAGAAACGACCGCCCCGCATCCCGCAGCGCGTTCACCCCTTCCGACACCAGCTTCATCGCGTCCACGTCCAGACCGCTGTCGGTTTCATCCAGCACGCACATCTTCGGCTGCAAAAGCGCCATCTGCATGATCTCGTTGCGCTTCTTCTCGCCGCCCGAAAAGCCCACGTTCACCGGCCGCTTCATCATATCCGCGTCGATCTTCAGGCTTGCCGCCGTGCTGCGCGCCAGTTTCAGGAAATCGCCCGCGCTCAACTCTGCCTCGCCCCGCGCTTTCCGCTGCGCATTCAACGCCGTCCGCAAAAAGGTCATGTTGCCCACGCCCGGAATTTCCACCGGATATTGGAACGCCAGAAACAGCCCCGCCGCCGCCCGTTCCTCTGGCTCCATCGTCAGCAGATCCTCGCCCTCAAGGCTGGCCGAGCCGTCTGTCACCTCATAACCATCACGCCCCGCCAGAACATAGGACAGGGTCGATTTCCCCGACCCGTTTGGCCCCATGATCGCATGCACCGTTCCCGGTTCGATGGTCAGGTTCACGCCCTTAAGGATCACCTTATCCTCTTCTTCCAGTTTGACGTGCAGGTTCTTGATTTCTAGCATTTTTTCAGTCCTTAGAACAGGTTCAGCCGGGTGCCCGCCACGCAGGCCCCGGTCTTGTCTTGTGATCTGCGCTTATGCGTCAGAAGGGTTTGAATTCGCCCATATACAGCCAGCTTTCGTTCGGCGCTGACAGGCGCACACGGCTTACCCATTCGGGTGAGAAGACCTGCGCAAAGGTGTCGGGATACAGATGCACCAGATTGTGGAACCCGGCCATCGCCAGCGCCACGCCCCCCAGCACGCACAGCAGCCGGAAGGGCGAGCGCAGCCCCAGCACCATCGCCAAAACCAGCGCCAGCAGCGCCGCTGCCCCGCCGTTCTGCAACCAGATCGTCGTATCGGTCTCTGGCGGCAAGCCCTGCTCTGCCATGAAACGGAACCGCCCGAACCGCACGGCCGCGTAGGCCAACCCGCCCACCAACAACGACACGGCAATCGTCACTGGCAGAAACAACAGCCCCCGGCTTTCCGCTCGCGCGCGCCTTTTGGCTTGCGTCTGCGGCAGAACCTCCAGCGTTTCGTTCATGCCAATATAGATCGTGCCCTTGGTAAAGGTCGGGGCAGCCTTGGTGTCGACGTAGGTCGTCGTGTCTTTCTTCTTGGCCATGTCCCAACTCCCCCAAGGCATTGTTCAATGCCCGGAAATTGCCTGTCGGACCGCCTTTTGTAAAGGCTCCTCGCGTCAGCCGAAGGGATGAACCACGCCCGCGACGACCACCGAATTCGCCGGCATTGTCGCCTGAATCTGCGCCACCCAGGCCGGCGAAAAGATCGTCGCGAACTGGTCGGGTGCCAGATGCACCAGATTGTGCATCCCCAGCATCGCCCCCAGAACGCCGACAAACGCCGCCAGAACGTGCTGCGGTTTTGTCAGACCGATCGCCTGTCCGGCCAAAATCGCAAACATCGTAGCCAAGGCCAAGGTGACAGCCATCGTCTGGGCCGCGTTGCCAAAAGTCAAAGTCAGGCCGGGAACATGAAAATCCACCGCCCGCAAAGCCACGACCGTCGCGGCCCCCAAAGCCAAGGCCAGCGGCGTCAAAAGCAGTCGCGTCGCCTTGCTTTTTTGCGGTCGATCCTCGTCCATCACCAAAAAGCTGTTGGCCTGCTGAGCCTGCTCTTTGGCTTTGCGCTTTGAAAAGCCCGGCATCGGCTTTTGGTCGTCGCCAACATACAAAGTCGAACGGAACGAACCCTGTGCGTTCTGAATCCGTTGAATCCGCGCCGCGAATTCGTTCTGCTGCACATTCATCATGATCCGTCCCCCAGACTTTGATCGGCCCCATCTGTATCGTTACAGCATGACCGAAAGGCGGCGGAAGTAGATCAAAGTCGGGCAATTTCCCGCAAGTTTTCACGGCGGAAATCTGTCGAGGATGTGGCAACCCAAAACCCCGCCCTGCAACCTCCTGCAAAGCAACGATAATCATGACCGCCTCCGTTGGCGGCGCGCATGGGTCGCGGCGGTGCCATCCAGCAGTGCCTGTGTTCGACGCGCCACATCCAAAGCGATTCCCGCACGCTCTTCGGCCGTCAAAACCGCCAGCGAGGGCGCCATATGCCGCACAAAGGCCATCGTGTTCACCAGCCGCCCCGCCAGCGCCCCGGCAAAGCTGGCATGCCCCCGCACCGGATGAAACACCCCCGGCCCCGGATGGGCGAAAAGCGTGTCGACCAGAATATCCGGATCGGTCTGCATCTGGCCCGGACCCAGCCATTCCGGCATCAACCGCGTCATGCTTTCGCAGCCCATGTCCAGATCGGCCATCGCATGGGAAAAGCAGAAAACCTCATCATTGGCGTAAAAGCGGGGGCCAAATCCGCGCTTTGCATAGGCCTGCCGCAGCGGAAACAGACGGTCCACCGCCCGCCCCGAAAAGCGCGACAGCGCAAAGATTGACCGAAAGATCGGCAGTTCCGGTAAGCCCCGGCTAAACCGATGCCCACGCGGCATGGGCTGCACGTCCACCCCCAACACATCGGCAGACGATTGCCCTGCCTTGGCAAAGAACTCTGCCGGATCGCCGGTGAAATAGACATCCGGCTCGATCAGCCAGATATGCCTCGCCTGCGGATAGACCTGCCGGACCGCGTAAAGAAAGTAATCCCCACAACGCCAGCCCCAGTCGGGCAAATGCTGCAAACCCTGCGCCGCCAGCCAGGCGTCATTCAGATCGACCACCGGCAGAGGCAGCTCCAGCCCCTCGGGCCGATTGTGGAAAGCCACGACCAGATCATCGCCCAGCACCGGATGCAATTGCCCGAACAGGCGCTGCGCGTCCTCGTCCCATTTGTGGGTGCGGATGGCGATGAGGGTCTGGCCGTCATTCGACATCGGTAAAGCTTCCCAGGGCGCGGGCCATCACGGCGGCGGGAATAGCCATGCCGGGCACAATCTCAAAAACCGCCATACGCCCCACGATCTGGCGCGGCTTTACGATCTGCTCCACCCAGAAATAGTTCGGTCGCTCGGCATAATCATCAAACAGCACCGTCATCGGCTTTTCAGCCCGCATGATCGCGTTGATCAAGCAGGATGTCCGAAAACGCCCATCAATCAGCACCACATCCGGATGAACGAACCAAGGCTTTTCCCAAACCGCCGAGGCATAGCGGTGATACAGCCGAAACCCCGCGCTCGAGGTCGGACGCGCCCATTCACCCACAGACCCGACGTCTTCGAAATGCACCCTTGCTACGCCGCCAAGGCCACCATTTCCCAACGCCGTGGCCATACGCAGCGCCCAATCGGGATCGTTCTCAACCGCAGTCACCTGACCCGCGCTACGGGCCGCAACAAAGGTCGATCCGCCCGAGCCATATTCCAGCACCACTTCGGCCCCAGCATAAGTCTCGCGCAAAAGCGCTGCCTCTGGCGCGGGCAGGGTCAGCTTGAAATCTTCGGGCTGCACATTTGCCTCTGCCTCGCGGCGGCAGGCCGCCCGCATCAGCGCCATTGCTGTGGCCCGCTCGGCGAAAGCTGCGGCCTCGGCCACCCCCTCCAAGGACAGTATACGCTTGACTTGAATATCCGTCGCGGCGCGGTGACGCAGGATGGAGCGGTCCTGCCGGTCATTTCTATTCATCTTGGCGTAAAAGGCGTCGGTATGGCGACTGTTGCTTGCGCCGGCCTGACCTGTCGCCCAACCACGCCCACGAAGCCGCTTCAATCTAAAGAATTCCGGGGTGCGGAGCATGTAGTGGTTGATTTGCGCCAGCCGCCAACTGAAATCGGCAGGCTTGGCCCTGTTTGTTGCAGCAACGTCCTGACCGGCAAGCCATTGCAAATTGACATCAGAATTTGAAATGGCAGTGCCTGCCGCCGACAGGAACAGTGGTGGTGTTGCAGATGGCGCTACAATAGGTCTGTTAATCCCGGACATCGCGAATCCGGCAGTTTTCGGCGACGCTTGAAACAGAGTCTTTATCTCGCGTGTCGGGGGGAAATGTTTTGCCGTCGCCGTCACGAAATCGTCTGAAATGAACCGGCCCGGAAAATGGCTGTTTCCGCCATCCCCAAAGATCCGCCAAGGGATCAGCATCCCCGCCGCATCCCCGATCCTGCCGATCAGATCCGCCAGCTTGCCCTCACCCGCATGCACGTTCAGGAACTCATCCGCATCCAGCCACATGACCCAATCGCCATCGACGATCAGCCCCATCTCATTGGCCAAACGCGCCGCATTGCCCTGCGCTGAAACGCCCACCGGGGGCTCGTGCGGCACATGCGTAATCTCGCCCGCCACCGCCAAAGCCGCCAGCAGCTCATCTGTCCCATCATCCGACGGGTTTGAAAACACGATCACCGTGTCGAAACCAATCGCCTTGTGATAAGCGATCCATTCCAACAGGAACGGGGCCTCGTTCTTGACCGCCGTGAACAGGACATGGCGCGACATAGTTATCCGACCGAGCCTTCAAGGCTGATCGCCACCAGCGCCTGCGCTTCCATCGCGAATTCCATCGGCAGAGCCTGCAAAACCTCACGGCAGAAGCCGTTCACCACCAGCGCCACCGCCTCTTCCTCGCCCATCCCGCGCGAACGGCAATAGAACAATTGATCATCATCCACCTTTGACGTGGTGGCTTCGTGTTCAACGCGACTGCTGGTGTTCTTCACCTCGATATAGGGCACCGTATGCGCCCCACACTTGTCGCCGATCAACAGGCTGTCGCATTGCGTATAGTTCCGCGAATTCAAGGCCTTCGGGTGCATACTGACCAAACCGCGATAGGTATTCTGCGCCCGGCCTGCACTGATGCCTTTCGAAACGATCCGCGACTTGGTGTTCTTGCCCAGATGCACCATCTTGGTGCCCGTATCCGCCTGCTGCGCGTTGTTCGCAATCGCGATGGAATAAAACTCGCCCTGCGATTCATCCCCCCGCAGGATGCAGGACGGATATTTCCAGGTGATCGCCGAACCCGTTTCCACCTGCGTCCACATCACTTTGGCCCGCGCCCCCCGGCAATCGGCCCGCTTGGTCACAAAGTTATAAATCCCACCCCGGCCTTCCTCATCGCCCGGATACCAGTTCTGCACCGTCGAATATTTGACCTCGGCATCGTCCAGAATGACGATTTCCACGACAGCGGCGTGAAGCTGATGCGTATCCCGCTTCGGGGCCGTGCAGCCTTCCAGATAGCTGACATAGGCCCCCTTTTCGCAAACGATCAGCGTCCGTTCAAACTGGCCCGTATTCTCCGCATTGATCCGGAAATAGGTCGACAATTCCATTGGGCAGCGCACGCCTTCGGGGATGTAAACGAACGACCCATCCGAAAACACGGCGCTGTTCAAGGTTGCGAAAAAATTGTCGCTGGGCGGCACGACCGACCCCAGATACTTTTTCACCAGATCCGGATATTCCCGCACCGCCTCAGAAATCGAACAGAAAATGACCCCGGCCTTTTTCAACTCGTCCTTGAACGTCGTCCCTACGGAAACAGAATCAAACACCGCATCCACAGCCACCTTGCGCGGGGCTTCTTCGCCTTCAACCCCCGCCAGAAGCATCTGTTCTTTCAGCGGAATACCCAGTTTCGCATAGGTCGCCAGCAGCTTCGGGTCCACCTCATCCAAAGACTTCGGCTTCACCCCCATGCTCTTTGGCTTGGCATAGTAATACTGGTCCTGATAGTCGATTTCCGGATAGTTCAGCATCGCCCAACGCGGCTCTTCCATCCCCTGCCAACGCGCGAAAGCCGCCAGACGCCATTCCAGCAGCCATTCCGGCTCGCCGTTCTTTTCGCTGATCAACCGCACGATGCCTTCGTTCAGGCCTTTCGGGGCATATTCCGTCTCGATCTCGGTTTCCCAGCCGTATTTATAGGTTCCGGCCATCGCCTGAACCGTCTCGATGGTTTCCCGATCCACGCCTTCGCGCAATTCCAGTTCCGTTGCCCCGTCCATCGCTTACGCTCCCGCCTTCAACCGTTTCGCCCGCGCCGCCGACCAGACATCAGCAAACCGCAGCACATCATCCCGTTTGGTGTCCGGCCCCAGCGAAATCCGTATCGCTGATGCGGCCTGAACGCCGTCAAATCCCATCGCCCGCAAGACCCGGCTTTCGCGCACCTTGCCGCTGGAACAGGCCGAGCCTGCCGACACCGCAAACCCCGCAAGGTCCATCTGCATCACCTGAGTCTCCCCCTTCCAGCCGGGCGTGATCAGGTTCAACGTGTTGGGCAGCCGCGCCGCCCCAAGTCCTGCACAAATAGACCCATCGCCGGGGGCCGACAATGCCTGTTCTAGAATATTTCTAAGTTCGGCCACCCGCGCCCAAACCCCATCCGCCAGATCCCGCGCCGCCGCCTCTGCCGCAGCCCCAAAACCCGCAATGCCCATCAAGTTTTCCGTCCCCGCCCTGCGGCCCATTTCCTGACCGCCACCCTTCAACTGCGCCGCCACATCCAGCCCCCGCCGGATCACCAGCGCCCCAATCCCCTTGGGCCCGCCCAGCTTATGCGCCGAAACCAGCCCCATCGCACAGCCCAACCAGTTGAACGCCAAGGGCACCTTGCCAAACCCCTGTGTCAGATCGCTGACCGCCAGACCTTCAGGCAAATCCTGCATCACCCCTGTTTCCGAATTCGCCAGTTGCAAGGCCGTCTGCGCCGGGTCACTCACCATCACACGCCCCAGCCCATCCACAACCAACGACGGCTCGCACCAAGCCGACACTGCCTCATGCTCAATATCCGCGCAGAAAAGGCCCCGCCCCGCACAAGCCAAAGCCGCCGCTTCCGTGGCACCCGAGGTAAAGACGATATCCGCACCCTCGGCCCCCAAAGCCGCCGCCACCTGCCCCCGCGCCTTTTCCATCAAGGCCTTCGCCGCCCGCCCCTCGGCATGAACCGACGATGGATTGCCCAGCACCTCCATCGCTGCAACCATGGCCGCCCGCGCCTCGGCCCGCAAAGGCGTGGTGGCGTTCCAGTCCAGATAGACCCGTCCCGTCACTCGTCCACCACCCGGAACAGCGCCGGAACCGCCGGGCAGGGCTTCATCCCATTGCCGATCACATCTGACAACCGCGTCTGATGCAGGAACACATAGACGTTCGCCGAAAGCCCTTCCCACAGACGGTTGGCCATCGACTGCGCCCGCGTGCCCGACACGCCCCCGCTCGCCCCGGCCCCCGTATGCATCGCGCTGACGGTTTCCTCCACCGCCTCTAGAATCTCGCTGACCCTTATATCCCCGGGCGCTTTTGCCAGCTTGTAACCGCCCCCCGGCCCCCGCACGGCCTCTACAATCCCCGCCCGGCGCAGCTTCACGAACAACTGCTCCAGATAGGGCAGGCTGATGTCCTGCCGTTTCGACACCTCGGCCAGCGTCGTCAGATCCTCGCCCCGCGCCAGCGCCAGATCGGCCAAAGCCACCATCGCATAGCGACCCTTTGTCGAAAGCTTCATTCCACCCCTCCAACGCCCTTACGGCCATTGACGCGCAGCCCCTGCGCGACTAACTGAAACAATCACCGGATCGGCATTCCGCCGGTTTGGAAACTTTCTAAGTTCTCTGACCGAAATTGTCAACAATTTCCCAGAGCGAAGGACCAGGTTCGACTTATGCCCGAAGTAATCTTTGCCGGTCCCGAAGGCCGTCTCGAAGGCCGCTATCATCCGCAAAAGGACCGCGATGCGCCCATCGCCATCGTTCTGCACCCCCATCCGCAGTTTGGGGGCACGATGAACAACAAGGTCGTCTACAACCTGCATTACGCTTTCTACAATCTGGGCTTCTCCGTCCTGCGCTTCAACTTTCGCGGCGTGGGGCGCAGCCAAGGCGAATATGATCTGGGCATTGGCGAATTGTCGGATGCCGCCTCGGCGCTCGATTATCTTCAGGCGCAGAACCAGAACGCGAAACATTGCTGGGTCGCGGGCTTTTCCTTCGGCGCTTGGATCGGCATGCAGCTTTTGATGCGCCGCCCGGAAATCACGGGCTTCGTCTCGGTCGCGCCCCCCGCCAACATGTATGACTTCAGCTTCCTTGCCCCCTGCCCCTCCTCCGGGTTGGTGATCAATGGCACGGCAGACAAAGTCGCGCCGCCCAAAGATACCCTTAATTTGGTCAACAAGTTGCACGAACAAAAGGGAATCACGATCACCCACACGCAGATCGACGGGGCCGACCATTTCTTCCGTGACGAAGAGGCGCATATGAAGCCGATGATCGACACGGTCAGCAATTACGTCCGCCGCCGTCTGACGGAAACGACACGGTAGTTAGATGAGCCTGATTGAAGACCTTGGCGAACGTTTGGCGCGCGATGTTCTGGCATCGCGCGAAGAACTGGGCGACGACTATTTCCACGAAAAGGTCAGCAAGGTTCTGGGGGCCGCCTCGCCCACGATGCAAGAGGCTTTCATGACCGCGATCAAGATGTATCTCGCCGAAGAACGCGGTCGCCTGTTTCTTTATGAAACCCTGGCTGCCGTGCGTGGCGTGACCGCCAAAGAGGTTGCCGCAACGATGGGCCCGCGCAATGACGCACCGGTTGTGATGATGGCCGCCCCGGCTGTCGCCGCCGCAGCCCCTGCCGCCAAACCCGCGCCCGAGGCCAAACCGAAATCCAATGTCTCGGCCGCCGCCAAGGCCCGCATGATCTCCGAGGCGATGGCCGCTTTCGGCGATGATCCCGTGCCGCCCAAACCGAATCCCCATCTGGGAACGTGATGCCCGCCGACCTCGACGCCCAATTCGCCTTTCTGGCCGAGGCCGACCGCCTGAAATCCGTCTACCGCGCGACGACCTTGCACGACGGCTCGCGCCGCGAAAACACCGCCGAGCATTCCTGGCATGTGGCGCTTTACGCGCTTGTTCTGGCCGAACAGGCCGCGCCCGGCGTGAACATCGACCGCGTGATCCGCATGCTTTTGCTGCATGATCTGGTCGAAATCGACACAGGCGACGTGCCCATCCATTCGGCAAATGGTGCCGCCCATGCCAGCCTTGAAACCCAGGCCGCCGAACAACGCGCCGCCGACCGCCTCTTTGGTTTGCTGCCTGCCGATCAGGCCCAAGCCTTCCGCGCGCTGTGGGATGAGTTTGAGGCGAACGAAACCCCCGACGCCCGCTTTGCCAAATCCCTCGACCGCCTCCCCCCCGTCATGGCCAACCTCGCCTCGGGTGGCGGCACATGGGTTGAATATGCCGTGACCTACGAACAGCTCGAGGCCCGCGTAGGCCACAAAATCGCCCGCGGCGCGCCAGGCCTATGGGATTGGGTTCAGGGCAAGACCAAGGCGTGGTTCAGCGCCCGTCCCTAACCCGCCAACACCTCCACCGCCAAAACCGTCGGCAAATGCCGTGCGATCTCGCTCCAACTTTCCCCCTGATCCAGCGATGCAAAGACCGACCCCGAATTGGTCCCGAAATAGACCGAACCCGGCGCACTCGCATCCGTCGCCATCGCCTGACGCAGCACCGTAAAATAGCATCCCGTCTGCGGCAGCCCATTCCGCATCGCCTGCCAGCTTTCGCCCCCATCCTGCGTCCGCCAGACCGCACATTGCGCATCCGGCGGGAAACGCCCCATGCTGTCGCCGTTCAGGGGCAGCACATAGGCCAAAGACGCATCCCCCGGATGTGCCCCAATGGGAAAGCCAAAGGTAGAGGGCAGACCCTGCCCCACCTCGTTCCACGTCCGCCCCTCATCCGTGCTGCGATAGGTGCCCCAGTGGTTCTGCTGCCAAATCGTCCCATCCGGCGCCCGTTGGATGTTGTGGACACAGTAACCGATCTCCTCATTGCCCGTCCGCACCGCATCGGCATTCGACCGTTTCACCCGCCGTTCCCAGCTTTTGCCCCCATCCTCGGACGCAAAGAACCCCGCCGCCGAAATCCCCACGAACAGCTTTTGCGCATCCCCCGGATCGGTCAGAATCGAATGCAGCACCAGCCCCGCCGCCCCCGGCTCCCATCCCTCCGCGCTCGGATGATCGGTCAGCCCATGCAGCGTTTCCCAAGTCACGCCCCCATCCAGACTGCGCAGCAACTGCGCGGGCTTCGCCCCCGCATAAAGCACTCCATGCGCATAGCACAGCGACCAGAAATTGTTGATCTTCCCCGTAAAGGGCGCAGGCGGGGATGCTTGCACCCCCATCTGCTCCGCCATCGCCGGATCATTCGTCAGCCATTCATCCAGCTTGCCATTCGCCAGCTTCGCCAAGACCCAGCTTTCGCCCCCATCCTCCGACCGCCAGATCCCCGCCCCATGCCAATCGCCGCCACCCGCCGCCCAAAGACGGCCCGTCGCCGGATCACCGATCACATGGTTGATGGGCCAGCCGTCGCAAAGCGGCCCGCTGACCGCATAGCCCTTCGCCGGGTCCAGCAGAAAAACCCCCTTTGTCGTCCCCAGAAGAACCCGCTTGGCCATCGCCCCCTCCCGCTTTTCGGGAAGCCTGCCATGTCACGCGAAAAAAGTCACGCCACCTGTCCCGCCGCAAAGCCCGAGGCCCAGGCCCATTGAAAATTATAGCCCCCCAGCCAGCCGGTCACATCCACCACCTCGCCCACAAAGAACAGCCCCGGCACCGCCCGCGCTTGCAGCGTCTTGGCGTCCAGATCGGCGGTCGAAACCCCGCCCAAAGTCACCTCGGCCGTCCGATAACCCTCGCTCCCCGTGGGCTTCAGCCGCCAGCCGTGAATCAACCCCGCCAACTGATCCAGCTTGGCATTGTTCTGGTCCGCCAGATTGCCTTGCAGCCCCGAAAGCCCCTCCATCAGCCGCGCCAGCCGTTCGGGCAGAAACGCCCCCAGAACCGTCCGCAAGGCCACCCGCCCCTGTTTCTGCCGCGCCTCGCGCAGTTCTGCCCCCACCGGACGTTCGGGCGCCAGATCCAGAAGGATCTCCTCCCCCTCGCGCCAATAGGAACTGATTTGCAGGATCGCCGGCCCCGATAGGCCCCGATGCGTGAATAGCAATGCCTCGTCAAAGCGCGTCTTACCAACGCTCACCCGCCCCGACACAGACAGGCCCGACAGCGGTGCCAGATGCTCCAACTGATCCGGCCCAAAGGTCAGCGGCACCAGACCCGGCCGCGTTTCCACCAGCCGCAGCCCGAACTGTTCGGCCAGACGATAGCCAAACCCCGTCGCCCCCATCTTGGGGATCGACTTCCCCCCCGTCGCCACAATCACCGATCCCGCCTGCAAAAGGCCCGCTCCGGTCAGAACTTTAAACCCCTCCCCCACACGGTCCACCGATTCAACACTTGTCGAAAGCCGCAAGTCGCCCCCCGCCTCGCGCAGATCGCGCAACAACAGATCGACAATCTGCCGCGCCGAACCATCGCAGAACAGCTGGCCCAAGGTCTTTTCGTGATAGGCGATGCCTGCTCTTTCCACCTTTGCAAGGAAATCGCGCGGCGTGAACCCCGCCAAGGCCGAGGCCGCAAAGCGCGGATTCTCTGACAGAAACCGGTCCGGTCGCGTGTTCAGATTGGTAAAGTTGCAGCGCCCCCCGCCCGAAATGCGAATCTTTTCGCCCGGGTTGGCCGCATGATCGATGACCAAGACCCGCCGCCCCCGCCGCGCCGCCGTGGCCCCGGCAAAAAGCCCCGCCGCCCCAGCCCCCAAGACAATGACATCATAGGATTCCATGCCTTGGCATAGGCCGCGATGCGTCGGCGGGCAAGGCAATGAATTTTTGTCGAAAACCCCCTTGCGGCCTCCTAGGCCCTTCGCTAAACACCGCCGCACGGTTGGGGTGTCGCCAAGTGGTAAGGCAGCGGTTTTTGGTACCGCCATTCCTAGGTTCGAATCCTAGCACCCCAGCCAATTCCCTTCAAAAGAACCTCAGTATCACCCTTCTTTTGAATTGTGGCGCGCCTGCTGTCTCAGTTTTTCAAACCCTGCCCATTGCGGCGAATGCGATCGCTGCCTTATCTGTAGGGTGACCGGCCCCAAGGATGCCCATATGACCGAGTTTCAGATTCCTCCTCCGCGTAAACGCGGCGTGTTGGCCAGCCTGCGGGCCAGTTTCCTGACGGGGCTGGTTGTCGTTCTGCCCGTGGGCCTGACGCTCTATATCGCTTGGGCCTTTATTGGCTGGATTGACGGCTGGATCCTGCCCCTGATCCCCGCCGCCTATCAGCCCGAGGCGCTGCTGGAACGGATGTTCGGACCCGAGGTGAATTTCCCGGTGCGGGGGCTGGGCGTCATCGTCTTTCTGATTTTCACCATCATCATCGGCTGGATCGCCAAGGGGCTGATCGGGCGGTCGGTGATCAACTGGGCCGAAGGGTTGCTCGACCGGACACCGGTGATCCGGTCGGTCTATAGCGGGGTAAAACAGGTCACAGAAACATTCTTTGGCACCAAGGAAAAAAGTTTCGATAAGACCTGTCTGGTGGAATTTCCCCGCAAGGGCGCATGGGCATTGGGATTTGTGGCGAGCAAGCCCAAGGGCGAGATTGCCGAGCGGCTGCCGGGCGGTGAGGATTATATCGGTGTTTTCGTCGCGTTGACGCCCTTTACCTCGGGCGCGCTGATCTTTGTGCCCGCAAAGGATGTGATCATGCTGGACATGTCGACAGAAGACACGGCCAAGATGGTCGTCTCGGCAGGTTTGGTGACGCCGACACCCAAAGTGATCGAGGCTTAGCCGAACAGCGCCGCCAGATCGAGGCTGGGCCTGTTGCCCAGATCCTCGCGGTGGCGTTTCAGAAAGCCGTGGGCCGCCTTGTGCCCCGCGGCGCGCAGCCGTTCGATCAGCGCAGGTTCGGCCAGCATCTTGCTAGAGGCGGAAAGTTCGTTCATCAGCCGATCATCGGCGATCAGATGCAGGCGGACATCCTTTTTGTCCTCGCGGGAAAGCTGCCCCGCAGCAATCAGACGGCGGACGAAATGGACGGCGCGCAACTCCCCCATAAGGGCCGAGTTGAAGCTGATCTCATTGATGCGGTCCTGAATTTCGACTGCGGTATCCGGCACATCGTCGCGGACCAGTGGGTTGATGGCGACGATGAGAATGTCGTCGGGCAGGCCCTTGTCATACAGCGGGAACAGGGGCGGGTTGCCAGTATAGCCGCCATCCCAATACGCCTCACGCCGCTGGGTTTTGGGATCATCGATTTCCACCGCCTGAAAGACGGTCGGCAGGCAGGCCGAGGCGAGAATGGCACGAAGCGAGACCTCGGCCCCCGAAAAGACGCGAATACGGCCTGTGCGGACATTGGTCGCCCCGACATAAAGCCTTGGCCCTTCGCTGGAACAGACAGCCCCCATATCAAGCGTTTTGACCACACGGGCCAAGGGGTTGCGCCAAGCGGAACCCCAAGCGTAGGGTGAGGTAAGTTGCGCTGCAATGCCCATGGGCGACAGGGCAAAGGTGCTTTCCAGCGCGCGGTTCCAAGCAGCGGCAAAGGGCAGGACGGGTTTCATCCATTCAGCCATGCGCAGATCACCCACGGTGCCGACCTTGGCCCAAAGATCAGCCAGCGCCGCCTTGGCCCCGGCGCGACCATCCTTGACCCAGCCCGCCTTGAAAGCCGCCGCGTTCAGCGCCCCGGCCGAGGTGCCGGACAGGGCCGCGACTTCAATAGCCTCTTCCTCCAGCAGGCGGTCCAGCACACCCCAGGTAAAGGCTCCATGCGCGCCACCGCCCTGCAGCGCAAGGTTCAGGCGGGTCACAGGGCCGTCCATCCGCCATCAACGCTGATCGTGGTGCCGGTGATCTGATCGGCGGCGGGGCTGCAAAGAAACAGCGTGGTGCCGCCCACCTGTTCCACCGTCGCGAACTGCTTCGAGGGCTGGCGTTCCAGCAGAACGTTGCGGATCACGGCCTCGCGGTCCATGTTGTGAACCTTCATCTGATCGGGGATCTGCGCCTCAACCAGTGGCGTCAGCACATAGCCGGGACAGATCGCGTTGGCGGTGATGCCCTGCCCCGCGCATTCCAAGGCGGTCACTTTCGTAAAGCCCACAACCCCATGCTTGGCCGCCACATAGGCCCCTTTAAACGGGCTGGCCGTCAGACCATGGGCCGAGGCGATGTTGACAACCCTGCCCCACCCCTTGGCCCGCATCAGCGGCAAGGCGGCGGCGGTGGTATGAAAGGCGGATGACAGGTTGATGGCCAGAATCTGGTTCCACTTTTCGACCGGGAATTGGTCGATGGGGGACACATGCTGAATGCCCGCATTGTTCACCAGAATATCGCAGGCCCCGGCCTTTTCGATCAGCGCCCGGCAAGCGGCCCCATCAGACATGTCGGCAGCGATATAACGGACCGGAACACCGTATTTCTCCGCCAAACCCGCCGCTTGGGCATGGTCTTCGGGCCGGTCGCTGAAGGAATTGATCACCACCGACGCCCCTGCGGCGGCCAGTGATTCTGCCACGCCCAGACCGATGCCCGAGGTCGATCCGGTGATGATGGCCGTCTTGCCTGTCAGATTCATGAAAGTCTCCGTTCGCTTTGTGCAAACATAGACGCTGCAATTGCAAAAATCACGCCACAGCGCAGAAAACGCCATAAAAAAACGCCGGCACAAGGCCGGCGTTCAGTTCTTGAGGCAGGTTTCATACAGGCAAGAAACCTATCGAGCAGTAAGGCCTATATACGCCGATGCCTGCCGGTGGCCAAGTTAAAAGTTTGATATGGCTGGAAACCCTGCGTATGGTTTGCGGCAACAATCAGAACAGTCACAGGGATGTTGCCGGAATGAGACAGGCTTTGATCGCCCCGATGCGCCGTGGTTTGCTGGCCAGTTTGGCGATTCTGTGGGGGGGAATGGCGCTGGCCGAACCCCAGCACGGTATAGCTATGTATGGCGAACCGGCCCTCCCACCGGATTTTGTGTCGCTGCCCTATGCCAACCCGGATGCCCCCAAGGGCGGTCGGGTGGTCTTTGGGGCCAGCGGGGCCTTCGATTCGCTGAACCCGTTCATTCAAAAGGGCAACCCGGCCGTGGGTTTTGCGGCCCTGACGGTCGAGACGCTGATGGGCCGCAGCTATGACGAACCCTTTACGCTTTACGGGCTTTTGGCCGAATCGGTGGAAACGGATGAGGCGCGGACTTGGGTGGAATTCACCCTGCGCCCCGAGGCGAAATTCGCCGATGGCAGCCCGGTGACGCCCGAGGACGTGATCTGGAGCTTTGAGACTTTGGGCACGCAAGGCCACGGGCGCTATGCGGCGGCTTGGGCCAAGGTGGCAAAATCGGTAATCACCGGGCCGAACAAGGTGAAGTTCACCTTCAACACCGAAGACCGGGAATTGCCGCTGATCATGGGCCTGCGGCCAGTGCTGAAAAAGGCGCAGTGGGACGGAAAGGATTTCACCGCCAGTGGCTTTGATGCCCCCATCGGTTCGGGGCCTTATGTCGTGGGCGACTACAAGGCAGGCGTCTTTGTCAGCTATCAGCGCAACCCGAACTGGTGGGGCAAGGATCTGCCGTTTTATCGCGGGCTGCACAATTTCGATGAAATCCGCTATGAATATTTCGGCGACGCGACGGTAATCTTTGAGGCGTTCAAGGCCGGGGAACTGACCACCTATACCGAGGCGAGCCCAGTCGATTGGGACATCAAATATGATTTCCCGGCGCTGACGGCGGGCGAGGTGGTCAAGTCGGAAATCCCGCACGGGCGACCCAGCGGGATTGAGGGTTTCGCGATGAACACCCGCAAGCCGCTGTTTGCCGATTGGCGTGTGCGCGAAGCGCTGATCACGGTTTTCAACTTTGAACTGGTGAACAAGACAATCAACGACAGCAAACTGCCGCGTATCGCCAGCTATTTCTCCAACTCGATCCTGGGCGCCGATATGGCACAACCGGCAAGCGCCGGTGAACTCGCCCTGTTGGAACCCTTCAAGGCCGACCTGCCGCCCGGCAC
Source organism: Neogemmobacter tilapiae (assembly GCF_014652215.1). Lineage (GTDB taxonomy): Bacteria > Pseudomonadota > Alphaproteobacteria > Rhodobacterales > Rhodobacteraceae > Neogemmobacter > Neogemmobacter tilapiae. The sequence goes on along the minus strand of NZ_BMYJ01000001.1, from coordinate 71,846 downwards.
ACTCGAGGGCTACACCCTGCCCGCCAGCGACGGCACGGAATCCAACCGCAAGGCTTTGCGGGCGGCAATGGCCCTGCTGGAAGAAGCAGGCTGGTCAGTGGCCGAAGATGGCAAGCTGAAGAACGCCAAGGGCGAGGTTTTTGCCTTTGAAATCCTGCTACAGCAGGGCCAAGAAAACATGATCGACGCGGCGAATATCTATATCGAGGCGTTAAAGCCCTTGGGGATTGACGCCCGCCTGACCGTGGTGGACGGCGCGCAATATGTCGAACGGACCGGCGCCTATGATTTTGACATGACCCACTACATCCGCGCACTGTCGCTTTCTCCGGGGAATGAACAGACACTGTATTGGGGCTCGAAAGGGTTCACTGAACCCGGCACGCGCAACTGGATGGGCGTGAACTCCCCCGCAGCCGACGCGATGATTGCCACCATGCTGGCCGCGCGCAGCCCGGAAGATTTCACCACAGCCGTCCATGCGCTGGACCGGGTGTTGACGGCGGGCCGCTATGTCATTCCGATGTGGTATCTGGACCGGTCGCGCATTGCCCATGCGAAACATCTGCATTATCCTGAAAAACTGCCGCTGTATGGGGATTTTCTGGGATTCAACCCGGATGTCTGGTGGTCTGAGGAGTGAAGCAGATGAAGAGAATCCGGGTAATCACCGCACTGGCCCTTTTGGCCGCCCTGTCCGCCTGTGCCACCGTCGATGGCGTGGGGCGTGACATCTCGGGCGGGGCGAACCGCGTGGCGGGCTGGTTCTAACCCCTTCGCGTTTCTGGCTTCAATCGGCTTGCCCCAACCGGTCTGCCTTGCGGCGGATCAGCACCTGCCGCAGGTCGTGCATGGCCAGCAACAGACGATCCGTGACCACCTCCAACTCGGCATCGCTGGCTTTGCTGTTCGCCCAATGGGCGGTCAGGTTCAGATGGTCCACAGCGCGCAGGATGTCGTCAATGTCGCGCGCGGCGAGTTCGGCTTGCCGCTTGGCAATCCAATCGGCGATGGCCGTTTGATCCGCCTCGGTCAGCGCCCGGTCGCCATGCGCTTTGACATTGCCGTTCTTGATGTTGACCGCCGCGATTTCAATCAGGTCGATCCGCCGGGCGCGGTTTTCCGGGTCCACCCGAAACACCGCCGCCCCGTTTTCGCGCACCCGAAAATAATAATCCGGCAGCTCGTTCATCTTGGCCCTACTTCAGCCCAGCACAGAAAGTCTGGATACGCTTGCAAGCCTCGGTCAGCACCTCTTCTGACGTCGCATAGCTGACGCGGAAGTTTGGCGACAAGCCAAAGGCCGCACCGAACACCACCGCAACCCCGGTCTCCTCCAGCAGCGCCGTGGCAAAAGCCTCGTCATCGGTGATCTTCACCCCACCGGCACTGGTCTTGCCGATGCAGCCCGAAATATCGGGATAGACATAGAACGCGCCCTCAGGCTTGGGGCAGGTCACCCCAGCCGCCTCGTTCAGCATCGACACCACCAGATCGCGGCGGCGTTCAAACAGCTTACGGTTCGGCGCCAAAAAGTCCTGCGGTCCGTTCAACGCCTCAAGCGCCGCATATTGCGACACCGACGAGGGGTTCGAGGTCGACTGCGACTGAATCGTCCCCATCGCCTTGATCAGATGCGCAGGCCCGCCCGCATAGCCAATGCGCCAGCCAGTCATGGCATAGGATTTCGACACGCCATTGCAGGTCAGCGTCCGGTCATACAGCGCCGGTTCAATCTGCGCCGGGGTGGTGAATTCAAAGCCGTCAAACACCAGATGTTCATACATGTCGTCCGACATGATCCAGACCTGCGGATGACGCAGCAGCACATCGCACAAAGCCCGCAGTTCCGCGCGGGTATAGCCAGCGCCGGTGGGGTTGCTGGGTGAGTTGAAAATGAACCATTTGGTTTTCGGCGTGATCGCCGCCTCCAACTGTTCCGGCGTCAGCTTGAACTGCGTTTCAATCCCCGCCGCGACGGCCACAGGCGTGCCGCCGGCCAGCAGCACCATATCGGGGTAAGACACCCAATAGGGCGCGGGAATGATCACCTCATCCCCCGGATTGCAGGTCGCCATCAGCGCATTGTACAGGATCTGCTTGCCGCCCGTGCCGACGGTGATCTGGTTCGGCGCATATTTCAGCCCGTTTTCCCGTTCAAACTTCGCGCAAATCGCCTTTTTCAGTTCCGGGATGCCATCGACGGCGGTGTATTTCGTCTTACCTTCATCAATGGCGCGTTTCGCCGCATCTTTGATGTTCTGCGGCGTGTCGAAATCAGGCTCACCAGCCCCAAGACCGATCACATCCTTGCCAGCCGCTTTCAGCTCGGCTGCCTTCGTCGTGACAGCAATGGTGGGCGAGGGTTTGACGCGGGCGAGGGTATCGGACAGGAAAGCCATGGATCGGATCACTTTTGTTGACGTTTCGCGCTGGCCGTCTTAGGGCCAAGGGGCAGTCAGAGCAAGGGAAATGGCGATGGGCGAGACGGCAGAAAACCGGCTGAAACGGTTGAAGATGCGGTCCTGGCGGCGGGGCACGAAAGAGATGGACCTGATCCTTGGCCCCTATGCCGATGCCCATCTGGCGGAAATGCCAGACCCGATGCTCAACGCCTATGAGGCGCTGCTGGACGAGAATGATCAGGACTTGCTGCCCTGGGTGCTGGGCCAGCAGGCAGCCCCTGCCCCGCATGCGGCGCTGATTGCCCTGATCGGCACCTTTGCCCGTGCCCGGTTTTCGGCGGAATAGCTAAAACTTTCGCCAAACAAGGCCCAAGTTTACCCCGTGTTTTCCTTTTCCGCCGATGCTGAGCCATCAGCCATGGGCGAAGGGGAATGAATGACACAGGAACACATGGTCCTCGACGGAACGCAGAAGGCGTTCATGCTGGGCTATCTGGAAAATCTGGCGCTGGTGGAACGCTTGCACCGCCTGCTCTTGGACGTGATCAAAGATGAATTTGAACGCCTGCGTATCTTGGAAATCAACTCGGTTCAGGCGCTGCTGCTGTTCAACATCGGCGAGAATGAGGTGACGGCAGGGGAGCTGAAATCGCGCGGCTACTATCAAGGGTCGAACGTCAGCTATAACCTGAAAAAGCTGGTGGAACTGGGCTATATGCACCATCAGCGGTCCGAAGTGGATCGCCGTTCGGTGCGGGTCAAGCTGACAGAAAAGGGGCGGCGCGTCCGTGCGGTGCTGTCGGAACTGTTCCTGCGCCATGCCGACGGGCTGGCCAGACGCGGCGTGACCGCGGCCAGCGGGATGGAGGATATCAATCAGGCGCTCAAACGGATGGAACGTTACTGGACGGAACAAATCCGCTACATCTATTGACCGATCCCGGCGGGCCAGAAGGGCCTTTCGGAACCGGTCTTGCGGTGGTCAAAGGATCAGATCGCCAGCCCCCAGCCCCTCGCCCAAACCTTCTAGGCGAATGGCAAATTCCGCGCTGCCATTGCCATTCAGATCGACGCGCAGGATTGTCGCACCCTCTTCGACATTCCACGACACCTCGCCCGCGACACCGTTGAATGCGTCTTCGCCGATATAGGTCAGATCGCCCAAGGCCGAGAGATCCAGATGGTCAACCCCCACCGCAAAATCATGAACAACATCGCGGTTGTTGCCGGTGCCGGAATCGCCCGCCGTGTTCCAGACAAACACATCCGCCCCGCTGTTGCCCCACAAGGCATCGACACCCGCCCCACCGCTAAGGGTATCAGCCCCTTCAGAACCATAAAGCGTATCCGCCCCCGCCCCGCCGTTGATCTGGTCAGCGCCCGTGCCACCATAGGCCAGATCCGCCCCAGCGCCGCCGAAAACGCTGTCATTGGCGCTGCCTGCCGCCAAAGTGTCTTGCCCCCCCCGACCCACCAGACTGTCAGCCCCGATATAGCCCGAAAGGTTGTTGCCCGCCGTGGTGCCCAAAAGCGTATCATCACCCGACCCGCCCGAGGCCCCTTCAAAATTCAGCGCGGCGCCGTGGCCGGTCAGGGTTCCGGCGTCTAGGTCAATCAGCAGATTGCCCCCGAACGCCTCGCAAGACAGATAATCCGTCCCCGCCCCACCATCGAAATGGTCGTTCATCGAGGCAAGGTCGTTGATGTAAATGCTGTCGGAACCCGCCCCGCCAAGGATCGTATCCGTACTGGTGCCTTCTTCAACCGTGTCGCCTTGCGCGCTGCCCGTCACCCGTTCAAAGCCGGAAAAGGTCAGTTCGGTCATCCCGTCGCTGGCCGCACCCTGCCCGTTCGCAAAAAGGCTCCAGCCCGCGGTCGAATCCGAAAGATCCAGCAGATCGCTGCCCGCCCCGCCATAGGCGAAATTGTCGTCGCCATCGGCCCCTTGGGCAATCGTGTCATGGCCCGACAGGCCAAAAACGGAATCATCCCCCTGCAACCCAGCCAGCCAATCCGCCCCGGTGCCGCCCCGGATGTCATCATCGCCAAAGCCACCTTCGACGGATTCAAATCCAGCGATGTCAAATGCGGTCGCACCAAAGCCCGCCATGCCATTGCCCAGATGGATCACCCAATCCGCGACGCTGAACACTTGCAAAAGGTCATTGCCGTCATCCCCATTCATCAGGCTGCCATCCGCCGCCTCGATGGTGATCAGGATCGTGTCATCGCCGCGCCCGCCGCGCAGGCTTTCCAGACCACCGCCATAGGTCGCCAGAAAATCAGCCCCGCCGCCGCCGAACAGGCTGTCGTCGCCCTCACCGCCCAGCAGCGTGTCATTCCCTGCCGCGCCATTCAGCTCATCCGCGCCGCCTTGGCCCAGCAGGCTGTCATCACCGCCCTGACCATTCAGCGTGTCATCCCCAGCCCCACCATACAGGGTGTCAGGCCCAATCGTGCCATTTTCCACGGGCATCCTATCGCTCCATCCAATGCATTTCTGAAAACTGCCGACAAATTCCGGCAGGCAAAGGATCGCGCCAAAGGCGAGTCGGATCAATATGGATGGACGAAAGCCGCGCGAGTCGGCGGATTCTAGCGCTTGGCCGAAAGATCCAGGCCCGTCAGCCAGCCGAACATCTCTTCGCTGGACACTTCGTTCAGCAAGCTGCGGTTGGCCTGAAAATCCAGATAGGACAGGCGCGAAATCGCCTCCAGATCATTCCAGCGCGGTTCAAACCCGGCACGCGGACTGCGGGCGATGATGGTCTGTTCATTGCCATCATCCACCACGGTGCGGAAATCAAAGGTGGGGAAGAAATCGTGAATGGCAAACAGGGTCTTGAACACATCGCCATGCCATTTGCGCGACTTCAGCCCCGCCTCGGCCCGCAGTTTCAACGAGGTCTGCATATCGCGCAGGGCGGAAAACAGATCCGAGGGCACGGTGTCATCAATCACCCAAACCGTCGCCGCATGGGCATGGGCGAGGCTCGCGCAGAAATCGCGAAAGGTCTGCTCAAAAGTGTGCAACCCATCCAGAAAGATCAGATCATAACTGGGCAGGGCCTGCCCCGTGCGGAAAAACTCGTCCGAGGTGATCGGAAAGAACCGCCGTCCGGGGGCCTGATGCAGTTGAGTGTTGAATTGAAAGGCCGGATCGACGGCATCCTGCTGCACGAAATGCAGATGGGTAAAGGTCTGGCCCTTGAAAACCCCCACCTCCAGATAGCGCTTGGCCCCAGTCAGGCTGGCCATGCGGTTCAGACGGGCAACGGTGCGCCGGTTCTGGTCGGTCTGCGGTCCGGCGATGTTCAGGACAGCCCCCTTTTTTGGAAAAATGGCGCGGTGGACGGGGCTCGAACCCGCGACCCCCGGCGTGACAGGCCGGTACTCTAACCAACTGAGCTACCACCGCGCATTTTCAGACATCCGGGGCGGGCGGGCGGCGGCTGGCGCGGTGGACGGGGCTCGAACCCGCGACCCCCGGCGTGACAGGCCGGTACTCTAACCAACTGAGCTACCACCGCATCCGCCACCCAGGCCCGCCCGGATGTGGGGGCGTTCTAGGGGGCAGTGCGGGGGACGTCAAGGGGGGTTTGTCGGCGCGAGTAAGAGAATATTCAGCGTTCGCAACGCTCGTGTTCGCAAAGATGCCAGTATTTGGTTTTTCGCGCTGCAACCGTAAAAGCAAAACGTTGGTGCAACAGGTCAAAAGCACGCTTGCCGGGGAAAACCCCGTCCACTTCGCCGACATTCCTATGCTTGTTCAGGGCGACGATCTTCGCAAGGGCGTCGGCCATTTCTTCATAAGATGACCAGCGCCAGATCGACCAAGTTGTAGGTGCCGTTTCTGCCCATCGGATGACATCCTCGCTCAAAATTTGCACCAGACCATTCTCGGGGCCAAAACGTAGAAGCTCAGGAATGGCAACCAGCTTGCCGAACGGAACGCCCTCACGACCCGGCCCTTGCGGCGGATAGGCGACGATAGAAAGGTTCGGGAAATCCTCCGCCAGTCCGCGCCGAATACCGCGCTCTAGGGAACCCAGCGTATAGCCCCGCATCCCGCGGTACGCCCTTTGCCAGCCCGACGGTAGCATCATCCACGCTTCGACATCGCGCTGCAAAATGCCCCCCATTCGGTATTCGATGGGCAAGTCCGAAGTATACAAACTTTGTTCACGAAGGCCAATCCCAACGTCCCTTTGAAAAAGGTACGACTCATCTCTCTTGATCAAATAAGGTCGCGTGTCTGGAAGGCTAAGCGCAAACCTTGCCAGTTCAATCGACGAGGCTGCTCCTTCGTCGAACCCCGAAAAACGTTTGGAAAGTTCTGGCATCCTTATGATAATTTCCTTGCCAATTATCCTTGCCAAATCGGCGTCTCGCAAGGCGACGGCACGCAAATACGCCACGCGATAAATGTCAAAGAGAACGTCATTGTCACCTTCAAAGTTTTTGGCAAATTTGTAGAGATCCCGCGATGAAAGCAGACTAAGGCCGCGAAGTGTTCGTGGATCTAACGGTCCATCGGCGTTTGCCGCAATGACCTGCTCGATTGAATCTGACAGATAGGTTTGCCCGACATTCAACCAAGAGCGTAGCGCTTCGTTTTGGGTGATCGACGCCAGTTGGTCAAAGCGCGACCAAGCGTCACCTCGCCGGTATAGTTCCATCCGGTCACCAAGATGAAATTCTCCCGCGAAAACCCGCAACGCTTCGCGCGCAATTGCGACATCGCGCATGACGGGCGGTAGACGATACAGGCGGTCCATCCACTCCGAACCGTCATTCCAATCTTGGAAACGTTGTTCAAAAACCGCCACTGCATAGGCCGCATAAACTGCGTCGCTTGCGGCGCAGTTTATGACGGCATCCTCCCATTCCCTAAATGGCAATGCAGGTTTGGCACCGGGCGTTTCAAAGTGAACCGCGGCGACCGCTGCCGCCAAGTTACCGGTGTTCTGAAAGATCGCAAGATAGTGACGTAGCAGTTTTTCGCGAATCTCCATTTCTGAAATCGTAGGACCGGGCAAGACATAGGAAATGACGTCGTCAGGATCGTCTGACGCGGATGCAATACCTTGAAGCCAGTCCACCAGAAAATCGTCCTCCGACCAACGTGCAATCGTGGCTCTTGTTTGTGGAGAATAAAGGGCGCTGGTATCATCCAGCCACCAACCCGGCGGGGAGGGCAATGAAATCACGTCATAAAATGCAGCGACGGTTTGTCTTTCAAAATCTGAAATCTCCAGCAGTCCGGTAGAACTCGCCAAGGGAAAAACGTCACGATAGGCCTTTTCGATCCAGTCCCGCCCCGTTCCGCGATAAACAGCTGATGGGCCGAAATACCCGCTGGGTTCCGTTGCACGCGCTATCGCCAAAAGCTCTGGCAAGTGTGTCGCGCGGGTTTCAATGTCCTCCCAATACCTGATCCCATCGGCGGAATTTGTATCCCTAAATTTCTGATCAGGACGGCCACTCCAAAGACGATAAAGATCTAACGTCGCGCCGACATTGTCCGAAGAATGCACACCATTGCCGCCAGAGTAGAGGGTGCCATACTTTCCGTAGGCAGAATCCAGCATTTCTTGCGCCAAGGCGTAGCGGCCAGCGCAAAGCAAATCAGGTTCCTTTGCCACCACCAAAGCTGGAAAAACCATCAAGACGGCAAGGAAGCGCAAACGCATGCGGACAGCTTTCGGGTCAGAATATAGGAATCACATCCCCCAACCCTAGCCCGCCCACAACCGATACGCGATCACCTTTCCGGCGCCGGGATAAATTCCGCATTGTCTTCGGGGGGCAGTTTGAACCTTCCGTGCATCCAATCCCCCGCGCGCCAAGCCTCTTTCGCGGCCTCGATCCGTTCCTTGGAACTCGCCACAAAATTCCACCAGATATGCCGTGGCCCGTCCATCGTGGCCCCGCCCAGCACCATGATATGCGCCCCCGCCTCGCCCGCCTTGACCGAAATGGAATCGCCGGGGCGAAAGATCAGCATCTGGCCCGCCCCATAGCTTTGCCCGCCCTGCCCGACCGAGCCTGACAGCACATAGACACCCCGGTCTTCGTGATCATCCGGCAGCGGAAGGCTCGCCCCGGCTTGCAGGATCGCATCGGCGTAAAACACTTCGGACGGCATCTCCAAAGGCACGCTTTCCCCCCAGGCGCGGCCCAGGATCAGACGCAGCTTTTTGCCCTCGCCCTCCAGCACGGGCAGATCAACCTCGGGCACATGGGCAAAACCGGCGGGATCATCCTCACGGTCCTTGGGCAAGGCCAGCCAGGTTTGCAGACCGAACAGCGCATGGGGTGCCTTGCGGATTTCGCCGTCAGTGCGTTCGGAATGCGTGATGCCATGCCCCGCCTGCATCCAGTTCACCGCCCCCGGCTCGATCCAAAGATCCGTGCCAAGGGAATCGCGGTGGTGCATCTTGCCTTTCAGCAGATAGGTCACCGTGCCAAGGCCGATATGCGGGTGGGGGCGCACATCGATGCCCTGCCCCGTCAGAAATTCTGCCGGCCCCATCTGGTCAAAAAAGATGAAAGGCCCGACCATCTGCCGCTGGGCCGAGGGCAGCGCGCGACGCACCTCGAACCCGCCCAGATCGCGGGCACGGGCGACGACGACCGTTTCGATGGCGTCCACGGCATCGCCCAAGGGAATGGATGGATCAAGAATGGGGTTCCAGCTCATCGGTGCCTCCTGTTGCTGCCTTGCAAGATAGCGCAGGATGACGTTGACACCATCGGCCAACGCCGCGCAAATGCTGTGCATTCTTGTAGCACAGGCAGGTATCCATTGGCGCATGTTTCGATCATTCATCACCGGGGCGGCTTGCATGACAAATATGTTGTCTCGGTCATGGCAAAGCTCTGGGCCGAGGACGGCTTGAAGGTCAGCGCCGGGCGCAAATGGGCCGAAGGGGCGGATCTTGGTTTTCTGCACCTCAACAAGACGCGGATCAAACCAAATGAAGTGCCCATAATTCCGAATGGTGGGCGACTGCTGAATGGCAAAGCTTTGGACATCTCAAAACGAGTCATTTCCAGTTTGCTCGTGACGCCAGAAAGCAACTGGGACGGTCGTGTCATCATCAAGACCGATCTGAACCATTTTGGAATCCCGGAGGCTCAGGGAAAAAAGCCATCCTGGAAAGCAAAGTTGAGATCACAAGTCGCCAAATTTTCTTGGCAACTAGCCAGAGAACTTCCATTCAAGGACTACCCAGTTTTGTCAGGGCTACGGAAGGTTCCGCCTTGGGTGTGGGAAGACAAACGATTGATCGTTGAGAAATTTCTGCCCGAGATCGATAGCGGTTATTATTGTGTGCGGGGTTGGATGTTTCTGGGCCAGCAAAGCTATGGCTGGAAGCTTTACTCGACGCATCCTTTGGCTAAGGGTGGGACAATGGTGAAACATGACTACCTTGAAGACATTCCCGAAGGCTTAGAAGCCCTGCGGGCAATGCACGGTTTCGATTTCGGTAAATTTGACTACGTGATGCACGAGGGTCGGGCCGTCCTATTGGATGCCAACAAGACACCGGCCTTTGTTGGCGACCCGGCAAGTCCACGCCTGCGTCGTCTGGCATCTGGGATACATGATTACCTATGACAAGCTTTCTTGAACCCAGCCTGCGAACGGAACAAATGTTCCCAGCAAAGACCGCTTTCATGGCACGGACATCGTTGGAGAAAACCCGCCTGCTCGGTTTTCGGCCCGTCAATCAGGACACCGTAACATCGCTCTTGTTCGGCCTGATGTCAGGCATGGCCACCATCCGACATCGGTCGGGCGCGACACCGGCGATCCTTGATGTCTATCGACGCATGGGCATGCGGGTGGATGAAGACCTACATGTCTATGAAAGCGGTGAGCAAGCGGAAGCGCTGGCGGATCAATTAATATCCAAAGGACACAAGCTACTTTATCCATATCCTTTGTCCGAGGGGCGTTTCGCTGAAAGCGGGTTGCTGATTCCTTCCGCGCTTTGGGAACAGTTGAATGCAAAAGACCGCTTGGCCGATCTTGTGCCGCCGGAAAACCTGCCCGGGCGGCGGATCATGACCTTGGCGCAAGCAGCTGCGCATGTGCCGAATGGGCCGGTCTGGCTGAAGGCCGCTGGTATGCAGGCAACGGGGTGGGGCTACGCGGTTCGGCCGTGCGTTGATTTGGTGACCTATCATAAAGGGCTGAACGATCTGGCAGCTCTACCGGGCGTCACGAACGTTATTTTGGAAGACGATGTTCCGGTGCACCACTGCTGGGGCGCCAGCATCGCTGTGAACGACACGGATGTCGCCTTTGCAGGCTGGGCCGAACAGGAATTCGCGAGCCCAGGCAAGTTGTCAGGCAGTGTGATCAATCCGCAGGCGCCGTTTCCTGCGGACGGCGAAGCCTTGTCACGCCGAATAGGCGAAACAGCTCGCAAGCTCGGATTTCGGGGCTTGGCGGGCTTTGACATTGGACAAATGACGGATGGGCGATTAATTGTCTTTGACCCGAACTTTCGTTTTACCTCTTCGACAACTTTGGCAATGTTCTATCCCGCAATGTCAAAGCGTTCAGGCCTTATCGCGGCCCGGGGCTTTCATTTTGCTGGCAAGCTTCCGCTGGCCGATATGATCGATCGATTTCTTCCAGCGGCCGAGGAGGGATGGTTCCTGCCAACGCGGCTATTGGACGGTTCCCTTTTACCCGCAGCGCAGGGCCAATCTATGGTCACCGGCATAGTGATGGGTGCGAGTTTGGACGATACTGCGCGGCGCGCGGCGCGGTTGGCAGGAAATCTCGACGCTGAATGAAGTGGTCCTTTGCTGGGCCCGGACTGGCCGGGCCCAGCAACATCACCCTTAGAACACGAAGAAATCGTCGGCGACGATCGCCGTGCCAACCTTCACCGTGGCGAATTGCACGGCAGCCCCGGCCCCGTTGCCATCGGCGTCAAAGTACAGCTTGCCCGCCGCCTTGTCATAGATGATGCGGTCATTGGCATCACCGGCCACCTTGCCCTGGCGGAAGGCCCCCGCCGCAAGCTTGCCCAAGGCAACACCGCTGAACACCCCATCATCCAGCCGGAAGGTATCGTCCTTGCTGACGAAATCGATCACCCGGTCGATGTTGTTGCCCCCCAGCGTATCGGCAAAGATGAACCAGTCTTTGCCCGCACCCGCGCTCAACACATCGCGGCCCAGACCGCCTTCGATCTCGTCATTGCCCTTGCCGCCGGTCAGCGTGTCATTCCCGGCATTGCCGTCAAAATCATCGCTGCCCACATTGCCCGTGATCTTGTCATTGCCTGATCCCGCATCCACCGCGAAACGCTCAAAGCCGGTATAACGCACCCCGTCTGCATTGCCGATCTTGCCTGCCGCGGCAAAGCTGACAGTCAGGCCCGTGGTCATCCCGCTCCGGTCCAGCACCAGCCAATCGGTGCCCGCCCCGCCATTGAGCGAATCCAGCCCGTCGCCCAGATCATCAAAGACCACATCATCGCCCGCACCGCCCAACAACGTGTCCTTGCCGATGCCGCCTGCCAATTCGTCTTTGCCAGCCCCACCGTCCAGACGGTCAGCCCCGGATTCACCCCAGATGGAATCATCACCATCCCCGCCCAGCAGCGTATCATTGCCGCCTTCGGTGTCTTCCGCCCCGCGGTCACCCACCAACTGGTCGTTGCCCGCACCACCAATCACCCGGTCAGCCCCACGGCCACCCCAGACGCTGTCCTGCCCGATACCGCCATCGACCGTATCGGAATCATCACCGCCCTCAAAATAGTCGTTGCCTTCGCCACCGATCAGGCTGTCTTGGCCTTCCTGGCCCCAAAGCCGGTCGTTGCCCGCGCCGCCGAAAAGAGAGTCATGGCCTTCGCCGCCCAGAGCATCATCGTCCCCGGCATCGCCAAACAACGAGTCGTTGCCCGTATCGCCGAACAACAGATCGCGCCCGGCCCCGCCATAGGCCGTGTCGTTGCCCTCGCCACCGGAAAGCGCACCTTCAACAGGATCGCCAGCGTTGTCAAAATCATCCCCAGCACCGCCATAAAGCAGGTCCTCACCCGCCCCACCCCAAAGGTAATCAACCCCGTTGCCGCCGCGAATGGTGTCGTTCCCCAGATCACCAACCAAATGGTCGTTGTCGCTGGCAGGGCCCTCATCGCCCGCAGCATTGCCCTGCGCCCAGCCATAGATCTCGTCGCCCTCGACCGAGCCCAAAAGCGTGTCGTTGACATTGCTTCCGTATTGCGTCGCCATAATATTCCATGTCCCTTCGGTTTATGATTTTGCCGGACACAAATAAGTCCCCACCAATCAATCCCGGCAGCGCGCAGGCTAGGCAGGCGGGGCAAAGGGTCAATGACAGAGTTGATGGGCCGGAAAAAATCCGCAGCTTTCCGCCGGATAAAGGGGAAAAAAGCCACAGTCACAAAGGGATGCGCGGGAATGGTGGGTGGTGAGGGACTCGAACCCCCGGCCATCTCGGTGTAAACGAGATGCTCTACCAACTGAGCTAACCACCCGAACCGCGCCCTGATAGCCTTAGGGCGCGGAAGGAGCAAGGGGGATGATCCCTTAGATAATCAGGAAATCCCCAGCATTCAGGATCAGGCCCTTTTCGATCTGGGCCAGAAGCACCTTTTCAGCACCGCCCGCACCATCGACATCCAGCCAGATTTTGCCTGTGCCGTTGGTATAGATGATGCGGTCATTGGCGTCTTTCGCCTCGGCCCCCACCACAAATTGGCCGGAACGAAGCGCGCCCTTGGCCAGATCGTCGAACAAGGCCGCAGACAGATGGATCCGGTCCTCAGACCCATCAAAACCCTCGATCATGTCAAAGTTTTTCTCGCCCGCCTCGTTGAACACAAACACATCGCGGCCCTCTTGGCCAAACAGCGTGTCCTTGCCCAGACCGCCGATCAGCGTATCGTCGCCATCGCCCCCGCCCAGCGCATCGGCCCCGTCGCCACCATAAAGCCGGTCACGGCCCAATTCGCCGTAAATGCGGTCATCGCCCTGATCCCCCCAGATCTGATCGCGCCCCCCGCCCGCCACCAGCCGGTCATCGCCCTCGCCGCCGTAAAGCCGGTCGGACAGGGCGCCCGCAATCACGTAGTCATCGCCCTTCCCGCCCAGAAAATTCAGCCGTTCAAAACCGATATAGGTCGAGCCATCGCCCAGCGCGGTTTCGGTGTCGGCGGCACCAAAGACATGGGTGATCTTTTTGGTCTGGGCCGAGGCGTCGATGGTCAGAACATCGACCCCATTGCCGCCATCGGCCGTGTCGCGGCCAAAACCCAGCAGCATCGTCACGCGATCATCGCCATTGCCACCCAGCAGCAGATTGCGACCTTCGCCACCAAAAAGCACATCATTGCCCTGCCCGCCGCTCAACGTGTCGTCGCCAGCGCCGCCGGTCAGCGTATCATGGTCGGTGCTTGGCCCTTCACGGCCCGGCGCATTGCTCTTGTCCCAGCCGAAAAGCGCGTCGCCGCCGGGGGCTGCCAACAGATTGTCAGGCGTATTGGTTCCATAGACTTTCGCCATCGCGGGTATCCTTCATCGCAATTCTGCGCCTAGGGCTACAGGGCCGGTCCCGCCCTGTCCAGCGACAGTGCGGGAAAGCCGCCTAAACGCCAATGATCGAAAAATCGCTGGCCGTAATCTGCGTGCCGGGGTTGAAAATGGCGATCAGCACGGGCGGTTCACCGACATTGCCCCAAGCGTCGTAATAAAGCCGCCCCGTGCCGCCATCATAGATCAAACGATCGGTGTCATCCTGCGCTTGGGTTCCCAAGGCAAAGGCGTGGGCGGGAACATTTCCAAGGTCCAGCGTGCTCACCACCGCTTGGTTCAGGGCGATCTTGTCCACCCCATGCTGAAAATCCGTGATGGTGGGGGCATAGGCGGTGCCGATCACATTTTCAAAACGGAAGGTGTCGGCCCCTGCCCCGCCGGTCAGCCGGTCATTGCCTTGAAAGCCCAAGAACTCATCCTTGCCAGCGCCGCCGATCAGGGTGTCATTCCCCGCATCGCCGGAAAGTGTATCGTTCCCCCCGCCGCCGATCAGCCAGTCGTCGCCCATGCCGCCAAAGAACATGTCGGCAAAACGCCCCCCGGTCAGTCGGTCGTCGCCGCTGCCCGTTGTGATGATGCCCTGTTCAAGATTGACTACACTCACACCCGAAGCCAGTTTTTGCAGCGTGCCGGGCTTCGACAGATCCAGCATCAGCGCCACCGTGCTGTTGCTTTGGTTCATATGCAGCATGTCGATGCCTTTGCCGCCGTCGACAAGGCCGCGACCGTCCGGGCTCATGATCAAAGTATCCTTGCCCGCACCGCCCAACAGGCGATTGTTGCCACTGCCGCCCCAGACAAAATCATCCCCAGCGCCGCCATAAAGCCGATCGTCGCCCCCATCGCCCGCCAGAACATCGTCATATTGGCCGCCAGTGACGGTATCGTTCCCTTGCGTGCCGTTGAACTCCAGTCGTTCAATCCCTTTAAAGGTCAGCCCACCGACGGTCTTCTGTATCTTCCCCGTAATGCCCAAGTTGATCGCCACACCCTGCATGCGGTCCGTCAGATGCAATTCCAAAAGGTCGATACCCTTGCCGCCATCCAGTAGGGTGGTGGCGAAACCCGCATGGGCAATCATCCGATCATCGCCCGCCCCACCATAGGCCCAAGTCCGCCCCAAGGCCGAGGCGATGGTGTCCTGGCCCGCACCCCCAAAATAGCGGTCACCGCCGGCACCATCCAGAAAAAGGTCATGCCCCTTGCCGCCATAGGCCCGGTCCTGCCCATCCCCCACGTCCAGCGTGTCATCGCCTGCCCCGCCATACAGCCGGTCACGGCCTGCCTCATCCAGCAGTTCATCGGCCCCCGCGCCACCGAACAATTGGTCATGCCCCTCACCCGCAAACAGCAGGTCACGACCATTGCCACCGCGCAGCGTGTCGTTGCCTGCCATGCCAACAAGCGTATCTTCATCGGTCGCGGGCCCTTGGTTGCCGGGCGCGTTGGTCTTGGCCCAACCTTGGATCAGATCCCCCTTGGCACCGCCCAAAAGGGTGTTGGATTTGTTCGTCCCCGTGATCTTTGCCATATCGGCCCCTCGCGTCTGTTGGATGTTGCGGCTGATCCTTGCAGAGGTGGCCAAAAAGAAAAGGGCAGGAAAACCTGCCCTCTCCCCCTCGATTATTGGCTTGGCCTATTGGCTAAAGATCATGAAATCAAAATGACGGATCGCCGTGCTAGGGTTGAACTGCGCCACCTGCACCATGGCCTGCGAACCCGAACCATCCCGATCAAAATACAAAACGCCCTCGGCCTTGTCATAAACAAACCGATCCTCTGCGTCCCGCGCCGCAGGGCCAAAGCAAAAGGCATCCGCCGCCAGCTTTCCCGGCTTCATCCCGAAAGCGACACCCTGTCCGACCCAAAGGACGTCCACCCCCGTCTGGAAGTCTGTGATGGAGGGCGTGCCATCATGCGCGAAAGTGTCATTGAAGATGAAACTGTCGGCGCCACCTCCGCCGGTCAGCACATCCTCACCCTGCAAATCCTGAAAGCGATCTTGGCCTGCCCCACCCATCAGCCGATCATTCCCGCCCTGCCCAGACAGCAAGTCATTCCCCTTGCCGCCCCTAAGATAGTCATCCCCCTGCCCGCCGTGAAAAGCATCGGCCCTTTGCCCGCCGATCAAGCGGTCATCGCCATCGCCGCCCGAAACCAACCCGCGCTCCATATTCACAACACCGACACCGCCGGGCAGTTTCTGCAAACGCTCGGGGTTTGTCAGGTTCAGATGCACGGCTTGCCCCTGATCGGCAAAGCTGATCTGCAAGATATCCACCCCTGCACCGCCGTCCAAAAGCCCGGAAAAACGCGCATTCATCACAAAGTGATCCCGCCCTTCGCCACCGAACAGGCTGTCAGCGCCATGGCCCGCAATCAAAAGGTCGTCGCCTGCCCCGCCATACAGCAGGTCATTGCCCAGCCCGCCGACCAGTTCATCGTCGCCCGCGCCACCCCAAAGCGTATCATCACCCCCCTGGCCATCAAGGCTGTCATTGTCATTCGATGGGCCTTCGTCGCCCGGCAGATTGCTGGAGTTCCAACCCACCAGCCGATCATTCCCTTCCAATCCAATCAGATTGTCAGGCAAATTCGTTCCATGAAAATCCGGCATCTTGCGCATCCTTTGCGGTTTCGATGCCGCATGATCGACAGGGGCGCTCAAAAGAAAAGGGCAGGAAAACCTGCCCTTTGCCGTTCAAATCTGTCGCGCTTCGGCCTTAGCCGACCAGCTCCAGACCCGAGAAGAAGAACGAAATCTCACGCGCCGCCGCTTCCGGGCTGTCCGAGCCGTGGACCGAGTTTTCGCCCTTGGACAAAGCGAATTCCTTGCGGATCGTGCCGTCAGCCGCTTGGGCCGGGTCGGTGGCCCCCATCACTTCGCGGTTCTTCAGGATCGCGCCTTCGCCTTCCAGAACCTGCACAACGACCGGCTCCGACGCCATATAGGCCACCAGCTCGCCATAGAAACCGCGCTCTTTATGCTCGGCATAGAACTCGCCGGCTTGGGCTGCCGACAGATGGATGCGCTTCGAGGCGACGACGCGCAGGCCGGCCTCTTCAAACTTCGCAACGACCTTGCCGGTCAGGTTGCGCTTGGTGGCATCGGGTTTGATGATCGAAAGGGTGCGTTCAACGGCCATGTCTTGCCTCATAGGGAATGGGGCATCAGGCCCCGGATTGCGCGCGTCTGCTATCACGCGGAACCGGGGTTGAAAAGTGGGCATGGCCGGGGTTCACTGCCCGAAAAAGGATCAGCCCATGCCCCCCTTCTCCCTTGTCGGCATTGATCATGTCGTTTTCCTTGTCGATGACATGCCCCGCGCTCTGAAATTCTATGGCGAGGTCATCGGTTGTGTCCCCGGCTATTCCTATCCCGCCTTGGGCATGGAACAGGTCTGGTGCGGCGCGGCCCTGATCGTCTTGTGGGATGTGACCCATCCCGGTGCCACCAGCGCCATTCCCCCGGTCAAGGGTGGGCGCAACGTCGATCACCTTTGCATTGCGACCAGCCCCTTTGCCCCTGACGCCATGCGCGCCCATCTTGCCGCCCACAACGTGCAGATCGACCGTGAGGCGGTGCATGGCGGCGCAAGGGGCGTGGGGCATTCCTTCTATATCTTCGATCCCTTCGGCAACAAGCTAGAGATCAAGGGCCCGGCCGAGTATCCTGACGGGCGTTGACCTTCCCTTTGGCATCAGGCAAGGCCTGCCCATGCTCAAGATTGATGACATCACCTATTCCGTCGAAGGCCGCCCCCTGTTTGAAGGGGCGACGGCCACCATTCCCACGGGCCACAAGGTCGGCCTAGTCGGCCGCAATGGCGCGGGCAAAACCACGCTGTTCCGCCTGATCCGGGGGCAGTTGGCGCTGGAAAGCGGCGGGATCAGCCTGCCGCAGCGGGCGAAAATCGGCGGCGTGGCGCAAGAGGTGCCCTCCTCCTCGACCAGCCTGCTCGACACCGTTTTGCAGGCCGACACCGAACGCGCGGCGCTGATGGCCGAAAGCGAAACGGCGACTGACCCACACCGCATTGCCGATATTCAGGCGCGTCTGGCCGATATTGACGCGTGGAGCGCCGAAGGCCGCGCCAGTGCCATCCTGCGCGGCTTGGGCTTTACCGCCGAAGAACAGTTGATGCCCTGTTCCGACTTTTCCGGCGGCTGGCGGATGCGCGTCGCCTTGGCGGGCGTTCTGTTCGCCCAGCCCGATTATCTGCTGCTCGACGAGCCGACCAACTATCTGGATCTGGAAGGCGCGCTTTGGCTGGAAAGCTATCTGGCGAAATACCCCCATACCGTGATCATCATCTCGCACGACCGCGGCCTCTTGAACCGCGCCGTGCAGGGCATTCTGCATCTCGACAACCGCAAACTGACCTATTGGCAGGGCGGCTATGACCAATTCGTCCGCCAGATGACCGAACGCCGCGCCGTGCAGGCGGCCGAGGCGAAAAAGCAAGAGGCCCGCCGCGCCCATCTGCAATCCTTCGTGGACCGCTTCAAGGCCAAGGCCTCCAAAGCCGTTCAGGCGCAATCCCGCGTGAAAATGCTGGAAAAAATGACGCCGATCACCGCGCCCGAAGAGGCGCGCAAGCAGGTCTTCACCTTCCCCGAGCCTGAGGAACTGTCACCGCCCATCATCAATATGGATGGCGCGGCTGTTGGCTATGGCGGCCCGCCGGTGCTGAAAAACCTGTCGCTGCGGATTGATCAAGACGACCGCATCGCCCTTCTGGGCCGCAACGGCGAAGGTAAATCAACGCTGTCCAAGCTGTTGGCGGGCAAGCTGAATGTCCAGCACGGCCAGATTCATCGCCATTCGAAACTGCGCATCGGCTATTTCGCCCAGCATCAGGTGGATGAACTTTACCTCGACGAAACGCCGCTGCAACACGTCCAACGCCTGCGTCCCGCCGAAGGCCAGCCCAAGAACCGCGCCCGTCTGGCAGGCTTTGGCCTGATGGTGGAACAGGCCGATACTGTGGTGGGCCGTCTGTCAGGCGGCCAAAAGGCGCGGTTGTCGCTGCTGCTGGCCACCATCGACGCGCCGCATCTGCTGATCCTCGATGAACCGACCAACCACCTCGACATCGAAAGCCGTGAGGCTTTGGTGGAGGCTTTGACGGCCTATAGCGGTGCGGTTGTTCTGGTCAGCCACGACATGCACCTGCTGTCTTTGGTGGCGGATCGTCTGTGGCTCGTCAAAGGCGGGGCGGTGGAGCCCTATGCCGAAGATCTGGACGCCTATCGCGCCATGCTTTTGGCGGGGGATGAACCGGCGAAACCCGCGAAAGTGGTGGAAAAGCCGAAAAAAGCCAGCCGGGATGAAATTCTGGCGCTAAAGGCCGAACTGCGCAAATGTGAGGAACGTTTGCAAAAAATATCCGATATGCGCGACAAACTGGCGACGAAACTCGCCGATCCGGCGCTGTATGAAGATGGCCGCGTGGGCGAGCTGGAAACCTGGAACAAGAAATACGCCGAGGTGATGGAAGCCCAAGACCGCGCCGAAGCCATGTGGCTGAAAGCACAGGAAAAGCTGGAAGCGGCGGCGTAACGCCAACAGCCCATCCCTGCCCCACAGGGCGTCGGGGTGCGCTTCATTGTCAGGCACCACCCTTTGAAATCCGGGAGCCTTCCCCTCCCCCCGGTGGGGAGGGGTCAGGGGTGGGGGGCTTCTTGCCACCATAATGCTTTTCGATATTGTGCCATTTGACCCGAAGGAATGTCTCGTCCTCAGGCCATCGGTCCGGGTCAATCCCCATTGGGGTTGGTGAAGGCAAAGGCAGAACATCCCCTGAAAAAGACCATTTACGCAATTTAGATTTCGGGAATGTGATCAAATGAAGATTAGACCGTACCACGATAGAAGGTTTCGCGTCTTCGACATGCAGGTCGTTTCCGACGGAATCGTAATCCATCATAGCAAAGACTTTTTCTCCTATCAGCTTTAGAAAGACGCAGCACATTCCGTGTTCAGGTTCTTGAAGAATCTTAACGTCATATACTTCGATAATTTCATCTCGAACTTTTCCAGCAAGCAATTCGTGCTGTATTGATTGCATTAGCTTTTGTCGATGCAGACGGTTTTGACGATAATTGTTCCAAATACTCCAAGCAAATCCCACTACGACGACTGCCGTAATTGCAACAATGCCCCACCAAGTCACTGAATTTTCCATCCAAGCGCCATTTCTCACATCAAAACCCAAGACACGCGCGAGCAACAAAAATATAATACCCACGACGAAAGATAGAATCCCAGCAACAGGAACGAAAAGAGACAGCAGCGCCCAGTCTGGTGTTTTCACGGCTAAACGGGACAACTCCCTCTCCAGAAACGCCCGTTCCTCCTCACGCATTTCCCTACTTTTCTTCATCTTCACCGCCCACCCTTCGCCCACCAATCCTTGCCCAATACCGCTCACAACCGCAAACACTTCTGCGGCTTGCACCAGACCAAACCCTCCCTACACCGACCCTATGGACACAACATTTCTGGTCACCGCCGCTGCCCCCTGTTCGTAAAGCCTGACCCGCCCGGTCTGCTGCCCATGTTCATCGCACTTCCTCAGACGTCTTCTTGGCACTGCAAAACATTCAACAAGTTGCATACACAAGACATATCATGGATTTACGACCCATTTCACGCGTGAAATCAATCCGCCAGCCGCTTCGCACCCCACTCCGTTCAAACGCCCCCGGCACCTGCAAACTCATCTGCGGCTTGCGCCAGCCCCAACCCTTCCCTACACCTACCCCATGGACACAGCCTTCCTGATCACTGCCGCTGCCACCCTGTTCGTCGTGCTGGACCCGCCCGGTCTGGTCCCGATGTTCATCGCCCTGACGCGCGGCATGTCCCCCGACCGCAGGCGGACCATCGCCCAAAGGGGCTGTCTGATCGCGGCGGGTATCCTGACCGTCTTTGCCCTGTCGGGCGAGGCGGTCCTGGGTTTCATTGGCATCACCATCCACGCCTTCCGCATCGCGGGCGGCATCCTTCTGTTCCTGACCGCCCTCGACATGCTCTTCGAACGCCGCACCCAGCGGCGCGAGGGGCAGCAGGCGGAACCCGAACATGACATTTCCGTCTTCCCCTTGGCCACGCCCCTGATCGCAGGCCCCGGCGCGATTGCCACGATGATCCTGCTAGTGGGTCAAGCGGGCGGCGATTGGGCAGCGACCGGGGCGGTCATCGGCCTGATGTTCGTCGTCGTCGCCGTGACCTTTGTTTTCCTGCTGGCCGCCGACACCTTCGAACGCTGGCTGGGCCGCACCGGAACCCTGGTCATCACCCGCCTGCTGGGGATGTTGCTGGCAGCGCTTTCGGTGCAGTTCGTGATTGATGGCGTCAAGGGCACGGGGCTGGTCGGCTGATGGAAACCGAAGATCTGATGCGCCTGACCTATCTGGGCATCCTTTCCGCCGCGCTGATCGGCTGGGCCTTGGTCGAATATCGGGGCCGCCTTGGTGCAGGCATGCGGATGATGATGGCCTGGGGGGCGATCTTTGTCGCCGTGGCCGCGGGGTACGGTCTATGGAACGACATACGAGGGCGGGAAACCGGCCGCCTGATGGTGGATGATCAGGGCCGGATCGAACTCCCCATGGCCCAAGACGGGCATTACTATGCCACGCTAGAGATTGGCGGAACCATGGTCGACTTCATGATCGACACCGGGGCCAGCGATGTGGTGCTGAACCGGGCGGCGGCGGAACGCTTGGGCTTTGATCTGGCTACGCTGGACTATTCCGGCCAAGCCTTCACCGCCAACGGTGCCGTGCGCACGGCGCGGGTGTTTCTGGATGACGTGAGTCTTGGCCCCTATGACGACCAACGCATCACGGCCTATGTGAACGACGGTGAACTGGATATTCCGCTGCTGGGCATGGACTATCTGCGGCGCTATCGGATCGAGATGGCAGGCAACCGCATGATCCTTTCGCGCTGAGGCTTGCGGCGGCGCGCGGGCGGGCCTAATTTGAAGGTCAGAGATGGAGAATGCCCGATGGCCATGGAAGCCCACGAGATTGAAGCCCTGATCCGCGAGGGTTTTCCGCAGGCAAAGATCACGATCACCGACCTCGCGGGGGATGGGAACCACTGGGCGGCGGAAGTGATCGACGAAAGTTTCAAGGGCATGAACCGGGTGCAGCAGCAGCGGGCGGTCTATGCCAGCCTGAAAGGCAAGATGGACGGGCCGAACGGCGTGCTGCACGCACTGGCCCTGACGACGAAGGCACCGGAATAAGGATTGGTGGGCTTTGGCCCCATCGCACAAGGAAGACGAAGATGAGCGCACAAGAGCAAATCAAGGCAGTGGTCGACAGCAACGATGTGGTGCTGTTCATGAAGGGCACCAAGATGATGCCCTCTTGCGGCTTCTCCTCCCGCGTGGCGGGGGTGCTGAACTTTATGGGGGTGGAGTTTCAGGACGTGAACGTTCTGGCCGATGCCGAAATCCGCCAAGGGATCAAGGATTTCTCTGATTGGCCGACCATCCCGCAGCTTTATGTCAAGGGTGAGTTCGTCGGCGGCTGTGACATCGTCACTGAAATGACGCTGTCGGGGGAGCTGGACGCGCTGTTTGAAGCCAAGGGCGTGACCTTTGACAAGGACGCGGCGAACAAGATCCGTGAGGCGAATGGTTGATTTTAGGGGATAGGCAGATTGCCCATCCTACCGTCGCGTAGGATGGGCCATTGGCTCATCTACCGCAAAAACGCCTCCACCGCCTGACCCCATTCTGGGTCGCTGGTGATATCGAGATGATCGGCCTTGGGCAGCAGGTGAAACTCCACCTGCTCCCCGTTTGTTTGCAGCGCTTTCGCAAGTCGTTCGCCCTGTTCCGGCGGGATCAGCGCATCCTTCCCACCGTGCTGGATCAGCACCGGAGCCGTTACTTGATTCACCAAGGCCAAAGAATCCCAGCGCTGCACCGGCAGCCAGCAGGCGGGCAAGGCCGAGGCGCGGGCCATCAATTCGCACAGCCGGGCAAAAGGCGCATCCAGGATCACGCCTGCGACGGGCCGCTCTGCCGCCACATGCAGCGCAAGGCCTGATCCCAGCGAATAGCCATGCACAACAATCGGCTGGTCCGTTTGTGCATCCAGCCAGTCATAGGCGGCCAAGGCATCCTCTTTCAGCAGCTTTTCCGAAGGCCAGCCCGTAAGCCCGCCGCCACCGCGATATTCCAGCGCCGCCACTGTCCGCCCAGCCCGCCGATGCTGTTCCAGTGAGGTGCCAAACAGCCCGATCGACCCCGCGTTGCCCATGAAATACAAAACAGCCGGTCCGTCCCCCATCGCCACGCGCAGCCGGGCGGGTTCGCGGTCGGGCAGTGGCACGGCCTCATAGGTCAAGGGCAGCGGCCATTCGCCTTGCGCAAAGGGATAGATAAAGGACGGATGCAGGGCGACCATGCCTGCCCCATAGGCCATATAAAGGCCAAAGCCCGCCAAAAACATCCGCTGGATCAAACCTGACGCGCTTCGGCCTGCGCCGCCATCGCCTCGGCCCGTGTCACAAGGTCGGACAAGCCAGACAGATCCACAGGTGCCGCAACACCAACCTCACCGCTGGCCAGACGCGCGCGCAGGGATTTCACTTCATCCTCCATTGCGGCCATTTTGTCGGCAAGCATCAGCCCCGCCATCAAAAGCATCCGCCCCTCGGGCAAGCGCCCCATCTGGGCAATCAGCGGCTGGGCTTCCCCATCCAAAAGACCCGCCGCCGTCCGCAAAAAATGTTCTTCGCCCGGCTGGCAGGCCACATGAAAGGCGCGACCGCCGATCTGAATTTCAAGATCAGGCATTTTCCACAGCCTCCTGCACCAAGGGCGTCAGTTCCGACAGGATTTCATCCAGTTCCGCTGCCTCAGAGGCCCGCGTCGCCCGCAAAGCCTCCAATTCCGCCAGCAGCGCCTTGTTGATCGCCGCCCCTTCGGCCCCGCCATTCAGCGTCGCCTCATTCAGCGCGCGCAACTGTTCGCGCAAAGCAATCGTCGTCTTGCGCATGCGTTGCAGTTCAAGGCCTTGGACATCCAACTGCCGGGTCAGAACTTCAACCTTTTCCTCAAAATCCTGCGAGGCGGCCCCGTCGCGGGATTTCAGGGCGCGCAGGCGCTCATCCAACTGCTGCGACTTGGCCTTTTCCGTTTCCAAGGCACGGGTCAGGCGCGCCAATTCATCACCGCCTTGGGCGGGCGCAGGCCGCGCCATGGCCTGACCAATCCGGTCCAAGGCCGCGGCGATCCGCCGCTGGTAATCATCAAGATCGGACATCTGTCCTGCCCCCATCTGCCGCCCTTTGCGGGCTTTGCGGCCCGGCTGCGAATCGCATTTTCCGGACAATTGGTGAACTTTAGCGCGCAAAGCCATGAAATGCGCCCCCTTTCTGGTCTTTGCCCCCTTGCACGCTTGAACTTGCCGATACTGGCCAATAAGAAACTTGCGGAGAACTTGGGAGAGGACACCAAAGTGGACATCGCCACCCTGCGCAGCCAGCACCCCGATCACTGGAAAAAGGCCGCTGCCATCCGCACCTTGACGCTGGATGCCGTCGCCGCCGCCAATTCGGGCCATTCGGGGATGCCGATGGGCATGGCCGACGTGGCGACCGTGCTTTATGAAAAGCACCTGAACTTTGACCCCTCGGCCCCGCTGTGGCCGAACCGCGACCGGTTCATCCTGTCGGCTGGCCATGGGTCGATGCTGATCTATTCGCTGCTTCATCTGACGGGCTATGCCGATATGACGCTGGAGCAGGTGAAGAATTTCCGCCAATGGGGGGCGATCACCGCGGGCCATCCGGAATTCGGCCATGCGACAGGCGTGGAAACGACGACCGGACCCTTGGGTCAGGGCATTGCCAATGCCGTGGGCTTTGCCATGGCCGAGGAATCGCTGCGGGGCCGCTGGGGTTCCAAGATTGTGGACCACTACACCTATGTCATCGCGGGCGATGGCTGCCTGATGGAAGGCGTCAGCCAAGAGGCGATTGCGCTGGCGGGCAAGCAGCAGCTGTCGCGGCTGATCGTACTGTGGGACAACAACGGGATCACCATCGACGGCAAGGTGTCGATTGCCGATGTGACCGACCAGATGGCGCGTTTTGCGGCCAGCGGCTGGGATGTGTTTGAATGCGACGGGCATGACCCGGTGGCGATTGACAAGGCGCTGGTGCAGGCCAAGGCCAGCGCAAAGCCGGCGATGATTGCTTGCAAGACGCATATCGCCTTGGGATCGTCGGCGCAGGATACGTCGAAAGGCCATGGTGCGCTGACCGATGCCAAGCTGATTGCCGATACGAAGGCCGCTTATGGCTGGGACCATGCCGCCTTTGAAATTCCGGGCGATGTGCGGGCCATGTGGTCGGCGATTGGCGCCCGTGGGGCGGTGACGCGCAAGTCTTGGGAAACCCGGCTGGCGGCGCTTTCGCCCGCGAAGCAAGCCGATTTCGCGCGGATCTTTGCGGGTGATGCGCCCGCAAAATTGGCTGCGACCATCCGCAAGGTCAAGAAGGACGCCGTCGAAGCGCTTCCGAAAATTGCCACCCGCGCAGCTTCGGAAAAAGTGTTGACAGCAGTCAACCCGGTGATGGGCGAAACGCTGGGCGGTTCGGCCGACCTGACCGGTTCGAACAACACCAAAACCGCTGATCTGGGCGTGTTCAGCCCTGAGGATCGCAAAGGCCGCTATGTTTACTTTGGCATCCGCGAGCATGGGATGGCGGCAGCGATGAACGGTATGGCGCTGCATGGCGGGGTGCGGCCCTATGGCGGCACCTTCATGTGCTTTACCGATTATGCCCGCCCCTCGATGCGGCTGTCGGCGCTGATGGGGATTCCGGTGGTCTATGTCATGACCCATGACAGCATCGGTCTGGGTGAGGATGGGCCGACCCACCAGCCGGTGGAACATCTGGCGATTTCGCGCAGCACGCCGAGCACCTTGGTCATCCGCCCCGCCGATCTGGTGGAAACGGCCGAAGCCTGGGAAATCGCGCTGACCGAGAAGAAGCGCCCGACAGTGCTGGCCCTGTCGCGGCAGAACCTGCCTGCGGTGCGCAAGACCCATACGAACAGCAACATGGTCGCCAAAGGGGCCTATGTGCTGGCTGAGGCCGAGGGCAAGCGTCAGGCGATCCTGATGGCGACGGGCTCCGAGGTGGAAATTGCGCTGAAGGCGCGTGACCTGCTGCAAGCAGCGGGAATTGGCACGCGGGTCGTGTCGATGCCCTGCATGGAGCTGTTTGCAGCCCAGGACGAGGCTTACCGCCGCAAGATCCTGCCGCCCGGCCCGGTGCGGGTGGCGATTGAGGCTGGCGTGCGCGCTGGTGGCTGGGACCGTTGGCTGCTGGGCCAAGGCGGTCGCGAAAACAAGGCGGCATTTGTGGGGATGGAGGGCTTTGGTGCCTCGGCTCCGGCGGACCGTCTGTACAAGGAATTCGGCATCACTGCCGAAGATACTGCGGCCAAGGTCAAAGCGATGCTTTGAGAGTATTGGTCAGAATGAAAACGCCGCGCAGAGTGATCTGCGCGGCGTTTTTTTTGGCTTTCAGGATTCCTAAACCATCTCTTGAGAGACGCACGCCGCCATTCAATCAATCATCGTCGGGGTTCGTTGAAATCGAAATCTTGATGCGTTGCATTTTCGTCGCCCCTTCGACCTGAGCTATGAACAGGGTCGCCCTGTTCTTGAACTCAAAAATGGTCGAGTCGGCGGACATCGGTCCGGTGACGCCCTCTCTGGGGTCAAATCCTGTCCAACTCCACATGATACCCTCACCCGACAGAAGCCTGACCTTCGTATCCTGTCCTCCACTGATTGGTACGGAGTAACAAATTACACCAGTCGCAGGCACATCTGCGCTAATAATCATCCCGGCAAGTTGAGCAAAACCGCTACCGCGATCAAATTCCACCTTTCCGCATTCCTGGGCCTGCGCAGTGATTGCGCAGGCGAGATAGACTAAAAGCGGCAGACACAGCTTCATCGCCCACACCCGTTTTTGCTAGTCTATCATCGGCAGCAACTGATCCAGTGACTTCTTGGCATCACCATAAAACATCCGCGTGTTGTCCTTATAGAACAACGGGTTCTCGATGCCGGAATAGCCGGTCCCCTGCCCGCGTTTGGACACGAAGACCTGTTTCGCCTTCCAGACCTCCAGCACCGGCATCCCGGCGATGGGCGAGTTCGGGTCTTCTTGGGCAGCGGGGTTCACGATGTCGTTCGAGCCGATGATGATGACGACGTCGGTTGACGGGAAATCTTCGTTGATCTCGTCCATCTCTAGCACGATGTCATAGGGCACCTTTGCCTCGGCCAACAGCACGTTCATATGGCCCGGCAGACGGCCCGCCACCGGATGGATGGCAAAGCGCACCTCTTTGCCCGCCGCGCGCAGTTTGCGCGTGAGTTCCGAGACCGAGCCCTGCGCTTGTGCGACGGCCATGCCATAGCCCGGCACGATCACCACGCTGTCGGCCTCGTTCAGGGCTGCGGCGACACCTTCGGCATCAATGGCGATCTGTTCGCCCGCAATTTCCATCGCGGGGCCGGTGGTACCGCCAAAGCCGCCAAGGATCACGCTGATGAAGGAACGGTTCATCGCCTTGCACATGATGTAGGACAGGATCGCACCCGAGGAACCTACCAAGGCCCCCACGACGATCAACAGATCGTTCGACAGCGAAAAGCCGATGGCCGCCGCCGCCCAGCCGGAATAGCTGTTCAGCATCGAGACAACGACCGGCATATCGGCCCCGCCGATGCCCATGATCAGGTGATAGCCGATGAAGAAGGCGGCGAGGGTCATGCCGATCAGGGCAAGGCTGGAGCCCGTTTGCAGATAGACGATCAGCAGGATCAGCGACAAAGCGGCAGCCCCAGCATTCAGCAAATGGCCGCCCGGCAGCTTTTTCGCCTTGCCGTCGACTTTGCCTGCCAGTTTCCCGAAGGCGATGATCGAGCCGGTGAAGGTCACGGCCCCGATGAAGACGCCGAGAAAGGTTTCAACGCGCAGGATGGCGAGTTCGACGCCGGTCTTATGGGCGACGACGGCGGCAAAGCCATCGAGCGCGGCCTTTGCGGCCTCATCCATGCCGGCGATGCGGGTCATTTCGATATGGGTGTTGAAACCGATAAAGACGGCGGCCAGACCAACCAGCGAGTGCATCGCCGCCACAAGCTGCGGCATTTCGGTCATCTGGACCTTTTGTGCGACAAACCAGCCGATGGCCCCGCCTGCCGCGATCATCGCCAGCGAGATATACCAGTAACCGGCCCCCGGCCCGTAAAGCGTGGCGGCAACGGCCAAGGCCATACCGACGATACCATACCAGACGGCGCGCTTGGCGCTTTCCTGCCCCGAAAGACCGCCCAGCGACTGGATGAAAAGAACAGCCGCGACAACATAGGCGGCAGTGGTGAATCCATAAGCCATGACGTGCCCCTTACGATTTCTGGAACATGGCGAGCATGCGCCGGGTGACCATGAAGCCACCAAAGATGTTGATCCCGGCCATAAAGACCGAAAGCGCGGCCAACCCGACGACCAGCCAATTGCCCGAACCGATCTGCATCAGAGCCCCAAGGATGATGATCGAGGAAATGGCGTTGGTGACGGCCATCAAGGGCGTGTGGAGCGAATGGCTGACGTTCCAGATGACCTGAAAGCCGACATAGCAGGCCAAGACGAAGACGATGAAATGCGACATGAAGCTGGCAGGGGCGTAAAGGCCCGCCAGCAGGATCAATCCGCCACCGATGCCCAGCAGGGCCAGTTGATTGCGGGTCTGGGCTTTGAATTCCGCCGTTTCCTTGGCGCGGCGTTCCTCGATCGTCAGTTCGCGGGTCTTTTCCTTGGGCTTTTGCGCCGCAATGGCCGCGATCTTGGGCGGTGGCGGCGGATAGGTGATGGCCCCGGCATGGGCGACGGTGGCCCCGCGGATCACATCATCCTCCATGTTATGGTTGATGACGCCGTCCTTGGCGGGGGTCAGGTCGGCCAGCATGTGGCGGATGTTGTTGGAATAAAGTGTGCTGGCCTGCGCCGCCATGCGGCTGGGGAAGTCGGTATAGCCGACCACGGTGACGCCGTTTTCGCTGACGATCTTTTTGTCGGGCACGGTCAGATCGCAGTTGCCGCCGCGTTCGGCGGCTAGGTCGACGATGACCGAACCGGGTTTCATCATGGCAACCATATCGGCCAGCCAGAGTTTTGGCGCGGGCCGTCCGGGGATCAGGGCGGTGGTGATGACGATATCGACCTGCGGGGCCAGTTCGCGGAACTTTTTCAACTGCGCTTCGCGGAATTCGGGGCTGGAGGGGGCGGCATAGCCCCCGGTCGCCGCGCCGTCGGTCTGCTGTTCGGCGAAATCCAGATAGACGAATTCGGCCCCCATGGATTCGATTTGTTCGGCCACTTCGGGCCGCACGTCAAAGGCCAAGGTCACGGCCCCCAAGGCGGTCGATGTGCCGATGGCAGCCAGACCGGCCACCCCTGCCCCAACGATCAGCACCTTGGCGGGCGGCACTTTGCCTGCCGCTGTCACCTGCCCGGTGAAAAAGCGGCCAAAATTGTTCCCCGCCTCGATCACCGCGCGGTAACCGGCGATATTGGCCATGGACGACAGCGCATCCATCTTTTGCGCGCGGGAAATGCGGGGCACCATATCCATGGCAACCACGGTGGCCCCACGGGCCTTGGCGGCCTCCAGCAGTTCGGCATTCTGGGCGGGCCAGAAGAAGGAAATCAACGTCTGGCCGGATTTGAGGGCATTTACCTCGGCCAGTTCCGGCGGGCGGACCTTGACCAGAACATCCGAAGCCTCGACCAAGGCGGTGGCCGAAGGCAGAACCGTCACCCCCGCCGCTTGGTACAAAGCATCCGAGAAACCGGCCCTTTTGCCCGCCCCCGACTGGATCAGGCAGGCATGGCCCAGCTTGATCAGTTGCGTTGCACTTTCGGGTGTCATCGCCACCCGGTTTTCGCCGTCAAAGGTTTCGGCCAAGGCCCCGATTTTCATTCCGCCCCTCCGCAAGAATTCGTTGGCAATGTTCAAACGTGCCCATCCGCAAGATGCAAGGCGCAAAGGCCGATTTTGCGCGCCCTGAAAGAACTATCGGCGGATTTGTCATGCCTTGCGCGGCCCCTGTGCAACCCAAAGGCGGAATGGCAACTTTTGATCGAATCATGGTAACGCTAACGCGCCCTTGACCCTTGCTGATGCCTGCGCAAGCCTGCGGGCGAAGGAGAAACGCATGAACCCTGATTTTGCCGTGACCCGCAAGATGTTCGAATTGCCCGAAGGGGTGATCTATCTGGACGGCAATTCGCTGGGGCCTTTGCCTAAGGCGGCCATGGCCCGGGTGGCTGCGACGATGCAGGACGAATGGGGGCAGATGCTGATTACCGCCTGGAACCGGGCAGGATGGATGGATCAGCCGCGTGTTCTGGGCGACAGGATCGGGCGCTTGGTGGGGGCGGCACCGGGGACGGTGGTTCTGGGCGATACTTTGTCGATCAAAGTCTGGCAGGCCTTGGCCGCGGCCTTGGCGCTGCGTCCGGAACGGCGGGTGATCCTGTCGGATACCGGAAATTTCCCGTCGGACCTGTATATGGCGCAGGGTCTGGCACGTTTGTTGGGCGATGGCTATCGGCTGGTGACGGTTGCACCCGAGGATGTGGCTGGGGCGATTGATGAGACGGTCGCTGTGACCATGCTGACCGAGGTCGATTATCGCACCGGGCGGCGGCACGACATGGCGGCGCTGACGGCGCTAGCCCATGAAAAGGGTGCGCTGGCCTTTTGGGATCTGGCGCACAGTGCCGGGGCCGTGGCAGTGGACCTAGCGGGATCGGGGGCCGATTTTGCGGCGGGCTGCACGTATAAATTCCTGAATTCCGGGCCCGGTGGCCCCGCCTTCATCTATGTTGCGCCGAAACATGCGCAGATGGCCCTACCTGCGCTTTCCGGCTGGCTGGGGCATGAAGCGCCCTTTGCCTTTGACCCCGACTATCGCCCCGGCCATGGCATTGACCGGATGCGCGTGGGAACCCCAGCCATTCTGCAAATGGCGGCGCTTTCGGCGGCTTTGGATGTGTGGGAGGGGGTTGAACCGGCGGCGGTTCATGCCAAAGCGCTGGAACTGGGCGACCGTTTCATCGACGGCGTGCTGGCGGGTTGCCCGATGCTGCAACTGGCGACTCCGCGCGACCACGGCGCAAGGGGAAGTCAGGTCAGTTTCCGCCACCCCGAAGGCTATGCCATCATGCAGGCCCTGATCGCCCGGGGCGTCATCGGCGATTTCCGTGCGCCGGATATCCTGCGTTTTGGCATCACCCCGCTTTACATCGGCGTCAACGAGATTGACCAAGCCGTTGCCATCCTGACCGAGGTGATGCGCGGTCGTCTCTGGGACCGGCCGGAATACAAGGTGCGCGCGGCGGTGACGTGATGCTGCAAAGGTCATCTGTTCACCAAAAGTTGCGCCGCTTCGCCGATCTCGGCAATGTTCCGCCTTTGACGGAATCGTGATGCTGCGCTAAGGCATCAGAATATTCCGGATTTCGCCCTGCGATTCCGGCCAGAAAAGGTTGTGTCATGCGTCTGAATGGACTGAAACTCATTGCGACTTTGGCCGCTTTGGCCGCTTTGCCTGCCTGCGTTCCCGACCCGGCCCTCGTGGCGTCGGGCGCAGTCAAGGCCCCCGAGCCGAAGCTGGTTCCGAATGCCTATGTCGCGAAAAAAGACGGGGCCTTTACGATCCCGGCAATTCCCACCGAAAAGGTGCCCACGCAGTATCAGCGGCAAGAGGTGTATTTCCCCTCGGAAGACGCAGTGGGCACGATCATCATCAACCCAGCACAACGGACGCTGCATCTGGTGACCGGCAAGAACAAGGCGCTGCGCTATGGTATCGCCGTTGGCAAGTCGGGCTTTGAATGGTCGGGTGAAGCATTGATCACTGAGGCCAAGCACTGGCCGACCTGGACGCCGCCGAAAGAAATGATTGAGCGGAAACCTTCGCTGGCACAATGGGCCAAGGGCCAACCGGGGGGGTTGACCAACCCGCTGGGTGCTCGGGCGCTGTATTTGACGACAAATGGGGTGGACTACGGCTATCGTATTCACGGCACACCCGAATGGAATTCGATTGGGTCGAACGCCTCGTCGGGCTGTATCCGCATGATCAACCAGGATGTGATCGACCTGTTTGAGCGGGCACAGATCGGGGCCAAGGTTGTGGTGCTGAACCGTGATGGATCGCGCCCGACAAAGTTGACCTTACCGCCGCCGGCGCCGAAAAAGCCGAAACCGGTTGAGGCTGTGGTGGAGCCGGCGCTGCCAGACCTGCCCGCGCCCCCGCCGCTGGATCCGGCGCTGATGGCAAGCACCGCCCCGGCAGTTGTCACCCCTGCGGCAACAACGCCGGTGGTGATGCCAGAGGTCGAGGAACCCGCGACCGACAATTGATCGGTGGAATATGAGAAAAGGGGCGCCCGCTTTGGGCGCCCCTTTTGCTTTGAAGGGGAAGGGCCGATGGCCCATCCATCACTCCATCGGCTTGAAGTTCAGGCTTGCGCCTTCTTTGATCCCTGAAGGCCAGCGCGAGGTGATGGTCTTGGTGCGGGTATAAAAGCGGAAGGCATCCGGCCCGTGCTGGTTCAGATCGCCGAACGACGATTTCTTCCAGCCGCCAAAGGTGTGATAGGCCAAGGGCACGGGAATTGGCACGTTGATGCCGATCATCCCCACATTCACCCGCGCCGCAAAGTCGCGGGCCGTGTCGCCATCGCGGGTATAGATCGCGGTGCCGTTGCCGTATTCGTGGTCCATCGCCAGCTTCAGCGCCTCTTCATAGGATTTGGCGCGGACGGTGGATAGCACAGGCCCAAAGATTTCCTTGGTGTAGATGTCCATATCCGGCGTGACATGGTCAAACAGATGCGGGCCGACGAAAAAGCCCTCTTCATAGCCTTGCAGTTTGAAATTCCGCCCGTCGATGACCAGCTTGGCCCCCGCCGCAACGCCGGTTTCCACCAGCCGCAGGATATTCGCCTTGGCCGCCCCGGTGACAACGGGGCCGTAATCGACGTCATTGCCTGCCGTATAGGGGCCGACTTTCAGCTTTTCGATCCGGGGGATCAGCTTTTCGATCAGACGATCCGCCGTTTCGTCGCCCACCGGCACCGCCACCGAAATCGCCATGCAGCGTTCGCCCGCAGCACCATAGCCTGCGCCAACCAAAGCATCCGCCGCCTGATCCAGATCAGCATCGGGCATGATGATCATATGGTTCTTGGCACCCCCAAAGCACTGTACCCGTTTGCCGTTGGCACAACCCTTGGCATAGATGTATTCGGCAATCGGCGTGGAACCCACAAAGCCCACGGCGGCGATGGTTTCGTTGTCAAGGATCGCATCGACCGCGCCCTTGTCGCCGTTGATGACCTGCAAGACACCGTCGGGCAGCCCTGCCTCTTTAAACAATGCGGCCAGCATCAGTGGCACCGAAGGGTCACGTTCCGAGGGTTTCAGAATGAACGCGTTGCCGCAAGCCAGCGCCGGGGCCATTTTCCACAAGGGGATCATGGCAGGAAAGTTGAAGGGCGTGATGCCTGCCGCCACGCCAAGCGCCTGGCGCATGGAATACATGTCAATGCCGGGGCCTGCGCTGTCGGTGAATTCACCTTTCAACAGATGGGGCGCACCGATGCAGAACTCGACAACTTCCAGCCCGCGCTGGATATCGCCCTTGGCGTCGGGAATGGTCTTGCCGTGCTCGCGCGACAGGACTTCGGCCAGCTTGTCCATATCGCGGTTCAGAAGGCGCACCATCTCCATCATCACGCGCGCACGGCGCTGCGGGTTCGTGGCGGCCCATTTCGGCTGGGCTTTGGCAGCATCGGCAACGGCAGCGTCCAGTTCGGCTTGCGACGCCAGCGCCACGCGCGCCTGAACCTCGCCCGTCGCGGGGTTGAAAACGTCGGCAAAGCGGCCCGAGGTGCCTGCCACCAGCTTGCCGTTGATCCAGTGTCCAATGTCTTGCATCTGATCCTCCATTCGGTTTGCGGCACAATACCCTTGCGGAAACGCCAGATAAACAGGAAGTATCGCGCCACTGTTTTGCATTTTTGCAAAGGGAACGCGATGGATTGGGATGATCTGCGGGTGTTTCTGGCGGTGGCACGGGCTGAAAGCCTGTCCGGCGCGGGGCGGGCCTTGCGCATTGATGCGGCCACCGTGGGGCGCAGGATTGCCCGGCTGGAAGAGGCGCTGAAAGCGCAACTTTTCGCCAAGGGTCCGCAGGGCTATGCGCTGACGGAAAGCGGCCAGCGGCTGCTGGATCATGCGGAACAAGTGGAAACCGCGATGCAGGGGGCGTCAGAGGCGTTGACCGGGGCAACGGGGGAGTTGACGGGGCAGATCAGGATTGGCGCGCCGGATGGATGCGCGAATTATCTGCTGCCCCCGGTTCTGGCGCAGATGGCGCAGGATCATCCGGGGCTTGAGGTGCAGGTGGTCGCCCTGCCCCGCGTGTTCAACCTTTCCAAGCGCGAGGCGGATATGGCGATCGGGGTTTCCCGCCCCACCGCCGGGCGGCTGACGGTGCAAAAGCTGACCGATTACCGCCTGCATCTGGCGGCAGAACGGGGCTATCTGGACCGGATGGGTTGGCCGCAGCGGCCCGAGGATCTGCAGGGGCACCGGATGGTCGGCTATATCCCCGACATGATCTTTGACAAAGAACTGGATTATCTGACCGAAACCGGTGCGCCTTTGGCGCAACTGGCGTCAAATTCCGTGTCGGTGCAGTTGAACATGCTGCGGGCCGGGGCGGGGATTGGCGTCGTGCATGACTTCGCTTTGCCCTCGGCCCCGGAACTGGTCAAGGTCATGACCGACCATGTTTCTCTGCGCCGCGCCTTTTGGTTGATCCGGCATGAAAGCGATGGGCGGGTCGAGCGGTTGAACCGCTTTGCGGCGGCGCTGGCCGATGGGGTCAGACGCGAACTGGCGCGGCTGGAAGGAATTTCTTGACAGAATCCGGGATCGGGCCGACGCTGGGTTGGCTGGAAGGGAGACCACCATGACCGTGATGAAAATCTTGCGGGTCAAGGGGGAAGGCCCGGTGTATACCGTTCCCCCCACGTCCACCATCGCCGAAACCGCCGAAATCCTGTCGGCCCGCCGCATCGGCGCGCTTGTCGTGTCGCGTGACGGCAAGGTGCCGCTGGGTATTGTGTCGGAACGCGACATCGTGCGCGAAGTGGGCAAGCGGGGGGCGGCCTGTCTGGGCGATCCGGTGACGGTGGTGATGACGGAAAAGCTGGTGACCTGCACCCGAACGGATGGTGCCGTCGAGGTGTTGCAGCGCATGACGGACGGGCGTTTCCGCCATATGCCGGTGATGGACGGGGCCGAGATGGTGGCCGTCATTTCCATCGGGGACGTGGTCAAGATGCGGCTGGGCGAGTTGGCGATGGAGCGTGATGCGCTGGAAGATATGGTGAAGGGTCACTGATCCCCCTTGCATCCCCCTGCCCGATTTGATGGTCTGGCAGGGGCGGTCAAGGGGAGTGGACCATGCGCATCGGGCTTTATCCGGGGACGTTCGATCCCGTGACCTTGGGACATACCGACATTATCCAAAGGGCGATGGCCTTGGTGGATCGGTTGGTGATTGGCGTGGCGGTGAACCGTGATAAGGGGCCGCTGTTTTCGCTGGAGGAACGGGTGGCCATGCTGCGCGCCGAATGCGCGGCAATCACCGACAAGACGGGGGGCGAGATCGTCGTTCATCCCTTTGAAAACCTGCTGATCGACTGCGCGCGCGACGTGGGGGCCACGGTGATCATCCGGGGCCTGCGGGCGGTGGCGGATTTCGAATATGAATTCCAGATGGTCGGGATGAACCGCGCGCTGGACAGCAGTATCGAGACGGTTTTTCTGATGGCGGATGCGCGGCGGCAGGCGATTGCATCGAAGCTGGTTAAAGAGATTGCGCGGCTGGGCGGGGATGTGTCGAAGTTCGTACCGCCTGCGGTGGAGCAGGCTTTGCAGGCGAAGTTTCAATAAACAAAAGGCGGCCCGATGGGACCGCCTTGCGTTCAGCGCAATGCTTTAGCCTGCCCTTAGGCGGCTTTTCC
Source organism: Neogemmobacter tilapiae (assembly GCF_014652215.1). Classification (GTDB taxonomy): domain Bacteria; phylum Pseudomonadota; class Alphaproteobacteria; order Rhodobacterales; family Rhodobacteraceae; genus Neogemmobacter; species Neogemmobacter tilapiae. Next base: position 35,681 of record NZ_BMYJ01000001.1, on the reverse strand, counting down.
GTAGACGGCTTCATAGGCGATCTTGCCAGCGTCGCCCGGGAAGATGTTCAGATCCAGCGCGATATCCAGCGGCAGTTGCGCGATTTCGTCACGGGTCTTACGATACAAAGCGCGTTTTGCAGCGGCTTCTTTCAGATTGGCGATAACAGTCATAACTTGTCCCTTTCGGTTCCTCGGGGAACCCCTGCGCGGCCCGGTTGGCCTTTGCTGTTCCCATGACCGGAATATGCGCCCTGATGTTCCCGCTAACAACGCACAATGCTGCGGTGCGGCTATGCGCGCACTGCATAGGTCTGAAAACGAAAAAGGGGTGGCTTGCGCCACCCCTTCCTGTGCTTCCAAAGGCTTTTGCCGTTCTCAGATCAGCTTGCCCATCGCCACGGCAGTGTCGGACATGCGGTTCGAGAAGCCCCATTCGTTGTCATACCACGACAGGATCGACACAAAGGTGCCATCCATGACCTTGGTCTGATCCATGTGGAAGACCGAGGAATGCGGGTCGTGGTTGAAGTCGGACGAAACCAGCTTTTCGTTGGTATAGCCCAGAATACCCTTCAGCGGTCCATCGGCGGCGGCCTTGATCGCGGCGTTGATTTCCTCGACGCTCGTCGCGCGCTTGGCGATGAACTTCAGATCGACAACCGAAACATTTGGCGTGGGCACGCGGATCGAGAAACCGTCCAACTTGCCCTTCAGCTCCGGCAGCACCAGCCCCACGGCCTTGGCGGCCCCGGTCGAGGTCGGGATCATCGACAGCGCAGCGGCGCGGGCGCGATACAGATCTTTGTGCATCGTATCCAGCGTCGGCTGGTCGCCCGTGTAGCTGTGGATCGTCGTCATCATGCCTTTTTCAATGCCGATCGCCTCGTTCAGCACTTTGGCGACGGGCGACAGGCAGTTCGTGGTGCAAGAGGCATTCGACACGACCAGATCATCCTTGGTCAGCGTGTTGTCGTTGACGCCAAAGACGATGGTTTTGTCGGCACCGTCACCGGGGGCCGAGATCAGCACGCGCTTGGAGCCATTCTCCAAGTGCGCCATGCATTTTTCTTTCGAGGTGAAAATCCCCGTGCATTCCATAACGATATCGACATCGCCCCACGGCAGTTCCGCTGGGTTGCGCAGTGCCGTCACGCGCATCGGGCCACGGCCCACGTCGATCCAGTCCGGCCCGGTGGTGACATTCACCGGAAAGCGGCCATGGACGCTGTCATAGCGCAGCAGATGGGCATTGGTTTCCACCGGCCCCAGATCGTTGATCGCCACGACCTGAATATCGGTGCGCCCGGATTCGATGATCGCCCGCAGCACGTTCCGCCCGATCCGGCCAAAGCCGTTGATTGCCACTTTCACTGTCATGCGAAGCCCTCCTGCGACTCGATGTATCTGTTGGCGCTAACATCACCTTATTCCCGGCGAAATCAACGCTGCTTTTGCCCTTCTAGCGCCAGAAGATGACATAATCCAGAAAGTCCAGCGCTTTGCGGGCCAGGAAAAGCAGGACTTCGCCATCATTTTGGAAATAGTCATAGGCGACCGCCGCCGCGATGATCAGGGCCAGCACCAAAGCGATACGGTCGGTCATGTGGCCATCCCCTGTTTCGGGCAGACGATAAGCGGTGCTTTGCAAAAGGAAAAGCGCTTTGCGCGAGGGGCAGGCCGCCCTATATCCGGATGAAATACGAAAGGGATGGGTATGAGCGGACTTTTGGCGCTGTTGGATGATGTGGCGGCGATTGCCAAGGTGGCAGCGGCCTCGGTCGATGATATTGCGGCGGCGGCGGCCAAGGCCGGAGCCAAGGCGGCGGGCGTGGTGATCGACGATGCCGCCGTGACGCCGAAATATGTGCATGGCTTTGACGCGCACCGGGAATTGCCAATCATCCGGCGGATCGCACTGGGGTCCTTGAAGAACAAGCTGATCATCCTGTTGCCGGCAGCGCTGTTGCTGTCGAACTTTGCGCCTTGGCTGATCACGCCGCTGCTGATGTTGGGCGGTGCCTATCTTTGTTTTGAAGGCGCAGAAAAGGTCTTTCACTGGCTGTTCCCGCATGGTGACGCGCATGTCGCCGCCGATATGGACGTCAAAGACAAGGCACATCTTGAGGAAGAAAAGGTCGCGGGGGCGATCAAGACGGATTTCATCCTGTCGGCAGAAATCATGACGATTGCCTTGGCGGCAATTCCGGAAAGCAATTTCTGGATGGAAGCGATCACCTTGGCGGTGGTCGGCACGCTGATCACGGTGGCGGTCTACGGAACGGTGGCGCTGATCGTCAAGATGGACGATATGGGGCTGCATATGGCGGCAACTGGCCGGACGGCGGCTTGGCGGGCCTTGGGGCGGGGTTTGGTGGCATTTATGCCAAAGCTGATGGCGTTTCTGTCGATTGTCGGCACAGCGGCGATGCTGTGGGTGGGCGGGTCAATCGTTCTGCATGGGGCATCGGATCTGGGCTGGGGCTGGCTTTACAACCAGATCCACCACATCGCCGAAGCCGCCGCCCATGCTGTCCCGCAGGCCGCAGGTTTTCTGGAATGGACGGTGACGGCGGGGTTGGATGGCGTGTTTGGCTTGATCCTTGGCCTGTTGCTTATCCCGGTGGCAACGCGCGTGATCACGCCGCTTTGGGCGAGCGTGACAGGCAAAGCCAAGGCCGCCCATTAGGGGCTGGTGCGAAGCCCGGCCGAATAGGCCAGCGGATCCTCCGCCGCTGGCCCCGGCCCACGCAAACGGGCCCAAGCCAGCATATCGTCGCGGCTTTGCCCCTGCCCCGTCAGGCCGATGTCCTGCATGTAGGCAGGGAAATGCCCAGAAAGCACCACGCGCCAATCCAAGGGCACATTGCCGGGTGCGATTTCACGAGCCAGCCGCCAAGGGATTGTCGTGCAATTGTTGGTCAAGGTGTTGTAGAAACGCGGGCTTTCCGCCAGATCATTCCCCAGCGCCAGAAAGTTGCGGAAGGCATCGGCCATCACCGCAGGCGGCACGTCCAGTTGGAACATCGACACCTGTTCGCCGCGAATATCGGTGCGCAGGCGGATGATGTCGGATTCTTCCGCCGCCACCAAAACCACCTCGAACTGCTTGAAGAAACCGCCAAGGATAGAGAATTTCTCGGTCTTTTCGCGCCGGATTTCGGTGGAAAACACCACATGTTGACCATCCTCAAAGCCAAAGCTGACCATCAGATGGGCAATGCCGGGATTGCCCCAGGCGGAGGTAAAGATGTCCAGCCTATTCAGCCCCGCCAGATTGTAGCGCCGGGTTTCCCATGCCGGAACGTAATCCTCGCGCGTTTTCCACTGAAAATTCCGCACGTTGGACAGTTGTACCCAGCCATCCGCTTCGGCCCCGGTCACGCCATGCGCCACTTCATCCGCCCAGTCGCGGTTGTTTGACGGGCGGATGGTCAGCCACCAGACGGCCCCCACCGCCAGCATCAGGGCCAGCAGGCCAAAGGCCACGCGCCCCTGCCCCAGATGCCAGCACAAAGCCACGCCAAAGCCGCAGATCAGCACGGCGGCCTGCGCCGCCAATCGGACCGATCCCTGCAATTGCACATGCAAAGCCGCCAGCAGAATGGCCAGCACACCCAAAATGATCAGGGCCTGAAACCCGCTCCACACGCCTGCCAGCATACCCCGTCCTGTTCCTTGCCGAGACGCCTTAGCGCCGCGAAAGTCCAGCTTTGCCGATCCGTTTCGCCCTGCCATAAGCCTGCCCGTTTTGTTTCGGGCCGGACCATGCACCCCCCATCAGGGCCTGCCAAGGCGGCGGTCCGGCCATAGGCCAAGCCCCGCCACCCATCAGACGCCTATTCGGCAGCAACCCGCCGGGGGTTGAGCATATCCTTGAGATAACGCCCCGTATGGCTTGCCGAAACCTTGGCCACATCTTCGGGCGTGCCCACAGCCACGATCTGCCCACCGCCATCGCCACCCTCGGGACCGATGTCGATGATCCAATCCGCCGTCTTGATCACATCCAGATTGTGTTCGATGACCACAACCGTATTGCCTTGATCAACCAAGGAATGCAGCACTTCCAACAGCTTGCGCACGTCTTCGAAATGCAGGCCGGTTGTCGGTTCGTCCAGAATATACAGCGTCCGCCCCGTCGCCCGCCGCGACAGTTCTTTCGACAGCTTCACCCGCTGCGCCTCGCCCCCGGACAGCGTCGTCGCCTGTTGGCCAACCTTGATATAGCCAAGCCCCACCTCGCACAGCGCGGCCATCTTGTCGCGGATCGCCGGAACCGCCGCGAAGAATTCGTTCGCATCTTCGCAGGTCATATCAAGAACGTCAGCGATGCTTTTGTTCTTGAACTTGATTTCCAAAGTCTCGCGGTTATAGCGATGCCCTTTGCAGGTTTCGCAGGTTACATAGACATCGGGCAGAAAATGCATCTCGATCTTGATGACGCCATCGCCCTGACAAGCCTCGCACCGCCCGCCTTTGACATTGAAACTGAATCGTCCCGGCCCATAGCCCCGCGCCTTTGATTCTGGCAGGCCCGCGAACCAATCGCGGATGGGCGTAAAGGCCCCGGTATAGGTGGCGGGGTTCGATCGAGGGGTGCGCCCGATGGCGCGCTGATCAATGTCGATGACCTTGTCCAGATGCTCAAAGCCCTTGATCGTTTCGCAAGGCGCGGGCGTTTCATGCGCGCCGTTCAGCCGCATGGCGGCGTTCTTGAAGAGGGTTTCGATGGTCAGCGTCGATTTGCCACCGCCCGAAACGCCCGTCACGCAGACGAATTTCCCCAAGGGAAATTCCGCCGTCACATTTTGTAGGTTGTTGCCCGTGGCCCCCACCACAGTCAGCTTTTTGCCACTGCCCTTGCGACGGACCTTGGGCACGCTGATCTCGCGCTTGCCTGACAGATATTGCCCCGTCACGCTGGCCGGGTCGGCGGCCACCTGTGCCGGCGTCCCGTGCGAGACAACCTGCCCGCCATGCACCCCGGCACCAGGGCCGATGTCATAGACATAATCCGCCTCCCGGATGGCGTCTTCGTCATGTTCCACGACCAGAACCGTATTCCCCTGATCGCGCAGGTTTTTCAGCGTGGTCAGCAGGCGGTCATTGTCGCGCTGATGCAGGCCGATGCTGGGCTCGTCCAGCACATAAAGCACCCCCGTCAGGCCGCTGCCGATTTGCGACGCCAGCCGAATCCGCTGGCTTTCTCCGCCCGAAAGCGTGCCCGCGTTTCGCGCCATGGTCAGATATTCCAGCCCCACATTGTTCAGGAACCCCAGCCGTTCGCGGATCTCCTTCAGGATCGCCCGCGCGATTTCATTCTTTTGCGCGGTAAGGCTGGCGGGCACCGTTTCCACCCAATCAAAGGCCTCGCGGATCGACATCCTGACCACCTGCCCCACATGAAGGCCCGCGATTTTCACCGCCAACGCCTCTTCCTTCAGGCGATAGCCGCCACAGGAACCGCAGGGGCGGTTGTTCTGATAGCGCTCCATATCCTCACGGCTCCAGGCGCTGTCGGTTTCACGATAGCGCCGTTCCATGTTCGGAATGATGCCTTCGTAAACCCGGTCTACCTGATAGACGCGTCCGCCTTCGTCATAGCGGAAGGTGATCTCTTCCTTGCCCGAGCCGTAAAGGAACAGGTTCTGCACATCGGCTGGCAGATCCTTCCATTTCGCTTTCTTGTCAAAACCATAGTGTTTCGACAGCGCCTCAATCGTCTGGGTGATGTAGGGCGATTTCGACTTGGCCCATGGGGCCAAAGCCCCCTGCACCAGCGACAGCGCCGTGTCTGGCACGATCAGCCTTTCGTCAAAGAACAGCTCCACCCCCAGCCCGTCGCATTTCGGGCAGGCGCCGAACGGCGCGTTGAACGAAAACAGGCGTGGTTCGATTTCGGCGATGGTAAAGCCCGACACCGGGCAGGCGAATTTTTCCGAATAGGTGATGCGCTGCGGTTCGCCCTCGGCGGGCGCGGTTTCGATGACGGCAATGCCATCGGCCAGATTGAGAGCGGTGCGAAAGCTGTCGGCAAGTCGGGTCTCAAGGCCCTCCTTCACCACGATGCGGTCAACCACCACATCAATGTTGTGGCGGAATTTCTTGTCCAGCGTTGGCGGCTCTTCCAACTCGTAGAATTCGCCGTTGACCTTGACCCGCTGGAAACCCTGTTTCCGCAGCTCCAGAAATTCCTTTTTATACTCGCCCTTGCGGTCGCGGACGATGGGGGCCAGCAGATAGGCGCGGGAACCCTCCTCCATCGCCATCACGGCATCGACCATATCCTGTACTTGCATGGCTGTGATCGGCAGGCCGGTGGCCGGGGAATAGGGCGTGCCGACGCGGGCGAACAGCAGGCGCAGGTAGTCGTAGATTTCCGTCACCGTGCCAACGGTTGAACGGGGGTTCTTCGAGGTGGTCTTTTGTTCGATGGAAATGGCAGGCGACAGGCCCGAGATATGATCGACATCGGGCTTGCCCATCATATCCAGAAACTGGCGGGCATAGGCGGAAAGGCTTTCGACATAACGCCGCTGGCCTTCGGCATAGATCGTATCAAAGGCCAGCGAGGATTTCCCCGACCCCGAAAGCCCGGTGATCACCACCAACTGGTCACGGGGAATATCGACATCAATGCCCTTGAGATTATGTTCCCGCGCCCCGCGTACCGAAATGAACTTTTGTTCCGACATGATCTATCCCCAGGGTCCGGGCCTATAGATAGGGCATTGGCGGCGAGTCTCCAACCGGAAAAAGTGAACGAAGTGTGAACTTCTTGGCGGGTGTTTACATATTCAAATTATGCAATATATATAATACCACAACCAACGAGGCGACCATGACCCAATGCCCTGCGATCACTGACCTTGCCCGTATGGCACAGGCCGGGGAAATTCATCTGATTGATGTGCGCGAATTGTCCGAATTGCAATCCAGCGGCAAAGCCCAAGGTGCACGCCATATTGCCTTGGCGCTTTTGCCCTTGAAGGCGACCGAAATCGCGACTGACCGGCCCGTGGCCATCTATTGTGCGGCAGGCGGAAGAGCCGGGCGCGCGGCAGATTTGCTGCGTCAGATGGGACACGAAACGGTCTGGAACATCGGAGGTCTCGCCGATTGGGTCGCCGCAGGGGGCCCAGTAGAACAGGTCTAACCCCGCCGTGCGGCCTGCGCCGCATGGATCGCGATCCCCAAAGCGCAGAACAATCCCAAGAAAAGCGCGAGGCCCGTGCCGCCCGCCTGCGCAATCAACCAGACCAGCAGTGGCGTGCCACTGGTCGTGCCAAGGTTGCCGAGTTGCGCGATGGCCCCAGCTGCCCGCGCGCGCGCCTCTGGTTCTGGGTTCAGTTGCGGGATGGTGGCAAAAGAGGCGCTTTGCACCACCCCCAGGGCCGCCGCAACGCCAAACGCCGCCCAGACCGTGGGCGTCGCCTGACCCCAGACGAGCCACAGCATCAGCGCAAAGGCCAACCCGGCCGCAAAGCCCGCCTGCACCATACGCACCGCGCCAAAACGCGAAAGCCCCCAGACCCCCAATGTCAGCGAAATGCCCACGCTGACCAATGGCATAAAGGTTGCCAGCACGGCCTGTTCCGGCCGCCCCAGAAACTGCTGCGGCATCAAAGTCAAAAACGCCACATAGGTGATTGTATAGCAGACAAAACCCATCGCAGGTGCGGCCTCATAGGGGCTGGCATAGATGCGACCATGCTGTGTCAAGAGCGCAGGCAGCGTCAGGCGCGGCAGGGGTCCACGCAAATCGCGCGGCAGCAAAAGCGCCATGAGCACCGCCCCCGCCAGCATATAGGCGGCATGGCCCAGATAGATTGCAGGCAGACCGCCCCAATCAGCCACGCTTGGCCCAATTAGTCCCAATGCCGCAAAGGAGACGGCAAAGAATGACGAGTAAAGCGTCATCGCCGCCCCCTGCCAACGCGGCGATGAGACTTGCGCCGTCATCACCGGGGCCGCCACGACAATCGCCAGATGTGACAGGCCCTCCAACGCGCGAAGGCCCAGCAAGATGGGCAAGGGCGGCATCAGCGCCTCAACAGCCGAAATCGCCGCCCCTGCCAAAAGCGCCACCACCAACACCTGCCGATAACCCAAGGCCGATACGAAAAGCCCCGCGGTGGTGCCAAAGATCAAACCGACGAAGCCGACGGTCGACACGACAAGCCCGATCATCGGCAGGGGCTGTCCGGGATAGGCCAGCGCCACGCGGTCAAACAGAACCGCGAACTTTCCGAACTGCGCCGCGGCACCAAGGCTAACGGCCCAGATGGCGATCACGATCCAAAAATTGCGCATCCCGCTCTCCTCTGCCTGTCGCCTGCCTAGCCGCCATCCTGCGGAATGCCAAGCCATCCGCGCGAACGGCACAGTTTCGTAACAGCCTTGCAAATCTTTCACGAAAGTTCATTGTTATTTGCATGATCCGCCGCGCCCTTGCCCTGCTGATCCTGCCTGCCCTGCCCGCCTTTTCCACGCCGCAGGACACAACACTTTGCGCCTTGGCCAGTAAATTGGCAGCTTGGATGGCGCAGAACAGCAGCCTTCCCGCGCTTGCCGCCTGCCCGCCCATTCAAATCGGCACCTTGCCCGAAGGCGATGCCCTTCGTGCGCAGGCTGGGGCTTATGATCCGGCGACAGGCGTCATTACCCTAGCGGCCGATCTTGATCTGGGCAGCGCCTATGGCCAAAGTTATCTTCTGCACGAATTGGCCCATGCAGCGCAACATCAGTCCGGTCTGCCCATGCACTGCCACGGAAGGCTAGAGGCCCAAGCCTATGCTTTGCAAGCAGATTTTCTGACTGCAAAAGGTCTGGCCCGCGACGCGGCCATTTTGCGCGTCATGGGCCAGCAATTGGGACAATGCCCCGGTGAAAGCAGCTATTAGCCGCTAGATGTGCAGCGCTCGCCCATAGGCGTCGAGCACCGATTCATGCATCATTTCCGATAGGGTCGGATGCGGGAAGACGGTGTTCATCAGGTCTTCTTCGGTGGTTTCCAACGAACGACCCACGACATAGCCCTGGATCAGTTCGGTCACCTCGGCGCCCACCATATGCGCGCCCAGAAGTTCGCCGGTTTTGGCGTCGAACACGGTTTTCACCATCCCCTCGGCCTCGCCCAAGGCAATCGCCTTGCCGTTGCCGATAAAGGGGAAGCGGCCCACTTTGACCGTATAGCCCGCCTCTTTCGCCTTTGCCTCGGTCAGGCCGACGCTGGCCACTTGCGGATGGCAATAGGTGCAGCCGGCAATCGAGTTCGGCTTGATCGGATGCGGATGTTTCCCCGCGATCAGCTCGGCGACCATCACGCCCTCATGGCTGGCCTTGTGCGCAAGCCAGGGTGCCCCGGCGATGTCGCCAATGGCATAAAGCCCGTCGATCCCCGTGCGGCAGAATTCGTCGGTCACCACATGGGTGCGGTCGATTTTCACGCCCAAGGCCTCTAGCCCCAGATTTTCGACGTTGCCGACGATGCCCACGGCGGAAATCACCGTGTCAAAGTCTTGCGTCGTGATCTTGCTGTCTTGTTCGATATGGGCCGTCACCCCCACACCCGGCTTGCGGTCGAGTTTTTTGACCCCCGCCTTTTCCAGAATTTTCATGCCCTGCTTGACGAACTGCTTTTTCGCAAAGGCGGAAATTTCGGCGTCTTCGACCGGCAGGATGCGGTCCATCACTTCGACCACGGTCGTATCGGCACCCAGGGTGTTGAAGAAGGAGGCGAATTCGATGCCAATCGCGCCAGAACCAATGACCAGCAGCTTTTTCGGCATGCGTTTGGCGACCAGCGCATGCTTATAGGACCAGACGAGATCGCCATCCGCTTCAAGCCCTGGAATTTCCCGCGCTCGTGCGCCGGTGGCCAGAACGATGGACTTGGCGGTCAGTTCTTCTGCGCCCTTGTCGGTCTTGACGCTGACAAGACCCTTGCCCGCCAAGGTCGCCGACCCCATAAAAACGGTGATCTTGTTCTTTTTCATCAGATGGCCAATGCCGCCCGATAGCTGTTTCGCCACGCCGCGCGAGCGTTGAACGACGGCGTCCAGATCAAAGCCGATGTTGCCCGCCGACAGGCCGAACTCCTTGGCGCGGTGCATCAGGTGGAATACCTCGGCCGAACGCAGCAGCGCTTTCGTCGGAATACAGCCCCAGTTCAGGCAGATGCCCCCCAGATGTTCGCGCTCGACAATAGCCACTTTCAGGCCCAGTTGCGCCCCGCGAATGGCGGCCACATAGCCCCCTGGCCCTGCCCCGATCACGATCATGTCGAAGGTCTGTGCTGCCATGTCTTCCTCCCTGAAAAACTGGTTTAGCCTTAAACTATTCTACTTTGCGCTGCAACGCAGCCCGCGCCGTGGCCCCTTGCAGCAGACGCATGGCTAGGCTTTCAAGGCTTGAACTTCTGCCATATAGCCGCCCGCGTCTAACCAATCCTGTTCCGATTGCGTCGTTGCACGCCCCAGCGCCGCGTTGCGCGTCGGGAAGCGCCCGAATTTTGCAATGACAGCCTGATGCGCTTTGGCATGCAGGATGTTTTCTGGGCTGCCGGGAACACGTTCGGTAAACAGCTTGACCGACAGTTCCTGATCAACGGCGTTTTCGGAGTGCTCGAACGGCAGATAAAAGAACTGCCGTTCGGGTTCGGGCACGTCCAGATCCCAGCCCTTGGCCAAGGCCTTGCGGGCGGCAGACCGGGCCAGCGGATCGCTGGCGAAACTCTGCGCCGTTCCACGATAGATGTTGCGCGGCAATTGGTCGGTCAGGATCAGATAGGCCAAGGTCGCCGCAGGCCCGTCCACCCAATGGTCCAGATGCCCCAGCGCCGCGGCCTCGACATCCTCCCCCAAGGTGAGGCGGCAGTGCAGGTCGATCTCGTCGCCGCCTTTATACCAGCCTTCTTCGCCAATCTCGCCCAGCCAGAAATCCAGCACCTCACGCGGGTCTGCCATCGGTCTTCCTTCCCTCATCCTCAACCACAACCCCGACCGCCACAGCCGAGGCCGTGGGCGTCAGCCCCGCAAAACCCGCCGTCCCGGCTGGGGCGGCCCGTTGCGTCATCCGCCAAGCCGCATAGCCCGCTAGCGCCAGAAACAGCAGCGAAATCACCAGAAAGTATCCGCCAGGTCCGACGACACCCATCACCCAGCCTGTCACCAAGGGCCCGCCAATCGCCCCCAGCCCGTTCAGAAAAATCATTCCCGCGCTGGCGCCAGCCATTTGATCGGTCGGCAGAAAATCGTTCGTATAGGCAATGAGCAACGAATACAGCGGGTTGATCACCCCACCCAGAACCAAGCCTGCTGTCAGATAGGCCCAGAACGGCAAATCGGCCAAGGCGGCCACCAACATCACCACGCCGCCCACCGCTGAAAGGCCCAAGATCAGGTTGCGCCGGTCCATCCTGTCTGACGCCCAGCCAACGGGATATTGCAGGATCAGGCCGCCCAGATACATCACGCCGACAAAGATCGAAATCTGCCGAACCGATAGCCCCGTCTGCGCACCCCAGACGGTCGACATGCCGAACATCGCGGCAAAAATCCCCCCGGTCAGCAACATGCCCATGCAGCCAAGCGGAGAGATTCGGAACAGTGCCCGGAACGACAGGCCCTTGGTGGTGTCAAAGGTGGGTGCAGGCGTGGGGGTCAGCAAAATCGGCATAAAAGCCAGCGAAACCAGCACCGAAGGAATGACGAACAAGGTGAAATCCGTCGGCTCGGCCACGTTCAACAGCCCCTGTGCCGCGATAATGCCCAGCATCTGCACGATCATATAGGCCGATAGCGCCTGGCCCCGCGTTTCGTTGGTCGCCGTGTTGTTCAGCCAGCTTTCGGTGGTGATGTAGATGCCGGAAAAGCAGAAGCCGATCAGAACGCGGAGGCCGGTCCAGACCAGCCATTCGGGGGCGACGGGATAGATCACCAGAACGGCCGAAATCATCGAAGCAAGGGCGGAAAAGACGCGGACATGGCCGACCTTGCGGATCATGCCGGGGGTGACGCGGGCGCCGAACAGGAAACCCACGAAATAGCCCGACATGACGATCGACAATTGAAAGGTCGTAAAACCCTCAATCGTGCCCCGGATCCCTAGAAGCGAGCCTTGCAGTCCGTTGCCGACCATCAAGAGCAAGATGCCCAACAGCAGCGGCCAAGATGTTTTCAGAACCTTCAGCATGGGCCCTCCTGCCCCTTGCTAACACGGAGCCCTGACGCTGCCATCACCTTTGCGTATAATTTGCCAAAAACCTGTAGCGGGCCGTGAAGAAGTGAAAGGCGGCCCGCAAGGCCAATTGCGCCTTGGCAGGCCGCACCGTTATTCTCATCGGGCGATACGATAAACGGTCCCGTCAGTAACAGACAAAAACCAGACTGAACCATCCGGAGCCTCGACCACGTCGCGGACGCGGGCGGTTTCTGCGCTGGACAGGCGTTCCTCGGCATAGGCCATCTCGGGGTCAAGCCGGGAAAGATAGTCGCTGTTCAGGCTGCCGGTAAAGAAATCGCCCTGCCATTCGGGGAACATTGATCCCTGATAGACCATCAGGCCAGAGGGGGCGATGGAGGGATCCCACATCTTGACCGGCTGTTCCATGCCCGCCTTCGCGGTTCCTTCGCCGATGGTGCCGCCACCGTAATTCTCGCCATAGGAAATGACCGGCCAGCCATAGTTCTTGCCGGGTTCAATGCGGTTCAATTCATCGCCACCCTGCGCGCCATGTTCCACCGCCCAGATCTGACCCTGGGCATCGACAGCAAGGCCTTGGGGGTTACGGTGGCCCAAGGTCTGCACGCCGCGCAGGGCACCTTCGATGGCGGCGGGGGCAACGGCGTCGCGGGTCAGGGCGATGATCTTGCCCTCGGGCCGCGAAGGGTCTTGGGCTTGAAGCCCATCAGGGCCGGTGCCGCGGTCGCCGATGGTCAGATAGACAGTCCCATCCGCCCCTTCGACAAGGCGCGAGCCAAAGTGTCGCCCGCCCTGGCCGCCTTGGGGCGATTGGAAGATGGGGGTAAAGCCTTCCAGCCGGGTGCCGTCCTGTGACAGGGTGCCCCAGCCGACAGCGGTGCCCGCACCATCGCCCCGCGGTTCGGCATAGGAAAGCCAGACGGCGCGGCTGGTGGCGAAATCGGCGGGGATCAGAACATCCAGCAAGCCGCCCTGACCGCTGGCATAGACTGCGGGCAGGCCCTCAACCGCCTGCCCCTCACCGCCACCCGCCGGATAAAGCATCAGCCGCCCGTCGCGTTCGGTCACCAGAAACTGCCCGTCGGGCAGAAAAGCCAAGGCCCAAGGCTCGGTCAGGCCCGTCACCACGGGGCTGACCTCCATATCGCCGAGCGAAGTGCCCAGCACCTCGGCCCAAGCGCCGGTCGCGCCCATGAACAAAAGCCCTGCCGTCAGTCCCAGTTTCTGCATCATCTTCTCCTGCTGTTGTTCCCCAGCTAGGAACAAAAGCCCGACAATCCAGCCCTGTTCACATCATTGTTCCGGCAATGGGCAGTATTTCGCCCGCTTTTCCCTGCTTTTCTTTTGTTTTCGCCCGGTCTAGGCTCACGCTCAGGATAATGATCCGACATGGGAGAAACGAATGAAAAAGCTGCTCATCGCCACGGCTGCCAGCGCGCTTATGGCCGGTGCCGTTCAGGCGGAAGAGGTCAAGATTGGCGTTCTGATCGGGTTCACCGGCCCGATTGAATCGCTGGCCCCGGCTATGGCCGCCGGTGCCGAAATGGCGCTGAAAGAACTGAGCGACTCGGGCAAGTTCCTGGATGGCTCTACCCTGGTGCCGGTGCGCGCCGACACGACCTGCGGCGACAGCGCGGCGGGCACGGCGGCGGCGGAGCGTCTGATCACGGCCGATCAGGTAAAGGGCATCATGGGGGCGGACTGTTCCGGCGTGACCGGCGCTATCCTGCAAAACGTGGCGCGCCCGAACGGAATGGTCATGATCTCGCCCTCGGCCACCTCGCCTGCGCTGACCACGGCCGAAGATGACGGGCTGTTCTTCCGCACCGCGCCGTCGGATGCGCGCGAAGGCGAAGTCATGGCCGACATTCTGGTAGAGAAAGGCGTGAAGTCCATCGCGCTGACCTATACCAACAACGACTATGGCAAGGGTCTTGCGGAATCGATCGCCGCGGCCTTTACCGCCAAGGGCGGCACGGTCACGATCAACACCGCGCATGAAGACGGCAAGGCCGACTATTCGGCCGAAGTCGCGGCGCTCGCCTCGGCGGGCGGCGACATTCTGGTCGTGGCGGGCTATCTGGATCAGGGCGGCAAAGGCATCATCCAGGCCTCGCTCGACACTGGCGCTTTCAGCACCTTTGGCTTGCCGGGCGGCATGATTGGCGACAGCCTGCCCACCGCGATTGGCGAAGGGCTGACGGGTTCCTATGGCCAGATCGCCGGTTCGGATTCGGAAGGGGCCAAGAAATACGAAGAGATGGCTGCGGCGGCTGGCTTTGACGGCACCTCGGCCTATTCGCCGGAATCCTATGACGCGGCTGCCCTGATCGCCCTGGCGATGCAGGCCGCCAAATCGTCGAACCCGGCGGATTACAAGGGCAAGATCATGGAAATCGCCAACGGTCCGGGCGAGAAAATCTATCCGGGCGAACTGGCGAAAGGTCTTGAACTCTTGGCCGCTGGCACAGCGATTGACTATGAAGGGGCGACCGCTGTGACCCTGATCGGACCGGGTGAAAGCGCAGGTCGCTATCGCCAGATCGAGATCAAGGACGGCAAGAACGAAACGGTCGGCTTCCGCTAAGGCCTGCTGAACGGAAAGGCCCGGTGCTTTGCGCCGGGCCTTTGCACAAGGACGGATCTGCCCGGCCAAGTGGCGGACCATCAGGGGAACGACATGATCAAGGTTGAAGACCTGCACCGGCATTTCGGGGCCTTTCGCGCCGTGGACGGGGCGAGCATTGAAATTGCCAAGGGCAGCATCACGGGGCTGATCGGGCCGAACGGCGCGGGCAAGACGACGCTGTTCAACGTCATTGCGGGGCGTCTGCCCCCGACGAGTGGCCGCGTTTTCATGGATGGTGAGGATATCACCGGCCTGCCGCCGCATGAATTGTTTCACAAGGGCCTGCTGCGGACCTTTCAGATTGCGCATGAGTTTGGCTCCATGACCGTGCGGGAAAACCTGATGATGGTGCCTGCCGCGCAGTCGGGTGAAACGCTGTGGAACGCCTTTTTCAACCGGGGCCGGATTGCATCGGAAGAACGGGCCTTGCGCGACAAGGCGGATGAGGTGCTGGATTTTCTGACGATCAGCCATCTGGCCGACCAAAAGGCGGCGAATATCTCGGGCGGGCAGAAAAAGCTGCTGGAGCTGGGGCGGACGATGATGGTCGATGCCAAGATCGTCTTTCTGGACGAGGTGGGGGCGGGCGTGAACCGGACCCTGCTGAACACCATCGGCGATGCGATTGTGCGGTTGAACAAGGAACGGGGCTACACGTTCTGTGTGATCGAACATGACATGGATTTCATCGGGCGGCTGTGTGACCCGGTGATCGTGATGGCCGAAGGCCGGGTTCTGGCGCAGGGCACGGTGGATCAGGTGAAGAACGACGAACGGGTGATCGAGGCCTATCTGGGCCGGGGTTTGAAGAACAAGATCACCGCCTGAGCAATCTTATCCTAGCCCCGCTTCGGCCCTAAAAAAGCACAATTGCGGATCACATTGCCCCTAACGCCCCGAGGAAGGCGTTTGTGATTGTGCGGCATGAGCCCCATGCCGTTGTGTGGGAGTGAGGAACCAATGAAACTGAACAACCTGACCAAGGGGCTGCTGCTTGCAATCATGCTGACCCCTGTTTCTGCTATGGCTGAAGATTCGTCCAAAGCCTTGGCAAGCTTTGCAAAGCTGAACATCCAACCCTGGCTGCAAGACCCGCTGATTTTGGGCGAGGTGCGCAAACAGAATGAGGTGTCGAAAGATTTCTCTGAGGCCGAAATCATCGCTTTGGATGAAAAATGGCGTGCCGTGGTCGAGGCGGGCACCGATCCGCTGATCAAAAAGGTGATCAGCGGCAAGCTGGCCGATTTCCTGCGCAAAAAGAACGAAGGTTCAGGCGGGGCGATTGCCGAGGTGATCGTGATGGACGCCAAGGGGCTGAACGTGGCCGCGACGCAAGCGCCTTCGGATTTCTGGCAAGGCGACGAGCCGAAATTTCAGAACTCGGCCGGCAAAGGGCCGGAAGGGGTGGATTACGGTGCGGCAGAACGCGACGATTCCACCGGGGATTACATCGCCCAAGTCAGCTATCCGATTGTCGATCCGGAAACGCTGACGGTGATTGGGGCTGTGACAGTGGGCGTGCGGACGGCGGCGCTGGACTGAACAACCCTTGCATGAATTGCAGGCAATGGCCCCTCTGCGGGGCCATTGCAATTTGACGGGCGCCGGGCTGCCGGTGCATAAACAAGAAAAGATGACAGGGAATGGCGACAGTTTCGTGAAAGACAACAAACCGGGGACGGTGCCCTTTCTGGTGGGCGAGAACATGACCGGGGGCTATGGGGCCGTCGACATTCTGCATGGCTGCACCTTGGCCGTCGAAAAGGGCGAGATTGCCGTGATCGTCGGGCCGAATGGGGCGGGCAAATCGACGGCGATGAAAGCCGTCTTTGGCATGCTGCGCCTGCGCGGGGGGCATGTGCGGCTGGCGGGTGAGGATATCACCGGGCTGTCACCACAGGCGCGCGTGGCCAAGGGCATGGCCTTTGTGCCGCAGACACAGAACATTTTCACGACCATGACGGTGGAAGAGAACCTAGAAATGGGGGCCTTCCTGCGGCGGGACGACATTCGCGCGACGATGGATCAGGTTTATGAGCTGTTCCCGATCCTGAAAACCAAGCGGCATCAGGCGGCGGGGGAATTGTCGGGGGGGCAGCGGCAGCAGGTGGCTGTGGGGCGCGCGCTCATGACGCAGCCGAAGGTGCTGATGCTGGACGAACCGACGGCAGGGGTTTCGCCCATCGTGATGGATGAACTGTTCGACCGGATCATCGAAGTGGCGCGGACGGGTATTTCGATCCTGATGGTCGAACAGAACGCGCGGCAGGCGCTGGAGATTGCCGACAAGGGCTATGTTCTGGTGCAGGGGGCGAACCGCTATACCGATACGGGCGCGGCGCTGATGGCCGATCCGGACGTGCGGCGGACCTTTTTGGGGGGGATGTGATGGCTGTGCGTTCCAGCCTCGGTTTTTTTGCATGCGCGCTACAGATTTTGCTGGGCGGGTTTTCTGCCCATGCGGAACAATCCACCATGTATCTGGGTTCGTGTAGCGTCTACGCGACATGCAAAGCGGAATGGCCGCTTGATTGTCGCGAGACATCAGATGCCACCCAAATCATCATGTCCTTTGATGTGAGTGCTGCCGGCGAAGTCGTGAGTGTCTGGGTGAAAAACAATCACAACGAATTCGAGGGAATGGGGTTTGAGGCTTTCACTTTCGCAGAAATGGCTGGCGCACCCTTCGAAAGTACTGAAACTGCGTTGCAGAAAGCGCTCGCATATGATGGCTTAGCCGAGGCCGCATGGTATGACTACAATAACGACAATCAAAATGCAGCAAACCTGACAATTGTCACGTCAGACCGTGCTTATTCACCTACGGAGCCAGTAAAAGTGATCAAGGCTTCCTGCAATTTTCCAGGGAGCCAGTGATGATCGGGCGTTTCATCTTTTTGGGCGCGGTCATGGCCCCCCTGCCCGCCTTGGCCGACTACAACAACCTGACCTGTGCCATGACCCTGCAAGCCTGCGATATGGCGCGGGATACGGATGGGTCTTGTCCCACGGGCAGCGAAGCCACGGCGCAGATCTATGCCGAGGGTGAGAATTGGTATCTGGCAACCAAGGGCATCGGGCCGGGTGGCGGCGACCGTCTGCTGGAGCTGAAAACCCATATGACCGAACCGCAGCGCGTCTATGTGATCTTTGACCACGAAGGGCTGGATGGCGGGTTCAGCCACACGCCGGAAGGGGCGGCCAAGCTGACGCTCGCCAGCCTGCAAGAAACCTATCTACACGAAGAATACTGGACTGGCACCTGCCAGAGCCCCGGATAAGGCGATGGTGAAACCAAGATCTTCACAATTTCTGGCATATGCGGTGCTGGCAATCTGGCCCGCTACGCTATCCGCTCAAGTGTCAGAGGATATGAATGCAGTTATGAAGGTTGAATGTCAACTTACAAAAGAATGCGATGTTCACGGCGAATGCCGCGATAAAGCTTCTGACTATACCTTTGAGTTTTCTGGGAACGAGGATCGTCACGGTGTGGGCGAATACAAGATGTTGCTAAACGGTGTCGGTCAGGATGCGATCAACATGTCGATGGCTGGGCCGCTCATGTGGTTTGAAAATGAGGAAATCCATATGCTGACCTCCCTCTCTTCCGAAGAGGCTATATGGACTTTTCGGCCAGAAAGCGACCGGAAGGAAGGCTGGGTTCGTTTCCTAAGATGCAGCGAAGGGGGCCTTTGATGGACCTGCTGAACGCCCTTGTGGCTTTTCTAAATTTCGTCTTCGTCCCCGCCGTCGCCTATGGCGCGCAGCTTGCCCTTGGGGCCTTGGGCGCAACCCTCATCTATGGCGTCCTCAGGTTTTCCAACTTTGCCCATGGTGACACCATGGCCTTTGGGACGATGGTGACGATCCTGTTCACCTGGTGGTTTCAGTCGATGAGTATCACCGCGGGCCTTTTGCCCACAGCCCTGATCGCCCTGCCCTTTGGCATCCTTTGCACCGCTCTGTTCGTGCTGGGCACCGACCGCGTCGTCTATCGCTTTTACCGCAAGCAAAAGGCAAATCCGGCCATTCTGGTGATCGTCTCACTCGGTGTCATGCTGGTGATGAACGGCGTCGTTCGCCTGATCATCGGGGTTGAGGAACAGAATTTCGCCGATGGCGGGCGGTTCCTGATCTCGGCAGGCGACTTCAAAGCCGCAACGGGGCTGGCCGAGGGGCTGGCGATCAAATCAACGCAAGCCATCACGCTGGTCGTGGCGGTGATCTGTGTGGCTTGGCTGTTCTGGTTCCTGAACCGCACCCGCACAGGCAAGTCCATGCGCGCGTTTTCAGACAATGAGGATCTGGCGCTGCTGTCGGGCATCAACCCCGACCGCGTCGTCGCCGTCACTTGGATCATCACCGCTGCCCTCGCCACCATTGCCGGGGTGCTTTACGGTCTGGACAAGAGCTTCCGCCCCTTTGTCTATTTCCAACTCCTTCTGCCCATCTTTGCCGCCGCCATCGTCGGCGGTCTGGGCAACCCTTTGGGGGCCATCGCCGGCGGTTTCATCATCGCCTTTAGCGAGGTGATGGTGACCTATGCTTGGAAAAAAGTGGCAACCTATGTGCTGCCGGACAGCATGGCCCCAGACAGCCTGCTGCAACTGATGTCCACCGATTACAAATTCGCGGTCAGTTTCGGCATTCTGATCATCGTTCTGCTGTTCATGCCCACGGGCATCTTCAAGGGCAAATCCACATGAACCGCACCTTTCTGCTGTTTCTGGGCGTTGCTGCCCTTTATGCGCTGACCGGCTTTTTCCAAAGCTGGAACTTGGCGCTATCGATCCTGACCGCTGTTCTGCCCTCGACCATCATTGCCTTGGGGCTGAACATCCAATGGGGCTATGCGGGGCTGTTCAACACCGGCCTGATGGGCTTTTCGGCCTTGGGCGGGCTGGCGGTGGTTCTGGTCGCCGCCAAGCCTGTGGCCGAGGGGTGGGATGCCGGTGGGCCGGGCATTTTGCTGGGTCTGTTTCTGGGGGCCGCGTCGATTGCCGCCGCGATCTTTGGCTGGAACCACATGGAAAAGGGCCGCGCGCGCGCCTTGACCGTTGCCGCGATTCTGATCGGCGGCTTTGTCCTGTTTCGCTGGGTCTTTGACCCTGCCGTCATGGCGGTTGAGGCGTTCAATCCCGCGACGGCGGGGAATTTGGGTGGCTTGGGCATCAACCCGCTGCTGGCCTGGCCTGTGGGCGGGGTCTTGGCGGCACTGGCGGCTTGGGGCATCGGCAAGGTGGCCTTGGGCCTGCGGTCGGACTATCTGGCGATTGCCACGCTGGGCATTGCGGAAATCATCGTCGCCGTGTTGAAGAACGAAGACTGGCTGACCCGCGGAGTCAAGAACGTGATCAGCCTGCCCCGGCCTTGGCCTGTGCCGCTTGAGGTGAACATCCAGACGCAGGAATGGTTCATCAATCTGGCCGCCGCCTTTGGGGCCAATCCGGTCACCGCCTCCTCCATCTTTGTCAAATTGGTTTATTGCACCATGTTCGGCACGGTTCTCGTCCTGCTGATCTGGATGCTGGAACGCGCGCTGAAATCACCCTGGGGCCGCATGATGCGCGCCATCCGCGACAACGAAGTCTCGGCCGAGGCGATGGGCAAGGACGTGACCCGCCGCCACTTGCAGGTGTTCATCCTGGGCTCGGCCATTGTGGGTATGGGCGGTGCGATGCTGACCTCGATGCACGGCCAGTTGACGCCCACGACCTATAACCCCTTGGGCTGGACCTTCCTGATCTGGGTGATGGTGATCGCGGGCGGTTCGGGCAACAACTGGGGGGCGGTTCTGGGCGGCCTGCTGATCGGCTGGCTATGGCTGATCGCCGAAAGCCTTGGGCCTTCGCTGATGGGGATGGTCACGGTCGGCATGGGTGACGGGCCGCTGAAAGCGCATCTGGTCGATGCCGCGCCGCATATGCGGTTGCTGACTTTGGGGGTGATCCTGCTGCTGGTGCTGCGGTTCAGCCCAAGGGGGCTGTTGCCAGAGAAATAGAAAAGGGGGCCAACGCCCCCTTCTGATTGATCATCCCAAGGCATAACCTGCGCCGCGCACGGTGCGCAGCAGATCCTCACCACCAAACTGGCAAAGGGCTTTGCGCAACCGGCCGATATGGACATCGACGGTGCGGGTTTCGACATAGATGTCGCGGCCCCAGACACGATCCAAAAGCTGTTCTCTGCTCCAGACCCGGCCCGGCTTTTCCATAAAAGTGGCCAGCAAACGAAATTCGGTCGGGCCCAGTTTCAAAACCTTTTCCCCGCGGTGAACGCGGTGGGTTTCGCTGTCCAGCCGGATGTCCTGAAACTCCAGCAGAACGCCCACGGTCGAAGGCCGGGCGCGCCGCAGGTTCGCTTTGACGCGCGCCATCAGTTCAACGACCGAATAGGGCTTGATCACATAGTCATCGGCCCCGGTTTCCAGACCCCGCACCCGGTCCACCTCTTCCGAGCGGGCGGAAAGCATGATCACCGGCACCTTGCGCGTCTCGGGCCGGGATTTCAGCCGACGGCAGACCTCCAGTCCCGAAAGGTTTGGCATCATCCAATCCAGCACGATCAGATCAGGCAATTCCTCGCGCACAAAGGACATGGCCTCTTCCCCATCCTCGGCCTGCACCACCCGAAAGCCTTCGGCCTCAAGGTTATAGGAAAGAACCTCGCGCTGCGCCGGTTCATCCTCGACCAACAAAACCAAAGGTTGCCCCACCCCGGTCATCGCATTCATCCCTCTGCACCAGGCAGCGAGACCGTATCCAGTTTCGGCCTTGCCTCATCGGGTACATCGCCCGTCACCAGATAAATCACCTGTTCGGCGATCCCCGTGGCATGGTCGCCCACCCGCTCGATGTTTTTTGCGATGAAATGCAGGTGCATGCAGGCGCTGATCGAACGCGGATCTTCCATCATATGGGTCAGGAACTCGCGGAACAAAGCGTTGTACATCTGGTCGATTTCCTGATCGCGCTGCCGCACCTCTTGCGCCATGGCGACATCGCGGCGGATATAGGCGTCCAGCGCATCTTTTAGCATCAGTTGCACCGATTTCGCCAAACGACGGATGGAACCCGCCGAGGCGCCAACCGGGGCCATATCGGACAAGACCAGCGTGCGTTTCGCCAGGTTTTTGGCGTGATCACCGCAGCGCTCCAGTCCACTGGCGATTTTCATCACGGTCAGAACGGTGCGCAAATCGCTGGCGGTTGGCGCACGAATGGCAATCAGCCGCGCCGCTTCGGTATTCACCTGCATTTCTAGGGCGTCGATGGCACTGTCGGCCGACCGCACCCGCTGGGCCAATTCCACGTCCCGCTCTTCCAAAGCGCGTGAGGATTCCAGCAAGGCGTCCTCAACCAGACCACCCATCTTCATGATCATCGCCTGAACCGCCTCCAGATCGCGGTCAAAGGCGCTGGCGATGTGTTTTTCGTTGTTCATCATTCTGCCCCTTAGCCGATCCGGCCCGTGATATAGCTTTCAGTGCGCGGATCTTTCGGGTTGGTAAAGATCTGCCCGGTTTCGCCGTACTCGACCAGCGACCCCAAGTGGAAAAAGGCGGTCCGCTGCGACACCCGCGCGGCCTGCTGCATCGAATGGGTCACGATCACCACGGAAAACTGGCTGCGGAGTTCGTCAATCAACTCCTCGACCTGCGCGGTCGCAATCGGGTCCAGCGCCGAACAGGGTTCGTCCATCAACAGAACTTCGGGGCTGGTAGCAATGGCGCGGGCGATACACAGGCGCTGCTGTTGCCCCCCAGACAGGCCGGTGCCGGGGGCGTCCAGACGATCCTTGACCTCGTTCCACAGCGCCGCCTTGCGCAGGCTGCTTTCGACGATCTCGTCCAGATCGGCCTTTTTGCGAGCCAGACCGTGGATTTTAGGGCCATAAGCCACGTTGTCGTAAATCGACTTGGGGAAGGGGTTCGGCTTTTGGAACACCATCCCCACCTTGGCGCGCAATTGCACCGGATCAACGCGAGGGTCGTAGATGTCCTCCCCTTCCAAATCGATCCGACCTTCCACGCGGCAAACGGCAATCGTGTCGTTCATCCGGTTCAGGCAGCGCAGGAAGGTGGATTTCCCACAGCCCGACGGGCCGATAAAGGCCGTCACCGTCTTGTCCAGAATGTCGACATCAACATCCTTTAGGGCATGGTTCTGGCCATAATAGACCTGCACCTTGCGGGCGGTGATCTTGTTCACTTGGGTATCCACAGCGCGCTCCAGCAGTCGCATATCATTCATTTTTCTAACCCTTTACCAGCGCCGTTCAAAGCGGCGGCGCAGCAGGATGGCGGTGACGTTCATCACCATCAGGAACAGCAGCAGCACGATGATCGCGCCGTTCGACCGTTCGACGAAAGCCGGGTCCGAGCGTTGGACCCAGGTGTAGATCTGCACCGGCAAGGCGGTGGCGGGATCCAGCACCCCTTCAGCCGGGGCAGAGGGGTAGTTATCGACAAAGGCCACCATGCCGATCAGCAGCAGCGGGGCCGTTTCGCCCAAAGCGCGGGCCAGACCCAGAATGGTGCCGGTCAGGATGCCGGGTGCGGCCAAGGGCAGCACATGATGGGCGACCGTCTGCATCTTGGACGCGCCAACACCCAGCGCCGCATCGCGGATCGAGGGCGGCACCGCTTTCAGGCTGGCACGCGTGGCGATGATGATGGTTGGCAGCGTCATCAGCGACAGAACGAAGGCACCCACCAGCGAGGATGACTGCGGAAAGCCTGCGAAATTGATAAAGACTGCCAACCCAAGGATCCCGAACACAATCGACGGCACAGCAGCCAGGTTCGAGATATTGACCTCAATCAGATCAGTCCATTTGTTCTTGGGCGCGAACTCCTCAAGATAAACTGATGCCGCGACCCCGATGGGCAGGGTGATGATCAAGACCAAGACCATCATGTATGCCGAACCAATCATCGCCACGCCCAGACCAGCCGCTTCGGGCCGTTGGTCGGACGCATCGGGGTTCTTCAGAAAGCCCCAGTTGAAGCCGCTGGTGAGGATGCCTGCCTTGCGCAGGGCATCGGACAGAACCAGTTGTTCTGGGCTGATATTGCTGTCCTTTTGCGCGCTTTCCATCGTGACGCGGCCTTTCAGATAGCCGTCGATCCGGCCATTCGCCAAAACCGTCACCTCGATGGTTTGCCCCAGCAGATCTGGGTTGGCCAGCACATCATTCCGCAGCGCCGCGGGCGCATCTTTTGACAGCATTGCGGCCAGTTCTTTTTCTGACACGCCTTCGGTCGAGATGCCCTGCGCCACCAGATGGGCGACAAAGCTTTGCGCCATCACCTTGCCATAGGTCACCGTTGTCGCCTTGCTCATCTCGGCCACATCGCGGTTGCCGCTCTTGTCCAGCGTGGCGGCGTCCAGCGTCACCGGAAAGGTCAGGCTGGCCTGACGAAAGGCCGAAAGCCCATCCGACAAGATGGTCGTCAGCATGATCGCCAGCATCGTGAGCGCCAGAACGATCGCGGCCAGTCCATAGGCCTTAAAGCGGGCTTCGGCGCGGTTGCGGGCGCGCATGCTGGGCGCCTGCACCAAGATGGACCCATGCTTTGACCTGGCCGCCGGACCCGAAGCGGGCATCTGGTTTGCGGTTGCGTCGGTCATTCGTATTGCTCCCGGTAGCGGCGCACGATGATCAGCGCCAGCACGTTCAGACAAAGGGTGATCACGAACAGCGTCATCCCAAGGGCAAAGGCCACCAGCGTTTCAGGGCTGGCAAAATCGGTGTCGCCGGTCAACTGGCCGACGATTTTTACGGTCATGGTGGTCATCGCCTCGAACGGGTTCAGGCTCAGCTTCGCCGCAGCCCCAGCCCCTAGCGTCACGATCATGGTTTCCCCAATCGCGCGGCTGGCAGCCATCAGCACGGCCCCCACGATCCCCGGCAGTGCCGCAGGCAGCACCACCTGACGCACGGTTTCGGATTTGGTCGCCCCTAACCCCAGCGAGCCATCACGCATCGCCTGGGGCACGGCGTTGATGATGTCATCCGACAGCGAGCTGATGAAGGGGATGTTCATGATCCCGATCACGATGCCTGCGGTCATCACCGACGATCCGCTGTTGCCCAGCCCCATCGGTTCGGCAAACCAATCGCGCAGCAAGGGGCCAACGGTCACAAGGGCGAACAGACCGAACACCACGGTTGGGATCCCGGCGATCACCTCAATCAGTGGCTTGACCCAGGCACGGACCTTGGGTGTCGCATATTCCGACAGATAGATGGCGGCGAACAGGCCAATCGGCACCGCCACCACCATGGCCACCAGACTGATGTAAAGCGTGCCCCAGATCAGCGGCAGAACCCCCAGTTCCGACCCGCCCTTAAAATTGGGCGACCATGTCAGGCCAAAGAAAAAGTCGGCGATGGGATATTGCTGGAAGAAATGGATCGTCTCGGTCAGCATCGAATAGACGATGCCAAAGGTCGTCAGGATGGCGATGGTCGAGGCCAGGATCAACAGACCCAGCACCACCTTTTCCACCCGGTTGCGCGCCCAGAAGTCGGGCTGCGTGAGCCGCACGGCCCAAGCGACGCCCAAGGCCGCGACAGCCAGAATGACAATGGTACGCCAAAGGGCAAAATTCGATTGCAGGCTGCGATACTCCTGCGCGCCGTTCAGGATTGGCGCTGTCACTTCCGACCCCAGCGCCACGCCCACTTCGGCCAGAACGCCACGCAGTGTGACAGGGTCCAGCGTCGGGCTGGTGGCTTGTTCTGCCCCAAGACGCCCGGTTTCCACAGCGGTTTCCAAGCCCTGCGCCAAGCGGCGCACATCGGCCATCACCAGTTGCGCCGCCGAAGCATCGGCAGTCATCTCGGTCGGCATATGGGCAAAGACCTGCCGTTCCACCACCATCGGCTGGGCGATCAGCCAGACGGCCAGCATCAGGATCGACGGCACAAGGGCCATCACCACGCCATGCCAACCGTGAAAGCCGGGGAGCGAATGCAGCTTGCGAGCATCGCCCGCTACCATCGCCAACGCCCTCTGGCGGCACAGCACAAAGGCCGTGGCAGCGATGATCAAGAGCACGACCAGAGTCATGAAAACAGACATGGAAACCTTCCGGTTCGGATAGGGAAAGCGACCCCCGGCATAAAACCGGGGGCCGCAGTGATCAGCTTATTCCAGCGGGGCCATCGGCGTTTCGGCCTCAACAGCCGCTTGGGTCGCGGCCAGTTCCGGGTCCGACACCAGACCGTATTCGGCCAAGGGGCCATCCGGGCCTGCCATTTCGTCGCTGACGAAGAAGGTCACATATTCCTTCAGGCCGGGGATCACGCCGATGTGGGCTTTCTTGACGTAGAAATACAGCGGACGCGACACCGGATAGTCGCCGGCTGCGATGCTTTCCACTGTCGGGATCACGCCGTTCATCGTCGAAACGCGCAGCTTGTCGGTGTTGTTCTGATAGAAGGACAGACCGAACACGCCGATGGCGTTCTTGTCTGCATCCAGACGGGCCAGCGTTTCGGTATAGTCACCGTCGATGTCCACCGAACGGCCATCGGTGCGCAGCTTCATGCACAGCTCTTCGGCCTTGTCTTCATCACCGCCGTTCGCTGCGGCAAAGGCTTCGAAAGCGCCGCTGTCTTCGCAACCTTTCACGATGACCTTGTCATCGAACACTTCGCGCGTGCCATGCTTGGTGCCGGGCACAAACATCAGAATGTCTTGCGCGGGCAGGGCTGCGTTCACTTCCGACCATTGCGCAGCCGCGTTGTCGACGATGGCACCGTCTTTCAGAACCTGCGCGGCGACCGCGTTGTAGACATCCGCCGGGGTCAGCGGGAATTCGGCGCCGTTCACGTCCGAGGCAAAGACGATCCCGTCATAGCCAAACCGCACTTCCATGATTTCGCCTACGCCGTTGGTGGCACACAGCTCCACGTCCGACTTGGAGATTTTCGAGGACGAGTTCGCGATGTCGACGGTGTTTTCGCCCACGCCTTCACACATCTTCTTGCGGCCAGCGCCCGAACCGCCGCCTTCGACCACCGGGGTCGGGAATTCAAAGTTCTCGCCGAAGGCCTCGGCCACGATGGTGGCGTAGGGCAGCACGGTCGAAGAACCGGTCACCTGCACCTGATCACGGGCAGAGGCGGTCACGGCAGACGCGGCAATCAGCGCGAGCGTCGAGGCGGTCATTTTCATCGGCGACATTGGATACTCCTGTCATCAGCCTGGTCCGGCGACGCAAGCAGCGCCCCCTTGGGTTTGGCGTCTAAAGCCCGCAGGCCACGCTTTTGCGACAGTATTGTAACAGTGATATGACAGATGGCTTTTCAGCGATATTTCTGCCCGCAATCTGGCAGGCCGCGGCAGGCGCAAGATTTGCCCACTCGGTCCGCTAACGTGGCAGAATCACAGTGAAAGTGCTGCCCTGCCCCGGGGCGCTTTCAATCTTGAGCCGCCCCCGGTGCCGGTTGACGATGTGTTTTACAATTGCCAGCCCCAGCCCCGTGCCGCCCTGCCGCCGCGACCGGTGCGAATCTACCCGATAGAATCGTTCGGTCAGACGCGGGATATGCACCGGGTCCAAGCCTTCGCCCTGATCCACCACATCCACGCGGACCGAGGGCCCGCGCAGCATCGGATCGTGATCATTCGTTGTGACACGTACCGTCACCTGCTTACCCGCACCGCCGTATTTCACCGCATTCTCGATCAGGTTCTGCCAGACCTGCCCCAACTGATCTGAATCGGCGGGCACCGTCACTGGCGTCTTGCAGCCTTCTAGCACCACCCTGACCTGCGCCTCATCGATCGTCTGCCGCAGGATCGCCAACACCCCTTGGATCGAGGCTTGAACCTCCACCTGTTCCGTTGGCCTCTGCCGTTCCTGCGCCTCCACCCGGCTGAGCGATAAAAGGTCGCGTACCAGCCGCGTCATCCGCGTGGCCTCACGCTCCATGATGTCCAGAAACCTCTCCCGCGCCGCCGCATCATCCCGCGCGGGCCCCCGCAGCGTTTCGATGAAACCGATCAGCGCCGTCAGCGGGGTGCGCAGTTCATGGCTGACATTCGCCACGAAATCGCGCCGCACCTGCCCTATCTGTTCCTGCTCCGTCAGATCCTCGAACACGCAGACCGCCCCGCGCCCATCGCTTTGCTCCAAGGGCGTCACCGTCACACGCCACAGCGATTCATGGGCACCGCCAAACGATATTGGCTGAACCACCGCCCGTTCCCCCCGCGCCAAAGCACGCTCTACCGCCTGCATCAAACCCGGCTGCCGCATCCCCATCGCATGATGCCGCCCCAGCGCCGCCGGATCGATCAGGGCCCCTGCCGCCGTATTCATCGCCATCAGCCGCTCATCCGGCCCGATGGCCACCATCGGCATCGGCACGGCCTGCACCAGATCAAACAAAAGCGCGGTTGCGGTCATAGCATCCCCCAGGGTTTTCCCGGCCATGCCCAAAGGATGTGACGCTTGCATGACAAAAGCGCCAGAGAAAACCTAGCCGCGCGTCATGGCCAACAAAAGCGCCAGCAATTCTGCCCGATTGGACAAAACGATATCCGACATATCGGCAAGCCAAGCCCCATCCGCTGCCAACCGCACGATGGTCAGAACTGGATCGCTATCCGTCACGCTATTCGCCTGAACCTGACCAGAAAACCAATTCGCCCACATAGCGCGCAGCCGCGCATCCGATAGCATCGCCACATAAACTGAAGCCCAAGGCCCCCCCTTTTCCGTCGGTTCCAGTTCGAACACACTGCGCAGATAGGCGCGCGTAAAGGCGCCACGGCGTTCTGGATCGGCCTGCATCTGGTCGGCCAGCACTTTGCCCAAGGCTTCCAGATGTTCGGCAAACATCGCATCGACCAAGGCCTGTTTCGTCGCGAAATGGTGCATCAGACCGCCTTTGGTCACACCTGCCGCGTCGGAGACTGCCTGCACCGTCACCGCATGCAGCCCCTGCTCCACCGCTAAGCGTGCGGCATGATCCAGCAAGGCCCGCCGGATACCCTCAGGGTTTTTCTTGCGACTATGGGCGGCAGTCATCCGTGCCCCCCGGCCTGCGAGAACAGGTTGATCACTAAGACCCCGCCGATGATGAGGCCAATCCCTGCGATCGCCGCAA
Source organism: Neogemmobacter tilapiae (assembly GCF_014652215.1). GTDB lineage: Bacteria > Pseudomonadota > Alphaproteobacteria > Rhodobacterales > Rhodobacteraceae > Neogemmobacter > Neogemmobacter tilapiae. The sequence goes on along the minus strand of NZ_BMYJ01000001.1, from coordinate 6,736 downwards.
AGTCCAGCGACTGCCGAAGAACCAAGGTGCCCACCATCGCCGTCAGCACAATCCCCACCCCTGACCAGACCGCGTAGGCCACGCCCAGCGGGATCAGTTTCAGTGCCTGCGACAGCAGGAAGAAGGAGGCAACATAAAAGGCCACCACCCCCAGTGTCGGCCAAAGCCTTGTGAACCCGTCCGACTTCGCCAGAAAGGTGGAACCGATCACCTCCAGCACGATGGCCACGGAAAGGATTGAATAGGCGTGGATGGGCGACATGGGAATCTCCTAAATTTAAAGAAACCATACGTTTGGTATGTTTCAAAGTCTAGCGCAAAAGAAAACGCCAGAGACAATGCTCTGGCGTTTTCAGAATTATGGTGGGCGATAACGGATTTGAACCGCTGACATCTTCGATGTGAACGAAGCGCTCTACCGCTGAGCTAATCGCCCGTGGCGCGGGGTTTAGCTTTCCTCGGGCGCGGGTGCAAGAGGGGTTTTCGCCTTCTTTTCACCAGCAGCCTTTTCACCGGGGCGACGCAGTTTTACGATAATAACCTCACCGTTCGGACGCTCCTTGCGCCGCATCACTTGAAGCTTGCCCAGTCCCGGCAGGTTCAGCTCTTGCCCGTCGGCCAAAAGCAGCCCCAGCGCGGTCAAGGTGGCCTCGACCACGGGCTTCGCCTGCGGCTTCTTTGCGCCAGTGGCCGTGACCACGGCGTCGATCAGATCGCCCACTCGGGTCACCGTCGCCCCTGCGCCATCTGATTTGCCCTCGGCCTGCACTGGTTCTTCCACCTTCTTTTTCGTCGCCATCCTGTCATCCCCTTGCAAAAGAAAACGCGCCGCAGAAAACTGCGGCGCGTTCATGGTCATATCGGCCCGGTCATCAATGCGCCGTTTGGCCAGTGGCCGGGTCGGCCGCCAGTTTCCGGGCCGCAGCGGCGGCTTCTTCCGCCGCTTCATCCCATTCCACCGCCTCGGGCTGCCGGACCAAGGCCTGCGCCAGCACTTCCTTTACATGCCGAACCGGAATGATCGTCAGACCATCCTTCACGTTCTGCGGGATTTCGGTGAGATCTTTTTCATTCTCTTCCGGAATGAAGACCGTCTTGATCCCGCCGCGCAGCGCCGCCAGCAGCTTTTCCTTCAAGCCGCCGATGGCCAAGGCATTGCCGCGCAAGGTGACCTCACCCGTCATCGCAATGTCCTTGCGCACCGGAATGCCGGTCAGAACAGACACGATACTGGTGACCATCGCAAGACCCGCTGAAGGCCCATCCTTGGGCGTCGCCCCTTCCGGAACGTGGACATGGATATCCACCGTTTCGAATTTCGGCGGCTTCACCCCGATTTCTGGGCTGATCGATCGCACATAGGACGCCGCTGCTTCGATGCTTTCCTTCATCACATCGCCCAGCTTGCCGGTCGTCTTCATCCGGCCCTTGCCCGGCAGGCGCAAAGCTTCGATCTGCAAAAGATCGCCGCCCACGCTGGTCCAGGCCAGACCCGTCACGACACCAACCTGATCCTCCAGCTCGGCCAGACCATAGCGATAGCGTTTCACCCCAAGGAAGCTTTCCAGCTTATCCTCGGTTACATCCACCGATTTGACCTTGCCCTTGACGATTTCCGTCACGGCCTTGCGCGCCAGCTTTGCCAGCTCGCGTTCGAGGTTCCGAACCCCGGCTTCCCGCGTATAGACCCGGATCACCTCGGTCAGCGCCGCATCGTCAATGCTGAACTCGCCCTTTTTCAAACCATGTGCCTTGATCTGTTTCGGGATCAGGTGGCCCTTGGCGATTTCGCGCTTTTCATCCTCGGTGTAACCCGACAGCGGAATGATCTCCATCCGGTCCAGCAGCGGCCCCGGCATGTTATAGCTGTTCGCCGTGGTGACAAACATCACGTTCGACAGGTCGTATTCCACCTCAAGATAGTGGTCGACAAACGTGTTGTTCTGTTCCGGATCCAACACCTCCAGCAAAGCGCTCGCCGGATCGCCCCGGAAATCCTGGCCCATCTTGTCGATTTCATCCAACAGGATCATCGGGTTGGTCGTCTTCGCCTTTTTCAGCGCCTGAATGATCTTGCCGGGCATCGACCCGATATAGGTCCGCCGGTGGCCCCGGATTTCGCTTTCATCGCGCACACCGCCCAGCGAAATGCGGATGAATTCACGCCCCGTTGCCTTGGCCATCGACCGCCCCAGCGAGGTTTTCCCCACGCCCGGAGGGCCGACAAGGCACAGGATCGGCCCCTTCAGCTTGGCCGAACGCGCCTGCACCGCCAGATATTCGACGATCCGTTCCTTGACCTTTTCCAGACCATGGTGATCCGCATCCAGCACAGCCTGCGCTGCCCCAAGATCCTTTTTCACCCGGCTTTTCGTGCCCCACGGCACGCCCAGCAACCAATCCAGATAGTTGCGCACGACGGTCGCCTCGGCGCTCATCGGGGACATGCTTTTCAGCTTTTTCAGCTCGGCCTCGGCCTTTTCCCGGGCCTCTTTCGAAAGCGCGGTCTTGGCGATCTTTTCTTCCAGCTCGTTCAGCTCGTTCTGGCCATCCTCGCCATCGCCCAGCTCCTTCTGAATGGCTTTCATCTGCTCATTCAGATAGTATTCCCGCTGTGTCCGCTCCATCTGACTTTTCACGCGGGATTTGATCTTTTTCTCGACCTGAAGGACGCTCATCTCGCCCTGCATATGGCCAAAGATCTTTTCCAGCCGCTCACCCACGTCCAGCGTTTCCAAAAGCTCTTGCTTTTGTGCGACGCTCACGCCCAGATGCCCGGCCACAAGGTCGGCCAGCCGCGCCGGATCGCGCGCCTCGGACACCGCAGCCAGGGCCTCTTCCGGGATATTCTTTTTGATCTTCGAATAGCGCTCGAACTCCTCGGCCACGGCGCGCAGCATCGCCTCGACACTGGCACGGTCACCTGGCGTTTCTTCCAACCGCTCGGCATAGGCCTCAAAGAACGAGGCATTTTCGACGAATTCAGTGATCGTCACCCGGCCCTTGCCTTCGACCAGAACCTTGACAGTCCCATCGGGCAGTTTCAGCAGTTGCAGCACATTGGCCAAAACACCGGTGCGGTAGATCCCATCCGCCGCCGGATCATCCACCGTCGGGTCAATCTGGCTCGACAAAAGGATCTGGCGGTCATCGCCCATCACCTCTTCCAGGGCCCGGACCGATTTTTCACGGCCGACGAACAGCGGCACAATCATATGCGGAAAGACCACGATGTCGCGCAAAGGCAGCACGGGGAAAGAGGCGGTAAAATCTTCGCTCATTCGCGTATCCTTGGTTCTGGCAGGAATCCCGGCCCCGATGATCGGCAGCCTTCGTTCCCCCGGATGCTTCTATCTGTGATCTGAACCCGAAAGTTTCAACCACGAATGCGCGATCATGGCGCTGTTGCCCGGCGGGGGCAAGAGGCCGCCTTCACAGTGGCTCGATGTCGCCTTCGGCGCGGCGCGCGTGGAAATCGGCCACAAAACCTGCCAGGCGCTGTTCGGCAATCGCCGCCCTGAGCCCCGCCATCAGCACCTGATAGTAATGCAGGTTGTGCCAGGTCAGCAGCATTGACCCGATTATTTCCTGCGCCTTTACCACATGGTGCAGATAGGCCCGGCTGTAGTTCCGGCACCCCGGGCAACCGCACCCCTCTTCCAAGGGCCGGGGATCATCGGCATGACGCGCGTTTTTCAGGTTCACCTGACCCCGCGCGGTCCAGCCCTGCCCTGTGCGCCCCGAACGACTGGGCAGCACGCAATCCATCATGTCGATGCCGCGCTCGACCGCTCCCACGATGTCATCCGGCTTGCCGACGCCCATGAGATAGCGCGGCTTGTCCGCAGGCAGCATATCGGGTGCATAGTCGAGCACGCCAAACATCGCCTCTTGCCCTTCGCCCACCGCCAGACCACCGACCGCATAGCCTTCAAAACCAATCGCCTTCAGCGCCTCTGCGCTCTCCGCCCGCAACTCTTGCGTCACACCGCCCTGCTGAATGCCGAACAAAGCATGACCCGGACGGTCGCCAAAAGCATCCCGCGAACGCTGCGCCCAACGCATCGACAGGCGCATCGACTTGGCCACCTCCGCCTCTGTTGCAGGCAGCGCCGGGCATTCATCGAAACACATCACGATATCCGAGCCCAAAAGCCGCTGAATCTCCATGCTGCGTTCCGGCGACAGCATATGCGTCGATCCGTCAATATGCGATTTGAACCGCACGCCCTCTTCGGTCAGCTTACGCAGATCGGCCAGACTCATCACCTGAAACCCGCCGCTGTCCGTCAGGATGGGCTTGTCCCAATTCATGAACCTGTGCAGCCCACCTAAGCGCGCCACCCGTTCCGCGCCGGGGCGCAGCATCAGGTGATAGGTGTTGCCCAAAAGGATATCGGCCCCTGTCGCCGCCACGCTGTCGGGCAGCATCGCCTTGACGGTCGCCGCCGTGCCCACGGGCATAAAGGCGGGCGTGCGGATATCGCCACGGGGGGTGTGGATCACGCCGGTCCGGGCGCGGCCATCGGTGGCTTGCAGGTCGAAACTGAATTTTGTCATAGCATCTTTTCGCGCGGCAGCGTCCTGCCGTAAAGCCGGAATCGGCTTGGCAGGGCTTGGGGCTTCCGGCATCATCGCCCCATGACCCAAGCAAGCCCCCTCGCCCGCACCCTGGCCGCCATTGACGCCGCCAATGCCCTTGATCCGAACCTTGAGGATGGCCGCCCCGCCGCCCTGCTTTATGGTGAGCGTATGAGCGCAGAATTGGCCCGCCTGTTCCCCGAGGCATCGCCCCTGCTGCAAATCGCAGCGCGCGGGCAGCATGTCGAACGCTGGCAGGTGGCGCGGGAAACTTACCCCGAAGGGCGAGAGGGTTATCTCACATGGCGGCGCGATCTGGGGCGGCGTCATGCGGATCGGGTCGCAGGCATGATGGCCGACGCCGGGTTTTCGGCGGAAGATCAGGCGCGCATTGGCGTGATGCTGCGGAAAGAGGGGATCAAGCGCGATGCGGAAGTGCAGGCGCTGGAGGATGTGATCTGCTTCACCTTCCTCCGCTGGTATTTCGCGCCCTTCGCCGCCAAACATCCCGCTGAGGCGGTGCTAAAGATCGTCGAGAAAACCGCCCGCAAAATGTCACCCGAAGGCCGCGCCCGGGTTTTGGCGGAATTCCCGCTGCCCGAAGATCTGGCCGCCGCCTTTCGCGCCGCACCCTAACCCCTCATCTTTTCTTCAAAATATCCTCGGGGGAGGGAACGCAGTGACCGTGGGGGCGGAAGCCCCCACCGCACGAAGGGGCCTCGATGGCCCCGCCGGGCGGCCCTAAAGCGCGGGCAGGCCGCAAGCCTGACGGAAGGCCGCATCCCGAATATCCACCTCTTGGCCGCAATACTGGTCTGCCGCAGCGCTGCAAAGCCAGGCAATCGCCTGCCCCGGCTCGGCGGGATTGGCCAGATCACCCTGCGGAACTTGGGACACCGGGTTGATCCCCGAGGCGCGGATTTCACCCTGCATCCCCGTATCGACAACCCCCGGCGCAAAACCAAAGACGCGCAGACCCTGCCCGCCAAATTCCTCATGCAAAGACCGCGTCAGCATGGCAAGCCCGGCCTTGCCCGCACAATAGGCGCTCCACCCTTCCAAGGGGCGCCGGGCCGCGCCCGAGGATAGGTTGACAACCGTCAACCCCCTTGGCCCCCGCGCACGAAGCGCCGTTTGCACCGCCCGAAAGGCCGCCGTCAGATTCGTGGCGATGTTCTTGGCCCATGCGTTAGGGTCCACCTGATCCAGCCGCCCGATGGGCCCAATCACCCCGGCGTTGTTCACCAGAATGTCGAACCCCTGCCCCAGCAAAGCGTCCATCCCCGGCGCATCCAGCATGTCGCAGATATGTTCTGTCGCCCCGGCAATCGGCTCCCCCGCCCGCCGCGTCGTATAGGACACCCGCGCCCCAGCCCCCAGCAAAGCCAAAGCCGCCGCCCGCCCGATGCCCCGATTGCCGCCGGTGACGAGGGCGGTTTTGTTGGAAAGGTTCATCCTTGGCGCATCCTTTGAAGCTGACTTGATCCTTTGATCAGAAGTCCCGCCCGGCGACCAGCCGGGCCGCGCCCGTCCGCCCCCTCGGGCGGGCGCGATGGCAACCTTGGGCCAAGCGCGACGTCGTTCGGGGCTGCACCATAAACCAAGGGGTTCAATCGCCGCACGCCCACCCGCGGACGGTCACGGCCCTCAGCGCGTGGATCAGCCGTTGAAAAGATCAGAGTGTGGCAAAGGCCTTGGCCATCGCGGCGATCATCACTGCCGCCTTTTCGGCAGGCAAATCGGCAAAGCGCGCCACCTTGACCTGTTCATTCTAAGCGCGCGGATGGGGCAAGGCAAAGCCCTGCCCCAACTGTCCGTCAGGCGACACCGCTATTCAGCAGCCATTCGTCTTGCGGAAAGCATCCGCATTCTTAGCCGCATTTGATCTGCGCCTACGACATGGCCTGAAAACGTGAAGCCATTTCCGACAGCTCGCCCGGATACAACCAACTCAAATCGCTCCACCGCGCCGAATATTGATTGTGCCTCGCTGTCCACTCTGATCACGGCAACTCGACCGAAATAGAGCCCACCTCTACAGTCCATGCGACCGCGATAGATATAGCCCCCGTCACCGCCCCAGATCCTAGTCCGATCTTGTGTGTTTGTTTTGTGTTAAGGTTTGCCCCTGCGCTGCGGTCCAACGCTTTGCAGG